>JAUJNY010000005.1:0-23232 GCA_030447955.1 Jiangellales bacterium
GACCGCTACCTGCTCAAGCCGTGGGACCCGCCCGAGGAACGGCTCTACCCGGCGGTCGACGAGCTGCTGACGGCCTGGAGCACGACGGCGCGGCCGGTCTTCGCGGGCATCACCGTCGTCGGGCACCAATGGTCGACGGCGACGCAGGCCGCGAAGGAGTTCCTGGCCCGCAACGCCGTCCCGTACCGTCACCTCGCCGTCGACGACCCGGACGGGGCGCTGCTGCTGCGCGCGGCCGGCCTGGACGGGACCGCCGCGCTGCCGGTCGTCTTCCTGCCGGCCGGGGAGGTCCTCGTCGCCCCGGCGATCCGCGACCTCGCGGAACGGGTCGGGCTGTCGACGACCGCCGGAAGCCCGTTCTACGATTTGGTCGTGGTCGGCGGCGGCCCGGCCGGGCTCGGCGCCGCGGTGTACGGCGCGAGCGAGGGCCTTCGCACCCTGCTGGTCGAGCAGGCCGCGACCGGCGGGCAGGCGGGCCAGAGCAGCCGGATCGAGAACTACCTGGGCTTCCCGAACGGCCTGTCCGGGTCCGACCTCGCCCAGCGGGCGCGCGACCAGGCCCTACGGTTCGACGTCGAGATTCTCACCGCCGCTCGGACGACCGCGGTCGAGCCACAGGGCGACGGACGGGTCGTCCGGTTCGCCGACGGCACGCAGGTCACCGCCCACGCGGTCGTCCTGTCGACCGGCGTGGAGTACACCCGCATCGCCGCGCCGGGCGTCGACGAGCTGTCCGGCCGCGGCGTGTACTACGGCGCGGCGGCGCACGAGGCGGTCAACGCCAAGGGCCAGGACGTGTACGTCGTCGGCGGTGCGAACTCAGCCGGGCAGGCAGCGCTGTTCTTCGCCCGCTACGCCCGCCGGGTGGTGTTGCTGGTCCGCGGCGGCGACCTGCGCCGGTCGATGTCCGAGTACCTCGTCGCCCGGATCGAGGCCGACCCGGCCGTCGAGGTCCGGCCCTGCACCGAGGTGGCGGAGGGCCGCGGCGACGCCCACCTCGAGCAGCTCGTCCTGCGGGACGCCCGGACCGGCGCGACGGAGACGGTCGACGCGTCGTGGCTGTTCATCTTCATCGGCGCCGCGCCGCGCACCGACTGGCTCGGCGACGCCTACGCCCGCGACGCCCGCGGGTTCCTGCTCACCGGACCGGACCTGCTCGGCGGCGACGGACGGCCGCCGCCGGGATGGCCCCTAGCCCGCGACCCGTACTACCTGGAGAGCAGCGTGCCGGGGGTGTTCGTCGCCGGCGACGTCCGCTCGGAGTCGGTCAAGCGCGTGGCGTCCGCCGTCGGGGAGGGCGCGATGGCGGTCACGCTCGTGCACCGCTACTTGGACCGGTCATGAGCCGCGTCAGCGCCGGCGAGCTCCGGACGCTGTTCCTGTTCGAGGCGCTCACCGACGAGCAGCTCGACTGGCTCGCCGAGCGGGGGCGGAGCCGGACCTACGACGGCGGCGCGCCGGTCTACCAAGAAGGCGACCCGTCCGAGCACCTGTACGTCCTGATGGACGGCGGTCTGCGGATGTCACGGCTCGTCGGCGGGGAGGACGTCGTCGTCAACGAGACGACACACCGCGGGTCGTACGCGGGCGCGGTCCGGTCCTACGTCGAGGACGCCGGCGAGCTCTACCAGAACTCCGTCGTCGCGACCGTCCCCAGCCGCTTCTTCCAGCTGCCCGCGGCTCACTTCGCCGAGCTCATGCGGACGTTCTTCCCGATGGCCGTGCACCTGCTCGACGGGCTGTTTATCGGGGTCCGTAACAGCGAGGCGACGGTCCGCCAACGCGAGCACCTCGCCCAGCTCGGGACGCTGTCGGCGAACCTCGCGCACGAGCTCAACAACCCCGCCGCCGCCGCGGTACGCGCTACCGGCCAGCTCCGGCGGCGGGTCGCCGGGATGCGGCAGAAGCTGTCCGTCATCGCCGAGGGCGGCGTCGACCCGGCGACGATCCACCGGCTGGTCGAGCTGCAGGAACAGGCCGTCGAGATCGCCGCGAAGCCCCGGCCGCCGCTGACGCCGGTGCAGGAGGCGGACCGGGAGGATCAGATCGCCGACCTGCTCGACACGCTCGGGATAGCCGGGGCCTACGAGCTCGCGCCGGTGTTCGCCGCCGCCGGCCTCGACACGGCATGGCTGGACGAGGTCTGCGCACAGGGCGACCCGGAAGGGCCCCTGCGCTGGCTGGCCGACACGCTCGACACCGAAGGGCTCATGGACGAGATCGAGGACGCGACCGGCCGGATCTCGACGCTCGTCGCGGCGGTGAAGCAGTACTCCTACGTCGACACCGCCAGCCACCAGGAGGTCGACGTCCACGTCGGGCTCGACAGCACCGTGGTGATGCTCGGCTCCAAGCTCCAGGGCGTCAGGGTCCAGCGGGACTACGACCGGACGCTGCCGGACGTCCCGGGGTACGGCGCCGAGCTCAACCAGGTCTGGACGAACCTCATCGACAACGCGGCCGACGCGATGGGCGGCACCGGGACGCTGACCCTGCGCACCTCGCTCGACGGCGACCACGTCATGGTCGAGGTCAGCGACGACGGCCCGGGGATCCCGGCTGACGCGCAGCCGCGGGTGTTCGAGGCGTTCTTCACCACCAAGGCCCCGGGCGAGGGCAGCGGCCTGGGGCTCGACAACGCGCAGCGAATTGTCGAACGGCGGCACCGCGGGACCCTCGACTTCGCGACCGGACCGTCCGGGACGACGTTCCAGGTCCGGCTGCCCCTGGTACGTCCCGCGGAATGACCGCGCCTGCCCGGTCCGGGCGGCGTCAGACCCGGCCACTCGAATCGGCCGGTTTCCAATGAGCCGAGTCGCTACGAACCCCAACGCGGTTCAGTCTTGTAGGTCAGCTCCGACGAGGTGGCCAGCTGGGCTGCGCGAACACGTCCGGCCCCAGTGCTGCCAACGGGCAAGGCTAGCCAGGTCGTACGCCGCCACCGTCGTTGTCGAATTGCCCCCAGCAACCTGTGCAGCAGCGATTGCCAGCGGCTCCGAGCGTCTGGCCAGAGGGTCAGCGGGGTCGGTCGGCCTGCGCTGTCCCGGAGGATGAGAGCACCTGCGCGGGCAGCAACCCCGTCTCCACCAGCTCGCTCAGCTCCCGGCTGGATGCCGCCGCCGCGAGGG
Source organism: Jiangellales bacterium (assembly GCA_030447955.1). Taxonomy (GTDB): domain Bacteria; phylum Actinomycetota; class Actinomycetes; order Jiangellales; family Jiangellaceae; genus JAUJNY01. The sequence goes on from JAUJNY010000005.1 coordinate 3,129, forward strand.
TCCTCACCTGGCGTGCGTGCAGGGTGCTCGCGTCCTCCCCCGACCGGGAGTCCAGCTCGGCCAGCTCGTCGATGGATCGCTGCTCCCACTCCATAAACGTGCGCCGTGCGCGCTCCACCGTCTCCGGTCGGATGGCAGGCAGATCGCCGAAGGTCTCGAACGCGTCCGTGGCGCGCCGCGCCGCGAGCCGCCGGGCCGTTGCCTCCGCGTACGCCAGGTCCGTGGCGTCGCTTCCCGCCGGCTCCGGCAGCCAGCTGACAAGTCGCCGGCTGAGCTGCTCCAGTCCGCCGGAGCGGCGGCGGCGTGTGGAACCCACCTCGTGGCGCTTGCCGCGCAGGGACAGGTCGTCGATCTCGTCGTCAACCTCATGCAGCAGGGTCCGGGTCACCGCGGGCGGCAGCAGGCCCTCGTCGCTGAGCGACTCGTACGTGCGGCGCTCCACGTGCAGGCCGCGCCCTACCACGATGCGGTACTCCTCGTCGTCGTCGATGTCCAGCCCGGCCATCTCTTCGTGCGCGGACCTCTCGGCGGTGTCGAGTTCCGCCGCCTCGCCGTCGGGGGAGACGCCGAGGTCGGCTATCTGCCGCCGGGCCGCGTCCACCGCTGAGACGTGGGCGATCGCCATGAGGTAGCGGTCGGTGTCGCTTGGTCGGTCAAGGCCGAGGCGGGACACCAGCCATCGGATCGTCGTGGCGTTGAGGAGGAGGGTGGCCAGCACGACGCCGCCGGTCATGGCGACCAGCAGCTCCCGCTCGGCGAGCTCCTCGGGCAGCGCCAGGGCCAGCGCCAGGGCGACTCCCCCGCGGAGCCCACCCCAGATGAGGACGGCCTCGTTGCGCCAACCCAGCCGCGGGATGTGGGCCACCCGCTCGAGCAGCCACACCATCGGGACGACGGCCAGCGCCCGGGCAACGAGCACGACGGCCGCGGCGAGCGCGATGGGACCGAGGTACTCGAGAAGGAGGTCGGGGCCGATGACCAGGCCGATGAGCAGGAACAGCAGGGCGTTGGCGACATAGTCCAGCGCCTCCCACATCTGCTCCCACATCTCCCGCACCTCCGCCGATGCCCGGCTGGGCGCCAATCCGGCCAGCACCATCCCGGCGGCAGCCGTGGCCATGACTCCCGAGAAGCCCAGCACGGCGTCAGCCACGACGAAGCTGCCGTAGGCCAAGGCCAGGGAGAGCGCCGCGGCAGGCAGCCGGTCGAGCCAGGGCAGCCCGAAGGCGGCGAGCAGGCCCAGGACGATCCCGATCAGCGCGCCGCCGCCGAAGACGGCGACGAAGTCGACGGTGCCAGCGAGCGTGCTCACCGACCCGCCCGTCACCGCCTCGAGGAGAATGGCGAAGAGCACGATGGCGACTCCATCGTTGAACAGGCTCTCCCCCTCCACCAGAGCCAGCAGCCGCCGCGGCACACCGACCTCGCGGAAGACGGCAACCACGGCCACCGGGTCAGTGGCGGAGATCAACGCGCCGAACAAGAAAGCCACGGCGAGCGCGGTGCCCAGGGCCCAGTGCAGGGTGATCCCCACCAGGACGGCGGAGACCAGGAAGGCGAGCACCGCCAGGGCGAGGATCGCGCCGAGGTTGCGCATGAAGGCACGCAGGTCGATGCCGAGCGCGGCGGCGAAGACCAGCACGGGGAGGAACAGGAAGACGACGACCTCCTCAAAGGCCTCGCCTTCGAGCTGGCCGATCTCCGGGCTGAGCCCGGCCGCGGCAGCCAGGAAGCCGACCACGACGAGGATGACGCTCAGCGGCACCCGCAGCCGCCGAGCTGCCAGGCCGAGGAGCACGGCAAGAGTCAGGAGGGCTGAAATCTCGAGCAGCAGCCGCGGCAGTTCCACGTAGTGCTCCCTCCCGACACAGCGTTAGCCAAGAAGGATGGCGCCTGAGGTCGCCGCTGCGCAGTCCGACGTCAGGGCGGGGCCGGGGCACGTCGCGCCAGGATGGGTGCACCGATTGCGGCGAGATCGCGGGACGGTGGTGACAACTTGGCTTCGGCGGCTGTCGCGGCTTCCGGTCAGTGGATCGATGAGGACGGCGTACGCCAGCCTGCCGACGGCGTGCACGCCTGGCTGCCCGGCACCAACCAAACCCTGTGCGGTCTAGCGCTGAGCCGGTCGCGGTTGCGCCGGTTCCCGCATGTGCCGTGGCCGGAGATACTGCCGGAGTCCGGCGGGTCGGCCGACGAGGTCCGGCGGGTCTGCCCGAAGTGTGCGGCGGGGGCCATGGGTTCCCGGCGGGACCAGCGACCCTGGAGACGCACCAACCCCCGGCCGTAGCGGCCCGTGCTCATCCAGTACTTCGCGGTTGTGCCGGGTTGGTCGGCACCCCGTGCGAGGGCGGGTTGACCGGCGGGCCCGCCGTTTGCGGGGTCGTCCCTTTCTGCCGTGCGGGTCCGGGGGCCGGTTCCGGGACGGACGCCGTCGAGGGGTCCCCGCCCGACGGGGTTGCTCCGTGCTTCAGCTCCTCTGAGCGCCGCTCCAGCAGCTGAATCACCTGCGGACGGTGAGCGTGGTCCCGCTCGTGCGCCAGCAGCTGGTCGATCTCCGCCGGGTCCAGCGCGCGAATGCGGTGCTGCAGGTCTGGAACGGGAAGCTGGTCGAAATTCGGTAGCGGCAGCTCAGCCGAGTGATCCTGGGTGTCGTCATCCATCGGTCCTCCAGTGGCGTCGCAGGTCGTCATGCTCGGGCGTGGCTCACCGAGGTGTCAGCGGGTCACCGCGCTTACAGGTCGAGGCATCCACGAGGGCTCCGCCGGTCGACGCGACCTCCCGGCCTGTCGGTCAACCAGAGGTGCCCTGCATGACCGAGAAGGGCGCGCCCCAAGGGTCCTCGAGGACCGCGAAGCGTCCGTACGGAGTGTCCTGCGGAGCCATGGTCACCTTGCCCCCGGCCGCCTCAGCGGCAGCGACCGTGGCGTCGGTCGAGGCGACCGAGAAGCAGCAGGACCAGCCCTTCGGGGAGCCGGACCCAATGCCGCCCAGCCCGCCGAGGGGCCGGTCCTCGGTGGCGAAGGTGGTGTATCCACCCATGCCCTCAAGCTCGTCGAAGTGGTAACCAAAGACCACGGCGTAGAAGTCGCGGGCTGCCTGCGGGTCGTCGAGGGCCGCCTCGTTCCACACCAGCGCCCCGGGCTCGTTGTAGATCTGTGCGCCGGTCTGTTGGCCGGCCTGCCACAGGCCGAAGGGCTCCCCCTGCGGGCCGGCAGCCATCACCATGCGGCCCATCGGCCCTACGTCCATCGGCGGCACCAGCACGCTGCCCCCAGCCTCGGTGATGCGACCGGCGGCGGCGTCAGCGTCGTCGGTGGCGAAGTACGTCGTCCACCGCGGCGGATTGGAGGGGTCCTGCTGGGGACCGATGCCAGCTGCGTCGCGGCCCTTGACCTGACAGGTCAGGTAGCCGCCGTACTCCGGTTCGCCCCCGGTGTAGGTCCAGCCGAGCACGTCGCTGTAGAAGTCCTTGGCCGCGTCGACGTCGGATGCGCCGTAGTCGACCCAGCACGGTGTGCCGTTGGGCCAAGCGGTGTCACGAGTGGGCATGGCTTCCTCCTCTGGTCTGGGAGCACCCTTCCACCGGTCACCGACACATTTCCAGCCCCACCGCTTCCTCGGGCCGACCTGCTCCGAACGTCATGCGTAACACCCGATGAACGGCACCGGACCTCCGAGCTGAGGTTGACCGCACCTCGTTGGGTCAGTCACCATTGAGGCAATGTCTACTGAGTCGTCGGTCGCGTCCCGTGCCCGCATGCATGCGGCGCTGGGGGATCCCTCGCGGCTGGCCATCGTGGATCGGCTGGTGCTGGGTGACGTGTCCCCGGGCGAGCTGGCCGAGGCGTTGGACCTGCCGACGAACCTGCTGGCTCACCACCTGAAGGTGCTCGAGCGGGCTGGGGTAGTCGAGCGGGTCCGCTCCGAAGGCGACCGCCGGCGGACGTACGTGCGGCTGCTCTCCGCTGCCGTGGCCGACGTGGCCGTGCCGCCTCTCCGTACGGCGCCCCGGCTGGTGTTCGTGTGCACCCACAACTCCGCTCGCTCCCAGCTCGCGGTGGCCGCGTGGGCTCGGGCGAGCAGGGTGCCGGCCACCTCGGCGGGCACGCACCCCGCCGAACGCGTCCACCCGGGGGCCGTGGCCGCCGCACGCCGTCACCGGTTGCGGCTGGGACGGGGTCGTACGGCACACGTCGACGCGGTCGTACGTCCCGACGACCTCGTCATCGCCGTCTGCGACAACGCGCACGAGGAGCTCGCGTCCCGCGCGCCGGCACGGCTGCACTGGTCGGTCCCGGACCCCGTCCGCACCGGGGCGGACGAGGCCTTCGACCATGCACTCACGCTCATCGAGGACCGGGTCAGCCGGCTGGCGGCTGCCGTACCCATGCCCGAGGAGGCAGCATGACCGACACCTACCGCCGCGAGGACCTCTCCCTCGACCAGAACCTGGCGCTCAAGGTCGCCGCCGAGCACCTGCACGGCGAGTTCGCCGAGACGTTCGGCTCAGCGACGATCGAGCGGTTCCTGCACAGCTCCTACGACCAGTTCGCCGACCGCGCGGCGATCCCCAACTTCCTGCCCTTGCTGGCCGAGCGTTTCGCCCGGCAGCGGCTCAAGGCACTGGCCAAGGTCGAGGGCAAGGCGCTGGCGGGCACCCCCACGGTGCTGTTCCTGTGCACGCACAACTCGGGCCGCTCGCAGATGGCTCTTGGCTTCTTCCAGGCGCTCGCCGGCGATCGGGCCGTGGCCTGGTCCGGCGGTTCCGAACCGGGCCGCGACCTGAACGCCGCGGCCGTGGAGGCGATGCGCGAACGCGGCATCGACATCACCGGCGAGTTCCCCAAGCCGTGGACCGACGAGATCGTGCAGGCGGCCGACGTCGTAATCACCATGGGCTGCGGCGACGCCTGCCCGATCTTTCCCGGCAAGCGGTACGAAGAGTGGACGCTGGAAGACCCAGCAGGACAGGACCTCGACCAGGTGGGCCCGATCCGGGACGAGATCGAAAGCCGGGTACGCGAGCTGCTCCGCGAGCTCGGCGTCCCTGCCTGAGCGAGCAGCCGACCCCCATGGCGACCGCCTCGCTGCCTCGTCGCCTCGCCGCCGAAGCCCTCGGCACCGGGATGCTCGTCACCGTCGTCGTCGGGTCGGGCATCGCGGCAGCGACGCTCTCACCTGACGATGCCGGCCTGCAGCTGCTAGAGAACTCGCTCGCGACGGGTGCCGGCCTCGCAGTGATCATCTTGCTTGTCGGACCGGTGTCCGGGGCGCACCTCAACCCGGTCGTGACCCTCGCCGACTGGTGGCTCGGCCGCCGGGCAGGCGTCGGCCTGAGTTTTCCCGAGGCCGGCGCCTACATCGCGGCCCAGACCGTCGGCGGTGTCAGCGGCGCGGTCCTCGCCAACCTCATGTACGACCTGCCGGCGATGACCTGGGCGACCACCGAGCGCAGCGGCGCGCACCTGTGGCTCTCCGAGGTCGTGGCCACCGCCGGCCTGGTCGCCCTCATCTTCGCCCTCGCCCGTTCTGCCCGTGGCGCGCTGTCCGCGGCAGCGGTCGGCGCGTACATCGCGTCGGCCTACTGGTTCACAGCCTCCACCTCGTTCGCCAATCCAGCCGTCACCGTAGGTCGGATGTTCAGTGACACCTTCGCCGGCATCGCACCCGGCTCCGTGCCGCCTTTCGTGCTTGCCCAGCTCGTCGGCGGGACCCTCGGCGTCGTTGCCGTTCTCGCCCTCTACCCCGACGCCGCGGCGAGCGCCCACTGCGCCGTCGTACCCGCCGCGGGCTACGACACGACCGACGCCCGACCGTCCGGAACCGAAACCACTGTCCCCGCGTCGAAGGGCATAAGTAGATAGTCGAAGGAGCTGCATGACGCCTCGGCACATTCTTGGGCGGATCCTCGCCGCGATGGCTCTCATTGCTGTCCTGGGCGTCGCTGATCGCTTGCAGGAGCTGGCCGAGTCAGGCGCGCCGTGCCCGGAGCCACTCGGTGCAGACAGCAGCAGCACCCACATAGATTGGGCGGACTTCATCCGATATGAAGACCGCAGCTACTACCTGGCCACAGATCTTCCAGCGGCGCGATCAGACGTGCTGGGCCGCAAACTCGGTACGGTTCGATGCCAACTCAGCGGCAAGGACGCCGAGACCTACCAGGTTCGCAACGGCGACGCGGCGTACCTCTCCCCGAGAACGCCTTTCTTTGCGCACAAGGGAAAGTCCACCGAGCAGTGGATCGTGGTCCGACACGCTGACGGAAGCCTCGACGTCTATTCCACCCAGCTGAGAGGCCATCTGTAACCGACGGGTGCACAAGGGGAACGGCTCGCGGACGGTGGAAAGTGGCGATGCGCACCGCGCCCGCTTCCGTCGCCCCGGCTCGACGTACGCTGTGACGTGACCGCCGCCCGCCGCTGGTGCATCGTCGCCGTCGGCATCGCGGTCCTGATGGCGCTCCCAGCCGCGATCAGGGCGTTGCCAGCCCGCGACTCAGCCCTGAGCGCCGCGGAGTTGCTGCGCCGGGTGAAGGCATCCGGCGGCGTCGCCTACTCCGGATACGCCGAGGCTGTGGGCGGCTTGCAGCTGCCGGTCACCGACGAGTTCTCCGACCTCGCCAACCTGCTCGGCGAACGCACCAAGTTGCGCGTGTGGTGGCGGGGCGATGACAACTGGCGCGTCGACGCCCTCGAGCCCGGCGGCGAGACCGACCTCATCCACGACGCGCGCGGCACCACCGTCTGGGAGTACGAGGCGGCGCGCGTGACCCGTACGACCGACCCGGAGGTCCGGTTGCCGCGGACCGCCGACCTGCTGCCCTCCCTGCTCGGCCGCCGCCTGCTCAGCGAGGCCCGCACTGACGAGGTGAGCCGGCTGCCTGCTGAGCGAGTCGCCGGTCGGGACGCGCCCGGGCTGCGGCTGGACCCCGCCGACCCGCAGTCCAGCGTCGACCACGTCGATGTATGGGTCGATTCGCGGACCGGGCTGCCCCTGCGGGTGGCGGTGTTCGGCCCAGCCGAGGACACCGCCGCGATGACGACATCCTTTCTCGAGCTGTCCACCGAGGCGCCGGCAGCTGCGGCCACGTCCTTCACCCGGCCGCCGGGTGCTGAGTTCGACGTCGAGGACACCCTGGACATCGCAACGCAGGCCGACGAGTTCGCTGCCGTGCTCCCACCGGATCGTCTGGCCGGACTCCAGCGACGGGCCGGGGAGCGGGGCGGCGCGGTCGGCGACTACGGACGTGGCGTGACGCGACTGATCGCCATCCCGTTGTGGGACGCTGCCGTGCCGCTGCGAGACCAGCTGGCCCGGACCCCGGGCGTCCAGGTCGACGACGCGGGGACGACCGTGACGGTCGGTGTGCTGGGCGTGCTGCTGGCCGACCGCCCCTACGGGACGAGCTGGCTGCTGGCGGGGACCGTCACGACCTCGACGCTGCGGCAGGCCGCAGCCGAGCTTGCCCCACTCGCCGGGGCGCGGCGATGATCCTCACCCGTGGGCTGACCAAGCGTTTCGGCTCGGTGCTCGCCGTGGACCGGGTCGACCTCGACGTACGGGCAGGCGACATCTACGGCTTTCTGGGCGCCAACGGGTCGGGCAAGACGACCACCGTCAGGATGCTGCTCGGCCTGGTGCTGGCCACCGCCGGGGAGATCGAGCTGCTCGGCCAACCTTTGCCGAGGGCCGCCCGCCACGTGCTGCCGCAGGTCGGCGCGCTGGTGGAGGGGCCGGCGGCGTACGGGCACCTGTCCGGGCGGGCGAACCTGTCCCTGCTCGACGCGATGGGCCCAGGCGGGCAACGGCGCACCCGCAGGCGGCGCATCGACCAGGTGCTGGACCAAGTGGGGCTGGCCGGCGTGGGGCGGCGCCCGGTCAAGGCGTACTCGCTGGGCATGCGGCAACGGCTGGGCCTGGCGGCGGCGTTGCTGCGTACCCCGAGGTTGTTGGTGCTCGACGAACCCACGAACGGGCTCGACCCGCAGGGCATCCGGGAGATCCGCGAGCTGCTGCTCGGCCTGCACGCCCGCGGGACCACGATCTTCTTGTCCAGCCACCTGCTGGCCGAGGTCGAGCAACTGTGCACCCGGGTCGGCATTCTCGACCGTGGTCGGCTGGTGCTCCAGGACGAGCTCGCCGGGCTGCAGGCGCCCACCGGCCGCACGCTCATCCGCACCCCTGACGCTCAGCGGGCGGTGTCGCTGCTCGACGGGCGGGTCGAGCGCCGCGACGGGGACCGGCTGCTCGTCCGCGGCGCCACCGCCGCAGAGCTCAACTCGCTGCTCGTCAGCGCGGGAGTGCGGGTCGACGAGCTGGGCCCCGAGCGCCGGACGCTGGAGCAGGTGGTGTTCACCGCGACCGCACCCGACCCGCAGCGGTGAGCGCCGGGTGATCGTCGTCGAGCTGGTGAAGATGCTGCGCCGACCTCGCACCTGGGTCACCATCGCCCTGCTCGACTCCCTGCCGACGCTGGTAGCGGTGCTGCTCTCGCTCACCGACCTCGGCCCGCGTCCGGGCACCGGTCCGGCGTTCCTGTCCGCGGTGCTGTCCGACGGCACGCTGTTCCCGCTCGCCGCCCTGGCCATCGTGCTGCCGCTGTTCCTGCCGGTCGCGGTGGCCGTGGTCGCGGGCGACTCGATCGCGGGGGAGGCGCAGGCCGGCACGCTGCGCTACGTGCTCACCCGTCCGGTGGGCCGTACCCGGCTGCTCGTGGCCAAGCTGGTGAGCGTCGTCGCCTTCGCGTTGATCGCGGTGCTCGTGGTGGCCGGGACGGCGTACGTCACCGGGTCCGTGCTGCTCGGCGACCAGCCGCTGGCGAGCAGCGTGTCCGGGTCGACGCTGACGTCCGCCCAGGTGGCCGAGCGCACGATGCTCTCGATCGGCTACGTGACCCTGTCGATGCTGGGCGTGGCAGCGCTGGCGCTGCTGCTCTCGACCGTCACCGACTCCCCGCTCGGGGCGACGCTGGGGGCGCTGGCGTTCCTGATCGCCTCGTCGCTGCTGCTGACGCTGGACGCCGCCACGGCTTTGCAGCCCTACCTGCCGACGCGCTACTGGCTGGCCTTCGTCGACCTGTTCCGGGACCCGATCCTGTGGCGCGACGTCGTCCGCGGCATCGCCCTGCAGGGCGTGTACGTCGGGGTCTTCCTGGGTGCCGCCTGGGCCAACTTCACCACCAAGGACGTCAAGAGCTGAGCCGCCGGCAGTCCTGCGGAGAGGGCGCGACCGGGGGGTCGACACCGAGCTGCAGCAGGACTAACGCGACGACGACCGGATCCGAGGGCAGGCTCGCGTGGGAGACCCGTGAGCCGGGGCAGACGCTCTGCACGGGGATGTTCAGGGCCCCTTCGAGGCGGGCCGAGTCCGGTGGAGTGACGACGTCGTCCACCGCGGTCCAGATCGAGATGAACTGCGGGCCGTCGGGCGTCTCGTCGCCGGCGTTGAGCGCACGCAGCAGGTCGCTGTCGGGCGCCAGCTGCTGGCACGCGGTGGGGCAGCGTCCCGGGACGGTGCCAACGGCGAGCTCGGCGAGCCCGCTGCCGTGCTGCGGCGAGCCGAGGGTCACGACCCGCCGCGCCAGGCTCGCGCCACCGTAGTCGCGCACCCACAGCCGAGCGACCACGCCACCGGCGGAGTAGCCGACGACGTCCACGGACCCCGCTCCGGTACGGGCCAGCGCCTCCTCCGCCGCGGCGCCGAGCGCCGCTGCCTGGACGCTCAGGTCAGCGGTGCCGTCACCTACGGGGACGAGCGTCGTCGCTTCCCGGCCGTCGGCCCGCAGGGCCTCCTCGAGGGCGCTGAGGGAGCCGGTCGAGCCGCCGTACCCGGGTAGCAGCAGCACCGGACCGGGTTGGTCCTGCGCCACCGGGCGTACGGCCCCGGAGCCGATGCGGTCAGCGACGAGCACGGCGGCAACCAGCGCGAGGGCCACCATGACCGCGAGCAGGAGCAGCAGGAAACGGCGTCGGGCCGGCGAGAGCGCGGCGAGCACGTCCCCATCCTTCGCCTTGCGGCGACGCGACGCAGCGGGCTCAGGGCGGGCTAGCGGGCTAGGGATAGAGCTTCTGGTGCGCGCTCAGCATCGCGACGTACTGGGCGATCCGCCGGGCCCGCGTCTCCGGCCGCTTGGCGTCGTGGATGCGGAACAGGATCGCGTACCTGTTCGCGCTGTTCAGCGTGGCGAAGAACTCGCGCGCGCGGTCGTCCTTGTCCAGCTCCCGCTGCAGGTCCGCGGGGACCGTCGCAGTGCGGGGGGAGTCGTACGCCGCCTCCCACCGGCCGTCCGCCTTGGCCCTCTCGACCTCACGCAGCCCGGCGGGGGCCATCTGGTCGCGCGCGATCAGCGCGGTGGCCTTGTCACGGTTGATCTTGGACCAGTTGCTCCGCGGCTTGCGCGGCGTGAACCGCTGCAGCCAGTACTCGTCGTCATACTTGCCGGACTGGCCGTCGATCCAGCCGTAGCAGAGGGCGACCTCGACCGCCTCCGCGTAGGAGACGGTGTCGATGCCCGAGCCCTTCTTGGCGATCTTGAGCCACAGCCCCGGTGAGGTCTCGTGCTGCTCGTCGAGCCAGCTCCGCCACTCGGCCCGGGACGAGAACGCGATGACCGGCTCGGTCCGCTCGGCGCTCATGAGACCTCCAGGTGTGCGGGTGGGGGCGCACTGCACGATTCTGACGTCAGACTGTGCGCTCATGGTGGCGCGGACGGTGGGGGTCGAGGAGGAGCTGCTGGTCGTCGACCCCGACTCCGGACTCCCGCGTAAACAGGGCGGGCACGTCGCCAAGCGGGCCGGGGAGGATCACCGCGCTGGTGCAGCGGGCGGCGGGGTCGAGACCGAGCTGATGCGCCAGCAGGTGGAGTTGGGCACACCGCCGTGCGCGGATCTGGAGACCCTGGCCGGGGAGATTCGCGGGCGCCGCCGTGCGGCAGCGGACATTGCGGCAGCCGAGGGGGTGGCCGTGGCCGCGCTGGCCGGCAGCCCACTGCCGGTCACGCCGATCCCCACCACCAAGGAGCGGTACCTGCGGATGATGGAGGTGTACGGCCTCACGGCGGCCGAGCAGCTGTCCAACGGCTGCCACGTGCACGTCGAGGTGGCCTCGCGGGAAGAGGGCGTTGCCGTCCTGGACCGCATCCGGCGGTGGCTGCCGGTGCTGCGCGCGCTGTCGACCAACTCACCGTTCTGGCAGGGCGAGGACACCGGGTACGCGAGCTACCGCAGCCAGGTGTGGGGCCGGTGGCCCTCGGCTGGCCCGACCGAGCCGTTCGGCTCCGCGGCCGGGTACGAGCAGGCCGTCGAGGGGCTGCTCGCGAGTGGGGCCGTCCTGGACCGCGGGATGCTTTACTTCGACGCCCGGCTCGCGGAGAACTTCCCCACGGTGGAGTTGCGAGCGGCCGACGTGTGCCTCGAGGCCGACGACTCGGTGTTGCTCGCCGCACTGGCCCGCGCCATGGTCACCACGGCGGCCCAGGACTGGCAGCGCGGGCATCCCGCGCCGCAGGTCCGCGTCGAGATGCTGCGCGCAGCGCACTGGCGAGCGGCCCGCTGGGGAGTCGGGGGTGACCTGGTCGACCCGGTTGCCGGCGGCGCGGTGCCCGCCCGGGAGATCCTCGACGACCTGCTGGCGTACCTGCGCCCCGCGCTGGAGGAGGCCGGCGACGAAGCGCGCGTCCGCGACTTGCTCGACCAGCTGCTCGACCGCGGCACCGGGGCTGACCTGCAGCGACAGGCGTACGCCCGCCGCCACCGCCTCTCCGACGTCGTCCTCGACGCCGTGCAGCGGACCAGCCGCTGACCCTCCGAGCGCGGCGTGTCAGGAGGCCGCCGGGACCGCCAAGCCCTCCAGCCAGGCTCTCCAGGCCGGTTGTTCGCGTTGCACGTACCCGGCGTCGTCCACGGAGAACAGGTAGCCCGTGACCTGGGTCCAGGTCGTGCCATCTCCGCGATCCATCACGGCGAACTCCAGGAAACCCGAGACGGGATCGGTGACCCGCACCAGCAACCGGGACTCCCCGATCCGCTCGAGCTGCCCGCTGACGCCACGGACCTCGACCGGTTGCCCCACTGCCCCGACACCGAGGCCTTGGCACATGGCGGACCACACCGCGGCGCCGTCGCCAGGCACGCTCGCCTGAGCCAACAGTGACGTGACCCGCTGCCCCGGGAAGTGGGTGAGGTAGAGGGGGAGGTTGTCGAAGTAGGGCACCCAGTACTTCTGCATGTCGTCGAGAAAGGCCTGCTCCCAGTCGGCGCCCGTGCCTAGGGCGCTGCTGACGACGCGAAGCACACAGGTACCGTCCGGCTGTGCGTCGATGAAGAATTCGGTGGCCAGCGGGGTGACCGGCGCCCCATCGTGGCCCACGAGCGCCGCCCAGTCTGGCTCCTCGTATCCGAAGTGATGGGGCGGGTCCCAGTGGGTGACCCTCCCGGTGGACGACTGCTCCTCGCTCATGTGCGTGACGATCGTCCCGCCGACGTGCTCCTCCAAGTCCGTGGGCAGGGACCAGGAGCTGATGCCGTTGGCGGTGGCGACGGCATCCCACACCTGCTCGGGCGTGCCGGACAGCTCGAAGCTGAACTCCATCCGGATCGGGACATCGGGGGTCGTCATTGACGTCTCCTCGGGTCGAGGGGACGGCTGCGGTGGCCGTCCTGGCGGTAGACCGTTCGGCTCCACGAAAGTCATCGCTGCGGCGCCGATATGTCCACTCGAACCGTCTGCATCTCATCGCGAGTTCGCGGCGGACACGTCAATTTGTCACCCGGTGTGGGGTGGGCCGGTGCCAGAGCGACGCTGCCCGTGTCCCGAGCGGTCGGGCCGGAATCATGGCGAGCGCACGCGACCACACCGGCCTGCTCGGTTCACCACCGCGGTGACACCGGTACGCCGCCGTACCAGGCATAGCCTGGGTGCCCGTGGCCATTAACTTGCATCCTCTCAACGACGAAGACCGAGAGCTCATCGAGTTCGCCCGGCGGATCGTCGACGCGAATACCGATGGGCCCGATGGAGTGCACACCATGGGCGCCGCCGTACGTGGCATTGACGGCCGCATGTTTGGCGGGCTCAACATCTTCCACTTCACCGGAGGGCCATGCGCGGAACTTGTGGCGCTGGGGCATGCCCGTGCCGAGGGTGCGAGGGAGCTGACCACGATCGTCGCGGTGGGCAACGAGGGGCGCGGTCCGGTGGGTCCATGCGGACGTGATCGACAGATCCTCCTGGACTATCACCCGCGCATCCGCGTCCTGCTGCCCACCAGTGATGGGATGAGGAGCGTACGCATCGTCGACCTCATGCCCCTGGCCGCGGTACGGACGGCCGAGGCAGCCGGGCAACACGGGACTCCTGTGGTCGACTGACCGGGCCGCCATCCGCGTCTCAGCACCGGGCACGGCGGGACGACGACCTGACGAACTTGGGTACCGCAGTCCTGGCCCGGCGACTGGACTGTCCCGCGTTTGCCGGATGGGCTGATGCGCCCCCACGTCAGTGAAACATGGGGCACATGACAGTGCCCGGGGAAGAGGAGTCGTCTAGGAGTTCGCCAGCGCTACGGCATCGGCGGCACTCAGCCCTCGCCCGAGTGACAGGACGTAGGCCGTGCCGAGCGTGGCAAACGCCCAGAGTTGTTGGTTGGGGTGACCTTCGTGCAGGCCGGGTAGGTTGCGCCGGACACCATCCGGGAGGCGTACGTGCGCGCGACTGTCATCCATGGCCCACGGGACATCCGGGTCGAGGAGTTCCCCGACCCCACGATCAGGCGGCCCACCGACGCGGTGGTCCGCGTCGTCGCGTCCTGCGTCTGCGGGTCCGACCTGTGGCCGTACCGGGGGGTCACCGACACCTCCAGCCCGAGCCGCATCGGGCACGAGTTCGTCGGCATCGTCGAGGACACCGGGTCGGAGGTCCGCAGCCTGGCACCGGGCGACTTCGTCATCGCGCCGTTCGCCATCAGCGACGGGACCTGCGTGCACTGCCGGCACGGCGTGCACACCTCCTGCGCCCACGGTGCCTGGTGGGGAGGAGAGGACGAGCACGGGCTACCCGTCGACGCGGGGCAGGGGGAGCGGGTCCGAGTGCCGCTTGCTGATGGGACCCTCGTCGCGACTCCGGACCAGCCGGCGGAGGCCCTGGTCCCCGGCCTGCTCACCCTGTCCGACGTCATGGCCACCGGTCACCATGCGGCGGTGTCTGCCGGAGTCGGGGCCGCCACCACCGTCGTCGTCGTCGGGGACGGCGCGGTCGGGCTGTGCGCTGTTCTCGCCGCGCGGCGGCTGGGCGCCGAGCGCATCGTCGCCATGTCCCGGCACGCCGATCGCCAGGACGTGGCCCGCGCGTTCGGCGCGAGCGACATCGTCGCCGAGCGCGGAGCGGAGGGCGTCGCGCGGGTGCACGACCTGCTCGACGGTATCGGCGCCGATGCGGTGCTCGAGTGCGTCGGTACGAAGGAGTCGATGCAGCAGGCGATCGACGCCACCCGCCCCGGCGGTCGAGTCGGCTACGTCGGCGTGCCGGCTGGCGGCGCCGAGCTGCCCATCCGGCAGCTGTTCGGGTCCAACGTCTCGGTCGGCGGCGGTGTCGCGCCGGTGCGCGCCTACCTCGACGACCTCCTGCCCGACGTGCTCGACGGGACCATCGACCCGGGGCGGGTGTTCGACCTCGAGCTGCCGCTGGCGGAGGTGGCGCAGGCGTACGCCGCCATGGACGAGCGGCGCTCCATCAAGACGCTGCTGCGTCCCTAGCCCCGCATCACCAACCGCTGACCAGCCACTCCCACGCCTCCTCCAACCGGGGCATCGCGCTGTGACCCTCCGCGTGCCGAATGAAGGTGACGTCGTAGCCGGTGTCGCGCAGCATCGGGACGATCCGTCCGCTCGTGGACCCGAAGGGCAAGACGTCGTCGTTGACTCCGTGCGCGACGAGGATGCGCGGGCGGGCCTCGGTCGGCTCCGCTGCGACGTACCCCGGTGACAAGGCCACGACGGCCGGGAACAGGTCACCGTTGGACAGGCCGAGCGACAGCGCGTACGTCGCGCCGTCGGAGAAGCCCTGAACGGCGACGCGCTCTGAATCGATCGCGTAGTGGTCGAAGACGTAGCTCAGCGCTTCGTCGATGAAGCGGACATCAGGACCGAAGCCGCCGCGCATCAGATCCCAGCTCGACCCCAGCGACGTGGGCGCAAGGAGCACGGCCCCGTACGCCTGCGCATACCCCCGCAGCGGATCGATCGCTCGACTTCCGTCGCTCCCGGCACCGTGGAGCGCCAGCAGCAGAGGAGCGGCGCGCGTGCCGCGGTAGCTCGGCGGCACGAGCAACAAGCTCTCCTTGCGCCTCCCGAGCGTCAACCTGTGCAGGCCGGTGGCGGTGCCTCCACCGGTGCCTCCACCAGGGCCGCCGTCCGGGCGCGCGGTCGGGCGGGCCGTCAGCCGTGGCCGGCCCGCGGAGGCGGTGATCCGGCGCTCAGCCATGTCGAGCTTTCCGCCGCCGGTTCGGGTCACCCAGCCTGGAGAAGCTCGAGCTGCTCCTCCACGGCCGGAGGCAACCGGCGCCGCCGCCGGACGGCGGCAGCGACCCGCGGCAGCGCCGCGACGACTCCCGCCCGGTGAGCCCCGCCGGCACGCCACGCACTGATCGCGCTGCGCGCCACCTCGCTCCACGGGCGGCGCATGCAGCCCGTCAGCAGGGCGTTGCGGGTGATCAGTCGCTGCCGGCGCTCGGCGCCGTGCCGCTGCGGGGAGGGGTGGTGGTGCGCGACGACGGAGTCGACGTACGCCAGTCCCCAGCCGGATGCGGTGAGGTCGAGCGTCACCCGTTCCTCCTCGCCGGGGAAGAACACCACTGGGTCGAAGCCGCCGACTGAGAGAAAGGCGTCGCGTCGTACCACCGCGCCGCAGGCGATGAACCCGAGCACCGCTGGGCCGGGCAGGTCGGCCGGCTGCCCCAGCGGGGCTGCGGCCATCTGCGCGCAGACCGGCTCGAGGCGCTCCTCTGCACCGACGAGGATGCGGCCGGCCAGAACCGCCAGCCGCGGATGTGCGTCCATCACGCCCACTGCCCGCGCCAGCGCTCCGGGGGCCCACCACGAGTCGTCGTCGGCGAACGCGACGTACGGCGTGCGCGCCCTTCGTACCCCGATGTTGCGGGCGGGGGCGCCATGGTTGCGGCCGAGCTCAACGACCTCCACCGCGGGCAGCGCCGCCCGCACGGCCGCTGCGGTCCCGTCAGTGGAGCCGTTGTCCACGAGGATGGTGGGCGCCTCGTGCCTGGGAAGTGAGCGCAGCAGCTCGGCGCGCCTGTTCTGTGAGGCGACGACAACCGTGATGTCCGCGGTGAGCGGGGGCACTAGGACACGCAGGCCGGGACGGAGCGGGTGGGCCGGGGAACGAGTCGGGTCACGCGCCGGAGGATATGTAGGCCTGGAGCGAGTCGCGCTGGAGCTCCAGGTCGCCAATGTGGTGCTTGACCACGTCCCCGATGCTCACGATGCCGCTCAGCCGCCCGTCCGCTAGGACGGGCACGTGCCGGACCCGCTCATCGGTCATCAGCCGCATCAGTGCCGGGACGTCGTCCTCGGCTGTGCAGGAGTGCACATCGCTCGTCATGATCGAGGAGACCTCGGCGTCGAACAACTCATCGCCGGCCTCAACCAGCGCCCGGACGACGTCTCGCTCGGACACGATGCCTTCGATGCTCTCGCCGTCTGCGCTGACCACCAGGGCACCGACGTTGTGCTCGGCGAGCAACCCGAGCAGCTCCCGCACGCTCGCCCCTGGGGCGACTGTGACGACCGCCTCCCCCTTGTCGCGCAGTACGTCGGATATCCGCATCCCGACCTCCCTGGGTCCCGCTCGTCCATCGCACCATAGCCCTCCTCGCCACGCCCGGGGAGTCCTGTCGAGACCTCTGCCAGCATGGACGGGTGTCCGCCTCCGCCTGGCTCGAGACATCGGGACGGGCGGATGCGCCACTCCAGCGCCCTGACGTCTCCGGTGCCCCGCTGGCGGGCCTCGGTCTGGCCGGCACGGTCCTTGGATGGATCACGCTGGTGCTGCTCGTCGACTCAGCCGCCACGCTGGGACAGCAACGCGTGCTGGGCCTGCTGACCTGGGGGCTGCTCCTGGCGTTGCTGCACCGCGAGGTCGCGCTGGTGCGGGTGCAGACTGGTGTGGTCGTCGTCTTCGCCACGGCGGTGGAGTACACGTTCTCCCCACTGCTCGAGGTCTACGTCTACCGCTTCGACAACGTGCCCGCGTACGTGCCTCCGGGGCACGGGCTGGTCTACCTCGCGGCGCTGGCGCTGGGCCGCTGCCCGTTCTTCCTGGCGCATCGCGCAGCGCTCGTCCGCGCCACCGTGCTCGTCGGCGGCGGGTACGCGTTGTGGGGGGCTGTGCTCGCCGAGCGCAGCGACATCCTCGGCGCGTTCTGGTACGCCTGCTTGCTCGGGTTCCTCGCCTGGGGTCGCTCGGCCACCCTGTACGTCGGCGCGTTCGTCGTGGTGACCTACCTCGAGCTGGTCGGCACCGCTGTGGGCACCTGGGCCTGGCAGCCGTACGACCCGACCGGCCTGGTCTCCATCGGCAACCCGCCCTCCGGTGCCGCGGGTGGCTACGGCTGGTTCGACCTGGCGGCTGTCCTGCTGGCGCCCGTGCTGCTCCGGCTCCATTCCGCGCGCCAGCGCGACGGCGACGACTCCCCAATAAACGCTTGACGGTCGGAAGCCACCAGCTTCACACTCTCCAGCATGCCTTGGGAGGCCGAGTCCGGCCTGGCGCCACTGCGCGCCATGGCGCACCCACTCCGGCTGCGCATGCTCTCGCTGCTCACCGGCGCCGAGTTGAGCGCGGCCGAGGTGGGGCGGGAGCTTGGGATCACCCACGCGAACGCGAGCTATCACTTGCGCCAGCTGCACGCCGCCGGTCTGCTCGACGTGGCGGGGGAGGAGCGGGTCCGGGGTGGCCTGGCCCGCCGCTACCGGCACGACCCCGCCGCCCCCGACCGCGGCTCGCGCACGCCGGTGACCCAGCGGCTGGCATACCGGGCGCTGGCCGAAGAGCTGAGCCGCCGATCGACCGCCGTGGGGGAGGGCCGGCAGACGCTCACCGACGCTGAGCTCTGGGTCGACCCGGCCGTCTGGGCGAGTGTCTGCGACCGCGTCGCCGACGCTATGCGCGACCTGCACGATGCCGCCCGCCCGCCACGGGCGTCCGACACGGTACGGACCAGCGCCACGGTGGCGTTGTTCACGATGGCGACGGACCAGTGAGCCCCCGGGTCGGCCTTGAGCCACTGCACCACCGCGCGTTCCGCTTGTTCTTCGTCGGCCGAACGGCCTCCCTGTTGGGGAACATGCTGGCGGGCATCGCGGTGGCCTTCGCCGTCCTCGACCTCACCGGGTCCGCGACCGATCTCGGCATCGTGCTCGCCGCCCGCAGCGTGCCGCAGGTGGTCTTCCTGCTGCTGGGGGGTGTCATCGCCGACCGGCTGCCCCGACACCGGGTTCTGGTTGTGGCCAACCTCGTGGCTGGAGTGTCCCAGGCCGCCGCCGCCACGCTGCTGCTCACCGGGACGGCCACGATCACCACCCTGGTCGCGGCCGAGGCGGTGAACGGCGCGTCGAGCGCGATGGTCCTGCCGGCATCCAGCGGCCTGATCCCGCAGCTGGTGCCGCGCCGGCTGCTGCAGGAGGCCAACGCCCTCGCCCGCCTCGGCCAGAACTCCGCCCCGGTCGGCGGTGCCGCCGTCGGCGGCGTCGTCGTCGCCGCGCTCGGCTCCGGGTGGGCGGTCGCCTTCGACGCCGCCACCTTCTTCGTCAGTGCGGCGTTTCTCGGCGCGATCCGGCTCGACCCGCAGGCGCGGGTGCCGGGCGGCAACGCCCTCGTCGACCTGCGCGACGGCTGGCGGGAGGTCACCGAGCGGAGCTGGCTGTGGGTGGTCATCGTCGCGTTCGGTTTCGCCAACGCGGCGCATGCCGGCGGCTTCCTAACCCTGGGGCCGGTCATCGCCGACGCAACGTTCGGCCCGGCCGGCTGGGGGCTGGTCGTCGGCGCCGAGACCGTGGGGATGTTCGTCGGCGGTCTGTTGATGCTGCGGCTGCGGCTCGCCCGGCCGCTGCTGGTGGGAATGCTCGGCACGCTGCCCTGGGCAGGCGTCATGCTCGTGCTGGCGCTGTGGCCGCAGCTGGCGCCGCTGGTCGTCGTCGGTGTGCTCGCTGGCATCGGGCTCGAGTTCTTCAGCGTCGGCTGGGACCTGTCGGTGCAGGAGAACATCCCCGCTGATCGGCTCTCCCGGGTGTACTCCTACGACATGCTCGGCTCGTTCGTGATGATCCCGGTGGGGCAGGCGGCGGTCGGACCGCTCGCGGGGGTCTTCGGGGTGGTGAGCACCCTGCTCGGATGCGCTGTTGTCGTCGCGGCGGCGATGCTGCTCACGCTGGCGGTTCCGTCCGTGCGGGGGCTCCGTCGGCTGCCCCAGCAGGAGCCGGTGGCGGCGCCGTAAGGTCGCGGAGGTGAGCGAGCCCGCCGCAGTGTCCACGCCCAGGGGCTCGGCGTTGCTCGGCCTGCTGGCGGGTGAGGACCGGCTGAAGGCTTTCGCCGCCCTCGTCCTCGGCGCGCGCAGCACCGACGAGGTCGTCGCCCGCACCGGCTTGCCGGCGCGCTCAGCGCTCAACGCACTGACCCGGTTGGAGGCCGGCGGCCTGGTCGCTCGCTCCGGCGACACGTGGATGGCCCAGCGCGCGCCGCTGCAGGACGCGGTGGCGGCGGCGGCCGGAGAGGCACCGGACAGCGCCCCGGCCGACGCCCCGCCGCAGGAGGCTGCGGTGTTTCGTGCCTTCGTACGGGACGGGCGCATCAGCGCGCTGCCCGCGTCGCGGGCCAAGCGGCTAATCCTGCTGGACTACGTCGCCCGCACATTCGAACCGGGCGTGCGCTACCCCGAGCGGGACGTTGATGCGACCCTGCGCACGTTCCACGACGACCACGCGTCGCTGCGTCGCTACCTGGTCGACGAGGGGCTGCTTAGCCGGGAGCGGGGCGAGTACTGGCGTACCGGCGGGACGGTCCTCGGCCCGCCATGATGCCCGACCCGCCATGA
>JAUJNY010000005.1:23332-117123 GCA_030447955.1 Jiangellales bacterium
CCCGCCATGATGCCCGACCCGCCATGACGACCCGACCCTCATGATGCCCCGACCCTCATGATGCCCGACACGGTGCTCGGCGTGCCGCTGCACCCGCTGGTGGTCCACGCGGTCGTCGTGTTCGTGCCGCTGGCCGCTCTCGGGACGATCGCCGTGGCGGTCGTGCCGCGCTGGCGGAGCACGTACGGCTGGTTGGTCGTGCTGGTCTCCACGCTCGCGCTGGCCAGCGTGCCGGTCGCCACCCGCAGCGGTGCCGACCTGCGGTCACAACTGACCTTGGGCGGCCCGGTACTCGAGCAGGTGCGCCGGCACGCACAGCTCGGCGAGCGCCTCATCTACGCGGTCGCCCCGCTGTGGCTGCTCGGTGTGGCCCTGGTGCTGTTGCACCGCGACGGCCGTCACCCCCAGATCACCAGGACCGTCGCCGTGCTCGCCGCACTCGCGGCGCTGCCCGCGCTCGTCCTCGTCGTCCTGGTCGGCCACCTGGGCTCTGCGGCGGTCTGGGGCGGCGGGTGAGCCGGCGGCCGGTCAGTCGCCCTCCCGTCGCTCCCGCGCCTCGATCAGCCGGCGGTACGACGCCAGGCGTGCCGAGCTGACCTGCCCCGTGGCGGCCGCCTGGTCGAGCGCGCACTCGGGCTCGGTGGCCGCGTGGGTGCACCCGCGCGGGCAGTGGTCGCTCACCGCCGCGAGGTCTGGGAAGGCGTGGAGGAGACGGCGCGGGTCGACGTGGGCCAGCCCGAATGACCGGACCCCGGGGGTGTCGACGACCCAGCCTCCACCGGGCAGCGGCAGGGCCAGCGCGCTCGTCGAGGTGTGCCGTCCCCGACCGGTCACGGCGTTGACCTTACCGACGGTGCGGTGAGCGCCCGGCACGAGCGAGTTCACCAGCGTCGACTTGCCGACTCCGGAGCGCCCGACCAGGACGCTGACCCGTCCGCGCAACCAGCCGACCAGCTCCTCCAGGCCCGCACGCTCCCGGTCGCGGCGGGTGACGACGGCGGGGACGCCGAGCGGGGCGTACGTCTCCAGCAGCGGCGTCGGGTCGGCGAGGTCAGCCTTTGTCAGGCACAGCAGCGGCTGCAGGCCGGCGTCGTAGGCAGCGACCAGACAGCGGTCGACCAGCCGGTGACTCGGCTCAGGCTCGGCCAGCGCCGCCACGACGACGAGCTGCTCGGCGTTGGCGACGAGCACCCGCTCGACAGGGTCGTCGTCGTCGGCGGTGCGGCGCAGCACCGTGCGCCGCGGCTCGACTCGTACGACGCGGGCGAGGGCGCCCTCGTCGCCGGACACGTCCCCGACGAGACCGACAGCGTCACCGACGACCACGCCCTGCCGGCCCAGCTCGCGCGCCTTCATGGCCGCGACGCTGCGATCCTCGACCAGGCACGTGTAGCGGCCGCGGTCCACGGTCAGGACGCGTCCCGGCACGGCGTCCGCGTGCGCAGGGCGCACCTTGGTGCGGGGTCGGGAGGCGGGGCCGGGGCGGACCCGCGCGTCGGACTCGTCGTATGTACGCGCGCGGCGCGGGCTCACCCGGGCGCCCGGCCGGCGAGCATCCGCGTCCAGCGGCCGACGAAGTCGGGCAGCGTCTTGTCCGTGGCCGCGACGTCCCTGACGAGCAGGCCGGGCACCGCCAGGCCGAGCACGGCCCCGGCCTGCGCGATCCGGTGGTCACCGTGGCTGTGCAGGGTGCCCGCGCTCAGCGGCCGCGGTCGGATCGCCAGCCCGTCCGGTGTCTCGCGGACGTCCCCGCCCAAACTGTTGATCTCGCCGGCGAGCACAGCCAGCCGGTCGCTCTCGTGGCCGCGCAGGTGGGCGATCCCGCGCAGCCGCGACGGGCCGTCGGCAAGCGCAGCGAGCGCGGTGAGTATCGGGACGAGCTCTCCGGCGTCGCGCAGGTCGACGTCGATCCCGTGGACGGCGCCGCTCCCGCTGACGCTCACCCCCTCGCTCCCGAGCGCCACCGAGCCTCCCGCTGCGGTGAGCAGCTTCCGCAAGCGATCCCCGGGCTGGTGGGTGCGCAGCGGCCATGCCGGAACGGCCACCCGCCCGTTGGTGACGAGCGCCGCGGCGACGAAGGGAGCGGCGTTGGAGAGGTCGGGTTCGACGCGGACGTCGCGTGCCGCAATCATCGACGGCGCGACCCGCCAGGCGCCCGGCCCCAGCTCCTCGGCGGCCACACCGCGTTCTCGCAACATGGCGATGGTCATGGCGACGTGCGGGCGGGAGGGGAGCGGCCCTCCGGTCGCGTCCGCGGTGTGGCGCACGGTGACGCCGGCCTGGTAGCGGGCGCCTGACAGCAGCAGAGCCGAGACGAACTGGCTGGAGGCGGACGCGTCGATGTCCACCGTGCCCCCGGCAACGCTGCCCCTCCCGTGGATCATCAGCGGCAGCCCGCCCCGGCCACCGTGGTCCACGCCCACGCCTAGCCGACACAGAGCGTCGAGCAGCGGGCTCAGCGGCCGCTCGCGGGCGCGCGGGTCACCGTCGAAGCGGACCTCCCCGTCCGCGAGCGCGGCCAGCGGCGGGACGAAACGCATGACGGTGCCGGCGAGGCCGCAGTCGATGTCCGCCGGCCCGCGCAGCGGCGCAGGTGTTACCACCCAGTCGGTGACGTCGTCCGCGATGTCCACGCCGAGCGCCCGCAGGGCGTCCGCCATCAAGACGGTGTCCTGCGCCCGCAACGCCCCCCGCAGCCGTGAGGGTCCCGCGGCGAGGGCCGCAAGGACAAGTGCCCGGTTGGTGACCGACTTGGAGCCCGGCAGCGTGAGGACCGCGTCGACGGGACCGTCGGCGAAAGGCGCCGGCCAGGGGTCGCTGGGGACCGTGTTTCCGAGAGTCAGCGCACCAGTCCCTTGGTGCGCCGGCGCGCGTCGGCCCGGGCCAACCGGGACGCGAGGACGGCTTCACGCTGAGCCGTACGCGCCCCGCGCTTGGCGTCCAGGGTGGCGCGCCGGGCCCGCCACGCCACACCCGGCTTGCCTGCGGTGTCGACGCCGGCGAGTAGCAACCCACCGGCGAGCCCGACGTCCTGCAGGAAGTGCTGGCGCTGGTGAACCCGCTCGACGGGGTCGGTCGCCTGCCAGAACGCGTTCTCGCTGAGTGTGGTGGGCACGAGCGAGGCGGCGAGCACCAGTGCGGACAGTCGCGGCAGCTTGCCGGTGGCCAGACCGAGGCCGGCCGCCGTCGTCACCGCGCCCTGGATGCGAATCAGGGTCGTGGGGTCGTCGGGCAGCTGCGGCACCGCCTTTTGTAGCGCCGGGCTCACGCGGTCGAGCAGGGGCTTGGCCTTGGGGACGAGGGGCTCCGGCTCACGCAGCGCCTTGGCTCCGCGGAGGACGAAGTGGGCAGCAAGCATGGGGCGGGCCAGGAGGCGTACCGGGTTCATGGCGTCTGACTACCACATCGAGGCAACCGGCGAAACTGGCAGGCTGGGCGCGTGTGCGGCAGATACGCAGCGAGTCGCAGCCCGGACGACCTCGTCGAGGAGTTCGACGTCGAGCGCGTCGACGTGCCCGAGCCGCTGCCGCCCGACTACAACGTGGCGCCGACGAAGCCCGTGTACGCCGTCCTCGCCCGCCCGCCACGCGACGAACAGGGCCGTCGCGTGGACGATGCGGAGCCGCAGCGCCGGCTCACTGTCCTGCGTTGGGGGCTCGTCCCGTCGTGGGCGAAGGACGCCTCGGTGGGGAATCGGCTGATCAACGCCCGGATGGAGACAGTGCACGAGAAGCCGGCCTTCCGGCGCGCCTTCGCTGCCCGCCGCTGCCTGCTGCCGGCCGACGGGTACTTCGAGTGGTACGGGGAACGCAAGGGCGCCAAGCAGCCTTTCTTCATCCGCCCGCACGACGGCGGGATCCTGGCCATGGCCGGTTTGTACGAGATCTGGCGTGACCCGCAGCGTCCCGAGGACGACCCGGACGCGCTGCTGTGGACGTGCACGGTCTTGACGACGAGCGCCGAGGACGAGGTGGGGCGGATCCACGACCGGATGCCGCTGCTGGTGGAGCAGGAGCGCTGGGAGTCCTGGCTCGACCCCCGGAGCGGCGACGATGCGGATGCGTTGCGGTCGCTGCTGGCCGCGGCCGTACCGGGGCGGCTGGAGGCGTACCCGGTCTCCACCGAGGTCAACGATGTGCGCAACAACGGCCCGCAGCTGGTGCAGCCGGTGCAACCGGAGGGTCCGACCGGTGAGGACCCGATGTTCTGAGTCCGGGTTCTGAGTCCGGGCCGGGCGAACGCGGGGAATGCCCGTATCAGCGGGGGCGTTCGGCTCGAACGAAGGGACGTATCCGCCGGAGGGAATCGCGCGTCGTGCTGGTCAGCGAGGTCCGCGAGACACGGGGCGACCCCGGCCTGGACGGCCTGTTGGGCGGCGCGAGCGTACGGCTGCCGATACCCTCGGCGACGATGACCGTCGAGAGCCCCGAGCGCCGCACCGCCCGGTTCGAGCGTGACGCCCTGCCCTTCCTCGATCAGCTGTACTCGGCTGCGCTGCGCATGACGCGCAACCCCGCGGACGCCGAGGACCTCGTCCAGGAAACGTTCGCCAAGGCCTACGGCTCCTTCCACCAGTTCACCGAGGGGACGAACCTCAAAGCCTGGCTGTACCGCATCCTGACCAACACCTTCATCAACTCCTACCGCAAGCGTCAGCGGGAGCCGCAACAGGCGCAGCAGGAGGAGATCGAGGACTGGCAGCTGGCCCGGGCGGAGTCACACACCTCCCGCGGGTTGCGCTCGGCGGAGGGGGAGGCGCTCGAGCACCTGCCCGACTCCGACGTCAAGGACGCGCTGGCGCGGATCCCCGAGGACTTCCGGATCGCCGTTTACCTCGCCGACGTGGAGGGCTTCGCGTACAAGGAGATCGCCGACATCATGGGCACTCCGATCGGCACGGTGATGTCTCGCCTGCACCGCGGCCGCCGCCAGCTGCGCGAGCTGCTCCAGGACTACGCCCGTGAGCGGGGCCTGGTGCCTGCAGCCGCGGAGGATGGGGCGCGATGAGCTGCGGCAGGCCACACGACGTCGACTGCGCTGAGATCCTCGACCGGGTCTACGTGTTTATCGACGACGAGCTGCACGACCAGGTGGACGCGGCCGCCATCCGGCAGCACCTCATCGAGTGCGGTCCCTGCCTTCGCCAGTACAACCTCGAGCGGGCTGTCAAGGCATTGGTCGCGCGCTCGTGCGGCTGCGACTGCGCACCGGAGGTGCTACGGGTCAAGGTGCTCGCCCGCATCCGCGAGGTGCGCCCGGACGTCGCCGAGCGCTAACGCTCAGGAGTTCGGCCGCTTGCCGTGGTTGGCGGCCTTGCGCTTGCGGGCCTTGCGCTTGCGCGACTTCTTAGCCACCTTGGTCCTTCGGTCGTACGGGCGGGTTCCCCACCATCCTCGCACGCCGTACCCGTACCCCTTCCGGGCTGGCGGCCGGCTCAGCCGTCGAGCCTGCGGTTGAGGGCGTCCAGCACCGCACGAGCGACAGCGTCCGGTTCGTCGACCCGGACCACTGCGCTCCCGCTCATCAGCTGCTCACCGCAGCCCGGGGGGAGCAGCCGAAGTACGACGAGGGCTACCTGCGCCGTGGGCGAGTCGAGCACGCTCACCTGGTCGGTGACGCACAGCAAGCCGAGGTGCTCGCTCACCGCGTCCAAGGTGGCGTCGGCGACGAGCTTGAGCCGAGTGGTCGGGAGCGGTGGTCCTGTCGCCCGGCCCTCCAACATCTCCTCCCCGCGCAGGAGCGACACCGCCGCGTCGAAGCTGGAGGCGCGGGTGCTCACCACCACGTTGTCGAGCCTGGCTCGCTGCTGGGTCTCGGCGCGGTGCTTGCTGCGCCGCGGTGAAATGGGTTCGGAGACGGGCTCGGGTGCCGGCGCCGTGTCGACCTGCGTCGTCGGGATGGAGTCGGCGATTGGCGTAGGCACGTCGTTCACCGGAGGCACCGGCTCAGCGATCTGGACGACGCTGACGATGCGGTGGTCGAGGCCGATGCCGAACTCGGCGAGCGACAGCGACTGCACGTCGCGGACGATCTGCTTGGCCGGCTTGCCGGGCGTGGCAACGACGTGGACCTCGACTGGCGTCGCATCGGAGTCGGTCACCACGCTGGAGGCCCGCACGCAGGGCAGCTCACGGATCGCGGACTCGAGCTCCGGGAGGAGGCGCAGCGGCGGCACGCGCTGAGTCTGTCAGTGGTACAGGCCCATGGGCGAGCCTCCGTCAGCGGATTCCCCCCTGCGCTTCGCTGTTTCGACCTCAACCGCACCTTGACATGCCGATACTGTGATCGTTCACTGAGGGACGAGGCCGCGAGATCTCGTCTCCATGTATGGCGGCCTCTGGAATTTCTCCGGCGACCGGGACAACTGCAGAGGGCGGGACAGGGACCGACAGCGCTCACCTGGCAACTTCGACGATCCACCTGAGCGAAGCGGAGCGTGCACGGACCACTAGCGGGGTCCGCGACACCACTCCGATTGGGGGAATCCCCCTATGAAGATCATCGCGTCCGCGATCGAGAGCTTCCTCCGCGCTGACGCCAACTGGCGCTGGCGGTAGCGCTGACCGCTGTCGGTCCCCGTCCCGCTCTCTGTCAAAGCTCCGGGGAGGAGGCCGGATGAGCGACGTTCCACGAGCCGTGCTCGCCTATGTCGCGGGCTTGGTCGTTGTCGCGCTCGGGGCTGTCGGTTGGGCGCTGAGTAATCCTCCCTCCCTCTCCACTCTGGCCTGGCTGAGCCTGGCTTGTGTCGCGACTCACCTGCGGCGGGCGGAAATCGGGGGTCGATCCGTCGCCTTCACCCTGTCGTCGCTGATTGTGATGGCGGCGTTTCCGATCGCGGGTGCCGAAGCGGCGACGTTGCTGGCGCTATGGAGCGCGTTGGACTTCGGGGTGCGGGATCCCGTCAAGCTCAGCTACAACGGCGCCCAGGACGTGGTCTGTGCCGCCCTTGGGGGTCTCGCATACGAGCAGATGGGTGGCCCCGTGGGGCACCTGAATGCCGAGGATTTCCCGGCGGCGCTGGCGCCGTTCTCCACCGCCGTACTGGTGCACGCCGCGACGAACGTGGTTCTCCTCATGGTCGTCCTCCGACTCGCGCAGGGCGCAACGCTCCGGTCCCTGTGGCGATCCATTTTCGCGCGCACCGCACCGGCTTACATCGGTTATGGCATTGTCGGGCTCCTGCTGGCCTCCTTGTGGCTGGGCGTTGGGCTGGGGCCGCTCTCCCTGCCGTTGCTGCTGGTGCCGCTGTTCATCGCGCGCTGGGTGTTTGCGCAGTACGCAGCCGAGAAGGAGTCGTACGAGGCCACCGTCCGGACCCTGATCCAAGCGGTGGAGACCAAGGATCACTACACCCGTGGCCACAGTGAGCGTGTCTCCAAGGGCAGCGTGATGATCGCGCGCGAGCTGAAGATGGCTGACGACCGCGTCGAGTCGCTGCGCTATGCCGGGCTGCTGCACGACCTGGGCAAGCTCGGCGTACCTACCCGCATTCTCCAGAAGACCGGACGGCTCACCTCGGACGAGTTCGCCGCGGTGCAGCAGCACCCCATGCGGGGGGTCGAGATCGTGCGCGACATCGAGTTCCTCGGCGAGGCCCGCGCCGGGATCCTGCACCACCACGAGCGCCTCGACGGTCTCGGGTACCCGATGGGCCTGCAAGGTGAGCAGATCCCGGAGTTCGCCCGCGTGATCGGGGTTGCGGACGCCTTCGATGCGATGACCACTGCCCGCTCCTACCGGGGCGCCCGCTCGGTCGAGGAGGCCGTGGGTGAGCTCCGGCGTGGGCGCGGCTCGCAGTTCGACCCCCGGATGGTCGACGCCTTCCTCGAGGCGCTGGCTCGCGACGGCTGGCAGACCGCCGCAGTCGGGGCTGAACGCGCCGCGGACGGCGCGCCGTCGTACGTCCGCACGTCCGTCAGCGAGTCGGTCGGCGGAGGGGACGCCGGGCGGGAGAGTCGGTGAGCTCGACCGCGTCGCCGCAGACTGCTCGCTCGACGGTCAGCGGTTCCGGCATCGTCATCACCCTGGCGGGGCTGCTCGTGGTCGCCAGCGTGGCACTGGCTGCAGCGCAGGGGCTGGTCCAGCCTGGGACAGCACTGGCCTTTGGGATCTTCATCTGTATCGGCGAGCTGATCCGGGTCACGCTGCCCGGCGAGCGCACCGAGGCACCGCTGGGACTCGCCGGCGGCTTGGCGTACGCGGTGCTCCTGAATCGGTCCGGCGACGCCGCCACGCACGGCGCCCTCCAAGTGGTCGCGGTGACAGCGACCGGCATGCTGCTCGGCAGCCTTCCGCACGTGGCGGCCGGCCGGCTGCCCGCCATCGACGCGGTCGCCCGCCGAGTGCTAGTGGTCGCCTTCGCGGCTGTCACATTCCGCGGGTTGGCGAGCGCCCTCTACGCACAGGGGGGTGAGCGCGGGCGCACATCTCTCGTCGCCCTCATGGTCGCCGTCGCGATTGCCGCCTGGCTGCTCGACGGGGTCCTCGGTGCTCTGATCTCGACAGAGCGCACGCGGGCGCCGTTCCGTGCGCTGCTGCGCAACGAGCTCAGCGCGCTTGCGGGCATCGGCGCCGCCGTCGGCTCCACCGGCGTGCTCATCGCCTTGGCCTGCGAGGTCATGGGCCTGTCGGCGCTGCCGGTGCTGTCGGTGCCACTGCTGCTGACGCAGTTCTCCTTCCGCCGCTATGCCTCCATCCGCGCGACGTACCTGCAGACGATCCGCTCGCTGTCGCGGGTCACCGACCTCGGCGGCTACACCGAGTCAGGCCACGCTCGCCGGGTCAGCGAGCTCGCCGTCGCCGTCGGTCGCGACCTCGGGATGCGGGACGAGGAGCTGCGGGAGCTGGAGTATGCCGCGCTCATGCACGACGTCGGGCAGCTGTCGCTGTCCGAGCCCATCCCCGGTGGGGCCACGCTTATGGTCACCACGGCCGAGCAGCGGCGCATCGCCGCGCTGGGCGCCGACGTGATCCGCCAAACGGGGGTTCTCGACGGCGTCGCCGTCATCGTCGAGCGGCAGGCCGAGCCTTATCGGGCGCCCCAGCTGCTCGACGACGGCGATGTCCCCCTCGCCGCTCGGATCATCAAGGTGGCCAACGCCTACGACGACCTCGTCGGCGGCTCGCTGGAGATGGGCCGCACCCTGGATGCCCTGGAGCGGCTGCGCCTCGGGAGCGCCTACGAGTACGACCCCCGGGTCGTGGAGTCCCTCGCCACCGTGCTGACGCGCTCCGTCGGCTGAGCCGCTCCGCGCCGGGCAGCCGGCCCGACCAACCCGACGTACACGAGCATGCCAGCGCCGACGGCGATCAGCACGTCACCGATGCTGACCACCTGCGCAAGCAGGGGTAAGGGAACGGGCAGCACGTCGCCCAGGACCGGCAGGTGCGTGCCGGCGTCGAGGGGTTCGTGCTGGCGATCACCGGCGAGTCCGAGGTCTCCGGCCTCGAGCCCGGCCCGTTCCGCGGCGCCCAGCGACACCGGCATCGCCCCGTTGAGGGCAACGACGCAGGCGTTGGCGAGCAGCCCCACGCCGATCAACAGCATGCCGGGCAGCCGGCGGTTGTGCCACACAAAGAGGCCGACGAAGAGGGCACTGACCGCCAGTCCCAGGGCGTACGCCGGTGCCCACACCAGACCGCCGAGCAGACCGCCCACCTGAGCGACCGCCGCCGAGCCGAGCGCGCGGAGCCGGCGAAAGCGCAACCGCGGAATTCGGCCGGGGCGGCCGCCGCGGATGAGGGCAGCTCCACCGGCGAGCACCAGGACGACCAACGCGAGGACCACGCCCGCCATTCTCGCCGCCGGGGTTGCCCGGATGGCGGAGCGGCGCCCGCGTGGTTGCATACCGGTGACCGTCGGCGCGTCCGGCGGGACGGGAGGGGAGGGGAGCGTGAGTGGCCGAGCAGGTCCGCGCCGAGATGGTCGCCAACGTTTTCGAGGTCGACGTGGCGTCCGGAGACCGCGTCGACTCCGGTACCCCGCTGCTCGTCCTTGAGTCCATGAAGATGGAGATCCCCGTCCTGGCAGAGCGCGCCGGCGTCGTGCTCGACGTCAAGGTGCAGCCGGGCGACGTCGTGCAGGAAGGGGACGTCCTCGTCGTCCTCGAGTGAACGCGCCGCAACGCTCAGCCGCACCGCAGCGGGAGCGCGTACGCGACCAGGTCGACGCTCGGGCGCGGGGACCAGTCGCGTCCGGGCGTCCGGACAAAGCCCATCTGCTCATACAACCGCTGCGCGGCGAGCAGCTCCTTGGGTGTGCACAGGACCAGCGCGCGCCAGCGCTCCCTGCCAGTGTCGCTTCGTTGCGGCCGGGCTGCCGTGGGGACGGCCGCTGCCATACTGAGCCGGTGCTGGAGACGCCGGTGCCACGTCACGCGATTCCGCGTCGCCGCGGATGAGCGGTCCGGTCCGCGCTGACCTGCGCGGGCTCGGCCGCGAGACGGTGGCAGCGCTGCGTCACCACGACTTGTTGCTGTTCGGCGCCGGCGTGACGTTCTACGGGGCGGTCTCGCTCATCCCTGGACTGCTGGTCTCGGTATGGCTGGCTGCCCGGCTGGTGGGTGAGCAGCGGGTGCGCTCCCTGGCCAGTGAGCTGTCCGGTGCCCTGCCCACGACGCTCGGGGCTCCTGAGGTGGCCGAGTCCTTTGTCCTGCGGGGCCTGCACCTGACGCCGTTGACCGCCCTCGTCGCGGTGTTCCCCGCGAGCCTGTACGGGGAGGGGTTGCGCCGAGCCTACACCGCGCTCGCCGGCGTCGACGACACGATGGTCGGATGGAGGGGCAGGCTGACGGCGCTGCCGCTCCTCGCGGCCGCGCCCTTCTTGCTGCTGGCGGTCCTGACCATGACCCCACTGCTGAACGACCTGCTCGGCACGGGCACCGGACCCACCCTGCTGGGCGTCTACCTCTCGCTGAACGTGGTGTGGCTGGCGGTGTCGCCGCCGCTGGCCTGTACCTACCGGGTCGTCGCCCCCGACCCCCCACCGTGGAGGGTGGCGATCGTCGGCGGCTTCTTTACCGGCGCCTTCGTGTCGGGCTTCCTGCAGGGGTTCGTCCTCTTCCTCTGGCTGCCGATCGACCTCGCGACGCCGTTCGGAGGATCGGTGGCGACGGGCGCCGTCGTTGCCGTCCTGCTGTGGCTGTGGCTGCTGCACCTGGTGGTGCTGGTCGGCTACGTCGCGACCGTCGTCTCGCCGCGCGGGGTGCATCGCCGGGGCTCGGGCAGTGGTGAGAGCAGCTGGTGGCCTTTACGCCGGGCCGGCCTTGAGCAAACCGGGAATGCTGGCGCGCAGCTCAGCTTGCAGGGCGATGAGCAGGTCGGAGCGCACCTGCGGGGCGGCCGGTGCTCGTTCAGCACTACCGCCGACCCCCAACAGCAGCTGCAGGTGCAGGGCGCGCAGGAACGCAGCGGTGTTGGTCCGCACCGCCATCGGGCGATGCGCCGGTCGCTGCCCGCCGCCCACCGGTGCGACGAACTCCTTGACCCCCGGTGACTCCTCGGTCCGGGCGGTGGCGAGCCGCTCCAGCCACGTCTCGAGGACGTCGATGCCCACCAGGTCGCGCTGCAGCACCGACATCACCGCGGAGGCCAGCCGGTCGTCCTCTCCGTCGGTGAACCGGTAGGCCGTACCAGCGAGCAGCCGGCCGCCGACGACGTCGAGGACGACCGAGAGCTCCGCGCTGCCCAAGTGCCGGGAAGCCGCGAGGTGGGCGAGCAGGTCAGCACCGTTGCCGACGGCGTCCGCCCAGCCGGCTGCGGGCAGCCAGGCGCGCAGGTCACGCTCCTCGAGGTACCACGCGAAGGCGTGGTCGGCCCAGCTGAAGACCTGCTGGGGATGCAGGGCGCGGACGGCGTTGTCCCGGGCCACGACCGCGGCAAGCGCGCGGGCTGAGTACGACCGGCGCAGCACCGTGGACCCCGCCTCGTCACCGAGGGAGGTGCGCAGCCCGACCGCCAGGCCGTCGCCCAGCCCGACCAGCAGCTCGTCATAGACCCCGTCGGCGATCCAGCGCGCGAGCGTTGAGAAGCCGAGCTCGTCGCGCACGTGCGAGTCAGCGTCGCCCAGCATCGCGACCAGCTCGGCGGTCAGGTCGTCGAGAGCTGCGCCGCTGGGTACTCCTCCACCGACCGCGACGAGTCGCTCCCAGTACGACGTCCGCACGAGCGGGCATCCTGACAGACCGGCGGACCGGCTTTGGGCGAGAGCGCGGCTGCGCCCCGCCGCGGAGCGCGGACGGGGCGCCGGTACCGAGCCTTGAGAGGTCAGGCCAGGCGGGCCCTCGCACGCGCGTTGCGCCGCTTGAGCGCCCTCCGCTCGTCCTCGCTGAGACCGCCCCAGACTCCCGCGTCCTGGCCGGATTCGAGGGCCCACGCCAAGCACACCTCCCGCACGTCGCAGCGGCGGCAGACGGCCTTGGCCTCCTCGATCTGGAGGAGAGCGGGGCCGGTGTTGCCGATCGGGAAGAAGAGCTCGGGGTCCTCGTCACGGCAGGCGGCGCGGTGTCGCCAGTCCATGAGTTCCTCTCTCGCGCGTGAAATGCGTACGACGTCGTCCGGGACGGTGGTACGGCGCCCTGTGCCAGTGAATGAGCCTGCGGGGAATGCTGCCGAGAGCGCCCGCCCGTGGCACTGCACGGCAGCAGTGAGCAGCCTCGCAAAGACACAGGCACCTGGCAAGCGATCCTGGGCGCGGATCGCCGCTGGCCGGTGTTGCTTCTGTCACGTCGTCGCGGCGTCCTACGCTGGCGCCGTGCCCCTCCCGCCCGAGCGACTCACCGAGGGCCGACGCGAGCCGGGACGGCCCGCTGTGGTTACCGCCGCCGCGGTCGGTGTCGCTTTCGAGGCGGTCATCGCGCTGGCTTACGCGCTCGCCCTTGCGGGGCGAGCCGTGCTGGACGGAGCGGCCAGCGTCGGCCTGGCGTGGAGCCTGGTGATCTGCATGCTCGTGTTCGCGCTGGGGCTCGGCTATGTGGCCAAGGGGCTGACACGTACGGCTTTGTGGGCGCGCTCCCCGGCCTTGGTGGCGCAGGCCCTGCTGCTCGTCGTCGGCGTTCCCATGGTGCGCGGCGGGCAGCTCGCGGTCGGACTGCCGCTGTCGGTGCTGGCCGCGAGTGTCGTGGTGCTGCTGTTCACACCGAGCGCGCGCCTCGTGCTTGACCGCGCGCTCGACCGCTGAGGGCGCTCACTCCTCGGTGAGCAGGCCCTCACGCAGCTGGGCGAGCGTGCGGGCCAGCAGCCGGGACACGTGCATCTGCGAGATGCCGACTTGTTCGGCGATCTGCGACTGCGTCATGCCGCCGAAGAAACGCAGCAGCAAGATCCTCTTCTCCCGCTCGGGCAGCTGTGCGAGCAGCGGCTTGAGCGACTCTCGGTACTCCACGCCCTCGAGCGCCTCGTCCAGTCGGCCGAGGGTGTCGGCCACGGCCGGTCTTTCGTCGTCGCCGAGGTCGGGCGCGTCGAGGGACAGGGTGCTGTAGGCGTTGGCCGACTCCAGCCCCTCGAGCACTTCCTCGGAGGAGATCTTCAGGTGGATCGCCAGCTCGGCGACGGTGGGGGAGCGGCCGAGCTCTTGGGAGAGCGTCGCGGTGGCGGCAGTCAGCTGCAACCGCAGCTCCTGCAGCCGGCGCGGCACCCGGACCGCCCAGCCCTTGTCGCGGAAGTGCCGCTTGATCTCCCCGACGATGGTGGGGGTGGCGTACGTCGAGAACTCCACGCCCCGGTCGGGGTCGTAGCGCTCGATCGACTTGAGCAGGCCGATCGTCGCCACCTGGACCAGGTCGTCGAGCGGCTCGCCCCGGTTGCGGAAGCGGCGGGCCAGGTGCTCGACCAGTGGCATGTGCAAGGTCACCAGCCGTCCGCGCAAGGCGGTGCGGCGCTCGTCGCCGGGTCCTAGTGACGCGTACGTGCGCAGCAGCGCCCGGGACTCCGTCCGGTCGACGCCCACCCCGGTGGACGGAGGGCCGCTCGCGCTAGCGTCACCCTCAACCCCTGCGGCCGGCTCGGACTCAACGACGCCGGCCACCGTGGCCGTGCTCTCGGCGACGCTGGAGTTGTCGGCGCCCGGGTCGCTGCTGGCGTCTCCAAGCTCCGCGGGACTCGTCGGCGCGGCGGAAGCGTGGGTCATGCTGGTGCTCCGCCGAACTTGCGCAGGATCACGCTGATCCGGCCACCGTCCAGCTGGGCGTCGACCTCGTCGACCAGAGCTGTGAGGACGGTCCAGGCGAAGGTGTCCCGGCGTGGGGTCCGCGCGTCCTCAGCGGTCCCCGAGACCACCACCGCGATGGCGTCGCTGCTCAGGGTGACGGCGCACTCGAGCTGGTCGTCGGCGCTGAGCTGCGTCAGCACCAGCGCCGACGCCTCGTCGACGGCGATCCGTAGGTCGTCGATGTCGTCGAGGGTGAAGTCGAGGCGTGCGGCCAGACCGGCTACCGCCGTCCGGAGCAGCGCGAGGTACGCGCCGGCAGCCGGGACCCGGATCTCGATCCGGTCCGCGGCCCCCGCGGCCGCGCGCGCCGCTGGTGCGGCCGAAGCGGTGCCCGTGTCGGTGGCGGGAGGATCGGCCTCACTCGGCGCGGTGATGCGTTCGGTCACGCCCGGGCCGTCCCCTCGATGTCCTTCGAAAGCTGAGCCCTCACGCTACCCGACCGGGCGCGCTCACCCCGACGGATCGTTCGCCGCCCGAGCCAAGGCGAGCCGTTGCACGCCGGCCTGGTCGAGACGCCACACGGTCCAGCCCTCCTGGGGGTGGGCACCGACGGAGCGGTAGAAGTGCTGTGCCGGCTCGTTCCAGTCGAGTACCCACCACTCGAGCCGGTGGTAGCCCCGCTCGACGCAGATGCCGGCCAGGGCGCTGAGCAGGTCGCGCCCGAGGCCACGACCGCGCGCCTCGGGCGCCACGAACAGGTCTTCCAGCCAGATGCCGTGGCGGCCCAGCCAGGTCGAGAAGGTGACGTACCAGAGGGCGAAGCCGACCAGCTGGCCGTCCTCCTCGGCGACGTGGCAGTACACCAGTGGATCCGCGCCGAAGAGCGCGACGCTGAAGTCGGCTTCGACCGCGCGCACCTCTCCCGGCGCTCGCTCGTACGCAGCCAGCTCGCGTACCAGGCGCAGGATCTCGGCGACGTCGCCGGGCTGCGCGGGGCGTACCTCTGCCACCACCGCAGTCAGGCCGCCTGCTTGGTCTCCCAGAAGATCGCGGCGATCTCGTCGATCTTGGCAAGGAGCTGGTCGGCGATCGCCGGGTCGAGGGATCCCTTGGCGCCACTGGCCCCGGACAGCTTGGTCGCCTCGTTGAAAAGCTCGTGCAGCTGCGGGTACTTCTCGAAGTGGGGCGGCTTGAAGTAGTCGGTCCACAGCACCCAGAGGTGGTGCTTGACCAGGTCGGCGCGCTCCTCCTTGATCAGCACCGCGCGCTGGCGGAAGACCTCGTCCTCGGTCCCGTGGTACTTGTCGATGATGGCCCGGACGGACTGCGCCTCGATGCGCGCCTGGGCAGGGTCGTAGACGCCGCACGGCAGGTCACAGTGCGCGGACACCTGGATCGTTGCGGCGGTCCAACGCGACAGCATGGGCGCTCCTTCGCTCGGGCTGTAAGGGTGCTGGTCGACGTTGGCGACACTACCGCGCAACGTGGATGCGAAGCCGGGGAGGAGCGGTGCGGTGCGGGTGGGGCTGGCCCGGGTGCGCGGTCGCTCGATGGAGCCGACCTTGCGCGCCGGGGACCGGCTGGTGCTGCGCTACGGCGCACCCGTACGTCCTGGTGCCCTCGTCGTGGTACGGCTGCCTGACCGGGGGATAGCAGTCAAGCGGGCCTGGCGGAGCGACGGTCGAGGGCCGGACGCTTCGGCGTCCGATGGTTCGGCATCCGAGGGTCCGGCATCCGAGGGTCCGGCATGGTGGGTGGAGCGGGACAACCCGGTGGCGGGCGTCGACTCGTGGCTGCTCGGGGCGGTGCCCGAGCGCGACGTCCTGGCGGTGGTCGTCGGACGCTGGTGGCCGCGCCCGTCCCTGCTCCGCGGGCGTGCTCGCTGACTCACCAGCGTCACGGCTCCCGCCGACGAGCAGCTGCTGCATATCTTGAGCGCGGTGCGGTCGCGTTGCAGCATCCCGGACAGTGCGACGAGCACATCGACGAGTGCGGGGGAGAAGGGATAGATACGCCGGAAGGCCATTTGGTCGGCGCCTCCTCGCCCGTCGGTGTCGAGGCCTTGCAGGAGCACGTTCCACATCTCGCCGCGGTGGCGACCTTGTCGAACGCCGCGTCGATGGTCTGCTTGCCGCCGGGTTTCGGCTTGAGCAGCCGCCGCTCGACGATGACCGGGAGGCTGCGGTCCTCGAGTGTGATCTTGTTGAAGCGGTCCTCCCACCAGCGGAACGTCTCGCCGAAGGCCAGCCGCTCCGCGCCGGGCACGTGCTCGCCGGGGAAGTCCTTGAGGGCGCTGGCGGGCGATGAGGGAGACCAGTGGGATGGGCCGGCGGGCGTCGGCCGCCTCGACCGGCTTGGCGACCTTCGCCCTCGCTGGAGACGAAGTCGGTGTCGCGATGCGGCTGGCGAGCCAGAGCACGAGCTCGTCGAGGCAGAGCACGACCGCGTCGTAGCCGAGGCTTTGCGCGTGCCGCGCCACCGCCGCGAGCCCCCGCTAAAGGTCGAGATAGCCGGCTCCTGTGGTGAAGGCCCGGAAGTACGCCGCCGTCAGGTCGCTGACCAGCCGGGCGCGGGCCTCGTCGCCGACCGGGGCGTACCTGGCCGCGGCGTAGGACGCAGCGTCCCAGCCACCGCTGCCCCACCCCTCCGCGTCACCTCTGCCCAGCCCGGCGAAGAACTTCTCGTCGGCGAGGCGTGGCCCGCATGCGGCCGCCGTCATCCAGCAGCGCGTCGGTGACGTGCACCTCGGGCAGCGGCGCCTGCGTGTGCTGGCGGCGTGCTTGGTGCACGTAGCCGCCGACATCGCCGACTCCAGGTTCGCCGCGCCACTGAGGTGGTAGGTCAGGCGTAGCAGCTTGCGATCCCGTAGCCAACCGTCGTGTCTGGCGACGACACCGGCCAGCCCTTCGATGGACCGGGCCACCGGGTCGTGGCCGAGCAGCTGGTGCAGCACGGCCATGAAGGCGGCGAGCTCCGTGGTGACGACCTAGTCGGCGAGCGTGCCGCTCGCATGCGCCGCGTCCTGCACGCCCTCGGTCAGCCTGAGGACGTAATCGCCAACGCTGACCCGCTCCGGTATCCGGCTCTACGCAGCCAACCTTGGTAACCGGCCTCTTAGTGGTGTCGGTCGGTGAGTGTGCCAGTCGACGCCGCAGTGCAGCAGGAGGCGGAGGCGGTAGTTGTCGAAGTTGCGGAACCCGTGACCGATCCGCTTGATCTTCTTGATGAGTAGGTTGACCGCTTCGGTGCGTGCGTTGGAGACCCCGCCGGTGTCGAAGTAGGCGAGCAGCTCGGTGCGCCAGGAGTCGATGGTGCGGGCGAGGCGGTGCAGCTCGGGGACGTTGCTGTCGGCGCAGTGGACCAGCCAGTGGTGCAGCCGGCGTTGGGCCTCAGCGCGAGACTTCGCCCGGTAGAGCAGCCGGAGGTCTTGGGCGGCGATCCAGGTTGCGGCGATCTGCCCGTCCTGGTCGCCGGCGTCCAGACCGGCCAGCAGCCGTGTCCAGGCTGGCTGGGACAGGTGATCGGCCCCGCGGCGCAGTACCCGCCGGATCCGGTACAGCGGGTCGTCACGTCGGCCGCGGTGCCCGGTGGTGTCTTGTTGGACCCGGCGGCGCACGTCGTCCACGGCGGTGAACCCCAGCCGGGTGACGTGGAAGGCGTCCAGCACCCGGATGGCGTGCGGGAGGCTGGTGCTCAGCGCGGTGGCGTAACCACGGAAGGGGTCCAGCGCCGTCACCTGCACCGCTTGGCGCCACTGTTCGGGCTGGGTGTTCACCCAGCTGGTGAGTGCTTTGCCGCTGCGACCTGGGACGACGTCGAGCAGCCGGGAGGTGCCCACGTCGACCACTCCGGTGACGAACTGCGTGTTCCGAGTGGCGTTCGCGGCCAGGAATGCGGTCTCGTCCACCCCGAGCGCCTCCACTCCGACCAGCCGGGCCGGGCCGTCGACCAGCGGAGTGCCGTACTCGCGGACCGCGGCCATCGCGGTGGCCCACCCGACCCCGAAGTCCGCCGCGACTTGGGCGACGCAATGGCCGTCTTGACCGACCCGGCGGCACGCCTCGGCCCGGGCCCGTTCGGTCCACGACGCCCGCGCCCGGATCGCCGGCGACGTCTCAGTCCAGGTGGAGACCGAACACAGGTGCTCCCTGCACCGCCACACCCGCTTGACCCACACCAACGTCACTGGTCGACCGCCCGCTGGAAGGTCACGCACCCACGTCGGACGCCGATCATGAAGCCGCGCTTGAACGCCACAGCCACGACAGAACGCCTCGTTCTGGGTGGTCTCAATCGCCTGCTCAACCTCACCGGCGTACTCCGACACAGCGAGTAGAACGAACCCGTCCAACCCGAGCATCGCCGTCGCCGCGCTACCGTCTCCCTGCACCTGGGGCCTCCCTCGACTCGTGTCCAGACACCACGAATCGTGAGGCCCCAGGCCCGTTCCCAAGCTCAGGTCGAAGCTCGTGTCACCCCGCCGCTACCACGCTTAATTGCGAAGAGCCCGGTATCCCTACGCCGGGTTCGTCTTGCGCGCCGGCGGCAAGGTGCGCCAACGCGTCACTCGCGAACGGGTGCTCATGGCACAGCCGGCGCAGCCGACTAGCGCGCGCAACTCCTCTTTCATGACCCAGGCGGCGAGCACGTGTCTAGTCGAGCAGGGCGCTCTCTCCCGGGTGCGGGACGGATGCATCGACCCGCCGGGCGCGCCAAGCGATGTCCCCGAGTGACCGGCCTGGCCGAAACCGTCGACCAGTGGTGGCCGCAGATCCTCGCCCTACCTTTGAGCTAGGCGCCACAGACGCGAGCACCGAGGGCACGAACCGGCCGACCAAAATCGTGAATCGCGGGGCAGCGGATCCGACGAGCAACGCTTCCGGGACCGCGTACGGTCGCACTAACGCGCCTCGGGCGTGGGATTAAGCAAGTACAGACGCGCTCGGCCTCAAAGACGGAAAGCTTCTAAACAGCAGCATGCAAGCGCGAGCGATAACAAAGGAGTCGCCTATGGCATGGCGGCCCGGTTCTATTTGCAGGAAGTCATGGAACGCGGGGTGTATTTCGTATCGGCACGAGTCGGCAGTGGGCTGATGGCGCTTTGCCAGCTCGAGTGCCCGCCCGAGATCCGACCCAACCTCGGGATAAGCGAACTGATCTGCGTTGGTCTCCAAACCCAAAAAGGACATTTCGAACAGGCGGTTCAACGTCGACTCATGTTTGTCCGGCGCTACTCCAGCACCCGTGAAGACCTCGAATACTCTTCTACGCGAAACCGTGGACGACTCACCGAGAAACCCGTACAGGACGGCCTCCAGCTCGGGTATCGTGATCCCATTCTCCACCAGGAGCGCCTCGTATGCATACTGTGAGTATGCGGAAAGTGCGCTCAGCACCTCGGCCTCTGTGACCTGATCCTTTCGCCGATCGATCGCTCGAGCGATTGCGGCATTAGCCCAATACACGATGTCCCGCGGCCGAGGAAGGACGCGCTGCATAACGAAGTCTCTGGTCGACTGCCCTCCCGTAACAGCAGTAAAGATGCCACCCCACATGTCGGGTGCCTTTCCTGGCCGAGTCCAACCAGACTGAAGCCGCTCCTCAAGGACTGCCTCCAGCGTCTCAGTATCACGCCAGACAATGGTCGAGATGCTCAACTTGTCTGGTTCTCGTGCGGTGTTCTTCACGTAAGTGAAGATGTCGCTTCGCAAAAAGATCGCCATGGTCAGCCTCACTTTGTCCCGCCACCAGTCTTGTTTCTGGAAGTCGGTCACAAGGTGCCCGCGAGCAGACAACAGTCCCAGAATCAGGCGCGCAAGAACGTCCAGCCTCGCCTCACGCTGCCACCCCTTATCGAGGTTGTCGATCAGGACGGCGACACGTTTGTGATCCTTCAGGATTGGGCCCAGAAAATGGCGTAGTTGGGCAAGCGCCTCATGATGGAAGGCCTCGTTGATCAGCACCCTGCCTGTCTCGACGGATGACTCACTTGCCGTGCCACGGGTTAGGTGAGTTAGGGCTTGGTCGAGCCGCACAGACATGTCCGCACGTACATCAAATGGTGTTCGATCAATGTAAGATAGGAAGTCGTCTTCGCCCGACGAGCGCGGGACATAGCCTGGACGGGACTCTATGCGATCGACCACTAAGGCAGCGAGTTCGGTCTGGATCAAGAAACGCCACATCGTGTCAAAGAGATAATCGTGTGTATGCGGGGGGAGTCGATTCACGGATGCGAGCAGCCCGGGGAATTCGAAACTCGCGGGCTTGATCAGAAGTACGAGGTTCTCCTTGTTGTCGGCGATTTCCTCGTACGCGCGTAGCGCGTTTGCCGTCTTCCCTGTTCCCCTGTGACCAACGAACAGGGTGTCACGAGCACGCAACACGTCCTCAAACGCTGCGGTGCGAACAAAGTAGTCTTCAAGGTCTGCTAGCTCATTTTCCGCGACGTGTTCGCCGAACCTAAGCCCGGCTAAACGGCTACTCGTAATCACAGGTCTGGCGGTGATTCGAGGCGCCCGCATACCAAGGCCCGCGAGCCATGGTCGAGCGCTGCCAAGGCAACGCGCTGCTGTGTCGTACACCTTGAGTAAGTGCTCGTAGTCAAACGGCGCCGCGTAATCATCTTCGGCGAGCATCAGCAAAGGTATCTCGAGCCCAACAGTCATCCCGGCCACAAACGCATTCCTTCGGTTGTGAACCGTAGCCAGGTTGCGCAGCTGGCCAGCAAAGTTGATCAACACACCGCCCGCGTTGCCTAGTTTCTCCGCATACCAGGTAAGCGGTTCCAGACTCGACTCGGTCGGGTCAGCAGACACGACCTGTAGTCCACGGCGGCGATGGCTTTCGACGAGCGAGGTAAGTCGGTTCGCAGCTTCGAACGGCTCGAAGGGTGGGCCGTACAGCAATGTTGCACTCGACGTGACGTCCGGCATTGCTGGCTCGATCAGTGAATCATAGAGCGGCGGGACCCTAGCCGCGGGGTCTTCGTATCTAATCCTATCTCGCAGCTCTTCGCTGTTTCGATACGTCTCGTACCCGATAAGCTTCAGCAGCCCTAGATCATTCCAGTCCTTCTTGGCGGATGATACGGTCGAGTCAAGCGTTAGCCAAATCGGCTTCGCTCTCGCTAGCGCGTAGCCTGCCTCAAAGAGGACGTTTTCACTCGGTCGGGTCATGTCGAATATGCCGAGATCGGAGTCATCAATAGCCTGGAGCACTCTTCGGATGACGACTCGACCGCCTACAGCCAGACTTTCCCAAGTGATGCAGTCATGCTCGCCCCGTAGTGCCAGTGCGGTGGTCCTCATCACCTCGGCAATTGGGCGCGGGAGCTGCGGATAGCCCAGAAAAAT
The DNA here is from genome assembly GCA_030447955.1 of Jiangellales bacterium. Lineage (GTDB taxonomy): Bacteria > Actinomycetota > Actinomycetes > Jiangellales > Jiangellaceae > JAUJNY01. Next base: position 44,834 of record JAUJNY010000005.1, read on the forward strand.
CGAAGCCAAAGCGGATACCTCCTGCTTCCGGGGCCACACCTAACTCGAGCGTACCGGGTAGCTGGTCGATGCTCAGTGACCTGTCGCTTCCACGGACGCGGCGTACGACGCCCTCCAGGACGGTGTGCCGGCGATCCTGGCGCCAATGCTTGAGCTCATCAGATGCAGGCCGTGGCGGGCGAGGACGAGGAAGGTCGACCTCGTTGCTCGAGCCGTCGTCGGGAACGAATTCAAGGTTCCCCCACGCCCGGTAGGGGTCGGCGTCGGCGAGGAGGTCTCGAACGGCGAGCAGGCCGGCGCGCTCGTGCGCGAACTGCGACGGGGTGACCTTCACCCAGCGTGGGCTGTCAGGTCGGACGCCGTCTTTGCACCTCCGTGCTGGAACGATGCAAATCGTGCCAGACTGAACTCATGCGAGGGGGACGGTCCGCACCCGGCGCAGCACCTGCTCCCCGTTGCGCACCACCGCACTGTCTATCTCGACCTGAGCTCGCCGACCCTTGACGTGCAAGGTCATGACGCCGTTGTCGAAGATCGGACCGTGGCCGACCCGCCACTTGATCGGGGGGTCACTGACCCCCGCGCGGTGGGCCAGCGCCTTGAACATCCGGTCGGCGACCCCGGTGTCGAAGAGCTTGTTCGCCCAGCGCAGCGGTAGCTCCATCGGGTTGCGGAACGGCGACTGCACGAGCTGGTGGATGCGCGTGGCCGACGCGTCGACGCCCTCGACCCGCGCCTCGGCGACGTAGGAGCAGTGGACGTCACCCGACAGCACCAGCACGCTGGCCGGGGCCTCCGCTGTCGGGGGGATTGGTGCGGCGGCACCCTCCTGCGGCCGGCTGACCGACTGGATGAGGTCCACCATGCCGTCGAAGGAGTCGCGGAACGCCGCCCAGTGCTCGAGGTCGACCCCGCGGCGTACCCGCTCTGCGATCCAGCTGTAGCCCTTACCCCAGGCCCCTTGCGCGGTCGACTCGTTCCAGCCCTCCAGGTCGTGGATACCGTGAAGCAGGAGGAAGGGCAGCGACGTCCCGATGAGCAGGTGGTCGACGTCGTGATGCGCCTGGTCGACGACCCAGCGCCACTCGACCTCGTCGACCATCGCCCTATGTTCGGGGTCCAGCACGCGCGCACAGCGGGAGTCGATGACGATCAGCCGTACCCGGCCGAAGTCGCGGGAGAAGCTCCACCGGGTGCTGTCCGGCTCCGCGTCGGCGCGCCAGGCGAAGTCGTCGAGCAGCCGCCCGCGCTCCTCGTCGTCGGCGGTCTCGCGGATCTTGCGGTAGAGGTCGTCCTCGGCCAGCTCGGCAGGGGAGAGGTTGCCCAGGTGCTGGTAGACCCAGTACGAGCCGAAGGCGCCGCGCACCCGGTCGGGCCACCACGGCTTTGCGGTCACCTCCTCCCGCCACGCGCGTGAGGTGTTCCAGTCGTCGCGCAGGTCGTGGTCGTCGAGGATCATGCAGGACGGCACCGTCGAGAGCAGCCAGCGCACCTCCGGCACCATCCACGACTCGGTGTAGAGCCAGGTGTACTCCTCGAAGTTCTGGATCTCCGTCCGCACCTCCCCGTCGGCGGCGCCGTGGATCTCCTTCAACCGGGCGGTCAGCTCGTCGGAGGGGTTGTCGGCGTAGATCTGGTCGCCCAGCATCAGCAGCGCGTCCGGCCAGCGGTCGTACGGCGTCGCGGCCATCCCGCGGGCCATCGCAACGAGGGCGTCCGCACCGAACTTGCGCAGCGCGGCGGGGTCGAACGGCGCGGAACGGCGGCAGGAGCCAAAGGCCAGCCGGAACGAGTCGTCCTCCCGGGGCGTGCGGATCACGCTGGGCGGGTGTGGCGAGTCGGGCGCCGGCCACACCGTGACGCCGTCCAGCCGCACCTCGTACGCGGTCTCGGTGCTCGGCTGCAGGTTCTCGATAACGATGATCGCGTAGTGGTGGCCGTGGACCGTCCAGGTGCGTTCGCGGTGCTCGAGGACCTCCACCTCGCACGGGCGGTCGGTCTCCACCCAGATCGTGGCGCGGGTCTCATCGACGTAACGCAGCAAGGGTCCGACGACAAGACCAGCGGACGCTTCACCTGTGTGGGCCATGCGGTACTCCTCAAGACTGGGCACTCGACGCTAGGGCACCGGCGGAGCGCTCGCTAGCGTTGTGGCGTGTTCGCCGCCTACGCCGCCCGGCTCGACCCCGAGGACCCGGTGGCGGCGCTCGCCACGGGCGACCTGGCGGAGCGCGACGTGCCCCCCGGCTGGACGAGCGTCGAGGTCCGGGCCAGCGCGCTCAACCACCACGACCTCTGGGCGCTGCGCGGGGTGGGGTTGCGCGCCGAGCAGCTGCCGATGATCCTCGGCTGCGACGCGGCCGGCGTCGCCGAGGACGGCAGCGAGGTCGTGGTGCACGCGGTCGTGTCCGACCCCGACTGGCGCGGCGACGAGACGCTGGACCCACGCCGGTCGCTGCTCTCCGAGCGCCACCCAGGGACGTTCGCCGAGCGGGTCGCCGTCCCGCGGCGCAACCTTGTACCCAAACCGCCCGGGCTGTCCTTCGCGGAGGCGGCGTGCCTGCCGACGGCCTGGCTGACCGCCTACCGGATGCTGTTCTCCCAGTCCGGGGTTACCCCCGGAGGGACGGTCCTCGTGCAGGGCGCCGGCGGAGGAGTGTCGACCGCTCTCGTCGTCCTCGGCCGGGCCGCCGGCTACCGGATGTGGGTGACAAGCCGTGACCCCGTCAAGCGGGAGCGGGTCGGCGAGCTCGGCGCAGACGCGGCGTACGAGAGCGGCGCCCGGCTGCCGGAGCGGGTCGACGCGGTCATGGAAACCGTGGGCGCCGCCACCTGGGAGCACTCGTTGCGCTCGCTGCGGCCGGGCGGCACGGTCGTCCTGTCCGGCGCGACCAGCGGGATGCAGGCGGTGACGGAGCTCAACCGGGTCTTCTTCCTCCAGCTGCGCGTCGTCGGCTCGACTATGGGCACCCGCGACGAGCTCGCTTCACTGCTGCGCTTCTGCGAGGTGAGCGGCGTACGCCCGGTCGTCGACCGGACGCTGGCGCTCAGCGAAGCGCGGGACGGCTTCGCCGCCATGGCCCGGGGGGACGTCTTCGGCAAGGTCGTCTTCACGGTGTAGCGCGGGGCTCCCTGCGACGATGAGGGTGTGGAGGAAGGCGACCGGCTCCGGCTGCGCGGGGTCTTCGACGAGGTGGCGCAGGCGTACGACCTTGCTCGTCCGGACTACCCCGAGCAGCTGTTCGACGACCTCGTCCGGCTGAGCGCCCTGGCCCCAGGTGCCGACCTGCTCGAAGTGGGGTGCGGCACCGGGAAGGCCACTCGTCAACTGGGCCGGCGCGGCTATCCGGTGACCTGCCTGGAGCCTGGTCCCAACCTGGCCGCCGTGGCCCGGGCGAAGCTCGCTGGCTTCCCCGACGTCAACGTGGTCCCCACGTCATTCGAGACGTGGGACGCCGGCGGCGCGCGGTTCGGCCTCGTGTTCGCGGCGACGTCCTGGCACTGGGTGGATCCCGAGCTTCGCTATCTCAAGGCAGCCGACCTGCTCGAGCCGGGCGGGTCGCTGGCCGTGTGGGGCTCCACCCTCGCCTTCCCCGCCGGCTTCGACCCCATCTTCACCGAGATCCAGCAGGTCTACGACGAGATCGGCGAGCCGTGGGAGGGGGAGTGGCCGCCACCGACCCCCGATCAGGTCCCTGACCTGACTGGTGAGATCGGGGCCAGTGGACGGTTTGAGGACGCTCACGTCCGCCGCTACGTCTGGGAGCAGCAGTACGACGCCGGGCAGTACGTCGCTCTCCTCGACACCTTCTCGGGACATCGCGACATGGACCCGGCCAGTCGCGAGCGGCTGTATCGGGAGCTCCGCCGGCTGATTTCGCGGCGGGCGGGCGGTCGGCTGACGCGTCACTGGCTCTCGATCCTGCACGTGGCCCGAGTGCGCGGCGTCGACTAGCCGAAGGCCCCGTCCATGAGCTCGCTCTGCTCCTCCTGGTGGCGGGCATGCGACCCCACGGACGGGGCCGAGCTCGCCCGGCGCGTCACCGGGTGGAGTGGCCAACTGTCCAGTTGCGGTGCCAGGTGCAGCGCCATCGAGGGCCACGGCCCCATGTTGGACGGCTCGTCCTGCACCCAGCGGACCTGCCGCAGGTTGGGGTAGCGGTGCAGCTCGGTGAGCACCTGCTCGGTCGGCAGCGGGTAGAGCTGCTCGACGCGCACGATGGCGGTCGCCGTGTCCTTGCGGTTGGCGCGCTCCTTGGCGAGGTCCCAGGCGATCTTTCCTGAGCACAACAGCACCCGGCGCACCGCGGCCGGGTCGGCGTCCGCGTCGCCGAGCACCGGGTGGAAGGCGGAGCCGTCGGTGAAGTCGGCCTGGTCACTGGCCGCCATCTTGTTGCGCAGCATGGATTTAGGGGTGAAGACGACAAGTGGCTTGTGCTGGGCCGAGAACGCGTGGCGGCGCAGCAGGTGGAAGTACGACGCCGGGGTCGAGGGCTGTGCCACCCGGAACGCGTCCTCGGCGGCGAGAGTGAGGAATCGCTCGATCCGCGCCGATGAGTGGTCGGGGCCCTGACCCTCGTACCCGTGCGGCAGCAGCAGGACCAGCCCGGTGCGCTGTCCCCACTTCGTCTCACCGGCGACGACGAACTCATCGATGATGACCTGCGCGCCGTTGATGAAGTCGCCGAACTGCGCCTCCCACAACACCACAGCCTCGGGGCGGGCCACCGAGTAGCCGTACTCAAAGCCCACCGCGGCGAACTCGGAGAGCAGTGAGTCGTAGAAGTGGACCTTGGCCTGCCGCTCGTCGAGCGTCGCCAGCGGCGTCCACTCCGCACCGGTGACCCGGTCGATGAGGACGGCGAAGCGTTGTACGAAGGTGCCGCGGCGACTGTCCTGGCCGGTGAGCCGGATGGGTCGCCCGTCGAGAGCCAGCGAGCCGAACGCCAGGATCTCCGCGGTGCCCCAGTCGACCGCACCCTCGGTGATCATGGCCGCCCGGCGTTGCAGCTGGGGCAGCACCTTGGGGTGCACGGTGAAGCCGTCCGGCACGTTGACGTGCGCGTCGGCGATGCGCTTGAGCGTCTCCATGCTCACCGCGGTGTCGGCCCCGTCCGGCTCCGGCTTCGCGGGGTAGGACGGCACCGTGACGTAGTCCTGTGGCTTGCGGGCAGCGACGTCGCGGGTCTCGGCGAACACCCGCTCCAGCTCCGCCGAGTAGTCGCGCAGCGCCTGCTCCGCCTCCTCCACGGTGATGTCGCCACGGCCGATGAGCGACTCGGTGTAGAGCTTGCGGACGCTGCGCTTCTGCTCGATGAGGTCGTACATGAGGGGCTGGGTGTACGACGGGTCGTCGCCCTCGTTGTGGCCGCGCCGCCGGTAACAGATGAGGTCGATCACGACGTCCTTGTTGAACGCCTGCCGGAAGTCAAAGGCCAGCCGGGCCACGACGGCGCACGCCTCGGGGTCGTCGCCGTTCACGTGGAAGATCGGTGCCTGGATCATCCGGGCCACGTCGGTGCAGTACAGCGAGGAACGGGACGCCGACGGCGAGGTCGTGAACCCCACCTGATTGTTGACGACGACATGGATCGTCCCGCCGGTGCGGTAGCCGCGCAGCTGGGAGAGGTTGAGCGTCTCGGCGACCACGCCCTGGCCGGCGAAGGCGGCGTCGCCGTGCAGGAGCACGGGTAGTACCGGGAACTCTTCGCCCCGGTCGAGCACGTCCTGCTTGGCGCGCACGATGCCCTCGAGGACCGGGTTGACCGCCTCCAGGTGGGAGGGGTTGGCGGTCAGCGACACCTTGATGGTGTCGCCGGAGTCCGCGGTGAACTCACCCTCGGCCCCCAGGTGGTACTTGACGTCGCCGGAGCCCTGAACGGTCCGCGGGTCGATGTTGCCCTGGAACTCCCGGAAGATCTGTGCGTACGACTTGCCGGCGATGTTGGCCAGCACATTGAGCCGGCCCCGGTGCGGCATCCCGATGACGGCCTCGACGAGCCCGGCCTCCGCGGCCGCCTCGATGACCTGGTCGAGCAGCGGGATCATGCTCTCCCCGCCCTCGAGGCTGAAGCGCTTTTGCCCCACGTACTTGGTCTGCAGGAAGGTCTCGAACGCCTCAGCCTGGTTGAGCTTGTGCAGGATGCGCAGCTGGTCCTCGCGCTTGACCGGCTGACCGACCGCTTCGACCCGCTGCTGGATCCAGCGTCGCTGCTCCGGCTCCTGGATGTGCATGTACTCCAGGCCGACCGTGCGGCAGTACGCGTTGCGCAGCACACCGAGGATGTCGCGCAGCAGCATGAACCGCTTGCCGTCGCCGAAGGATCCGGTGGCGAACTCGCGGTCGAGGTCCCACAGCGTGAGGCCGTGCGTGGTGATGTCGAGGTCGGGGTGGCTGCGCTGGCGGTACTCCAGCGGGTCGGTGTCGGCCATCAGGTGCCCGCGCACCCGGTAGGCGTGGATCAGCTCGAGGACCCGCGCCTGCTTGCCGACCTCGTCCTCGTGGCTGACCGCGATGTCGGGGACCCAGCGAATCGGCTCGTACGGGATCCGCAACGCCCGGAAGACGTCGTCGTAGAACTCCTCGTCGCCGAGCAGCAACTGGTGGATCGCGCGCAGGAACTCCCCCGACTGCGCTCCCTGGATGACCCGGTGGTCGTACGTGCTCGTCAGCGTCAGCGTCCGTGACACGGCCAGCTTGGCCAGGGTCTCCGGTGCGGCGCCCTGGTACTCGGCGGGGTACTCCATCGCGCCCACGCCGAGGATGCAGCCCTGGCCCTTCATCAGCCGCGGCACCGAGTGGACGGTGCCGATGGTCCCGGGATTGGTGAGGGTGACGGTGGTGCCGGCGAAGTCCTCGACGGTGAGCTTGCCCGCCCGGGCACGGCGGATGACGTCCTCGTACGCGCCCCAGAACTGCGCGAAGTCGAGGGTGTCGGCGGCCTTGATGGACGGGACGAGCAGCTGCCGCGAACCGTCGGGCTTCTGCAGGTCGATGGCCAGCCCGAGGTTGACGTGCTCGGGCTGGAACAGCGCCGGCTTGCCGTCCGCCTCGGTGTACGAGGCGTTGAGCTCGGGCAGCTTGCCGAGGGCCTTGACCAGCGCGTAGCCGATGAGGTGGGTGAACGACACCTTGCCGCCGCGTGAGCGGGCCAGGTGGTTGTTGACGACGATGCGGTTGTCGATCAGCAGCTTGGCCGGTACCGCGCGCACGCTGGTCGCGGTCGGCACCTCGAGGCTCGCCGCCATGTTGGCGACCACCCGGGCCGCCGGGCCGCGCAGCGGCACTCGCCGTCCGCCCTCGCCGTTGCCCTGCCCGCCATCCGTCGTGCCCGCGGTCGCCGCCGCGGCGGCCGGGGCCGGAGCTGCGGCGCTCGTGTCCCCCTGCCGGGCGTGCTTGGCCGACGGCGGGCTCGCCGCCGGGAGTCGTACGGACTCGGGCGTACGGGCGCCGCTGGCGCGGGCGGCCGGACCGGGGCGGGCCTGTGCCTCGGCCGGTGGGCGCAGGCTCTCGTCGGGGATGCCCGCCTGCTCGCGGGTGGCCGTGGGGGAGGCGCCGTCCGCCGGGGCGGTGCGCGGCTCGCTCACCTGCGCCGGTGCCGCCGCGTCCGCGGGGACCTCCCCACGGTCGCTCCCGGCGTCGGGGGACTGGCCGCTGGACTGCGCGGGCTCAGCCGCCCGCGACTCGCCGTTGCCCTCGAGCGGCTGGTAGTCGCGGAAGAAGTCCCACCAGGCGCGGTCGACGGAGTCGGGGTCCTTGGACCACTGCTCGTACATCTCGTCCACGAGCCACTCGTTCGGCCCGAAGCTCGCCAGGGGGCTGGGATGCGGTGTCTGCGAGGACACGGATCGCCTCTTCCGCTCGGTGGTGCCGCCGGTTTGCGGCAAGGTTACGCGCCGCACCCCGCCAGCGGCAGCCGGTCAACCGATACCCGTCCACCCCTGGCGGTCAAGGGTGTCGGCCAGAGTGTTCTCGCTTGTGACCGACTTCGCCGCTTGACTTGAACGGTGTTGACCCTTTCGAATCCGCGCGTAGCCTGAAGGTCAGCAGGGGCGCGATGGGCGACCTGGGCAACAGGAGGTCGATTATGGGGCACCGGGTAAGGACGCCGGGTCTTACTTCCTTGGCCGTTGTGGCGCTGATCGGCTTCCTCGGACTCGCCGCCGCCGCGGACATTGCCCGGACGCCGGACGGCAACGACACTCCGGGCCGGCTTGACGCGAAACTGTCGACGCACCGACACGACTACCTCTCGGGAGTACCACAATGGCTCATCCGTCATACGTTGACGACGAGGTCGACGTGGCAGCCGAGGATGCTCGGGAACGGTTCCAGCTACCTGACCCTGTACTTTGACGGCTCTTCTCAATGAAGCGTGGTGAGCCGGCCGCGACACGGCTGCCGGGCTGAGCCCTGAAAGCAGACCTGGGACCCCAGGATCGAGGTGTCTGACGCCATCGATCCAAGGAGGTCCCAGGTGCGGGATGACGCTACCGCGAGTGCGGCCATGCTCGGTCTGCCCGGTTTTCGGGTGCTGGCCGTGGCGGCGTACGCCGGCGAGGTTGAGCAGGCGGTGGAAACCGTCGAGGAGGTGACCGGCTGCCCCTCGTGTGGGGTGGTGGCTCAGCTGCATGACCGGCGGCCGAGCTGGGTGCGGGACCTGCCCGCCGGCGGCCGCCCGGTCACCTTGGTGTGGGTCAAGCGGGTGTGGCGCTGCCGCGAGCCGTGGTGTCCGAAGGTGACCTGGACGGAGACCTCGGCGGCGATCCGGCCGCGGGCGTCGCTGACCGAGCGGGCCCGGCGGGAGGCGTGCCGGCGGGTCGGACAGGACGGGCACACCGTGGCCGGGGTGGCCGCCGACTTCGGGGTCGGCTGGGCGACGGTGATGGCCGCGGTCCGCGAGTACGGCACCCGCTGGTCGATGACCCCCACCGGCTTCACGCAGTAGCCGCGCTGGGAGTAGACGAGACCGCGTTCCTGGCCGCCACCCCCACCAGGAGCACTACCTACGCGACCGGCATCGTGGCCCTCAACGGGCGGCCGCGGCTGCTCGACGTGGTCCATGGACGGTCCGGAAACGCCTTGTCCAGCTGGGTTTGCGCCCAGGATCAGCGGTGGCGGGACGGCATCGGCGTCGCCGCGCTGGATCCCTTTCGCGGCTACGCCACCGCGCTGCGCACCACCTTGCCGGGCGCGAGGCGGGTGCTGGATGCCTTCCACGTCACCCGGCTCGGCTTCGACGCCCTGGACCAAGTGCGCCGCCGGGTCCAGCAGCACACCCTGGGCCACCGCGGGCACCGAAACGATCCGCTGTTCCGCATCCGGCGGGTGCTGCGCCGCGGGGCCGAGCACCACAGCCAGCGGTCCTGGGCCCGGCTGATCGCCGGGCTCGAGGCCGGCGATCACGACCAGCAGGTCGCCCTGGCCTGGATCGCCGCCCAGGACCTACGGCGGATCTACCGGTGCAGAACCCGAGCCCAGGCCGAACGCCACCTGCTTGCCTGGTTCACCGCAGTGGCCGAACACGAGATCCCCGAACTCCTGCGGCTGGCCCGAACGCTGGACTCCTGGCGCAGCGAACTACTGGCCTACTTCGACACCGGCGGGGTCTCCAACGGACCCACCGAGGCCATCAACGGGCTCATCAAGAAGATCAAGCGGATCGGGCACGGCTTCCGCAACTTCGCCAACTACCGGCTCCGGCTACTCCTGTACTGCGGCGTCGACTGGCACACTCCCCGTCACCCCGATCCGAGGGCGGCTACCACGCTTAGCTGCGTAGAGCCACTTTGACGTGGACGACGACAACAACTACGACAGGCGCATGACAGTCGACATCCGCCGCGGCAGCCTTTACGCGCAGATCGACGACCCCTTCTCTGGGCGCATTCACGGCTTCGCCCGCGTATGGGAGGCGAAATCGCAGAAGATCGTTGTGCAGTTCCCGCGCGCGCTCCTTGGTGAAGGAGTTGACGACTACAGGTACTACTGGGAAACCACATACAACTCAGCATCGCCGGACGTCACCTGTGGGAGCCCCAGCGACGTTGTCGTCCTCTGCAGCGATCGTGTCCCTGACAGGGGGTGGATCTGGCACCGGCGAGACAGCGAGACTCAGCAAGCTCCCTCGACGTCGGCCAGGCGGCAGGGGCGGGAGACGCCCACCGCGAGCCCTTCTTCTTCCCGAGACCCTGCTTACGGAAATATGGGGGCCAGCTGCCACCAGCTGTAGCTGCCCCCCGGAGTCCGCGGCAACGGCACGGCGGCGCCTCAGCCGAGGGCTTCACCGCTGTAGCCGCGGGCCACCATCGTCACGAACTGGTGGACGGCATCCTCGTTCGGCGCCAGCGGACCGGGCCGGAAGTGCGGCGAGGCCAGCCCGCGCTGCACCGACTCGCACGCCGCCCAGTCCTGGGCGTTGGTGCGGTCCCAGAACTCCACCGCGTACGACGGGTCGACGTCGGCGGGGAAGTACCAGGCGCACTCCACCGACGTGCGCTGCGGCGCCACCGGTCGTAGCCGGTGGGTCATCACGTAGTCGGGGTGCAGGGACAGCAGCAGGTCGGGGAAGAGACCGAGGTAGTGCACGCGGCGCGGGTCGGCCCCCTCGATGGGGACGCCGCTGCCGCGCCCGTCCAGGGACATCGTCTCGGCGTGCTCGCGCAGGTCCAACGAGCCGCCGACCCAGGCACCGGGCAGGTCGTAGTTGGCGCCGCTGGTCGGCGGGCTCACCTGGCACAGCTCCGGGTGGATCAGCGGGCAGTGGTAGCACTCGTGGTAGTTCTCGGTGAGCACCTTCCAGTTGGCGGCGACGTCGTACTCGTGCACGGCGCGGCGCACCAGCCGCTCCGGCGCATAGGGCGCGACCAGGTCGGCGAGCGCGCCGAGATGCGCGGCGAAGGACGGCGCATCCGCGCTGGCGTTGACGAACAGCCAGCCGTGCCACACCTGCAGCGGCAGCGCTGCCAGGCCGTGCCGTGCCGGTTCGAGAGCCGGCCCGTCGCGGAACCCGGGGGCCGCCAGCAGCCGCCCACACAGGTCGTACCGCCAGGCGTGGTACGGGCACACCACCGCCCGCCGCGTCGAGCTCGCACCGTCGACGAGCAGCTCGTGACCGCGATGGCGGCAGGTGTTGGCGAACGCCCGTACGTCCTCGTCCGCCCAGGTCAGCAGCACCGGGACGTCGCCGACGAGGACGGCGCGCTGGGTGGCGCCGGGGTGCCGTAGCTCTGCCTCCCGACCCAGGCAGCTCCAGCTGCCGGCGAAGAAGTGGCGCTGCTCCCAGGCAAAGACCTCGGGGGAGGTGTAGCACTCGGCGGGCAACATGGTGGCCTCACCGAGGGCGCGGCGAGCAGGCTCCAGCGCGCTGGCGCCGAGCGGGGCACGTGCCACCGCCCGCTTGCGCGGGCCGAGCGCCACCCGCCGCCGCTCATCCATCGCTGGCCGGAGAGCGGGTCAGCGGTGCGCGCAGCCGCCGGCGCCGCTGGTCACGCTGGCGGTCGTGCAGCACCTGGCGGACGACGTTGCGCCCGGGGATGCCGGTCACCCCACCGCCGCCGTGGGTGGCCGACCCGGCCTGGTAGAGGCCGCGGACGGGGGTGCGCAGGTCGGCGTAGCCCGCAGCCGGTCGGGCGTGGAAGACCTGGGCGGCGGACAGCTCGCCGTGGAAGATGTTGCCGCCGATGAGGTGATACTCGTGCTCCATCTCGTACGGCCCGATGACCTGGCGGTGCAGCACCGAGTCGGTGAAGCCGGGCGCGACCTGCTCCACCCGAGCCAGGACCCGATCGGCGTAGGCGTCGAGCTCGCCACGGTCGGGCCGGCTCGCCCACTCGTGCGGAACCCACTGGGTGAACAGCGACATCACGTGCTTGCCTGCCGGGGCCAGCGAGTCGTCGAACACGCTGGGGATGCAGATGTCGGCGAACGGCTTCGCCGACGCCCGCCCGCCGACCGCGTCCTGGTACGCCTGCTCGATCCCGTTCATCGACTCGGCGAGCACGATCGTGCCGCCGTGCACCTCAGGGTCGAAGCCCGGTCTGGCGGTGAACTCAGGCAGCCGGTCCAGCGCCAGGTTGATCTTGACGGTGCCGCTGCGGGACCTCCACCGCTCGATGTCGGCGACGAAGTCGGCGGGCAGCTCGGCCCGGTCGAGCAACCGTAGGAACGAGATCTGCGGGTGCGCCGTGGTGACCACGACGTCCGCGCTGAGCTCCTCACCGCCGGCGAGCACCACGCCGGTGGCCGCACCGGCGCGGGTGGTGATGCGTTCGACCGGTGCGGCAGTCCGGACCTCGGCCCCGAAGGAACGTGCAGCCGCGGCCATGGCCTGGGAGACCGCGCCCATGCCGCCGCGGGGGAAGCCCCACGCGCCGACCTTGCCGTCCCCGAGGTCGCCGATGTGGTGGTGGGCGAGCACGTACGCGGTGCCGGCACTGCGCGGTCCCGCCCAGGTGCCGATCACCCCGCTCACCGACAGCGCGCCCATCACCGCGTCGGAGGTGAAGAAGTCCTCCAGCAGGTCGGCGATGCTCATCGTGAACAGCCGGGTGGCCTCCACCGCGCGCCGGGTGTCCAGTCCGCGCAGGTGGCGCAGCAGCCGCGCCTGGGCGACCAGGTCGGCGGGGTGGCGGGAGCCGAGCCGGGGCGGGATCTCCTCGAGCAGCGGGGCGAGCACCGGCACCAGCTCGGCGAACCAGGCGTCCCAGCGGTCCAGCGCTGCGGCGTCCTGGGGAGAGAAGCGCGCCACCTGTTCCCGCCGCCGGGTGGGGTCGGCGGGGAGCTGGAGGAAGCGACCGTCCGGGTGCGGCGCGAAGTAGGGGCCTTGCGGGTAGACGTGGTAGCCGTGGCGGGGCAGTTGCAGCTCGCGCACGATCGCCGGTGGCAGCAGGCTCACGACGTACGACAGCGACGTGAGCTTGAAGTCGGGCCCGAACGGCTGCTCGGTGACGGCGGCACCCCCGACCACCGGTCGGGCCTCGCAGACGACCGTACGCAGCCCCGCCCGAGCCAGGTAGGCGGCGGCGACAAGCCCGTTGTGTCCGCCACCGACGACCACAGCGTCGTACTCGTTGCGCACGCCGACCCGCCCTCTCAGCTGCTGACTCGCCGGTCAGCACCAGCATGCCGGACGCCGGCTGAGGCGAGCAGCCCGCGGACCGGTCACGCGCTAGCGTCGCGCCGGTGGATCCGGTGGAGGGCACGGAAACCGCGCGGTCGGCGGAAGCGTCGCCCGGGCAGCCTCCGGTAGCGCCCGTACGAAGAACCGTCCGCGACCTCCACGGCGACCGGGTGGTCGACGACTACGCCTGGCTGAGTGATCGGGAGGCGGCGCAGACGCGCGCCTACCTGGAAGCCGAGCGGGCCTACTACGACGCCCAGACGGTGGCTGCCCGGCCGCTGCAGCGCCAGCTCTTCGCCGAGATGTCCCGGCGCACCCCTGCGGCTGAGCGGTCGGTCAGCTGGCGCCGAGGCACCTTCTCCTACTTCACGCTGACCGCGAAAGGCATGGAGTACGAGCGGTTCTGCCGCTCCGCGGGCGAGGGCCCCCCCGAGACCCTGCTCGACCTCAACGACTGCGCTGCTCCCGGCGGGTTCGTCGGCCTGGGTGTGCGCGAGGTCAGCCCCGACGGGCGGCTGCTCGCCTACTCCGTGGATAGCGCGGGGGACGAGGTCTACACCCTGCGCTTCCGCGACCTGACCACCGGGGTCGACCGCGTCGACGAGCTGCCCCGCACCTACTACGGCGGTGCGTGGAGCGCCGACTCGTCCACCTTCTTCTACGTGGTGCACGACGCAGCGCACCGGCCGCACCAGCTGTGGCGGCACCGGCTGGGCAGCCCGCCGGACGCCGATGTGCTGGTGCTCCAGGAGGACGACCTCCGATTCGGGTTGTCGGTGCGGGCGAGCCGCAGCGGTGAGCTGGTCCTGATCCAGCTGCGCAGCAGGGACACCTCCGAGGTGTGGCTGGTCCCGACCGAGCGGCCCGACGCGCCGGCGGTGCTCGTCGAGGCCCGCCGCTCGGGCGTCGAGTACGCGGTCGACCACGTCCGCGGCCCTGCTGGCGGGCACCTGGTCATCGTGACCAACGACGGCGCCGCGGAGTTCCGGCTGGTTCAGGCTCCGGTCGCCGCACCGGAGCGGCGGAGCTGGGTTGGGCTCGGTACGCCGGCGCCGGGGGAGCGGATCCTGCAGGTCGACGCGTTCGCCGCCGGGCTGGTCCTCAGCCTGCGGCGGAGCGGCGCGCCGTTGCTCCAGGTGCTGGACCACGACGGCACCCTGCGCCACGAGCTGCACCCGCCCTCACCGGCGGCCTCCCTGCACCTCGCCCGCAACGAGGAGTACGACGCCCCGGCGGTGACCGTGGCCGTCGAGTCGCTCGTCGAGCCCGCGGTCTGGTCCGATGTCGACCTGGTCACCGGTCGCTGGACGCGGCGGCACCACCGCGAGGTCCCGGCACACGAACCCGCGGAGTACCTGACGGAGCGCCGCTGGGCGCAGGCACCCGACGGGGTCCCGGTGCCGGTGACGCTGACCCGACGCGCGGACGTCGCGCTGGACGGCACCGCGCCGTGCCTGCTTCACGGCTATGGCGCGTACGAGGTCTCCCTGGACCCCGAGTTCGACCCGGCGCTGCCGAGCCTGCTCGATCGCGGCGCGGTCTACGCGGTGGCCCACGTCCGCGGCGGCGGGGAGTGCGGGCGCCGCTGGTGGCTGCACGGCCGGCTGGCCCACAAGCGCAACACGTTCAGCGACTACCTCGCGGTGGCGCGGTGGCTGGGGGCGGCCGAGCTGGTGGACCCCACCCGCATCGCAACCCGTGGGCTCTCGGCCGGCGGCCTGCTCCAAGGCGCGGTCTTCTCGATGGAGCCGTCCCACTGGTGTGGTGTCGTTGCGGAGGTGCCGTTCGTCGACGTCGTCAACACCATGCTCGACCCGTCGGTCCCGCTCACGGTGGCGGAGTGGGACGAGTGGGGCGACCCCCACCAGCCCGAGCAGTACGGGTGGCTGCGCGGCTACGCGCCGTACGAGAACGTGCCGGAGGGCCCCCGCCCCCCGCTGCTGGTCACCGGAGCCGTCCACGACCCGCGGGTGCTCGTGCACGAGCCGGCGAAGTGGGTGGCCAAGCTGCGCGCCACCGATACCACCTCCTCCCGCTTGCTGTTCCGCGTCGAGCTCGGCAGCGGCGCCCACGCCAGCGCCGGCGGCCGGTATGCGAACCAGCGTTACGAAGCCGAGGTGTACGCGTTCATCCTCGACGTCCTCGGGCGTACCGCCGATCCTCCGGCCGACTCGAGCGCCGCGGATCGCGATGGCCGTACAACGATCCGGTTGCAGTCCGGTCGCGACCTCTGACCCGGCGGCTGAGCCGCTGTAGCGTCCGAGCCCGGGAGCGGCGCGCCGTGGCGGAGAGGGGACGGCGGCGGTGGAGAGGGTACGGCGGATCGCCTGGTGGCTGAGCGCCGTCGCCACCAGAGCGACCGCGACGCGGGCGGTGACCGGCACTGCCGCCCTGGTCATCCTCATCGCGACGACTGCGCTGCTCGCGCTCGTCCGCTACGACGCCGAGGTCACCGCCGCAGGACTGCGTCGCGGCTTGGCCGCGCTGCCCGCCGCCGAGCGCTCAGCGCAGATCAGCGTCGACTTCGAGCGCGGCACCCGCGAATGCGCCGGCCTGGACGCCTCGACCGCCAGGGTCAGCGAGGTCGTGCCGGCTCTCGACCTGCCCCTGGAGACCCACCGGAGCCTGCTGTCGGCGACGTACGGGCTGACCGCTCCGCGGGCTCAGGGCGCAGGCGCTCCCACCGGTCCCGAGGTACTGGTGGCCGTGGCCTACGACGACCTGGCGGACCATGCCCGGCTGCGCGCCGGACGCTGGCCTGACGACGGCACCGGCGACGGCACCGGCGACGGCACCGGCGACGGCAGCGACGGTGAGCCGGCCGCGGTCGAGGCGGCCGTGCACGAGCGCACCGCACAAGCCCTCGACCTGGCCCCCGGCTCGTTGCTGCACCTGGCCGACCGGCTCAACGCACGACCCCTCACGGTGCGGGTCAGCGGGGTCTATGTCCCGAACGCCGCCGATGACCCGTTCTGGTTCGGCGAGCCCGTCGAGTCGGCCGGCAGGGATGCCAGCGGGTCGAGCGGCCTCATCTCGTACGGCCCCTTGGCCCTGACCTCGGCCGGCTGGTGCTCCGCGGTTGTTCCTGACTCCGCACGCTGGCGGGTCGTGCCCCTTGTCACGTCGCTGCGCGCTGGCGACCTCGAGCGGCTGGGCGACGTACCCGCCCGGCTCACCGCGGAGCTCAGTGAGCCGGACTCAAGCGGCGGGACCGGCACGTTCGTGACTTCCGAACTCGACGCGTCGGTCCCCGTGCTCAGCGCCACCCTGAGCGTCACCCGAGCCGTCACGGGGGTGCCGAGCGTCCTGCTCGCAGCGCTGGCCGCCACCTGCCTGCTCCTGGTGTCGGGACTGTTGGCCGCGGTCCGCCGCCGTGACGAGGGACTGCTCGTCGCCCGAGGGGCCTCGCGGCGGCTCACCGCCGGGATCGGGCTACTGGAGGCGCTGCTGCTCGCGCTCCCCGCGGCGGTGCTGGCTCCCGCGTTGTCGGGTCCGGTGCTTGTCGCCGCGGCCCGTGTCACCGGCGCGCGGTTGGAGCCGCTGCCGCTGCTCCCCGGCACTCGCGTGTGGTTGCTCGGCGCACTGCTCGCGAGCCTCGGCGCCCTGCTCGTGACCCTGCCAGGGCTCCGGCTGCGGCGCGCGAACGCCGACGGGACAGCCGCACCGCGGGCTCCGTGGTCCCGCGGCGGCGCGCTGCAACAGGGTGGCATCGACCTCGCGCTGACGGCCGTGGCTGGGCTGCTGCTGTGGCAGCTCAGCCAGTACGGCGCCCAAGGCGCGTCCCGGCTCGCCGGCGTCGAGGTCGACCCGGTGGTGGTGCTCGCACCCACCGCGCTCCTGGTTGCCGGTGCCCTGCTCGCCGCGCGGCTGCTGGTCCCTTTCGCCGCGGCCGCCGAGCGACTGATGCGTCGCCGCCGCGGCCTCGCCGTCCCGCTGGCGCTCGTACAGGTGGGCCGCGACAGTCATCGCCACGCGGCCACGGTCGTCCTGCTCGGGTTGGCGTGTGCGTCGGCGACGTACGCGGTGGCGTTTGACCAGACCTGGGGCCGCTCGCAGCTCGACCAGGCCGACCACGAAGTCGGCACCGACCTGCGGGTGGCACCCCCGCTCACCGGGGCCGCTGCAACCGGCACGCTCGGGCTGGCCGCTGCCTACGCCGCGTTGCCCGAGGTCGAGCAGCTGTCCGCGGTGCTGGAGCAGCCGGAGACGTTGCCGGACGGGACCGCGTTCGAGCTCGTCGCGCTCGATGCGGCGGCCGGCGCCGACGTGCTGCGGGGCCGCTACGGCGAGGCGGGTGAGACCGCCGCGGCGCTGGCCAGGCTCGCCGATCGGCGCCCGCCGCCCGCCGGACCGGTACTGCCGCCGGGGAGCAGGACGCTACGGGTGACGGTGACCCTCGACGCGCAGGCGTTCTCGGTGACGCAGGACGGCGAGGAGGTGTCCCTCTCCCCGCCGGGGGTCGTGACCGTGTTGGTCAGCGACGGGAGTGGAGTGGTGTCGTCGCTCTCCCTGGGCGAGGTCCCCCGCGACGGCGAGCCGCACGCGCTGACCGCCCCGTTGCCACCGTCGGCTGCGGGCGAACCCAGGCTGGTCGGCTTCACCCTGGCGGCCGAGCACCGGGTGTTCCCCCGGCGCACGATCGGCTGGACGATCGGCGCGGTCGAGGCCCTCGACGCCGGCGGGTCGATCGCCGCGGTCGCTCACGACCGGTCGCAGTGGAGCTCGACCGTGACGCCGTACCCCGAGTACGGGTCCCGCGACGCGGCCCTCCTGGGGACCCGCGCCGGCACGGACCGTTGGGCGGCGCGGGTCAAAACCGGCAGGCCCTCCTCAAGGGCGCGCGTGGCGCTGACCACGCTGGTCGCGATGACGGGGCCGCTAGCGTCCGGACCGGTGCCGATGGTGGCTACCAGCGCGCTGCTCGACAGTGGGGCCGCCCGCCTCGGCAAGACCGTCGCATTGCCGACGCTCCACGTCCAGGGGAAGGTGATGGCAGCGCTGCCCGGCCTGCCCACCGTGAACCCGCGGACCCCGGCGGTGCTCGTGGACCTGCCGAGCCTCCAGGCCGCGGTGTTGAGCACGGGGCGGGTGGTCCCGGCGCCGACGTCGTGGTGGCTCTCGGCGCCCGCCGGCGGGGAGCAGGCGGCGCGTGAGCTCTCCGCCGACCCCGCCCTCGCGGCGACGGTCGTCGACCGGCTGGCCGTCCGTGCGGACCGGCTCGCGGACCCGCTGGGAGCCGTTCTGCTCGGAGCGCTCGTGCTCGGTCTGGCCGGTTCCCTCCTGCTGGCGGCCACCGGCTATGCGGCGAGCGTGTCCGAGCTGCTCGCCCAGCGGCGGGGACAGACGGCCGTGCTCAGGGCGCTCGGGCTCTCCCCCCGCGGCCTGGTGACTCTGGTCGGCGGGGAGCAGGCGGTCCTGGCGGCCTTCGCCACCGTGGCCGGCGTCGGTCTAGGTGCCCTGGTCGCCAGGCTCACGCTGCCTGACGTGCTGCTCGCCTCGGACGGTTCCCCGCCGGTGCCCACGGTCCTGGTCCAGCTGCCCTGGGGATATGTGGCGGCCGCGATCGGGGCCTTGTTCGCGGTGCTGTTCGTGTCCTCTGCGCTCGCGGTGCTCGCCGCCCGCCGGGCCCGCATCGGGTCGATCCTGCGCTGGGGGGCGGAGGGGTGAGCCTGGCGCGTGTGGTCAGGCGCCGGGCGGTCGCTGACCGGCTTCCGCTGGCCGCGGCGGCGCTGCTGCTGACGGTGTCCGCCACGCTCGCCGTCGCGCTGCCACAGCAGCTGGCCAGCACCGAGAGCGCTGCGTTCCGCGACATGTTCCGCGACGTCGGACCGATCGCGGGTTCCATCGAGATCGCCGCGGACGGGATCCCGTTCCGCTCCGGACTGCCTGGCACGACCTCCGACCTCGTTGCTGCCGGCCGCACCCTCGCCGCGGCCGTCCCGCGCCGGCTGGCACACGTCCTGGAACGCCCCGCCGCGCAGGCCTCCGCCGGCACGTACACGATCCTGCCCCGCGCCGCGGAGCCGCAGCTCGTCTCCGTCGACGTCGATCCGGCCATCCGATCCGTCGTCCGGGTGGTCGAGCGGGCGAGAGGTCCGCAGACCGCCGGGGTCGTCGACGTCATGGTCAGCCGCACGGTGGCCGAGCAGCTCGGCCTCGCCGCGGGGGACGTGCACCGGCTCCGACCCACGGGGGACACCCGCAACTTCACCGTGCAGGGCCTGCGGGTGCGGGTGCGCCAGGTGGTTGAGCCGCTCGAGCTGACAGACCCGCGCTGGGTTGACGGCCAGCGGTTCCTCCAGGCCAACACCAAGGTGGTAGGACTCAGCCAAACCCTCGAGGCCGCGGTCATCGCGCTGCCCGCCGACGTGCCGCAGCTGGCCAGGACGGCCCGCTGGTTCAGCTACCAGTGGCGGCTCCCCCTGCAGCCGGCCGAGCTGGAGGTGTCACAGGCCGCCACGCTGGCCGACGCAGTGCGCCAGTACCAGCTGCGCCCACCGGCGCTCGGTGCGCCCGGTCAGCCGGCTCAGCCGTACGTCACCAGCGGGATCATCGACGCCATCACCGACTACCTCACCCAGCGGCAAGCCAACCGCTCACTCGTCACCCTCGGACTGGCCTGCCTGGTGACGGTCAGCGTGCTCACCTTGGGGCTGGCGGCGCGTCTGCTGGTCGACGCGCGCCGCGACCACATCCGGCTGCTGCGGGCGCGCGGCGCGGGGCTAGGTCAACTTCTCGCCGCCACCACGGCCGAGGCGGTCCCGCTGGCGGGGATCTGCGCCGCCGTCGGCGCTGTCGCTGGGCTGTGGGTGGCCGGTGCGCCGGCGGACGGCGTCACCCGCACCGGGCCCTTGTCTTTGGCGCTGTTGTTGGCAGCTGCTTTCGTGGTGGTGACGCTCGGTCTGGTCGTCCTCGCGTGCCGCTCGGATGCTCGGTCTGGGCGCCAGCGGTCGACGGCGGCGCGGTGGCGGTCGGCGCGGAGGATCACAGCAGAGCTGGCGCTGGTCGGGCTGGCCGTCGCCGCGGTGGTGCTGCTGCGTCGGCGCGGGTTGAGTGAAGGCCCAACCACCGATCCGTTGCTGGCAGCCGCCCCTGTGCTGTGCGCGGTCGCGGTAGCCGTGCTGGTGCTGCGGCTGCTTCCGCTCGTCGGGTGGCTGGGCATGGCGCTCACCCGGCAGCGCGGGATCGTCGGACTCGTCGGCCTCGGCCGGGCCGCCCGGGAACCGACGGCCCAGGCGGGGGTGCTGCTCGTGCTGCTGGTGGCGCTGTCGACCGCGGTCTTCGGCGGCACGGTGCGGCACACCCTGCGGGAGGCACAGGCGGCCGAGGCGTTCAACGTCGTCGGAGCCGACGCGCGCATCGGTCCCGCGCCGGCTCCGCTGCCGGCGGACGTCGCGTCCCGGGCGGCGCAACTGCCGGGCGTCAGCGCGGTGGCGACCCTCGCCGAGGAGGACACCAACACGGCGTTCGCGAGCGAGGGTGACCTGCTTGCCGTGGCCGCCGACACCGAGGCGCTGGCGGCGGTCTGGCAGGACACTCCAGCCGAGGCCTGGGTGGGACGGCTGTCCGGCCTGGGCGAAGGCGCGAGCTACCGACTGCTCCCCGGGTTGCTGGTGCTGCCCGAAGCCACCGACGCGCGGCCTGGGGACGAGCTGTCCGTGCCCATCCGCGGGCCAAGAGTGAGCGTCGCGCCGCGGGTCGCCTTCGGTGTTGTCCCCGGGATCCAGTGGAACGGTCCGGTCCTGATCCTCGATGCGACCGCGTTGGAGACGGCCCTGGACGGCACGCAGCTGGCGCCTACGAGGGTGCTGATCCGGGGGACGGCTGAGCCGGAAGCCCTAGCAGCGCTTGCCGCGGGAGCGGCGGAAGCGGCGGGTGCGGCTGCGGGTGCGGCAGCGGGCGAGCAGCCCACCCTGGTGTACGAGCGTGAGGAGTGGTTGGCCGCCGTCAGGGCTCAACCGTTCGTGGGAGCCACCACACGCACCCTCGGCATCGCCGCCGCCGCCGCGTGGGGCCTCGCCGTGGCCGGGCTCGTCCTGGGTCTCGCGGTCAGCACCCGCCGACGGCTCACGACGTTGGCCAGGCTGCGCACACTGGGGTTGGCCGCGCGCCAGTCCGTAGGGACAATGGCCGTCGAGCTGGCGCCGATGACATTGCTGGCTGCGCTGGCCGGCAGCGCCCTCGGCCTCGGGCTGGCCGACCTCATCGTCCCGGAGATAGAGCTGGCCCCCTATGCCGGCGGCGACACGCAACCCCCTGTGGTGGTCGATGTGCTCACAACGGCCGCGCTGGCCGGGTCGCTGATCGGCCTGGTGGCGATCGCCGTCCTCGTCGCGGGTGTCGCCGTCCGCCGACTCGACCTTGCCCGCCACCTACGCGCCGCGGAGGAACGATGACGACCCCGAGTCTTGCCGAGCTGATGGCTCGGTCCTACCGCGAGGATGGGACGGCGCCGGAGGGCCACGTGGTCGCCGTCGGGCTCGTCCGCATCTTTAAGCGTGAGGGCGTCGAAGTCGTGGCGCTGCAGGGCCTGGACCTCGATGTCGAGCGCGGAGAGCATGTCGCGATCGTCGGGGCGTCCGGCAGCGGCAAGTCGACGCTGCTCAACATCCTCTCCGGCCTCGATGTGCCCACCGCTGGCGACGTCAACGTCGCCGGAGTCGACCTGGTCACCATGGACACCAAGGCCCGGCGCCGTTACCGCCGTGACGTCGTCGGCTTCGTGTGGCAGGAGACCGGGCGCAACCTGTTCCCGTTCCTCACCGCCGCCGACAACGTGGCGCTGCCGCTGGCGCTCAGCCGCCGGTCGCGCTCGGCGCGCCGCCACCGCTCCGGCGAGCTGCTCGACCTGCTCGGGGTCGGCCACTGCCGCGACCGGCGACCCGCGCAGATGTCCGGCGGGGAGCTGCAACGGGTGGCAATCGCCGTGGCCATCGCCAACGAGCCGAGCGTCGTGCTCGCCGACGAGCCGACCGGTGAGCTGGACAGCCACAGCGCCGGTGAGGTGCACACCGCGCTCCGTGCGGTCAACCGTGAGCTCGGCACCACCGTCGTCGTAGTGACCCACGACCCGCTGGTGGCCGAGCACGTCGACCGGACGGTGGCGATTCGGGACGGCCGCACCGCCAGCGAGGTGGTGCGCCGCACGTCCACCGACGTGCACGGCGAGGAGCAGGTCGTCGCCGAGGAGTGGGCCGTACTCGACCGGGTGGGACGCCTGCAGCTGCCGCACGACTTCACCGCGGCGTTGGGGTTGGAGCGGCGGGTCCGGCTGGCGCTCGAACTGGACCACATCGGGGTGTGGCCGGACCGATCCCGGCGTGACGAGCAGCGATGAGCCTCCCCGCGCACGACGGCCCCGCCGACACAGTGGCCACCCGGTCGGGCCGGGTGCTCGAGGTCGAGGAGCTGCGGCGCAGCTACGGCAGCGGCGAACGGACGGTGACTGCCCTGCGGGGCGTCACCCTGCACGTTGACGCGGGCGAGCTGATCGTGGTGCGCGGCCGGTCGGGGTCGGGCAAGACCACGCTCCTCAACTGCATCGGCGGTCTCGACCGGACCGACAGCGGCCGGGTGCTGGTCGCCGGGGTAGACGTCACGACCGCGAGTGAGCGCAGGTTGCTGGCGCTGCGCCGCACGGTGCTCGGCTTCGTGTTCCAGTCCTTCGGGCTCGTGCCGATCCTCACCGCCCGCGAAAACGTGAGCGTCCCGCTGCGCCTGCTCGGCGTGGACCGGCGCGCGCGCGAGCAGCGGGTGGACGCGGCGCTCGCGCTCGTCGGGCTGCTCGACCACGCCGAGCAGCGGCCGGGGGAGCTCTCCGGTGGGCAGCAGCAGCGCGTGTCGGTTGCCCGCGCCGTGGTGCATCGGCCCCAGCTGCTCATCGCCGACGAACCCACCGGGCAGCTCGACTCGCAGACCGGTCGCTCGATCATGGAGCTGCTCGTCGCCCTGGTGCGTGAGCAACAGATGGCCGCGATCGTCGCCACTCACGACGCGGCGCTCGTCGCCCTCGCTGACCACGTGATCGAGCTGCGTGACGGGGCGGTCGTCTGACTGCGGACGCTCCACCCGGCGGTCGGGCGCCGGAGGGCTGCCAGGCTGGCCCGATGACCTCGACGCACCCGCGCGCTGGCAAGCCGGCCGAACCCGCCGACCTCGTGGACGTCCCACGGCTAGTGACGGCCTACTACGCCGAGCACCCCGACCCCGAGGCGCCCGAGCAGCGCGTCACCTTCGGCACCTCCGGTCACCGCGGCTCTTCGCTGCTCGGCGCGTTCAACGAGGACCACATCCTCGCCACCAGCCAGGCCATCTGCGACTACCGCAGCTCGGTCGGAATCGACGGTCCGCTGTTCCTCGGAGCGGACACCCACGCGCTGTCCGCTCCGGCCGCGGTCACAGCGCTGGAGGTCTTCGCCGCCAACGAGGTCATCGTGCTTGTCGATACGGGCGGTGGCTACGTTCCGACCCCGGCGCTCTCCCACGCGATCCTGCGGCACAACAGTGGACGGGGCAGCGGCGGGCGGGCGGACGGCGTCGTCGTGTCGCCCTCCCACAACCCGCCCGCCGACGGGGGGTTCAAGTACAACCCGCCGGACGGCGGTCCAGCGGGTACCGACGTGACGCGGTGGGTGCAGGACCGTGCCAACGAGCTGCTCACCGCTGGGCTGGGCGACGTCCGCCGGATGCCGTACGCCCGTGCCCGGGCGGCCGAGACGACCGGGTCGTACCCCTTCCTGGACGCCTATGTCGAGGACCTCCCATCGGTCGTCGACCTGGACGCGATCCGGACCGCCGGCGTACGGATCGGGGCAGACCCGCTCGGTGGCGCCAGTGTGGACTACTGGGGCGCGATCGCCGAGCGGCACGGCCTCAGCCTGACCGTGGTCAACCCGCTGGTGGACCCGACGTTCCGGTTCATGACCCTGGACCGGGACGGCCAGATCCGCATGGACTGCTCCTCCCCGTACGCGATGGCCTCGCTCATTGCGGCGCGCGACTCCTACCAGGTGGCGACCGGCAACGACGCCGACGCCGACCGGCACGGCATCGTCACCCCGGACGCGGGACTGATGAACCCCAACCACTTTCTCGCCGTGGCCGTCGACTACCTCTTTGGCTCGCGGGACGGGTGGCGGGCCGACGCGGCGGTCGGCAAGACGCTGGTGTCCTCGGCAGTCATCGACCGGGTCGCGGCGGCGCTGGGGCGCCAGCTCGTCGAGGTGCCGGTCGGGTTCAAGTGGTTCGTGCCCGGACTGCTTGACGGCTCCCTCGGGTTCTGCGGTGAGGAGAGCGCGGGCGCCTCGTTGTTGCGCCGCGACGGGAGCGTGTGGACCACCGACAAGGACGGCATCGCGCTGTGCCTACTCGCCGCGGAGATCACCGCGGTCACCGGCAGCACCCCCAGCGAGCACTACGCCCGGCTGGTCGAACGCTTCGGCGAGGCGACGTACGCCCGGGTCGACGCCCCGGCGACCCGCGAGCAGAAGGCGGCGCTCAGCCGGCTCTCGGCCGCGGACGTCGGCACCGCGGACCTGGCGGGTGAGCCCGTCACCGCGGCCCTGACCGCCGCTCCCGGCAACGGCGCGGCCATCGGTGGGTTAAAGGTGACCGCGCAGTCAGGGTGGTTCGCGGCCCGCCCCTCGGGGACCGAAGACGTGTACAAGATCTACGCCGAGAGCTTCGCCGGCCCCGAGCACCTCGAGCGCATCCTGGTCGACGCCCGCCGCATCGTTGACGCGGCCCTTGACGGCGCCTGAGGGCGCGCCCCCACTCTGACGAAGCGCCTCTCGACTTGTCAGACCCAGACCGGGTCGGGGCCCGGCGTGGGTCTGACAAGTCGGACGATGCCGATGGGGCCCGACCCGGCTCGGCGGTCAGTCGGCCGGCTGGCCTCGCACCGTGTGGTCGGGCGGGACCACCTCGTCCGCTGGTGGAGGACCGGGGGGCGTCCCGTCACCGAACGGCCGCCCGCCGAGCGTCTCCCGTCCGTGCGGGATGAGCCAGCCACTCAGGTCGGGTCCCGCCGGCACGATCCGCGTCGGATTGATGTCGGTGTGGACCTCGTAGTAGTGGCGCTTGATGTGGTCGAAGTCGATCGTGTCACCGAAGCCTGGGGTGGCGAACAGGTCGCGGGCGTAGGCCCACAGCACCGGCATCTCGGTGAGCTTGTGCCGGTTGCACTTGAAGTGGCCGTGGTAGACGGCGTCGAAGCGGACCAACGTCGTGAACAGTCGTACGTCCGCCTCGGTGATCGTGTCGCCGACCAGGTAGCGCTGGCGCTCCAGCCGCTCGGACAGCCAGTCCAGCCGGTCGAACAACCGTCGGTAGGCAGCCTCATAGGCCTCCTGGCTGCCGGCGAATCCGCAGCGGTAGACGCCGTTGTTGACGTCCTTGAAGACCAGCTCGGCGACCTCGTCGATCTCGTCGCGCAGCTCGACGGGGTACAGGTCGGGCGCGCCGGGGCGGTGGTGCTCACCCCACTGGGTCGAGAGGTCCAGCGTGATCTGGGGGTAGTTGTTGGTCACGACCTGGCCGCTGGGGATGTCCACAATCGCCGGCACGGTGATCCCGCGCTCGTAGTCGGGGACCCGCGCGAAGAACGCCTCCTGCAGCCGCTCGATGCCCAGCACCGGATCGCGACCGCCCGGATCGAGGTCGAACGTCCAGCTGCGCTCGTCGTGCGTCGGACCCGCCACGCCCATCGACAGGGCGTCCTCCAGGCCGAGCAGGCGACGCACGATGATCGCCCGGTTGGCCCACGGGCAGGCGCGCGCGACCACCAACCGGTAGCGCCCCGGCTCCACCGGATAGCCGTCGCGGCCGTCGGCGGTGATCCGGGTGTCGATGTAGTCCGAGTCGCGGGTGAACTCGCCTTCGGGGGCGACGTACGTACCTCCGGTGCTGGCTGCCATCGAGCCAGCGTACGGCTGCGCCCCCGCGAACCGACTCCAGAGTGCAGCCGGGCTCCGGCGTGCTCTCCGGCTGACAGATCGGCCCCGTAAGGCGCCTCAGGCGTTTTCGGCGACCCAGCGCATCGGATCGCCGGCGCCAAGGTCAGTGATGCCGGCGTCGGCGAGCGCGCCGCAGACCAGGGTGCGGCGGTGGGCAGCGAAGGTGAGGACGTGGGCGATCATCCCGCCGTAGGTGAAGACCTCGGGCGGTTCGCAGATCGCGTCGACGAACGTCTCGTCGAGCCGACGCTCGTCGACGATGGCGTGGACCTGGGTAAGGAAGGAGGGGCCGACCTCGGCGAGCTTGGCGCGCATGTCGGCGATGGTTTCGGTGCTCTCGGAGTCCATGTCGTAGGGCTGGTCGTGGGTGGCGGCGTCCCACATCGCAAGCTGGCCAACCAGCCGGGCCAGCAGCGAACGAACTGTTGGGTCGCAGTCGATGCCGTCGACAGAGATCTCGACGCGGGCGTCGAGCTGCTCAGCAGTCAGGCTCTCGGCGTGAGTGAGCATCTCGCCGACGAGCCAGACGTGGTGCTCGACCATGCGGGTCAGCAGATCCATGGCAGTGACCTTCCCGTGGGCGGGGACGCGCAGGCCCCCTGGCGGGTTGAAGTGCACCTGACTGGTCGACTCGAGTCGAAAGCCCGTCGGCTGGTGCCGCCACTGCGACGGCGCCCGCCCAAAGGCCCTGGCGAAGGCCCGGGTGAAGGCCTCGTTGCTCCCATAACCAGCCTCGATGGCGACGCGCAGCACGTCGTGGTCGCTGGTGATGAGCCGGTATGCGGCCCGCTCGAGCAGTACGCGCCGGCGCAGGGTCGCTGGTGGCTCGCCGGCCGCGGCGGAGACGAGCCGGTCGAAGTGAAATCGGGAGAGGTGCACGCGCGACGCCAGCGCCTCAGCCGATGTCTCGTGGTCGTCCATCGTTTCGGCAAGGGCGTCCACGAAGGCAGCGAAGGTGTCGGTCGGCGTCCTCATACAAAGGATCCTGTCGGCGCCACCGGCTGCCCGCTTGACTGTCCTTGCTCATTTGCCTGGCGCGCTGCCCGTTGCCGATGTCTTGAGACATCACACGGCGCCCCCGGCAGGATTCGAACCTGCGCACCCGCCTCCGGAGGGCGGTGCTCTATCCCCTGAGCTACGGGGGCCAGGAATCCAACGACGATAGCAGCGGCGTTGCGTCGATACGCTTGACCAGGTGACGCCCGAGCAGCTCTCCACCGTCGTCCGCGACGCGCTCGCGTCCGCGGTGGACGCCGGTGAGGTGGCGCTGGCGGACGGTCTGCCTGACGAGGTGCGCATCGAACGGCCGCGGGCGCGGGCGCACGGCGACTACGCCACCAACGTGGCGCTCCAACTGGCCGGACGCGCCGGCACCAACCCCCGGGTTCTCGCCGAGACGCTGGCCAGCCGGTTGCGCGGTGTGGACGGGATCGACGCGGTCGACGTCGCCGGCCCCGGCTTCCTCAACCTGAGCCTCGCCGCCTCCGCGCAGGGCCGGCTGGCCCGTGCGGTGGTCGACGCGGGGCCGGCGTACGGCCTCAGCGGGGCGCTGAGCGGGCAACGCCTCAACCTCGAGTTCGTCAGCGCCAACCCGACCGGCCCGGTGCACATCGGTCACGTCAGGTGGGCCGCCGTCGGCGATGCGCTGGGGCGCCTGCTGGAGGCCAGCGGCGCGCGTGTCACCCGGGAGTACTACTTCAACGACGCGGGCGGACAGATCGACAGGTTCGCCGCGACCGTGTACGCCGTCGCGCGCGGCGAGCCGGTTCCGGCGGGCGGCTACACCGGCGCGTACATCAACGACATCGCCAGGCAGGTCGTGGAGCGTGTGCCGGACGTCCTCGACAAGCCACCGGACGAGGCACTCGAGGTCTTTCGGGACGAGGGCGTCGAGCTGATGTTCGTCGAGATCAGGTCCAGCCTTGCCGGGTTCGGCGTGGTCTTCGACGTCTACTTCAACGAGCGGGACCTGCACGCTCGGGGCGAGGTCGACGAGGCGATCGGTCGGCTGAGCGGCCAGGGACACACGTACGAGTCCGACGGCGCCCTGTGGCTGCGCACCACCGACTTCGGCGACGACAAGGACCGGGTGCTGATCAAGAGCGACGGCACCCCTACGTACATCAGCGTCGACGCCGCCTACTACCTCGACAAGCGGGGTCGCGGCTTCGACCGCGTGGTGATCATGCTGGGCTCTGACCACCACGGATACATCGGGCGGTACCGCGCGCTGGCCGCGGCGTTCGGCGACAACCCGGATGAGACGCTTGAGATCCTCATCGGCCAGCTGGTGAGGCTCGTCCGCGATGGCCAGCCGGTGCGGCTGGGCAAGCGCAGCGGCAACCTCATCACGCTGGCCGACCTGGTCGACGCGGTCGGTGTGGACGCCGGGCGGTACGCGCTCGCGCGCTACTCCGTCGACTCCGCCATCGATCTCGACCTCGGCCTGTGGGCGCGGCGCACGAACGACAACCCGGTCTTCTACGTGCAGTACGCGCACGCGCGGACCTGCAACGTCACCCGAAACGCCGCGGACGTGGGTATCACGCTCGACGCGACCGGCTTCGCCCCCCAGCTGCTGGACCATCCGCGCGAGTCGGACCTGCTCGGCGTGCTGGGCGAGTTCCCCCGGGTGGTGACTACGGCGGCCGAGCTGCGGGAGGTGCACCGAGTCGCCCGCTACCTCGAGGACCTCGCCGGCACCTACCACCGGTGGTACGACACCTGCCGGGTCGTCCCGCCCGGGGACGAGGCCGTCAGCGACCTCAACCGGACTCGGCTGTGGCTGAACGAGGCGACCCGCACGGTCCTCGCCAACGGCCTCGGCCTGCTCGGGGTGTCCGCGCCGGCCCGGATGTAGCCCCGCTCGGATGTCGTCCCGGCTCAGATGTCGTGAGGCCAGCCGCGAGCCGCGAGCTGCTGCCGAACGGGAAGCAACCCGCGGCTCTCGGTGTTGTGCTGGCGTAGCGGGCCGGGAGTGTTACGCTCGGCGCGCACCGACGTCCCGCGGGCGGCTCGCCGCCAGACTTCCGGGAGCCCACTCCCTGTCCCCGTGACGTCCGGTTCCTGCGGCACCCGCCAGTGCAGTTCCCATGGCGCGTGTCGGAGTTTCCGTGCGGCGCGCGGTGCGCGCACCACCGTCACCCGGTGCCAATCGGCCCGGGGTCCGGGGGCACGACGCCCCCGGCTACTCACCTGAAGCGTCGTGCCCGGTCAGGGGCGACGCCGGTCCCGGAAGGACCCTTAGTGAGCGATACCACCACCGACGTCTTCGCCCGCCCAGCTGCGGACGAAGGCGCCCCCTCCACCGCTCCAGCGTCCAGCGCACCGGCTGAGGTCCCCTCGCCTGCGGTGGAACCTCCCCCGCCGAGCGGCAACGGCCAGCCTCCCGCGGCGGCCCGCAGACGCGCCGGTGGGCTGAACGGCATGGTCCTGCCGGAGCTTCAGCAGCTGGCCTCGTCCCTGGGGGTCAAGGGCACCGCCCGGATGCGCAAGAGCCAGCTGGTCGAGGCGATCCAGGCCGCGCAGAGCGCGACGGTTGTCCCGGCCAGGAGCAACGGATCAGCCGGCGCCGCGCCGGCGACGTCCGTCCAGCCAACGTCCGTCCAGCCAACGTCCGTCCAGCCGGCTCCCGCCGAACCGGCTCCCGCCGAGCCGGCTCCCGCCGAGCCGGCCGAGCGCTCGGGCCCGGAGCGGCAGCTGAGTGGCCAGCAGCCCACCTCGTCCCGAGGGCAGCACGACAGCTCGGCCCCGCGGGACCGTTCGCCGCAAGGTCACCAGGACAGGCCGCCCGCGCCGGAGCGGGCGCCGCAGCAGAACCACCAGGACCGTTCCGCCGAGCCCGGCGAGCGCGGGGATCGCCGCGACGAGGACGAGGAGGGCAGCAGCCGGAGCCGGCGGCGCCGGCGTGCCCGCGACCGCTACCGCGACCGTGATCGCGACCGGGAGCGCGACCGCGACCGGCGCAGCAGTGGTCGGCCGGGCGAGCGCTACGACGAGCCGGCGGTCAACGAGGAGGACGTGCTCATCCCCGTGGCCGGCATCGTCGACATCCTCGACAGCTACGCCTTCGTACGGACGTCGGGTTACCTCCCCGGTCCTGACGACGTCTACGTCTCGCTCTCCATGGTCAAGCGATACGGCCTGCGCAAGGGCGACGCGGTGACCGGTGCGGTACGGCAGCCGCGCGAGGGTGACAAGCAGCAGAAGTTCAACGCGCTGGCCCGGATCGACACGCTCAACGGCACCGACCCCGACGCTGCGCGCCAGCGCGTGGAGTTCAGCCGGCTCACCCCGCTCTATCCGCAGGACCGGTTGCGCCTCGAGACGGAGCCGGGCGTGATCACTACGCGGATCATCGATCTGTTCGCGCCGATCGGCAAGGGTCAGCGTGGGCTGATCGTGTCGCCGTCCAAGGCCGGCAAGACGATGGTGCTGCAGGCGATCGCCAACGCGATCACCACTAACAACCCCGAGTGTCACCTGATGGTCGTGCTCGTCGACGAGCGGCCGGAGGAAGTCACCGACATGCAGCGCGCGGTCAAGGGCGAGGTCATCTCCTCGACCTTCGACCGCCCTGCTGCTGACCACACCACGGCGGCCGAGCTGGCGATTGAGCGCGCCAAGCGGCTGGTCGAGCTTGGCCACGACGTCGTCGTCCTGCTCGACTCGATCACCCGCCTGGGACGGGCCTACAACCTGGCCGCTCCAGCGAGCGGTCGGATCCTCTCCGGTGGCGTGGACTCCAGCGCCCTCTACCCGCCCAAGCGCTTCTTCGGCGCTGCCCGCAACATCGAGCACGGGGGCTCGCTGACGATCCTCGCCACCGCGCTCGTCGAGACGGGGTCCAAGATGGACGAGGTGATCTTCGAGGAGTTCAAGGGCACCGGAAACATGGAGCTGCGACTCTCCCGGAGCCTCGCCGACAAGCGGATCTTCCCGGCGGTCGACGTCGACGCCTCCGGCACCCGCAAGGAGGAGCTGCTCATGGGCAAGGAGGAGCTCGCGATCGCGTGGAAGCTGCGCCGCGTGCTCTCCGGGCTGGAGAGCCAGCAGGCCATCGAGCTGCTGCTCGACAAGCTCAAGTCCACCCGCAGCAACATCGAGTTCCTCATGCAGGTGCAAAAGACCATGCCGTTGCCCGCCGGGAGCGGCGGGGAGGACTGATCCCGAAGCCCGGAATACTCTCCGGTCGGCGCAGGTTCAGCGCGACCGAGGCCGGGACGAGCAAGGAGACGGACACGTGAAGCGCGACATCCATCCCGACTACGTGGCTACCGAAGTGACCTGCACCTGCGGCAACACGTTCACGACCCGCAGCACCGCGCGCAGCGGCGCAATCCACGCCGACGTGTGCAGCAACTGCCACCCGTTCTACACGGGGAAGCAGAAGATCCTCGACGCCGGTGGACGCGTCGCCCGCTTCGAGGCCCGCTTCGGCAAGCAGGCCGGCGCCCGCAAGTAGCGACAGCCGACGGCGTCGACCCGAGAGCACCGCCCGGGGTCGGCGCCGTCGTCTCGTCAGTGCGAAGTCGGTGGGGAGGGAGCGCAGCCGTGTTCGAGGCCGTCGAGGATCTCGTCGCCGAGCATGCAGCGCTCGAACGGCAGCTGGCCGACCCCGCCCTGCACGCCGACCCCGCCGCGGCGCGCCGACTCGGGCGCCGGTACGCCGCGCTCGGTGCGGTGGTGACGACGTACGACGCGTGGCTGCGCGCGGGGGAGGACGCGGGGGCCGCCCACGAGCTCGCTGCCGAGGATCCCGCCTTCGCGGTCGAGGCGCTCGCGCTCGAGCAACGCCGCGAGGAGCTCGCGGCAAGGTTGCGCACGCTGCTGGTGCCGCGCGATCCGGACGACGAGCGCGACGCGATCCTCCAGATCAAGGCCGGCGAGGGCGGTGAGGAGTCCGCGCTCTTCGCCGGCGACCTGCTGCGGATGTACCTGCGTTACGCCGAGCGGGTCGGCTGGCGCACCGAGGTGCTCGACGCCGAACCCTCCGACCTCGGCGGTTACCGCGACGTCTCCGTGGCGGTCAAGGCGCGCAGCTCAGCTGAGCCCGGCGCGGCACCGTACGGCAGGCTGAAGTACGAGGGTGGCGTGCATCGGGTCCAGCGCGTCCCAGTGACCGAGTCCCAAGGGCGCATTCACACCTCCGCGGCCGGAGTGCTCGTGCTCCCCGAGGCTGAGGATGCCGCCGAGGTGAGTCTCGAGGACAAGGACCTGCGGGTCGACGTCTACCGCTCCTCCGGTCCGGGCGGGCAGAGTGTCAACACGACGGACTCCGCGGTGCGGATCACCCACCTGCCCACCGGCATCGTGGCCTCCTGTCAGAACGAGAAGAGCCAGCTGCAAAACCGCGAGCAGGCGATGCGCATCTTGCGGGCGCGGCTGCTCGCGCTGGCCCAGCAGGAGGCGGCGGCCGCGGCCAGCGAGGAACGACGCAGCCAGGTGCGCACCGTCGACCGCTCCGAGCGCATCCGCACCTACAACTTCCCGGAGAACCGGATCTCCGACCACCGCGTGTCCTACAAGGCGTACAACCTCGACGCCGTCCTCGACGGTGACCTCGACGCCGTCGTTGCCGCGTGCGCGGCGGCCGACACCGACGCCCGGGTGGCCGCCGCGGGGTCAAAGGCAGGGGCCGCGTGATGACGGCGGCCGGGTCGGCCGTGCAGCGGGAGCCGACACGGGAGCCGGTGCCGGAGCCGGTACGGGAGCTTTTGGAGCGCTGGGAACGGCAGCTGGCCAGCGCCGGTGTGGCCGCGCCCCGCCACGACGCGGCGGCGCTCGCGGCTCACGTGCTCGGCGTCCCCCGGCTGCGGGTACCCCTGCTCGACACCCTCCAGCCGGGGATGACGCGCCGGGTCGAGGCGCTCGTGGAGCAGCGCGCCCGGCGGGTGCCGCTGCAGCACCTGACCGGCACCACGAGCTTCCGCGGCCTGCAGATCGCCGTGGGTCCTGGAGTCTTCGTGCCCCGCCCCGAGACCGAGGTGCTCGCCGGCTGGGCGGTCCAGGAGCTGCTCGCCCTGCGCGCGAGCGGCGTCGACGCGCCGGTGGCGGTCGACCTGTGCACCGGGTCGGGGGCCATCGCCCTGGCGCTGGCCGCGGAGGTCCCGCCGACGCACGTCCATGCCGTCGAGCTC
Source organism: Jiangellales bacterium (assembly GCA_030447955.1). Taxonomy (GTDB): domain Bacteria; phylum Actinomycetota; class Actinomycetes; order Jiangellales; family Jiangellaceae; genus JAUJNY01. The sequence continues at coordinate 78,047 of JAUJNY010000005.1, forward strand.
GACGAGAGCGCTTACGGCTATGCCTTGCGCAACACCCGCGGCGCCGCGGTCACAGTCCATCACGGCGACGTCACTACCGCCCTGCCCTGGCTCGACGGGCGGGCGGACCTGGTCGTTGCCAACCCCCCGTACGTTCCGAGCGGACAACAGCTCGAGCCGGAGGTGGCCGAGCACGACCCCGGCGTTGCGGTGTGGGGCGGCACCGACGGCCTGGACGTGGTCCGCCTGGTGGTCGCGGCCGCGGCCCGGCTGCTGCGACCCGGTGGCCGGCTAGGTGTCGAGCACGCCGAGGCGCATGCGTCGACCGCACCGGCGTTGCTGCGCTCCGCCGGCCGGTGGTCTGAGATTCGTGGGTGGCCCGACCTCACCGGACGGCCCCGGTTCGTCACCGCCCGGCGCGAGGCGGAATGACCCGCAGATTCGACTGCAGCGTGCCCGCAGAGCGCGCGGCCGGCATCCGGGAGGCGGTGAATGCGCTGCGCCGCGGCGCTCTGGTGGTGCTGCCCACCGACACCGTGTACGGGCTCGCCGCCGACGCCTTCCGTCCCGAGTCCGTGGCGGCACTGCTGCAGCTCAAGGGCCGGGGCAGGGACATGCCCGTCCCCGTCCTCGTCGGGTCTGTGCGCACGCTTGACGGCGTGGCCGCCGCTGTCCCAGAGGTGGGCCGCCGGCTGGTCGAAGCCTTTTGGCCGGGAGGCCTCACCCTCGTCTGCCATGAGCAACCCTCGCTGCAGTGGGACCTCGGCGAGACGCACGGCACGGTCGCGGTGCGCATGCCGCTGCACCCGGTGGCCATCGAAGTGCTCCGCGAGACCGGACCCCTGGCGGTGAGCAGCGCCAACCGCAGCGGGGATCCACCGGCCCGCCGTGCGGCCGACGCCCAGGCGCAGCTGGGGGGCGACGTTGCGGTCTACCTGGAGGCCGGCGCAACCGAGGACGACACGCCCTCGACGATCGTGGACCTGACCGGCGACGTCCCGCGGGTCCTGCGCGCCGGCGCCTTTGCGACCGCCACCCTCCGCGAGGTCGTACCGGAGCTGCTGGACGCGACCTGACGGAGCCCGGCGCGGAGACAACCGCTGGGACAAACGCTCGGCAGGCGGGCGACGACCCGTACATTGGTCGGAACAGCCCCGGCCGCGCCAGACCGTCTGCGAGGAGCGCCTGTGACCACGCCCACCGACGCGACCTTCTGGGGCCCCGACTTCACCGCCCTGCAGGACCAGGACCCCGAGATCGCCGCCGTCGTCACCGGAGAGCTCGACCGGCTGCGCACCGGGCTCCAGCTCATCGCCAGCGAGAACTTCACCTCACCGGCAGTACTGGCCGCGCTCGGGTCGACGCTGTCCAACAAGTACGCCGAGGGCTACCCCGGCCGGCGCTACTACGGCGGCTGTCAGGAGGTCGACAAGGCCGAGGAGATCGGCATCGCGCGGGCCAAGGAGCTCTTCGCTGCCGAGCATGCCAACCTGCAACCGCACTCCGGCGCCAACGCCAACCTCGCTGCCTACGCGGCCTTTTGTGCGCCGGGCGACACGGTCCTGGCGATGTCACTACCGCACGGGGGCCACCTCACGCACGGCTCCAAGGTCAACTTCTCCGGCAAGTGGTTCCGGACGGTGTCGTACGGCGTGCGCTCCGACACCGAGCTCATCGACCACGACGAGGTCCGTGACCTCGCCCGTGAGCACCGGCCCAAGATGATCATCTGCGGGGCCACCGCCTACCCGCGGCTCATCGACTTCGCCACGTTCCGCGCGATCGCCGACGAGGTGGGCGCGGTGCTGATGGTCGACGCCGCGCATTTCATCGGGCTCGTCGCCGGGCAGGCCATCCCCAGCCCCGTGCCGTACGCCGACGTCGTCACCTTCACGACACACAAGGTGCTGCGCGGCCCGCGCGGGGGCATGGTCGTGTGCCGGGCCGAGCACGCCAAGCGCATCGACAAGGCGGTGTTCCCCTTCAGCCAGGGTGGCCCGCTGATGCACGCGGTGGCCGCCAAGGCGGTGGCGCTGCGCGAGTGCCAGCAGCCGTCGTTCCAGGCCTACGCCCGACAGGTGGTGACGAACGCCCAGGCGCTCGCCGACGGCCTGGCGGCTGACGGGATGCGCCCGGTCTCGGGAGGCACCGACACCCATCTTGCGCTCATCGACCTGCGCGGTCTGGATGTCACCGGCGCGCAGGCCGAGCAGCGCTGTGACGCCGCCCTGATCACCCTGAACAAGAACGCCGTTCCCTTCGACCCGCAGCCCCCCATGACCGCCTCCGGCATCCGCGTCGGCACCCCCGCGGTGACGACGCAGGGCATGACCGAGGTGGACATGAAGGAGGTCGCGGCGCTCATCGGCCGTGCGGTTCGCGGCCAGGACCCGCCAGCCGACGTCGCGGCGGCCGTGGACGCGCTGGTGTCACGCCACCCGGCTTACCCGCGCGGCTGACCGGCGCGCGTGCGCGAGTACCTGCTCGTCCTCGTCGTCGCCGCCGCGACGACGTACCTCCTTGTCGGCCTCGCCGGCCTGGTCGCCCGCCTGGTCGGCGCGGTGCCGGTCGTCCGGGCGCGGGACGTCCACGTCACGCCGATACCTCGGCTCGGGGGGATCGCGATGCTGGGCGGGTTCCTGGCGGCCATGCTCGTCGCCAGCCAGCTGCCGCGCCTGCAGGGGGTCTTCGTCGAGTACACCGACGCCCAGGCCCTGATGACCGGCGCGATCGTCATCTGCCTCATCGGTGCCGCTGACGACGTATGGGGCCTCGACTCGCTCACCAAGTTCGCCGGGCAGGTGCTCGCGGCAGGCCTGGTCACTGCCCAGGGGGTGCAGCTGTACTGGCTGCCGCTGGGTGGCGGCACGCTCTCCTTCGGTCCTGCCCAGGGAGTGCTGCTGACCGTCTTTCTCATCGTGCTCACGGTCAATGCGGTCAACTTCGTGGACGGCCTGGACGGCCTGGCGGCGGGCACGGTGGGCATCGGGGCAGCCGCCTTCTTCTCCTACTCCTACTTCCTCTCGGTCGAGCAGGGTCTTTCCCGCATGACGACCCCCACGTTGATCTCCGCGGTGCTTGCCGGCCTGTGCCTGGGATTCCTGCCGCACAACGCGCACCCGGCGCGAATATTCATGGGTGACTCCGGCTCCATGCTCATCGGGCTGCTGCTCGCGACCGGGTCGATCAGCCTGACCGCCCGCTTCCCTCCCGGGGCGATCCCCAGCTCCAGCGGGCTCGGCATCCTGCTGCCGTTGCTGCTGCCGTTCACGGTGCTCGCCGTCCCCTTCCTCGACCTGCTCGCTGCGATCGTCCGCCGCACCCGCGCCGGGCGCTCACCTTTTGCGCCCGACAAGCAGCACCTGCACCATCAGCTGCTCGAGATCGGCCACTCCCACCGGCGCGCTGTCGTGGTCATGTGGGTCTGGTCCGGGCTGGTGGCCTTCGGGGTCGTGGTGGCCGCGCTGCGCGGCAGCTGGCCGACGTACGCCGCGCTCGGGGCGGTCCTGCTTGTCGCTGTGGCCGCCACGCTGCGCCGGCCGGCGTTCCTCACCCGCCGGGCCCGCTCGGCCGGTGCGTGAGGGCCAATGCGTGACGAGCATGCAGCGCTGGTCCGTGGCTGCGCCCTGCCCGCAGCCGTCACCGCCGTTGCCTGCTGCCTCGTCGGCGCCCTGGCAGCGGGCACCCGCGGGCTCGCGGGCGCAGCCTTCGGGGCACTGACCGTCGTGGCGTTTCTCGGGCTCAGCCTGGTCGCGATGGTCCTGACCGACCGGCTGGACCCCGCGGTCACGACGGTGATCGCGCTCGCCAGCTACGCGGCCAAGGTGGTGCTCCTCGTTGTGGTGCTGGCCGGCGTCGTGGACGCGCAGGGGATGTCCCGGCCGGTCCTCGTCCTCAGCGTGGTCGCGGTGTCGACCGTCTGGCTGGGGGGTGCGATGAGGGGGCATGCCGCCCAGGTCCGGCGTTCCGCGCTCGAGCGCGGGGAGGCGGCGGGGCGGATGTGACCGTCCGTGCGGGCCGTTGGTACGCTCCCGGCGCGATGGGTCAGCAGGACCGCCCGACCGTGTCGGGGGGCCACGGTGACCCGTGGGTCGCTTTCTCTTACCTCTTCGGAGGTATGGCAGCCTACGGCGGGATCGGCTGGCTCCTCGATTGGTGGTTGGGCACCGGGTTCTTCGTCCCGATCGGCTTGCTGGCGGGCACGGGTGGTGCGCTCTACCTCGTCTACGCCCGGTTCTGGCGGTTCCCGGGCAACGACGCCAGCAGCAGTGAGCCGGACGGAGGCCACGACCGAGACGAGCGGAGAGGAGACGCTGGATGAGCCCTCATCCCCTCGTCGTCCGCTCCGAGGAGTTCGTCGCCCCGGGCTCTCACGACTTCGACCTGCCGCCCATTCTGGGAAACAGCGAGTTCTTCACCAAGCCGATGCTGCTCCTCCTGCTGTCGGTCGTCATCGTCGCCACCTTCTTCTGGCTCGCGGCGCGCAAGGCGACGATCGTGCCGGGCAAGCTGCAGTTCGCCGGCGAGGGCGCCTACACCTTCGTCCGCAACGGCGTCGCCCGCGACGTCATCGGCTCGCGCGACTTCATGCGCTTCGTCCCGTGGTTGTTCGCGCTCTTCTACTTCGTCCTCGTCAACAACCTCTTCGGCATCGTCCCGCTCATCCAGTTCCCGACCATGTCCAAGGTCGGCGTGGCCTACGCGCTGGCCGGCGTCACCTGGCTGATCTTCAACGGGATCGGGATCCGCAAGCACGGCTTCCTGGGCTATTTGCGGCATACGACGGTGCCTGCGGGAGTACCGGCGTACATCCTGCCGCTGCTCATACCGATCGAGTTCATCTCCAACATCCTCGTCCGGCCGTTGACGCTGTCGCTGCGGCTGTTCGCCAACATGTTCGCCGGCCACCTGCTGCTGCTGGTGTTCATCCTGGGCGGGGAGTACCTGCTGCTGCACGCCGAGGGTCTGACCCGGCTCGCCGGCATCCCGGCGTTGCTGCTCGCCCTCGTCTTCACGTTCTTCGAGGCGCTGGTCCAAGTCCTGCAGGCGTACATCTTCGTGCTGCTGTCCGCCCTCTATGTCGCCGGCTCACTGGCCGAAGAGCACTGAGCATCCCGCACCACCCCATCGATCACGTCGGTCGTGACCGCGAAAGGACATGACATGGAAGGCACGCTCAACCTGGTCGGCTACGGCCTCTCGGCCATCGGCCCGGGTATCGGCGTCGGCCTGATCTTCGCCGCCTACATCAACGGCGTGGCCCGCCAGCCGGAGGCCCGTGGGCTGCTCCAGCCGATCGCCTTCCTGGGCTTCGCGCTGGCCGAGGCGCTCGCCATCCTCGGTTTCGTCCTGTTCTTCATCGGCTGACCGGAGCCGCCATGCGCCAGATCGCAGTGCTCACCGCCGAGGCCGCCGCGGCCGAGGAGGAGCTCAACCCCCTCGTCCCCCACGTCGCGGAGATCATCGTCGGGCTCGTCGCCTTCGGGCTTCTCCTCCTCGTGCTGGGGCGTGCCGTCGTACCGCGTTTCGAGAAGGCATTCGACCAGCGCAGGGCCGCCATCGAGGGAGGCATGCAGCGCGCCGAGCAGGCCCAGGCCGAGGCGCAGGCAGCGCTGGAGGAGTACCGCAGCCAGCTCGCCAACGCCCGCCATGAGTCCGCCCGCATGCGTGAGGAGGCCCGCGAGCAGGGCGCTGCCATCCTCGCCGAGATGCGCGAGGAGGCGCAGGCCCGGGCCAACGGCATCATCACCGCCGCGCACGAGCAGATCGCCGCGGATCGCCAGCGTGCCGCCACCCATCTGCGTACCGAGGTCGGCGGCATCGCGGCGCAGCTGGCGGAGCGCATCGTGGGCGAGTCGCTCGAAGACGATGGGCGCCAGCAGCGGGTCATCGACCGTTTCCTCGACGAGCTCGAGACGACCGGTGGCGACCTCGCGAGCGGTGACGGGGGCCGGACGGCCCGCGGTGGCAGGCACCAGGCGGGTACCTCCGGCCCGACCGCGGAGAGCGGCGAGCCGGCCGTCGTCGCCGGCGAAGCGGCCGCCGGTGCACCCCGTGGGGCAACCGCACTCGGCACCCCACCGAAGACGAGAGGCGGCAGGTGAGAGGCGTCAGCCGCGCCTCGCTGGGCACCGCCCGGGACAACCTGCGGGCCGTCGAGCGCGACGCCGATCTCTCGACGCTCGCCGGCGAGCTGTTCGGCATCGTCGCGCTGGTCGACGCCGAGCCCGGACTGCGCCGATCACTTTCCGACCCGGCGCGCTCCGGTGAGGACCGGGCGGCACTGGTCGACGCGGTCCTCGCCGACCGTCTCTCCGGGCTCACGCTCGACGTCGTCCGGGGACTGGCGCGCTCGCACTGGTCAAACGCCCGTGACCTCGCCGACGCCACCGAGCTGCTCGCCGTGGAAGCGGCGGTCGCCGCGGCGGAGCAGGGTGGGCGACTGGAGGCGCTCGAGGACGAGCTCTTCCGCGCCGGCCGGGTCATCACTGGCAGCCCGCAGCTGAGGTCCGCGCTCGCCGACCGGACGATTCCGCCCGAGCGCAAGCGTGGGCTGGTCGAGGCGCTGCTCGCCGCCAAGGTCCAGCCCGAGACGCTGCTGCTGGTCGACCAGGCCGTCACCCACCCGCGGGGACGCGCCCTCGAGCGTGTCCTCGACGAGTACGGCACAGTGGTGGCACAGCGCCGGGAACGTCTCGTCGCCCGGGTGAGCGCCGCTGTGCCGCTCACCGAGCAGCAACGGGCGCGGCTGGGCGCCACGCTCGCCCGCGTCTACGGTCATGAGGTGCAGCTCGAGGTCGAGGTCGATCCCGACGTCGTCGGCGGGATCCGGGTGGTCGTCGGCGAGGAGGTCGTCGACGGCACGATCGCCAGCCGGCTGGACGACGCCCGGCGCCGGCTCGCCGGCTGAAACGCACCACGCAGGAACGACACCAGGCAGCACTACGCAGAGAGCAGAGGACACGAGATGGCGGAGCTCACCATCCGGCCGGAGGAGATCCGGGACGCGCTGGCGCAGTTCGCCCAGTCGTACGAGCCGGGGGTGGCGGCGCGCGAGGAGGTCGGGCGGGTCACCGAGGCCGGTGACGGCATCGCCCGGGTCGAGGGCATGCCCTCGACCATGACCAACGAGCTGCTGCGCTTCGAGGACGGCACCCTCGGGTTGGCGCTCAACCTCGACGTGCGCGAGATCGGTGTCGTGGTGCTCGGGAACTTCGCCGGTATCGAGGAGGGCCAGGAGGTGCGCCGGACCGGCGACATCCTCTCGGTGCCTGTCGGCGACGGCTACCTCGGCCGGGTCGTCGACCCACTCGGGGAGCCGCTCGACGGGAAGGGCCCGGTCGAAGGGCTGGAGGGCCGCCGCGCCCTCGAGCTGCAGGCGCCCAGCGTCGTTCAGCGCCAGGGTGTCAGCGAGCCGCTGCAGACGGGGATCAAGGCCATCGACGCGATGACCGCGATCGGGCGCGGACAGCGCCAGCTCATCATCGGTGACCGGCAGACCGGCAAGACCGCCGTGGTCCTCGACACCATCATCAACCAGCGCGACAACTGGCTCTCCGGCGACCCGCGGATCCAGGTCAAGTGCATCTACGTCGCGATCGGCCAGAAGGGCTCCACGATCGCGCAGATCCGCGGCGCGCTGGAGGAGAACGGCGCGATGGACTACACGACCATCATCGCCGCGCCTGCGTCCGACCCTGCGGGCTACAAGTACCTCGCGCCCTACACCGGCTCGGCGATCGGCCAGCACTGGATGTACCAGGGCCAGCACGTGCTCATCGTCTTCGACGACCTGTCCAAGCAGGCAGAGGCCTACCGCGCCGTCTCGCTGCTGCTGCGCCGCCCACCGGGACGCGAGGCCTACCCCGGTGACGTCTTCTACCTGCACTCCCGGCTGCTGGAACGCTGCGCCAAGCTCTCCGACGAGCTCGGCGCGGGATCCATGACCGGCCTGCCGCTGATCGAGACCAAGGCCAACGACGTGTCGGCGTACATCCCCACCAACGTCATCTCCATCACCGACGGCCAGTGCTTCCTCGAGACCGACCTGTTCAACCAGGGCGTCCGCCCGGCCATCAACGTCGGCGTCTCGGTCTCGCGCGTGGGTGGCGCCGCCCAGGTCAAGGGCATGAAGAAGGTGGCCGGGCAGCTGCGGCTGGAGCTCGCCCAGTACCGCGAGCTGGAGGCGTTCGCCGCCTTCGGCACCGAGTCGCTGGACGCGGCCTCCAAGCGTCAGCTCGAGCGGGGGGCGCGGCTGGTCGAGATGCTCAAACAGCCGCAGTTCACACCCTTCCCGGTGCATGAGCAGATCGTGTCGATCTGGGCGGGCACGACCGGGCAGCTGGACGAGGTGCCGGTGGAGGACGTGCGCCGCTTCGAGCGAGAGTTCCTCGACTACCTCCAGCGCCAACACTCCGGCCTGTACACCTCCATCGCCGAGACCAAGGAGCTGCCGGACGAGGCCGCGCAGGCCCTGCGCGAGGCGATCGACGACTTCAAGCGGGGCTTCGAGACGAGTTCTGGGCAGCTGCTGGTCAACGACGAGCCGGTGGAGGCGCTAGAGGCCGCCGAGGTCGACCAAGAGAAGATCACCCGGCACGTCCGCCGGCCGGCCCCCCAGCAGTAGTCGGCGACGGAAGCCAGCAGGCAGGCCGAGGGGAGGGCGGGCAGAAGTGGCAGGGCAGCTGCGGGTCTACCGGCGGCGTATCCGCTCGATCCAGGCGACGAAGAAGATCATGCGGGCCATGGAGCTCATCGCCGCATCCCGCATCATCAAGGCCCAGCAGCGGGTCGCGCAGTCCACCCCGTACGCCGAGGAGATCACTCGCGCCGTGTCAGCGGTCGCGAGCTACTCCGACGTCGACCACCCGCTCACCCGGGAGAAGGAGCAGCGCGAGCACGCCGCCATGCTGCTGGTGACCAGCGACCGTGGCTTCGCCGGCGCGTACAACTCCAGCGCCATCCGGGAGGCCGAGCGCCTGTCCGAGCTGCTGCGCTCGGAGGGCAAGCAGGTGTCCCCCTACCTGGTGGGGCGCAAGGCCATCGCCTTCTACCGCTTCCGCGGCCGGGAGGTGGCGGGGGAGTGGACCGGCTTCTCGGACAGCCCCGCGTACCAGGACGCCAAGGAGGTCGCGGACGCGCTGATGCAGGCGTTCACCCGCGCCCCCGAGGAGGGCGGGGTCGACGAGATCCACATCGTCTACACGCAGTTCGTCAACATGGCGGTGCAGCGGCCCACGGTGCGCCGGCTGCTCCCGCTGGAGGTGGAGGAGACCGAGGAGGAGCCCGCCGGTGGCACCTTCCCGTTGTACGAGTTCGAGCCCTCCGCTGAAGGAGTGCTCGATTCTTTGCTCCCCCGCTACATCGAGAGCAGGATCTACAACGCCCTGCTGCAGGCGGCGGCCAGCGAGCACGCAGCCCGGCGGCGGGCCATGAAGTCGGCGGGGGACAACGCCGACGACCTCATCCGGTCGCTCTCCCGAGCGGCAAACGCGGCCCGGCAGGCCGAAATCACCCAGGAGATCAGCGAGATCGTCGGCGGCGCCAACGCGCTGGCCGGAGCGAGCTCGGGAAGCGAGTGACACCAATGGCAAGTGTGCTGACCAAGGAGCGGGAGACCGCCACTGCCGCCACCGGAGTCGGGCGGGTGGCGCGGGTCATCGGCCCGGTCGTCGACGTTGAGTTTCCCCCCGATGCCATGCCCGACATCTTCTTCGCCCTCGAGGTCGACGTGCAGCTGGGGGAGCAGTCCCTGACCCTGACGATGGAGGTCGCCCAGCACATCGGCGACAACATGATCCGCGCGATCTCGATGCAGCCGACCGACGGCCTTGTCCGCGGCGCGGAGGTCACCAGCACCGGGGCACCGATCAGCGTGCCGGTGGGGGACGTCACCAAGGGGCACGTTTTCAACGTGCGCGGCGACTGCCTCAACCTGGTCGAGGGCGAGACTCTGCAGGTCGAGGAGCGCTGGCCGATCCACCGGCAGCCGCCGCCGTTCGACCAGCTCGAGACCCGTACCGAGATGTTCGAGACCGGCATCAAGGTCGTCGACCTGCTCACGCCGTACGTGCGAGGCGGCAAGATCGGCCTGTTCGGCGGGGCCGGGGTCGGCAAGACCGTGCTGATCCAGGAGATGATCTACCGCGTCGCCGAGGAGTTCGGCGGCGTCTCGGTGTTCGCCGGAGTCGGCGAGCGCACCCGTGAGGGCAACGACCTGATCACCGAGATGACCGAGACCGGGGTCATCGAGAAGACCGCGCTGGTCTTCGGGCAGATGGACGAGCCACCGGGGACGCGGCTGCGGGTCGCGCTCGCTGCGCTCACCATGGCCGAGTACTTCCGCGACGTCCAGAACCAGGACGTGCTGCTCTTCATCGACAACATCTTCCGCTTCACCCAGGCCGGCTCCGAGGTCTCGACGCTGCTCGGCCGGATGCCTTCGGCGGTGGGCTACCAGCCAACACTCGCCGACGAGATGGGCCAGCTGCAGGAGCGGATCACGTCGACTCGCGGTCACTCGATCACCTCGATGCAGGCGATCTACGTGCCCGCCGACGACATCACCGACCCCGCGCCGCACACGACCTTCGCGCACCTCGACGCGACGACCGTGCTGTCCCGGCCGATCTCCCAGCTCGGGATCTACCCGGCCGTGGACCCGCTCGACTCGACCAGCCGGATCATGGACCCGCTCTACATCGGCGCCGAGCACTACGGCGTCGCCCAGCGGGTCAAGAACATCCTGCAGCGCTACAAGGATCTGCAGGACATCATCGCGATCCTTGGGATCGACGAGCTGCCCGAGGAGGACAAGATCATCGTCGCCCGCGCGCGGCGGATCCAGCGCTTCTTGTCGCAGAACACCTTCGTCGCCAGGAACTTCACCGGCGTCGACGGGTCGTTCGTTCCTATCGCCGAGACGATCGAGTCGTTCAGCAAGCTGTGCGACGGTGAGTACGACCACCTCCCCGAGCAGGCGTTCTTCATGTGCGGAGGGCTCGAGGACGTGGAGAAAAAGGCCAAGCAGCTGGAGGTCTGAGAGAGCGGGCTGCTTCGCGGTGCTGAACGGATCAGCGGTGGGCGACGGGAGTGACATGACCTGGACACCGCCGGATCAGGACGCCCTACGGCGGCCGGAGTTCCTGGACTGGGACATCTGGCCGTTCGAGGGTGAGCAGCGGATCAAGCAGCTGGCGCCGCGGAACCTGCCCGAGCCGCCACGGCACGGCGAACCAGGTGGAGGTCCCTGCGAGCCGTGCGCCGCGTCGGACGAGGCGTACGTGTGGGCCGACGACGCCTGGCGGCTCAAGGCGGTCGGCCCCAGCGGACTGCCGGTCGTGTTGGTGCTCGAGCCCCGCGCGCACCTCGACCTGGGTGACCTCAGCGACGAGGAGGCCGCCGAGCTGGGCCGGCTCACCGTCCGCGTCGAGCGTGCCGTCGTGTCGCTTGGCGACATCGCCCGGGTGCACGTCATGCGGCTCGGCGACGGGGGCGCGCACTTACACGTGTGGTTCCTGGGCCGCCCGGCCGGGATGCTGCAACTTCGCGGAAGCAGCGCCTCGCTGTGGGACGACATCCTCCCGCCCGTACCCGAACCGGCGTGGCGAGCGAACCTCGCCCGGGTGGCGGCCGCGATGGTTCAACGGGGTGGCCACGCGCTCGTACGCTGATCGCAAGCCCTGGCTATCCTCACACCCGCCCCGAACGAACGACACCAGGAGGCCCGGTGGCGGAGCTGCACGTTGAGCTGGTCGCGGCCGACCACGAGGTCTGGTCGGGTGAGGCCACCATGGTCATCGCCACAACCGTCGACGGCGACCTCGGCATCCTGCCCGGCCATGCACCGCTGCTCGGAGTGCTTCCCAACGGCACGGTGCAGATCCGGACCGGGTCGCAGCCGTTGGTTGCCGCCGTGCTCGGCGGCTTCATCTCGATGGCGGACGACCGCGTCTCGATCCTCGCCGAGGTTGCCGAGCTCGCCGACGAGATCGACGTCGAAGGTGCCCGCCGGGATATCGAGCAGGCCCGTACCTCGGGTGACGACGAAGAATCACGGGCGACGGTGCAGCGTGCCGAGGCGCGGCTCAGGGCGGCCGGTCAGGCGCCGTAGCCGTTCGTGGCCGCTGCCGCTCGACGGATAACGTCCTGGTATGCGCACCACCATCGCTCGATTTGGGCGACTGGTGATCCCGAAGTCCTTGCGCGACCAGATCGGGCTGCGCCCGGGTGCGGTCGACGTCGTCGTCGACGGGACGGCGCTGCGCATCGAGCCGCCCGCCGGCGAGCGGCTCGAGGAACGTGGCGGCCGCCTACTGATCCCCCAACGGGGGCGCCGTTGACCGACGACGACATTCGCGCGCTGCGCGAAGCCGACCGGAGATAGCCGTCGGCCGGTCGTCCTTGGTCGACACCTCGCGCGGCCGTGGCGCTGGTCTTGGTCAACCACCCGGGCCACGAGACCACCGGCGCTTTGCGGCGCGGGGCCCACCGGACGGCACCTCGGCGCGGCGAGGCGAATTGCCTGACGTACCGGCGCTGCCAGGGAGTCTCGACCGACCGCGGGCTGTAGTGCTGGCGGACGTACATCACGGCGTCGGCCGCCCGAACGCCATCGAGGATTGCCCGACGAGCCAACGCCGTGCCGTTCCGACCTCGGCCGCCGCTACAGCCCACCTCCACCCGCTCGCCGCACGTTCCCACAGCTCAAGCAAGGCGTCTCGGGCGTCGGCGGGGTCGGCGGGCAACCACCAGTCCGGCCAACGCACCCAGCGTGACGGCCAGCCCGTCGGCGAAGGCGGTTTGCCCTGCAGATACAGCCCGAACTCGGGAGTGACGCCCTCAGCAGCGCTCCGACGTAGTGCTCGACCGCGCACCAGCCGTCCTTACGGCAGCCGGACAACACCGGGCTTCGTCTGGTCCCACGGCTCCACCCGGCCGACGGCAGCGGCGCTCGACCGCCCTTCCGAGCAGTGATCCCCAAGCGGGGCGTCCCCCTCCGCGCGGCGGGCCGTCGACACCTACCGAGCTTGGGGCGCTGCGTCTGCAGCTAATCGAGGCATGCGATGTTGTGCTCGGGACGTGATCCGACGAACGGGGGATCGGCGCCCTCAGCTGTCGGGCGGACTAGCCACGCTTCGACTAGCGACCCAGAATGAACGTCACATCCGGGCGGTAACGTTTGACGCGACGTTTCGAAAATGTAGCATCAACCCATGCGTTGGTCGTCGTCTCAGCTCCGGGACATGCTTCAACGGCTCGAACACGAACGAGCCGACGCTCTGGAGGCCCAGACCCTGGAGATTAAGCGGCGCCCCAACCGCCCCACCGAGTTGAACGACTGGGCGGTCGAGGCGGCCGTCTGCCTGGCCAATGCTCACGGCGGCACCCTGCTCGTCGGAGTCCGGGATGGAGTGGTCGGACAGCTGGAAGCACTCGAAGGATGCGGGGCGGTAGATGTCAACTCGCTGCGGCGAGCGGTGTACGACCGGACCAGCCCTCAAATCCTCGTCGATATCGAGATCTTCGAGGTGTCAGGGAGGCAACTGCTGGCGATGCACGTCCCCCAGGGACTCCCCCCACACACGACGAGCAGCGGACGAGCTCTCATCAGGATCGGCAAGCAGTGCGTACCTCTGACCGGCCAGATGTGGGCACAGCAGGCGGCGCGAGCCGGCTCGCTGGATCGGTCGGCGCTGCTCATCGACGACGCGACGATTCACGACATCGACTTGGACGCTGTCGACGCGCTTCGGGCGCTAGTTCGCCAACAGCCCGACCTGGCGCCCTTGAGCGAGCGACCACCGAGCGAGTTGCTGCAGCGGCTCGAACTCGCCCGTGACGGACGGCTCACCCTCGCGGCAGCGCTTCTCGTCGGCTCGCGTGCGTGCTTGCGGGAGTCGGTGCCAGAGCACGAGGTCGTTCTCATGCGTATGCGGGGTCCGACGAGGTATGACGCCCGCGACGACCTCAGGGTCCCCCTCCTCGCGCTTCTCCCAAGGGTCGAGGAGCGGCTGGATGCTTGGCTGAGCCTGCGGACGATTCGACCACGGGGCTTTCTTCAGCTCGAGTTGCCGGACGTGACCTGGGAGGTTGCTCGGGAGGCGATTCTCAACGCCGTGGCCCACCGCGACTACTTCGTCCGTTCGGCAGTCGTGGTCGGGGTGCATCGGGACGTCATCGTCGTTGACAGTCCTGGCGGCTTCGTGGGCGGAATCACGGAGGAGAACGTCCTCCGACACGGCTACGTACACCGGAACGAGTTGCTCTGCCAGGCGTTGCAGCGGCTGGGACTGGTCAACCGGGCGGGTCTGGGGGTCGAGCGGATGTACGCCGGCTTGCTGCGGCTGGGCAATCCGACCCCGCAGTTCCGAGCGAGCGAGAGCTCGGTCACCTTGCGACTCCCGCGGCGCGGCAGCGACGAGTTCGCCGCCTGGCTCGTGGAGACCGAACGTGCAGGTACGGAGCTGTCGACGGACGACCTGATCGTGCTTCGTCGCCTGCTCGATGTCGGGGAACTCGATCGATGGTCGGCAGCGTCCGCCTTACAGCTGGCTTCCGACGAAGCCGCTCACCGCCTGGCTGATCTACGGGCTCGCGGCCTTCTTGTCGCACGCGGGAGGGGGCGGGGTGCGGCCTATCGGTTCCCTGCCGCTCTGTCGGATCGGCTCCGTGGGCGTGCGGCAACCGACGTCGACCGACCCCTGGAGCGCGAAGGGGTTCGCCTCCGGCTGCTGGAAGTCCTGAGGGAGCGTGGATCCCTCAGCAACGCGGACGTCAGGGCGTTGTCCGGGTTCAGTCGGGTGGAGGTGCTGCGCCTGTTTCACCAGCTCAACAGCGAGGGTCTCATCGAGATGCGTGGGGTGGGACGAGGCGCTCACATCGTGCCCGTGAGAGGCAAAGTGAGGAGGATCAGATGAGCACGGTCGGCCGCGAAGAACAGAGCATCGAAGAACTGGAGGGGTTCCGCGTACGGTTCGTGTCGGGAGCCAGCCGGCGCGACTGAGGTCCGACCGCCGAGTGCGTCCAATCGGCAACGACTTCGATCGCCGTGCCGCGGGGAGCACCACGGTCAACCACTGGATCCAGCGGCGGTTCGTGCCTCGTTATCCAGACTTCAAGGTCAAGGTCCTTTTCGCGGACGGGCGTGCCGCGAACGGAAACACGCTGCTCGAGACCGTACGGTCCAGCTACGTGTAGACAGCACCGCCCGAGGCCTAGCGTTCTCCGCCGGGGACCCACTGGACATCGCCGCGTCCCAGGTTGGCCACGCGGGCGAGGATGAACAGCAGGTCGGAGAGCCGGTTGAGGTAGCGCGCGGTCAACGGGTTCATCGTGTCGCCGTGGGCGTCGAGAGCCGCCCACGTGGAGCGCTCCGCTCGCCTGACAACGGTCCGCGCCACGTGAAGGGCGGCCGCTCCCGCGCTGCCCCCCGGCAGGATGAAGGAGCGCAACGGGTCGAGGTCGGCGTTGAAGCGGTCGCAGCGCTCCTCCAGCCACGTCACGTAGGCGTCGGTGACGCGCAGCGGGGCGTGCGGGGGGTCGGGGACCACCGGGGTGCAGAGGTCGGCACCCACGTCGAACAGGTCGTTCTGCACCCGGGTCAGCGCCGCGACGACCTCGTCGGACAGCCCGCCCGCTGCCAACGCCACGCCGACCTGCGAGTTGGCCTCGTCGACGTCGGCGAAGGCGATGAGCCGGGGGTCGGTCTTGCTTGTCCGGCTGAAGTCGCCGAGCCCGGTCGTGCCGTCGTCACCCGTACGGGTGTAGATGCGGGTGAGGTTGACCATGACCGTCAGCGTACGGCCGCAGCGACCGGTCGCCAGCGCCCCGCGCGGTGAGACCGGTCACCGGCCTGGCGCGCCGTAGCATCGGCTCGTGGAACGGTTCCGGGTCTCGGGCGGGGTGTCCCTGCGCGGGGAGGTGCGGGTCACCGGGGCCAAGAACAGCGTCCTGAAGCTCATGGCGGCGGCCCTGCTCGCCGAGGGCCGGACCACGCTGACCGACGTCCCCAACATCCTCGATGTCGGCTTCATGGCCGACGTGCTGCGCCGGCTCGGCTGCACAGTCGGCATCAGCGAGGGCTGCGTCACCGTCGACGTGCCAGGCGAGATCGCGTCCGCGGCGCCGTACGAGCTGGTGCGGCGGCTGCGCGCGTCGATCTGCGTCCTCGGGCCGTTGCTGGCCCGCTGCGGAAAGGCCGAGGTCGCACTGCCCGGCGGTGACAACATCGGCTCACGTGGGCTCGACATGCACCTCAGCGGGCTGGAGCAGCTGGGAGCGACCATCGCGGTCGAGCACGGCTTCGTCGTGGCCACGGCCCCCGACGGACTGGTGGGTACGACGCTGCGGCTGGCCTACCCGAGTGTGGGAGCCACCGAAAACCTCGTCACCGCTGCCGTGCTGGCCCGCGGCAGCACCGTCATCGACAACGTGGCCCGCGAGCCGGAGATCGTCGACCTGTGCCGGATGCTCGAGCGGATGGGGGCGCGCTTGGACGGCGTCGGCAGCTCGACGCTGGAGATCGAGGGCGTCGATCAGCTGCACGCCACCTCGCACCGCACGGTGCCGGACCGGATCGTGGCGGCGACGTGGGCCTTCGCCGCGGTCATGACGCAGGGGGACGTGGTCGTCCGGAACGGACGGGCTGAGCATCTGGTGCTCCCGCTGGACAAGCTGGCGAGCACCGGAGCGCAGATCGACGTGCTCAGCGACGGCTTCCGCGTCTCCATGTCCCAGCGCCCGCGCTGCGTCGACGCCGTCACGCTGCCGTACCCCGGCTTTCCCACCGATCTGCAGCCCATGGTGCTGGCGCTCAACGCGATCGGTGAGGGCACCGCAATGGTGACCGAGAACGTGTTCGAGAGCCGTTTCATGTTCGTCAACGAGCTGGCCCGGCTAGGTGCGGACGTCCACCTCGACGGCCACCACGCGGTCGTCCGTGGGCGGCCAAGGCTGTCGGGGGCACCCGTCGTCGCCACCGACATCCGCGCCGGCGCGGGGTTGGTGCTGGCTGGGCTGGTAGGTGAGGGGGAGACGCTCGTCGACGATGCGCATCACGTTGACCGCGGCTATCCCGACCTCGTCGGCCAGCTGAGCGGTCTCGGCGCACGGATCGTCCGCGAACATGTAGCCGACCGGATGGCGGAATGATCCGCTCGGCAGCGCCGGTACCTCAGGAGGCGTCGTGCAGTCCCCGCACGACGTTGCGCGCCCGCGCCGCGGCGTCCGGCCACACGAGCACCCGCAGTCCCTGCGTCGTCCGCGTCACCGTGCAGCGGATGCCGGCTGCGGCGAGGGCATGGCGTACGTCGTCGGCCTCGTTCTCGGTCCGTGGAGCGGCGACTGCCTCCAGCAGGCCGTAGTCCCAAGGGTCCCCCGAGCGTGGTGCCGGGCGGACGAGCGAGCCTCCGCGGCCGAAAGTCCAGCGCAGCGCCAGCACCAGGCCGCCCACCAGGACGATGGCCATGACCGGGCCCCACAGGTAGGAGTAGCTCTGCCAGGACGGCACCCCCCCAGTGTGACGGGCCGCCCGGACGCCGCCACCTCGGGCTGCCGATTAGGCTCCCCGCCGCGCCAGTGTGCGCCCCCGGAGGAAAGGACCGCCGCTTATGCCGCAGCAGCTCGCCGTCATCGGTGCCGGGCTCATGGGTTCCGGAATCGCCCAGGTTGCCGCGCAGGCGGGCTGGGATGTCGTGCTGCGCGACATCAACGCGGACGCGCTCGACCGCGGCCGGCGGGCGGTGGAGGCGTCGACCGCCAAGCTGGTCGACAAGGGCCGGCTGAGCGCCGACGACCGTGAGCAGCTGCTCGCCCGGATCACGACAACGACGGAGCTGGAGGCGGCGGCCGAGGCGGACATGGTGGTGGAGGCGGTCTTCGAGCAGCTCGAGCTCAAGGCCGAGGTCTTCCGCGAGCTGGACCGCCTCTGCCATGAGGGTGCCGTGCTGGCGACCAACACCTCCGCGATCCCCATCACCCGGATCGCCGCCGTGACCCAACGGCCGGAGAGCGTGGTCGGCACCCACTTCTTCTCCCCTGTCCCGCTGATGGCGTTGTGCGAGCTGGTGCGGGGGCTGAAGACGAGCGAGGAGACACTGGAGCGGGCCCGCTCCTTCGCCACCGGGCTGGGCAAGACGTGCATCGTCGTCAACCGTGACGTTGCCGGTTTCGTGACGACCCGGCTGATCTGTGCCCTGGTGATGGAGGCCGTCAAGCTGTACGAGTCGGGGGTCGCGAGCGCCGAGGACATCGACTTGGCCTGTCGGCTCGGCTTCGGTCACGCCATGGGACCGCTCGCGACGACCGACCTCACCGGCGTCGACATCCTGCGCGACGCCAGCCTTAACATCTACGCGGAGACCGCGGACGAGAAGTTCCACCCTCCGGAGCTGATGACCCGGATGGTCACCGCCGGCGACCTGGGCCGCAAGTCCGGGCGAGGCTTCTACGGCTATCTGTCCTGAGCGCCGTCGCTGCCGCTTCTCTCGAGGGTCGTGCCGTCGAGGTAGCAGTAGGCCCACGTCTCCCCGTCCTGGAGCGAGGCGATGAGCGGATGGCCGGTGTCCTTCCCGTGTCCGCGGGCGTGGCGCTGCGGTGAAGAGTCGCAGCAGCCGACAAAGCCGCAGCCCAGGCACACGCGAAGGTGGACCCAGCGATCGCCGGTGCGCAGGCACTCCTCGCAGCCGGGCGCGCTCGGCAGCACGGGCTGGATCGTCTCGGTGTGGGGGCAGCCATCGTGCCGCCGTGGGTTGAACCGCACGATCCGTGTGGTGTCAACGCCTTGTTCGGCGGTTGCGTCGAGCTCGGCCAGTACGGAGGCGGACAGCGCGACGGAGCTGGTACGGGCGGAGTCGACCACCTTGTCGACACCTGCCGCCGCGAGGGCGTCCAGCTCCGCTGCCCCAACCGGACGGACGACCAGCTGTGCCCCGGGGTTGAGCTCGCGGGCGACCGCCGCGATGCGGCTGGCGTGCTCCGGCTCGTCCTCCGGGATCACCACCACGTCGACGTCGGCCAGGCCGGCGTGCCGCAGCACCGCCTGCTTGGCGGAGTCGCCGCGGACGACCGGATGGCCGAAGCGCTCGGCCTCCGCAGCCCCGTCCGGGCTGAGCGTGGCCACGACGAGTGGGATCCCGTGGCCGCGCAGGTCCGCGGCCAGCCGGGCGGCCGTGGGTCCCCAACCGGAGAGCAGGACCCGCGGACGGGCATCCGCGGCCGAACCGCTGTCCGGGTCGCCTCGGGTGCCGTCCGGCAACTCACCGTCGCGACCGGGTGGCTGCCGCGTCCAACTCGGCCGTGGGGTGGTGAAGGCAAGCCGGCCGGCCGCGCGGCGCCCGAGCCCGGCAAGCAGCGGCGTGGCGACCATGAGCACCACCGAGGTGGCGATGAACGTCTGTGACCCCTCCGGACCGAGACCGGCGGGGCTCAGCCCCGCCTCCCGTCCCACGGTCTCCAGCACGAACGAGAACTCCCCCACCTGGGCGAGCAGCAGCGCGGTCGCGACCGCGATGCCCGCCGTACCACCGGTGCTCGCGGTGGCTGCCCCCGAGCCGGCTCCTCCGGGGCTGCCCCGGGGTGCGCCGGCGGCGTGCGCCACCCGACCGGGGCGGAGGACGCAGATGGCCACACCGGTCGCGATCACCTTGGTGAGGACCACGAGCAGCACCCCTCCCAGCACCAGCGGGAGGTTGCGGAGTACGAAGCCCAAGTCGAGCAGCATCCCCACCGAGACGAAGAAGGTTGCCGAGAACAGGATCTGCAGCGGCATGACCTCGCCGAAGGCATGCGCGCTGTGGCGGCTCTCACTGACGACGAGCCCGGCAAGAAACGCCCCCAGCGACACGCTCACCCCGGCGAGCGCGGTGAGGAATGCGGTGCCGAAGCAGATGGCGACGACAGTGAGCAGGAAGACCTCGGGGGAGCAGGTACGGGCGACCCGCTCCAGCAGCGGCGGCATGACCCGCCGGGCGAGCAGAAGCACCAACGCGATGATCAGGCCAGCCTTGAGCAGCGCGAGGGACAGGCTCGCTGCGGACCCGCTGGATCCCGCCGCGCCGGACACGCGCCCCAGCATCGGGACGGCAAGGACCATGAGGACGACGGCGAGGTCCTGGAAGATCAGCATGGCAAGCGCCAGCTGCCCGCTCTGGCTCGAGGACTGACCCGCGTCGCCGAGCAGCTTGAGCACGATGGCCGTCGAGCTCAGCGAGACCAGGAAGCCGGTGAACAGGCTCGCCCGCCAGTCCACCCCCCACGCGAGCAGTGCGAGGTGGACGAGGAGCGTGGTCAACAAGACCTGCAGTCCTCCGCCGACGAGGATCCACGTCCGTATCCGAGTCAGCCGCTGCAGCGAGAACTCGATGCCGATGGTGAACAGCAGCAGGATGACGCCCACCTCGGCGGCCGCCTCGACGCTCTCCTGGCGGTCGACCAGGCCCAGCTGGGCCGGTCCGATGAGGACCCCCGCGAGCAGAAACCCGACGATCGGCACGACGCGCAACCGGACGGACAGGTAGCCGATCACGGCCGCGGCGCCGAGCAGCGCCACCGTCGGGGCCAGGAACGCCGGTGGGCCCGACGTTGCAATCGCGCCCGCGAGGACGTCCATGCCGCTCCCTCCGCGCCCGGCTCGCCACGCTGACGCTAGCGCCGAACGCGCGCTGCGGCTGGGCGCTTCCCTGCCCCGAGCCGCACCCGCCGCGTCGACCCCGGACTCGGGCGCTCAACCGCTGGGCACCGTTACCGGTGCGTACACTCGCGATCACAGCGGGGTGGCCGTACGGGAGGTGCGCACGCGATGCGGGACCCCGGGCCTCGGCGTGGCGGCGAGCGGGACAGCCCTTGGGTGATGCGCACCTACGCCGGGCACTCCTCACCGGCGGAGTCGAACGCGCTGTACCGGCGCAACCTCGCCAAGGGCCAGACCGGGCTCTCCGTCGCCTTCGACCTGCCTACGCAGACCGGCTACGACCCTGACGCCGAGCTGGCCCGCGGCGAGGTGGGCAAGGTCGGCGTCCCGATCGCCCATCTCGGTGACATGCGTGAGCTCTTCGCCGGAATCCCGCTCGCGACGGCCAACACGTCCATGACCATCAACGCCACGGCGATGTGGCTGCTGGCCTTGTATGTCACCGCGGCGGAGGAGCAGGCCGCCACCGCGGGTGTCGACCCGGGCGCGGCCCGCAGCGCGCTGGCCGGCACGACGCAAAACGACATCATCAAGGAGTACCTGTCCCGCGGGACGTACGTCTTCCCGCCTGGCCCGAGCATGCGCCTGGTCACCGACCTGGTGACCTGGACGGTCGCCCACGTGCCGCGGTGGAATCCCGTCAACGTGTGCAGTTATCACCTGCAGGAAGCCGGCGCCACTCCGGTGCAGGAGGTCGCCTTCGCGCTCTGCACGGCGACCGCCGTGCTGGACGCCGTGCGGAGCTCCGGCCAGGTCCCTCCCGAGCGCTTCGCCGAGGTCGTCGGCCGCATCTCCTTCTTCGTCAACGCCGGTGTGCGCTTCGTCGAGGAGATGGCCAAGCTGCGCGCCTTTTCGCGGCTGTGGGACGAGATCACGCTGGAGCGCTACGGCGTGCGCGACTCCCGGCAGCGGCGCTTCCGCTACGGCGTCCAGGTCAACTCCCTCGGGCTGACTGAGGCGCAGCCGGAGAACAACGTGCAGCGGATCGTGCTCGAGATGCTCGCGGTCACCTTGTCCCGCGACGTGCGCGCCCGGGCGGTGCAGCTGCCGGCGTGGAACGAGGCGCTGGGCCTGCCGCGGCCGTGGGACCAGCAGTGGAGCCTGCGCATCCAGCAGGTGCTCGCGTACGAGTCCGACCTCCTCGAGCACGACGACCTTTTCACCGGCTCGGCCACGGTCGAGGCGCTCGTCGCGGACATCGCCGCGGCCGCCCGCGCGGAGATTGACCGCGTTCAGGCGATGGGCGGGGCGGTGGCGGCCATCGAGAACGGATACCTGAAGTCCTGCCTGGTCGCCGCGCACGCGCAGCGCCGTCGCCGCATCGAGAGCGGCGAGGACAAGGTCGTCGGGGTCAACTGTTACACCACCACCGAGCCCAACCCGCTGACCGCGGACCTGGAGGCCGCGGTCCAGACGGTGCCCGCGGAGGTCGAGCAGGCCGCTCGCGAGTCCCTCGAGGAGTGGCGGGCCGCCCGCGACTCTCGGGCCGCCCTGGCCGCCCTGCGCACGCTGCGGGCTGACGCCCGAAGCGGCGCGAACCTGATGGAGGCCTCGCTTGCGTGCGCCCGTACCGGCGTCACGACGGGGGAGTGGGCCGACGCGCTGCGGGACGTCTTCGGCGAGTACCGCGCGCCGACCGGGGTGAGCGGCTCCGTCGCGGCTGAGGGGACCGGCCCCCGCCCGACCCAAGAACTGCTCGCCGTCCGGACCGCGGTGCGGCGCACCGGCGAGGAGCTCGGCTCACGGCTGCGGCTGCTCGTCGGCAAGCCCGGGCTGGACGGGCACTCCAACGGCGCCGAGCAGGTTGCCGTACGGGCGCGCGACGTCGGGTTCGAGGTCGTCTACCAGGGCATCCGGCTGACACCCGAACAGCTGGTGGCCGCCGCGGTGGAGGAGGACGTGCACTGCGTCGGCCTCTCGGTGCTGTCCGGCTCGCACATGCAGCTGGTGCCGGCTGTCCTGCGGGGCCTCCGCGCGGCCGGGATGAGCGAGGTGCCCGTGGTGGTCGGTGGCATCGTGCCGGACGCGGACGCGGCGCAGCTGCGCGACCTGGGCGTCGCCGAGGTCTTCACGCCCAAGGACTACGGCCTGACCGAGATCATGGGCCGCATCCTCGACCTTGTCCGCTGCAGCAACGGACTCGACCCGTGGCGGTGATCAGGCGGTCAGCCGACCGACCAGCGCGGTCACCTCGTCGGCGCAACCCCAGGACAGCGTCACCCCGGCACCCCCGTGGCCGTAGCAGTGCACCACCGGGAGTCGCCCGGCCGTATCGACCTCCAACCGCACCGCCGGGCGGGCCGGGCGGAGGCCCACCCGGACTGCGAGTACTCGCGCCGGGCGCAGCGCGGGCACCAGGGCACGGCACCGGGCGAGGATGTCCGCGGTCGTCGCATCGTCCGGCTGAAGGGTCTCGTCGTCCAGCGCGGTGCCGCCGCAGACCACCGTGTCGCTGCGCGGGACGACGTACGTCGGGAACAGCGGGTCCTCCTCGGCGAGCACCCACTCCTCCAGCCCCACCTGCTCGAGCATGACGACCTGGCCGCGCACGCCGCGCAGTGCGCTGTCACCGGCCAGCTCCCGGGCACCGAGGCCGGCCGCGTCGACGATGACGTCGGCGGGGCCGTCCTCGACCGCGTCGTCAAGGGTGCGCAGGGTCCTGGTGGTCAGCGTCACTCCCGCGGCGGCCAGCGCGGTGCTGAGCCAGGGGAGGTAGCGCCCCATGTCCACGACGGGCGCCACGAGCCGCCAGCCGTCCGAGTAGCCCGCCGGGCACTCGTCCCGCCGGAGCCGGCGGAAGCCGGCGACGCTGCCTGCCCACGACGGGGCAGGTGCGGGGCTGCGCAGCAGTTCCCGACCCGCAAGCAGCCGGACTCCCGCTGCCTCCTCGTCGGTGGCGAGCCGCGCCAGCTCCTCCCAGGTGGCCGCACCCCAGGCCAGCACACGATCCGCGGGATGGGCGAGGTAGGGGTACCAGAGCGCCGCGGCCACCGCCGAGGTGGTCCGCTCGCCGCTCGCAGCGGCCACCACCCGGACTGCGCAGCCCGCCTGGGCCAGCCGCAGCGCCGCCGACAGGCCGACCACTCCGGCGCCCACGACGGTGACCCGGGGACCCTCCACCACGGTCGGCTCAGAACAGCCGCAGCGTGGGGTCGTCGGCGCCGCGCAGGTCGTCATAGTCGATCGTGAGGCAGCCGATGCCCCGGTCGGTCGCCAGCGTGCGCGCCTGCGGCCGGATGACCTGCGCGGCGAGCACGCCGCGCACTGGTGCCAGCAGCGGGTCACGGTTGAGCAGGTGGAGGTAGCGGGTCAGCTGCTCCACTCCGTCGATCTCACCGCGGCGTTTGACCTCGACGGCGACGGTACGGCCGTCGGCGTCACGGGCGAGCAGGTCGACCGGTCCCACCGCGGTCGGGTACTCCCGGCGCACCAGCGTCCAGCCGTGGCCGAGGACTGTGATCCGTTCCGCCAACAGTGCCTGCAGCTGCGCCTCGACCCCATCCTTGACCAGTCCGGGATCGACACCCAGCTCGTGGGTCGAGTCGTGCAGCACCTCGTCCAAGGTCAGAACGAGCCGCTCGCCGGCGGGGTTGGTGACCGTCCAGGTGCCGGGCGTCTCCTCGAGCCGGCAGGGCGGGCTCATCCAGTTCAGCGGCTTGTACGCCCGGTCGTCGGCGTGCACCGACACCGATCCGTCGGCCTTGACGAGCAGCAGCCTCGTTGCCAGCGGTAGGTGTGCGCTCAGACGCCCGTGGTAGTCGACCCGGCAACGGGCGATGACGAGGCGCACGAGCGTCCACGGTAGCTCGCGTGCCGTGCGCCGGGGGTCGTCGGCGGCGGGCGCCGTCCCCACCTGCGTGTCCCGCCGGGGCAGGCCACGGTGCCGGGCTGCAGCAGGCGCAGGAGCTGGCGAACCGGCGGCGGTTCGCCGCGGATCTGCAGCCCGCCGCCGCGCTCGGCCAGCGTGGTCGTGGCGCGCAACACCGGCGTCAGGCCGACCACGTCGGCGAACGTGACACCGGAGAGGTCGAGAACCACGTGGCGCAGCCGCGGACGAGCGCCCGGGCGGAGCAACGGTTCGAGCGCATCTTCAAGCACCGGGGCGGTGCACAAGTCCAGCTCGCCGCAGACGGTGACGAGCGCACTCCCCCCACTGCGGATCACCTGCAGGCTGATATCGGACTCGGTTCTGGACACATCCAACCTCTCCGGCCCGGGGGACGCCCCTGAATCCGGTACGGCGATCGACCGGGGGAACCGTGCCAGCCGGCTGGATGTCTCAACCGCCAAGGAAGGTCTTACTCCTCCGGGAGCCGGTACGCAAGCCCAGGCGCGATCACGCGCCGGTTTGGCCGTGACTGGCTTCCTCGGCCCGGCTGACGAGCTCGGTCGCGACGTCTCGCAGCTTGACGTTTCGTCGCTGCGACTCCCTGCGCAGCAGCGCGAAGGCCGTGTCGGAGTCGACTGCCTGCCGCGAGACGAGCACGCCTTTGGCTTGCTCGATGACCGCGCGGGAGGTGAGTGCACCCTCCAGCTGGTCGGCGAGTGATCGCACCTCGGCAAATCGCCGTGCGTTGGTGAGCGCAGTCCCCACCGGTCCGGTCAGCAGCATCACCAGCGTCTCGTCGTGCGCGTCGAAGCCACCCACGACGTGGGAGTAGAGGTTGAGACCACCGACCGGGCGGTCTCGCACGATCAGCGGTGCGGCCAGGAAGCCGGTGACGCCCTGCGCCTTGGCGGCGGCGGTGAACTCCGGCCACTTGTGGGCGGCGGCGTCGACGTCGACACGGTTGACCACGCCGCGCCGGATCGAGTCAAGGCAGGGGCCGTCGCCGACGTCGTACTGGTCCCGGTCGATCCCCAAGGTGCGGTCGTCGCTCCAGGCAGCGGTGAACGGCTGACCCTCGTGGAACAGCGTGACGCCGGCGGCGTCGCAGCCCGGGACTGTACGGATGGCGAGCTCGACGGTGCGCCGCAGCGCCGCATCGAGGTCCTCCTCGCCGACGACGAGGGTGGAGAGCTCGCGCAGGATGTCGGTCAGCACCTCGGTGACGTCCTCAGGCCGGTCCTGGACCGGCTGGCCGTTGCCCTCGGTACCTGCTGTCATCGTCACCCGTCCGCTGTGTTCGGTCGAAGGCGCCGGGTGACCCGGTGGGAGCTCTCGCCGCCGACGCGTGCGAAACTGCCCACCCGCCGTACCACGACGCCGGAGGGGATTTTACCCGCATGCCCCGCGAATTCGGAACGGCGGGCGTTGTCGGGCTCGGCACCATGGGCGCCGGCATCGTCGAGGTGCTGGCGCGCAATGGCCTGACGGTGGTCGGGGTCGATCGCGATGCCGACTCGGTGGAACGCGGCAGGGTTCATGTCCAGCACTCGACGGACCGTGCGGTCAAGCGCGGCAAGCTTGAGCCCGCCGAGCAGCAGGCCATCTTCGACCGCATCACCTTCACCTTGAGCATGGACGACCTGGCGGCCGCTGACGTGGTCGTCGAGGCCGTGCCGGAGCAGCTCGCGCTCAAACGCGAGGTCTTTGCTGCCCTCGACAAGATCGTCACTCCGGAGGCGGTCCTCGCGACCAACACCTCCTCGCTGTCCGTGACCGAGATCTCCGTCGCCACCCAGCGGCCGAGCCGCGTGGTCGGACTGCACTTCTTCAACCCGGCGCCGGTCCAGGACCTCGTCGAGGTGGTCCGTACGGTGGTGACCGAGCCCGAGGTCGTCGAGGACGTCGTCGCGTTCGGCCGCCGGCTCGGGAAGTCACCGGTGGTGATCGGTGACAGGGCCGGCTTCATCGCCAACGCGCTGCTGTTCGGCTACCTCAACCATGCGGTCGCGATGTACGACAGCCGCTACGTCTCACGGGCCGACATCGACGCCGCCATGGTCCTCGGCTGCGGCTACCCAATGGGCCCGCTGGCGCTGCTGGACCTCATCGGCCTCGACACCGCGTACGAGATCCTCGACACGATGTACCGGCAGGACCGAAACCGCCTGCACGCGCCGAGCCCGCTGCTCAGGGAGCTGGTCACCGCCGGGCTGCGCGGGCGTAAGAGCGGGCGCGGGTTTTACGCCTACGAGTCCCCGGACTCACCGAGTGTGGTGGCAGACGCGCAGACCCCCGCGGAGGCCGAGGAGGACGCGTCGCCGCGGCGGGTACGCCAGGTGGGCGTCGTCGGCTCGGGCACCATGGCCGCCGGCATCGCCGAGGTCCTTGTCCGGGGTGGCTACGAGGTGCGACGCGCGACGAGCCGGCTGTCGGACCTCGCGGGCGCCGACCTGGTCGTCGAGGCGGTCGCTGAGGAGCTGTCGGTCAAGCAGGACCTCTTCTCCTCGCTCGACGAGACCTGCCGACCCGGCGCGATCCTCGCCACGACGACCTCGTCGCTGCCGGTCATCGACTGCGCAGCGGCGACCGGGCGCCCCGCTGACGTGGTCGGGCTGCACTTCTTCGACCCGGCGCCGGTGACGCGGTTGGTCGAGGTGGTGCGTACCGTCTCGACCGCCGACGACGTGGTGGCGACCGCCCGGGCCGTGTGCCGCTCGATCGACAAGCACCCGATCACCTGCGGCGACCGCGCAGGCTTCGTCGTCAACGCGCTGCTGTTCCCCTACCTCAACGACGCCGTCAAGATGCTCGAGGCTCACTACGCCGGTGTCGACGACATCGACACTGCCATGCGGCTCGGCTGCCGGCTCCCGATGGGCCCCTTCGAGCTGCTCGACGCCGTCGGGCTCGATGTGGCGCTGGCGATCCAGCGCAGTGTCTTCAGCGAGTCCCGCGAGCCCGGCTTCGTACCCGCGCCACTGCTCGAGCAGCTGGTCACCGCGGGCTACGTCGGTCGCAAGAGCGGCCGCGGCTTCCGTAACCATCCCCAAGCCATCCCGGTGTCAGAGCCGACCGGTGTCCCGTCGCCGTCCGCCGCGACGGCGTGAGCGGCCGCTCCGCGATGGGGCGGAGCAGGTGGAGGAGTGGCCGGACGGGGAGTGGGTCGTCCGCAGCCTCAGCGGCGCCGCCAGCACCAAGGCCTACCGTTGTCCCGGCTGCATGCAGGAGATTCGGCCGGTGACGCCGCACGTGGTCGTCTGGCCGGTGCCGGGGGCCACCCTGTCGGGCGGCGGCATCGACGAGCGTCGTCACTGGCACACCGGGTGCTGGCGGGCTCGCCTCCGCCATCGCGAGAGGTAGCCGCCGTGCCGCAGCCGACACCGGTGCGGGCCTCCACGGTGCTGCCCGCCCGCCGCGAGCCGCTCACCCTGCAGACCGCCGACGGCCTGCGCCTGGTTGGTGAGCTCGCCCGCCCGCTCGACCGAGAACCGGTCGCGACGTTGCTCACGTTGCACCCGATCCCGACCCACGGCGGCTTCATGGACAGCCATGTCATCCGCAAGGCGTCCTACCGGCTGCCTGCCCTCGCCGGCATCGCGGTGCTGCGCTTCAACACCCGCGGCACGTCGAGCGCCGCCGGCACCAGCGAGGGAGCCTTCGACGGTGGAGTCGGCGAACGGCACGACGTGGCCGCGGCCATCGAGTACGCCGAGTTCGCCGGCCTGGCGCGCCCCTGGCTGCTGGGCTGGTCCTTCGGCACCGACCTCGCCCTCATGTACGGCTGCGACCCGGCCGTCGAGGGGGCGATCCTGCTCAGTCCACCGCTGCGGCACGCCCGTCCAGAACACCTCGCGGAGTGGGCCCGCTCCGGCAAGTCGATGCTCTGCCTGGTGCCCGAGCACGACGACTACCTGCGCCCGGACGAGGCGCGCAGACGCTTCGCCGCGGTCCCGCAGGCCGAGGTCGTCGGTGTCCCAGGCGCCCAGCACCTGTGGATCGGTGAGCCGTACGTGCGTCGGGTGCTCAACGAGGTGGTGCGCCGGGTGGCTCCCGACGCCGCACCCTTGCCGACATCCTGGAACGGTGCCTCCTCGGTGAGCACCTCGAGCGGCGATCGCTCGGCTCGCTCAGGAGGTGTCCATCCGCGGGATGACGACCTCACGCATCACGATCAACAGCGCCGCGGCGACGGGGATGGCTAGCAGGGCACCGACGACCCCGAGGAGGGCACCACCGAGCAGCGCGGCGACGATCGTGATCGTCGGCGGCACGTCCACCGAGCGCGACATCACCCGCGGCACCAGGACGTAGTTCTCGAACTGCTGGTAGGTGACGTAGTAGGCCGTGCAGGCCAATCCGGTGACCACGCCGTCGATGAAGCCGATGCCGATGATCAGCACGGCCGAGATCGTCGCTCCCAGGAAGGGGACCAGGGAGAGCAGGCCGGCCAGCAGGGCGAGCGCCACCTCGAACTGACCGATTGTCGGCGCATCGGTCACAGCCACCAGCACCGTAAGGAAGATGTACGTGCCAATGCCGGCGGCGAGTGCGACGACGACCTGGCCGGCGACGTACGCGCCGATCCGCCTCAGGATCTCGTCGCTGATACCGGCGACCCGAGGACGGCGGGAGGCGGGCACGAGCCGGTAGGCCGCCTTCTTGATCGAGGGCAGGTAGGCGAGGAAGTACAGCGTCAACACCAAGATGGTGAAGGCGTTGAAGACGGCGTTGGCGACCAGGCGGCCCACGCCGACGAGTCCGCCGAAGGCGTTCCTGGCGAGCTCACCGCTGGACAAGTAGTTCTTTACCCGCTCGATCAGGCCGAACTGCTCGTCGAGCCGCTCGATGACGTCGATGCCGAGGAACGCATCGAGGTAGTCCGGTACGTCGCGGGCGAGGATGGCGATCTGCTGGGTGAGCGGCGGCACGATGGCGAAGCCGGAACCGACGAACGCCAGGATCACTCCGACGAAGACGACGGCGATCGCAGGCCCGCGTGCCGTACCGCGCTTGATAAGCCACTGGACCACGGGGTCGAGACCCACGGCAAGGAACATGGAGACGACGAGCAGGACGATGATCGAGCGTGCCTGCACGAACCCTTGAGCGAGCCAGTACGCGAAGAGCACGCCAAGCGCTCCGACGAAGCCGATGTAGAAGGGGTTCGTACGCCACACCGGCTTCCCGCGATGGCCTGGCTGGTCCCGCGCAGGGCTGCTCTGGGACTGCGGCGGGGAGGACTGTGCGGCTGCGTCAGGGGCAGCGACGTCGCCGGTGACGTGGTCGGCGGCTGTCGACGCGCGCTCTCTGCGGGCGGTGCCCGTGGCCGGAGTGGAGATAGGCGGCGCAGCGCCAGCTGGGCTCGCGCCGGCCTTTCCGGCGAGCGTGGTGCGGCGCGGCCGGTCGGCGTCGCGGGCCACGGTCAACCCCTCGCGGCGGTGGCGCGGGTGCTTGTGTCCACGTGTCCTCGCAGCGGCAGCCTGGGTGGGGTGAGGGTTCCGGAACACCGGTTGGCCGGTCAGCTAGTGGCGGCCGCACCGATCGTCCCACCCCGAAGAGCCCACCCGTCGGCGGACAGGGTCGGCCGGTACGAGTCTTTCGATCCGGCTGTCGAAGGCTCGCAACAGGAGTAGCGTCCTGTCTCACCAATCACGAAGGTCACGTCAGCCATGGCGTTACTAGGCCCGCAAGCGGGAGTGTGACTGCGGTACGTATGCAAGTCGCTACATTTGGTCACAACCCGCGGCCATCCGGACCGCCGGCTGTCCCGAATGACCGGTAGGACACGAGGGGGGAGGTAGGTCGAGGGACGACCACCGACGCTCACGCGTCTTCCGGCACACACGGCGCCCAGATTCGGCGCCGCAACCCCAGGGTGCGGACCGGCCCAACGGTCCCGCCCTGATGTCAAAGAAAGGCTGTCTGCATGACTCCCCTGCTCCGCTCAGGTCCACGTAGCGCCGTTGCGGCGTTCGCTGCGTCGGCTGTTGCGTTCGGCGGGTCTGTCGCGCTCCTCGGTCCCGGCGTCAGTTCGGCGTCGAGCCACCGCGAAGCACCGCAGCTCATCTCCGATCCTCAGGCCGACAACACCGACGTCTACGCCTACGTCAGCCCCGACAAGCCCGACACGGTGACCCTCATCTCCAACTGGCTGCCCTTCCAGATCCCCCAGGGTGGGCCCAACTTCTACCCGTTCGCCGAGGACGCCCACCACAACATCAAGATCGACAACGACGGTGACGCCAAGCCGGACATCACGTACAACTGGGACTTCTCCACGCAGGACCTGCGTGGCCTGGACACCTTCCTGTACAACAACGGCCCCGTCACCTCGCTCGACGACGAGAACCTGCTGGTCCGGCAGACATACACGCTCACCAAGACCGAGGACGGCGAGGTCACGACGCTGGTCGAGGACGCCCCAGTGGCTCCCTCGCACGTCGGGGACGCCTCGATGCCCGACTACCAGGCGCTGCGCGACGCGGCCGTCGTCCCGACCAAGGACAACGCGATGTCCTTCGCCGGCCAGGCGGACGACCCGTTCTTCCTCGACCTGCGTGTGTTCGACCTGCTCTATGGCGGGGACCTCAGCGAGACCGGTATCGACCATCTCAACGGGCTCAACGTCAACACCATCGCCTTCCAGGTGCCGATTCGCTTCCTCACGGACGGTGACCCGGTCATCGGCGTGTGGAGCACGACGGATCGTCCCAGCATGCGTGTCCAGAACGCGGACGGCACGCAGGTCTACAAGGGCGACTTCGTCCAGGTCTCCCGGCTGGGTAACCCGCTGGTCAACGAGGTCGTGATCCCGGCCGGACTCAAGGACGCCTTCAACGCTCTGGCGCCCGAGAACGACGCTTCCGTCGCTCCGGCCGTCGACCGGGTGCTCGACCCCGAGGTGCCCAAGCTGATCGAGGCCATCTACGGGATCCCGGCACCGAAGACCCCGCGCAACGACCTGTTCAAGGTGTTCCTCACCGGTATCGAGGGCCTGAACAAGCCGATGGGCAAGGTGCAGCCGGCCGAGCTGCTGCGGCTCAACACCTCCATCCCGCCCACGGAGGAGCCCAACCGGCTCGGTGTGCTGGCGGGCGACCTCGCCGGCTTCCCGAACGGCCGCCGGCTCGTCGACGACGTCGTCGACATCGAGCTGCAGGCTCTCGAGGGCGCGGTGCGCACCGGCAAGCTGGTCGAGGCACTCGCGGCCGGTGACGGTGTCGACATGAACGATGTCGCGTTCGGCCACACCTTCCCGTACGTCGCCCTGCCGCACTCCGGCTCGGGTGGCAGCGTGGCGGGTGGCGCACCGGACGGTGGCGTGGACGCTGGCGCCGGAGGTACGGCGCTCGACCGTCGTTCGCTGGTCATGCCGGCGGAGGATGGGACCGCGCCGTGGCTGCCGATGTCGGCTGCCGCCTTCGGTGTCGGTTTCGCCATGCTGGGCTGGGTCGTGCTGCGCCGTCAGCGTGGTCAGGTCCGGTAGTAGCGACACAAAGTGATCAAGAGTCGCAAGCCGGCGGCGGGAGAGTTCACCCTCTTCCGCCGCCGGCGCGCGAGCGCCGGTCGGCGGATCGTCGCCGTGCTCGCATTCGTCGTGGCCGCGGGCCTGATCGGCCTGGCCGCGATGCTCGCGCTGCCGGGGACACCGCTGTCATCGGCGGCTGCGGACCTGCTCGGCAGGGACTCTCCGACGGCCGCTCCGGCCGACCCGCTCCCTGGCCCCCAGTCGGCGCCGGTAACGAACCGTACGGACAAGCCCGGCCATGGCGCCAAGAACGGCCAGCCCGGCCACGGTGACAAGACGGACAAGCCCGGCCCGGGCGCCAACACGGACAAGCTCGGGCCGGACGGCCGTCCCGACAGGCCCGGACCCGGCGACAAGACGAGCAAGCCCGACGCCGGCGCCGGTAAGCACAAGCCCGACGGCGGCGCCAACAAGGACAAGCCCGGCGCCGGTAAGGGCAAGCCGCTGCCGCCCGTACAGGTGCCCTCCGTGTCGGTCCCGGCGCCAACGTCGATCACCATCGACCGGCTGGGGATCGTCGACAGTCGCCCCGTCGGCCTGCAAGTCACCGATGACCAGCTCCAGGTGCCTGAGGAGTACGCGGACATCGGCTGGTGGAGCGACGGGCCGACGCCGGGCAGCACGGGTGCCGCCATCGTCGTGGGTCACCTCGACTCACCCACCGGGCCGGCGGTCTTCTACGAGCTCGGCCTGCTGGCCGAGGGCGACAAGATCGTTGTCGGGCGCGCGGACGATTCGACCGCCACGTTCGTCGTCGAGGACGTCCGCAGCTACGCCCGCGACGACTTCCCGTCCGAGCGGGTTTACCGCGAGGAGGGTCCAGCGGCCCTGCACCTGCTCACCTGCGGTGGCGAGTACGACACCGTCACCGGTCAGTACACCGAGAACGTCGTCGTCTACGCTGCGCTGGTCGATCTCGACGAACCGGACCGCCGCCACGACCACCACAAGGCCAACGAGCGTCAAGAGCGGGAGGGACGCCGCTCGTGAGCACTGCCGACCCGACCGGTCGCCGCCCGCTCGGACGCGCTACCGGTCGGGTTCTCACCGTGCTGGGCCTCGCGCTCGCCATGCTCGCCGCCGCGGCCGTGCTCGTGCCCGTCGGACGGCCGGCGGACGGTACTCCGCTCCCGGGGCGGGGTGCGCAGAGCGAAGTCGCGGTCGCCGGATCCGCCGCGGACCTCTCCGCCTCCGCCGAGGCCCTACAGGCGCGGTTGCGCCGTCTTCCCGGCGACTGGACCGCCTGGGCCTCGCTCGGGGCGGTGTACGTCGCGCAGGCGCAGGCGAGCGCGGACCCCACGTACTACGGCAAGGCCGAGGACGCGCTGCGCCGCTCCCGTCAGCTCCAGCCACAGGACAACGGCGACGCTCTGACCGGTCTGGCCTCGCTCGCCGCGGCCCGCCACGACTTCGAACGGGCTCGCGCACTGGCTCAGCGAGCGCTGGCCGTCAACCCCTATGACTCCACCGCGCTCGGGTTGCTCTCCGACGCGCTCATCGAGCTCGGTCGCTACGACCGGGCTTTCGCCACTGTGCAGCGCATGCTCGACCTCAAGCCGGGCGTCCCGTCCTTCACCCGCGCCTCCTACACCTTTGAGCTGCGCGGAGACATCAAGGGAGCCCGCATCGCCCTGCGGCGTGCCCTGGATGTCGCCTACAGCTCCTTCGACACCGCCTTCGCCCTGCGCTACCTCGCCGAGCTGGCCTGGAACAACGGTGACCTCCAAGCGGCCAGCGCGTACGTACAGGACGGTCTGGCTCAAGAGCCCGGCGCGGTGCCGCTGCTGGCGGTACGGGCCCGAATTCTGGCCGCGCGCGGCAACGTCGAAGACGCCCTCGACACGTGGGCCGAGGTCGTCTCGCGGCTCCCGCAGCCGTCCTACCTCATCGAGTACGGGGAGCTGTTGTCCTCGCTCGGCCGGCACGCCGAGGCAGCACGGCAGTACGGCGTGGTGGAGGCAACCTTCGAGCTGTTCGAGGCGCAGGGGGCCGACGTCGACCTCGAGCTGGCGCTTTTCGCGGCCGACCGCGGCCGGGTCAGGCAGGCCGTCAGCGCGGCACGCGCGCAGTGGGAGATGCGCCGTAGCGTCCACGTCGAAGACGCGTACGCCTGGGCGCTGCATGTTGCCGGCCGGGACGAGGAGGCTCTCACCCATGCGCGCGCGGGCGCCCGACTCGGTACCCGTAGCGCGCTCTTCGCCTATCACCGCGGCATGATCGAGGCAGCCCTGGGCCGTGACCACGCCGCCCAGCAGAGCCTCCGCGCGGCGTTGCGCATCAACCCCCACTTCTCGCCGCTGCACGCCCCCCGGGCCGAACGGACACTGGCGCAGCTGAGCGGCCGCCCGTGAGGCGCTTGCTCGCGCTCGCCGTCGTCACGGTGAGCGTGATCCTGCTCGGCGCGGCACCGGCAGCCGCCCACCCGCTAGGCAACTTCAGCATCAACTACTCCAGCGGCCTGCGGGTCGAGCCGTCCGCGGTCGAGGTCTTCGTCGTCGTCGACTCCGCGGAGATCCCCACGCTGCAGACGTTCCCGGAGCTAGAGGAGAGCCCGGACGCAGTCAGCCAGGCGGAGCAGCAGGCGTACGCCGCTGAGCAGTGCGCTGCCGTCCGTGCGGAGGCCCGCCTCGAGATCGAGGATCAGGCCGCCGAGCTCATCGTCGTGGACACGGACGTCTCTTTCCCTGTCGGCGCCGCCACCTTGCACACCACCCGGTTGGAGTGTCGGCTGCGGACGAGCGACGCCGTGGACACCGTCGGGTCCACGATCACCTATGAGGCCGGGTACACCGGCGAGCAGATCGGCTGGCGTGAGGTCACCGCGGTCGGTGACGGGGTCACCCTCGCCACCTCAGACGTGCCGGCGCAGAGCCCCTCACAGGTGCTCACCGACTATCCCGAGGACCTGCTCTCCTCCCCGCTCGACGTCCGCAGCGCGCGCCTCACGGTCACCGCCGGGAGCGGGGTCGTCTCGGGGAGCGATGACGGGAGCGGCATCACCGCGGGCCTTCCCCGCAGCGCCGGTCGGCTCACCGACGCCTACACCGCTCTGGTAGCCCGCTCGCAGCTCACCGTCGGCTTCGGGCTGCTCGCGGTGCTGCTCGCCACCGTGATCGGTGGTGCCCATGCGTTCGCTCCCGGGCACGGCAAGAGCCTGATGGCCGCGTACCTGATCGGAAAAAACGGGTCCCTACGGCAGGCGGCCGTGATCGGCCTGTCGGTGACAGCGACCCATACCCTCGGTGTGCTGATCCTCGGCGTCGTCCTCTCCACGGTGATCGTTGCGGCGCCGGAGCGGGTGTATCCCTGGCTTGCGTTGGTCAGTGGGCTGCTGCTTGCCGGCATCGGCTTCGCGCTGTTGCGCAACGCCCTGCACGCGCGCGCCCACCGTGCCGCCGCGGCGCAGGGTTCCCCGCACGGTGAGCACACGTCCGCTGATCTCGAGACGGCCCGATCAGTGGCGCTCGTCGGTCAGCACGGCAGCGGGCAGGCCGTGGACCACGGCCATTTTCACGACCACGAGGGCTTGCCCGGGCACGGCCATGACCACGGTCACGGCCATGACCACGGCCCTGACCACGATCACGACCATGCGGTGGGCCATCACCGCGACCACGGCCAGGGCCATGGCCACGACCACGACCATGCGGTGGGCCATGACCACGACCACGCCTCCGGGGCGGATCACGGTCATGCGCACGAGGACGGCCACCCGGACGGGCACCACCACGCCCGCGATGAGGACCGTGCGCAGCTCTCGGCTGGCGCACCGCTGCGGCACTCCCACGGGCTGTTCTCGCACACCCACCCACCGGCGAACCCGGTTGGCCCGACGACGCTGCGCGAGCTGGTCGCTGTGGGCCTGGTGGGCGGGATGGTGCCCAGCCCTTCCGCGCTGCTCGTGCTGCTCGGCGGCATCGCCTTGCACCGGGCGTGGTTCGGTGTACTCCTCGTCATCGCCTACGGAGTCGGCATGGCGCTGGCGCTGATGGCCACCGGGTTGCTGCTGGTCCGCGCGAGGGGCCTGCTGGAACGCACGCTCGCCCGCCGCCCGGGGCGTGGTGGCGGTGTCCTCCTGGCTATGGGAGCCGCACTGCCGCTGGCGACGGCGCTCGTGGTCGTGGCCGTTGGCGTCCTCCTCGCCGGCCGGGCCGCGATCAGCCTGGTCTGACTCGGTCCCACGGCCCGCTGGGGGCGGCCTCCGTCCGGGGCCCCCAGCAGCAGCCCAGCGGCTCAGCGACCGTCCGGGGCAGGCGGCTCGACCAGCTCGACGAGCACGCCGCCGGCATCCTTGGGATGGACAAAGTTGACCCGCGAGCCTGCGGTGCCTCGCTGCGGGACGTCGTACACCAGCCGTAGCCCGCGCTCCCGCAGCGCAGCGCTCGCCGCGTCGACGTCGTCCACGCGGTACGCGATCTGTTGGACACCGGGACCGGAACGGTCGAGGAAGCGGGCGATCGGGGAGTCCGGGCCGAGCGGGGCGAGCAGCTGGACGTACGACTCGGAACCGCCGACCCGAAGCATCGCCTCACGGACGCCCTGCTCCTCGTTGACCTCCTCGTGCACGGCCTCGAGGCCGAACACGTCGCGGTAGAAGGCGAGGGCAGCGTCCAGGTCGGGGACGGCGATGCCCACGTGGTCGACGGCCCGCAGCAGCGGCGGGCTCGCGTGGGGGCTCGGGTCGGGGCTCGGGCCGGGTCGCATGGGTGCCAGGGTAGGTATCGTGGCGGGGACCTCGAACGCCTACCCAGGAGGGCACGTCGCCATGGCCGGTTCCGTCATCCTCGCCGGGGCCCGTACGCCCATGGGCCGCCTGCTCGGCTCGCTCAAGGACTTCTCCGGCGCCGACCTCGGCGGCTTCGCGATCAAGGGTGCGCTCGAGCGCGCCGGGGTCAGCCCTGAGCAGGTCGAGTACGTGATCATGGGACAGGTCCTGCAGGCGGGCGCCGGACAGATCACCGCTCGGCAGGCCGCGGTCAAGGCGGACATCCCGATGACGGTGCCCTCGATCACGATCAACAAGGTGTGCCTTTCCGGGTTGGACGCCATCGCCCTGGCCGACCAGCTGATCCGCGCGGGGGAGTTCGACGTCGTCGTCGCCGGAGGCATGGAGTCGATGACGAACGCACCACACCTGCTGCCCAAGTCACGCACCGGCTACAAGTACGGCACGGTCGAGGTGCTCGACGCGATGGCTCACGACGGGCTGTTCTGCGCCTTCGACCAGGTGGCGATGGGAGAGTCCACCGAGCGTTACAACGCCAAGCTGGGCATCACTCGCGAGGAGCAGGACGTCTTCTCGGCCCGCTCGCACGAGCGGGCGGCCCTGGCTCAGAAGAACGGCGTCTTCGACGAGGAGATCGTCCCCGTCTCGGTGCCGCAGCGAAAGGGCGACCCGATCGTCGTCGACGCCGACGAGGGCGTACGGGCCGACACGACCGCCGAGCTGCTGGCCAAGCTCCGCCCGGCCTTCGCTGCCGACGGCACCATCACGGCCGGCTCCTCCTCCCAGATCTCCGACGGTGCGTGCGCAGTCGTGGTCATGAGCCGCGCCAAGGCCGAGGAGCTCGGCCTGCCGTGGCTGGCCGAGATCGGCGCGCACGGCGTCGTCGCCGGTCCTGACGCCAGCTTGCAATCCCAGCCGTCCAACGCGATCAACGCCGCCCTGGCCAAGGAGGGCGCTGATGTGGACGCGCTAGACCTCATCGAGATCAATGAAGCCTTCGCCTCGGTCGGCATCCAGTCCATGCGCGACCTCGGCGTGGGCGAGGAGCGGGTCAACGTCAACGGTGGGGCGATCGCACTCGGCCACCCCATCGGTATGTCCGGTGCCCGGCTGGTGCTGAGCCTGGCACTCGAACTGCGTCGGCGCGGCGGGGGCACCGGTGCCGCGGCGCTGTGTGGCGGCGGCGGGCAGGGTGACGCGCTCATCCTCCGTGTCCCGGGCGCCTGAGCTGACTGACCCCGGCCCCGGGAGGGGCGTCGGTGGCGGAGCGGCGGCCGCCGCCTCGACGGGGCGACGCGCGCCGGCGGTCGCTGAGTTGGTGGAACTTGCCCGCAAAGGCGAGCCGCGGGCCGTTGCGCGGCTCATCTCGCTGGTCGAGAACGCGTCCCCGCTGCTGCGCGAGGTGACGGCCGCGCTGACGCCGTACGCCGGCGGCGCCGAGGTGCTCGGGATCACCGGCGCTCCCGGGGTCGGCAAGTCCACGTCGACCTCCGCGCTGGTGGGCGCCCTGCGCACGCAGGGCAAGCGGGTCGGTGTGCTCGCCGTCGACCCATCCTCACCGTTCACGGGCGGGGCGCTGCTCGGGGACCGGGTGCGCATGCAGGAGCACTTCACCGACCGCGACGTCTACATCCGCTCGATGGCCAGCCGCGGCCATCTCGGCGGCCTGGCCTGGGCCACCCCCCAGGCGGTGCGGGTGCTCGACGCCGCGGGCTGCGACGTCGTCCTCGTCGAGACGGTCGGCGTCGGGCAGTCGGAGGTCGACGTCGCCGGTGCCGCCGACACGACGATCGTGCTGCTCGCACCCGGCATGGGGGACGCGATCCAGGTCGCCAAGGCCGGCATCCTCGAGATCGGCGACGTCTACGTCATCAACAAGGCCGACCGCGACGGGGCCGATCAGCTGGCCCGGGACGTACGGGGGATGCTCGGCTTGGCCGGCCGCGAGCCCGGGGACTGGCGGCCGCGGATCGTCAAGACGATCGCGGACCGAGGCGAGGGAGTCGACGAGGTCTTGCAGGCTGTCGAGGAGCACCGCACGTGGATGGCCGGCAGCGGCGAGCTGGACCGGCGGAGACAGGCCCGCGCGCGCGGGGAGATCGAGGCGATCGCGCTGACGGTGCTGCGGCAGCGCTTCGACGACCTGCACGGCAACGCGCGGCTCGACGCACTGGCCGGCCAGGTGCTCGCGGGCGAGCAGGACCCGTACGCTGCCGCCGACCAGCTCCTCGCCGCGCTGTAACTCGAGCGCGGCTCCGTGGTCGCCGCGCGGTAACTCGAGCGCGGCTCCGTGGTCGCCGCGCGGTAACTCGAGCGCGGCTCCGTG
>JAUJNY010000005.1:117223-133408 GCA_030447955.1 Jiangellales bacterium
TCCGTGGTCGCCGCGCGGTAACTCGAGCGCGGCTCCGTGGTCGCCGCGCGGTAACCCCGGCGCGGCGGCCGAACAAGGGTCGCGTCGGGGTGTGCGTCCGGGTCGAGCGGGCAACACGCCGGTATGAGTGAAACGACCCCAGAGCGCGAGCAGGACGTCGACGACGACGACCACCAGGCGCAGTCCCGGCAGACCGGTGGCGACCCGTACGCCACCGGGTCCGACGCGGCGTCCACGACCGGCACCGGACCCAGCGACACATTCGTCGGACGCACGGCCGGGCAGGACGAGGGCTACGCGGGCGAGACCGGCGCCGAGCGCCGCGCCGCGGCGGCCGAGGGCGGCGGCTAGACCGATCTACTAACCCGACCGCGCAGGTCCCCGGAGTGTCGGCGCTGCCTGCGTGCCTCGGCGCGGTACAACGGACGCTGGTGTCCTGTTGAACGAGCGAGGGGGTCGGGCGGGTGAAGAAGGTTGTCACCGCGCTTGTCGTCGCCTTCTCGCTGTTCTACCTCGTCACCGAGCCGGTCGCGGCAGCGGGAGCGGTGCGGGATGCCGTTGGCGCAATCGCCGGTGCCTTCCAGTCGGTGGTTACGTTCTTCTCCGCGCTGCTCGGCTGAGCGGTCCCTGCGGTGATCGGGCCGGTGCGGCGCCCGAGGGGCGCTGACGACGAGCCGCCGTTACCGGTACGCCGTCCCGGGCCTTGGACCCGGGTGCGGCAGGCGGTCGCCGACCCGCGCGTCGACAGCTTGCTGCTGCCCGAGGAACGACTCGTCGCCGTCGTACGCCACCACTGGCTGAGGTACCTGCCCGGCACCCTCCAGGTAGCAGCGGCGCTGGCGCTAGGGACCTGGTGGCTGCTGGTGACCGACGTCGAAGCGGCCTGGGTGCCGTTCGCCGCGATGGTGGGCGTCGCCGGTCACGGCTGTTACCGGTTGTTGCGCGAGCATCTCGACCGCTTCGTCGTTACTTCGACCCGGGTGTTCCGGGTGTCAGGGGTGTTCGACCAGCGCACGGCGTCCATGCCGATATCCCGGGTGCTCGACGTCACGGTCCGCAAGCCGCTCGCCGGTCGCCTGCTCGGTTACGGGCACCTGGTGCTCGAGGCGGCTGCGCCGGAGCAGGGGCTCCGGGACATCACCTCGGTGCCGCACCCCGACCGGCTGGACCAGCTAATCCAGTCCACCCGGTTGCGGGCTGAGCGACGCCGCCGCCGGGGGCCCCGCCGTCGGGCGGCAAGCCCGTTATACCTGCGGCGGCAACGGGTACCGTGAGCGGATGGACGCCGAGAGCATCGACGCCGGACGACGCCGCTGGCAGGAGCGCTACGAGTCCTCCCGGCGGCGCGACGCAGACTTCACGACCCTGTCGGGAGTCGAGGTGGACCCGGTGTACGGCCCGCCGGGCGGAGCGGACCACCCCGGCTTCGAGCGGATCGGGTGGCCGGGGGAACACCCGTACACACGCGGGCTGTACGCCAGCGGCTACCGCGGGCGGGCCTGGACGATCCGGCAGTTCGCCGGCTTCGGCAACGCGGCGCAGACCAACGAGCGCTACAAGACCATCCTTCGCCACGGCGGCGGCGGGCTCTCCGTCGCCTTCGACATGCCGACGCTGATGGGCCGTGACTCCGACGACCCCCGCTCCCTCGGGGAGGTGGGGCACTGCGGCGTCGCGATCGACTCCGCTGCCGACATGGAGGAGCTCTTCGCCGGCATCCCGCTCGCCGAGGTCACGACGTCGATGACGATCAGCGGTCCGGCAGTGCCGATCTTCTGCATGTGGCTGGTTGCCGCCGAACGGCAGGGCGTCGACCTGGCCAGCCTCGACGGGACCTTGCAGACCGACATCTTCAAGGAGTACATCGCGCAGAAGGAGTGGCTGTTCGCTCCCGAGCCGCATCTGCGCCTGATCGGCGATCTGATGGAGTTCTGCGTCGCGGAGATCCCGGCCTACAAGCCGCTTTCGGTTTCTGGCTACCACATCCGTGAGGCGGGGGCCACGGCCGCGCAGGAGCTGGCGTACACGCTCGCGGACGGCTTCGGCTACGTCGAGCTCGGGCTCTCCCGCGGCCTCGACGTCGACCGCTTCGCGCCGGGGCTCAGCTTCTTCTTCGACGCGCACATCGACTTCTTCGAGGAGATCGCGAAGTTCCGCGCCGCCCGACGCATCTGGGCGCGGTGGATGCGTGACGTGTACGGCGCCCGCACCGAGCGCGCGCAGTGGCTGCGGTTCCACACCCAGACCGCCGGCGTCTCGCTCACCGCCCAGCAGCCCGACAACAACGTCGTGCGCACCGCGGTCGAGGCCCTCGCCGCCGTCCTCGGCGGTACGAACTCGTTGCACACCAACGCCCTCGACGAGGTCCTCGCGCTGCCGAGTGGCAAGGCGGCCGAGATCGCGATGCGCACCCAGCAGGTGATCATGGAGGAGACGGGGGTCGGCAACGTCGCCGACCCGCTCGGCGGCTCGTGGTACGTCGAGGCGCTGACCGACCGGATCGAGGCGGAGGCCGAGGCGACCTTCACTCGGATCCGCGACATGGGCGGCGACGGCACCATCACCGCCGGACTGCTGCGCGGAATCGAGGATGGCTGGTTCATGTCCGAGATCGCCGAGTCGGCCTTCCGCTACCAGCAGGCGCTGGAAAAGGGCGACAAGAAGGTGGTCGGGGTCAACTGCCACACCGACACCGTCGAGGAGCCGCTGGAGATCCTGCGGATCTCCCACGAGGTGGAGCTGGAACAGCGTCGCCTCTTGGTCGAGCGGCGGGCCGGGCGTGACCAGGCCCGCGTCGACGACGCGCTCACCCGGATGGTGGAGGTCGCCCGCACGGAGGACAACGTCGTCCCGGCAATGCTCGAGGCCGCGCGCGCCGAGGCGACGCTTGGGGAGATCTGCGACGCGCTGCGCGCCGAGTGGGGCGAATACCGCGAGCCCGCTCGCTTCTGAGCGGGTTACTCCGCGCAGCTCGGCGGGGGAGGATGGGCACCATGACGAGCAGCTTCTCCGCGTACGGCGCCGTGGACCTGGGTGCGTTGGCTCAGCGCGCCGCACCGCCTCGTACCAGCCCGCCGGCTGCGGCTGCAGGCGCCGGTGGCGCAGCCGGGACCGGGGGGTACGTCGTCGACGTCACCGAGGCGACGTTCGAGGCGGAGGTGCTGCAGCGGTCGGCGACCGTTCCGGTGGTCATCGACTTCTGGGCGGAGTGGTGCGGCCCGTGCAAGCAGCTGTCCCCGGTGCTCGAGCGCCTGGCCACCGAGTACGCCGGCCGCTTCGTGCTCGCCAAGATCGACGTCGACGCCAACCAGCAGCTGGCGGCGGCGGCGGGGGTGCAGAGCATCCCGCTGGTCCTCGGCGTGGTCAACGGCCAGGCCGTCCCCTTGTTCGCCGGCGCCTACCCGGAGGCGCAGGTACGCCAGTACCTCGACGAGCTGCTCCGGGTCGCCGCCGCCAACGGCGTCGCCGGTGACGCCGCCGTCGCAGCGCCCGCACCGGGTGCGGAGCCGGTCGGACCGGCAGAGGTACCCGGCGACCCCCGGTACGACGAGGCCTATGCCGCCATCGAGCGCGGCGACTTGGACGCTGCCGCCGCGGCGTACCGCCAGTTGATCGCGGACTCGCCGGCCGACGACGACGCTCGCGCCGGGCTGGCTCAGGTTGAGCTCATGCAGCGGGCCCAGGGCCACGACCTGGCAGCGGTACGGGCGGCCGCGGCGCAGCGACCCGACGACGTCGACGCGCAGAGCGCGGCGGCAGACCTCGAGCTGCTCGACGGTCAGGTCGACGAGGCCTTCGCGCGGTTGGTCGAGACCGTACGGCGCACCGCCGGCGCCGAGCGTGACCGGGCTCGGGCCCACCTGTTGGAGCTGTTCCAGGTCGTCGGCTCCTCCGACCCCCGGGTCGTCCAGGCCCGCGCCGCGCTGGCGAGCGCGCTGTTCTGAGCAGCGTCGACCACGCCAGCGCGATGTACGGAGGAGCCTCGACCCGGTGACGGCGACGGATCAGCGCGTCGACGGCTCCACCGGGCAGCCGCGGGTAGTGGGGCTGCTGGGCACCGGTCATATGGGTGCGGCGCTGGGGCGGGCGCTGCTCCACGGCGGACATGACGTGCGGTGTGTGTTGGACGGACGCTCTGAACGCAGCCGCGAGCTGGCCACGGCCGCTGGTCTTTGCGACATCGAGACGCTGGACCGGCTGGTTGCCGGGGTCGACGTGGTGCTGTCCGTGGTCCCCCCGGCCCAGGCGGGAGAGACCGCCCGCGACGTAGCTGCCGCCGCCATCCGGACCGGCTCGACGCCTCTGGTCGCCGACCTCAACGCGGTGGCGCCGCAGACCGTCCGAGAGGTTGAGCAGGTCCTCCACGCCGCCGGCTGCGACCTCGTCGACGGGTCGATCTCGTCCGGTCCTCCCACCGGTGCCTCCAAGCCGGCGCGGGTCTACCTCGCCGGGCCGCGGGCTGCGGAGGTCGCGGCCCTCACCGCGCCGGCGGTCGACTGGCGGCTGCTGGACGGGCCGGCGGGCAGCGCTTCGGCGCTCAAGATGTGCACCGCGTCGATGTACAAGGGCTTCACCGTGCTGGCCCTGCACGCCATGGTGACCGCAGACGCGTACGGGGTGCTCGACGCCTTCCTCGCCGACATCGAGCGTGAGTGGCCGGAGCAGGTGCCCGGTCTGCACACGAGCGCGGCGCTGGCCGCGACCAAGGCCGAGCGGTTCGTGGGCGAGATGCGTGAGATCGCCAGGGCGCAGGCTGGCGTGGGCCTGCCCGGCGCGCTCTTCGAGGGCGTCGCGGTCGCGTACGACGCCGTGGCCGGCTCGGCGCTGGGGCGCCAGCAGCCCGAGGCGCTGGACCGCGACATGTCCATCGAGGACGTGCTGGCCGCGCTGACGCCGAACGACCTGGACGAGGGGTGGGGTCGGTCAGCCCCGTGGAGTCGATGACGACACCGTCGTGACACATCCAGCCGAGCCGGGCTCGGATGGGCGCCGGGACAGGCCCGCATAGCCGGTGCGCGGCTCGACCGCACGCCAGCCGACGGGCTCGCGGGCGAGGTAGGCGACGAGGCCGCTGGTCGAGCCGGACTCCGGATGGCCGGCGTCGGTCTGCTGACGCAGCCGGTCGGCGCGTACCAAGAACCCGAGGACGAGCCAGTGGTCGGCACGCGGCGCCGGGGACGCGATCAACGTCCCGTCGACGAGCTCATGCCGGCGACCGTCATCGGGCAGCCCATTGCGGTCGGCACGGGTGAAGGCCGCCGGGCGTCGCGACAAGATGGTCATGGCCCTGATGGTGCTCTTTCCAGTCACGCCGGCCAGCGTCGTCAGCCGGCCGCCGAGCGGAGCGCCACCAGGTCGTCGGGCGTCATCGCGACCAGCTCGCCGTCGTTGGCGAGGTGCAGCCGCCACAGCCGTACGCCGGATTCCGTGGCGGTGGCGGTCAGCCGCTGGCCCCAGACGCGCTCGACGGCGGTGATGCGGCAGCAGCGCATCCAGGCGGTCGGATGCGCTCCCGGACTCCGACTCTTCAGGGCGGTGTACGTCACGGCGCCGTTGTCGCGTGCGGTGGAGTGCGGATGGGG
This sequence comes from Jiangellales bacterium, assembly GCA_030447955.1. Taxonomy (GTDB): domain Bacteria; phylum Actinomycetota; class Actinomycetes; order Jiangellales; family Jiangellaceae; genus JAUJNY01. The sequence goes on from JAUJNY010000005.1 coordinate 122,806, forward strand.
CAGCGAGGCCCTGTCGCGCGTCCCAGCCGCTCGTCGAGGGTCACCAGGTCACCGTCCAGGCGTTCGGCGAGTGCGACGTACGAGGCGTCGTACATGGTCACGGTCTCTCGCAACTCCCAGGCTCGGCCGGCCAGCGGCAGGTAGGGCCACAGCTGCAGCGGCAGCGCCTGCAGGTCCTGATGGGCGAGCGTCGCTTCGAGCGACTCCAGTCGCCCCGCCAGCTGCTGCCTGCGCAAGATGTTGGCCACCTCGAACGTCACCAACTCCGGTGCGGCGACAGCCCTGTCCTCGAGAACCGCCGCGACCCAGTCGCCGGTGGGTCCTCCGTCGATCAGCAAGGCCACCAGAGCGGAGGAGTCGACGACGACGGCACCACTCACCGGCGCTCGGCGTCCCGGTCGGCCAAGACGTCGGCGGCCACGATGGTACGGCCGGCAACACGGGCCCGTCGGCGTGCAGCATCGACCGCCTCCTCCAGCGATGGCCGGGTCGCCAGCTCGCTGAGTTGCAGAGTGAGGTACTCCTGCAGCGATCGACCCGACCGAGCGGCGCGTGCGGCCAGCTCGTCTCGCACCGCCTCAGGGACGTTGCGAACGGTGATGGCGACGGGCATGCAGCCATACTAGCTGCACTGCAGCTTGTTCGCAGCAAGCGCGGACGCGGAACAGGCGTCCGGAGAAGAGGGGTCAGTCCAAGGTGGTCTACGGGATCACTTCGGCGGGTCGGGGGCGGTGTAGCCACAGGGTGCCCAGCGGGGGCAGCCGGAGCGTCGCCGAGGCCGGCCGGTCGTGCGCTGGCTCGGGGACCGCCTCGACGCCGCCGAGGTTGCCGACACCCGAACCGGCGTAGACCTCGGCGTCGGTGTTGAGCACCTCCTGCCAGCGGCCCGCCACCGGCAGGCCGAGCTGGTATCCCTCGTGCGGGACCGCGGCGAAGTTGGAGGCGCACGCGAGCATCGAGCCGTCGGCGCCGACGCGCAGGAAGGAGAAGACGTTGCGCGCGGCGTCGTCGGCGTTGATCCAGGAGAAGCCGGCGGGGTCGCTGTCGCGTGACCACAGCGCCGGTGTGGCCCGGTAGGCGCGGTTGAGGTCGCTCACCAGCCGCTGCAGGCCGCGGTGGTCGGGCAGGTCGAGCAGCCACCAGTCCAGCTCGCCGGCTTCGGCCCACTCCGACTCCTGGCCGAGCTCGCCGCCCATGAACAACAGCTGCTTGCCGGGGTGCGCCCACATGTAGGCGAGAAAGGCGCGCAGCGTCGCGAGCTGCTGCCAGCGGTCACCGGGCATCCTGCGCAGCAGCGAGCCCTTGGCGTGCACGACCTCGTCGTGGGAGAGCGGCAGCACGAAGTTCTCGGTGTACGCGTACATCATCGAGAACGTGAGGTCATGGTGGTGATGGGCCCGGTGTACCGGGTCGCGGGCGAGATAGCGCAGCGAGTCGTGCATCCATCCCATGTCCCACTTGAGGCCGAAGCCGAGGCCGCCGGAGTCGGTTGACCGGGTGACCCCGGGCCACGCCGTCGACTCCTCCGCGACGGTCACGACGCCGGGGACCCGGCGGTAGACGGTGGCGTTGGTCTCCTGCAGGAAGGAGATCGCCTCCAGATCCTCGCGACCGCCGTACGCGTTGGGCACCCACTCATCCGGTCGCCGGGAGTAGTCGCGGTAGAGCATCGAGGCGACGGCGTCCACCCGCAGGCCGTCGACGTGAAACTCCTCCAGCCAGTGCAGCGCGTTGGCGACGAGGAAGTTGCGCACCTGCGGGCGACCCAGGTCAAAGACCAGCGTGCCCCAGTCGGGGTGCTCACCGCGGCGCGGGTCGGCGTGCTCGTACAGCGGCGTCCCGTCGAAGCGGGCCAGCGCCCACTCATCGCGCGGGAAGTGCGCGGGCACCCAGTCGACGATGACCCCGATGCCGGCTTGGTGCAGCCGGTCGACGAGGTGGCGGAAGTCGTCGGGTGAGCCGAACCGCGACGTCGGCGCGTAGTAGGAGCTCACCTGGTACCCCCATGAACCGCCGTACGGGTGCTCCGCGACGGGCAGCAGCTCGAGGTGGGTGAACCCGAGGTCGGCGACGTAGGCCACCAGCTCGGTGGCGAGGTCGCGGTAGCTGAGTCCGCGCCGCCAGGAGCCGAGGTGCGCCTCGTAGACGCTCATCGGCTCCCGGTGGGCCTCCCAGCTGCGGCGGCGCGCCATCCACTCGTCGTCCGCCCAGGCGTAGCGGGACGTGTAGACCTCCGACGCGGTCCCCGGTGGGGGCTCGGCGCGGAAGGCGAGCGGATCGGCCTTGAGCCGGCGGCTGCCGTCGGCTGCGAGCAGCTCGTACTTGTAGCGGGCGCCGTCACCAACGCCAGGCACGAACAGCTCCCACACGCCGCTGCCGCCCAGCGCCGCCATGCCGTGGCCTGCGCCGTCCCAGGAGTTGAAGTCGCCGACGACGCGAACGTCCTGGGCGCCCGGCGCCCACACGGCGAACGATGTGCCCCCTACCCGGGTGTGCGCCCCGAGCACCTGCCACAGCTGCTCGTGGCGGCCTTCACCGATCAGGTGCAGGTCGAGGTCCCCGAGGCCGGGCGGCGGTGGCCCCGCGGCCTCCTGGGGCGCTCCGCTCACCGGCTGCTCACGCGGCCAGCCGATCCAGCGCAGCGAGCGGGATGCCCAGCCAGCCAGGACGGTTGCGCCACTCGTAGACGGTCTCGTACACCGCCTTGTCGGTCTCGTACGCGCGCAGCAGCAGCGCCTCCTCGCGCGGGTCACGCGCGGCCACGGAGGCGTACCCGGCACAGAATGCCGCGCGGTTGCGCTCCGCCCACTCGCTGGCGCGGTAGGCGATCTGCGGGTCGTCGGGGTGGTCGGTGACGAGCAGGCTGTGGGCTGCGTAGTCGAACGAGCGCAGCATCCCCGCGACGTCGCGCAGCGGCGAGTCGAGCACGACCCGCTCAGCAAGCGGTTTCTCCGGCTCGCCCTCGAAGTCGAGCAGCCGCCAGCCGAGCACGGTGCGCACGACCTGCCCGAGGTGGAGGTCGCCGTGCACCCGCTGCCCGGGCACTGGCCGGTCCAGCTCGGCGACGCCGTCGTACGCGGTGCCCAGCCCCGCGGCGTACGGGCGCAGGTCGGGGACCAGCTCGGCGGCGGCGTCGAGGCGTTGACGCATCCCGGTGGCCAGCCGGCTGAGCTCGGCCGGCCCTAGCTGGGCGTGCGGCAGCGTGCGGCGCATGACCGCGTGCACCTGTGCCGTGGCCGCGCCCAGCCGGCGGGCCTCCCCGGCGAAGTCGCCGCCGACCTCGTCGGCGTGCAGGTCCGCCTCGGCGTACAGGTCGCGGACGCTCGTTGTGGCCAGCGCCCAGCCGTCGGTGGCGGTGCGCAGGAAGCGCTGCAGCATGGCGAGGCTGCCGCTGACCGGACGCCCGGTGTCCTGGTCGGTCCAGCTGCCGTCGATCCAGCCGAGCAGAGCCGCGACGTACGGCGACCGTGCGCGGGTGAGCGCGTCGTGCACCTCGATGTCGGGGTTGACCCCGGCGGCGAGGCGGCGGAACACCTTGAGCAGCGCCGCCTCGCCGTAGACGAGGGAGGTGTTGCTCTGCTCGACGGTGAGGACGATCGACGGTTGCCCGAGCGGGAGCCGCGCCCCCTCCTCGACGTGGAACCGCAGCGATTCGATGTCGGCCTTGGCGGCGAGGGCGGTGAGCAGCACCGCGGTTGCGTCCTTGTCGTGCAGCGCGTCGTACACGTGGTGCGGGCTGGCGTCCCCGGGCTCCCAGAGCTCACCGACCCGGACGTGCTCCAGCCGCTCCTGCGGATGCTCGTGCAGGCTGAGCGGCACCTGGTAGGGGGTGTGCTGGCCGCCCTGGTCGACGCCGACCACCAGATGGTGGACCCGCGGCTGCTCGATTGGCAGCGGGGTGTCACTGAGCAGGCGGACGCCATCGACGGGGCGGTCCTTGCCGGCAAACCAGCGTTGGGTGGGCAGCCAGCCGGCCAGCATGTCGGCGACGTCCTGGGCCACCGGCGCCGCCAGGCTCATGCGCCGGCCTCGCTGCTCCGCAGCCGGAACCAGTAGAAGCCGTGCGAGCCCAGCGTGAGGAGATAGGGCAGCTCACCGATGCGCGGGAAGCGCACGCCGCCGAGCAGCTCGACCGGCTCTACCCCCTCCCAGCGGCGCAGGTCCAGCTCGACCGGCTGCGCGAACCGGGAGAGGTTGTTGACGCAGAGCATGGTGTCGTCACCGAGCTGGCGGACGTAGGCGATGACGCACGGGTTGCTGCCTCCGAGGTCGGCGAAGGAGCCGAGACCGAAGGCCGGGTTCTCCTTGCGCGCCTGGATCATCCGTCGGGTCCAGTGCAGCAGGCTGGAGGTGTTGGCCAGCTGGGACTCGACGTTCTTGATCTGGTAGCCGTGGATCGCGTCCATGACGAGGGGCAGCGTGAGCCGCCCGGGGTCGCAGGTGGAGAAGCCGGCATTGCGGTCAGGGGTCCACTGCATCGGCGTCCGTACGCCGTCCCGGTCGCCCAGCCAGATGTTGTCGCCCATGCCGATCTCGTCGCCGTAGTAGATGACGGGGGAGCCGGGCAGCGAAAGCAGCAACGCCGTGAACAGCTCCATCGTGTTGGTGTCGTTGTCGAGCAGTGGAGCGAGCCGCCGGCGGATCCCGATGTTGGCCTTCATGCGCGGGTCCTTGGCGTACTCCACCCACATGTAGTCGCGCTCTTCGTCGGTGACCATCTCCAGGGTGAGCTCGTCGTGGTTGCGCAAGAAGATGCCCCACTGGCAGTTCTCCGGGATCGCCGGGGTCTGCGCCAGGATCTCGGAGATGGGGTAGCGCGACTCCCGCCGCACGGCCATGAAGATGCGCGGCATGGCCGGGAAGTGGAAGGCCATGTGGCACTCGTCGCCGCCGACGCTGTAGTCCCCGAAGTACTCGACCACGTCGGCCGGCCACTGGTTGGCCTCACAGAGCAGGACGCGGTCGACGTACTCGTCGTCAATGACCTTGCGGATGCGCTTGAGGAAGGTGTGGGTCTCGGGCAGGTTCTCGCAGTTGGTTCCCTCACGCTCGTAGAGGTAGGGCACCGCGTCCAGCCGGATACCGTCGATGCCGAGATCGAGCCAGAAGCGCAACGACTCGATCGCCGCCTCCTGGACGGCCGGGTTGTCGAAGTTGAGATCGGGCTGATGACCGAAGAAACGGTGCCAGAAGTACTGCTTGCGTACCGGGTCGAACGTCCAGTTGGACGCCTCGGTGTCGACGAAGATGACGCGGGCGTCCGGGTAGCCCTCGTCGGTGTCCGCCCACACGTAGAAGTCGCCGTACGGGCCGTCCCGGTCGAGCCGCGACGCCTGGAACCACGGGTGCTGGTCGGAGGTGTGGTTCATGACGAAGTCGACGATGACGCGCAGCCCCCGGGCATGAGCCGCGTCGAGGAAGAACTGGAAGTCCTCGATGGTGCCGAAGTCGGGCAGCACACCCTTGAAGTCGGAGACGTCGTAGCCGCCGTCGCGCAGCGGCGAGGTGAAGAACGGCGGCAACCAGAGGCAGTCGACGCCCAGCCACTCCAGGTAGTCCAGCTTGCTGGCCAGCCCGCGCAGGTCGCCCACGCCGTCGCCGTTGGAGTCGGCGAAGGAGCGGACGAGCACCTCGTAGAACACCGCCCGCTTGAACCACTGCGGGTCGCTGCCCGCCGGCGGGAGCCCAGACACGGCCTCAACGGCCACCACCGGGTCGCTGCGCCGGCGGTGCCAGGACAGCGTGGGCGTGCCGTCGGTCACGGAGACCACCGGCGCAGCGTGAGGACGTGAGCGGCCTCCACCGCCGGGTCGAGCCGTACGTAGTTGTGCTCTCCCCACCGGAAGGTCTGGCCGGAGAGCTCGTCGTGCGCGGCGAAGGTCTCCCCGGGCGAGAGGCCCAACGCGGCCAGGTCAAGGGACACGGTGGCCTCGCGGGCGCCGTGCGGGTCGAGGTTGACCACCGCGAGGACGACGTCCTCGCCTCCGTCGGGCAGCGTCCGGCGCTTGGAGAAGGCGATCATCTCGTCATTGTCGATGCGGTGGAAGCGCAGGTTTCGCAACCACCGCAGGGCCGGGTGGGCCTGGCGCAGCTCGTTGAGCCGGGTGAGGTACGGCGCCAGCGACCGCCCGGCCCGCAGCGCTGCGTCGTAGTCGCGTGGGCGGTACTGAAACTTCTCGGAGTCGAGGTACTCCTCGCTGCCCGGGCGCACCGCGACGTGCTCGAACAGCTCATATCCGGAGTAGACGCCCCAGCTCGGCGACAGCAGTGCGGCTAGCACCGCGCGGATCTTGAACGCCGCGGGGCCGCCGTACTGCAGGTAGGCGTGCAGGATGTCGGGGGTGTTGACGAAGAAGTTGGGTCGCATGTACGCCGCGCTGTCGCCGGCGAGCTCGCTGAGATAGGCCTCCAGCCCCGGCTTGTCGTTGCGCCAGGTGAAGTAGGTGTAGGACTGCTGGAAGCCGATCTGGGCGAGGTGGTGCATCATCGCCGGCCGGGTGAAGGCCTCGGCGAGGAAGATGACGTCGGGGTCGCTGCGGCGGACCTCGCCGAGCAGCCGGTGCCAGAAGTCGACCGGCTTGGTGTGCGGGTTGTCGACGCGGAAGATGCGCACCCCGTGGGACATCCAGTGCCGGAGGATGCGCAGCACCTCGGCGTAGATGCCCTCGGGGTCGGCGTCGAAATCCAGCGGGTAGATGTCCTGGTACTTCTTCGGCGGGTTCTCCGCGTACGCGATCGAGCCGTCGGCGCGCACGGTGAACCACTCGGGGTGCTCGCGCACCCACGGGTGGTCGGGGGACACCTGGAGCGCGAGGTCGAGGGCCACCTCGAGCCCGTACTCGCCGGCACGGCGTACGAACGCGTCGAAGTCAGCGAGCGTGCCGAGATCGGGGTGGACGGCGTCATGACCGCCCTCGGCCGACCCGATCGCCCACGGGGAGCCCGGGTCGTCCACGCCGGCGGCAAGCGCGTTGTTGGGGCCCTTGCGGAACGCCCGGCCGATGGGGTGGATGGGCGGCAGGTAGACGACGTCGAAGCCCATGTCGGCGATCGTGGGCAGCCGGTCGGCCGCGGTGGCGAACGTGCCGGACCGCGGCGGGGCCGGTCCGGGTCCGGTGACCGATGCGGTGGTCGCTGTGGTGGCGGCGACCGCGCCCGCGGACCGCGGGAAGAACTCGTACCACGCACTGAACAACGCTCGCTCCCGCTCCACCAGCAGCGGCGCTGGATGGGACCGGGTCACGAAGTCCCGGACGGGATGGTGGTGCAGCACGTCGGCGAGCTCGGGCGCGAGGGCGACGGCCAGTCGCGCGGCGGGAGGTCGCCCGCGGTCGCGCAGTGCCGCGGCGGTCGACTCGAGCAGCCGCCGCTCGCCGGGTTGAGCCGCGGGCAGCTGGCGCACTGCGCGGTCCAGCAGCAGCGCGCCCTCGGCGAACATCAGCTCGACGTCCATCCCGGCCGGCACCTTGATGCTCGCCGCGTGCTCCCACGTCGCGACGGGGTCGCCCCACCCTTGGACCAGGAACGTCCACGCGCCCTCGACGTCGGGGGTCACCTCGGCGTGCCAACGGTCGGTGCCGGGTGCACCGGGTCGCATCCGCAGCGGGTCGTGCTCGCGGCCGGTGGGGTCGCAGAGCACCACGTCGGCGTTGACCGAGCCGTGCCCCTCCCGAAAGACGGTCGCCGAGACCGTGAAACTCTCGCCGGCCACCGCCTTGGCGGGATACCGGCCGCAGGCCACGACGGGCTCGACGTCGAGGATGGGGATGCGTCCGGTCATCGCGCTCACCGTACCGAGCGCGGCAGCTCAGCAAGCAGGAAAAGCCGGTCCGCGCTGGCGGCGGCCGGTACCGTGGCGACTCGTGCGTGCCATCAGACGCTTCACCGTCCGCACGGTGCTGCCCGCGCCGCTGGCCCCGCTCGGCGAGCTCGCCAGCAACCTCCGCTGGTCGTGGCACCAGGAGACCCGCGACATCTTCGCATCCCTGGACCGGGAGCTGTGGGAGTCGGTCGGCCACGACCCGGTGCGGTTGCTGGGTGCCGTCCCCCCCGAGCGGATGCGGATGCTGGCCGGTGACCGGCGTCTCCTCCGCCGGGTGAGTGAGGCCGCCGACGACCTGCGCGACTACCTCAGCGGGGACCGCTGGTACCAGACGCTGGGCGACGAGGCGCCGCGGGCGATCGCGTACTTCTCACCGGAGTTCGGCGTCTCCCACGTCCTGCCGCAGTACTCCGGCGGCCTGGGCATCCTCGCCGGTGACCATCTCAAGGCAGCCAGCGACCTCGGCGTCCCCATCGTCGGGGTGGGACTGCTGTACCGGCAGGGTTACTTCCGCCAGTCCCTGTCCCGCGAGGGCTGGCAGCACGAGCGCTATCCGTTGCTCGACCCTGACGGGCTGCCCATCACGTTGTTGCGCGAGGAGGACGGCAGCCCCGCCCGGGTCAACGTCCGGCTCCCCGGAGACGGCGCCGTCCACGCCCAGGTGTGGGTCGCCCAGGTCGGGCGGGTGCCGCTGCTGATGCTGGACAGCGACGTTGAGGAGAACAGCCTGCTCCAGCGCGACGTTACCGACCGGCTGTACGGGGGAGGCACCGAGCACCGGCTGCATCAGGAGGTGCTGCTCGGTATCGGAGGCGTACGCGCGGTGCGCGCCTGGTCCCGACTCACCGGGGCGCCGCAGCCGGAGGTTTTCCACACCAACGAGGGGCACGCAGGCTTTCAGGGGCTGGAGCGCATCCGCGAGTTCACCGAGGAGCACGGGCTGTCGTTCCCGGCAGCGTTGGAGGCGACCCGCGCCGGCACCGTGTTCACCACCCACACGCCGGTGCCCGCTGGAATCGACCGCTTTGAACGCGAGCAGATCATCCAGCAGTTCGGCGGCGACATGTTCAGCCCCAACGTCGCGGTGGAGCGGGTGCTCGAGCTGGGCGCGGAGACCTACGCCGGCGGTGACCCTGGCGTCCTGAACATGGCGGTCATGGGGCTGCGACTCGCCCAGCGGGCCAACGGTGTCAGCGCGCTGCACGGAAGCGTGAGCCGCGGCATGTTCGCGGGGCTGTGGCCGGCGTTCGACGAGACCGAGGTGCCGATCGTCTCGATCACCAACGGCGTTCACGCACCGACCTGGGTCGCCCCCGAGGTCATGGAGCTCGCCGAGCGCTCGGGGGAGACCGAGCTGCTCGGGCAGGGTCACGGCTGGGCGCGCGCGGCCGGCGCCCCGACCGACCGGGAGATCTGGGAGCTCAAGCGGTTGCTGCGCGAGCGTCTCGTGCACGAGGCCAGGAGGCGGCTGCGCGAGTCGTGGCTCGCCCGGGGCGCCAGCGAGGCCGAGCTCGGCTGGGTCAACTCGGTGCTCGACCCGGCCGTCCTGACCATCGGGTTCGCCCGCCGGGTGCCGTCGTACAAGCGACTGACCTTGATGTTGCGCCACCCCGACCGGCTGAAGGCACTGCTGCTGCACCCGGAGCGGCCGGTGCAGGTCGTCATCGCCGGCAAGGCGCACCCGGCCGACGACGGCGGCAAGCGGCTGATCCAGGAGATGGTGCGCTTCAGCGACGACCGCGCGGTGCGGCACCGCATCGTCTTCCTGCCCGACTACGACATCGCGATGGCTCAGCCGCTCTACCCCGGGTGCGACGTGTGGCTCAACAACCCGCTGCGGCCGTACGAGGCCTGCGGTACCTCGGGGATGAAGGCGGCGCTCAACGGTGCGCTCAACCTCTCCATCAGGGACGGCTGGTGGGACGAGTGGTACGACGGTGAGAACGGCTGGGCGATCCCCTCCGCCGAGGGAGTCGAAGACACCGATCATCGCGACGAGCTGGAGGCAACGGCGCTGTACGACCTCATCGAGTCGGCCGTCGCCCCCCGCTTCTACGACCGTGACGACCGCGGCCTGCCGGGCCGGTGGCTGGAGATGGTGCGGCACACCGTCACCTCGCTGGGGCCGAAGGTGCTGGCCAGCCGGATGGTCGAGGACTACGTCCAGCAGCTCTACGTGCCGGCGGCGGCGTCGAGCCGTGCGTTGAACGCGACGTTCGAGGGGGCCAAGGAGCTCGCCGAGTGGAAGGCCCGCGTACGGGCGCAGTGGCCGAACGTGCGAGTCGAGCATGTCGAGTCCAGCGGCGCCGGCGACAGTCCCCAGCTCGGGGCGACGCTGGAGCTGCGCGCGTTCGTCGCACTGGGCACCCTGGAGCCCGCCGACGTGGACGTCCAGGTGGTGCACGGCCTGGTCGACGACGACGACGAGATCCGCGACATCCGGGTCGGCTCGTTGGCGGTGGCGGAGTCGTACGAGAGCGGGCGGTATAGCTTCGAGGGGGTGATCGACCTCGAGCGCACGGGATCCTTCGGCTACTCCGTCCGGGTCGTCCCGCGGCATGAGCGGCTCGCCTCGCAGGCCGAGCTCGGGTTGGTGGCCGTGCCGGCGTCCCCGGTCGGTCCGGCACCCGACGCTGCAGGTTGAGGCCCGGCACCCGACGCTGCAGGTTGAGGCCGCGCCGCCTCGTCAGAAGCTTTCTGTCTCAGTCGATCCCTGCCCTTCGAGTGCGGTGATCACGTCGTCGGCGAGAAAGATGCGCAGCCGCCCCGGAGTGGACAGCT
>JAUJNY010000005.1:133508-140354 GCA_030447955.1 Jiangellales bacterium
GCGGTGATCACGTCGTCGGCGAGAAAGATGCGCAGCCGCCCCGGAGTGGACAGCTCTTTGAGGATCCCGGCGGCCAGCAGCTTGTTCACGTTGAGGGCTGCGGCGCGGTGCGTTACTCGGGTGAGATCACGCGCCCTGGTGATCGTCATGACCGGGCTCTCGAAAAGAGCGTCCACCAGCAGGTGCAGCAGGGCGGAGGATCTGGCCGTGGAGAGTCTCGCGCGGTAGTCGTCCCGCAGTCGCTGCATCTGCTTGGCCCTGTCGACGACGCTCAAGGATTGCCGTGCGACGGCGGTCAGGAAGAAACTGACCCATTCGGCCCAGTCCCCACGAGTCGAGACGGCGAGCAGCCCGTCGTAGTACGCCGAGCGCCGGGGCTCGATGTACGCCGACAGGTCCAGAAGCGGCAGCGGGAGCAGTCCCCACTCGATCAGCAACAGTCCGATAAGCAGGCGTCCTACGCGGCCGTTGCCATCGACGAATGGGTGGATCGCCTCGAATTGGTAGTGGACGCAAGCGATCTGGACCAGAGGTGGCAGCTCGGCCGGCACGTGCAAGTGCTTCTCGAAGGCGTCGAGGCATTCCCACAGCCGCTCGGGGGGTGGGGGGACGTACGAGGCAGTCTCCAGGCTGGAGCCGGGTGAGCCGATCCAGTTCTGTGACTTCCTGAACTCACCGGGCGTCGCGTGGTGGCCGCGGACCCCCTTCATGAGGATGCCGTGAGCCTCCCGCAGGAGTGGCAGGCTCACCGGGAGGCGGCGATGCGGATCGATCACATGCTGCAGTGCGGCGACGTAGTTGGCCACCTCGCGGACGTCGGCGCTGGCAACCCCGTTGGGCTCACCTCTGGCCTCGAAGATCAGCAGGTCAGAGAGCGAGGCCTGGGTCCCCTCGATCCGGCTGGAGAGCACCGACTCGCGACGCATCAACGAGCGGGACAACAGGTAGGGGTTCGGCAGCGTCTGGCAGACCCCCGAGAGCAGACCGACCGCCCGGTCGGCTTCGGAGTTGAGGCGCACCAAGTCGGGCGTCAGCTGGAGGTCAGGAGGCAGCGGCGGAGGGATGAAGGCGGCGTAACCGCCCTCGGCACGGACGATGTGCCGACGCTGGACGGAGTCGAAGAGATGGGTGCGCACTGATACCTACCTCCCTCGACTGCAGGACGATGATACTGAACCGCCATGTAAGTATCACAGGCCAAGAATTCCGGCAGTGTGTTATCACTCAACGTCCGGACCGTCGGAGTTCACGGTGCGCCGATGAGGACGCGGCGATGAGGACGCGCGGGCGGCCGTCACGGGTGGTCAGCGGCTGGAGGTCCGCGGCGACCACCGCGGACGGAGTCCCAGTAGGTGTTGCGACGGGGTTGTCGCTGCGGGTCGACCCAGGGCGGCGGCAGGAACTCCGGCCGTCCGTCGGCGGCCATCGCGATGTCCCAGCCGCGATGGTGGACCGCGCGGTGGTGGTGGCCGCAGAGCAGGGCACAGTTGAGCAGGCTGGTCACGCCGCCGTCGGCCCAGTGCACGAGGTGATGGGCGTCGCACCACTCGGCGGGGCGGGTGCATCCGGGGAAGCAGCAGCCGACGTCGCGGACCACGAGGGCGGCCCAGATGCCGGGGGTCACGCTGCGCTGCTCGCGGCCGACGTCGAGTGGCACACCGGCCGGGTCGGTGAGGACGCGGGTCACGCCGCAGTCACAGGCGATGCGGCGCAGCGCCTCGCCACTGAGCGGACCGCCCCAGGTCGTTCGCGCTGCAGGCGCGCCCGGCAGTCCCATCAACGTCTCCAGCGACGCCGTCACCGTCAGGTGCGGACGCGTCCCCCGAGCGCGCGGCAACTCACCACTCCTCAGGCTGCGGCTCACCAGGTCGACCAGGGCGTCGGCGCGGCGCCGGGCCGCTGAGCGCATGTCGGGGCTGCCGCCGCAGCCGGCTGCGGCGCCGCCAGCGGATCGAGGGCAGTCATCAGCAGCGCGCGCGCCTCTGCGTCGAGGCGGCCGCGCAGGTCACCGGAGTCGCTGATCCACAGCTCGCGGCGTGCGACGTCGCGCTCCTCGCGGCGTTCGAGCGCCGCCGGATCGAGCGTGTGCAGCAGCTGAGTCGCCAGATGTGCCACGGCGGCGGGGTCATGCACCCGGCTCTGCTCGACCAAGAACGCCAGCGCCTGGTCGCGTACATCCCCCGGCAGTCCATGCCCTCCGGCCGGCAACTCCGCCATGCCCTTGCGCACAACGTGGGCGTGCGCCAGGGACACCTCGCCCTGCTCCAGCGCGGCCCCCAGCGGGGCCAGGTCGGTCTCGACGCGGTGGGCGAGATCAACACGCGCCCGAGCGTCACCCGGTCGCAGCCGCAACATGTCGCGTAGCCACGCCGCCGTCGAGCCAGCTCCGGCTGCCTGGGCCAGATCGCGTCCGTCGGCCTCGCTGGCCAGCCGCAGACCCAGGTGGGCCAGCCGGGCCTCGATAATCGCGTGACGACGGAGGAGGTCGCTCACCTCGTCCGCGCTCAGCGACCACGCGTTGCCTGCTGCCGCCTCGTCAAGCGCAGCCTCCATCGACGCAAGCGCGGCGGACATCGGGTGCTCCGCGGCGGCAAGGACGCTGATCGACATACCCGCACGCTAACGCCGCCCACCGACAAGCCAGCAGGCCACGAAGCCCTTATCCACAGGGCTTTCTGGCGGTGCCCGCTCAGGGCGGCGATGCCCCGTCCGGAACTCTGGCCGTGCTCTCGTGCGTGGACCCGAGCAGCCGTGCACGGCGGTACTTTTCGCGGCATGGCGACACATTGGACGCTCGGTTGTGACGCGGCTGACCCGCATGGAATTGCCGCGTTCTGGGCCATCGCGCTCGGCTATGTGGCTGAGCCGGGGTACGACGACCCAGACGGTGCTTCAATCATCGACCCGGAGGGCAAAAGCCCAGCCATTGGCTTTCTCCAGGGTGCCGGAGGGCAAGACAGCCAAGAACAGGATGCACATCGACATCCGGGTGGCAGGCGAGGCGCCATGGGACATGGCCCAGCGCGAGCAACTCATCCGTGAGAAGGCAGTCGAACTGGTCACCGCCGGGGCAACAACGGTCCGCGAGGAGTCCTACGGTGAGCACCTCGGTCATGTCGTGATGCTCGACCCAGAAGGCAACGAGTTCTGCGTCGCGTGAGACTCGCCAGCGGGTGCGCCGCCGCTTGGGTCATCCGGACGTCTGATGCCGAGCCCGCGGGCGACGGAGGCGCGATGACCCGCCGATCTGATCGATCCGCAGTCGCGGGTGGGCCGGGTCGCGAGTGCACTGCAGGAAAACAAGTACGGCTACGGCCAGGAGCAGGGCCCAACGCTCATGGGCCGGTCCCCACAATCGACCGGGGGGGACGAGCAACGCCCACTGCTCGGGCAGCCGGGACGCGGTCAGCAGAGTCCCAACGGTCAACGGCGCTACAAGAACGCCCGGCTCCGGCGCATCTGTCCAGCGGGTGATGCTCGCCCCGGTGGCGAGGCCGACAGCGAGCAGGGCCACCAGCTCAAGGGAGAGCCCGGCGATGGGGACGTCAGTACCCCGCGACTGCACGGCGAGGACCGCCAAGGTCCAGGGCGTGCCGACGAGCACGGCCAGGAGAGCCAGTCGGTGCGAGCGTCGCCAGGCAAGGCTCGTAGGCGAGGCGGCGAGGGTGTTGGCTGCGGTGTCGTCGAGGAGAAAGGCGGCGCCGAGCGCGAGCAGCGCGGCCACGCCGCGAAGAAGCATCAGCGCGGTGCCGTCAGAGTCGAGGTCGTCGGCCTTTAGGGCGAGGAGGAGAGCGGCGAGCGCGATGGCGCCGATGGACGGCTGCCAGCGCACCGCGCTGAGGAGTGGCCGGAGCACCGCCGGGAGCTGTCCCAGCCGCAGGCTGGCGACGTCCGGCTGCAGGGCTGGGACGGTCATGGCAGCTGCGCCAGGCCGGCGACCACGGCGACGCCGGTCAGCGTCGCACCAGCGACGAGCGGCACGATCCAACGGCGGGCATCGCGGAGCAGCGCCCCGGCGGCGGCCATGCCGCACAGCGCGGCGAGGTAGCCAGCGTGCCAACCCGGGGACCCGGGTGAGTGGCCGCCCCAGGAGCCGTCGGGCACGTAGACGCTGAACGTGGTGTACGGCGAGAACAGCGCGTATCGGCCGTTCATCGCCTCGTTCAGGGCAAAGGTCGCGGCAACTACGGCAATCATGACGAGGACCGGGGCGGTGGGGAAAGTCAGCCAGCGGGCCACCATGATCCCGAGTAGGGCGCCGCCGAGGACGGTGAGCGGTCCGGCGGCCAGCTCACCGATCGAGGGCCACACCGGCAGGTCGGTACGGCCGGAGGCATACCAGGCCATGGTCGTTGCCGACAGCGCGGCAGCCAGCAGCGCGGGGGCGAAGGCCGCCAGGCACAGCCCGGCCGTGCGGGCGACCGGCGGCGCCGGTAGGGAGGCGTGCTGATCCAGGCAGTCGTCACGCCGAGGCCGCGATGCGGCGAGGTGGGCTGCGAAGTAGGTGAAAACCCCGAGGAAGAACGTCGGGCCGGTGACCAGCCCGTCGTATCCGGCGCCCGGTCCTGACCCGGAGGACACCACGATCATGGCCGCGTAGAGCGTGCTGCCCAGCAGCACGAGCGGGTTCGTGACGATCCGGCGCGCCTCCACGAGAGCAATCTCGCGGGCCACTGGCAACAGCGGGGGGTCCCCCGCTGCCCGGGCCGCATGCGCGGAGAGCGCGGTTGTGGCGGTCATGGCAGCTGCGCCCATCCAGCGACGACTGCGCAGCTGATGAACACGGCACCGAGGAGCAGGACGGGCATCCGCCGCCGGGCGTCTACGAGCAGCGCACCGGTCGCGGCCATCCCGCAGAGCGCGAGGAGGTAGATCGCGTGCCACCCCCGGGAGCCGTCGATGACACCGGCCCATGCCCAACTCGGCTCGCCCCAGCGAGCGAACTCCACGTAGGCGCCGAGCAGCGCCAACCGCTCGGGCAGGCTGACGTGCACGGCGACAAGCGCGACCATGACGAGCGCCGCGGCGCCGGGCCAGGGTGCCCACCTGGCGACCATGACACCGAGCAGCCCGCCGCCGAGAACGCTGAGCGGAACGGTCAACATCTCGAGCGGGTGCGGGTCATGTACCAGGACGCCGGCGCTCGTGAACCCCGTGAACGCGACCAGCGTCAGGAGCGTGGCGACCGCGACCGGCCCGGCGCACGCCACCAGGGCGGCCGCGGTGCGGTCCCGGCGGGGGGCCTGCAGGGAGGCCAGCCACTCCTCCGTGCGGTGGCGGCGGTCGCGGGAGGCGAGCAGGTTGGCGGCGAAGAACGTAAACGGACCGAGGAAGAACGTCGCGGCGCCCGTGACCACCGAGTAGGCCTCCCGGGGCCCGGGACGCAGGTCGACGCCGGCGGTGACGGCTATGAAAGCGACGCTGCCCAGGAACACGGGGTGCAGGGTGAGCCGGCGGATGTCGATGGCGCCGAGGACGACCCAGACGGGCGGGCCGACCCGGCGGTGAGCAGCGACGGGGGAGGTGACCAAAGGCATCGGGGTGCTCATGCCGCCACCGCAGCCGACTCGTCACCGAGGAGCAGCAGATAGGCATCCTCGACGCTCGGCCGCACCAGCTCTGCCTGCGGCGGCGGGACGTCACCGATGTTGCGGTGCAGCCCGGTGCCGGTGCGCCAGGCGATGCGGGCGTCCGGGGACCGGGTGGCGTCGAGCCACACCCGCCCCTGTGCCGTAGCGACGAGTTCGGCGGGCGTGCCGCCGAAGAGCGTGCGCCCGGCGTGCACGACAATGATCGACCCGCAGAGTGCGGCGACGTCCTCGGTCTGGTGAGTGGACAGGATCACGCAGCGGCCCTCGGCGGCGCGGGAGATGATCTCCCGGAAGCGGAGCCGCTGCTCGGGGTCGAGGCCGACCGTGGGCTCGTCGAGGACGAGGAGCTCCGGGTCGCCGAGCAGGGCCTGGGCCAGCGCCACGCGGCGGCGCATCCCGCCGGACAGGGCGCGGATCTTCTTGCCGCTGACCGCGCTCAGCCCGACCTCGTCGAGCACCCGACGTACCTCGTCGTGCCGCTCCCGCCGAGACGTCATCTCCTTGAGGATCGCGACGTAGTCGACGAACTCGAAGGCGGTGAACCCGCGGTGGAACCCGGGCTCCTGCGGCAGGTAGCCGAGTCGGCGACGGATCTCGAGCCGTTCACCCGCATCAGCGGCATCGCGCCCCAGCAGGCGCAGCCGTCCGTCGTCGGGGGCGAGCACGGTCGCGAGCATCCGCAGCAGGGTCGTCTTGCCGGCCCCGTTCGGACCGAGCAGGCCAGTCACCCCTGCGCCGGCAGTGAGCGAGACGCCGTCGAGGGCACGGGTGCGGCCGAAAGACTTGGCCACACCGTCGACGACGACGGCGGGCCTGCCGGAGGACAAGGTCACGAGAGCTCCCGTAGGTCAGCCGCGGGCATGAGACCGCGACGGGTCAGGACGGCCACGGACAGGACGAGAAGGGTGCAGCACAGCAGTTGCCCGCTGACGCCGAACGCGGCGTACGGGCTGCCGGTGGAGCGGTAGGCGGTGAACACCGCCAACAGCCAGGAGCCGACGATGGTGGCGGCGGCCCAGACCGGGTCAACGCGCGTCGAGGCGGCGAGCGTCGCGGAGGCGAGTGCGAGGGACGGCAGCAGCCAGGCCGCCGCGACCCAGCCACTGACGGGCAGTAGCAGCGCCCCGACGCCCGCGAGCAGAATCGTGGAGGCGAGGACCGCGCTGGCGCGCAGCAGGAGCAGCCGGAACGTGGAGTACGGCGCGGCCAGCCCGATGTCGTACGTGGGGTCGACCTCCCGCCCGTACGCCGCGGC
>JAUJNY010000005.1:140454-219469 GCA_030447955.1 Jiangellales bacterium
CTGCCGCCGACGCGGCCCGCGGCGTACCGGGCGACCAGCGTGGGCTCGACATGCCACCCGCTGTCCATGGCGCTCTTGCCTGTGGTCATGCCAAGGCCTCCCTCAACTGCGCCTTCGCGCGCATCATGCGGGTCTTCACGGTGCCGCTCGGGATGCCGAGCAGCCGGGCGGCCTCGCGGGTGGTGAGGCCGTCGAGGACGGTTGCCTGCACCACCGCGCGTAGCTCGGGGGAGAGCCGGTCGAGGGCGGCGCCGAGGTCGCCGTACTCCACGCCCAGCAGGACGCGTTCTTCCGCCGACTGCTCCTGGCGCAGGTCCTGCTCATGCCACTCCGCCCATGTTGTGGTGGTCGCGGGTCGGTGCCGCAGTGCGTCGAGCAGACGCCGAACCCCGATCCCCCAGATCCAGGCGGCGACCTCGCCGCGGCCGTCCCAGCGCCGAGCCCCCCGCCACACCGCCACGAAGGTGTCCTGCACGACCTCGTCGACAATGCTCGGGTCGGCGCAGCGACGGGTCAGCCGAACCACCAGCCAGGGGGCGTGACGGGCGTAGAGGTCGGCCAGCGCTGACCGGTCTCCGCTGGCGAGGGCGCTAACCAGGTCGGCGTCGGACGGCTCAGAACCAGTCGGTCGCACGGCCTCCACTCTCCATCCGGCCCGTACGGAGTCCAGCGTGGCGCTCAGAACGCAACCGGCAGACAGGCGACCCGCATACCGGCCTGGGAGGGGTCGTGGAAGGTGACCGAGCGCGCCTCACCGGCGCGGAACTGCCACTCCACGACCGCCTGGGCGTTGCCATTGCCGGCGGGATTGGTGCTGAAGCCCAGCCACAGCTCATTGGCGTCGTCGACCGCGCCGCCGACGTGGTGCTGGTAGTGCCCCGCTGAGGCCAGTGGGTCCCTGCCGCAGGCACCGGTGTGGGCGTGCACGGAAAAGTCGGTGCTGGGGGCGAAGCCTCGTACATGCAGTGTCGCGACCGTGCGCCCGCTGCCCGTCTCCACCGTGCGGACCACCGCGGATGCCCCCGACGGCACCACCGGGTCGTACGTCCACGCCGGCCCGGATGTCGAGAAGACGCCCTCGCTCAGGACGTGCTCAGCAGCCGCGGCCTGCGGGCTGCCAGCAGCGGCCAGGAAGGCGACACCACCGAGCGCGACGGTGGGCAGTGCGATGCGGATCTGGCGGCGGTCCATCAGTACTCCCGTCAGGATGACGATTGGTCACCAGCCCTGTCGCGGAAACGGGCCGCACCGGTTCGCCGCGACGGATTCTTTTTCGTGGCACGTATGGTTACTGCACACGCTGGCGTCGGGCCGGTGTCCGGCGCAACCCTCAGGACACTGACCGGCACGCCAGCATCGACCGGGCAACGAGCGACACCGGCGTCCCGGCTTCCAGTGCGCCGCTCACACCTTCGGCGGTGTCGAGGACGACCTCGTACGCGCTCGCCCACGGCGGCCCAGGCAACATCACGCTCACCGGCTCGGCTCCCGCGTGCAGCCACAGCAGGAAAGAGTCGTCGAGCACGCGCTCGCCGTGCGGGCCGGGAGTCGGGATGCCGTCGCCGGCGAGGTACACCCCGAGGGTCTGCGCCGACGTGTCCTCCCACCGGCCGGTGTCCATCTCGCGGCCGTCGGTCCCGAACCAGGCGAGGTCCTTGCGGCCACCCTCGACTACGGGCCGGCCGGTGAAGAACCGGTGCCGGCGAAACACCGGATGTTCGCGGCGCAGCGCCAGTAGCCGCCGTACCAGCCCGCGCAGGTCCTCCCAGGCCACCGCACCCTCCCAGTCGACCCAGCCGGTCTGGTCGTCCAGGCAGTAGCCGTTGTTGTTGCCGCGCTGCGTCCGGCCGAGCTCGTCGCCGGCGACCAGCATCGGCACCCCCGCCGACAACAGCAGCGTCGCAAGCAGATTGGCCAGCTGCCGGCGACGCAGCGCCAGCACCGCCGCGTCGTCGGTCTCGCCCTCGACCCCGCAGTTCCACGAGCGGTCGTCGCCGGTGCCGTCACGGTTGTGCTCGCCGTTGGCCTCATTGTGCTTGCGGTCGTACGACACGAGGTCGCGCGCCGTCATGCCGTCGTGAGCGGTGACGAAGTTGACCGACGCGTACGGGTGCGGGCTGGTGGCCTCGTACAGGTCGGAGGATCCGGACAGCCGGCAACCCAGCTCCCGCACCCCGGACGAGCGGCCCCGCCAGTAGTCGCGCACCGTGTCGCGGAAGCGGTCGTTCCACTGCGCCCAGGGATGCGGGAAGTGCCCGAGCTGGTAGCCGCCGGCGCCGACGTCCCAGGGCTCAGCGACCAGCTTCACCCCACGCAGCACGGGGTCCTGCGCCACGGTTGCCATGAACGCGCCCGCCATGTCCACCGGATCGAGCCCATCGGCTCCGTGCCTGCCGCGCGCCAACGCCGAGGCGAGGTCAAAGCGGAAACCGTCGACGTGCATCTCCTGCACCCAATAGCGCAGTGAGTCGGTGACCAGCAGCAACGCCGCCGGGCTCTGCGTGTCGAGGGTGTTCCCACAGCCGGTGTAGTCGCGGTAGCGGCGCCCGCCGTCCGCGAGCCGGTAGTAGCCGCGGTTGTCGATGCCCCGCAGCGACAGCGTCGGCCCCGTCTCACCCTGCTCGGCCGTGTGGTTGTAGACCACGTCGAGAATCACCTCGAGCCCGGCGGCGTGCAACGCCTTGACCATGGCCTTGAACTCGCCGACCTGCTGCCCCAGTTGCCCCGCAGCGCTGTACAGGGCGTGGGGGGCGAAAAACGCCAGCGAGTTGTAGCCCCAGTAGTTGCCCCGGCCACCGCGGACCAGGTGCGGCTCGCTGACGAAGTGGTGCACCGGCAACAGCTCCACGCTCGTCACACCCAGATCCACCAGATGCTCGACGACCGCAGGATGAGCCAGCCCGGCGTACGTGCCGCGCATCGGCGGCGGCACTGCGGGATGCGCCATCGTGAAGCCGCGCACGTGCAGCTCGTACAGCACCGTGTCCGGCCACGGCACGCCCGGCGGCGCGTCGTCACCCCAGTCGAACCGGTCGTCGACGACTACCGACCTGGGCACGTACGGCGCGGAGTCCCGGCTGTCGCAGACCAGGTCGTCCCCGGCGAGGTCCAGCGAGGGGCGGACATGGCCGAAGACGGCGGTGTCGTACGTCAGCTCGCCGGTCACCGCCCGGGCGTAGGGGTCGACGAGCAGCTTGGCGGGGTTGTGCCGCAGCCCGTGCGCAGGGTCCCACCGGCCGTACACCCGAAAGCCGTAGCACTGCCCCGCCCCGACGCCAGGCACCAGGCCGTGCCACACCGGTCCGGTGCGTCCCGGCAGCGGCCACCGGATCTCCGTCCCAGCGGGGTCGAACAGGCACACCTCGACCCGCTCGGCCGCACCCGCCCGCACGGCGAAGTTGGTGCACTCGCCCTGCACCGTCGCGCCCAGCGGGCCAGCCGAGCCCGGCCAGGGCTGGTCGACGTCGGCAGGCACGCGGACAGTCTCGCGTTACGCTGCGCCGCGGCTGCAGCCGCCACCATCCAGCCCGCAACACCACGCATCCGGCAGTCAGCCGCCAGTTAGCCGACAGACGGGGAGGAGACGTCGTGGGCGAGTTCGTCCGGCTCGAGGTGGAGGACGGCGTCGGCACGATCCGGTTGGACCGCCCGCCGATGAACGCGCTCAACGTGCAGGTGCAGGAGGAGCTGCGGGCTGCCGCGCACGAAGCGAGCGAGCGCCGTGACGTGCGCGCCGTGGTCGTCTTCGGGGGTGACAAGGTCTTCGCCGCCGGGGCGGACGTCAAGGAGATGGCGACGATGTCGTACGTCGACATGGTCGACCGGTCCGGGGCCCTGCAGTCGTCTTTCACCGCGGTCGCCCGCATCCCCAAGCCGGTCGTCGCCGCGGTGACGGGCTTCGCCCTGGGCGGCGGCTGCGAGCTCGCGCTGTGCGCCGATCGCCGCGTCGCCGCGGAGGACGCGAAGCTGGGCCAGCCGGAGATCCTGCTCGGGATCATCCCGGGCGCCGGGGGGACGCAGCGGCTGTCCCGGCTGGTCGGTCCCAGCCGCGCCAAGGACCTGATCTTTACCGGACGCTTCGTCGGCGCCGCAGAGGCGTTGTCGATGGGGCTCGTCGACGAGGTGGCGCCGGCAGCCGAGGTGTACGCCGCAGCGCGGGGTTGGGCAGCCCGCTTCGCCCGCGGACCGGCGTACGCACTGCGCGCCGCGAAGGAGGCGATCGACCGCGGGCTGGAGTCCGACCTCGACACGGGGCTGGAGATCGAGCGGCAGCACTTCGCCGGGCTGTTCGCGACCGCGGACGGGCAGGCGGGGATGCGCTCCTTCGTCGAGCAGGGCCCCGGCAAGGCGACGTTCGAGGGCCGGTAGCCGTTCGCGCAGTCCGACCGGCGCGACGGGTCAGAGCTTGCGGTGCGGGTAGTCGGGGGAGCGGTGCTGGAAGGACAGGATCTTCGGGTTCTGCACAACGCCGTCTCGGACCTCGATGGCCTTGCGGATCGTCTCGTTGTCGGCCCACGCCGGCGGGCCGTCCAGCACCGGGCCCAGATAGGGGATCAGCGCCTCGCTGATCTCCCAGGTGGAGGCGTCGAACAGGTAGGAGGGGCTGTGGTCGACCCCGTAGTAGTGCACGCCATCGCCGACGCTGAACATCGGCTCGCCGAACGACGTGGGCCGGGCGAACTCGAAGCCCATGCCCTCGTCACAGGACACGTCGACGACGAGGCTGCCCGGGGCGTAAAGACGAAGGTCGTCGTCGGTAACGAACATCAGCGGCGCGTCGGTGTCCTGCAGGATGCAGTTGACGACGATGTCCTGCTCGGCGAGGAACTCCGCCATCGGCACCGGACCGGTGCTCCGCAGCACCTGCGTCCTGGAGGAGTCTTCGCTCACCCGCTCGAACTGGCCCAGCAGGACCGTGGAGATCGGTGACGCCACCGCGGTCACGTCGCGCTGCGTCAAGACGGTGACGTCGAGAACGCCCAGCCCGTTCAGCGCGGTGACGGCGCCCCGGGCAGTCGCACCGAAGCTGATGACCGCGGCCCGGCGGCGCCGGCCGTAGTGCCCGTTGATGCCGAGCAGCTGGAAGGCGTGCAGCACCGAGCAGTAGCCCGCTAGCTCGTTGTTCTTGTGGAAGACGTGGACTCCGAAGCCCCCGTCGGAGGACCAGTGGTTCATCGCCTCCCAGGCGATGAACGTCAGCCGCCGGTCGATCCCCAGCTGGGTGATGGCCTCGTCCTGCACGCAGTGCGGCCACCCCCACAGCACCTGGCCCGCGCGTAGCCCTGCCACGTCCTGCTCGGTCGGCTTGGGCAGCAAGAGCACATCGCACTCGGCGATGAGCTCGCTGCGTGAGCGCATCCCCCCGACCAGGGCAGCGAGCTCGTCCTCGGGCACGCCGAAGGCGCCGCCGTACCCGTGCTCGAGGAACATGCGCCGCCGCACGCCGGCATCGACCCGGTCGAGGTGCCCGGGATGCAGCGGGAGCCGCCGCTCGTTCTCCTTGCGGGACGTCCCGAGGACTCCGAGGGTCAGTTCGGCCATCTGCACTCCATCCGTGGCACTTCTGGGGAGGATCGTCCGCACCTGCGCGGACGATCCTCCCCAATCCGGAGCGAGCGTGGTGGCGCCGGGGCGTCGCGCGCGTCGCCGGGTGGGATGGCAGGCTGCTCGGTATGCGCATCGTCGTCCTCGTCAAGCACGTCCCGGACGCCACCGCGGACCGCACGTTCGACCCCGCCGACAACACCACGGACCGCGCCGGGGTCGACGGGCTGCTCTGCGAGCTCGACGAGTACGCCATCGAGGAGGCGCTCAAGCTCGCCGAGGACCGCGACGCCGACGTCACCGTGCTGACGATGGGACCCGAACAGGCCTCCGACGCCCTGCGCAAGGCCCTGCAGATGGGCGCGCACGACGGCGTCCACCTGCTCGACTCGGCCCTGCACGGCTCCGACGCACCAGCCACCTCGCTGGTCATCGCGCGGGCGCTGGAGCGGATCGGGTCCTACGACCTGGTGCTGACCGGCATGGCCTCGACAGACGGCGGCATGAGCGTCGTGCCGGCGATGCTCGCCGAGCGGCTCGGCCTGCCGCACATCGGGTTCGTCGGCGAGCTGAGCCTCGCCGACGGCACCGTGCGCGGCCGTCGTGACGGTGACTCCGCGAGCGAGACGATCGAGGCGGCACTGCCCGCCGTCGTGTCGGTGACCGACCAGATCAACGAGCCGCGCTACCCCTCGTTCAAGGGGATCATGGCGGCGAAGAAGAAGCCGGTGGAGACCTGGTCGCTGGCCGACTTGGGGGTGGAGCCGGCTCAGGTCGGGCTGTCCGCAGCGTGGAGCGCGGTCGAGTCCTTCACCGAACGCCCCGCCCGCGGACAGGGCGAGGTCGTCACCGACGACGGGGACGCCGGGCGCCGGCTCGCCGACTTCCTGGCCCAGCGCAAGTTCGTCTGAGCGAACCGGGTGCCCGCAGCGGCACGGAGAGGCACGGCCATGGCAGAGGTTCTCGTCCACGTCGACCACGTCGACGGCGCCGTACGCAAGACCACGGCGGAGCTGCTCACCATCGCGCGCCGGTACGGCGAGCCGTCCGCGGTCTACCTGGGCAAGGGGTACGACTCCGCGCGGGAGGCGCTGGCCCGCTTTGGCGCGGCCAAGGTCTACCTCGTCGAGGCGCCGGAGCTGGACCAGTACCTCGTGTCCCCGCACGCCGAAGCGCTGGCCCAGGTCGCCCGAGCCACGCAACCCGCGGCGGTCCTCATCGCCTCCAACCCGGAGGGCAGGGAGATCGCCGCCCGGCTGGCGGTCAAGCTCGACTCGGGTCTGATCACCGACGCCGTCGACGTGGCCGAGGGCTTCGTCACCACCCAGTCGGTGTTCGCCGGCAACTACACCGTGCAGGCCAGGGTCACCAAAGGCACTCCGGTCATCACCGTCAAGGCCAACTCGGTGGCCCCTGAGCCGGTGCAGACGACGCCGGTCGAGGAGCGGTTCGACGTGGCTTTTCCGGACACCGCGTTGCAAGCCCGCGTGGTCGAGCGTGCCAATCGGGAGCGCACCGGACGGCCCGACCTTTCCGAGGCGGCCATCGTGGTCTCCGGCGGCCGCGGCACCGGTGGCGACTTCGGGCCGGTCGAGCAGCTCGCCGACGCCCTCGGCGCAGCAGTGGGCGCCTCGCGGGCGGCCGTCGACTCCGGCTGGTACCCCCACGCCTACCAGGTCGGCCAGACCGGCAAGACCGTCTCACCGCAGCTGTACGTGGCCTGCGGCATCTCCGGGGCCATCCAGCACAAGGCCGGCATGCAGACGTCCAAGACCGTCGTCGCGGTCAACAAGGACGCCGAGGCACCGATCTTTGCCATGGTCGACTTCGGCGTCGTCGGCGACCTGCGTTCGGTGCTGCCCCAGGCGGCGGAGGAGATCGCCCGCCGCAAGGGGTGAGCAGGCGGGAGCCGGCCGGGCGGCGTCAGCGCGCCGCGGCGCAGGCGAGGCGTCACGCCGAATGGAGGTCTGCCTGGCCCAGCCCGCGGCGAGCGACTGCAGGAGGTCGGTCGCCGCGGATCGAAGCCACCATGTCGAGGGCTTGACGCACCTCGGCGACGTTGTGCGCCCGGAACACCCGGGCACCCAACCAGGCGGCGACCGCCGTGGCGGCGAGCGTGCCGTTCAACCGGGCGGCGACGGGCAGGTCGAGTGTTTCGCCGATGAAGTCCTTGTTCGACAAGGAGACCAGCACCGGCCACCCGGTGGTGACCAGCTCAGGGAGCCGCCGGGTGACGTCCAACGACTGCACGGTGGTCTTGCCGAAGTCGTGTCCGGGGTCGATGAGGATGCCGTCACGACGTACGCCGACGTCAAGAGCGTGCGCGGCCAGCCCGCCGACCGTAGCCAGCACGTCCGCGACAACATCGTGATACCGGGGGTTGTGGGGCTCGGTGCGCGGCGGGAGGTGCCCGGCGTGGGTGCAGACCAAGCCGCTGCCGGCCTGCGCGGCCACCTCGACCAGTGCTGGGTCGTGGCCTTGCCAGGGGTCGTTGAGCAGGTCGGCACCGGCGGCCACTGCTTCGCGGGCAACCTCGGCGCGCCAGGTGTCGACGCTGATCACCGCCAGTGGACGGTGGGAGCGCAGCGTCGCAACCACCTCGACCACCCGGTCGATCTCCTCCGCGACTGAGACCGGCGGGCCGTGGCCGGCCTTCACACCTCCGATGTCCACGATCGCAGCGCCGGAGTCGAGAGCTCGTTCGGCCGCGGCGACCGCCGTCGCCGCACCGTACGTCGTACCCCGGTCATAGAAGGAGTCGGGGGTGCGGTTCACGATCGCCATCACCACCAGCTCCTCGGGAGGGAACGTGCGGGCGCCGAGGCGCAGGGCGCGTTGCCCATGGCCACCCGACACGTCGTCGTCGGCGACGTCGTCCAGCGGGTGGGTCATGGGGTGCCTGTGCCGGCTGCGCCGGCCGGATGTTCCGCCGAGGATGCCGGCTCCCGCCGATAACGCAGGAAGAGGAAACCGTCGTCCTCGAGGACGTGGACGAGCTGCAGCCGGGCAGGGGGATCGAGCAGGGCACCGTCCAGGACTCGGATCGCAATCCCGGCAAGAAGCAGCGGGGAGACTGTCAGGGACAGCTCATCGAGCCGTCCGGCGGCGGCCAGCTGCGCCAGCAGGCTCGGGCCGCCCTCACAGCTGACGCGGCGCAGGCCGCGGTCGGCGAGCCGGTCGAGAGCCGCCGGCAAGTCGACGTCGCGGTCCCCGACGCTGATGACCTCCGCCCGGTCCTCGAGCGCCGCGACCCGCTCGGCCGGCGCAGCCGCGCAGGTGATCACCAGCGGACGGGTGAGGTTATCGGTGAACAACGGCCCGGTCGGGTCAAGCGCGCAACTGCGGGTGACCACTGCGATGGGCGGGGCATCGGCCAGCCCGCGGGTCCGGCGCCACGCGCGCCGCTGCTCGGACGGTCGGTCGCCGCCGTAGCGCTCCACCCGGACGGTGCTCGCACCGACGAGGAGGACGTCGGCGTGCGCGCGCAGTCGGGCGAACAGCTCGACGTCGGCCGGCCCCGCCAGCCCGCCGGCGCGGCCGCCGGCCTGCGCCGCTCCGTCCGCACTGGCGATCATGACACCGCGGACATGCTGGCGGCCGGGATCCTCGACCCAGTAGGCGGCGTCCAGGTCGACGTCGTCGCTGGCGGGCAGGGGCAGCAGGCGGCGCATGTTGGACCTACGAGGATCCGAGCCCGAACAGCGGCGCTCCCGCATCGGTCCGCTGCCTGACATCGGCGACGGCCGGGAGGCGTACCGGGGTCACGCTCGGCCGTAGACGGGAACAGCCGCGCCGCTGATGGGAGCGGACTCGTGGGAGGTGAGGAAGCGCACGACCGTGGCGATGTGCTCCGGTGACACCCACCGGGAGAAGTCGGCGTCCGGCATGGAGCGCCGGTTGGCGGGGGTGTCGATGACGCTGGGGAGGACGGCGTTGCAACGCACGCCGGCGTCGCCGTACTCGGTGTCGAGCGCCTGGATGAACGCCAGCACGGCCGCCTTGGCGGTGATGTATCCGGCTGCCCCAGGGAACGGCCGGAGGGCGGCGCGGGCGGACACCCCGACGAAGGTGCCGCCGTCGGCGTCGACCAGGCGCGGCATCGCGGCACGGGCCAGCAAGAACCCGGGTCGCAGGTTGAGACGCAGCATCGCATCGAACGCATCCGGGTCGGTCTCGTGAACTTTCGTGCCGGCCGCGTAACCGCCGACGAGGTTCACCACCGCACCGAGGCTGGGGACGCCGGCAACCGCCCGCTCGACCGATACCGGGTCGGTCAGGTCAGCCTCCACCAGAGTGAGCCCGCTCGAATCGGCGAAGTCGTCTCGCACCCGGTCGCGTTCCTCCTCGGACCGCCAGGTGGCAACCACGGGGCGTCCGGCCTCGAGCATGGCCTGGAGGACCGCTGTACCGAGTGCTCCGGTGCCACCGGCCACGAGCACGGCGGTCTGAGCGGGTGCGGAGGTGTCATGCGGGTCGGCCATGTGTTCCTCCGCTGGATGGCGCGTCAGGACGAGCCGACCTTCGTGGTGCCGAACATGAGCACGCGGCGCCGGACGTCGTAGTAGACGGTCGACGCTGAGGAGAGCAGGTCCTGCAGGTTGTCCGCGTCCTCCCCGCTCACGGTGAGCACCTCCTCCCAGGCACCCTGGTCGAGCACGAGCTGCAGGGTCCAGGTGCCGGGCTGGCCCGGCTCGCCGGCCACCCACGAGAGCTGGTAATGGCTCAGCTGGCGGACAGGGACACTGTCATCGGTCACGGGCTGCGCGACATCAGTCACGGTCGTCTCCTTGCGTTTGTCGGGATGGGTTGACGGGCTCCGGACATGGCGGGGGCTGCCCGCATGCCCGAAAATTAGCTGGCCGGCCGGTCGCGGTCACCGGCGCGTGGTGAGGGCGAGGAACTCCTGGCGGGTACGGGCGTCGTCACGCAGCAGGCCGTGCAGGGCGGAGGTGACGGTACGGCTGCCTCCGGCTCGGGCGCCGCGCAGCGTCATGCACTGGTGCTCTGCCTCCACGACCACGCCGACGCCGCGCGGCTGCAGCTGCTCGTACAGCCAGCTCGCGACCTGATGGGTGAGGCGTTCCTGCACCTGCAGCCGGCGCGCGAACAGCTCGACGATCCGGGCGAGCTTGGACAACCCGACGATCCGTTCGCCCGGCAGGTACCCGACGTGGGCCACGCCGGAGAACGGCAGCAGGTGGTGCTGGCACAGCGAGGTGAACGGGATGTCACGGGCCAGCACGAGCTCGTCATACCCCTCCTCGTTCGGAAAGGTGGTGAGGGTGAACGGCGTCGCCGTGAGCAGCTCGGCGAAGGCGGCGGCGACCCGCTGCGGTGTCCGCGCCAGGTGCTCGGACCGCGGGTCCTGTCCCAGCGCGGTCAGCAGGTCTGCAACGGCTCGCGCGGCCGCGACCAGGTCGAACGGTGTCTCGTCGGGGACCAGGTGCAACCGCGGCAGTCCGGCGCGCTCGAGCGCCTCGCCGTCGCTGTCGTCGCCGATGACGCTCGTCGTGACGGCGATCGGCTGGATTGCGGCGGTCATGGCTTACTCCGCGCGGAATCGTCGCTGGCGGGGACCGCGTCGGTGGTGTCGGCGGGCGCGTTCTGGCCCGGGAGCAGGTCACGCTCATTGGGGTGCCACACCGGGGAGTCGACAGCGGTCTCGACGTTGAACCCGTAGTCGTAGACGAGGGAGCCGCCGTAGCCGGCGCCGGTGCTGACCAGCACGGCGATGACCACCGAGAGCGCGGCTAGCGGCAGCGGAGACGACAGCCGGTCGTGCAGGGTGAGGCGCGCCGCGATGTCGACCAGCGCCAGCACCGTCACCACGATCATGATGAGGGCGTGGGTGTTGATGGTGCGGCGCGCCTGGGTCCCCGGTGTGCTGGAGCGGTGCCAGTCGGCCCACCCGGTCAGCGCGGCCAGCAGGGACACCGCGGCGCCGCCGAGGAACACCCAGCTGGCCGCGTGGAACAGTTCCGTACCCAGCCGGGGGTTACCGCTGTGCAGCACCACGCTGAGCACGTCGAACACCGCGGCGAACACGTACGCCGCGACGGGGAAGTCAGTCAGTGGCGGGTGGAAGGGCTTTCCGGCGAACCCGCGCAGCCCGTGGAAGGTGCGGCCCTTGACCGTCATGGCCGGCACCACGCTGAAGTGCCGCATCGGATCCTCCGGGATCATGGACGGTGTTTCGACAACGGACGCTAGCGTTACGGCTGCGGGCGAGCATGTCAAGGACTTCCGCAAACGAATGTTGGCAGAAGGATGCCGATGGGGGACAGTGGGGGCGTGAACAACGCGACGGACCAGTGGGCGCTCATAGCCGCGCTGAGCGAGCCGCAACGCCGTGCCGTCTACGACGCGGTGTGCCAACACGCGCGCCCGGTGACGCGAGAAGAGGTTGGTGATGCGGTCGGGATCTCCCGCTCGCTCGCGGCGTTCCACCTCGACAAGCTGGTCGACGTCGGATTGCTCGAAGCGGACGCGAAAGCATCAGCTGGCCGGCCGCTGCGCAAGATCGGGCGGCCAGCGAAGCGGTACCAGCGCTCGGCCCTCCAGGTCGACCTGACGTTGCCGACCCGCCGGTACGGCCTAGCCGGCCGGATCCTCGCCGCGGCCCTCGCCGCGGCTGAGCACGGAGAGCCCCCGGTGGAAGCGGCGAGGCGGATCGCGCACGAGCAGGGACGTGACCTCGCGCGCCGAACTGCGGCAGAGGCCTCAGGGTCGGCCACCGCCGAGCCGCTCGCCGCGGCGCAGCAGAGCCTGCAGCGACTCGGCTACGCCCCTGCACAAGAGGCAAACCGGCTGACCCTGGGCAACTGCCCGTTCCACGCGATCGTCCAGGTCGCCCCCCAAGTGACCTGCGGGCTCAACCTCGCGTTCATCGATGGGCTCCTGGTCGGGCTCGGTGTCGACGCCGACGTCACCGCTGCGTTGGAGCCAGCGGTCGATGCCTGTTGCGTCACGCTTGCGCGGCAGGAGTCGAGTCCGGCCGAGGGTGACCGCGTCAGCGGTTGAGCAGGACCCGGGGGTTGGCCGCCGGGTCGAGCCAGCGCAGCAGCCACCACGCCTTCGCTGGGCGAACTGCCACGCAGCCCAGCGTGGGCTCGAACGGGTGCCCCGGGACGATGGTGTGCAGGAAGATCCCGCTGCCGCGGCCCTGCACCGGCGCCGGCCCGACCCCCGGCTCCAGCCGACCGTGGTTGTAGTCGATCCAGAAGCCGTAGCGCATCGCCGGGCGGTCGCCGTCGGTGCGGCCGGCCTCCTCGATCCAAGTGTTGTACAGCTCGCCCGCGTAACCGGTCACCGACGAGGTCGGCTTGCGCTGCCGCCACGGCATCGCCGTGCCGGGGTTGGCGTCGTCGGTGGAGAACGCGGTGACGATGTCGTACACGCCGTTGGGGGTGTGCCCGTCGCCCTGGCGCTTCTCGCCCTGCGGCGCGAAGCCGTTGTAGCCGATCTGTCCGCGCACCGCGAACGTGCCGTCGGTGGTCCGGACCCGCTGCCAGGCGCCGGAGCTGTCCCGTTGCCAGCTCTGCACCACCGTGCACCACACCTTCGAGCAGTAGCGGTCGGAACGAATGACCCGCACGGCCTGCTGGATCCGCGCCGGCAGCTCGGTCAGCGCGCTCGGCACGGGTCGGGTCTGCTTGGCCGGCGTCGCCGCCATACCCGGGCCGAGGGCACCCGCCGGCGTTGCCAGCCCCAGCAGCAGGACCGCAACGACGACGAGCAGGTACGGCGGAACCGCGCCGCCACGGAGAAGTCTGCGCTGCATGTCAGCCACCTTCATTCAGTCAGCACTCAGGTTGCGCGGGAACGGCCGGACGACGGTCGGCATCACGGTCTTGCCGGGACGCACGGTCGAGATGCGAGCGACGCGCACCCGGTCGACCGCGGAGACGGCTTCCACGACGCGTCCGCGACCGAGGAAGATCGCGACGTGGCTGACCCGCCCGGTGTCATCGCTGCGCCAGAAGAGCAGGTCGCCGCGGCGGCGCTCCGACAGCGCCAGGCGCTTGAGCTGCGGGTGCTCGTACAGCTCCAGGCTGGTGCGGTAGTCGGGAAGCACGTGCGCGTCCACCGAGATCGGCTGCGGGTCCAGGCCGGCCGAGGAGAGCGCCTGCAGCACCAGACCGGAGCAGTCGACCCGGCGGACGCCGGCACCGCCCCACACGTACTCGTTGCCGCGGTAGCGCAGCGCGTGCTCGATCAGCTGCTCGCGGCGCTGCGGCGCCGTCGCCTCCAGCGGCAGCGCGACCCGCGCCTGGTAGCGGTCGAGGCAGAAGCTCCGGCCCAGCCGCAGCGCGGCCCAAGTGCGCAGCCCGACGACCCCGTCGGCGGTGAGCCCGTGGCGGGATTGGAACCGCTTGACCGCCGCCACTGTCGCGGCGTCCATGGTCTCCCAGGAGGACGCCGGCATCCCCAGCCGGCGCTGCACCATCGCCACCTTGACGCCGTTGATGCCGGGGGTGAGCCGGACGCACCCCTGCGCGGGGGTGATCCGGTCGACCGGAGCCAGGTAACTCTCACCCGCGGCGCCGGCAGCCGGCGCCACCGGCGCGAGGAGCGATCCGGCGAGTGCCGCGGACGCGCCCACCAGGGCCAGCCGCCGCAGCGACCCGCGTCGCGGCGACGGCGGTAGCGGCCGGAAGGTCGCCGGCGTGGTCATCCTCATCACCAGGCCATCGGCCGTCGTCGACCGGACCTGAGCGCTGGGGCGTGGATACGCTGGTGCGGCCATGAGCGTCCCCCGTACGTATCTCGACCACGCAGCCACGACGCCGATGCGCGCGGAGGTCCTCGAGGTCGTCACCGCGCGGATGCGGGTGCTGGGCAACGCATCCTCCCTGCACGCGTCCGGGCGCGCCGCCCGCCGGGTCGTGGAGGAGTCGCGGGAGGCGCTGGCCGCCGCGCTGGGTGCCCGCCCGAGCGAGGTCGTGTTCACCAGCGGCGGGACCGAGGCGGACAACCTGGCCGTCAAGGGCCTCTACCGCGCCCGCCAGGCTGCCGACCCGCGCCGGCGCCGGGTGCTCGCCTCCGCGGTCGAGCACCACGCCGTGCTCGACCCGGTCAAGTGGCTGGCCGACGCGGAGGAAGCCCAGGTCGAGTGGTTGCCGGTCGACCCCTACGGCCGGGTCGACGTGGCCGCCCTGCGGGCCAGCCTCGCCGCTGATCCCGGGTCGGTCGCGCTGGTGACAGTGATGTGGGCGAACAACGAGGTCGGCACTGTTCAGCCGCTCAGCGACGTGGTGAGCGCGGCTCATGAGCACGGGGTGCCGGTGCACTCCGACGCCGTGCAGGCGGTCGGTCAGCTGCCGGTGGACTTCGCGGCCAGTGGCCTGGACGCGATGACGGTGAGCGGCCACAAGGTCGGCGGGCCGCTCGGGGTCGGTGCCCTGGTCGTGCGCCGCGAGGTCGAGCTCGTCCCGCTCCTCCACGGTGGGGGTCAGGAGCGGGACGTGCGCTCCGGCACGCTCGACACACCGGCCATCGCCGGGCTGTCCGCGGCTGTGGTGGCGTCGCAGGAGGAGCAGCCGGAGTCGGGGCAGCGCCTGGCGGCGCTCCGCGACGACCTCGTCGCCGCCGTGCTCGGCGCCGTCCCCGACGCCGTGCTCAACGGCGACCCGTCGGGCGACCTCCGGCGTCGGCTGCCCGGCAACGCGCACTTCTCCTTCCCGGGCTGCGAGGGCGACTCGCTGCTGCTGCTCCTGGACGCCCGCGGCATCGAGTGCTCGACCGGCTCGGCCTGCTCCGCCGGGGTGGCCCAGCCGAGCCACGTCCTTGTCGCGATGGGCGCCGGTCCAGAGCTGGCCCGCGCGTCGTTGCGCTTCTCCCTGGGCCACACGTCGACCGTGGCCGATGTCGAAGCGCTGGCGCGGGCCATCGGGCCGGTGGTCGAGCGCGCCCGGCTCGCCGGAGTCGTCAACACCCGCAAGGTGAGCGCCTGATGCGGGTGCTGGCCGCCATGTCCGGCGGGGTGGACTCGGCGGTGGCCGCCGCGCGCGCAGTCGACGCAGGCCACGACGTGGTCGGCGTCCACCTCGCGCTGGCCAGCAACCCGGCGTCGTTGCGCAACGGCGCCCGTGGCTGCTGCACCCTGGAGGACGCGCGCGACGCGCGGCGCGCCGCCGACCTGCTCGGGATCCCCTTTTACGTGTGGGACCTCGCTGAGCGCTTCCGGGCGGACGTGGTCGAGGACTTCGTCGCCGAGTACGCCGCCGGGCGCACCCCCAACCCGTGCCTGCGCTGCAACGAGCGGGTCAAGTTCGCCGCGGTCCTCGACCGCGCCGTCGCCCTCGGGTTCGACGCGGTGTGCACCGGCCACTACGCCCGTGTGGTGGACGCGGGCGACGGCCGCCGCGAGCTGCACCGCGCCGCCGACCCGGCCAAGGACCAGTCGTACGTGCTGGGCGTGCTCACCGCTGAGCAGCTCCAGCGGGCGCTGTTCCCGCTGGGGGACACGCTCAAGGGCGACGTCCGGGAGGAGGCGGGACGACGCGGGCTCGCCGTCGCCGGCAAGCCCGACAGCCACGACGTCTGCTTCATCGCCGACGGCGACACCGCCGGCTTCCTGCGCCGCAGCCTCGGCGCGGCTCCCGGCGCGATCGTCGACGCGGACGGCACGGTGCTCGGGCGGCACGAGGGCGCCTACGCCTACACGGTCGGCCAGCGCCGCGGCCTGGGCCTGGGCCGGCCAGCCAGCGACGGTCGCCCGCGCTACGTGCTGGACGTGTCCCCGGTCGAGCGGCGGGTCACGGTCGGTCCGGCTGACGCGCTGGACGTACGGGCCGTGCTGGGCGTGCGGCCGCGCTGGTGCGGGCCACCCCTGGGTGGTGAGTTCCACGGGAGCGCGCAGCTGCGGGCGCACGGCGAGCCGGTGCCCGCTCGGGCCCGCCGTACGGCTGCCGACACGCTCGTGGTCGACCTGCTCCGGCCGGTACGCGGCGTGGCGCCCGGACAGGCGGTCGTGCTCTACGACGGCACGCGCGTCGTCGGCTCGGCAACCGTCGACCGGGTCGTCCGCGCCAGCAGCGACGTCGCGGAGGCCGGGCGCCACTAGGTTGCTCCGGCAATGAGCGTGCAGCAGCGAGGCGAGCCGCCATGGGGCCCGGCCGTCGCGACAGGGATCGGGTCGCTGCCCTCCGACGACGTCGATGAGGCCTGCCGCGTGGTGCTCGGGGAGCTTCCCGACCTGCCACACCTGCCGGAGCTGCCGGCGCGCGGCCCGGGGGCCGACGTGACCGGACGGGCCGCGACCCTGCTCGCCGGCCTGCACGTCGACCTGCAGCCCGCCGGCTGGCGCCTGGTCGACCGAGCGGGTCTGGACGAGGGACGCGCGGCGACGCTGCTGCGCCGCGACCTGGACGCTCTGGAGGTGGCGGCCTACGGCTACCGCGGGGCGCTGAAGGTGCAGGTGGCGGGACCGCTGACGCTCGCGGCCACGCTCGAGCTGCCCCGGGGTGGGCGTGCGGTGGCCGACCACGGCGCGCGGCGCGACCTCACCGCCGCGCTTGCCGAGGGCGTGGCCGAGCACATCGGTGACGTCCGCCGTCGGGTGCCCGGTGCCCGGGTCGTGCTGCAGCTCGACGAGCCGGCGCTCCCCGCGGTGCTGGCCGGCGAGGTCCCCACGGCCAGCGGCTTCGGCCGCCACCGGGCCGTGCCGGTCGCGGAGGCTGAGGACGCGCTGCGTTCGGTCCTGGAGCCCGCCGCCGGCGGCGGGGTCGTGCACTGCTGCGCGGCCGCGGTCCCAGTCGGCCTGATCGCCGCCGCGGGGGCGCGGGCGCTGTCCTTCGACCTCGGGCGGGTGCGCAACGCCGACGTCGACGAGTACGCCGAGGCCGTCGACGCCGGACTCGACCTGTGGCCCGGAGTGGTGACCTCCACCGAGCCGGCCGGGGCGGCGCCGAGCGACGCGGACCTGGCCCGCCGGGTGCTCGCGCTGTGGCAGCGGCTCGGGGTCGACGACGCGGCCGCCGCGGCCCGTACCGTGATCACCCCCGCCTGCGGGCTGGCCGCGGCGTCCCCCGGCTGGGCCCGGCAGGCGTACGGGCTTGCCCGCCGTACCGCCGCTGCTGTCGGTGCCGGCGGGTAGCGTCAAGCATCGTGATCAGCGAGGTGCCGAGCGCTGCCGCCGAGCGGCACGCGCGGCTCGCGCAGGACGTCGAGGAGCACCGCTACCGCTACTACGTGCTCGACCGGCCGACGGTCTCCGACGGGGAGTTCGACCGGCTGCTGCGCGAGCTGGAGGCGCTCGAGGACGCGCATCCGCAGCTGCGTACCCCTGACTCGCCCACGCAGCGCGTGGCCGGGTCGTACTCGACCGACTTCGCGCCGGTCGACCACCTGGAGCGGATGCTCAGCCTCGACAACGCCTTCACCCTCGACGAGGTCGCCGCCTGGGCGCAGCGGGTCGAGCGCGACCTCGGCGCCGAGGCGGCCGCGGGGCTGGAGTACCTCTGCGAGCCCAAGGTCGACGGGCTCGCGGTGAGCCTGGTCTACGCGGACGGGCGGCTGGTCCGGGCCGCCACCCGCGGCGACGGTCGCAACGGCGAGGACGTAACCCCCAACGTGCGCACGATCGAGGAGGTGCCGGGCCGGCTGCGGGACGGCACCGAGCATCCAGTCCCCGCGCTGCTTGAGGTGCGCGGGGAGATCTACTTCCCGCTGGCGGCGTTCGAGACGCTCAACGCCGGGCTTGTCGAGGGCGGCAAGGCACCGTTCGCCAACCCGCGCAATGCCGCCGCCGGCTCGCTGCGGCAGAAGGACCCGCGGATCAGCGCGCAGCGCCCGCTGCACCTGATCTGTCACGGCACCGGCCGGCGGGAGGGCTACGAGCCGGCGCGCCAGTCGCAGTCGTACGACGCCCTGCGCGGATGGGGACTGCCGGTGAGCCCACGCGTGCGGGTCTGCCGCACGCTGGACGAGGTGGCCGACTACGTCGCGTACTACGGCGAGCACCGCCATGACGTCGAGCACGAGATCGACGGTGTCGTCGTCAAGGTCGACCAGGTGCCGCTGCAGCGCCGGCTGGGGTCGACGTCCCGGGCGCCGCGCTGGGCGATCGCCTACAAGTACCCCCCCGAGGAGGTCACGACCAAGCTGTTGGACATCCAGGTCAACGTCGGCCGCACCGGGCGGGTCACGCCGTTCGGGTTGATGGAGCCGGTGCGGGTGTCCGGCTCGACGGTCGAGATGGCGACGCTGCACAACGCCGCGGAGGTACGCCGCAAGGGGGTGCTCATCGGCGACACCGTGGTCCTGCGCAAGGCCGGCGACGTGATCCCGGAGATCGTCGGACCGGTGGTCGACCTGCGCGACGGCTCCGAGCGAGAGTTCGTGATGCCCGCCCGTTGCCCGGCCTGCGCCAGCGAGCTGCGGCCCGAACGCGACAGCGACGTCGACATCCGCTGCCCCAACACCCGCTCCTGCCCCGCCCAGCTGCGCGAGCGGCTCTTCCACGTCGCCGGACGCGGGGCCTTCGACATCGAGGTGCTCGGGTACGAAGCCGCGCAGGCGCTGCTCGCCGCCAAGGTCGTCCGCGACGAGGGCGATGTGTTCCTGCTCGATGAGCAGCGGCTGCTGCAGGTGCCGCTGTTCACCCGCAAGGACGGTGGCCTCAGCGCCAACGGCCGCAAGCTGCTGGACAACCTGGCGGTGGCCAAGGACCGCCCGCTGTGGCGCGCACTGGTGGCGCTGTCCATCCGGCACGTCGGCCCTACCGCCGCGCAGGCGTTGGCCCGCAGTTTCGGCTCGCTCGACCGCATCGCCGCCGCCCCCGCCGACGAGCTGGCCGCGGTCGACGGGGTGGGCCCGACCATCGCCGCCGCGGTCCGCGACTGGTTCGCCGTCGACTGGCACCGCGAGGTCGTCGACAAGTGGCGAGCCGCCGGGGTCCGGCTGGAGGAGGTGCCGGACGAGTCCGTGCCGCGTGTCCTCGAGGGGCTGACCATCGTCGTGACCGGCTCCTTGAGTCGCTACAGCCGGGACGAGGCCAAGGAGGCGATCACCGTACGCGGGGGCAAGGCATCGAGCTCGGTGTCCAAGAAGACCGACTTCGTGGTCGCAGGCGACTCCCCGGGGTCCAAGCACGACAAGGCCGTGCAGCTGGGCGTCCCGGTCCTCGATGAGGACGGCTTCGACCGGCTGCTCACGGAGGGACCGGCTGCTGCGCGCGCAGTCGCCGCCGGCGCGACGCCACCGCAGTAGCGGGAGAAGGGCATGTCCCGGCGCAGCCGTAGCGTGTCGGGTATGGACACCGGAGTCGGCTTCTTCGCCACCCACGACGCCATAGACCCTGGGTCGTTGGCGCGGCTGGTCGAGGACCGGGGGCATGAGTCGCTCTTCTTCGCCGAGCACACCCACATCCCGGCCGAGCGCCGGACGCCGTACGGCGCCGGCGAGGAGCTGCCCCGCAAGTACTGGCACACCTACGACCTGTTCGTCGCGTTGACGGCTGCGGCCGCGGCGACGTCCAAACTGCGGGTGGGCAGCGGCATCTGCCTGGTCATCCAGCGCGACCCCATCATCACGGCGAAAGAGGTGGCCAGCGTCGACGTCCTTTCCGGCGGCCGGCTGGAGTTCGGCGTGGGCGCCGGGTGGAACCGGGAGGAGATCGCGAACCACGGCACGGACCCTCGACAGCGGATGACGGTTCTCCGGGAGCGCGTCGAGGCAATGAAGGCCATCTGGACGCAGGACGAGGCCACCTACCACGGGGAGCACGTGTCCTTCGAGCGGATCTGGTCGTGGCCCAAGCCGGCGCAGCGCCCGCATCCACCGATCCTCGTCGGCGGCAGCGGACCGACCGTGCTAGACCGGGTCCTGTCCTTCGGCGACGCCTGGTTCCCCAACCATTCCGCCGAGGGGATCCTTGAGCGGACGCAAGAACTGCAACACCGCGCCGAGCGTCGCATCGACGTCATCGTCATCGGAGTCCCACCCGACCCTGGGGTGCTGGAGCGGTACGAAAGGGCCGGCCTCCGGCGCGCGGTGCACTGGCTGCCCTCCGATCACCGCGGCCCGGTCGAGCGAGCCCTTGACCGCTGGGAGACGGCGATCGCCGACTTCCACGGCGCCTAGCCGGCGCCCGCTGAGCCAATGGACGAGGACGAGGCCCGCCACCGGTTCGCCGGCGCTCACGTGGCGCGGCTGGCCACTGCGGACGAGCACGGACGACCGCATCTGGTGCCCATCGTGTTCGCCGTCGACACCGAGAAGGCCGACAACGACACGGTCTACAGCGCCGTCGACCACAAGCCCAAGCGGACCACCGCGCTGCGCCGGCTGGCCAACGTCGCGATCAACCCGGCGGTGGCGTTGCTGGTCGACCGGTACGACGAGGACTGGGCCGCCCTGTGGTGGGTGCGTGCCGACGGCACCGGCCGGGTCATCGTCCCCACCGCGGATGAGGCCCGGCACGCCAGGGCGCTGCTCGCCGGCCGCTACCGGCAGTACCAGGACGACCCACCTGCTGGCCCGGTACTGGCCGTGGACGTCACTCGCTGGACCGGCTGGTCGGCCAGCGGAGCCTGAGCCGTCCGTAGGATGGCGGCCAACCCCCAGCAAGGAGCGTCGTCCGCATGCCGTCGATCACCCGCGAGGAGGTCGCCCACCTCGCCCGGCTAGCCCGGCTCCAGCTGGCGCCGGACGAGCTCGACCACCTCGCCGGTCAGCTCGACCAGATCCTCGCCGCCGTCGCCACGGTGGGGGAGGTCGCCGCGGACGAGATTCCGCCGACCTCGCACCCGCTGCCGCTCGTCAACGTGCTCCGCGAGGACCAGACCCGCCCCGGTCTGAGTGCGGCGCAGGCGCTGGCGGCCGCGCCGGCCGCGGAGGACGGCCGGTTCCGGGTGCCGCGCATCCTCGGGGAGGAGGCGTGAGCGCGGAGCTGACCCGCCGTACGGCGGCGGAGCTCGCTGCGCTCGTCGCCGGTCGGGAGGTGAGCGCGCGCGAGGTCGCGCTCGCCCACCTGGAGCGGGTCCAGGCCGTCGACCCGGCCGTGCACGCCTTCCTCACTCTGGAGCCCGAGGCGACCCTGGCCGCCGCCGCGCAGGTCGACGACCGGCTAGCGGCCGGCGAGGAGCTCGGCCCGCTGGCCGGCGTACCCGTGGCGGTCAAGGACGTGCTCGCCACCGCGCAGCTGCGGACGACCTGCGGCTCGCGGCTGCTCGAGGGTTGGCTCCCCCCGTACGACGCCACGGTGGTGCGCCGGCTGCGTGAGGCCGGGTTGGTCCTGCTCGGCAAGACCAACATGGACGAGTTCGCGATGGGCTCCTCCACCGAGAACTCCGCGTTCGGCCCCACGCACAACCCGTGGGACCTCGACCGGATCCCCGGCGGGTCCGGCGGCGGCTCGGCGGCCGCGGTCGCGGCGTACGAGGCTCCGCTCGCGCTCGGCACCGACACCGGCGGGTCGATCCGCCAGCCGGCCGCCGTGACCGGGACGGTCGGGGTCAAGCCGACGTACGGCGGGGTCAGCCGCTACGGGCTCGTCGCGCTCGCCTCCAGCCTCGACCAGGCCGGGCCGTGTGCGCGCACGGTGCTCGACGCGGCGCTGTTGCACGCGACGATCGCCGGCCACGACCCGCTGGACTCGACCAGCATCGACCGGCCCGTCCCCGACGTGGTCGCCGCGGCGCGGCGCGCCGACGTGGGAGGCATGCGGGTCGGTGTCGTCCGCGAGCTGGGGGCGAGGGCTACCAGCCGGGCGTCGAGGCGCGCTTCCGCGCAACCGTCGACCTGCTGGCCGAGCTGGGTGCCGAGGTCGTCGAGGTGTCCTGCCCGCACTTCCGGTACGCGCTGCCGGCCTACTACCTGATCCTGCCGAGCGAGTGCTCGAGCAACCTCGCCCGATTCGACGCGATGCGCTACGGGCTGCGGCTGGGCGACGACGGCTCGGCGAGCGCGGAAGAGGTGATGACCACGACCCGGGGCCGGGGTTCGGCGCGGAGGCCAAGCGGCGCATCATCCTTGGGACGTACGCCTTGTCCAGCGGTTACTACGACGCCTACTACGGGCAGGCCCAGAAGGTGCGCACGCTGGTCGCCGGGGACTTCGCGGCGGCCTTCGAGCGCTGTGACGTGCTGGTGTCCCCGACGACGCCGACGACGGCGTTCCGGCTGGGGGAGCGGGTCGACGACCCGCTCGCGATGTACCGGGCGGACCTGTGCACGATCCCGTCCAATCTGGCGGGCAACGCCGCCGCGTCGTTCCCGTGCGGGCTGGCCGATGACGGCGCCGGCTCACCGCGGCTGCCCGTCGGGCTGCACGTCATGGCGCCGGTGCTGGCCGATGACCGGCTCTACCGCGTGGGGGCCGCGGTGGAAGCCGCCCTCGTCGACCGTTGGGGCGGGCCGCTGCTGGAGCAGGCCCCCGAGCTGGAGGTGAGCACGCAGTGAAGGGCAGCACGAGGAACTATCTGAACCTGGGCACCAAGGCCTTCGCCATCCGCACCGCCGTGCAACAGGTGCGGCTGGCCCGGCGTGAGGACGACGCGCTGCGGCTGCTCGACGCGGTCCTCAACCTGTTGACCGTCGCCACCGCGGTCGCCATCCTCATCCGGGAGTTCCGCGAGCACGACGACCTCTCCGACGCCATCGAGGAGGTGACGTGACCGCCCTCTCCTCCGGGCTGATGTCGTACGAGGAGGCGCTGCGGCGCTTCGACCCGGTGATCGGGCTCGAGGTGCACGTGGAGCTCGGGACCCGCTCCAAGATGTTCTGCGGCTGCCCGACCGACTTCGGCGCCCCGCCCAACTCGCAGGTGTGCCCGACGTGCCTGGGCCTGCCGGGCTCGTTGCCGGTGGTCAACGAGGCAGCGGTGGAGGCGGCGATCCGCATCGGGCTCGCGCTCAACGGCGAGATTGCCCCGTGGTGCCGCTTCGCCCGTAAGAACTACTTCTATCCCGATATGCCCAAGAACTTCCAGGTGTCGCAGTACGACGAGCCCATCGCCGTCGGCGGCTGGCTCGACGTGCCCGTCGACACGCCGGACGGCGCCCGGACGATGCGGGTCGACATCGAGCGCGCGCATCTCGAGGAGGACACCGGCAAGTCGCTGCACGTCGGCGGCGCGACCGGGCGGATCCACGGCGCCGACCACTCCCTCGTCGACTACAACCGGGCCGGCATCCCGCTCGTCGAGATCGTCACCCGGCCCGTCGAGGGGACCGGGGCGCTGGCGCCGCAGGTGGCGCGGGCGTACGTCGCCGCCTTGCGCGAGCTGCTGCGTGCGCTCGACGTCTCCCCGGCCCGGATGGAGCTGGGACAGCTGCGCTGTGACGCCAACCTGTCGCTGCGCGAGTCGCCGCAGGCGCCGTACGGCCTGCGCACTGAGACCAAGAACGTCAACTCGCTGCGCTCGATCGAGCGGGCCGTGCGGTACGAGGTCACCCGCCAGGCCGGTGTGCTCGCCAGCGGGGGACGGGTGCGGCAGGAGACCCGGCACTGGCACGAGGACACCGGTGTCACCACGCCCGGCCGCAGCAAGGAACAGGCGGAGGACTACCGCTACTTCCCCGAGCCCGACCTGGTGCCGCTCGCGCCCGACCGGGAGTGGGTTGAGGCGTTGCGCTCGACGCTGCCCGAGCCGCCGGATGCGCACCGCCGGCGGCTGCAGGCGGACTGGGGCTTCACCGACCTGGAGATGCGCGACGTCGTCGCCGCGGGTGCCGTCGGGCTGGTCGAGGCGACCGTGGCCGCCGGAGCGTCACCGGCCGGGGCGCGGAAGTGGTGGATGGGTGAGCTGATCCGCCGCGCCAGCGCCACCGCCACCGAGCTCGACGCCTTGCCGGTGACGCCGGAGCAGGTCGCGCGGGTGCAGGCCATGGTCGAGGACGGCACCCTCAACGACCAGCTGGCCCGCCAGGTGCTGGAGGGCGTGCTGTCCGGCGAGGGTGATCCGGACACCGTCGTGGCTGCCCGCGGCTTGAGCATCGTCAGCGACGACGCGGCGCTGCTCGGGCACGTGGACGCGGCGGTCGAGGCCCACCCCGACGTCGCCGCCAAGGTGCGCGCCGGCAAGGTCGCCGCGGCCGGTGCCCTCGTCGGGGCCGTGATGAAAGCCACCCGCGGCCAGGCCGACGCTTCGCGCGTCCGCGAGCTGGTTCTCGACCGGCTCGGGGCCGCTGGATAGGCGCCGTCCCGGTGCGGCGCCGGATGCGCGGCCGCCGGATCGGGCTCCCGCCGGATAGGACGCCGCCGGATGCGCGGCCGCCGGATCGGGCGCCCGCCGGACAGCACGCGGCCGTGGATCGGGCGCGCGGTTAGTGCTTGGGGCGGACGGTGTCCCAGTAGGTGTTGCGTCTGGGTGCTTGTTTGGGGTCGATCCATGGTGGGGGGATGAACTGTGGTCGGCCGTCGTGGGAGAGGATGACGTCCCAGCCGTGGTGGTGGACGGTGGCGTGGTGGGCTGCGCAGAGGAGCAGCAGGTTGGGCAGGGAGGTTTCGCCGCCGTCTGCCCAGTGGATGCGGTGGTGGGCGATGCACCATTCCGCTGGTCGGGTGCAGCCGGGGAAGGCGCAGCCGACGTCGCGGGCGACGAGGGCGGCCCAGATGCCGGGGGTGACGATGCGGTGTTCGCGGCCGACGTCGAGGGGGACACCGGCTGGGTCGAGCAGTACTCGGGTGACGCCGGCGTCGCAGGCGATGCGGCGCAGGGTTTGGCCGCTGAGCGGGCCGCCCCAGGTTGTTGCTGCGGCGGGTGCTCCGGGCAGGGCGAGCAGGGTGGCGAGGTCGGCGGTGATGGTGAGGTGTGGTCGGGCGGCGCGGGCGGTGGGGGCTTGTCCGGCGTCGAGCCAGCGGGAGGCGAGTTCGATCAGCGCGTCGGCGCGGCGCCGGGTGGGGCTGCGTAGGTCGGGGGTGTCGTCGGCGGCTGGGGTGGGGGCGGCGAGGGGATCCAGGGCACTGAGCAGGGTGGCCACCGCTTCGCTCTCGGCGCGCAGGCGCAGGGTGCTGGTTCCGTCGGGGCGGTCGCTGACCCACAGTTCGCGGGTGGCGCGGGCACGTTCCTCGAGCTGCTCCAGTCGTTCCGGGTCGACCACGTGCAGCAGGCGGGTGCCGAGTCGGGCTAGGCCGTCGGGGCCGTGCACGGCGGCCTGCTCGAGCAGGAAGGCCTCGGCCTGTCCGCGCGCCGGTGAGTCGACCGGAAGGTCGGTGACGGCCCGGTGGATGACCGTCGCCGCGTCGATGGAGATCGCGCCGCTGCGCAGGGCGTCCCCGGTCGCGGTGAGCTCACCGTCGAGCGCGGCTGAAGCTGCACCCGGCGTTTGGCGTCTGCCGGGCGCAGCCGCAGCCGCTCCCGCAGCCACCCGGGCGTGGAGGTGGCGCCGTGGCGCACGCCGAGGTCGCGGGCGTCGGCCATCCCGGGTCAGCTGCAGCCCGACAGCGGCCGCCTTGGCCTCGATCTCGGCCTGCGCGACCAGCAGGTCGGCCAGGTCGTCATCGGAGAGGGGACCACGCGTTTCCGTCCAGCGCATCATCCAGCAGCGCCCCCGCGGCAGCGAGCGCGTCCACCATCGGATGCGTCGGCCGCTGCGCCAGGCTGCTGGACATGACCCGACCGTAGCGGCCGGCACCGACAACACCAGTGCCCCGGAATCCTTTGTCCACAACGGTTTCGCCGACTCTCAGCGACTCGGCTGATGAGCCCTTGGCTCCGGGATTGGGTAGATCGTCGGGTAGGCGCACCGGGCATGGCTCAGCGCTTGGCGCTACCCGACGATCTCCCCGACCGGCCCAGATCATCGACCGCCCTAGGATCCTTGACCCGTGAGGGTGTGGCTGCCGTATCCACCGGAATGCGCGCTGGCCGGCCTGCCCGAGTCGTTGCGGATCGACGTGTACGACGGCACTACGGACCCACCG
Organism: Jiangellales bacterium; assembly: GCA_030447955.1. GTDB lineage: Bacteria > Actinomycetota > Actinomycetes > Jiangellales > Jiangellaceae > JAUJNY01. The sequence goes on from JAUJNY010000005.1 coordinate 166,866, forward strand.
CCATCCATCACCGAGGTGGAGCTCTACGTCGCGCCGTACGAGTTCGGCACCCCACCGCTCGAGCTCATCGCCAGCATGCCGAAGCTGCGCGTGCTGCAGACGCTCACCGCCGGGGTGGAGCATGCGCTGCCGTACGTGCCCGACGGCGTGATGTTGTGCAACGCCCGCGGTGTCCACGACGCCAGCACCGCCGAGCTCGCCACCGCCTTGATCCTGGCCTCCCTGCGTGGCATCCCGGAGTTCGTGCGTGCCCAGGACAGGCGAACCTGGATCCACGGGCGCTACGACTCCCTCGCCGACCGGACAGTGCTGCTCGTGGGTTACGGCTCGATCGGCGTCGCCGTGGAGCAGCGGCTGCGACCGTTCGAGTGTGACGTCGTCCGTACGGCCAGCCGGGCACGGGACGGCGTCGCCGGACCCGAGGCGCTCCCCGAGCTGCTGGCGCAGGCCGACGTGGTGGTGCTCACGGTGCCGCTGAGCGAGAGCACCCGCGGCCTGGTGGACGCGGCCTTCCTCTCCCGGATGCCTGACGGCGCCCTGCTGGTCAACGTCTCGCGCGGCGGCGTCGTGGACACCGACGCGCTGGTGGCTGAGTGCGCCTCCGGGCGCCTACGGGCCGCTCTCGACGTCACCGATCCCGAGCCGCCGCCGCCCGAGCACCCGATCTGGACGACGCCCGGCGTGCTGCTCACCCCGCACGTCGGCGGCAACAGCTCGGCCTTCCTTCCCCGAGCTCTGCGACTGATCCGCGAGCAGCTTGAGCGGTTCGCCGGAGGGCAGCCGCTGCTGAATGTCGTCCGCGGCCCGGCGGAACCGTACGAGCGGCGGTGACCGCTCGTTGGCACCCGGTAGGGCTCATCGGCGCTGTGGGCAGGGCGCTCCGGCTGTCCAGCTCGCGGGCTGTCCAGCTCGGCGGGCTGTCAGCCCGCGGGCCGCAGAGTGACGCGCAGGATCCGGTCGTCGCCGGGCCGGGGGTCGCCGTACCCATCGGTGTTGCTGGTGGTCACCCACAGCGACCCGTCCGGGGCGACTTCGACGGTCCGTAGACGCCCGTACTTCCCGCTGAGGAAGTCCATCGGCTCCGCCGCCTCGCCCCCGGGCACCGGGATCGCCCACAGCCGGCTTCCGCGCAGGGCGCCCATGAGGACGGTGTCCCGGATCCACGTGACACCGCTGGGCGAGGCGACAGCGGGGCTCCACTGCCGTACCGGGTCGACAAGGCCGTCGATGCCCGCGCGCCCCTCCGCCGCGGGCCAGCCGTAGTCGGCACCCCGCTCGATGAGGTTGAGCTCGTCCCAGGTCTCCTGCCCGAACTCGCTGGCCCACAGCCGGCCGTCCGCGTCGAACGCGAGCCCTTGCACGTTGCGGTGCCCGTACGACCACACCGGGGTGCCGAAGGGGTTGTCCTCCGGTACGGACCCGTCCGGTGCGATGCGCAGGATCTTGCCGCCGAGGGAGTCGCGGTCGGCGGCGTTCTCCCCGTCCGCCGCGTCGCCGGTGCCCGCGTACAGCATGCCGTCCGGACCGAAGCGCAGCCGCCCACCGTTGTGGATCGAGGAGCGGGGGATGCCGTCAAGGACGACCTGCGGCTCGCCAAGGTCGTCACCGGCGTAGCGCATGCGGACGATCCGGTTGTCCTCGGCGGCGGAGAAGTACGCGTAGACCCAGCGGTCCTGCCCGAACGTCGGCGCTACCGCGATGCCGAGCAGGCCGCCTTCGCCTTCGGGAACCACGCCGGGGACCTGCCCGACGGTGGTGACTCGTCCTTCGGCCGTAACCCGCTTGATCAGGGCGCTGTTGCGCTCTGACACCAGCGCTGAGCCGTCGGGCAGGAACGCCAGGCCCCAGGGGACCGACAGCCCGCTCGCGACGAGGCTGACTCGGGCGGGCACGACCCCCAGCGACTTCGCTGACGGGCTGGGAGAGGGGGTGCCGTTGCCGCTCGGTGGGGTGGAGGTCGGCGTCGAGTCGGGTCCGGGGGTGCCCGGTGGCGTCGTCGTCCCGGTTGAGATCGGTGCTGACGGGTCCGGTGCGGTGACGGGGGGGTCGGCGGCGGAGCAGCCAGCGGCGATGATCGCGAGCCCGGCGCAGACGGCAGCGGCGGCCAGCCTCGACCCCCGCGAGCGGAGACTCGGGTGGCTTCCAGGGCTTGGCGGCACGAGAGCCCGACGATCAGGGCGCGCCTCTGGTTCCCTCGCGGAGCGGGATAAGGTCCAGCGCCGTCGAGCGACGCGACTGCCCGAGCGGCATCCGGCGCGTGGCCGAGGTCAGTATCAGGTCGCGCCAGGAGAGGAAGACCCTTGGCCGAGGTGTTCCACGACGACGACGCCGACCTGTCCGTGGTTCAGTCGCGCCACGTGGCCGTGCTGGGCTATGGGGACGCCGGCGAGGCCCACGCGCTGACGCTGCGCGATTCCGGGGTCGACGTACGCGTCGGCTTGCCGGAGTCCTCGCCGAACCGGCCGGGCGCCGAGGCCGAGGGGCTGCGCGTCGTCACGCCGTACGAGGCCTGCGAAGAGGCCGACCTCATCGTCGTACTCGCCCCCGACCAGGTCCAGCGGGAGCTGTACACCGAGGCGATCGAGCCCAACCTGGTCGCCGGGGACACTCTCCTCTTCGGGGACGCGTCCGCGATCTGCTCCGGCGACATCACGCCCCTCGCGGGAGTCGACGTCTGCCTGGTTGCGGCGAGGGCACCCGGCGAGCTGCTGCGCGCCGAGTTCACCGCCGGGCGTGGGGTGCCGGTGCTGGTGGCGGTCGAGCAGGACGCCAGCGGGTCGGCGTGGCCGCTGACGCTGTCGTACGCCCGAGCGCTCGGCGGCACCCGGGCCGGAGCCATCCGCACCACCTTCGCCGAGGAGGCGGTGACCCGCCTGTTCGCCGAGCTGGCGGTGCGCGGAGGCGTCCAGGAACTGCTGCGGGCCGGGGTGCAGATCCTGGTCGAGGCTGGACACCAGCCGGAGGTCGCCTCCCTGTCCTGCCTGCCGGCGCTGGCGGCTGCGGCCGCGCCCGAAGGCGGCGGAAGTACTGGTCCCCAAGTCGTCGGGGAAACGGTCAGGGCGGCGATGCGTGGGGTGCTCAAAGAGATCACACATGGTTCGCTGAGTAGCCGAGTCAGCACCCAAGCTGACACCGCGCAGCGGTGGTGACCAGTCTCAGCACTCTGGTACGCGAGTGCGTAGCCGGCTCGACGAGTCGTCGGACTCCCCCGGGGAGCCGCACGACGGCGGGAGGAACCGCCCCGTGCCGAACTTTTCCAGTAGGCTCGGTCCTGAATTGGCCCAGTGATCTAGGGGATCAGTTGCATGCGCCCGACGCCACGGTTCTCGACGTCCTCGACAACTTTTTTGTGCGAGAGGACCGCCTCGACTTCCGTACTCTTCCGGGTCGAGTACTCTACGAATTTGGTGATGAAGTCCGTCGTTTTGCCGACAGCGAGTTACCACCAGCTCTGGACGGCACAACACCGCCAGCTTATCTGGGGGGTTGGCCTTCTGCGAACTTCTGGGCCGTCCATGGGGACCTGGTCCTGTCGCAGTTGCTCTATTCGGGCCAGGTGCTGGTGAAGGATCCCGTTGTGGACTGGTTTTCGGACGATCAGTATCACATAAGCCACAAGATGGCAGCCCGCCCAGGATACCTGGCGCAGGACGGGACACCTAATGTAGCCGCCACGCGTGCCTTCTTGGTGAACGTGCTACCCTCCCTGCTCGCGTTGCGGCCATTGATTGCTGCTGGCATTGTTCGACTGGTGCCAGGCGAACGATTCTTTCGGGGGAACGCGACGGAGATCATGGATTTGCAACGGTCGCTAAGTCAGCGACTTGCTTCCGACCCTGTCGGCTACACGCGCGAATTCTCGCCGCCCGAGGTAGCCGTGGAGGACAACGTGCGCGGGATGTTCACCTTCGTCGGTGGCGAGCGCGAGCCGCAGCTCAAACGGGCAATCGACGATGGCTTGCTGCACTTCGCGAGAGAATATGCGTTTGCACACAGCCAGGGTGCCGTGTACATAGCGCCCTTCCGACATGAAGTGCACCTGTGCTCGGAAGGCCTAGGCGAGAACCTGTCGCCCTCCATACGTGTCGCTCAGACACTGCTGCGGTCAGAATTGCCGATATTCTCGGGGCTCACACCTTCCCTCATTGCCAAGCTGCGAGACGACGACAACTTCGCCTCCTTTCGAGCCGAACTACATCAGACGTATGCAGGCGCGCCGGTCGAGGCAGGCGAGTCGGAAGTCGCGGCCTACATCGCCGATCAGGAGCAAGCTCTCTTGGCGCCTAGAATCCGCCAAGCGGCGGCCGCAGTGGACCGCGGCGTACTAGACAGAGTTGGGATTAGCCTCACCGGTTCTGGGTTCAACCTGCTTTCCGGCCTCGCGGTCGATCTGGCTGCCGGAACTAGCGGCTTGGGTGTCGTGGCGGGCGCAACCAAGACAGCGATCGAAGGATGGATGCAACGACGCAACGTCACGGGTAGTCGCTCCATATGGAGCGCCCTTGTGCGCCACAACAGGTCAGTTGCCCATGAAGTGTCCGGTGTGCAGGCGGTCGCGGGCTCGACCGAGCCATCCGACTTTTGGGGCATTCCGGAGCACCCTTCCAGAACGGTCGTGGTGTCCCGCGGCGCACTACTGACCGACTTCGTGCCCAGCGCTGCCGCTGACCCCTCAGCTACCCACGGCTACTCGGCGGGTTCTTACCGTGCATGCGATTGTGGGAGTGGGCTTAAGTTCAAGTTCTGCTGCCGCGGGATCCGGCCGAGCTCCTGACGGCCCGCGCGCTCATGTCGAAGGCAGAAGCCCTGAAGGGCCTATGACTGATCGACCCGAGGATCTGGCCGAGTTGGCCGTACGAGGGCGGCGAAAGGTTCGACGCGCGTTGGCCAAGTAGCCGTAACGCCGAGACGAGTGCTTGGGCTTCTGCAGGGTTCCCGACAGCCCTCCCCTCACGGCTACGGCCTGGACGGCATGATCGGCGAGTGCGCGTCGAGGTCCTGCCCCAGCACCTGCACCCCGCCGCGATCGCCCTGTGGCATGAGGTGGGTCTGACCCGGCCGTGGAACGACCCCGAGGCCGACCTGCGTCGAGCCCTCGACGGCGCGGAGTCGACGGTGCTGGCTGGCCTGGACGACGAGGCGCTTATAGCGACGGCGATGGTGGGGCACGACGGCCACCGGGGCTGGGTGTACTACCTGGCGGTGAGCCCGGAGCGCCAGCACCGCGGTTACGGCTCGCAGCTGATGGCGGCCTGCGAGCTGTGGCTGCTGGACCGGGGAGTCCCGAAGATCAACGTGATGGTGCGCGGCAGCAACGAGGTCGCGGTCGGCTTCTACCAGCGGCTGGGCTACGGCGCGGACGACGTACGCGTGCTGTCCCGCCGGCTGATCCGGTAGATGCCAGGCTGTCCCTCGTGACAGCAGACCAGAACGTGCTCGGCGGGGCGTTAGACGCCTGCGGCAGCGACCCGGTGACCGGCTTCTACCGGGACGGGCACTGCCGGACCGGACCGCAGGACCTCGGCAGCCACACCGTGTGCGCGGTCGTTACCGCGGAGTTCCTGGCCCACCAGCAGCGGGTCGGCAACGACCTCAGCACCCTCGGCCGGAGTACCGCTTCCCGGGGCTGCGACCCGGGGACCGCTGGTGCGTTGTCGCGGTGCGCTGGCTGCAGGCCTACCAGGCCGGTGTGGCGGCACCGGTGGTGCTCGCCGCGACGCACGCCCGCGCCCTCGAGGTCGTCCCGCTCGAGGCGCTGCAAGAACACGCCGTGGACGTGCCAGCCGACCCCGGCTGGCTCGGCTGACCCCGGCGTTTCCTTACTGAAAGAAGTCCGGCTCCCGGCCGGTCAGCCCAAGCAGCCTGTCCTGCAGCGACGCGTCGGCCGGCACCTCGACCGCGGGTCCGAAGACTCCGATCTGGCGCCACTCCTCGGCATGCGGCTCGATCTCCTCCCACAGCCCCTGCACGAGGTCGTCCGGCAGCTTCGTGCTCGCACCGATGACCTTGGCGATGTCATGGGCACGCAGGCCGCGGAAGCCGGTGACCTGCCACAAGTACTCCCGAGCGGGGAAGTCGCCGAACGAGCAGTGCACCGTACGGTCCGGGGCGTCCAGGGCGCTGGCCGCCGCGCAGGCCTTCTCGACGAGGGCGGCGAAGTTTCCCTTCGGGTCCTCGCCGAGCAGGTCACCGGAGTACGCGTCCTTGCCAACCTCGTCCATCGTCCGACCGGCCAGCATGTCGGGCACCCAGGCGTCGTCGTACGCGTGGTAGTTGACGACGTCGCGCAGCGTCACTTTGCGATCCTGCTGGTGCATGGCGAAGTCAGCCGGCATCTCCATTGACCATTGGTCGTCCCTGATCTGGTCGATCACGCTCTTCAGCGCGTGGTCGGCCATGACGAAGACATCCTGCTCGCGCACCGCCATCTCCTCCTCGCTGCCGTACGCCTTGCCGTGGCCCTCTCGACGTTACGGCAGTCATCCGTCCGGCTCACTCCGCCGGGAGAGGCGAGCTACGAGCAGGCCGGCCAGTCCCGCCCCGAGCGTCCCGAGGGCCTCGTCGCCCAGCGTGTCCTGGTAGGCGGTGTCCAGCTCGGTGCCGTGGCGGATGAACGTGTACCACTCGCCGAGCTCCCAACCGATCGCCAGCAGCGCACCGATGCCGGTGACAAGCAGACCGATCACCCAGGGCGGGGAGATGTTGGCGCGGAGCAGCAGCAGGCCGATCCCGGCGCAGAGCAGGAACCAGTTGACGAAGTGGTTGGCGTCGTCCCACCAGACGACGGTGTCGTAGAGATCCACGGTGTTCCCCGTCACGTCGATCAGGAACGGCGCCATGATCAGCGTGAAGCCAGCCCATGGCAGCGGCGCCGACGTACGGCGGACGCGCCGGTGCAGCATCCACAGCGCCGGGACGAGCAGCATGAGCAGGGGATAGGCGACCAGGCGCGCCCCGAAGCCCTTACCGGAGAACTGCGGCAGCCCGGGGACGAAGGTGCCCACGAGGAGTTGCCCGACCGTTGCGACGAACAAGCCAATGGCGATCCGACGTGGCCACGGGGCAGATGTCACGGGCAGTCCTTCTTCTCTTTCATCTCGACGCGGGGGACAGTGCAGCAGACGGCAGGGGGATACAGGTCAGGAGACGATCGTGGACGTGCTGGTTCTGGGGGCCACCGGCTCGCTGGGGCGGAGCGTGAGCGCCGAGCTCGGGCAGCGGGGGCACCGCGTACGGGCCGCGTCGCGGCGGGTTCGGCCGACCACTGAGGGCCAGCCGAGCTGGGTCCGCGTGGACCTGAGTACCGGGGCTGGGCTGGGTCGGGCGGTCGAGGGTGTGGACGCGGCGATCGACGCGGCGAACGTACGCAGCGCGCGGCGTGCCGCGCTCGACGCGGTCCTGGTCGATGGGACCCGCCGCGTGCTCGAGGCCTGTCAAGCGGCCGGGGGGATCCACTACGTCGGGATCTCGATCGTCGGCATCGATCAGGTCCCGTATGCCTATTACCGGGCCAAGCTGCGCCAGGAGCGGGTGATCGAGAGCGGGCCCGCGCCATGGTCGTTGTTGCGCGCCACCCAGTTCCACGACCTCATCGACCAGCTGTTTCGCGCAGCGGCGCGGCTTCCGGTGCTGGCCCTGCCTACGGCGGTGCGCATCCAACCCGTGGATGTCGCTGACGTCGCCCGGCGACTGGCGGACGCGGCCGAGCGACCCGCGGGCGGACGACTGCCAGAGGTCGGCGGTCCCCGCGTGCAAACTCTCGGCGAGCTCGCCGAGGAGTGGACGCGAGCCCGGCGGCTCAGCAAGCGGGTGGTGCGGCTGCCGCTGCCGGGGCGAATCGGTGGGCCACTGACTGCCGGGGCACTCTGCACTCCGGATAACGCCGTGGACGGACGCTCCTTCAAGCAGTGGCTCGCCGCAGGCCCGCGGTGACCCGCACCAGTCGGCGTACGCTCCCGCCATGTGTCGCAGCATCAAGACCTTGCGGGCGCCGTACGTGGACGAGCTCACCGAGGACGACGTGCGTGCCGCCGCGTTGCAGTACGTCCGCAAGGTGAGCGGCTTCCGCTCCCCGGCCCAACACAACGCCGAGGCCTTTGACCGCGCCGTGGACACCATCGCTACCGCCACGCGCGACCTGCTCGACGGGCTCGAGATCCGGGCCCAACGAGCGACGCAGCCTCGCGCAGGCTAGCCGCCCGGGGAGGCGGCTGAACAAGTCGCGTCGCGCATACGGGCGGCAAGCCGAAGTACGTGCCATCTGAATTCAACGTTGCCGGCTCGGCCTCCGTATGGACTGTTGACAGCCAGCCAGAGACGTGGCGGTGCAACGGTGACAAGGAGTCCTTGATGAAGCGATGGATGGTCGCGCTCGCGGCAGCCGCCACGGTCGGCGCGGCAGGCACAGCGGCAGCTTTACCGGCGTCCGCAACCCTCGGCACCGAACGGGTCGTGTCGGCGTCCGACCCCGAGGACGTAGGGAACAGGCTCGACATCGTTGACGAGCGGTTTCGGCTGAACGGCGACGGGACGGCGACATTGCGCATCCGCACCGCTGAGACGTGGCGCTGCACCTATCTCCAGAACTTCGGGGACAACGGTGAGGCTTACTCGGCTGGCCTGCTGTGGGACTTTGACCGGGGCGCTGACGGACATTTCGGCGACATCGTCGGTGCCTTCGGCTGCGACGACGGCAGCCTGACCTTCACGCTCCACCACACCTCGGGCGCTCACCCGGATCGCCACTTCCTGGCCAGTCGGCCAACGGCCCTTAGTGCCGTGGTGACCATCCCCCGGCGAGCACTGCACGCCCAGCACATCGACCTCCGAGCGGTGAGCCGGTTCAGTGGGACCAAGGCCGGTCACACCGCCATTGACGAGGAAGACCTCACCCCGGTTCTCCGAGCCTTCTAGATCATCGCTGGCGCCGGCTGTCTCCACGGGCGCTGGTAGCGTGCGGCAGATCCCCCTGCTGCTCGCGGAGGCACCTTGACGAGCCCGCCGGACCGCCTTGAGTTCGCTACGACGCTCACGGCGAGTCGCCTCCCTGACGTGCAGCGGGACGCCGTGCTGGCCGCGCCCGGCTTCGGCGTGACGTTCACCGACCACATGGTGACCGCCACCTGGACCCCGGACGCGGGCTGGCACGACGCCGGCCTACGGCCGTACGCCGCGCTCGCCCTCGACCCGGCGACGGCGGTGTTCCACTACGCGCAGGCGATCTTCGAGGGGCTCAAGGCGTACCGGCATGCCGACGGGTCCATCTGGACCTTTCGGCCCGAGGCCAACGCCGCGCGCTTCCAGCGCAGCGCGCAGCGCATGGCGCTGCCCGAGCTGGCGGTCGACCACTTCGTCGCCGCTCTCGACCTGCTCATCACAACCGACCAGGAGTGGGTCCCCGACGGCAGCGGCGAGCGGAGCCTGTACCTGCGGCCGTTCATGTTCGCCTCCGAGAGCTTCCTCGGGGTGCGCCCGGCCAAGGAGGTGACGTTCTGCCTCATCGCCTCACCCGCCGGTGCCTACTTTTCCAAGGGGCTCAGCCCGGTGTCGATCTGGTTGTCGCAGGACTACACGCGGGCGGCGCCCGGCGGGACCGGAGCGGCCAAGTGCGCCGGCAACTACGGGGCCAGCCTGGTCGCGCAGCAGGAGGCGATCGCCAACGGTTGCGACCAGGTCTGCTTCCTGGACGCGACCGAGCACCGCTTTGTGGAGGAGCTCGGCGGCATGAACCTCTACTTCGTGTACGACGACGGCTCGATCGTCACTCCGGAGCTGTCCGGGACGATCCTCGAAGGCATCACCCGCGCGTCGATCCTCGAGCTCGCAGCCGAGGGCGGGCACAAGGTCGAGGAGCGAGGGGTCGACGTGGACGAGTGGCGCGAGGGTGTACAGAGCGGCCGCATCACCGAGGTCTTCGCCTGCGGCACCGCGGCCGTCGTCACGCCGATCGGACGGCTGGCCTGGGACGGCGGCGAGCTGACGATGGCCGGAGCAGCGGCTGGACCGGTCACCGCGGAGATCCGGGAGGCGCTCGTCGCCATCCAGTACGGCCGCGTCGAGGACACCCACGGCTGGCTGCACCGCGTCGTCTGAGCCGCACCGGCGCCAGCCGCAGCGGCGTCGTAACCGGCCTGGCGCCGTGACGCCTGCCGGTAGCCTCCCGGGGTGCGGGTCGCGCGGTTCACCACGGGGGACGACCCCCGCTACGGCATCGTCGAGGGGGACGCCGACGGCCCGGGCGCGGAGGCGGTCGTCTCCGTCCTCGACGGCGATCCGTTGTACCGATCGGTGCAGTTGACCGGCGAGCGGCTGGCGCTGGCGACGTACGCCTGCTCGCCCCGGTCATCCCGCGCAGCAAGGTCGTCGGGGTGGGGCGCAACTACGCCGACCATGCGGCGGAGATGGCCGCGGACGTCCCGGCCGAGCCGCTGCTGTTCCTCAAGCCCAACACCGCGGTCGTCGGGCCTGGTGACCCGGTCGCGTTGCCGGCCCAGTCGGCGGAGGTGCACCACGAGGCCGAGCTCGCCGTCGTCATCGGGCGGCTCTGCAAGGACGTGCCCGTCGAGCGCGTCAGCGAGGTCGTGTTCGGCTACACCTGCGCCAACGACGTGACCGCGCGCGACCTGCAGCGCAGCGACGGCCAGTGGGCGCGAGCCAAGGGGTTCGACTCCTTCTGTCCGCTCGGCCCGTGGGTGGAGACCGAGCTCGACACCACCGACCTCGCCGTGACCTGCACGTGTGGTGGCGAGCTGCGCCAGGCTGGTCGTACAAAGCAGATGATCTTTGACGTCCCGGCGCTGGTGGCGTACGTCTCGGCGGCGTTCACGCTGCTGCCCGGTGACGTGATCCTCACCGGCACCCCCGCCGGCGTCGGCCCGCTCCTGGCCGGCGACGAGGTCGCCGTGTCCGTCGAGGGCATCGGCACCCTGACCAACCGGGTGGTCGAGCGTGACTGAGACCGTCCTCGGGGATGTCGCGCCGGCGGACGTACGGGTGCGCTTCTGCCCCTCGCCCACCGGCAACCTGCACGTCGGCAACGTGCGCACCGCGTTGTTCAACTGGGCCTTCGCCCGCCACCACGGGGGCACGTTCGTCTTCCGGGTGGAGGACACCGACGCCGCCCGCGACAGCGAGGAGTCCTACGACGCGCTGCTCGACTCGCTGCGCTGGCTGGGATTCGACTGGGACGAAGGCCCAGAGGTCGGGGGGCCGTACGGGCCGTACCGGCAGTCCTTGCGTTACGACGTCTACGCCGACATCGCTGCCCAGCTGCAGGCGGGCGGCCACGCCTACCGCTGCTACTGCACGCAGGAGGAGCTGGAGGAGCGGCGCGAGCAGGCGCGGCTGGAGGGCCGCACACCCGGGTACGACGGGCACTGCCGGGAGCTGAGCGAGGCGCAGGTCTCGGACTACCGCGGGCAGGGCCGCGAGCCGGTGCTGCGCTTCCGGATGCCGGACCGGGCCATGGTCTTCGACGACCTGGTCCGCGGCGAGATCTCCTTCGCCGCGCTGCACGTGCCCGATTACGTGCTGGTGCGGGCCAACGGCCACCCGCTCTACCCGTTGGTCAACCCGGTGGACGACGCACTGATGCGCATCACCCACGTGCTGCGGGGGGAGGACCTGCTCTCCTCGACGCCCCGCCAGCTCGCTTTGCATGAGGCGCTGCGCGAGATCGGGGTGGCGAGCGGGCCACTACCGCGCTTCGGGCACCTGCCGTACGTCATGGGTGGGGGCAACCGCAAGCTGTCCAAGCGCGACCCGGAAGCCTCCCTGGTGTGGTACCGCGAGCGCGGCTTCCTGCCCGAGGGCCTGCTCAACTACCTGGCGCTGCTCGGCTGGTCCTTCGGCGACGACCGGGAGATTTTCACCCTCGACGAGATGGTCGCCGCCTTCGACATCCACCGGGTCAACCCCAACCCTGCACAGTTCGACGTGCGCAAGTGCGAGGCGATCAACGGTGTACGGCTGCGTGGCCTGGACAGCGAGGACGTGGCCCGGCGGCTGGTGCCCCATCTCGCCGCAGCCGGGTTGCTGCCGGAGCAGCCGGACGAGGAGCAGTGGGCGCTGCTGCGTGCCGCAACCCCGCTGGTGCAGGAGAGGATGAGCGTGCTGTCCGAGGCCGTCGGCATGCTCGGGTTCCTCTTCGTCGACGAGCCGTCGCTCGATCCCGACCCGCAGGCGGCGGCCCTGCTCGGCCCCGACGCCGTACCAACACTTGCCACTGCGGCCGAGACGTTGCGGCAGCTGGACAAGTGGGAAACGGCGTCGATCGAGGCCGCGCTGCGCGACGCGCTCGTCGACGGGCTTGGCCTCAAGCCCAAGCACGCGTTCGGACCGGTGCGGGTCGCCGTCACCGGGCGCCGGGTCTCCCCACCGTTATTCGAGTCGCTGGCCCTGCTCGGCCGCGAGCGCACGCTGAAGCGGTTGGACGCGGCCCTGAGCCGGGCGGAAGCCGCGTGAGCGGCAACCCGTACGAGGTGAACCCGCACCACCCACCGCCGTACCCGCAGCAGCCGCCGCCGGCGTACCCACCAGCGCCGTACCCGCCCCCGTCATACGCGCAGCAGCCGCCGCCGGCGTACCCACCAGCCCCGTACCCGCAGCAGCCGTATCCGCAACAGCCGTACCCCCCGGGGTGGGGCCCGTACCCGCCCGTCCCGCCGCCGGGCCTGCCGCCGCACGCCGAGCCGCAGCCGTACCACCGGCTGCTGCGCACCCGGGACTACAGCTGGTGGCGGCCGCTGCTCGGCCTGCTGGTCGCCATCCCCGTCTACCTCGTCGGACTGGTGCTCGCCTTCATCCCCTGGCTGGCTGTCGAGTGGGACGCGCTGATCGCCGCCGAGCAGCCGGAAGAGCTTGTCGCGCAGCTCACCCCGACGTTGTTGCTGTCGACGAACCTGTCGCTGGCGGCCGCGATCCCGGCCGCGATGCTCGGCACGCTCGTCGCCGGGCTGCGACCGGGATGGCTCGCCTCGGTGACCGGTCGGCTGCGCTGGGGCCTGCTGGGCCGCTGCCTGCTGCTGGCGCTCGCGGTGGTCGTGCTCTTCGGGGTGCTCGGGTTGTTGCTCCCGACCGACGGTGGGGGCGTGGCGCCGGTGGGCACCGTCTCCTTCGCTGAGTGGGGCGCGTTCGCGGTCGTTGTGCTGCTCACCACGCCGTTGCAGGCCGCCGGTGAGGAGTACGCCTTCCGCGGGCTGGGATTCCAGGTGCTCGGCGCCTGGGTGCGTACGCCCTGGTTGGGCGCGGTGGTGACCTCGCTGCTGTTCGCCTTGGCGCACGGCGGTCAGAACCCCGCGCTGTTCCTCGACCGCTTCGCCTTCGGGCTCGTCGCCTGCTGGCTGGTGGTGCGTACCGGCGGCCTGGAGGCGGCCATCGCGCTGCACACCGTCAACAACGTGGTCACGTTCCTGGTGGCGGCGGCGTTCGACCAGACCGACGACGCGCTGCTGGTGTCGGACATCCCGTGGACCCTGGCCGCCCTGGACATCGCGCAGATGGTGGTCTTCGCGCTGCTCGTCGACCGGCTCGCCCGGCGGCGCGAGGTCGCGACCGTGACGCCGTACGCCGCTGCCGCGCTGTCCGGCCCGCCGAGTTGGAGGCCACCGGCGGCCATCGGGTAGCGTCTGGCCGCGGCCGACGGCCGGTGGGGTATGGGGTAATTGGCAGCCCGACGGATTCTGGCTCCGTTAGTCTAGGTTCGAGTCCTAGTACCCCAGCTGGCGCGGCTTGGAGGCGGCGTCGAGCCTCCGCTAGTCTGCTCCGCGCACTCGGCCCCGTTGTGTAGCGGCCTAGCACGCCGCCCTCTCAAGGCGGTAGCGCCGGTTCGAATCCGGTCGGGGCTACAGGGACCTAGGAGGCGCGATGCTGGCCTCAACAGGTCCGATCGCCGAACCCGTGACGACGTCGATCGTGCCGCTGCTCTCGGTGCGTCGCGATGTGGAGGCCGTTGCCTTCTACCAGGCAGCCTTCGACGCGCAGGAGCACAGCAGGTTCACCGACGACCAGGGTCACATCGTGGCCCAGCTGGCCATCGGCGGCGCCGCCTTCATCGTCGCGGATGAGGCGCCGGACTACGACCAGTTCAGCCCCGAGACCCTGAACGGAACGACCGTGCGGATCGAACTAATCGTGTCCGACCCAGACGCGGTGTTCCAACAGGCCGTTGCCGCCGGCGGTCGGGCAGTCTTCCCGGTCGAGGACCAGTCCTGGGGCCTGCGGCAGGGCCGGCTGGTGGATCCATACGGTCACCACTGGCTTGTGAGCCGCCCGCTCTGAGCCGATCAGCGGCGGTGCTGGCAGCTGCTGTCCGCGCGCGCGGCGGCGTCGTTGTCCAGCCCCTCACCAGGCTTGCCCTGCCCTCACCTAGTCCGCAGCCCGGGTGAAGGCAGGGGCGGCATGGTGTACGTGGTCATTCGGGCGGGGAGCGGCTGCTAGCGGGCGGCCGTGAACCACCACAGCAGCCAGCCGAGCAGGGCGCCGGCGAAGGTCGCGGTCCACACCAACGCGGCAGCGCGGACGAGCTGGCGCTGGCGTACGTTCGACTGCGTCAGCAGGCTGGAGGCTCCCACCGCGACGAGTGGACGGGCGTCCCGCTGCGCGAGCCGCTGACGCTCCAGGGAGCTTCCCGCGCTCATGCGGCGCACGTACTCGCTGGCCGCCTCGGTACCCGGAGCGGGAGCGCGCTGCGCGGGAGGGCTCTGCGCCGGGGGGGCCACCAGCGGCACGGTGGGAGTCGGGCGTCCGGTGTCGTCGGTAGCCGCACTCAGCCAGTCCGCCGCCTCGCGGGCGCTGGGCAACGTCGCATCAGGATCCGCGGCGAGGGCCACAAGGTCGAGCGCTTCGACCGAGGCGCGCCGGTCACCGAGCAGCCGGCCCAGCAAGAGCAGGGCGTCGCGGACGTCGTCCTCCGGCGCCGTCGCGTGCCCGGGACCAGCCACGGACAGCGGCAGGACGCTCATCCCTTCGTCGCCGACGAGGACGCTGGACTCGGATATCGACCCGTGCACCTGTCGGAGGTAGTGCAGCCCGGCCAAGGCGGCAAGCAGCGTCGCCACAACTCCCACCGCCTGTCGCCACTCACGAGGCGGAGCGTCGCGCAGCAGCGCGCCGTCCACCGGTTGCAGGACCGCATGCACCGTGCCCGCACCGACCCCGGCGTCGTACAAATGCGGCATTCCAGCCCAACCCGAGGCCTGCAGCTCGCGCAGCCGGTCCAAGGCCATGCGTTGCTCACGCTGTCCGGCGACGGGCGCGACGACGAGGAGGACGGTTCTGACCAGGATGAGGTCGAACGCGCGATGCAGGCCAGGACCGGCGGACGGGTCGCCGCCGCTGAGCTCGTAGCGGCCAGCGACCGTGACACCGGACCGGGACCCTGGCGCGTTCGCGCCTTGCGGACCTGCGCTCACCGTGTCCATCGTCTCGCGCGTCGCTGCACCGCTCGCTCCTCGGCTCCTTTCGCAAGACTACGGTCGCCCTCCTCCCGCACAACAGAGCGCGATTTCTCGCCGCTGGTCGTTGTGTTGCGCTCCGCGAGTCCCTAACGTGCCTGCAGGCCGCTCTGGCCACCCGCCTCGCCCCGGAGGGGAAGTAGTGAACAAGGCCCAGCTCATCGAGGAGCTCGCGAAGCGCTTCGAAGGCAGCAAGCGCGATGCCCAGCACGCCCTCGAGTCCGTGACCGACACCATCACCCGCGCCGTCGTCTCGGGTGAGAAGGTGCGCATCACCGGCTTCGGTGCCTTCGAAAAGGTCACGCGGGCGGCGCGAACCGCGCGCAACCCCGCCACCGGCGCAAGGGTCCGCGTCAAGAAGACCGCCGTTCCGCGCTTCAAGGCCGGCTCCGAACTCAAGGCCGTGGTGTCAGGCGAGAAGAAGCTGCCCAGGGTCACGGCGGCGACGGGGGCGGCCAAGTCGAGCGCTACGGGACGCAAGACCACCGCAGGCACCACGAAGTCTGCCTCCGCCGACGGCACCCGCAAGGGCGCGGCCAAGTCCAGCGCAAGCAAGGCAAGCGCCGCCAAGGCCAGTGCGAGCAAGGCCAGTGCGAGCAAGGCCAGTGCGAGCAAGGCCAGCGCGAGCAGGTCGAGTGCCAGCAAGGCCACGAAGACCGCGAAGTCCAGCACCCCCGCGGCTGCGCGCAAGACATCGACCTCGACGGCGAAGAAGACGCCGACAAAGCGCGCGGCCAAGAAGTCCTGACACCCTCCTCGCTACACCGCCGCACTCACTCCCCCTGACGGCGGTCAGTCGGAGAAGTGGGCGGCGGTTCTCCGCTGACGGTCGACCTCGACGTGGAAGACGTCGGGACGGCTGTAGTGGCCGGTGGGATCGAAGTTCTGCCGTTCCCGGGCGACCATGCCCAGGTCCAAGTCGGCGACGACCAGCCGCTCGTCGTCGACCACAGGCTCCACGAGCCAGCTGCCGTCGGGCGCGGCCACGGCCGACCCACCGCGGCAGTAGTCGGTGACGCCTGCATCCTCGAGCTCGTCGCGGATCGGGAAGTTCGCGGGTACGTCCTGCAGCGAGAGCAACCCGTTGGCAGCGAGCGACCAGCTCCGCCCTTCCGCGGCGATGAAGCGGGTGATGTCCGCGGTGTTGCGCGGGTTGCCCGGCCACACACTGACGTGGAGGTCCTCGCCCTGCGCGTACAACGCATGCCGGGCCTGTGGCATCCAGTTCTCCCAGCAGTTGAGCCCGCCGACCCGAGCTCCGCCGATCTGGTGCACCCGCAGCCCGTGGCCGTCGCCCTGGCCCCAGACGAGCCGTTCCTCGTACGTCGGCATCAGCTTGCGGTGTGCACTCACCAGACCGGCCGCAGGGTCGATGGCCATCAGCGTGCAGAAGACGGTCCCGCGCGCCGAACCGGTCCCGCGTTCCGTCGTACCGATGTAGACGAACACGTCCAGGTCGCGCGCTGCCTCGCACAGGGTCGACAGCTCCGGGCCGTCCAGCTCAACCGCCGCCTCGAGGTAGGCCGCGTAGGCCTGCTTTTGGCGGTCGTCGTTGAACCTCGCCCCGCCGGTCAACTCCAGCCAGAACGGGTAGCCCGACAGGAACGTCTCGGGAAAGGCGAGCAGTTGCACGCCGCGGGCGGCCGCATCCTCGATCCAGGTGACCGCCTTGCGCGTCGTGGCGGCCGCGTCGAGCCAGTGCGGTCGCGCCTGTGCAGCAGCCACTCGCATCTGCGCTTCCCTTCCCCATCACCGCTCGGTGTGCGGCGGTTGCGACGGGCCGCCGCACCAGCGGTCTGTCCGAACGGCCCAGATCCAGTATGGGCGACTAGCTGTCGGCGCCGAGCTCGGCGGCTATCCGCGCCGTGCGGACACCTAGGCCCAGCCGGGCGGCGTCCCACAGGTCGACCTCGGTGTCGACGTCTCGGCGCAACGTGGCCACGTCGACAAGCTCGAGCTCGACGGCGCCACCGGCGCCATGGGCGGTGCGTGACCGCTCGCCGAAGCATGGGGCGAAGGCCGCCCGCGCGGCCGCGGCGTACAACGTCGTGCCCGTCCCCGCCGTGTCGGCGACGAACGCGGTCGGATGCGCCCCGGCGGCCTGCAATGCCGTCGCGAGCTCTGCCGGCCGTAGTGCGGGGAGGTCGCAGGACAGCGCAGCCACGGGACTTTCTGGGCGGGCGCGGCGGGCGAGCGCAGCCCCGTGCGCCAGCGCCGGGTTGAGCCCCGCGGCGGGGGTGTCGGGCACCACCTGGGCGCCGAGTGCCGACAGCTCCTTCGCGGCCAGCTCGTCGTCGGTGACGACCAGGATCTTGGTGACGAGAGGGCAGGCCGCGGCTGCGGCGACGGTGTCGGCGGCCATCGCCAGGGCCAGCTCCACCCGCCGTCCCCCGGCAATGCCGGCCAGGCGGGACTTGGCGACCGAAGTGTGCTTGACCGGTACGACGAGCACCCACGAGGCGGGGAGCTCGGTCATCATCCCCGATCGTGCCACCACCCGGGGTGTCGGACGCTCGACACCGGTCAGACGCCGGGGCCAGACTGAGGCACCCGGCGGCCGAGCAACGAGGAGGGGTGAGGTGGGGCAGATCCAGCTCGGCCTGACCTACCGCCTGCTCGCCACCGTGCTGCGCCCATTGCTGTCCGCCCTGGTGCGCCGGGACTGGCGCGGCGCGCACCACCTGCCCCGCTCGGGCGGGGTCGTGGTTGTGACCAACCATCTCTCCTACCTCGACCCGCTGACGGTCGCGCACTTCCTGTACGACCACGGGCGGCCCCCGCGTTACCTGGCGAAGTCGAGCCTGTTCCGCCTCCCTGTGCTGGGCCGGATCATCTCCGGCTGCGCGCAGATCCCGGTTTACCGCGAGTCCCGCGACGCGGCGCTTGCCTTCCGCGCGGCCATCGACGCCGTGCAGCGCGGTGAGTGCGTGACGATTTACCCCGAGGGCACGATCACCCGCGATCCGGGGCTGTGGCCGATGACCGGCAAGACCGGGGCGGCGCGGGTCGCGCTGAGCACCGGGTGCGACGTCGTCCCCGTCGGCCATTGGGGCGTGCAGGAGGTGCTCGCGCCGTACGCCCGCCGGCCGCGGCTGTGGCCGCGGGCCACCGTCCACGTGTACGCCGGCCCGCCGGTCGACCTCGGCGACCTCCGTGGTCGCGACGCCACTCCTGACGTCCTGCGGCAGGCGACCGAACGGATCATGGACGCCGTGACCGCGCAGGTCGCCCTGATCCGCGGCGAGCAGCCGCCCCAAGTCCGCTACGACCCGCGCGCCGCTCCCGACGCGGCCGCGAACGGAAAGGCTGACCCCGACTCGGATCCGTACGCGGCCGCTCGCCCAGCATGTCCCGAGGGGGCACGCTGATGCGCGCCGCCGTCCTCGGTGCCGGGTCGTGGGGGACCGCCTTCTCCGTTGTGCTCATCGACGCGGGGACCGACGTACGGCTGTGGGGGCGCCGCGAGGAGCTTTGTCGCACCATCACGGCGAGGCGGGAGAACCCCGACTACCTGCCCGGTATCACCCTCCCGGAAAGCCTGGTGTCGACGCCCGACCCTGGGTTCGCGCTCGACGGTGCAGACCTCGTCGTCCTCGCCGTCCCGTCGCAAACGTTGCGTGACAACCTCTCCGCCTGGGTGCCGCTGCTGCCCCGCGACGCAGTGCTCGTCAGCCTGATGAAGGGCGTGGAGCTGGGCAGCGCCAAGCGGATGAGCGAGGTCATCCGAGAGGTCGCGGGCGTCGAGGAGGACCGCGTCGCCGTCGTGACCGGACCCAACCTTGCCGGCGAGATCGCGCGCCGGCAACCCGCGGCGAGCGTCGTCGCCAGTACCGACGAGTCCGTGGCCGAACAGATGCAAAAGGCCTGTCACGGGCCCTACTTCCGCCCCTACACCAACCGTGACGTGGTGGGCTGCGAGCTCGGTGGAGCCGTCAAGAACGTCATCGCGCTGGCGGTCGGGATGGCCGCCGGGCTCGGCTTCGGCGACAACTCCCGGGCGAGCGTCATCACCCGTGGGCTGGCGGAGACCGCCCGGCTGGGGGTGGCGCTGGGCGCCGACCCCTTCACGATCGCGGGGCTGGCCGGACTCGGTGACCTGGTCGCCACCTGCTCCTCGCCGCTGTCACGCAACCGCCGCTTCGGTGAGCGGCTCGGGCAGGGCATGAGCGTGGCCGAGGTGCTCGCCTCGACCCGGCAGGTGGCCGAGGGGGTTCGGTCCTGCGAGCCGATCTTCGCGCTTGCCCAGCGCGTCGGGGTCGACATGCCCATCGTCGAGTACGTGGTGCACGCCGTGCGCGGTGAGATGACCGCGGAGGAGATGCTGCGCAGCATCGTCACCCGCGCCGCCAAGTCCGAGCGGTTGTGAGGCACGGCTCGGGTGTCAGCCGTCGGGGAGCGCGATCACCAAGTCGGCCCACAGGTCCTCGACGTCCTCGACGCCGACCGAGAGCCGGACGAGGCCCTCCGGGACGCTCGGGGGCTCCGCGGGCCAGCGCCGGCGCCGCTCGAGCAGCGACTCGACCCCGCCGAGGCTGGTGGCGTGGACCCACAGGCGCACCGAGCCGGTAAACGCGTCCGCGGCCGCGGCGTCGGCGAGCTCCACGGCGATCATCGCCCCGAAGCCGTGCATGGCCGCCGCCGCCCGCTCGTGCCCCGGGTCGGTCGGCAGCCCGGGGTAGCGTACCCGCTGGATGGCCGGGTGGGCAGCCAGCCGCGGCGCCAGCACCCCCGCGTTGTGGGTCGCCCGTTCGACCCGCAGGTGCAGGGTCCGCAGGCCGCGTAGCGCGAGCCACGCCTCCACCGGACCGGGCACCGCGCCACCGCCCGAGCGCGCCGCCAGCAGGCCCTCGTACAGCTCGTCCGAGCGGGTCACCGCCGCCCCGAGCAGCAGGTCGGAGTGCCCAGAGAGGTACTTGGTCACGCTGTGCACGACGACGTCCGCGCCGAGGTCGAGCGGCCGCTGGCCCAGCGGCGTGGCGAAGGTGTTGTCCACGACGACGACCGCACCGGCCTCGTGTGCGGCCTGGGCGCACGCCGGGATGTCGGCGACCTCGAGCATCGGGTTGGTCGGCGACTCCAGCCACAACAACGCAGCGCCACGCACTGCCGCGGCGACCGCGGGCGTGTCCGCGACGTCGACGCGCCGCACGCTCAGCACCCCCTTGCCGGCCAGGGCGTCCAGCTGTACCAACGTCTGGCTGTAGGCGTGCCGCGGCGCGACCACGCTGGCCGCTACGGGCAGCGTGCCCAGCACTGCGGACACCGCGGCCATGCCGGAGGCGTACGACAGCGCCCGGCCGCCTTCGAGCAGGCCGAGGGCCTCCTCGAGCGCCTCCCACGTCGGGTTGCCGTAGCGGCCGTACCCGCGCGGACCCCCGGCGTGGTAGGTCGAGGTCAGGACGACCGGCGGCGAGAGCGGCTCGTCCGGGCCGGGCGCGGGTCGACCAGCGACGACGGCGAGGGTCGAGGGTGAGAGGTCGGGGCGCACGGGGGCGATCCTGCCAGCGACGGGCACCCGTCAGCGGACCGGCCGCGGCGGAGCGGGCCGGCAGGCTGGGCCGCCGCTAGGGTCGGGGCCGATGGACGTTCAGCACCGCAAACCCCGGGTCGCTGTCGTCTTCGGTGGGCGAAGCCCCGAGCACGCCATCTCCTGCGTCACCGCCGGCAGCGTGCTGGGGGCCATCGACCGGGACGCGTACGACGTCGTGCCGGTCGGCATCACCCGCCAGGGCCGCTGGGTGCTCGCCGCCGATGACCCGACGCGGCTGGCCATCACCGACGGCACGTTGCCAGCGGTGCCCGAGAGTGGATCGGCACTCAGCATCACCACCGATCCCACCGCGCGGGGCGAGATCGTCGTCGCCGCGCCCGGCGAGGTGCCGCGAGCCCTGGGCGAGGTCGACGTAGTGCTGCCGCTGCTGCACGGGCCGTACGGAGAGGACGGCACGATCCAGGGCCTGCTCGAGATGGCCGGGGTGCGTTACGTCGGCTCGGGCGTTCTCGCCAGCGCGGTGGGCATGAACAAGCACTACATGAAGGTGGTACTCGCCGGCGCCGGGTTGCTGGTGTGCCGCCACGTCGTCGTCCGCCCTGGGGAATGGGAGCGCGACCGCTCAGCGGTCGCCGCCTCGGTCGCCTCCATCGGCTGGCCGGTTTTCGTCAAGCCGGCCAGGGGCGGATCGAGCATCGGGATCAGCCGGGTCGGCGGTCCTGACGACCTCGCCCGGGCGGTCGAGCTGGCCCTCGAGCACGACCCCAAAGTGCTTGTCGAGGAGGCAGTCGCCGGCCGCGAGATCGAGTGCGCCGTACTGGGCTCCCGTGACGGTCCACCGCAGACCAGCGTGTGCGGCGAGATCATCGTGGACGACACCCATGAGTTCTACGACTTCGACGCCAAGTACGTCGACGAGGAACACGTGACGCTGGCTGTGCCGGCGGACGTACCGGAGGACATCGCGCAGGAGGTCCGCCGGCTGTCCGCCGCCGCGTTCACCGCGCTGGACTGCGAGGGGCTCGCCCGCGTCGACTTCTTCCTGCGCGCGGACGGGTCCCTGCTGGTCAACGAGGTCAACACGATGCCCGGCTTTACCCCGCACTCGATGTTCCCCCGGCTGTGGGCGGCCAGCGGGCTGGACTATCCGGCGCTGGTCGACCGGCTGTTGAGCACGGCGCTGGCGCGGAGCACCGGCCTGCGCTAGAGCTGGCTACGGCCGAGAGGTCGCACGGGCGTACGGCCCTGGTGCGCGTTGGGGGAATACCCCGGCGGGGTATGCTCGTTCGGGAGCGCGACAGCCGGAGGTTCCGGAGACACCTCGAAGGAAGGACTGGCCATGGCCGGTCACAACACTCATCAGCACGGCGGGCACGGCGCCGCCCCGGATACGCCGCAGGGGCGGCGAGAGCTCAACCGGTTGGCGGTCAGCGCGACGGCGCACTGCCTCACTGGCTGCGCCATTGGCGAGGTTCTGGGCCTGGCCATCGGCACCTACCTGGCTTGGTCCAACGGGGCGACGATCGCCTTGGCAGTTGCCCTGGCGTTCCTTTTCGGCTACGCCTTCACCATCGTCCCCGTGCTCCGCTCGGGATTGGCCCTGGGCGCAGCGCTGGGGGTGGCCCTGGCCGCGGACACCGTCTCCATCACCGTGATGGAGATCGTCGACAACGCGATCATGCTCCTGATCCCGGGGGCGATGGACGTCGGCTTGGACAGCTGGCTGTTCTGGGGCGCGCTGACAGTCGCGCTGGGCGTCGCATTCGTGGTCACCGTGCCGGTCAACCGCGCCTTGATTCGCCGCGGCAAGGGTCATGCCGTGGTGCACCAGTACCACCACTAACAGCACCCAACTCTCAGCCGTACAGGAGAAACTCCGTGAAGCAGCTCCACCGTGCCGCAGCAGGCGGCGCCCTGACGTTCGTCCTGGCCGTGACCGGCTGCGGCACCAACGACACCATCAGCACGCCGACCGCCGCTACGACGGTCAGCGAGGTTCACGCCGCGCCGGACGTCGAGTTCGCCCAGCAGATGATCGTCCACCACCGCGGTGCGATCGAGATGGTCGACCTTGCGGCCGACCGCGCGCAGAACCCTGAGATTCAGGCCCTCGCTGAGGAGATCCGGGCCGCGCAGGCCCCCGAGATCGACGCCATGAGCAGCTGGCTGCAGACCTGGGGTGAGGAGGTGCCCGGAGACACCGGCATGGACCACGGTGACATGGGTGGCATGGAGGCCATGGACATGCCGGGGATGATGAGCCCTGAGCAGATGCAACAGCTCGCGCAGGCTGAAGGCGCTGCCTTCGACCGGACGTTTCTGGAGATGATGACCGAGCACCACCGCGGCGCGGTCCAGATGGCTCAGACCGAACAAGCCGAAGGCGAGAACCCCGAGGCCATCGCCCTGGCCGAGCAGATAGAGACCAGCCAGGCCCAGGAGATTGACCGGATGCAGCAGCTGCTGCAGTCGCTCTGATCCTGGATTCCCAGGCGCCAATTGACGAGAACCGGAACATGACCAGTCACCCCGCCCAGCAGCGCTACCGCACCCGGTTCGCCCTGGTCACTGTGCTGGCCGCAGGTGGCCTGTTCGCCGGCTGCGCCGATCGGGACGCCGGTCCGGACGCCGCGACCTCGGACAGCGGCGGCGTTGAGGGCGGTGAGCACGAGAACGCCGGCGGTCACACCGCCAGCGGCGGCCTGCCCAGCCCTCACGTGCACGGGGTGGCCGTCAACCCCGCCGACAGCCGGGTTTACCTGGCGACCCATGACGGGCTCTTCCGCTACGACGCGTCCGGCCACACCCGCGTCGGCCCGGTCATCGACCTGATGGGCTTCACCGTCGCCGGCCCGGACCACTTCTACGCGTCCGGACACCCCGGACCCGGAACCGAGCTCCCTGAGCCGGTCGGGCTGATCGAGTCCAGCGACGGCGGTCTGACCTGGTCACCGTTGTCCCGCCAGGGCCAGTCCGACTTCCACGCCCTCGCCGCCGCCGGCGCCGGAGTCGTCGGTTTCGACGGCACCTTGCGCAGCAGCGCCGACGGCAGGACCTGGACGACGCTGGACCCGCCCGTGGAGCCGTACGCGCTGGCTGCCTCGCCCGACGGGGAGATCCTGCTCGCTACCAGCCCATCCGGCCCGGCCCGGTCCACCGACGGCGGCGCCAACTGGTCCCCGGTGAACCGGGCACCCCTGCTTCAGGTCGTGGACTGGGCCGACACCAGCACCGTGGTCGGCGTGACCCCCGACGGCACGGTCGCGGTCAGCAACGACTCCGGCGCGACCTGGACCACCCGCGCTGACATCGGCGGGGCGCCTCAGGCCGTAGGCGCTGACGTCCCAGCCGACGGCTCGCTACGGGTGCTCGTCGTTACGACCACTGCTGTCATGAACTCCACCGACGGGGGCGCTACCTTCGCCCCGCTCGACGGCGGCTAGTCGCGGCGCGGGACGGTCGCTTTGATCGCCGCCGCCAGGTCGACGACGGCGTTGGCGGGTGGGTCGTACGCCTCCGGCACCGCCACCTCGACGTTGACGACCCGGTCGGTCGTGGTGAGGAAAGAGCCGCCCTCGCCGGGAGTCGGCAGCCACGCCACACCCTCGACCTCCACAAGCGCCTCGCCCGGCGGCGGGTTCGAGACGCCGCAGCGCAACACGATCGGCGGCGAACCCCACGCGGCCGCGGGCACCTCGGCTGGCTCGACCGCTCTGCGCTCGGCGTCGAGCACCGTGCCAGGCAGGACCTCGAGCAGCGCGGAGCACACCTGACCGGTGCGGGCCGACGGCTCGTACGGCTGGACCCGCACCGGGCCTTGCCCACACGCGCACAGCAACAGCAGTGACAGGCCGGACGCTGCGGGCAGTCCAAGGGCGGACCGGCTACCCCGCCTCCGCGGGCGGAGACCGCTAGGGCTGGCGGGTGGGGTGGATCTCAGAGGTGAACGACCGGGCAGGTCAGCGTCCGGGTGATCCCGCCGACGCCCTGGACGCGGGCGACGACCAGCTTGCCGAGGTCGTCAACGTTGCGCGCCTCCGCCCGAACGATGACGTCGTAGGGTCCGGTGACGTCCTCCGCCTGCGTCACCCCCTCGATCTCGGCGATCGACCGGGCCACGTCCGCCGCCTTGCCGACCTCGGTCTGGATGAGGATGTAGGCCTGGACCACCACGGTCGTCCTCCCGGGCAGGATGTCGGTCGGTCGCGCAAACGCTACAACCTGATCATGGAGGCGGAGCGCATGGTGGGTAGCGCATGACGGGCACAGTGGCCGAGGCGGGGGAGTTCGGGCTCATCGCCGCGGTGAGTGAGCGGCTCCCGCAGGGTCCGGAGGTGCTGATCGGGCCCGGTGACGACGCAGCCGTGCTCGCGGCACCTGACGGTCGCGTGGTAGCGACGACCGATGTGCTCGTCGAGGGGCGACACTTCCGGCGCGACTGGTCTCAGCCGTACGACGTTGGACGCAAGGCAGCCGCGCGCAACCTCGCTGACATCGCCGCCATGGGCGCCCGTCCGCTGGCGCTGCTCGTCGCGCTCGCCGTACCGCCGGACCTGCCGCTGAGCTGGGTGCTGCGGCTCGCCGATGGCTTGCGTGAGGAGGCGGAGCTGGGTGGCGCTTCGGTGGTCGGCGGCGACACCGCCCGTGCGGATGTCGTCTTCGTGTCCGTGACCGCGCTGGGCGACCTGGAGGGACGCGCCCCTCTCACTCGTGCAGGAGCTCAGCCTGGTGACGTCGTGGCGGTGTGCGGACGGCTCGGCTGGGCCGAGGCCGGACTTGCCGTGCTGGGCCGCGGCTTCCGCTCACCGCGCGTGCTCGTCGAGGCCCACCGCCGCCCGGACGTCGCCTACGACGCCGGCCCCGAGGCGGCGACGCTGGGCGCGAGCGCGCTCGTCGACGTCTCCGACGGCCTAGTGCAGGACATCGGCCATGTGGCGGCCGCCAGCGGTGTCGCGGTCGACCTCGACCCCGAGGCCTTCGAGGTGCCGCAGGCGCTGCGTGACGTGGGTGCCGCGGTCGGCACCGACCCGCTGCAGTGGGTGCTCACCGGAGGCGACGACTACGCGCTCGCCGGGAGCTTTCCCGCCGGCGTAGCACTGCCGCTGCGCTGGCGCGTGGTGGGGGTCGTCGGCACCGGGGAGGGCGTGACGGTCGCCGGCCGGCCGTACGACGCTCCGGCCGGTCACGCCCACTTCCGCTGAGGAGGCGGCCACCGTTGGCCGCGGTGGCGATGGATCTCCTCGCGCTGTCCTGCCCCCCATGCACCCAAGGGCCCCTTGGATGCGGTTGGGAGTGCGGGCAAGGGCCCCTTGGGCGCGTACATCGAGGGCAAGGGCCCCTTGCGCCCATACGCCGGGGGCGGCTCGGGCCGCGGGGCGCGCCCGGCGGTGGGTAGCGCTGAGTCGCGCCTACCCCCTTGAACGGGGGCGGCGGGCTCAGCGGGTGACCTTGCCAGCCTTGAGGCAGGAGGTGCACACGTTCAGCCGCTTGGGGGTGCCGCCAACAACGGCGCGGACCGTCTGGATGTTGGGGTTCCACCGCCGGCGGGTGCGCCGGTGCGAGTGGGAGATGCTGTTGCCGAAGCCCGGGCCTTTGCCACAGACGTCACAGGTGGCAGCCACGGGATTCTCCTCAGCGGATGACGGTTGGAAAAAGTGCGCGGACGCGGGCCGTCCGGCGTTGTGAGCGGGGGCGACGCCCCGACGACCGGGACAGGGTAGTCGGGGCGCCGGCCCGCACGCCACTCAGCCCGCGGTGGCCGGCTGGCTACGCTGCCGCGAGCGCGAGAGGCGTCGCGGTGGCAATCAAGGTGTTTGCGTCGCGGCGGGCCGCGGGAGGGGGCGGAGGTGCGCGACGTTCTCGACGGCACGCTTGACGCCGCAGCGGTACGCCGCTGGTGCCGCCTGTCGCTGGACGGGCTGGCGGCAGCCCGGGAAGAGATCGACGCGCTGAACGTCTACCCGGTGCCGGACGCGGACACAGGGACCAACCTCTGGTCGACCATGGAGGCCGCGACGGCGGCGGCCAGCGCGGCCGACGTCCGCCCGGACGATGTCGCCGGGGTGCTGCACGCAGCTGCTCGCGGAGCGCTGCTAGGGGCGCGCGGCAACTCCGGCGTGATCCTGAGCCAGCTGTTGCGCGGTGCGGCCGAGGGGCTGGCCGCCGACGGGCGCGTCCCGTCCGCAGGGCCCCCCGGGCCGAGACACCTCGCGGCGGCGCTGGCCCGCTCCGCGGAACAGGGCTACGCCGCGGTGGCGGAGCCAGTCGAGGGCACCATGCTCACGGTCGCCCGAGCAGCCGCCGACGCGGGGGTGCAGCGGGCTCGTGGGGCCGGGGCGACGCTCGCCGGGGTCGCCCGCGCGGCCGCTCGCGCCGGCCGGGTCGCGCTCGCCCGCACCCCCCAGCAGCTGGACGTGCTCGCCCGGGCCGGTGTGGTCGACGCGGGGGGCCGCGGGCTCACCGTGCTGCTGGAGGCGGTCGACACACTCGTCAGTGGACGTCGTCCCCCGGTGCGAGCCCGCCGGCTCGGGCCGCCGGCGCTGCCCTTTCCGGCCAGTGCCGGTCTCGACCTGCGCCCCGGCGGTCCGGCGTACGAGGTGATGTACCTGCTGGAGGCCGACGACGAGCGGGTGCCGGCGCTGCGCAAGGCGCTGGTCGGCCTCGGGGACTCGGTCCTCGTCGTCGGAGGCGACCGGCTCTGGCACGTCCACGCGCACGTGCACGATGTGGGAGCTGCCCTCGAGGCGGGGATGCGCGCCGGCCGGCCGTACCGGGTCCGGGTCGTGCACTTCGTTGACCAGCTGGCGGCCCGCTCGCACCGTCGTGCTCCCGCCGGCACCCGGGCAGTCGTCGCGGTCGCGGCGAGTTCGGGGATTGCCGAACTGCTCTCCGGTGCCGGGGCGTTCGTGGTGGCGCGGGAGCCGGAGCGTGATCCCTCCACCGCCGAGCTGCTCGCCGCGATCCGCCGCACCGGTGCAGTGGAGGTCGTCGTCCTGCCCAACGACCGTGAGGGCATCGCCGTCGCCGAGGCGGCGGCGGAGCGGGCCCGCGACGAGGGCGTACGCGTGGCCGTCCTGCCGACCCGCGCGCAGGTGCAGGGGCTCGCCGCGCTGGCCGTGCACGAGCCAGGCCGCTCCTTCGACGACGACGTGGTCGCGATGACCTCGGCGGCGGCGCACACCCGGCACGGCGCGGTCACCGTGGCCACTCGCGACGCCGTCACCGCGGCCGGCCGCTGTGCGGCGGGTGACGTGCTGGGTCTGGTGGACGGTGACCTCGTGACGGTCGGAAAGGAGCTGGCGGCGACCGCGATCGAGGTTGTCGACCGGCTGCTCGCCGGTGGTGGTGAGCTGGTCACCCTGGTGAGCGGGGGGGCGGCGCCGGACTCGGGGCTGTCCGCGGCTGTGGCCCGACATGTACGCAGCACCCGGCCCGAGGTGGAGACCGTGGTGTACGGCGGAGGCCCGCCCCGCTACCCCCTCCTCATCGGGGTGGAGTGATGGAGCCGGGCACCCCGCTGCGCTCGGTGCTCGGTGACAAGACGGCCAGGGTGCTGGCCAGCGGGCTCGACCTGCACACCGTGCACGACCTGCTGCGTCACTACCCACGTCGGTACTACGCCCGCGGCGAGCTGACGGACCTTCGCGACCTGCGGCCGGGTGAGCTGGTCACGATCCAGGCCCGGGTGGAGTCGCTGAGCGGGCGCCGGCTGCGGCCCAAGCTGCACAAGCTCGACGTTCGGGTCAGCGACGGCCCGCGCCAGCTCACGCTGACGTTCTTCAACAAGCCGTGGCTGGAGAACAAGCTGCACCCGGGCAGGTCTGCGCTGTTTTCAGGCAAGGTCGAGCTGTTCAAGCGCCAGGTGCAGATCACCAATCCCGAGGTCCACGTCGGCGACGAGGCCGAGGAGTTCGCCGGGAGCCTGCTGCCCGTCTACGCGGCGACGAGCGCGCTGGCGTCCTGGCGGGTGGCGCAGTGCGTGCGCATGATCCTCGACACCCTGGGCCCGGTCCCCGACCCGTTGCCCGCGGACCTGCGCCGCCGGCGCGGCCTGCTCGGCCTGCGGGAGGCGTACGAGAGCGTCCACCGCCCGGCCGACCATGTCGAGGAGCGACGGGCCCGGGAGCGGCTGCGCTTCGAGGAGGCGTTCGTCCTGCAGGTCGAGCTGGCCCGCCGTCGTCGAGCAGCCGCGGCGCTGCCCGCCACCCCCCGCCCGCTGCTTCCCGGCGGGGTGCGGGAGGCCTTTGAGCGGCAGCTGCCCTTCGAGCTCACTGCAGGGCAACGCCGCGTCGGCAGTGAGATCGCCGCCGACCTCGCCGAACACCACCCGATGCACCGGCTCCTGCAGGGCGAGGTCGGCTCGGGCAAGACGGTCGTGGCGCTGCAGGCGATGCTCAGCGTCGTCGACACCGGTGGCCAGGCCGCGCTGCTTGCTCCCACCGAGGTGCTCGCCCAGCAGCACCACCGATCCATCACCGGGTTGCTGGGCCCACTGGCCGAGCGCGGCCTGCTGGGTGGGGCCGACATCGGGACGCGGGTGGTCCTGCTGACGGGTTCGCAGCCGGCGGCCGTACGCCGTCCCGCCCTGCTCGACGTCGCCAGCGGCGAGGCGGGCATCGTCGTCGGCACCCACGCCCTGCTCGAGGAGCACGTGTCGTTCGCTGACCTGGGCCTGGTCGTCGTGGACGAGCAGCACCGCTTCGGCGTCGAGCAGCGCGCCGCCCTCACGGCCAAGGGGCCGGCCGACACCAGGCCGCACGTTCTGGTGATGACGGCCACCCCTATACCGCGGACCGTGGCGATGACGGTCTTCGGTGACCTGGAGACCTCGACGCTGGCCGAGCTGCCGGGCGGCCGGGCAGAGGTGGCGACGCACGTGGTGCCGGCGGGGGAGAAGCCGCACTACCTCGACCGGGCGTGGGAGCGGGTCCGGGAGGAGGCCGAGGCCGGGCACCGGGCGTACATCGTGTGCCCGCGGATCGGCGACGACCCCGGGTCCGGCGACGACAGCGACGGCGCCGGCGGCGACATGGCCGGCCCGGGGGAGGGCATGGAGCCGGATGCGGAGGGTGTGGCGGAGGCGGCCGATCCGGGCGCTCGCCGTCCGCTCGCGGTGCTGGAAATCGCCGCGCTGCTACGGGATGGCCCGCTGGCCGGCCTCGCGGTCGAGACGCTGCACGGACGCATGCCGGCGGAGGTCAAGGACGACGTGATGCGCCGGTTCGCTGCCGGTGAGGTGTCGGTGCTGGTCGCCACGACGGTTGTCGAGGTGGGTGTTGATGTCGCCGACGCGACGGTGATGGTGGTGATGGACGCCGAGCGCTTCGGGGTCTCCCAGCTGCATCAGCTGCGCGGGCGGATCGGACGGGGCAACCTGCCCGGCCTGTGCCTGTTGGTCACCGACGCGCCCGAAGGCACGCCGGCTCGCCAGCGCCTTGAAGCCGTGGCGAGCACCCGCGACGGCTTCGAGCTGTCCGAGGTGGATCTCGCGCAGCGGCGGGAGGGCGACGTGCTCGGGGCCGCGCAGTCCGGCCGGCGCTCAAGCCTGCGCTTGCTGTCTGTGGTCCGCGACGCCGACGTCATCGCCTCCGCTCGGGAGGAGGCCACGGCGGCCATCGCCGTTGACCCTGACCTCACCGCCAATCCCGCACTGGCCGCAGAGGTCGCCGCCCTCGTGGAGGACGACCGCGCCGACTATCTGGACAAGGCATGACGCCTATTGCGGGGCTCTCTGACCTGCATGATCGCTTACGTTCCATCTTTGATTGACCGGCACGTTCCATCGTTGATGGAGTTTGAGCCCCCTGACCTGGGGCGACTTGTCCGGCCAGGTCAGGGGGCTGCTGTGTCTCGGCTGTGTCCTGGGGCTCCCCATTGCAGCGTGAGACAGTTGGGCAGGACGCTGACAGCCGGGAGAGGAACCGTCGTGAGGGAACCCATCGAGTCGGTGCGGCGTATCAGGGGCATGTTCGATCTATCCAGGACCGCAGGTCTGTTGGTCGCGCTGTCGGTCTCGCTGGCAGGTTGCTCGTCGGACCACCAACCCGGCCTCGTGGGACCGACCAGCGATGGGGGGCTGTACCCCGCGGTCAAGGAGACCGAGGGCTACGAATACAGGATGGGGGCAAGGTTGCCCCTGCCACCCCGAACATCGAGGGCCCGCAGGCGACCCCGGACTCAACTGTTGCGCCAAAAGACACCTTCTGGGAGAGACGCCTGATCGCGACATTCCGCCGCGTGGGCGCCGTTGACGTCGGTGTCGTTCAGCACGAGTATCGAGCCGCACGCGTCGGCGGTAGCTGGAGAGGCGACTACGTGACGGTGTACGAGACCAGTACCCAAGCAAAAAGCACACCGGGACAGTTCGTCCGGCGGATCGATCTAGGTAGGACCACGGGCCTTGTCATACGCGGCGTAAGCGGGCCCTTCGTGAAGTTCTCCTGTAGGGACCGTCGTTACCACGTGTCTCTCTTGCCTCATGCAGCGGCGACTCACAGCCGGCTACCGGGCGTCGAGAGATTCATCCGAGAGCTGCTTCCTCTCACCTGCGAACAGCCAGACAATCGACCTGACTAAGGAAGAGACTAATAGCCGCTCAGGCAGTCCGCGCCCGGTACCTCCACAGCACGATCAACTCGGATAGGTTGAAGTTCGAGAAGTTGCCTGGGTTGGCGTCCTCGGCCAGGCCGTCCCGGACAGCCAGGGGGTGCATGGACGTGAGCAGGAGCTACCAGCGCAGGGCAGCCGAGACGTTGATGGCCATGAGGTCATGCGGGACCGGGTATAGGGGACGCGTCCCCGTAGTTGGCCGTAGATGAGGCCCAGACCACCTGTGCAGCGTGTTCGCAGGTTGGGGACTCGTTGTCGAAGGGCTCGCCGCTGCTGCGCTCTACGGCGTACGTGGTGGCCTCCACGGCGGTGGACATGTCCAGGATGTTGGGCCAGGGCTCTAGTGCCGTCACGCGTTGACCCCTCGCAGGACCACGATGGCTTCGGGCAGGAGTGGGGCCGCGTCATACCTGGCCGTCACCCGCAGGCCGATCTGGTCGAACTCGGCATAGCGTTCGGTGAGGACTGTGACGCTGGGGTTGGTGTCCCTGGCCACGGCCACCTTGGACATGTCTGCCAGCATCACCGAGGCGTGCCCCGAGGCATCGGCAGATACTTTGCCCCCGCCGCCACGGGCTCGCGGGAAGTCGTAGGCCAGCGATTCATGCAGACCGCACCGGCGTGACCCGCATCGTGGCGGGCACGGCAGGCGGGCGCCGGCTCGCGGTGCCGCCCGGCCGAGGCACCCGCCCCACCTCCGACCGAGCCCGTGAGGGCCTGTTCTCGACGGTCACCGCACTGCTCGGCGATCTGCACGGCACCCGAGTCCTTGACCTGTACGCCGGATCCGGTGCGGTCGGCTTGGAGGCGCTGTCCCGCGGCGCCGCCCACGCGCTGCTGGTCGAGTCCGACGCCCGCTCGGCGCGCACGCTGCGCGCCAACGTCGAGGCAACCGCGCTGCCGGGCGCTGAGGTGCGGCACGCTCCCGTGCAGCGGACGCTCGCCGCCGCGCCGGCGGAGCCGTACGGCCTCGCCTTCGCCGACCCGCCGTACGACCTGCCGGACGACGAGCTGCACGCGATGTTCACAGCGCTAATCGCTCATGACTGGCTGGAGCCGGGCGCGCTCGTGGTGGTCGAGCGGTCGACCCGCAGTGCGGGACTGGCCTGGCCGCGGGGGTACGAGCCGGTGCGCGAGCGCCGCTACGGCGAAACGACCCTCTGGTACGGTCGCCGAGACGCATGATCAATAAGGGGATCGCGTGCACCGCTGTGTCTGCCCCGGCTCCTTCGACCCGGTGACCAACGGGCACCTCGATGTCATCTCTCGCGCCGCCCGGCTCTTCGACGAGGTCGTGGTCGCCGTCCTCGTCAACGACAAGAAGAGCAGTCTGTTCACCACTGACGAGCGCATCGAGATGCTCCGCCAGGTCTGTGCGGGCTACTCCAACGTCACCGTCGAGTCGTTCCAGGGACTGCTCGTCGACTTCTGTCGCGACAGGGGCATCCCAGTCGCCGTCAAGGGCCTGCGCGCTGTCACCGACTTCGACTACGAGCTGCAGATGGCCCAGATGAACCACCGGCTCTCCGGCCTGGACACCTTCTTCGTCGCCACGAAGCCCGACTACTCTTACCTCTCCTCCAGCCTCGTCCGAGAGGTGGCGACGTACGCGGGGGACGTCTCCGCGCTCGTGCCCGACCTGGTGCTGCCCCGCCTCGCGGCGCGGCTCGCGCAGCCGTCCTGAGGCGGCGTACGGACGTCACCCGGCCGTGATCCACGTGAGCCCCCGGTCGTCCCAGCGGCCGTTCCGCCATGTGGATCCGCGGCTGTTGCTGCGCCGCGGGTGCACTAGCGCTGGTTGCGCCGCGGATGCACTATCGAGTGTAGGGAGGACCGGTGGAGGTCCAGGACAAGCTCGCCGAGATCGTGCGGTACGTCGAGACGGCCCGCGCGATGCCCATGTCCGGCGCGGCGGTCGTCAGTCGCGCTGAGCTGCTCGACTCGCTCGCCGAGCTCCGCTCCCTTCTCCCGACCAGTCTGGGAGAGGCTGCGCAGCTACTCGCCGAGCGCGAGCGCGTGCTCGACGAGGCCTACGCCGAGGCTGAGGGCATCGTCGCCGAGGCGCACCTCGAGCAGGAGCGCATCGTGTCCGGGTCGCAGGTCAACGCCGCCGCGCTGGAGCAGGCCCGTGCCATCGTGACGGCCGCCCGGGACGAGGCGGACGCGTTGCGCAGGGACATCGACGACTACGTCGACGCCAAGCTCGCCAACTTCGAGCTGGTGCTCGGCAAGCTGCTGGTGAGCGTGCGGGAAGGCCGCGACAGGCTCCAGGGCGCGAGCCCGTACGACCAGCTGGCGCCGGAGAACCAGGACCGCGGGTCGGGCTCCGCAGCCGAGTGAGGCGCGACGGCCGAGTCGCCGAACCCCACATTCCGCGACCGGGGACCGGCCGTTGCCGCGCATTGGGGCAGGTCGTCGACCGTCGGTTACCCTGGGGGTGGCCTCATGCGAGGCCACTATTGGCCTGCCCGGACGAGGAAGTGGACTCCCGTGAGCACCCTCGATGCCCGCGCGCCGCTGGTCATCGACACCCGCGAGCTGGGCCGCCGTGCCGGGTCCATGCGCAGGTTGCGCCGCAGCGTGCCGGCGCCCGCCGACCTGGGGCTGCAGGTGATCGGCGTGCCCGAAGGCGCCGACCTGGAGCTGGACCTGCGGCTCGAGGCAGTTGTCGAGGGTGTGCTCGTATCGGGCACCGCGCGGGCGTCGCTGGCCGGGGAGTGCGTGCGGTGCCTGGACCCCCTGCGTCGCCTCGTCGCGGTTCCGCTCCAGGAGCTGTACGTCTACCCCGACGAGGAGGACGCCGGCCACGGCGCCCGTCCCGGCGGCGATGACGGCGAGGAGCTGCGTCTGGAGGGGGACCTGCTCGACCTGGAGCCGGCGCTGCGCGACGCGGTCGTGTTGGAGCTGCCACTGGCCCCGCTGTGCCGTACGGACTGTCCCGGGCTGTGTCCGCAGTGCGGGGCCCGGCTGGCCGACGACCCGAAACACGAGCACCCGACCGTCGACTCCCGTTGGGCAGCCCTGACCGGACTGCTGGCAGCCGCGCCGGTCGAACCAGCCCTTGCTGTCGGCTCCCACACCGACCGCGGCACCGATCCCACCCGTCCCCCCCATCCCGGCAACAATCACCACACCGAGGAGAGCTGAGCGTGGCCGTCCCCAAGCGCAGGATGTCGCGCAGCAACACCCGCCACCGCCGTTCGCAGTGGAAGGCGAAGCTGCCACAGGTGCAAAAGCGGGTCGAGAACGGCCGGGTGACCTGGGTGGTGTCCCACCGGGCCCGCGTTGTCGAGGACTCCCGCGGGACACCGCTGTACCAGGAGTACAACGGCCGCAAGGTCGCCGACGTCTGACCTGGTCCGGGTGAGTGCGTGACGGCGATGGCACCGGAGGGCGAGAGTGATCCGGACGAGGATCGCCCTGCCCCGTACGCCGCGCTCGAGGCGCGGCTCGGGCTGGCGATCGACCAGGAGCTGCTGCAGCGGGCGCTGACGCACCGCTCCTACGCCTACGAGAACGGTGGGCTGCCGACCAACGAGCGACTGGAGTTC
Organism: Jiangellales bacterium; assembly: GCA_030447955.1. Lineage (GTDB taxonomy): Bacteria > Actinomycetota > Actinomycetes > Jiangellales > Jiangellaceae > JAUJNY01. Next base: position 201,968 of record JAUJNY010000005.1, read on the forward strand.
CTCGGCGACTCGGTGCTGGGGCTCGTCGTCACCGACGCCCTGTACCACCGCCACCCCGACTTTTCCGAGGGGCAGCTGGCCAAGCTGCGCGCAGCCGTCGTCAACATGCGCGCCCTCGCCGATGTGGGGCGCGGGCTCGACGTGGGCCGCCACGTCCGGCTGGGCCGCGGCGAAGAGGGCACCGGTGGGGCCAATAAGGCCTCGATCCTCGCCGACACTGTGGAGGCCCTGATCGGGGCGGTGTACCTCGATCACGGCATCGAGCGGGCCGGCGTCCTCGTGCACCGCCTCTTCGACGGGCTGATCGAGGCCTCGGTCGAGCTGGGGGCCGGGCTGGACTGGAAGACGAGCCTGCAGGAGCTCACCGCCCGGGCCTCCCTCGGCGTCCCGGAGTACTCGGTGAGCGAGCGCGGGCCCGACCACGCGAAGATGTTCACCGCCACCGTGACGATCGGCGGATGCCCGTACGGCTCGGGGGTTGGGCGGAGCAAGAAGGAGGCCGAGCAGCAGGCTGCCGAGTCGTCGTGGACCGCGCTTTCGGCGTCCCTGGCGGCCTCGACCGGACCGGTCGAGCGCCGTCCGTTGCCCGGTCCCTGAGGTGCCGGAGCTGCCGGAGGTCGAGGTCGTCCGGCGGGGGCTCGAGCGAGGCGTGCTCGCCCGCCCGCTGGCCGAGGTCGAGGTGGGCCACCCGCGAGCCGTACGCCGGCACCTGCCGGGGGCCCTGCATTTCGCGCAGGGGCTGACCGGCCGCCGGTTTACCGCTGCCTGCCGCCGCGGGAAGTACCTGTGGCTGCCGCTGGACTCCGGTGACGCGCTGCTCGCCCACCTGGGCATGAGCGGGCAACTGCTGATGTGCCCGTCCACGATGCCGGCGCAGCCGCACCTGCGGGTACGCGTCCGGTTCGCCGACGGGGGCCCGGAGCTGCGCTTCGTCGACCAGCGCACCTTCGGTGGCCTCGCCCTCTCACCCGGCGGGGCGGTGCTGCCGGCAGAGATCGCCCACATTGCTCGCGACCCGCTCGACCCAGCGTTCGACGAGGACGGCTTCGTCGTCGCGCTGCGGCGCCGGCGTACCGGTGTCAAGCGGGCGCTGCTGGACCAGTCCCTGGTCTCCGGTGTCGGCAACATCTACGCCGACGAGGCGCTGTGGCTGGCACGACTGCACTTCGCCCGTCCGACGGAGACGCTGACCCGCGGTGAGGGACGGCGGCTGCTACACGCCGCTCACGACGTGATGGCCGCGGCGCTGGCGCAGGGCGGCACCTCCTTCGACGCGCTGTACGTCGACGTCGACGGCCGCAGCGGATGGTTCGAGCGCTCGTTGCAGGCGTACGGGCGCCGCGGCCTGCCCTGCTCGCGCTGCGGCACCCCGATCCGCCGCGACCCGTTCATGGGTCGCTCCTCCTACACCTGCCCCCGCTGCCAGCCGCGTCCGCGCCGAGCCCGCTGGTAGCGGATCAGGCTGGGCTCAGCCGTACATCCGCGATCCCGGTGTGGTGAGCCGCTGTCCCGTCTCGAGCCAGGTCTTCAGCCCGGAGAGGATCATCGGCCAGCCGCCGTAGAGCTCTTCGTTCGCGCCCTCGCGCAGCTGGTCGTGGGTCACGGTCAGCCGGCAGGAGTCGCCGACCTGCTCGATCTCCCACGTGACCCGCGAGGTGCCCTCGCTCTTCACCTCGTCGCTCCAGAGCGCAACCATGCTCTGGACCAACCGGCGCGGAGGGTCGACCTCGAGGTTCTCCCCCTCGCCGAGGAGCCCGTCGGCCTTCGGGTGGCTCACCTCGAAGTGGGAGCCGGGCGTCCAGGCCGAGCTGAGCCGGGTGCCGAAGTTGTACTTGCTCCTGATCTCGGGGTCGGTGATCGCCTCCCAGAGGCGCTCGGGCGTCGTGCGGATGTAGATCTCGAAGACCTTCTCCATGGGCCTCTCCAGCCTGCTCTTGAGACCGCTGAGCGCAGCCGCCCAGGGCTCGGCGTACTTGCTCACCCACCGGTCGTGGACGAGCCGGATCGGGACGGGGTTGAGGAAGTGGAGCTTTTGGCGGCCGCGGCGCTTGGTGACCACCAGGCCCGCCTCCTCGAGCTGCTTCAGGTGCTTCATCACGCCGAAGCGCGTCATCGCGAAGCGCTCCTCCAAGGCGCTCAACGTCTGCCCGTCCTCACGGAAGAGCTCGTCGAGCAGGTCCCGCCGCGTCGGGTCGGCGAGGGCCCTGAACACCTCGTCCACACCGCCGAACATAGGTGACCGTTTGGTCACATGTCAACGCCGCTGGCTCGCGGAACCGAACCAGCGGGCCAGCCGGTCTTACGGGTAGCGGCGGCTGACCGGCGTGCGAAGGGGGTGCGCTGTGGACCGGGACGAGGACTTCTCGGCGTACGTCGATGCACGCCGGGCTGGCTTGGTCCGCTCAGCTGTGCTGCTGGGGTGCTCCTATGAGCAGGCAGAGGACGCCGCTCAGACGACTCTCCTCCGCTGCTACCGCGCCTGGGACAAAGTGCTGCGGGCCTCAGACGTGGACGCCTACGTCTACCGGGTCCTGGTGAACTGCCTGCGGGATAGTCGCAGCCGGCGGTGGTGGGGTGAGCGCCCCTCCGCCGACCTGCCAGACTCCGTTGGGGCGGACGCTGCTGAGTCGGCCGTGCTGAGCGCCACAGTGCGCCAAGCTCTGTCACGGCTCAGCCGCGAGCACCGCGCTGTGGTGGTGCTGCGCTTCTTTGCCGACCTTAGCGAGTGGCAGGTTGCTTCGGCTCTGGATATCCCTGCAGGCACCGTTAAGAGCCGTGTGTCACGGGCGTTGGCGCAACTGTCGGCTGATGTAGACCTACTGGACGCAACCGGTAACCGGAGTAACTGATGCTGAACGAGACACAGACCCGCGACCTGCTACACCAGGCAGGAGAGAGCATCCCAGTCGCTCACCGGTCGAGCGAGGATCTGCTCCGGCGAGCACAGCGCACCAGGGACTTTGCTCAGATGATGATGGCGTTCGTTGCGGTGGTGCTGGTGCTCAGTGGAGCTGCGGCGATTGCGAGACTGTGGGATGCGGGCGGGTTTGCGGACACCGCACCGAGCGGGGTAGTGGCCCTCCCGACAAAGCTGGAACCCTCCGCAAAGCCGGAACCCTCCGCTACGGGTATCAAGGTCACCCCTAACGCGGCTCGTCCGGGGGCCACGATCGCGCTGACCTTCGAGCCTGGTAACCAGCGCGGTGTCGCCTTCTCAATGGCCAAATGGGTGAACGGCGCCTGGCAGCGGCAGTATTACTTGGTCGCTGCGTTGGACCAGCAGGGGCAGCCCGTCTGGTGGTCGGTCGACGACAATGAGGGTGGATGGGACGATATCGGCGTCCACGGCAGGGGCCCGGACTTCTTGACCGTGCCGCCCACCACCACGCCCGGTCGCTACCAGATTTGTACGGCCAACGCCTTGGACCACGTTTGCGGGATGTTCGTCGTGGTGGGACTGAGAAAAGACGTGGCTCGGCAAGTGCCGGCCCCGACTGGTCCGGTCCCGTGGACCGCTGAGATCGGGACTGCTGAGAGAGCGGTGGTCGATGACGTCCCCTGTGCCGGAGGTGAAGTCACCGTGTCGCTTGGTCGGACCGGGGCGTGGCACGGCGAATCGACGCAGGCCGTCGTCCTGGAGAACTCATCTGGGCACGCGTGCGCTTTGGCTGTTCCGCCGACCGCCGTCCTCTTGCACGGGGGTACGCAGACAGTCGCACGGGACGAACTGAGTCTTGCCGATGGTGTCCTGCAGCCGCTCACACTGAACCCGGGCGAGGCCGCGTTTGTCCACGTGTCCGCGCCGGCTTCGTGCGATGCGCGAGGTGAGATCGCCCGCACCATCCGGCTGACCGCTCCTTACCTGGACGGCGCTGTGACGTTGGACGGCGCCTACGTACCGCTGGCTTGCGGTTCGCCCGCTGTCAGCATGTGGTACGACACACGCGAGACTCCGTCATCGGATCCGCTCGCCAAGTTACAGGCTCGGATGCTGGTGCCCACCACTTTCAGCCCCGGGGCGACAACCGAGTACACCGTTGAGCTGACCAACCCGACCACCACCGCGATCGACCTCGACCCTTGTCCCAGCTACAGCCAGCTGCTGAGCGGCGTCGACACCCACGTCGAGGACTTGTTGGCGCTCAACTGTGGCCCGGTCGACCGGATCGCGCCCGGAGAAACGGTGGCCTTCGCGATGCGTATCGAGATCCCCGCGGGCGCGCCAGCCGGCTGGGCGAAGATCGGCTGGCACCTCGCCGTCCCCGGCGGGGCGACCACAGGCAACGACGACATCGCCATCCGCTAGCCCCGGGCTAGGTCACCCGCTCCGCGATCACCCGGTCACGCTGACCCGGCCATTCTCGGCGTTCCCCTTCACCGCGGGGGTCAGGGCGCCGACAATCAGGACGTGCCCCCGCCGAGAAAGCTATCGCGCGCGCTGCAGCGCTGGTGCTGCCTGCTCGCCGCCCTCACCGTGACGGTCGTTCTCCTTCCCGTCCTGGCGAGCGCCCCGGCCACAGCACGGCCGATGGATGCGCCCCGGCGCCTCGTCTCCGCCTGGATCCCCTACTGGTCGAGCGCCGGCGAGGACAGCGCGCTGGCGCAGGCCGACCTCTTCCGCGAGGCCATGCCGTTCTGGTTCTACGCGACGAGCACCACGGGGGTGTACGCCCACAAGACACCCGACCTCGCGTACGTCCAGGCTTTGCAGGCCCGCGGCGTTCGGGTGTTGGGGACCGTCACCGACGACACGACCGGTGACGGGATGCTCGACATCCTCTCCGACCCCGAGCGCCGGCGGGCGCACGCGGCCACGATTGTCGACGTGGTCGAGCGCAACGGGCTCGACGGCATCGACCTCGACTACGAGCGGGCGGCCTTCGCGGGGATGTCGTCCGACCAACGGCAGGCCTTCCGCAGCGGGTTCTCGGCCTTCGTGCGGCTGCTCGCCGACCGGCTGCACGCCATCGGCGCCCGGCTGTCGATCACGGTGACGGCGAAGACCTCGGACGCCAGCACCTCCGCGTACTACATCTACGACTACGCGGCCCTGGGTCGTGCGGCCGACCAACTGCGCATCATGGCCTACGACTACCACTGGAGCGGCAGCGAGCCGGGTGCCATCGCGCCGCTGCCGTGGACCGAGCAGGTCGTGCGGTACGCCGTCTCCGTGGTCCCGCACCGCAAGGTGGCGCTCGGCGTCCCGCTCTACGGCTATGACTGGCCGCTGTACGGCGACCGTACGGCGACTGCCCGGCTGCACACCGACATCCTGCGTATCGAGGAGCAGTACAACGGAGTACGGGGATGGTCCGCGGAGGACGCGGCGCCGTACCTGCGCTATCGCACGAGCGCCGGCGAGCGCGTCATCTGGTTCAACAACGCCCGGGCGGTTCGGGCCAAGCTCGAGCTTGCCGACCGCTACGGCTTGCACGGGCTGTCGTTCTGGGCGGTCGGGGGTGAGGACCCGGGGGTGTGGCGCGTCGTCCGCGCGGCGGCGACCGAGGATGGGACGCAGCCGCGGATCGTGATGCGCGCACCGGACGTCGTCCGCTTCGGGTCCCGGGTGCCCGTACCCCTGCGGGTCTGGGACGCCGACGGCACGCCCGCCGCGGGCACCGCCGTGAGCCTCGCCAAGCGGGCGGCGGACGGCACCCTGCTGGGCACCCGTACGGGCGTCACCGACAGCGAGGGGCGGGTGGTCCTGACCACCCGGGTGCGCCGCCCGGTCAAACTGGTCGCCTCCGCACTGGACATCCGCAGGCGAGCGGCGGTCGACGTGTCGCTGGCTGTGGACGCGACCGCGTCGGCGCGCCGGGCCGAGCCGGGCTCCACCGTACGGTTCAGCGCCGACGTGGCACCGCGGGTCGGACGACGCGACGCCAAGGTGCAGGTGTGGTCCTACGCCGAGGACCGGTGGGTCTCGGTCGCCCGGCCACCGGTGCGCCGGGGACACACCACCGCTGAGGTCCGGCTCAACTACGCGACGCTGTACCGGGTGCGCGTCGTGGTCCCCGGCGGGGACGCGTACCGCACCGGTCGTTCCGCGCGGGTCCTGGTCGACACCCGCTGACGACGCCGCTGTCGTAACCTAGTCGTGACCTATTCGTGACCCATTGACCGCCGCGCGCCCCGGTGTCACCCTGAGAGCGACACCCCCCGCTGGCGGTCCGCTGGTCGCCCCGGTGCTCGACGTTCGACAAGTGGAGGCTCCACCGATGGCCAAGGCGCTCCTCGGACATGTCGGTGGACCCGACCCCCGGCTGATCTCCGAGGTGCAGCGGCTGCGCCAGCGAGTGGACGACCTCGAGTCGGAGGTCCGCCGGCTGCAACGCGCCAACGACTCGCTCACCGCCGCCGTTCTGGACGAGCCGCTCGTCGTCGACGTACGCCAGCCCGAGCCCGTCCTCGTGTAGGCGGACCACCGCCTCCACCCCTTCGGAGGCGGCTCGCGGCTGTGGCAAAGAAATCCGCGACGATCCGGTGACCTTTACCGCACTTGTGGCTACACTCCGCGAAGCCCACCCAATCGGAGGACGCATGACCCGCTCCGCACGCCGGTTTGCCCGCCTCACCGCCACCACCGCCGCCGCCGGCGCCCTCGCTGTGACCGGTGCCCTGCCCGCCTTCTCCCACGGTGACGACCCCAAGCACGCCGCCGACACCGCGCAGGCGCGGCAGCAGTTCCTTGCCGGTGCGTCGGTGCCGGTCGCGATGAGCCCAAACGTCGAGCTCGTCAACACGTTCCCCGACACCCAGGCCATCGCCGGCGTCTTCTCGCGCAGCGCGCCGTTCTTCTACGTCTCGAGCCTCGACGGCATCAGCGTCTACAACGTGAGCGACCCGCTGGCGCCGCGGCTGACGGGGACACTGCCGCTGGCGAACTTCGAGAACGAGGCGATGAACTACGGCGAGCGCCGCGGCAACGGCGCGGTCACCCGCTTCGTGCTCGTCGGCGTCGACCTGTACTCCGCCGGAACGGACCCCAGCCACCTGAACCTGCTCGGTGGCAACATGAAGTTGGTCGACGTCACGAACCCACAGGCGCCGTACGTTCGGGCCAACCTCAAGGGCGTCACCACCTCCACGCACACCGTCGCCTGCGTCCAGCAGACCGACTGCAGGTTCGCGTACACGGCCGGCAGCCGAGGCAACTTCTCGATCATCGACCTGCGCAACATCGACAACCCCCGCGAGGTCGACTCCGACCCGAACACGGCGGGGACGCAGCCGTTCGCCTCCCCGGCCGCTGGCCCCAGTGAGATCTTCACCCGCGGCGCCGGCCACAAGTGGAACTTCGACGCCGCCGGCTACGGCCTGCACACCGGCTCAGCCGGCACCGCGATCTTCGACGTCTCCGACCCGCTGCAGCCCCGGGTGGTCACCGACACGAACGCTCAGGGCACCGGGGACGGGTGGAACGACTTCATCCACCACAACTCCGACCGGCCGGCGGCGCGCAACTTCCAGCCGTTCACGGCCCCCAGCATCCGCAAGGGCAACGTGGCGGTCATCACCGAAGAGGACTACGAGAACACCGACTGCTCGACCGCGGGCAGCATCCAGACCTGGCACGTCCGCAAGCTGAGCGGGCTCGACGGGATCGTGCCGCTGGACCGCTTCAACCCGGTCACCGAGGCCGACCCCGGCCTGACGCCGCCGGAGAGCGCGTTCTGCTCGGCGCACTGGTTCGACTACCACCGCAGCGGGATCCTGGCTCAGGGCTTCTACCAGGGCGGGCTGCGGCTGATCGACGTGCGCGACCCCCGCAACATCAAGCAGTACGGCTACTTCACCGCCGGACTCTCCGAGGTGTGGGACGCCTACTGGGTGCCCAGGTGGGACAACGGGCGCGTCGTCGGTCAGACCAACATCGTCTACACCGCCGACCTCGTCCGGGGCATCGACGTGCTGCGCGTTGACCTGCCCGGCACGCAGTGGGACTCCGGCCCGGCGGTGTCCGCCGCGGCCTCTTACCCGGCCGAGCCCGCCGCGGCCTCCTACGCCGCCGCCGACGAGATCACCATCGGCGGCATGCGGCTCTACGCCGGGATGGCCGGCGCCGCGGCGCTGCCCCTGCTGCTCGGCGCGGCGATGCGTCGCCGCAGGGGGCCTGTCGCCAGCTGAGCCTGCTCCCTGCTCGCCGCCCGGAGGGGCCGTACGGACATCCGTACGGCCCCTCCGGCGCGTCGGCAGGGCCGTGTCGGAACGGCGGATAGATTCGGGAGGCCCGCTTCCCCGGCCGCCGACGAGAGAGCCGCCCGGTGCACCTGCAGAGCCTGACGCTGCGCGGCTTCAAGTCCTTCGCCTCGTCCACGACGCTGCACTTCGAGCCGGGGATCACCTGCGTCGTCGGCCCGAACGGGTCGGGCAAGTCCAACGTCGTCGACGCGCTCGCCTGGGTGATGGGCGAGCAGGGCGCCAAGAACCTGCGCGGCGCCAAGATGGAGGACGTCGTCTTCGCCGGCACTGCCGGCCGGCCGCCGCTGGGCCGCGCCGAGGTCGTGCTGAGCATCGACAACTCCGACGGTGCCCTGCCGCTGGACTACACCGAGGTCACGCTCTCCCGCACGATGTTCCGCTCGGGCGGATCGGAGTACGCGATCAACGGCCGGCCCTGTCGGCTGCTGGACGTGCAGGAGCTGCTCGCCGACTCGGGGATCGGGCGAGAGATGCACGTCGTCGTCGGCCAGGGGCAGCTCGACGCGATCCTCGCCGCCAGCCCGGAGGAGCGCCGCGGCTTCGTCGAGGAGGCTGCGGGCGTCCTCAAGCACCGCAAGCGCAAGGACAAGGCGCTGCGCAAGCTGGAGGCGATGCAGGTCAACCTCACCCGGCTGGAGGACCTCACCGTCGAGCTGCGTCGTCAGCTCAAGCCGTTGGGCCGCCAGGCGGAAGTGGCCCAGCGGGCAGCCGGCATCCAAGCCGACCTGCGCGACGCCCGGCTGCGCCTGCTCGCCGACGACCTCCTCCAGCAGCAGACCACGCTGGAGCAAGACCTCGCGGCGGAGGAGGAGCTGCGTTCCCGACAGGCGAAGGTGAGCGCCGCTTTGCGACAGGCCCGGCAGCGCGAGTCGGAGCAGGAGGCGCTGGCCCGGTCGCTGGCGGAGCGGGCGGCGGGTGCGACGGAGACGTGGTACAGCCTCACCGGTGTCGGCGAGCGGTTGCGCGGACTGGCCGAGCTCGCCGACGTCCGCGCCCGCGCCGCCGCCGATGTCGCGGCCGAGGGTGCCACACCGGAAGGTCGTGACCCGGACACCCTGGACCAGGAGGCGGCGGCCTTCCGCAGCCAGGAACGCGCGCTGGCCGCGCAGGTTGAGCGCGACCGCGCGGCGCTCGAGCGTGCGGTGGCCGCCCGCACCGCGGCGGAAGGCGACGCCGACGCCGAGGCCGCTCGACTTGCCGCTCTCACCACCGCCGCCGCCGACCGGCGTGCCGGCCTGGCTCGGTTGACCGGGCAGGTCGCGGGCCTGCGCAGCCGGGTTGCTGCCGCCGTCGCGGAGCGCGACCGCCTCGACGGCGCCCGGGCGGAGGCACTGGCACGGGCCGCGGACGCCCGCCGCCGCTTCACCGCTGCCGAGACGAGGATCGCCGGCCTGTCGGCCGGGGAGGAGGGGCTCGACACCGAGCACGACGCGGCGCATGCCGCGCTCGCGGCCGTCGAGGACGAGCTGTCGGCCCTCCAGCAGGAGGAACGGGACGCTGAGCGCGAACGAGCCACCCTGGCCGCCCGGCGGGAGGCGCTCGAGCTGGCGCTGGCCCGCCGCGACGGCTCGGCCGCCGTGCTCGCCGCAGGTGACCGGCTGCCCGGCGTGGTCGGGTCGCTCGCGGCGCTGGTGGCGGTGGAGCCGGGCGCGGAGGCCGCGGTGGCAGCCGCCCTCGGGGCGGCCGGGGACGCGGTCGCCGTCGACTCCCTCGGCAGCGCCCTTGACTGCGTACGGCTGCTGCGCGAGGAGGGGCTGGGGCGCGCCGGCCTGCTCGTCGCCGGTGAACAGGAGCGGGAGGAGGAGCCAGCGCACGTCGGGTGGCCGGTGCTGCCCGGCGGGCTCCGCTACGCCGTCGACGGCGTCGAGGCGCCACCCCAGCTGCGTCCGGTGCTCGCTCGCATGCTGGACCACGTCGTACTCGTCGACGACCTTCCCGCCGCGCGCGCGCTCGTCGAGCAGCTGCCACGGGTCGTGGCGGCCACCCGCGACGGGGACGTCGTCGGGGCGGACCTGGTGCGCGGCGGCTCGGACTCCGCGCAGAGTCGGCTCGAGGTGCAGGCCGCCGCTGAGGACACCGCGCAGCACCTCGCCCAGGCGGCCCACCGGGTCGAGCGGGTCCGTTTCGCGGCCGCGCAGCTGCAACGCCAGCGTGAGACCGCCGCAGCGGACGCCGCCGCCGCGTTGGCCCGCCTGCACGAGTCAGACGCCGAGCTGTCCGCCGTCGCCGAACAACTAGGGCAGCTCGGCCATGTGGTCCGCTCCGCCGTCGCCGAGGCGGAACGACTCGGGGACGGGTACGCGGCTGCCGCGGCTGCCGCCGAGCGAGCCGCCGCCGAGCTCGAGACGCTCGAAAGCCGGCTGCGCCTTGCCGAGCAGACCAGTACGCGGGATGTCGAGCCCTCGACCGTCCAGCACGAGCGGCTCGTGGAGCGGGCGCGCGCGTGCCGGGCGTCCGAGCTGGACGCCCGGCTCGCGCTACGTCCCGGGGAGGAGAGGGCGCGGGCGCTGGCCGGGCGCGCCGAGGGGCTGGAGCGCGCCGCGGCCGCCCAGCGGGAGGCGCGGGACCGCGCAGCGCAGCGGCGGGCCAGCAAGGCGGTCGAGGCAGCGCACGCCGCGGTAGTGGCTCGCGGCGCGCAGCGGGCGCTCAATCGGCTCACCGCCTCACTGGACGCGGCGGCACGCGAGCGAGCACAGGCTGAGCAGGACAGGCAGCGGCACGAGGACGACTCCACCGACGTCCGCCAGCAGGCCCGGACCCTCGCCGCCGAGCTCGACGAGCTGACCTCCTCCGTCCACGCCGACGAGCTGGTCCGGGCCGAGCAGCGACTGCGGATCGAACAGCTGGTGGCCAAGGCCTTGGAGGATTACGGCGTCGAGGCTGACGCCCTGGTGCGTGAGTGGGGCCCGCACGTCCCCGTCCCGGCGCCAGCAGCGGAGGAGCAGGCTCCTCCCGCGGTGACGTCGGCGCGGCCGTTTGTTCGCGCCGAGCAGGAGCGCCGCGCCCACGACGCTGAGCGGCAACTGGCCGTCTTGGGCAGGGTCAACCCGCTGGCGCTGGAGGAGTACGCAGCCATGGCGGAACGGCAGCGCTTCCTCGCCGAGCAGCTCGAGGACCTGCGGCAGACCCGCCGCGACCTGCTCGAGATCGTCGCGGAGGTCGACGAGCGCGTGCAAGAGGTTTTCGCCACCGCCTACGCGGACACGGCGCGCGAGTTCGCGGGAGTCTTTGCCCGGCTGTTCCCCGGCGGGGAGGGCCGCCTCCTGTTGACTGACCCGCAGGACATGCTCGTCACCGGGGTGGACGTGGAGGCGCGCCCTCCTGGCAAGAAGGTCAAGCGGCTCTCGCTGCTCTCCGGCGGTGAGCGCTCGCTCGTGGCCGTCGCGTTCCTCATCGCGTTATTTCGAGCCCGTCCCAGCCCGTTCTACGTTCTCGACGAGGTCGAGGCGGCGCTCGACGACACCAACCTCGGCCGGCTGCTGGAGATCTACGCGGAGCTGCGCGAGTCCAGCCAGCTCATCGTCGTCACCCACCAGAAGCGCACGATGGAGATCGCGGACGCGCTGTACGGCGTGTCGATGCGGGGCGACGGCGTCACGACCGTGATCAGCCAGCGGCTGCGGGAGGCGCAGCCCGCCTGAGGGCAGCCACGCGACAACCTCCCGCGCCCGGCGCGGGATACGCGGGCTCGGCCCAGGTCGGTCGTACCGTTGAACGGCGACCCGCGCCCGGCTGTGCGGGGTCGGCCCGCCCGCCCACGTGCGAAGGTTGCGACCGCATGACCGTGCTCGTCGTCGTCCTGCTGGCCACCATGGCGCTCGCGCTCGCCGTCATCGTCACGGTGGCTCGGGCGAGCCGCGACCGTGTCACCAGCGGCGGGCGCAGGCCCGCGTCGGCTGCCCAGCGCCGCCGCAGCGCGGCTGCGGACGTCGCGCCGCGGAGGTGAGACCGGCCTTACGCCGGTGACGCCGGGGCTTGCCCCGCCTGCGAGGATGGGTTGTCGTGACCGAGTACGTGATTCTCGGCATCGTCCTGGCGCTGATCGCCGTCCTTGCCGTCCTCGCCTACGTTGTCCCACGCCGCCGCCGCGGCCAGCCGGAAGAGATCCGCCCCGGTGACGTCACCGGTGCCGATTTCGACGACGGCGATCGAACAGCCGCGGGCGGCTCCCGCAGCGTCGACACGCTGGCGCCGCCCGACGAGCCGCTCGACGGAGTCGTTGCCCCCCCGCTCGAACGCCCGGCCCCACCGGCCGGGCGGCTGGTGCGGCTGCGCGGCCGCCTCGCCCGCTCACAGACCGCGCTGGGACAGGGCCTGCTGACGCTGCTGTCCCGGGACACCATCGACGAGGACACCTGGGAGGAGGTCGAGGACGTCCTGCTGCTTGCCGATGTGGGGGTGGGGCCCACTCAGGAGCTGGTCGACCGGCTGCGCACCCGCGTGCGGGTCGCGGGCATGCGCGACCCCCAGCAGGTCCGGGACATCGTGCGGGACGAGCTGGTGACCGCTGTCGACCCGTCGCTGGACCGCGGGCTGCGCACCGCACGCAGCGGGCTGCATCCGGCGGTGGTGCTCGTGGTGGGCGTCAACGGCACCGGCAAGACGACCACAGTGGGAAAGCTGGCGCGGGTGCTCGTCGCCGAGGACAAGGACGTTGTCCTCGGCGCCGCCGACACCTTCCGGGCGGCCGCCGCCGACCAGCTGCAGACGTGGGGAGACCGGGTCGGGGTGGTGACCGTCCGCGGCGGCGAGGGCGCCGACCCGGCGAGCGTCGCGTACGAGGCCGTCCGGGCCGGCACCGAGCTGGAGGCCGACGTCGTGCTGCTCGACACCGCCGGCCGATTGCAGACCAAGGTCGGCCTGATGGACGAGCTCGGCAAGGTCAAGCGCGTGGTCGAGAAGCAGTGCCCGGTCGACGAGGTACTGCTCGTCCTCGACGCCACCACCGGCCAGAACGGGCTCGCGCAGGCGCGGGTGTTCAAGGAGGTCGTCGATATCACCGGCATCGTGCTCACCAAGCTCGACGGCACCGCCAAGGGCGGCATCGTCATCGCCGTGCAGCGCGAGCTCGGCGTGCCGGTCAAGCTCGTCGGCCTGGGAGAGGGACCGGACGACCTGGCCCCCTTCGAGCCCGAGGCGTTCGTCGACGGCCTGCTCGGCTGAGCCGCTGACCGGCACCGCCGTTCGGCCCCACGCGCTGCTCGCGGCGTCATCGTCCCCGGCTCACTGACCGGTCGGCGGCTAGGCTGAGCCGCGGCCGGGCCGGCCGGTCGACCCGTACCTGCCCGCTCGTCGTCGCCGTCCCCGGAGGTCATACCCCCGTGTTCGCCACGCTGCAGGACCGCCTTGCCGCAACGTTCAAGGACCTGCGCGGCAAGGGTCGGCTCTCCGACGCCGACATCGACGCCACCGCCCGGGAGATCCGGGTCGCCCTGCTCGAGGCCGATGTGGCCCTCCCGGTCGTCAAGGACTTCGTGGCGGCGGTCAAGGACCGGGCCCGCGGCGCCGAGGTGTCCACGGCGCTGAACCCCGCGCAGCAGATCATCAAGATCGTCAATGAGGAGCTCATCCACATCCTCGGCGGGGAGACCCGGCGGCTGCGCTGGGCCCGAACCCCCCCGACCGTGATCATGCTCGCCGGCCTGCAGGGCGCGGGCAAGACGACGCTGGCCGGCAAGCTCGGCCGCTGGCTGAAGAGCCAGGGCAACACCCCGCTGCTCGTGGCGGCCGACCTGCAACGGCCCAACGCGGTGACCCAGCTGCAGGTCGTCGGCGCCCAAGCCGGTGTCCCGGTGTGGGCTCCCGAGCCCGGCAACGTCGGACCGGACGGGTTCGGCGCGGACGATGCGCCCGCGTACGGCGGTGACCCGGTGGCCGTCGCCCGCTCGGGTGTCGAGGAGGCGCAGCGTCGGCTTTACGACGTCGTCATCGTCGACACCGCCGGCCGGCTCGGGGTCGACCGGGAGCTGATGGAGCAGGCCGCCGACATCCGCGACGCGGTACGTCCCGACGAGACGCTCTTCGTGCTCGACGCGATGATCGGCCAGGACGCGGTCAACACCGCGCTCGCCTTCCTCGACGGCGTGGGCTTCGACGGCGTTGTCCTCACCAAGCTCGACGGGGACGCGCGCGGAGGTGCCGCGCTGTCAGTGGCCCAGGTGACCGGGCGGCAGGTCATGTTCGCCTCGGCGGGCGAGCGCCTCGACGACTTCGACGTCTTCCACCCCGAGCGGATGGCCTCGCGCATCCTCGGTATGGGCGATGTGCTCACGCTCATCGAGCAGGCCGAGCGTGCCTTCGACGCCGACCAGGCCGCGCAGATGGCCGACAAGCTGCAGCGCGGCAGCGACTTCACCCTGGAGGACTTCCTCGGCCAGCTGCAGGCGGTCCGCAAGATGGGCTCCTTCGGCAAGTTGCTGGGGATGCTGCCGGGCGCCGCGCAGATGCGCGAGCAGATCGAGAACTTCGACGAGCGTGAGGTCGACCGGGTCGAGGCGATCATCAAGTCGATGACGCCGGCCGAGCGGGAGGACCCCAGGATCCTCAACGGCTCCCGACGAGCCCGCATCGCCCGCGGCTCCGGCATGGCGGTGTCAGACGTCAACGGCCTGGTCGACCGCTTCTTCCAGGCGCGGGACATGATGTCGGCAATGGCCCGCGGCGGCGGTCCGGCCGGCCTGCCGGGCATGGGCGGCATGCCGGGCATGCCGGGGGTTGGCGGCGGGGGGTTCGGCAAGAAGAGCAAGGGCCGGCAGGGGTCCGCCAAAGGCTCCGGTCGGGGCAAGCAGCGGGGGGCGCGATCGGGCAACCCCGCCAAGCGCGCCGCCGAGCTGGCCGCGCTGGAGCAGCGCCGGACGAGCCCGGCCGGCCCGTCGGTTGACGGGGTGCTGCCGGCGGCCTTCGGGGGCCCGGACGCCGCCTCGGCTCCCGGCGCGGTGGCCGGCTCCGAGGATTGGGCCAGCGGCGAGGAGGGCTACGAGCTGCCCGCGGAGTTGCGGGATCTGCTCGGCAAGCAACCGTGAGCCCCGCGCGGGCGCCGGCGCCGCTGCACGTACGCGGCGTCGTCCTGCCCGCGGCTGAGCACCAGGACCTCTGGGTACGCGACGGGCGGGTCACGTACGAGCCGGTGCCCGGTGCCGACACGGTCGCCGCGGGCTGGGTGGTTCCCGGTCTGGTCGACGCGCACTGCCACGTGGGGTTGGACGCCGGCGGCGCCGTACCCGTGGAGGAGCAGGAGCGCCAGGCCCGCGCCGAGCGTGACGCCGGGGCGCTGCTGCTGCGCGACGCCGGCTCGGCCGCCGACACCCGCTGGATGGACCAGCGCGACGACCTGCCCCCGATCATCCGCGCCGGTCGCCACCTGGCGCGGACCAAGCGCTACATCCGCGGCTACGCGCACGAGATCGAGCCGGAGCAGCTGGTCGGCTATGTCGAGGACCAGGCCCGGCGCGGCGACGGCTGGGTCAAGCTCGTCGGGGACTGGATCGACCGGGACACCGGTGACCTCGGCCCCTGCTGGCCGCGGTCGACGATGCAGGCCGCGATCGACGCCGCCCACGCCCTCGGCGCCCAGGTGACCGCGCACGTCTTCGGGGAGGACGCGCTGCCCGACCTGCTCGGCGCCGGCATCGACTGCATCGAGCACGGCAGCGGGCTGTCGCCCGACCTCATGGAGGTGATGGCCGAACGCGGCGTCGCGCTGGTGCCCACGCTGGTCAACATCGCCAACTTCCCCGGCTATGCGGACGCGGGGGAGGCGAAGTTCCCCGCGTACGCCGCCCGGATGCGCCGGCTGCACGCCCGCCGCTACGACACCATCGGCGCAGCGTACGAGGCCGGTGTCGCGGTGTACGCCGGCACCGACGCCGGAGGTGTGCTGCCGCACGGCCTGGTGGCCACCGAGGTGCTCGAGCTGGCGGCAGCCGGGATGCCGCCCGCCGCCGCGCTGGGTGCGGCGGCATGGGACGCGCGGCGCTGGCTCGGCCGCCCGGCGCTGGAGGAGGGCGCGCCCGCCGACCTCGTCGTGTACCCCGCCGACCCCCTGGCGGACCTTGCCGTGCTCGCCGCGCCGTCGCGCATCATCCTGCGTGGTCACGTGGTCCGCTGACCGCCCCTCCCCAGGCGCCGGCGCTCCCGCCGACTGCCGGCCGCGGCCCGCCGGTGCCAGTCAGGGCTCGAGGGGCGTCTGGCACAATGACGGGTCGAGCTCGACGCCCGTGCGGGCCTCTTCCCCGCGGGCAACGCCTCTCCGAGTGCCGCACCCGCCGCGCCCCCACCCGGACCTGCACCTCAACCGCGCCGTCCCCCAGGAGTCGACCACGTGTCCGTCAAGATCAAGCTCAAGCGGTTCGGCAAGGTGCGCCAGCCGCACTACCGCGTCATCGTGGCCGACTCGCGCACCAAGCGCGACGGTCGGGCCATCGAGGAGATCGGCAAGTACCACCCCAAGCGCCACCCGAGCCTCGTCGACATCGACTCCGAGCGGGTGCAGTACTGGCTCGGCGTCGGCGCCCAGCCGACCGAACCGGTACTCGCGCTGCTCAAGCTCACCGGCGACTGGCAGCGCTTCAAGGGTCTACCGGGGGCCGAGGGCTCGCTGCAGCAGGCGGCCCAGAGCAGCGACCGCGCCGAGGCTTACAACGCCGCGTTGTCGGAGGCGCACGCCGAGCCTGCTGCGGAGGCCACCACGCCGGCCAGGAAGAGAGCGGCTAAGCCCGCCGCAGCACCGGCTGGCAAGCCATCCACCGCAGCCGTCCCCGAGCAGGATGGGACGCAGCCAGCCCCGGCCCCAGCCGACGCCGAAGCTGCCTCCGCTGAGCCGGCGGCTGCCGAGCCGGTCACTGCGGAGCCGGTCACGGACGAGGCGCCCGCCGAGCCGGCCGCCGAGGCGCCCGCCGCTGCACCCGCTGAGCCTGCCCCCGAGCCGCCCGCTGCCGCTGCACCCGCCGAGCCTGCCGCCGAGCCGCCCACTACGGATGCACCTGCCGAGACCGTGACGACCGCGGCTCCGGTGGAGCCACTCGCCGTCGGAGCAGAGCCGAGCGGCGACGCTGCCGAGCCGCTCGCCGACCCCGC
This sequence comes from Jiangellales bacterium, assembly GCA_030447955.1. Classification (GTDB taxonomy): domain Bacteria; phylum Actinomycetota; class Actinomycetes; order Jiangellales; family Jiangellaceae; genus JAUJNY01. Next base: position 219,245 of record JAUJNY010000005.1, read on the forward strand.
CGCGGTGGACCTCGCCGCCGGCGACCCCGCCGAGCGGCGGCCGGCGGGGAGCGGAGCCTGATCCGGTGCTCGAGGAAGCGCTCGAGCACCTCGTGCAGGGCATCGTCGAGCACCCGGACGACGTGTCCGTCGGCACCCGCCGGCTGCGCCGCGGGCTGCTCTACCAGGTACGCGTGCACCCGGACGACCTCGGCAAGGTGATCGGCCGCGGCGGTCGTACGGCCA
>JAUJNY010000005.1:219569-225863 GCA_030447955.1 Jiangellales bacterium
CGCGTGCACCCGGACGACCTCGGCAAGGTGATCGGCCGCGGCGGTCGTACGGCCACTGCACTGCGCACTGTTGTGGGCGCGCTGGCCGAAGGCCGGCAGATCCGCATCGACTTCCTCGACGCCGACGGGCGCTGAGCGGACGACCGTGCGGCTCACCGTCGGCCGGGTGGCCCGAGCGCACGGCATCCGTGGCGAGGTCTGCGTCGAGGTCCGTACCGACGATCCCGCCGCCCGGCTGGCGCCGGGTGCCACCCTCGCGACCGACCCGGAGTCGAGCGGCCCGCTCGAGATCGTCGCGTCGCGGTGGCACTCCGGGCGGCTGCTCGTCCACTTCAGCGGCATCCGCGACCGCACGGCAGCGGAACGGCTGCGCGGCACCCGCCTCCTCGTCGACGTCGCCGCGGACGAGCGGCCGGAGGACCCGGAGGAGTTTTACGACCATCAGCTGGTCGGGCTCCGTGCCGCCACCCGAGCCGGCGCGGACGTGGGGGAGGTCGTCGACGTGCTGCACCTGCCCGGTCAAGAGGTGCTGGCGCTGCAGCGGCCCGACGGGAGTGAGGTCCTCGTTCCGTTCGTCGCCGAGATCGTGCCCAAGGTCGACCTCGGCGCTGGCCGCATCGTCCTCGACGCCCCGCCCGGCCTGCTCGCGGACGAGGAGGGACCCGCCCGGTGAGGGTCGACGTCGTCAGCGTCTTCCCCGAATACCTGGCGCCGCTGTCGTTGTCGCTAGTCGGCAGGGCCCGCGCCGCGGGTGTGCTCGACATCCGCGTCCACGACCTCCGCGACTGGGCACTCGACCGGCATCGCAGCGTGGACGACACCCCGTACGGGGGTGGCGCCGGCATGGTGATGTCCCCGGACGTGTGGGGTCGGGCCCTCGACGCGCTGAGCGCGGACGGCCCGCAGCCCCCGCGGCTCGTCGTGCCGAGCGCAGCGGGTCGCCCGTTCACCCAGGCGGTCGCCGCCGAGCTGGCCGCAGCGGCGTGGCTGGTGTTCGCGTGCGGCCGCTACGAGGGAATCGACGCCCGCGTCGTCGAGGACGCCGCCAGCCGGATGCCGGTCGAGGAGCTTTCCATCGGCGATTACGTCCTGGCGGGCGGCGAGGCCGCCGTCCTGGTCATCGTGGAGGCAGTCACCCGGTTGCTGCCCGGCGTGCTCGGCAACCCAGACAGCCTGTGCGAGGAGTCCCATGCCGACGGGCTGCTGGAGTACCCCGTCTACACCAAGCCGGCGGTGTGGAGGGGCCGCGCCGTCCCCGACGTCCTGCTCTCCGGCGACCACGCTCGGGTGGCGCGCTGGCGCCGCGACGCCGCGCTGCGGCGTACGGCTGGCCGGCGTCCCGATCTGCTGCTCGCCCTCGACCCGAGCGCGCTGGACGCCCACGACCGGCAGCTGCTCGCGGCCCTCGGCTGGCAGCTGGGGCCGGGCGCCTCCCTCACCCCGCCCTCCGGGGCAGCCTCGCGGGCTGTGGCAGACTAGGCCGCTGCCACGGGCGGTGGAGAACCGCCGGGTTCCCGTACCTGCGTACTGACGAGGCCTGCCTCAAGCCGGGTCCGTCGACGCCCCCGCTGAGGAAGAGACGCGATGCACACCCTCGACGCCGTCGATGCGGCCAGCCTGCGCTCGGACGTCCCCGACTTCCGCGCCGGCGACACCGTCAAGGTCAGCGTTCGGGTGGTGGAGGGCAACCGCTCGCGCATCCAGGTGTTCCAGGGCGTCGTCATCCGCCGCCAGGGTTCCGGCGTGCGCGAGACGTTCACCGTCCGCAAGATCAGCTTTGGGGTGGGTGTTGAGCGCACGTTCCCCGTCCACACGCCGATCGTCGACCGCGTCGAGGTAGTGACCCGCGGTGACGTCAGGCGGGCCAAGCTGTACTACCTGCGCGGGCTGCGCGGCAAGGCAGCCAAAATCCGCGAGAAGCGCACGACCTCCTGAGCCCGCACGCTCACCCTGCGGGGTGCCCGCCGCGCGTCCGTGGCAGCGGCCGGCCCACGCACGCGCCGGGTGCCATGGCCGCCGCCACGGTAGCGTCGGCGCGGGCGGATGACGAGGAGACCCGGTGACCGACGAGGTCGAAGAGCGAGGCGCCGCGAGCGCCGAGCCGAGAGGGAGCAGCGCGACCGAGCAGCGGTCGCCGCGGGCGACGCGCAGCCCGCTGGCGTCCTTCCTCCGCGAGACCGTACTGATCGTCGGGCTCTCCCTCCTGATCGCCACGCTCGTCCGGATCTTCCTCGTGCAGGCGTTCCTGATCCCGTCCCAGTCGATGGAGAACACCCTTCGCATCGAGGACCGGGTGCTCGTCTCGAAGCTGACCACACGGTTCGGTGAGATCGAGCGCGGCGACGTCGTCGTCTTCGAAGACCCCGGCGGCTGGCTGGCGCCGACCGCGCAGCGGCAAGACTCCGGCGACCCGCTGGCCCGGGTGCGGGAGGCGTTCGAGTTCGTCGGCGTGCTCCCCAACGACGCCGAGGGTCACCTCATCAAGCGGGTCGTCGGCGTCGGGGGTGACGAGGTCACCTGTTGCGACAACCGCGGCCGGGTGAGCGTCAACGGTGTCGCGGTCGACGAGCCGTACGTGTTCGACGGCGACGTCCCCTCGACCGAGGAGTTCGAGGTGACCGTCCCCCCGGGCTCGCTGTGGGTCATGGGCGATCACCGCTCCAACTCCGGTGACTCCCGGGTGCACGGCTTCGTGCCCGAGTCGGCGGTGACCGGTCGCGCCTTCGCCGTGGTGTGGCCGGTGTCTCGCTGGAAGCAGCTCGAGCGCCCCGACGACTTCGCCGCGGTCCCCGCCCCGTAACCCGGGCTGGGAGGTGGCGGGTCGTAGGCTCGCCGGGTCATGAGCGAGCCCAGTGTGTTGGCGCCGGCTCCGCAGGGGGGCGCCGTGCGGCGCGGCACAGGGCTCTACGGCTTCGAACGCGCCCTGGCCCGGGCGGGCCTCGCGCCGGTCGCCGGCACCGACGAGGCGGGACGCGGTGCTTGCGCCGGCCCCCTCGTGGTCGCCGCGGCGGTGCTCGCGGAAGGCCGCCGGGGCCGGATCCCCGGGCTCGCCGACTCCAAGCTTTTGACCCCGCCGGCGCGCGAGCGGGTGTACGCGGAGATCCTGCGAAGGGCGGCTGCGTGGTCGGTCGTGGTCGTGCCCGCTGGCGAGGTGGACCGCATCGGCCTGCACGTGGCCAACGTGGAGGGCATGCGGCGCGCGCTGGCCCGCCTGCAGCCCGGTCCGGCGTACGTCCTGACGGACGGCTTCCCGGTCAGCGGGCTGTGCGCACCGGCGCTGGCGGTGTGGCGAGGGGACAAGGTCGCCGCGTGCGTGGCCGCCGCCTCCGTGCTCGCCAAGGTCACCCGGGACCGCATCATGGTGGACATGCATCAGCGGTGGCCGGGCTACGACTTTGCCACCCACAAGGGCTACGTCACCTCCGAGCACCAGGCCGCTCTCGACCGCCTCGGACCTTGTCCGGAGCACCGGCGCTGCTACGTCAACGTCGCCCGGGCCGCGGATCGCAGTGCCGCAGCCGACACCGCTGTGACCGACGCTCCGTTCGCCCTGGTCGGGGGACGCGATGAGCGCTGAGGACCTCGAGAAGTACGAGAGCGAGATGGAGCTCTCGCTCTACAAGGAGTACCGCGACGTGGTGGGGCTCTTCGCGTACGTCGTCGAGACCGACCGCCGTTTCTACCTCGCCAACAACGTCGACCTGCAGGTGCGCGGCGACGACGGCGAGGTCTACTTCGAGGTGACGATGAGCGACGCGTGGGTGTGGGACATGTACCGCCCGGCGCGTTTCGTCAAGAACGTCAAGGTGGTGACGTTCAAGGACGTCAACGTGGAGGAGCTCGCCAAGAGCGACCTTGAGATCCCCAAGCCGCCGGGCTGAGCGGCGGCTCAGCGCACCGGTGGGAGCACCGCCGTGAGCAGTCGAGTCGGTCATCCACAGCCGGGCTTGCGGGACCGCTGCGTCCCCAGCCGAGCCATGAGCGGTGGTCGCCCAGCGGAACGGGTGCGCAGGCTGACCGTGGAGGTGGTGGTCGGTGCGCGCCAAGGACGCGGTCGGGCGGTACGGCGAGGACGTCGCGGTGCGGCACCTGCGCGAGTCGGGCTATGTGGTGCTGGCCCGCAACTGGCGCTGCGATCTTGGTGAGATCGACGTCGTCGCCCGGGACGGTGACGTGCTCGTCGTGTGCGAGGTCAAGACGCGCTCCGGCCTCGGTTACGGCTCCCCGCTGGAGGCGGTGACCCGGGCCAAGGCGTTGCGGCTGCGCCGGCTCGCCGCACGCTGGCTGAGCGAGCATCCCGTTGGCGCGAGTGACCTGCGCATCGACTTGGTCGGTGTGCTGCGCAGTCCACGCGGTGCGGCGACGGTCGAACACCTCCAGGGAGTGGCGTGATGGGGCTGGCTCGGGTCAGCGCGGTCGGCCTGGTCGGTGTGACAGGTCACGTGGTGGACGTGGAGGCCGACGTGGCCTCCGGCGTGCCTGCGTTCACCCTCGTCGGGCTGCCGGACGCGGCGCTGGCCGAGTCCCGTGACCGGGTCCGCGCCGCGGTGGTCAACACCGGTGAGGGCTGGGTGCCGCGGCGTATCACGGTGAGCCTCTCGCCGGCATCCCTGCCCAAGCGCGGCAGCGCCTTCGACCTCGCCATCGCGGTGGCTGTGCTGGCCGCGCGGGGTGCGGTGCCGAACGCCCCGCTGGAAGGGGTCGTGATGCTCGGTGAGCTCGGGCTGGACGGCCGGCTGCTACCCGTACGCGGAGTGCTGCCCGCGGTGCTGACCGCGACGACGGCGGGGCTGCGCCAGTTTGTGGTGCCGGAGGCCAACGCGGGGGAGGCCCGGCTGGTGCCGGAGGCGACCGTGCTCGGCGCCCGCTCGCTACGCCAGGTCGTGGCCGTCCTGCGCGGCGAGGTGCCACCGCACGAGCCGCTCTGCCCACCGCCGGCCAGTGACGGTTCGCCGGGAGCGACCTCCGTTGACGAGACGATGGCCGGCCTCGACCTCGCCGACGTTGTCGGCCAGGCCGCGGCTCGGCGAGCCGTCGAGATCGCGGCTGGCGGGCACCACCACGTGCTGCTGTGGGGACCTCCGGGCACGGGCAAGACGATGCTGGCCCGCCGCATCCCGGGGCTGCTGCCCGACCTCGGGACCCGTGAGGCGCTCGAGGTCAGCGCCATCCACTCGGTCGCCGGGCTGCTGCCGCCGGACCGCCCCCTCGTCACCCGGCCACCGTTCGCCGACCCCCACCACAGCGCGTCCGTGCCCGCGATCATCGGTGGCGGGGGCAAGGTGATCCGCCCCGGTGCGGCCAGCTGCGCCCACCGGGGGATTCTGTTTCTGGACGAGGCGCCCGAATTCGGTGTCACCACGCTCGACGCCCTGCGCCAGCCGCTCGAGCAGGGCGTGATCACGGTGTCGCGGGCGGAGGCGACGGCTCGCTTCCCGGCCCGCTTCCTGCTCGCGCTGGCGGCGAACCCCTGCCCATGCGGATACCACGGCAGTCGCCGTACGCAGTGCACGTGCACGCCGCAGGTCGTACGCCGCTACGGCAACCGGCTGACCGCCCCCGTGCGGGACCGGCTTGATCTCAACATCCGCGTCGGCGAGATCTCCCGGGCCGACCTGGTCGAGCGGGTGGGTGGTGAGTCGAGCCGGCAGGTTGCCGAGCGGGTGGAGGCGGCCCGCGAACGGCAGGCTCGCCGCCTCGCCGAGACACCGTGGCGGGTCAACGGTGAGGTCCCCGGCCCGGAGTTGCGCCGCTGCTCCCCGCTCACCGCGGAGGCCGCCGAGCCGGTCGCCGCCGCGCTGCGGCGTGGCGCGGTGACCGCCCGCGGCGCGGACCGCGCCGTACGGGTGGCCTGGACGGTCGCCGACCTCGCCGGGCGGAACGCGCCGCGCTCGGACGACGTCGCCGAGGCGCTGCTCTACCGGCGTGGCATGGCCGCATGAGTACGGCCCAGGAGGAAGCGACCCGGGCCGGCGTCGGCGCCGCCGACCAGGAGCGGCTGAGCCGGGCCGCCCTCGTCCGCGCCGCCGAGCCGGGCGACCCCCGCTGGACTCAGCGGGTCCAGCAGTACGGGGCGATCTCGGTGGTCGCGGCGGTGCTGGCCGGGAGCGAGCCAGTCGACGCTGCGGGGACGCTGCGGCGCCGGCTCACCAGCGCCGACGGCGCCGCCGAGCTCGCCCGCGGTGCGGCCAGCGGCGCCCGCTTCCTGGTGCCCGGCGACGCCGAGTGGCCGGCCGGGCTGAGCGCCGTGTCGGTGCCGATGCCGACGATGTCGCGGCATGGCAGGGGCTGGGC
>JAUJNY010000010.1 GCA_030447955.1 Jiangellales bacterium
CCGGTTGGTGCGCAGCAGCTTGGCCTGGGCCGCCTTCGCCAGCAGCGCCTCGTTGCAGCCGTCGACCGCGGCCGTGCCGCAGCGAGTGGTGAGCTTCATCAACGTCGTCGGGTGCGGAACCTTCCCATCGAGCGGGATCCGACAGAACCTGCGCCAGGTGATCGAGTCACCGACCTCCCGGCACAAGCTCTCGTAGCCCAGCCGATAGCGGAACTTCAAGAACATCATCCGCAGGTAGACCTCCATCGGCGTGGACGGCCGGCCCACCCGCGGGTCGAAGAACGGCGCGAACGGCGCGAAGAACACCGGGGCATCCAGCAGCGCGTCCATCCGGGCCAGTTCGTCCGGCAGCCGCAGCACCTCCGGCGGCAACACCGCCTCCCACAAGCTCACATCCACCGCTCGTGTCCGCAGCACAAGCCGCTCCCCACGCTCGCCCGACCCGCCACGAACATGATCTCGCCACTCAGGGCCACCAAGACGGGTGGCGCGCCGAACGAAAACGCTGTGCTAAAGCCGTTTCTGGGGACTGCCCCCACCTCGGTTGACTCCTGACCTGTGAGGCTTCGGCCTCGCTGGCGGGATCACCTTCGCGACGACGGGCTCGGCGACAAGCCCGGCGGCGGCCGAACGTCGGCCTCCCCCGCAGCCGCGGCCACCGCCGAAGCGGAGCTGGTCGAATCGCGCAAGCGGATCAAACAGCTCGAGCAGGAGAACGAGGTGCTGCGCCGAGCGACGGCCTACTTCGCCCGCGACGTTCTCCCAAAATGATCTACCCGCTGGTCACGGACCTGGCCGACGAGGGCATCCCCGTCGTGCTGACCTGTCGGGTGCTTGGGTTCAGCAAGCAGGCGTACTACAAGTGGCGCGCCAACCCGGTGACCCAGCGGGACTGGGACGACGCGCACCTGATCCACGCCGCGCTCGGCATCCACCACGACGATCCGGAGTTCGGCTACCGGTTCATCACCGACGAGCTCGCCGAGCGCGGTGTCAAGGCCAGCCGCAACCGCGTGAACAGACTGTGCACGGCGCAGCGGATCTGGTCGGTGCACTCCCGCAAGCGCGGCCTCAACCGCCATCCAGGACCGCCAGTGCACGACGACCTGGTGGAGCGGCAGTTCGCCGCTGACCTGCCGAACGAGCTGTGGCTGACCGACATCACAGAGCACCCCACGGCTGAGGGCAAGCTCTACCTGCGCGCGGTCAAGGACGCCTGCTCCACCCGCATCGTCGGCTACTCGATGGACAGCCGTATGACCGCCGAGCTCGCCGGCTTGTCGGCGACCCCAGGGCAGAGCGTCGACGTACGCCGCTGGACTCTCATACCGCGGCGAGCAGCGGGCGGGGTGCGTGGAGGCGGCACTCGGCGAGGAGCGCGCGTCCGTGCATCACCGCGAGGCGACCCCCGACGAGCACGATGTCGGGCTCCTCCGCGACAACCGCGCCCAGAGCCTCGGCGACGTTATCGGTGCTGACCAGGACGGTGACGATGCGCTCCGCCGGCGACAGGGTGGGGCGGCGTCTGCTCCGCTCGGGCAGTGGCAGGGCTAGCGCCCCCGGACGGTAGGGGCGGGGGGCGACGCCTTCTCGGGCGGACATGCTGCGTCCTTTGCGACGGTGAGAGCAGCCTGACCGGTCGGTCCTCGCTGTCGTCACCGCGCATTGTCTGGACGGCGCGCGCACCTGGCACGCCCTGCGGGCGGTACACCGTTCGGGCGAATGCCCCAGAGCGGGACGGAGCGGACGCCCCCGGCGGGCCGCGATGGTGGCAGAATGCGACCTGTGGAGAAGAGCCAGTTGCGCGAGCGCCTCGGCGCGGCGCTCATCGGGGCCGAGACGCCGTTGGCCGCGGCCGACCGGCTCTGCGAGGCCTGCGTGGACCTGCTCGACGTCGACGGAGCGTCGATCTCGCTCATCAAGGACGGCGGGACGACGGGCACCTTCGGGAGCAGCGGCGACATCAGCCGGGTACTCGACGAGCTCCAGTTCACGTACGGCCAAGGGCCGTGCATCGACGCGGTCAAGTCGAACCGACCGGTCATCGCGGATGACCTGGACTCGCCCAGCGAGGACCGCTGGCCGGCGCTCATCGAGGCGGTCCTCGGGCACGGCATCCGGGCGATGTACGCCCTGCCGGTCACGGTCGCTAGCACGCCGATCGGCGCGCTCGACTTGTACCGGCACCACAGCGGCCCGCTCGACGGACACGCCCTGACGGGCGGGCTGTGGGCGGCGGGGCTCGCCTCTCTGCCGCTGCTCGACCTGATGAACGGCGACACCGACTGGGAGGCCGCCGGTGTCGGCGCCGGGGTGTTCGATCAGCTCGCCTCGCTGGAGCGCGTCGAGGTCTACCAGGCCACCGGGATGATCGTCTCCGCGCTCGACATCGACGCCGCCGACGCCGTCGCCAGGCTCCGCGGCCACGCTGTATCGCACGACCTCACGGCGAGCGCCGCCGCCTACCGCGTCTTGGACGGTCGGATCTTGCTCGCGGAC
>JAUJNY010000006.1:0-12426 GCA_030447955.1 Jiangellales bacterium
CCCCCCCCGAGACCAACACCGACCCTTACACTCTTTCCCTACCCGACGCTCTACCTATGTGATGTCGTTCGAGGACGGCACCTGGGCCGACGCCTTCGACGCCACCCTCGGGGCGTCCGGCGTGGCAACCCCCGCCCCGCCGGAACTCGCCCCCTGCGAGTGACCCCCGCGGCCGCCCGGCACCTGTTGGGTGCCGGGCGGCCCTGCGGAGTTGAGGGCCTGCCCGAGGGAGGAGGTCGGCGCCATGGACGCCTTGGGCGAGATGTTGCCGGTGATCGGGCGCGGCTTCCTGGTGACCCTGCCCCTCTTGGGCTGGTCACTGGTGGTTGCCACTGTGCTGGGCACGCTGCTGGCCGCCTGCCGGGTCTCCCCGGTGCCGCCGTTGCGTGCGCTCGGGACCGCGTACGTGAACATCTTTCGCAACACCCCGCTCGTCGTGATCTTCCTGCTGGTCGCCGTGGGGCTGCCTGAGCTGTTCCCCATCCGCAACTTCGAGCTCAGGGCGATCATCGCCCTCTCCGTCTACACCGCGGCGTTCGTCTGTGAGGCCGTCCGCTCCGGCATCAACACGGTGAACCCTGGCCAGGCGGAGGCCGCGCGCGCGGTGGGCATGACCTTTCTCCAGACACTGGGGGCCGTGGTCCTGCCCCAGGCCTTGCGGGCCGTAATACCTCCACTGGCGAGCGTCTACATCGCCCTCGCCAAGAACACGTCGGTGGCGGCCGCGTTCGGTGTCGTGGAGGCGACGTTCACGCTGAGCGGACTGATCGAGGACTATCCGCAGTACGTCTACCTCGCCTTCGCGGGCATCGCGGCGGGCTACGTGCTGATCGTGCTGGTCATTTCCGCGCTCGCCGCCGTCGCCGAGCGGTCGCTGGCGGTGGCGCGATGAGCGCCTCTGTGCTGTTTGACGTGCCCGGCCCGCGCGCCCGGCGTCGCCAGAGCGCGCTGACCGTAGTAGGCACGCTGCTCCTCGCCGGGCTCCTGGGCTGGATCCTGCGCATCCTGTGGGTCGAGGAGCAGATCACCCCAGACAAATGGGAGGCGTTCACCGATCCCGACATCCTCGAGGCGCTCGGGGAGGGTCTGCTGGTCACGCTGACGGCGGCGGCCACAGCGATCATCCTCGCCATCGCCTGGGGCGCAATCCTGGCCTCCGCCCGGCTGTCCGACCACGGCTTCGTGCGCTGGCCCGCGGTCGTGGTCACCGAGTTCTTCCGCGCGATCCCAGTGCTGTTGATGATCCTTTTCTTGTTCCTCGCGCCGATCTCGCCGCTCAACGTCTTTTGGTCACTGGTCCTCGCGCTCACGCTCTACAACGGTGCCGTCCTCGCCGAGGTCTTCCGGGCCGGGATGCTCTCGGTGGCCCGCGGGCAGAGCGAGGCGGCCTACGCGCTGGGGCTGCGCAAGACGCAGGTCATGACCCTCGTGCTGGCGCCGCAGGCCGTGCGGTCGATGCTGCCGGTCATCATCAGCCAGTGCGTCGTCGTCCTCAAGGACACCGCCCTCGGTGTCGCCATCGGCTCCGAGGAGCTCGTCGGGGTCGCCGGCCGCATCTACATCGCGCCGCAGTACAACAACCCGTTGGCGGTCGGCCTCTTCCTCGCCGCGGTCTTCATCGCGATCAACTACGCGCTGTCGCGCCTCGCGGTGTGGCTAGAGGGCCGGCAGCGACGCACCGCCCGCGCTCCCACGCCAGCGGTGAAGAGCGACCTCGACACGGGGGCCTGAACCGACCAGTGACGTGGCGACGCCGGTGTCGGCGAGCCACAGTAAGGTCCGCCCATGCCTGCTGCCACCGTGACGCCGTACGGTGCGTGGCCGTCGCCGATCTCCGCCGCCGACGTCGCCAAGGCGGGGATCCAGCTAGGCCGCGTGGCGATCGTCGGCGATCCCGCGGCCGCCGAGACCTGGTGGAGCGAGGCGCGACCGGCCGAGGGCGGACGTCAGGTGGTCGTCCGCCGGTGCGGGGACGAGCCGCCCGTCGACCTGCTGCCAGCGCCGTGGAATGCCCGTTCCCGCGTGCACGAGTACGGCGGTTCCGCTTGGTTGCCGGTCCCCGACGGCGCCGGCGGGCACGCGCTGGTATTCGCGCACTGGGACGACCAACGGCTGTACCGGCTCGACGCCGGCAGCAGCGAGCCGCGGCCGCTGACGCCCGAGCCGACCGAGCCGGCTGGCTGGCGCTACGTCGACCCGGTCCCCGCCCCCGGCGGCACGCACCTGTGGTGGGTCCGCGAGGCTCATGACGGCGGGCGGGTCACCCGCCACATCGTCGCCGTTCCGCTGGACGGTTCGGCCGCTGACGACCCGAGCTCCGTACGGGAGGTCGTCGGGGGCTCGGACTTCCTCGCCGGGCCGCGGCCCTCGCCCGACGGACGGCGGCTGGCCTGGCTGGCCTGGGACCACCCGCGGATGCCCTGGGACGGCACCGAGCTGCGGGTCGCCGACCTGGACCCGGACGGTGTCGCCGGCCCGGCCCGAACGGTGCTCGGTAGGCCGGCCGAGTCGGTGTTCCAGCCGGAGTGGGCGGACGACGAGGCGCTCCACGCCGTCAGCGACCGCACCGGGTGGTGGAACCTCTACCGGGTGCCCGCGGACGGTGGAGAGGTGGACGCCCTGTGCCCCCGGGAGGAGGAGTTCGGTGTCCCGCTGTGGGCGCCCGGCATGGCGACGTACGCGGTCCTCGGTGACGGTCGGCTCGCCGTGCTGCACGGGCGCGGCGCGATGAGCCTGGGGGTGCTAGACCCGCGCACCGGCGAGCTCACCGATCTGGACCTGCCCCACCGAGTGCTCGTGCCCGTCCTCCGCGGCGCCGGCAGCACCGTGGCCCTAACCGCCGGAGGGCCGCGCATCGCGACGACCGTCCTGCGCGTGGATATGGCAAGCGGCGAGTCCACCGAGGTGCATGCCGCGGCCGATCCCGGCGACCTGCCGGACCCCGCTTATCTCCCGGAGCCGACCGACGAGACCCTGCCCGGACCCGGTGGCCGTGAGGTGCACGCGTTGGTCTATCCGCCGACGAACCCGGAGGCGGAGGCGCCGGCGGACGAGCTGCCGCCGTACGTCGTCTTCGTCCACGGCGGCCCGACCGCGCACGTCCAGCCGTCGTTGGACCTGGAGAAGGCGTATTTCACCAGCCGCGGCGTCGGCGTGGTCGACGTCAATTACGGCGGTTCGACTGGGTACGGGCGGGAGTACCGGGAGCGGCTGCGCGAGCAGTGGGGGGTCGTCGACGTCGAGGACTGCGTGGCCGCCGGGCTGGCGTTGGCCGACCAGGGACGCGCCGACCGCCGGCGCCTGGCGATCCGCGGGGGCAGCGCCGGCGGGTGGACGACACTGGCGGCCCTCACGTCCACCGACGCCTTCGCCGCCGGCGTCTCCTACTACGGCGTCGCTGAGCTGCTGCGCTTTGCTGAGGACACCCACGACTTCGAGTCCCGGTACCTCGATGGGCTGATCGGGCCGCTGCCGCAGTGCCGGGAGCGGTACGTCGAGCGGGCGCCGTTGTCGCACGTCGACGACCTGTCCTGCCCGGTGCTGCTGCTGCAGGGTCTGGAGGACGAGGTCGTGCCGCCGTCGCAGGCCGAGCTGTTCCGCGACGCCTTGGTGCGCAAGGGCATCCCGCACGCCTACCTCGCCTTCCCCGGCGAGCAGCACGGTTTCCGGCGGGCGGAGACGGTGATCGCTGCGTTGCAGGCGGAGCTGTCGTTCTACGGGCAGGTGCTCGGCTTCGACCCGCCGGACGTCCCCCGGCTGGCGCTCTCCACCGGCTGACGGGGTGGCGCGGGTGCCCTCACCCGGGGTCGAGCTCCCATGTCGTCCCCTGGCGGACCATGACGAGCGGTCGTAGCCCGAAGGGTTCCGGTACGACGCCGCGCCGGAAGTTCATCAGTTCCAGGCGATCAGCGTCGAAGCGGATGGCGACATAGCTGTCGCTGGTCGGGCCAGCGGGGAAGAACATCTCCCACTCCGGCCGCCACCGGCGCAGCCGCAGCGTCGGGTCGCGTTCGAGTCGGGCTGTCCCGTACAGGACCAGTCCAGCGTGCTCTCGACGATCCTCCACTGTGACGAGGACGCGCGGGTCCTGGGCGATGTCTCGAGCCTTGCGGGAGGTCGGGTCGGTGCCAAACCACAACCGCAGCGGTGCCGACTCATCGACGATCGGCTGAACCAGCCGGGCCGACATACTCGCCGCGGCGCCGCCGGTGACCAAGAAGCAGTACGTGGCGCTGTGCAACATCACCTCGACGGTCTCCATGGCATGCGGAAGGTCGACTTTCGCGCTGGCGCGCTTGCGGTCCCGGTAACGGTTGAGCAGCGCGCGGGTGGCGACCCGACAGATGCGCCTTGGCGTACCGATCACGTCAGCGCGCGACCTCGCTGGCCCGGCTCTCCCGGACGACGGTGATGCGGATGTGGCCCGGGTAGCTCAGCTCCTCCTCCACCTGCTTGGCGATGTCGCGGGCCAGCACCTGCGCCTGGATGTCGTCCACGGCCTCCGGGAGCACCATGACGCGGACCTCACGGCCGGCCTGCATCGCGAAGACCTTGTCCACGCCGTCGTGGGCCTTGGCGATCTCCTCCAGCCGTTGCAGCCGCTTGACGTAGGCCTCCAGCGACTCCCTGCGGGCACCGGGCCGCCCACCGGAGATGGCGTCGGCGGCCTGGGTGAGCACCGCTTCGACCGTGCGCGGCTCCACCTCGTTGTGGTGCGCCTCGATGGCGTGGACGACGTCGTCGCACTCGCCGTAGCGGCGGGCGAGCTCGGCGCCGACGATCGCGTGGCTTCCCTCGGCCTCGTGGGTGAGGGCCTTGCCGATGTCGTGCAGGAACGCGCAGCGTTTGAGCAGGGCGACGTCCAGGCCGAGCTCGGCGGCCATCAACCCGGCAATGTGCCCTGACTCCACCAGGTGCTTGAGCACGTTCTGCCCGTACGACGTCCGGTAGCGCAGCCGCCCCAGCAGGACGACCAGCTCGGGGTGAACGTCGGTGAGCCCGATGTCGACGAGGGCGTCCTCCCCGGCCTTGACGCAGAGCCGCTCGACGTCCGCGCGGCTCTTGTCGTACTGCTCCTCGATGCGCTGCGGATGGATGCGCCCGTCAAGCATCAGCGTCTCGAGGGTGACCCGGGCGACCTCGCGGCGCACGGGGTCGAAACAGGACAGCAGCACCGCATCAGGGGTGTCGTCGATGATGACGTTGACGCCCGTCACCTGCTCGAAGGCGCGGATGTTGCGGCCCTCGCGCCCGATGATGCGGCCCTTCATGTCCTCCGCCGGCAGCTGCACCGGAGTGACCACGCTCTCCGTCGTCTGCTCGGTCGCCACCCGCTGGATCGCCGTGGTGATGATCGACCTGGCTTCCCGGTCGGCGGCCGCCCGGGCCGACCGCTCGATGTCCCGGGCGAGCACCGCAGCCTCCCGCTTGGCCTGGGTCTCGACGACAGCGAGGAGCTCACCCTTGGCCTGCTCGGCAGTGAGCCCGGCGATGCGCTCGAGGACCTGGCGGCGTTCGCTCTCCACGTCGGCGAGCTCGGCCCGGCGGCGCCCGAGGTCGGCCTCTATGGCCCCCAGCTCACGCCCCCGCTCCTCGACGTGCTGAGCCTCGGCGCTGACCCGTTCCTCCCGTTCACTGACCCGCTGTTCGCGGCGTTCGAGGGCGGCCCGTTGCTCGCGGATGTCCTCACGCAGCTCGCGAACCTCGCTGTCCGCGTCTTCTCGTGCGCTGCGAGCAAGGGCGGCGACCGTCTCCGCCTGGCGGCGTACGTCGGCCGCCTCGTCGCGGGCCCGCCGCTGCAGCTCCGCTACCTCGTCCTGCGCCTGGCTACGGACCGAAGCGGCCTCCCGGCGGGCGTCCTCGAGCTCCGTGTCGGCCGCTGCTGGGCTGCTCGCCGGCAGCGCGCCCGGGAGCCGAACCGTGGTCCCACGCTGGCTGCGGACGAGCACCAAGAGGGTGCCGAGCAGGCCGATGATGAGCACTGCCAGGAGCACGGCGAGCGCGGCGACGAGGACTACGGGCATCCGCCGGCTCCCTTCTGCGGGTGCCCGGGTCCGGGCGCGCGCCGCTCCGGAATCCTCGCCGGGCACAGCGCCGACGCTCGCCAACGCCCCAACTCCCCGGCGACGGCTGCCACCGGGGCATGTGCTTGTGCGGCTCGGCCGCTCGCGTGCTGGGTCTCGTACCCACCGAGGTGTGTCGTCGGCGGGAGGTCTGTCGTCGGCGTGAGGTCTGTCGTCGGTGAAGGCTGCGCTGCTGCGAACCCGCGGGTGCGGGGTGATCCCGTGCTGCGGCTGAGGCTACGAGCAGGTCACAGCTCGGTCAAGGGGACACGTGACCCTACGGTGACGGTTGGCAGCCCCCGCTGTCGGTATCACCCACCGCCGTGCCGCCGTGGCTCTCCTGCGCCGATGTTTCCGCTCCGGCGAGCACCTCGCGTACGACGCGCAGCGCCAGACCCGGCGAGTAGCCCTTGCGGGCCAGCATCCCGACGAGTCGACGGATGCGCGCGTCGCGATCCAGCCGCTGCGTGGACGGCAACCGCGCAGTGATCAGCGCTCGCGCCCCCGCCGCCTCGGTGTCGGGATCGAGGCGAGTGAGCGCAGCCTCGATGAGCTCGTCGCCGACACCGCGCTGGCGCAACTCGTGGGCCAGCGCGCGCCGACCGAGTCCCCGCCCGGTATGCCTGGTCTCGACCCAGGCGTCGGCGAAGGATGCGTCATCGACGAGCCCGACCTCGGCGAAGCGGTCGAGCACCCGTCGGGCTGCCTCGTCGGGCACCTGGCGCCGACGCAGCACCCGCTCGAGCTGAGCGCGGGTCTGCGGGGCGCGCGAGAGCCGACCCAAGGCGATGCTGCGCGCGACCGCGTCGGCATCGGCCGGCACGTCTGGGTCAGGCTCGGCAGTGACCTGAGGGCCCACTGCCGGCAAGGGCGTCGCCACGGCCGTGATCCCGCCGCCGGTCAGAAGTCGACGGCCGGCTCGTCCACCGGCTGGTCCACCGGCTTGTCCAGCCGGGCCCCGATCCCGAGCTTGTCCTTGATCTTCTTCTCGAGCTCGTCGGCCAGGTCGGCGTTGTCGCGGAGGAAGGCCCGGGCGTTCTCCTTACCCTGACCGAGCTGGTCCCCGTCGTAGGTGTACCAGGCGCCGGCCTTGCGGACGATCCCGTGCTCCACCCCGAGGTCGATGAGCCCGCCCTCGCGGCTGATGCCCTGGTTGAACAGCAGGTCGAACTCCGCGACGCGGAAGGGAGGGGACACCTTGTTCTTGACGACCTTGACCCGCACCCGGCTGCCCACCGGCTCGGTGCCGTCCTTGAGCGTCTCGATGCGTCGCACATCCAGGCGGACCGAGGCGTAGAACTTCAGCGCCCGTCCCCCCGTGGTGGTCTCGGGAGAACCAAACATTACGCCGATCTTTTCGCGCAGCTGGTTGATGAAGATCGCAGTCGTACGGGAGTGGCTCAGCGCTCCGGTGATCTTGCGCAGGGCCTGGCTCATGAGCCGGGCCTGAAGGCCCACGTGGCTGTCGCCCATCTCGCCCTCGATCTCGGCGCGCGGCACCAGCGCGGCGACGGAGTCGATGACGAGGATGTCGAGGGCACCCGACCGGATGAGCATGTCGGCGATCTCCAACGCCTGCTCACCGGTGTCGGGCTGGGAGACCAGCAGGGCGTCGGTGTCGACGCCGAGCCGCTTGGCGTACTCGGGGTCGAGGGCGTGCTCGGCGTCGATGAACGCCGCGATCCCGCCTTGGCGCTGGGCGCTGGCGACCGCATGCAGGGCGACCGTTGTCTTGCCACTGGACTCGGGGCCGTACACCTCGACGACCCGTCCCCGGGGCAGGCCGCCGATGCCGAGCGCTACGTCGAGGGAGATGGCACCGGTCGGGATCACCTCGATGGGGGCGCGTCCCTCGTCACCGAGACGCATCACCGACCCCTTGCCGAACTGACGCTCGATCTGCGCCAGCGCCGTGTCGAGTGCTCTGTCGCGGTCTGCGGGAGCCGCCATCGGTGCCACCTGCCGGGAAGTCGAACGGTGCGGCCCGACGGTCGTCGGGTCGTCGTCCAGGACGCTACGCGGGGCCGCCGACAACTCCAGGGACGAAGCGCCGTAGTTGTGGACCCACTACCGGCCCGCGCAACGCTGTGGACGACGCCACCCTAACTCGAACGTATGTTCGTCCAGCGTTCGACACACCGCCGGGAGCGTTCCTGCGCGGCGCTACGAAGGTGCTTACGAGACGTGGCCGGTCAGGTAGCTCACGGCTCGGCGCATCCGCCCGCGGCCGGTGACGAGTTGCTCCTCAATGCGGCGCGTCAGCAGCTGCCGGTCTCCGGGCGGTAGCGCTTCGATCAGCAGTTCTCCGAACGTTGGCACCAAGGGGTTCGGCGCCGACCGCAAGAACGTCGACAGCTCCGTGGCAGCGGCGGGGTGGCGACTGGCGACCTCAGCCTCGTAATCAAGGCGTACGTCCTGGAAGCCGGCGCGCTCCGCCCATGCGAGCAGGTCACGCTCGTCGAAGCCCAGCATCGGGCACGGGTCACCGTGGTGGGCGCGGTACGCCGCGTGCACGCGCTCCGCGAGCGCCTCCAGTCCCGAGACGTCAAAGCCCCACAGCCACCCCGCGGGCTCTGGGTACCCGAAAGCATTGATCGGCTCGAAGAGCGACAGGCGGCCACCGGGGCGCAGCACTCGGTGCAGGTGCCGGAAGGCAGCCTGCTTGTCCGCGACGTAGATCAGCACCGAGCGCAGCACCACGACGTCGACGCAGGCGTCACCGACACCATCAAGGTGCGGAAGAGCGGCCTGGACGAACTCGCAGCGATCGGTCACCCCGGCTGCCTCGGCGGCCTGACGGCACTGGTCTAACAGCTCGGTGGACACGTCGCTGAAGATGACTCGACCGGTCGGGGAGGTCCGATCGAGCACCGCGAACCCGAGCAGGCCGTCGCCGCATCCCACGTCCAGCACGGTTTCGCCCGGCCGGGGGGCTGCACCGTCCAGCACCCGATCCCGGATGGGGTGCAGAAAGGCCATGAGTTGGCGCTGGTAGTCCGGGCTGCCACCGAAGCGCCGCTCAAGCAGCCACTGGGCCCAGCGATCCCCCATCTGTGGCGCGCTCAGGTGGAGGTCACGCTCTCGAACGCGCCGGCCCGGAAGGCGTCGACGAAGAGCCTGTGGTCGGCGCGGGTGCGGTCGGCGTACGACAGGGCGAAGCCCTGCAGGTCCCGGACCAGCGCGTCGACGTCGTCGCCGACCCGAGCCAGCACGAGGTCCTCGACCTGCTCGTCGACGAGAAACGCCTCGGCGTCTGCATCGGAGACGCAGTGCACCTTGGCGGTGGCCCGGCCGAGGTCAGCCGCCGTCTGCGTGACGTCCTCGACCTCGGCGATGTCGTCCCAGGACAGGTCGGCCTCGTACGGCGACAGCTCACGCACGACGTACCCGGTCCCGTCGAGCGCGGTCCAGCCGAGGAACGGGTCCGCGTACGCCTGCAGTGCATGTTGCGACAACGCCGTCCGATGTCCGTTGTTCTCGAAGAGCCCGGCCACCCGCTCGTCGGGCACGATCGCGCTCGGTGCCGCGGTGTTGCCTTCCTTCATGGACAGGATGACGTCGTTCTCCAACGCCTGGCTGCGCCCCTCGATGAGCACGTTGTAGGCGTTGAGCCCCGCGCTGCCGATGCCGAAACCGGTGCGGCCGACGACGCCTTTGACGACGTACGCGAGGTCGCGGTTGAGGTCGTTGGACGCGGACACGGTTTCCCGGTAGGCCGCGAACGCCTCCAGTACGCGTTCCTGCTCGTCGTCCTCCAGCCAGCGCACGCCACCCGACTCCCGGAAGCGCCGCTCGTGCTTGTCGACGAAGGTGTCCCGCTCGAGCAGCCCGGTGCGGCTGGACGAGCGCGCCTCGAGCAGCGTTGCGAGCACCGGGCCACGGGCGTTGTCGAGGGTGAACGCCCACGCCTGGTCGTCGTCCTGCTCGGTATAGAAGTTGATCTGGTCGATGTAGGCGCGCACGTAGGCGCCCACCACCTCGCAGATCACCGGGTCCGGGAAGGCCTTGCGCCAACCCAGCAGCGCGAGGCTGGCGGCGCACCGCTTGAGGTCCCACGTGTAGTGGCCGAGGTAGGCCTCGTCGAAGTCGTTGACGTCGAAGACGAGGATGCCGCGGCCGTCCATGTACGTGCCGAAGTTCTCCGCGTGGAGATCACCGTGGATCCAGACCCGGGACAGCTTGTCGTCGACCCAGTCGTCCTCGGCGTGCTCCATGTCGGCGTAGAACAGGCAGGCGGCGCCGCGGTAAAAGGCGAACGGCTCCTTCGCCATCCGGCGGAAGCGCCGGCGGAACGCCGCCGGATCACGGTGCATCAAGGGCCGGAAGGCTTCCTCGAAGCAGCCGACGATGCGGTCGCTGCGCTCATGCTCGTGTTCGCCCATACCCGCGAGCCTATGTCTCAGCGCTCCCTGGCGGGCAGGCTCAACACCTCGCAGACGGCACGCCACACCAGCTTGGGATCCTCGCCCTCCTCGAGCGCGACGCAGACGGTACGGCCGCGCAACGGGGTCAGCGTCTGGTCCCGCGCCCATGTGCGCGCGTAACCCGCACCAAGGTGGCGATCCATGCGCGCCCAGAACTCCGAGAGCCGCACGCGCGCCAGTATGGCCGTCACACCGAAGCGTTGCGGCCTCCCCGGAGCCGCTTGGCCCGTCGGTACCCCGCCAGCGCCATCCCGACGGCCACGTTGCGGTCGCCAAGGGCCACGACCCGCTCGCGCAGCGAAGCGTCCGCCTCCGTCGCGGCGCCCGACCCGTTCGGTCCTCCGGTACGCGCGGGGCGGATCGGCGCCAGCGGAGGCGGCGCGCTGCCCGCGCCTTTGACCGCCGCACCGCGGCCACGCTTGCCCGGCCGCTGCTGGGCCGCCCCAGCAGCGCCGATCGCCCCAGCAGCGCCCACCGCTCCGGCGAGCTCGCGGCGGGCCCGGTGGAGCTGGCGACGCGCCTGGTCGAGCTGGTGGCGCTGCTCCGCCGCACGCAGCAACAGGCCGGCCACCGAGGCGACCGCCGAGTCGAGCAACTGCCCATCGTCGGCCGACAAGGACACCGTCTGCGCGCTGTCGGCAGGCAGCGCGGGGAGCAGCTCCTCGAGGTCGCCGACAACGTCGTAGCCATCAGCCCGCAAGCCGTCGACGATGGCCTGCGACCGTTCGGTGATCCACCCGTACGCGCTGGGCGGCACCGGCGTCTTGACCGCACCGGGTCGCCGCTCGAGCACCTTGCGAGCCAGATACGCCTTGACGAAGCGCCGGTAGTGCGGCCACGGCAACCGCTGGTCGAGGCCCGCGTTGACGCGACGCAGCAGCTCGGCCTCGGTGACCCCGAGAGATGGGTTGGCCCGGCCAGTCGTGGTGTCGCAGCAAGTTGGGTCGACACCCAGGACGCCGGCGACCCGTTCCCAGAGCAGGCTCGGATCCGACCCCGCCCGCGGAACGGTGACGACGTGGATGCGCTCGGCGGGCACGGCCGATGACCAGCGACGGAGGACATCGACCGCGTCGTGGTTGCGCCAGACGTTGGACAGCGGTCCGGCCTCGGGTGTCGACGCCGCAACCTTCTCGAGGAACTCGGGGAAGGTGTCGTGGTGCCAGATGCGCAACCGGGTCTGCCAGATCGAGGGGAGCCCGCGGAGCAGGTCCCTGACCGTGTAGAGGACGCGGACCTCGGCCGGCTGGAACGCCTCGACGAGTGCCTGGATCTTCTTCTCCGTCAGCGAGCCGAGGAACTCCTGGGAGATCACGCTGGTGCCGGACCAGACGACGACGGGCTCGGCCAGGCGGGCCAGCGCGCCCTTGGCCTGCGGGTCACGGTGGCCGTGGTACCGACCGCCCATCGCGTCCACAGCAGCCAGCACTTGGTCCTTGTAGCGCTCGCCGGGGAAGAGAACGCCCCGCTCGGCGAGCGGCTCGCGGTTGGCCCACAACAGCTGCTGCAGGTACGAAGTCCCCGACTTCGGGGCGCCGATGTGCAGGTAGACCCGGTTGACGGCCACGGCGTTCAGCTCCCGCCGTCCGGACGAGCCGCAGCCGGCGCAGTCACCACGGCCGGACGGTGGGCGGACGCTCGCTTGCCCGCCTGCTTCTTGGCGGCCTTCTTTGCCGCCTGCTTCTTGGTGGCCTGCTTAGTGGCCCTTGCTGCTGCTTGCGGGGGGGCCTTCTTAGCGGCCTTCTTAGTCGCCTTTTTTGCTGCCTGCTTCTTGGTGGCCCGCTTGGCTGCCTTCTTGGCTGTCTTCTTGGCTGCCTTCTTGGCGGCCTGCTTGGTGACCGTGCCCCCGGCTGCCGTACCCGAGCGCGCCGTACCCCGTTGCCGACGGACCTCCCGCAGCTGCCGGCGCACCTTGGCCAGCTGCCGTTGCCTGTCCCCCA
>JAUJNY010000006.1:12526-42518 GCA_030447955.1 Jiangellales bacterium
CGGACCTCCCGCAGCTGCCGGCGCACCTTGGCCAGCTGCCGTTGCCTGTCCCCCATGTGGAGCAGCAGCTCGGTGACCGCTTCGACAGCCGGGTCCAGCATCTGTTCCACAGCCAGCTCATCCGGGGAGTGAGCTGCGGCGCCGTTGGCACGCCCGGTCAGCGGCTTCAGCTCGTCGAGGTCGCCCACGACGTCGTATCCGCCCGCCCGCAGCTCGGCGATAATGCGCTCGGCCCGCTCCTCGATCCACGCGTGATGCTCAGCGGGGACCGCGAGCTTCACCGGGTCCGCTCGCCCGGACAACACCGACCGGGACAAGAAGTCCTTGACCAGGGCCCGGTAGTCGGGCCATTTCATGCGCTGGCCGAGCTTCACGTTGACCCGCCGCAACATCTCCGCCTCGGCAAGGCCGAGCGAGGTGTTGTTCTGTCCGACGTCGAGGTCGCACGAGCTGGGGTCGATACCCACCAGCGTGGCGAAGCGTTGCCAGAGCACCGTGGGCGACGAACCCGACGGGGGAACGGTGACGACGTGGATGCGGTCAGCGGGCAGCGCTTCCGCCCAGCGGCGACAGATGTCTGCGCTGTCCTGGTTCTGCCACAGCCGCGTGTACGGCCCCGTCTTGGCTGCATCCGACCGGCGCACGCCGGTGAGGAAGTTCTCCCAGGTCTCGACATGCCCGTTGCGCGCCCGGGTCTGCCACATCGACGGCATCTGCCGGAGCAGGTCCCTGGCGGTGTAGACGACGTGCACCTCGGCCGGACTGAGGGACTCGACGGCCCGCCGGGCCTGCTCGGGGGTGGCAACGCCCAGGAACTCCTGCGAGACCACCGTCGTGCCGTCGAACGCCGACGCTTCGGCGGCCAGGCGGTTCCACGCGCCCTTCAGGCGCGGCTCCTTGTGGTCGTTGAAGCGCAAACCGAGCAGGTCGAACGCCGCGAGCACCTGGTCCTTGTGCGTCGCACCCGCGAACAGCACGCCCTGTCGGCGGAGCGACTCCCGGTTGGCGATCAGCACCTGCTGGAGAAATGTGGTGCCCGTCTTGGGAGACCCGATGTGCAAGTGGACGACCTGGCGGGGCACAGCATCATCTCCTCGGCGGGTCGAACGGCGGTACCCAGTCCCCAGGTGGCTCCTCGCCCCGGCATTTTAGCCCCGCGGGCTGCCTCTTCTGCCTGTGCCTGCTCGGTGACTCGTCGGGCGGAGGGCGACCACTACGCCTCAGCGGCGGGCGCCGCGCAGCGCCCGGCGGCCGCGCATGCGTCCCTGCCAAACCACGCTGCCCGCCCGGCGCAGCACCTTGCCGGCGTTCTCCCGCGCCCGACCCCCGAAACCGTCAGCGGAACCGTCCATGGCTTCCCGGCTGGCCGCTCGACGGTGCAGCTCCAGCAGTGTGTCGGCGAGGGTGTCCACCGCCGCCTCGAGCACGTCCTCCGACGACAGCTCGCGGTTCTTGTCGCCGGGCCGCTCGTCCGGGCTCGGGGGGATGAGGTCCTCGAGGCTTCCCACGATGTCGTAGCCACTCGCCCGCAGGCCTTCGACGACCTCGACGCTGCGGTCGTACGCCCATGGGTACCAGGCCGGCGGGACGTCGATACGGACCTTGTCGGGCCGCTGGGCCAGCACCTTCTCGGCGAGCCGGCGCTTAATCAGCCGCTCGTAGCGGTGCCACGGCAGGCGGCCGTTGAGGGCCAGGTTGACCCGACGCAACATCTCCGTCTCCGCCAGCCCCATGGACGGGTTGGCCTCGGGCGAGAGGTCCGGCTCGAACAGGCCGTCGATGCCGACGCAGCCGGCGAAGCGGCCCCAGAGCAGCTCGGGTGCGGAGCCGGACGGCGGGACGGTGACGACGTGCACTTGGTCGTCGCCGACGACCGATGCCCAGCGGGGCAGGCACTCATGAGCCGCCTGCGCTCCCCAGAACCACTCGCCGGAGCGCCCGTTCGCCCCCGGTTCGGCGACGTCCCGAATGAAGTCGTCGAAGGGCAACGTGTGGCCGTTCTTGACGTCCTCCTGCCAGACGGCGGGCAGCTGGCGCACCAGGTCGCGCGCAGTGAAGACGATGTGCACGTCGGCGGGCGCGAGGGAGTCCACCGCCCGGCGGACCTGGTCCTCGCTCGCCCACACGAACACTTCGTGGGAGATGACGGTGCGCCCGGGCCAGGCCCGGGCCTCCTCGGCCACCAGGTCCCAGGCGCCCACCGGCTGGGCCATCCGGGACTTGCCGTAGCCGAAACCCACCCCGCGCAGGTCGAGGGCGGCCTTGAAATGGGCCGGTTGGTTGGGGGGGCCGGGGTAGAGAACGCCCGCCTTGCGGAGGTTGGGCCGGTTACGCCACAGGATCCGCTGCAGCCAAGTCGTGCCGGTCTTGGGAGCTCCGATGTGCATGTAGACGACGGGCCGTCCCTGCATGCGCCGCTCGCCTTCCGTCAGGACCGGTCTCGGGCAGCGGACATCGTAGGCCAGCGGCGGGACGCTGCAGTGGGCGCAACGGCGCTAGGCAGTCGAGTCTTACAGCGCCGCCTTGTTCTCCGCCACGTACGCAATCCAGTCCGCGAGCCCGTCCAGGGCGGCTACCAGCACCCCTTCGTCGTCGGGTGCGGACACCTCGGGTAGCGGGTCGGGGCCGTCGTGCAGCAGCTCGTCAGGGTCGCCGACGACCGCGGCCCCGGACTTGGTCACCAGGGCGCGGATCCGTCGCGCGTGCTCGCCCGCCCACGGCCGGTACGCCTCCGGCAGGCCCGGCGGTGTCCCCCCGTTCCCGGGACGCTCGGGGATCAGCTGCCCGCTCAGGGTCTCGCGGACGAAGCGCCCGTACGCCGCCGCCGGGAAGTCAGGGTCGAGACGCTGGTTCACCAGCCTGAGCAGCCTGGCCTCCTCCATCGACAACGCGCGCCGGGAGAGGGGCGGCAGGCGGCTCGCGACACCGGTGGGCACGCCGGTCACCTGCGCGAGCCGCCGCCAGGTCACCGCTGGGTCCGCGTGGGGGGCGATGACCACGTGGACCCGGCCCGGTGACAGGTGCTTGGTCCAGCGCTGAACCAGGGCCCCAGCGCCCTGCATCCGCCAGAACCGCTTGGCCGTGGCAGCCGCGGCCGCATCCGGTCGCGCGAGTTGGCCGCAGAAGTCAGCCAGTGACAGGTCCGCGCGGAACCGCAGGGCCTGCTGCCACCCGAAGACCACCGCGTCCGCGAACGGCGGCACGACGAACACCGCCTCGACCCGTTGAGCGGTACGTTCCAGCTCGCGCAGCGTGCTCCGTACCACACCTGCGTTCTCAGCCCCGGCGAACGTTTCGCTGGAGACGAAGGTCGTACCGGAGGAGCCGCGGAGGGTCTCCAGCAGCGCCGACCACTCCTGCTCGTTGCGCAGGAAGTCCACCCGGGCGCGGGCAATCTCGGGTGACCGGACGCCGGCCTCGACCAGAAGGGAACGGTGCAGGTGCAAGGTCTCCGGCACCCGCAGGCCACCGGCCCCGGGGACGCCGACGTGCAGCAGGAGGCGCCCGCGCCGTCGCGACGGACCGACAGCTGGCAGCCTCGACGCTGCGATCGCTCCCACCTCGCGGGCCCGACGCCGCAGGTCGGTGGCTGAGCCGGCGGCCTGCCCGTCGCCCGGCCCGCCGGGACCTCGCCCGGCACCGGCGACCGGGCTGTGTCCGGCTGCTTCCTCACTCCGGTCGAGCGGCGGCAGCAAGGCTGGCCCGCGCTGCAGGTAGCCGGCCAGGCCGTCGCAGGCCGCAGCCAGCACGCCCTCCACGGCCGGCCCGCCGGACGGGTCGGCGCCGGTGAAGGAGGGTGGCCGGATCTCGTCGAGCTGCCCGATCACGTGCGCCCCACTGGCGGCGATCTCCGCCACGATGCGGTCTGCCTGCTCGGTGGCCCATTCGTGCCAGCGACGGCTCAGCCGCAGCGGGCGGTCCAGCTCGGGGTCCCGGGTGCGGCGACCAAGGACCTCGTTGGCCAGCCCGGCGCGCACGAAGCGGCCGTACGGTCGACCGGGCCCCCTCAGCGCGCCAGGGAGGCGCACGTTGACCTGCCGCAGCACCTCGCTCTCAGTGTCCATCAGGGACGGGTTCGCGTACGGGTCGTGCTCTCCCAGCAACGCGGGATCCAGACCGACCAGGCCGGCGAACCGCTGCAACAACGCCTGGCGGTCCGTGGGCGCGATGGTCACCACGTGGACGCGGTGCGGGGAGAGCACATCCACCCAGCGCCGCAGCACGGTGCCGGCGTCCTGCCCCGCCCAGAAGTTGACCGCCCAGTCCGGGTCGGCGGGGCGAGCTGCCACCGTCTCGAGGAACGTCTCGAACGTCGCGGTGTTGCGGTGCTTGACGGTCTCCTGGTAGGCGGCGGGCAGCACCCGGGAGAAGTCACGGACGACGTAGACCACCTCCAGGCCGTCGCCCAGGTCCTTGGCGATGCGGCGTACCTGGTCTCCTTCTGCCCACGCGAACATCTCGCTGGACAGCACGGCGGTACCCGTCCAGCCGTCGATCTCGCCCAACAACGCCCGCCACGCCCGGGCGGCAGGCCCCCGCTCCAGCTTGCCGAAGGACCGACCGGTGAGCGCGGGGACCGCCGCGAAGTGATTGAGCCGGTCGCCCGGATAAACGACGCCGGCGCTGCGCAGCCGGGGCCGAGACTGCGCGAGTAGCCCCTGGAGGTAGGAGCTGCCACTCTTCGGCGCCCCGATGTGGAGCAGCACCCGGGTCACGCGGGTGAGGCTAATGGCAGCCGCCGGCGCGGGACGGGCACCGCGCGGGCACGGCAACCTTTCCGCGTCGCCAGGCGTCCTGGGTGCGGAGGCACTGGTGCAGGAGTCCGAGCTCGAGGCGTTCGACGCCTTTGTGCACGCGCGGCAGGGCGACCTGCTGCGATTCGCCCACACCCTCACCGGACAACCCGCCGCGGCCGCCGACCTCCTCCAGGACGCGTTGGAACGCACCCTGCTGGCGTGGCCTCGGATACGTCGTCGCGACGACCCGGAGGGGTACGTCCGCCGGGTGATGGTCAACCGGGAGGTGAGCCTGTGGCGGCGGTCGCGGCGGGAGTTCCTCGTGTCCCAAGTACCGAATTCCGGCATCCCGCCACCTGACGCCACCGACGACTCGCTGCGCGCGGCGCTGGCCGCGTTGCCGTCCCGGCAACGAGCAGTGCTCGTCCTGCGCTTCGGTGAGGACCTCTCCGAGCGACAGGCGGCCGAGATGCTCGGCTGCTCGGTCGGCACGGTCAAGAGCCAGACGAGCAAGGCACTGGCGCGGCTGCGAATCATGCTGAGGACGGAGAGCGAGGGGACATGGATCCGCTAGAGCGCGACCTGCGACAGTCCCTCTCCGGGCGGAGGTGGGAGCTGCCCAGTGACCCTGGGTTGCCTCAGCGTGTCCACGTCGGCGCCCGGCGCCGACGTACCACCCGCTCTGTTGTCGCCGCCGGCACGGCAGCTGCTCTCGTCTCCGCGATCACCGTGACCGCTGCGGTACGCCAACTACCAACCACATCGGTGGAGCCGGCCGGCACCCACACCACAGCGCCGCCGACCGGGGCCGTCCCCTGGGTGGACAGCCGGGTTCCCGACCCGTACGCGGATGTTCCACCGTGCCGAGCGAGTGATCTGCTCGTGGTCCGCGCCCGCGCCGATACGGAGTCCCAGCTCACCTTCGCCGTCGTTGAGGTCGAGAACCGCGGATCCGCAGCCTGCCCGCTGGCCGGAGAGCCGCGGCTGCGGGCTCAGGGGGTCGACGTCCCCACAAACGATCCCGGACCTGCTGGCCGGGCTCACTGAGCCTGGGATCACCCCCGCCTACCTCGAACCGGGCTTCCGGGCGTCCACGACCTTCGACATTGCGCACGACTGCCCTGAGCAGGGCAGCGGGATCGAGGACGTGAGCCTGGTGCTCGAGACCGGCGAAGTGCTGCCTACAACCCTCGATGCGCCTAGCCGGTGTGAGGCGTTCTCCCACCCGTGGGTGCGCTTCCGACCACAGGCCGACGTGACCCTGCGCTGGACGAAAATC
Source organism: Jiangellales bacterium (assembly GCA_030447955.1). Classification (GTDB taxonomy): domain Bacteria; phylum Actinomycetota; class Actinomycetes; order Jiangellales; family Jiangellaceae; genus JAUJNY01. The sequence goes on from JAUJNY010000006.1 coordinate 18,542, forward strand.
CGAGCTTTTGTCACTGCCCCGCCGTCCGTCCGTGCGGGGGGGACCCTGGAGTACACGGTGACGCTGGTGAACAGAGGCTCACGGGTGGCAGAGTTCGACACCTGCCCCACCTACCGGCAGCTTCTTCATGTCGGGCAGCAGGTCGTCAGCGGTGACTGGCAGCTGAACTGCTCCGATGTTCCGGTGCTGGATCCTGCGCAGCCGGTCCGGTTCGCCATGCGGCTGGCCGTTCCAGCAGACACGCCGGCAGGACGAGCGACCCTCTCGTGGGGCCTCGGGCTGTCGAGCGCGTTCGACATCAAGACGGTCACCGTCACCAAGTGATCGAGTGGACACTTCGGGTCGGACACGCCCGCGTGTCGCGTACGGGACTGTCCACTCGATCTCTGTGGGGGAGGTCCTGGCGGTGAGGCGGCTGTCGGCGGAGCGGGCGAGGATGGGGCTGTGGCGGATGTCCTCGGCCAGTTCGCCCCCGCGACCCGGGCATGGTTCGCGGGGGCGTTCGACGCGCCGACGCCTGCGCAGCAGGGCGCCTGGAGAGCGGTAGCCGCCGGCCGCTCCGCGCTCGTCGTCGCCCCCACCGGCTCGGGCAAGACACTCGCCGCCTTTTTGTGGGCACTCGACCGCCTCGCCGCCGAGGGCCCGCCCGCCGACCCGATGCGCGCGTGTCGGGTGCTGTACGTCTCCCCGCTCAAGGCGCTGGCCGTCGACATCGAGCGCAACCTCCGCTCGCCGCTGACCGGCATCCGGCAGGCGGCCCAGCGCCTGGGCGTCCCCACCCCCGACGTACGCGTCGCCGTCCGCTCCGGGGACACCCCGGCAGACGAGCGGCGCCGCTTCGCCCGTACGCCCTCCGACGTGCTCATCACGACTCCGGAGTCGCTGTTCCTGCTGCTCACCTCACAGGCCCGGGAGTCGCTGCGCGGTGTCCGTACGGTGATCGTCGACGAGGTGCACGCGGTCGCGGGCACCAAGCGTGGCGCCCACCTCGCGCTGTCGCTCGAGCGGCTCGACGCCCTGCTCGACCGGCCCGCGCAACGCGTCGGGCTGTCGGCGACGGTGCGGCCGGTCGACGAGGTCGCGCGTTTCCTAGGCGGTCCCCACCCGGTCGAGGTGGTGCAGCCTCCCGCCGACAAGCGCTTCGACCTCGAGGTCGTCGTCCCTGTCGCGGACATGGGTGAGCTCGGCCAGCCCACCGGTGAGTACGCCGGGTCTGCCGCCGGCGGCGAGCCGCGGACGTCGATCTGGCCGCACGTCGAGGAACGGGTCGCTGACCTCGTCGCCGCGCACCGCTCCACGATCGTGTTCGCCAACTCACGCCGGCTCGCCGAGCGCCTGACCGCCCGGCTCAACGAGGTCGCCTGGGAACGTGCGGCCGGCGAGGAGCTGCCTGCCTCCGGCGACCTGGCGCCCGCGCAGAGCATGGCCCAGGCCGGTGCCAGCCGGGGGGCGCCCGCGGGCGTCGAGATCGCCCGGGCCCATCACGGGTCGGTGAGCAAGGAGCAGCGCGGCCTCATCGAGGAGGCGCTCAAGTCGGGGCGCCTGCCCTCCGTCGTCGCCACGTCCAGCCTCGAGCTCGGCATCGACATGGGCGCCGTCGACCTCGTCGTCCAGGTCGAGTCACCGCCGTCGGTGGCCAGCGGACTGCAGCGGGTCGGGCGGGCCGGCCACCAGGTCGGCGCGGTCAGCCGCGGCGTGGTGTTCCCCAAGTACCGCGGCGACCTCGTGCAGACCGCTGTGGTCGTCGAGCGGATGCAGGCCGGGCTCATCGAGGCGCTGAGCGTGCCGCGCAACCCGCTGGACGTCCTCGCCCAGCAGGTGGTGTCCATGCTCGCGGTCGACGAGTGGGGCGCCGACGACCTGCTCGCCCTCGTCCGCCGCGCCTACCCGTTCGTGACGCTGCCGGCGGCGGCGTACGACGCGGTGCTCGACATGCTCGCCGGGCGCTACCCCTCCGACGAGTTCGCCGAGCTGCGCCCCCGCATCGTCTGGGACCGGGTGAGCGGCACGCTCACCGCCCGTCCCGGCGCGCAGCGGCTCGCGGTCACCAGTGGCGGCACCATCCCCGACCGCGGCCTGTTCGGTGTCTACCTCGTCGGCGAGCGCGCCGCCCGGGTCGGCGAGCTGGACGAGGAGATGGTGTACGAGTCCCGCGTCGGAGACGTCTTCGCGCTCGGCGCGTCGAGCTGGCGGATCGAGGACATCACTGCCGACCGGGTGCTGGTGTCCCCCGCCCCCGGGCAGCCCGGGCGGCTGCCGTTCTGGCACGGCGACGCCCAGGGTCGCCCGGCAGAGTTGGGCCGCGCCATCGGCGCCTTTGTCCGCGAGGTGGTCCGGCTGCCCGAGGCGGCCGCCCGCGAGCGGGTCAGCGCCGCGGGCCTCGACGCCTGGGCCGTTGACAACCTGCTCGGCTACCTGCGCGAGCAGCGCGCGGCCACCGGGCACGTCCCCGACGACCGCACGCTGCTGGTCGAGCGGTGCCGCGACGAGCTCGGCGACTGGCGGCTGATCGTGCACTCCCCGTACGGCGCCGCGGTGCACGCGCCGTGGGCACTCGCGGTGGGCGCCAGGCTGCGCGAGCGCTACGACGTCGACGTGCAGGCCATGCACTCCGACGACGGCATGGTGTTCCGCATCCCCGACACCGAGGCCGAGGCCCCGTCGGCCGACCTGGTGATGCTGGACCCCGACGAGGTCGAGGAGCTGGTCACCGCTGAGATCGGTGGCTCGGCGCTGTTCGCCGCGCGCTTTCGTGAGTGCGCCGCGCGCTCCTTGCTGCTGCCCCGTCGCGACCCGCGTCGGCGCACGCCGCTGTGGCAGCAGCGGCAGCGTTCGGCCCAACTGTTGTCCGTGGCCAACCGTTACGGCTCGTTCCCGGTGGTCCTGGAGACGATGCGCGAGTGCCTGCAGGACGTGTACGACCTGGCGGCGCTCGTCGCGCTGCTGCGTGAGGTCGAGAGCCGCAAGGTGGGCGTCGTCGAGGTCGAGACACCGCAGCCCTCGCCGTTCGGTCGCTCGCTGCTGTTCGGGTATGTCGCGGCCTTCCTCTACGAGGGGGACGCCCCGCTGGCCGAGCGGCGCGCCCAGGCGCTCTCGCTCGACTCCTCGCTGCTGGCCGAGCTGCTCGGCCGGGCCGAGCTGCGTGAGCTGCTCGACGAGCAGGTGCTCTCCCGTACCGAGGCGGAGCTGCAGCGACTCAGCGACGACCGGCGGGCCAGAGATCTCGAGGGAGTCGCCGACCTGCTGCGCCTGCTCGGCCCGCTCGACGAGGCGGCGGTCCGCCTGCGCAGCGTCGACGCTGCCGCAGCGACCGGCTGGTTCACCGACCTCGAGCGTGCCCGCCGCGCAATCCGGGTCCGGATCGGTGGTCGCCAGCAGTGGGCAGCGATCGAGGACGCGGGCCGGTTGCGCGACGCGCTCGGCGCACCGTTACCGGTGGGAGTGCCCGAAGCGTTCACCGAACCAGTCGCCGACCCACTGGGCGACCTGGTCTCCCGGCATGCACGTACGCGCGGGCCGTTCCACGCCGCCGACGTCGCCGCCCAGCTGGGCCTAGGCGTCGCCGTCGTCACCGACACGCTGCGCCGGCTAGCGGTCGCCGGGCGGGTGGTCGAGGGGGAGTTCCGACCAGGGGGCAGCGGCACCGAGTGGTGCGACGCCGAGGTGTTGCGGCTGCTGCGCCGCCGTTCCCTCGCCGCGCTGCGCAAGGAGGTCGAGCCGGTCGAGCCGGTGGTGCTCGCCCGCTTCCTGCCGGCCTGGCAGCACGTCGGCGGTTCACTGCGCGGGGTCGACGGGGTGCTGCGGGCGGTCGAGCAGCTGGCCGGCTGCACGCTGCCGGCCAGCTCGCTCGAGCGCCTCGTGCTGCCCGCCCGGGTCGCCGCCTACTCCCCCGCCTGGCTGGACGAGCTCACCGCCGCCGGGGAGGTCGTGTGGGCGGGGCACGGGTCCCTGCCCGGCAACGACGGGTGGGTGTCGCTGCACCTGGCCGACTCCGCTCCCCTCACGCTGCCTGACCTCGACGACTGCGCCGGGCCGGGCGACGCCGGACCGCTGCATGCAGCTGTGCTCGACGCGCTCGCGCCCGGTGGCGCCTTCTTCTTCCGCCAGCTCTCCGACGCCGTCGCCAGCACCGACGACGCCGCGCTCGTGAGCGCGCTGTGGGACCTGGTCTGGACCGGGCGGCTGACCAACGACACGCTGGCGCCCCTGCGCGCGCTCACCGCCGGTGCTCGCTCCGCGCACCGCTCCCGGCCGTCGACACCCCGGACCCGGTACGGCGCGCGGCGACCGTACGGCCGGGGCGCGTACGGCCGGGCCGCTCTGCCCAGCCGCGGCGGGCCTCCGAGCGTGGCCGGGCGCTGGTCGCTGCTCCCCGACCGGGATCCGGACCCCACCCGGCGCGCGCACGCCAGGGCCGAGGCGCTGCTCGACCGGCACGGCGTCGTCACCCGCGGCGCTGTTGTCGCTGAACACACCCCCGGTGGCTTCGCCGCGGTCTACCGCGTGCTGTCCGCCTTCGAGGAGGCGGGGCGCTGCCGGCGCGGCTACTTCGTCGCCGGCCTCGGGGCCGCCCAGTTCGCCCCACCGGGCGCTGTGGACCGGCTCCGCGCTGAGCCCCCGTTCGATTCCAGCGCCGAGCGGCCCGGCTACCCGTCCACGAGCCCGCCCAGGAACCAGTCGGGTGACCCGAACCTTGCCGGCCAAACCCGCGAAGGTCAGGGCGGTCCGCCGCGCGCCCTGGTCCTTGCCGCCACCGATCCGGCCAATCCCTATGGCGGCGCCCTTCCGTGGCCCGAGCGCGGGGCACAGCCGGGCAGCCACCGTGCCGGCCCCCCGGCTGGCCACCGCCCCGGTCGCAAGGCTGGGGCGCTTGTGGTCCTCGTCGACGGCGCCCTCGTGCTGTACGTCGAGCGGGGCGGGCGCAGCCTGCTGTCCTGGTCCGAGGATCCCGCGATACTCCGCCCAGCCGGGGACGCGCTCGCGCTGGCGGTGCGCGACGGCGTCCTGGGCCGGCTCAGCGTGGAGCGGGCCGACGGAGTGGCGGTCGCCGAGACCCCGCTGGGGCTGGCCCTCGCCGACGCCGGGTTCCGGGCAACGCCGCGCGGCTTGCGGCTCCGCGGATGAGGAAGGCGGTTGTCCGCCGGCTCAGCCGCCGGACGAGCGCACCTGCTCCTTGCGCTCCTCGAAGCGCTGGCCCAGCTCCTCCCGCTCTTCCTTCTTCGTGGCCTTCTTGAACGCCGGCAGCAGGTCCTGCTCCTCCTCCTCGACGTGGTGGCGCACCTCAGCGATCATCGCCGCGAGCATCCCGTCGGCCCCCGGGGCGTCCGGACCGTCGGCGAGCAGCTGCTGGAGCATCTCCTCGATGTGCTGGTGCTCCACGACCCCGTCGTGGACCTCTGCCGCTTCCTGCGGGACCGCCTTACGGATCGCTGGGTAGACCACCTGCTCCTCGCTCTTGGCGTGGGGGATGAGTTCGTCGGCCAGCTGCTGCAACAGCGCCGCCTTGTCGCCCTCCTCGGACTCCAGCTGAGTGAACAGCTCCTCCACCTCGCGGTGGTCCTGCTCGATCAGGTCGATGATGTCGCCGCTCATGGCCGCCTCCTCCGTGTCGGTGCCCGGCAACTACCCCCCGGCCACGCAGCGAACCCCCTGAGCTGCCCCTGGCCCCGATACTGGAGAGGTGCGCCTGTCGGTCCGAGTCGACTACGCGCTGCGGGCTGCCCTGGAGCTGGCGGCGGCCGAGGTGGTCAACGCCACCGACCCGGTACGTACGACCGGCGAGCTGGCCGAGCAACAGGGCATCCCCGCGCGCTTCCTCGCCTCGATCCTGCGCCAGCTGGGTACGGCAGGCATCGCTCGCAGCGTGCGCGGTCGCGATGGGGGCTTCACCCTCGCCCGGCCGGCGGACGCGATCTCGCTGGCCGACGTAATCCGGGCGGTCGAGGGTCCGTTGGCTTCCGTGGGCGGCGAACGGCCGGAGCTGCACGACTACCGCGGTGCCGCGGTGGCGCTGCAACAGGTGTGGCTGGCGCTACGCGCGCGCGAGCGTGCGCTGCTCGAGCAGGTGACCCTCGCCGACGTGGCATCGGGTCGGCTGCCGGCCGAAGTGCGCAGCGCCCCGGACGGCTAAGCCGTAACCCACGGGTTCGGCAGCGTGACACCGCGGTGATAGTGTACTAATCTCACGCGCTTGATACTCTTTTCCGGAGGAGGTCCCCGTGCAGCGGCTTGTAGTGCTCGCGTTGGTGGGTCTGGCGGCCCAGCTCGTCGACGGCTCTCTGGGGATGGCCTACGGGGTCACCACGACGACCCTGCTGCTCGCCGCCGGATACACCGCCGCGGCGTCGTCGGCAGCGGTCCACCTCGCCGAGGTGGGGACGACCCTGGCCTCTGGAGCCGCGCACTGGCGCTTCGGCAACGTCGACTGGCGCCTCGTCGCCAAGCTCGGCGTACCCGGCGCCATCGGCGCGTTCCTCGGGGCCACGCTGCTGTCGCACCTCTCGACAGAGGTCGCCAAGCCGTGGACTGCTGGCATCCTGCTCGCGCTGGGTGTCTACATTCTGCTGCGCTTCTCGCTGAAGCCGTGGCGGCGCCGGGCGGGGGGTACGCCGGGGGCCGGCTCCCTAGTGCCGCTGGGGCTGGTCGGAGGGTTCCTCGACGCGAGCGGCGGCGGGGGCTGGGGCCCGGTCGCCACACCGACGCTGCTGGCCTCCGGCCGGGTACTCCCCCGCAAGGTCGTCGGCTCGGTGGACGCCAGCGAGTTCCTCGTCGCGCTCGCGGCCAGCCTTGGTTTCCTGATCGGGTTGGGCTCCGAGGGCATCCCGCTGGACATCGTGCTGCCGATCCTGGCCGGTGGACTGGTCGCCGCCCCCATCGCAGCCTGGCTCGTGCGGCACATGCCCCTTCATGTCCTCGGCGTCCTGGTCGGCGGCATCGTTGTCATGACCAACGCCCGCACCATCATGGCCGTCCTGGGCATCCCGCTGTCCGCCGCGTTCGCTGTGTACGGGTTGGTCCTCGCGGTCACCGTCGTCGGCACCGTCGCCGCAGTGATGCGCGACCGGAACGCCCCGGACGAGACCGAGGTCGACCTCCACCCGACCGTCGTATGAGCAAAGTCCGCTGGCCGGCGCGCCCCGCCTCGGCGTTAGCCGGAGGAGCGGGGCACGGTGGTGTACCCGCGGTCGACGTAGACCAACGGCGGCTGACTGGCGGGCTCCGCGGCCGCGGCGACCACCCGACCGACGACGATCGTGTGGTCGCCCGCGTCGAGGCTGTCGTACGGGACGCACTCGACCGCCGCGACGCCGTCGGCGAAGATCAACGCACCGGTGCGGCTCCCGCGCCGGTGCGGCCAGCGAGAGAAGTCGTCGCGGTCCCCGGGCGCCCGGTGCCGCGAGGCGTAGCGGGCGAGGTCGCCCTGGTCGGCGGCGAGCATGGTCAGCGCCCAGCCCTCGCTCACGCTGAGCGCGTCGTGCACGAAGCCAGAACGTCGCACGCTCACCAGCACCAGCGGCGGGTCGAGCGACACCGCGCTGCACGCGGTGACGGTGACCCCGCAGTCGCGGCCGACGACGTCCCGCGTGGTGAGCACCACCACCCCGCCCGCCAGCCGGGCCATCGCGTCGAGGAACGGCTGGTCGGCGACCGACGGGGGCTCCAGCGGCGTCGGCGGCGAGCCGGCGGCGCCTGCCCACGGGTCGGAGGCACCCATCACGGTCATCGCGGCGGTTCAGCGCGGGGAGGCGGCAGTGCATTCCCGGCTGGATAGCCGGTGCGGCCCCAGTGGCCGTGGTGGACCACGTCGTCCACGCCCTTGCGTCCCCGTCGTGGTGCCGGCGCACGGGCATCGGCGGCCGGGTGCCCCAGCGTCACCGCACCCACGGGGCGGTAGGTCGCCGGGACGCCGAACTCGCCGCGCAGGTCGTCGACCCGCTCGCCAGGCACCCCGAAGAAGCACGCCGCGAGGCCCTCGTCGACCGCGCTCAGCAGCATCAGCAGCGCGGCCATGCCCGTGTCGACGTCCCAGTACGGCACCGGCCAGGCCGCCTCGCCGCGATCGGCGCCGCTCTTGTCGGCCCGGGCGTAGCGATCGAGGTAAGCCTGCTTGCTGGACAGGGCGACGACCACGACCGGGGCACGCCGCATCCCCTGCGACCACCTGTCGGTGCCCGCTGCCGGCGGCGTCGCGGCGGCCCAGAATCGAGCCACCGTCTGCGGGGTGTCGCAGACGAGGAAGGCCCACCCCTGGGTGAATCCGGCGCTGGGCGCGCGCAAGCCCGCTTCGAGCACCCGCCGGACGACCTCGGTGTCCAGCGGGCGCTGCTCGTAGTCGCGCACCATGCGGCGACGGCGGATGACCTGGCGGAACTCCATGCCCGGCAGCCAACCGCAACGGCGTCCCGCGCTGCCCGAGTGGCGCCGGCGGATCGCTGCGACGATGGGCTCGTGCCCGAGGGTGACACCGTCTGGCTGGCCGCTCAGCGCCTCCGCGCGGCGCTGGCTGGTCACCCCCTCACCCGCGCCGACCTGCGGGTGCCGCCGTTGGCGACCGTGGAGCTCACCGGACGAGTCGTCGACGACGTGGTGTCCCGAGGCAAGCACCTGCTGACCCGGCTCACCGGTCCTGGCCAGGCGCCTGCCACGCTGCACACCCACTTCCGCATGGACGGCTCGTGGCACGTCTACCGGCCGGGGCAGCGCTGGCAAGGCGGACCGGTGTGGCAGGTGCGTGCGATCCTCGCCAACGCGGAGTGGGAGGCGGTCGGCTACCGGCTCCCGGTCGTCGAGCTGTTGCCTACGGCCGAGGAGTACCGCGTCGTGGGCCACCTGGGTCCGGACGTGCTGGGGCCTGACTGGGACCCTGGTGAGGCCGTACGCCGGCTCGCCGCCGAGCCCGACCGCGAGCTCGGCCAGGCGTTGCTCGACCAGCGCGTCCTCGCGGGCGTGGGCAACCTGTACAAGACCGAGCTGTGCTTCCTGCGCGGGCACTCCCCCTGGACCCCCGTCCGCGCGGTGAGCGACCTGCGGGCGCTGGTCACCCTCGCGCATCAGCTGCTGCACGCCAACAAGCTCACCGCGGCCCAAGTCACCACCGGTGACCACCGCCCGGGCCGACAGCACTGGGTGTTCGAGCGCCGACACTGCCGCCGGTGCGGGAGCCGGGTCGCCACCGCGATGCAAGGTGAACCACCTCGCTCCCGGCTCGCGTACTGGTGCCCGTCCTGCCAGCCCGGGCCGGCGCCGCCGTCACGCCCGGTACGCGAGCTGCTCGGGGCGCCGCCAGCCGGGCGCACCCGCTACCGGCCCTGACATCCCGGCCCTGACGTCCCCTCGGCGCCACGTCAGCTGCAGCCCGGGCCGCAGGCCCCCGTACGCCGACGAGGCCCCGACCGTGGTGGTCGAGGCCTCGAGGTGACGCGCCGTTCGGCGCGCCAGCAGTTCGGACGTTTAGATGGGACGGACGTTCTCGGCCTGCGGGCCCTTGGGGCCCTGGGCAACGTCGAACTCGACGCGCTGGTTCTCGTCCAGCGACCGGTAGCCCTCCGCCATGATCGCGGTGAAGTGGACGAAGACGTCGTTGCCGCCGCCCTCCGGGGCGATGAAGCCAAAGCCCTTCTCGGAGTTGAACCACTTCACAGTTCCCTGCGCCATGCCTGTGCTCCTTGCTCGTGTCGATCCCTCCCGGCAGCTCACCGCGAGGGCGGTCGTGCTCGTGTCACCAGCTCCGCGTGCGACGCTCGGCCGACAACACCCAGGACATCATCCCCGACCCTGGCAAGGTCGCGATCAGCAGGTCCCACACAGATGTCCTACCCCTCGACGAGGCAGGCACTCGCCTTGACGGCAAACGCCGCCGGCGACGGGACGCTCCGCGCGGTGTCAGACAGCCGCGACGACGTCGCGCGATGGGGCTGGCTCCGCGGGCACCTGGGTCAGCTGCGCGGTGAGCTCAGCGCGGCGGACCGGCGTCGGCGCAGATGGCATCTCCAGGGCACCGAGCGCAGCGAGCTCGGTGCGCGCCATCTCGTCGCTCACCTCCCGCAGGACCTCGGACAGCGGCAGGCCTAGCGCCGTGCTGATGGCGGCGAGCAGCTCACTGGAGGCCTCCTTGCGGCCCCGCTCCACCTCGGAGAGGTAACCGAGGCTCACCCGGGCCGCCGCCGAGACATCGCGCAAGGTCCGGTGCTGACGCTGCCGGTGGCGGCGCAGGACGTCGCCGAGCAGACGCCTGACGAGCACCATGTCCGCTCCCCCTCCGTCGCTCTCGTGCTGCTCCACCGTACCCCGACCCCGGCCGGGACGCCTGACTCAACGACCAGCCGACACCGACGATTCCGCGGCCAGCCGACCCAGCAGGTGGCGGCGCAGCAGGTCGAGGGCACGCGTCACAACCTGGGCCCGCACGGTGTCCCGGTCGCCCGCCAGCCGCAGGGTCACTCCCTCGCCATGGCCCGGCCCGTCGAGAGCGACGTACGCCTTGCCCGGCGGGTGCCCATCCTGCCGGTCCGGTCCGGCGACACCGGTCGTGGCCAGCCCGTACGTCGTCCCGCACTTGTCTCGCGCACCCCGGGCCATCGCGGCCGCCGTACGCAGGTCGACCGCGCCGTAACGGGTTAACACCTCCCCGGGGACGTCGAGCAGGGCGTGCTTGAGCTCGCTGGCGTAGGCGACGACGCCACCCCGGTACGTCGCCGAGGAGCCGGGTACGGCGGTCAGCGCAGCGCCGAGCAGCCCCCCGGTGAGCGACTCCGCCGTCGCGAGAGTTGCCGCGCAGGTACGCAGCAGGCGGTGGACCTCCACCTCGACCGGCTCGTCGTGACACGCCTGTCCCAGCACCTCTCGGGCGCTCGCCACCGCTGCTTGCAGCGGGGCGTCCCCCGCCGCGGCCAACCGGACGCGCACCGCCGCCGCCGCAGCCAGGTAGGAGACCTCGACGCCGGGCTCGAGGCCGGCGAGCAGCTCGGACACCTGCGACTCCCCGAGGCCACTGACGTGCAGCACCCGGGTGGCCCGGGGGGGCAGCTGGCCAGCGCGGGTGACCAGGTCGCTCAACACGTGCTGCTCGACCATTGCCCGCAGTTCCGCGGGTACCCCCGGGACCGCGTAGACGACGCCTTGCTCGCTGGCGCCCGCTGCGACTTCCTCGAGGCCGACCCTGACGTCGAGCCGCACCCCCGGAGCGCTGCCGTGGTCGTTGCGGATGGCGGCGGCGCCGGCGGGCAGGTCGGCCATTGGCCGAGCCGCGTCGGGCACTGCTGCGCCGCGGCGCGCGTACCACGCCTGCATGCTGGCCGCAGCGTCGGCGTCGCGGCGCAGCGGAACACCGGCGAGGTCGGCGAGCGCTTGGCGGGTCACGTCGTCGGGCGTCGGACCGAGACCGCCGCTCACGATGACGCTCGGCGCGTCGGCGAGGGCACGGCGCAGCGACACGACGGTCGCGCTGGTGTCGTCGGCGCACTGCATCACCGACACGACCCGCAGGCCGGCACCGGTCAACGTCCGGCTCAGCCAGGCGCCGTTGCTGTCAGCGACGTCCCCGCGCAGCAGCTCGTCACCGGCAAGGACGAGCGCCACCGCGTCCGGACCCCGGCTGGCCTGCCGGCGACTCATCCGCTGGGGTGGCCGGCGACCCGCTCGCTCCCCCGCTCGGTGCCGGTGGTGGCAGTGGTGTCGGCCGTGGCGGTGGTGTCGGTCCTGGCGGTCGTGGCGGTGGTGACGGCGGCGCCGCTCCCGCCCCCGTTGCGGCCGCGGCGGCGAGCGTCCCGGCGCAGCCGCACTGCCTGGACGACGTAGTCGACCCCGGTCACCACGGTGACCCCGACCGCCACGGCCATGGCCACCTGAGGGAGCAGGACGAGGTCGGCGGGGACGGGCAGCAGGTACAGCCCAAGGGCGACCGCCTGCAGTACGACCTTGGCCTTGCCGCCACGCCCGGCCGGCAGGACCGCGTGGTGCAGGACGACCAGCCGCACTCCGGTGACGCCGAGCTCACGGGTCAGCACGACCGCGGTCACCCACCAGGGGAGCTCGCCGAGCAGCGAGAGCCCGACGAACGCCGTGCCGGTGAGCGCCTTGTCCGCGATCGGGTCGGCGATCTTGCCGACGTCGGTGACCTGCTGACGGCGCCGGGCAACCTCCCCGTCGACCCGGTCGGTGACCATGGCAACCGCGAAGGTGGCGCCGGCGCCGAGCCGCGAGGCGGGGTCAGCGCCACCGTGGCGGAGCAGCAGCCAGCCGAACAACGGGACGAGGAGGAGGCGCGCGACGGTCAGCGCGTTGGCCGGGTTGTACGGGCTGACCCTCTCCCTGCCGGGCACGTCGGTCACCGTACGGCCTCGAGCGCCTCCGCCAGCAGGTCGGCTCCGTCCGTGCCGGTCACGCGCGCCCGGACCACGTCGCCGACCGCCGCACCGGCGGCACCGACGAGTGTGGTGGTGCCGTCGACCTCCGGCCCCTGGTGCGCGGCTCGCCCCCATGCCTGCCCGCCCCCAGGTCGCCCCGCGCCATCGACTTGGGCGGCGTCGTCAGTGCTTTCGGCCCGCTGGCCGGCGGCACCCTCGACCAAGACCTCGACGACCTCCCCGACCCGGTCCTCCGCCCGCTGGGCGACCAGCTCGTCGACCAGCGAGGTGACCCGCTCGACCCGCTCGGCCACGAGGTCGGCGGGCAGCTGGCCGGGCAGCCCGGCGGCCTCGGTGCCGTCCTCGGCCGAGTAGCCGAAGACCCCGACCACATCGAGGCGGGCCACGCCGAGGAAGCGCTCCAGCTCGGCGACGTCGTCCTCGGTCTCGCCGGGAAAGCCCACGATAACGTTGGAGCGGACGCCCGCGCTGGGGCAGCGGCGACGGACGTCCGCGAGCAGCTCAAGGAAGCGCTCGGTCGAGCCGAACCTGCGCATTCGGCGCAGCAGCGGCGCGCTGGCGTGCTGAAAGGACAGGTCGAAGTAGGGCACTACGCCCGCTGTCGCGGTGAGAGCCTCGATCAACCCCGGTCTCAGCTCGGCTGGCTGCAGGTAGGACAGCCGGACCCGCGCCAGGCCCGGCAGGGCCGCCAGCCGGGGCAGCAGCGACTCGAGCAGCCGCAGGTCGCCGAGATCCTTGCCGTACGAGGTGGTGTTCTCGCTCACCATGAACAGCTCGCGCACACCTTGCTCGACCAGCCAGGCGGCTTCGGCGAGGACGTCGGCGGGAGGCCGGGAGACGAACGAGCCGCGGAAGCGCGGGATCGCGCAGAAGGAGCAGCGCCGGTCGCAACCGGAGGCGAGCTTGAGCGGCGCCACCGGACCGCCGCTCAGTCGGTGGCGGACCGGGGCCGGACGAGGGGTCGCCTCCGCTCGCTCAGCCGGCGCGAGCGGGAGCGCCCGGCGTCGGTCACGCGGAACGGGCGGCTGGGGCCGCAAGCCAGCGAGCACGGCCCGCAGGCGCTCGGCGACGTGCGGGTAGTCGTCGAAACCGAGGACCGCGTCGGCCTCGGGCAGTGCCGCGGCGAGCTCGTCGCCGTAGCGCTCGGCGAGACACCCGACGGCCACGACGGCCCGCTCTCGCCCTCCCCCATCCCCGGCGACGGCGAGCAGCGAGTCGACTGAGTCCTTGCGGGCGCTTTCAATGAAACCGCAGGTGTTGACGAGGACCGTCGCGGCGCGCTGTGGGTCCTCGACCAGGGAGAAGCCGGCGGCGTCGAGTCGACCGGCCAGCTCTTCAGAGTCGACCTCGTTGCGGGCGCACCCGAGCGTCACGATCGCGACGCTGCCGGGGCGTGGCGGGGACCCGGCCACGTCAGCCGGGCAGCTCGCCCGGGTCCCCCGGGCCGAAGATGAGGCTGGGCACGACCTCACCGTTGACCCCAGGGGCGCCGAGCTTGGTGCCGTTGACGGTCAGGTAGGTGGCGCCCGCATTGCCGATCCTGAGCTCGATCTGGTTCTTGTCGCGGAAGACCTTGTCCGTCCCCGGGGCGAGGATCCCCTCGAAGAGCAGCTCGTCGCCGTCCTCACCGCCCCGCACGCTGACCCAACTCTCCTCACCGACGATCGCCATCTCGACGAGGACACCCTTGGGAACGGCCGCGCGGGTGCGGGTGCGCGATGGCGACGGCGTCTGTGACGGCTCCGACGGGGTGATGGTGGGCGCGGTCGTGGTCGTACCGGCGCCGAGGAGCTGGTTCTGGGAGGCCTGCGGGTCCTCGCCGGGGCCGGTGAGGAGGTTGACCACGGCCAACACGCACACGACCGCGAGCGCGGCACCGGCGAGCGCCGTCCAGTTGAGCGACGGGCGCCTGGCGGGCGCGGGCTTGACCACCTGGTAGAGCTCACTGGCCGTCGTTGAGCGCACCTGGTGCGTCGAGTCGAACTCGGCGAGGAGCGCACCCGGGTCGGCACCGACCGCCTGGGCGAGGCTGCGGATGTGACCGCGGGCGTAGACGTCGCCGCCGCAACGGGAAAAGTCGTCGTGCTCGATGGCCTCCACGACGGGGACGCGGATGCGGGTGCGCTCACTGACATCGGCGATGCTGAGGCCTGCCCGCTCGCGCGCGGCGGCGAGGGACTGCCCAATGCTCACGCCAACCCCCGGCCTGCATCCGTACGTGCAACGCCTGCGAGTCTAGGCGCTTCGGCCAGCGCCTGGGTGGGCCGCGAGCGGGGCTTGGTCATCCCCCGCGTAACCCGGCGAGCATCTCGTCCAGCTCCTCCGGCCTGACGAGGACGTCGCGGGCCTTGGAGCCCTCGCTCGGGCCGACTACTCCGCGGCTCTCCATCAGGTCCATGAGCCGACCGGCCTTGGCGAAGCCGACGCGCAGCTTGCGCTGCAGCATGGACGTGGAGCCGAACTGCGTGGTCACGACCAGCTCAGCGGCCTGGCAGAGCAGGTCGAGGTCGTCGCCGATGTCGGCGTCCACCTGGCGGTCCGTGCCGGTGGCCGCGGCCACGTCCTCGCGGTAGGCCGGCGCCAGCTGGGTCTTGCAGTGCGCGGCCACCTGGGCGACCTCCGACTCGGTGACCCAGGCACCCTGGATGCGGACCGGCTTGCTCGCGCCCATCGGCAGGAACAACGCGTCCCCCTGGCCGACGAGCTTCTCCGCGCCGGGCTGGTCGAGGATCACCCGGCTGTCGGCCAGGCTGCTGGTCGCGAACGACAGCCGGCTGGGGACGTTGGCCTTGATCAACCCGGTGACCACGTCAACGCTCGGGCGTTGCGTCGCCAGTACCAGATGGATCCCGGCCGCGCGCGCGAGCTGGGTGATGCGGACGACGGCGTCCTCGACGTCCCGGGGGGCCACCATCATGAGGTCGGCGAGCTCGTCGACGACCACGAGCAGGTACGGGTACGGCGCGACGACCCGCTCACTGCCTAGCGGCGGGGTCACCTGTCCGGCGCGTACCGCCTTGTTGAAGTCGTCGACGTGGCGGAAGCCGAACGCCGCCAGGTCGTCGTAGCGCAGGTCCATCTCCCGCACCACCCACTGCAGCGCCTCCGCCGCCTTCTTGGGGTTAGTGATGATCGGGGTGATCAGGTGCGGGATGCCGTCGTAGGCGCTGAGCTCCACCCGTTTGGGGTCGATCAGGACCATCCGGACCTCGTCCGGCGTGGCCCGCATGAGCACCGAGGTGATGAGGGAGTTGACGCAGCTGGACTTGCCGGAGCCGGTGGCGCCGGCGATGAGCAGGTGCGGCATCTTGGCCAGGTGGGCGACGACGAAGCCGCCCTCGACGTCCTTGCCGAGGCCCACGACGAGCGGGTGCGGCTCGCGTCGGGAGACCGGGGAGCGCAGCACGTCCCCGAGGCTCACCGTCTCCTTGTCGGTGTTGGGGATCTCGATGCCGATCGCGGACTTGCCCGGTATCGGAGAGAGGATGCGCACGTCGGCGCTGGCGACCGCGTAGGAGATGTTGCGGCTCAGCGCGGTGACCCGCTCCACCTTGACCGCGGTACCGAGCTCGACCTCGTAGCGCGTCACGGTGGGGCCGCGGGTGTAGCCGGTGACCGCGGCGTCGATCTCGAACTGCTCGAGCACGCCGGTCAGCGATTCGACCACGGCGTCGCTGGCGCTGGTGCGGGACTTGTGCAGGCTGCCCGGCCCGAGCAGGTCAGAGCTGGGCAGCGCGTACGTGACGTCGCCGGACAGCGCGAGCTGCTCGACCCGCTGCGGCAGCGGTGTGTGCGGTGGCGGGACGACGCCGGTCGCCTCGTCGTCCGTGGGTTCTGCCGGCGTCGGCTCCCCGGCCGCTTCCAGGGCGGTCGAGCCGCGCGCGCGGCGGGCTAGCTCGCGCTCGCTGAGCACTGGGGAGTCGTACGGCTCGCTGTCCTCGAGCTCGGGCTCGTCGGTGCTCGGTTGTGGTTGCCGGCGAGCGGGCCACGCATCCGCGGCGCGCTCGCGCAGCCCCCCCAGCCGCGCGGGCACGGTGTGCAGCGCCGTGCCGGTGAGGACCAGGACGCCGAACAGCGCCAGCAGCACCATCAGCGGCAGCGCCACCCACACGGTGAGCAGGTCGGCCAGCAGCGTGGACACGACGTAGCCGAGCGCCCCGCCGGCCTCATTCATGGCCTCCTGGCCGCCCGCCGGTCGAGGCATGTCGTGCGCGACGTGCACTAACCCCAGGACACCACCGCCGAGCGCGGCCCAGCCGACGAGCTGACGGGCGGCCGGCGCGATCCGCTCCGGATGGCGCAGCGTCCGCCAGGCGAGCAGCAAGGCCAGCACCGGTACCGCCCAGGCCGCCACCCCAACGGCTCCGGCAACGACGCTGCGTACGACGTCGGCGGCGGTCCCCTCCAGCCGCCACCACACCGCCGCGGCGACGACCACCGCGACCCCGAGCAGCGCGAGCCCGGCCCCGTCGCGACGCAGCTGCGGGTCCAGCTGAGCCGTGGAGCTGCCGATGCGGCGGACGAGGGCTCCGAGCAGGTGCGCCAGGCCCATCCACAGGCCGCGCAGCACCCGGCCGAGCAGCCAGAGCAGCCGGCTCAGCGCCCGCAGCAGCCGCGCGCCCAGTGGGGTCCGAGATCGGCTCGTTGGACGGCGGGCCGTGGACCCGGAACGAGATCGGCTCGAGCGGCGGGCGGTGGCCCCGCTAGAGGCCCGGCTCCGTCCGGCGGCGGTGGCTCCAGCCGGTCGGCTCGACCGACGTACCGGCGCCTTCAAGGTGGTTGCGGTGGCTGCCTTGGACGACTTGGTGGCGCCTCGGGCTCCGGCGCGGGTCGACCCGGCGCGGCCGCTCGTGCCGGCCAGGGAACGGCCGGAGGTGCGAGTCGCCATGCCCCGCAGGCTACTCCAGTCACTTTCTCACCATCAGTCACAGCCGTACCGGGCGCGGACGGTGTGGCGAGCCGTCTCGCCTCCGCGCACCAAGATCGCCGTCCCCGGTCACCGAACCCAGTCAACTGCACCGGAGACGGCGATCAAGCCCTGGACTGCACCCTTCGCCACATCGTTCAGCGCTGCCCGGCCGCCCGGTGCGCGGTTCAGCTCGTTCAGACCTCGACGACCAGCGGGATGATCATCGGCCGCCGCCGGTGGGTGTCGCTCACCCACTTGCCCACGGTCCGGCGCACCAGCTGCTGCAGCTGGTAGGTGTCGGTGACGCCGGCCGCGGTTTCCCGCTCGAGGTTGTCGGCGATGAGCGGCAGCACCGCGTCGAAGACCGCGTCGTTCTCGGCGAAGCCGCGGGCGTGCACGGTCGGGCCTCCGGTGACCTTGCCGGTCACCGAGTCGACCACGACCACGACGGAGACAAAGCCTTCCTCGCCGAGGATGCGCCGGTCCTTGAGCGACGCCTCGGCGACGTCACCGACCGTCGAGCCGTCCACGTAGACGTACCCGCAGGGAACCGCGCCGGTGATCCGGGCGACGCCGTCCATGAGGTCGACCACCACGCCGTCCTCGGCGACGACGACCCGCTCGCGCGGGACCCCCGTCCGTACGGCGAGCTCGGCGTTGGCGCGCAGGTGACGGTGCTCACCGTGTACGGGCATGACGTTGCGCGGCCGGACGACGTTGTACGCGTAGAGCAGCTCACCCGCGCTCGCGTGCCCCGACGTATGCACCAGCGCGTTGCCCTTGTGCACGACGGTGGCGCCGCAGCGGGTGAGGCCGTTGATGACGCGCCCGACCGCGTTCTCGTTGCCGGGGATCAGCGAGGAGGCGAGCACCACGACGTCGCCGGTCTCGATACGGACGGCCGGATGGGTGTTGCTGGCGATCCGGGAGAGGGCGGAGAGCGGCTCGCCCTGCGAGCCCGTCGACATCAGCACCACCTCCTCGGCGGGGAGCGAGTCGATGGCGCGCAGCTCGACGAGCGTGGTGGCGGGCACCTTGAGGTAGCCGAGGTCGCGGGCGACGCCCATGTTGCGCACCATCGACCGTCCGACGAAGGCGACCTTGCGGCGGTGTGCGGCAGCGGCGTCGAGCACCTGCTGGACCCGGTGTACGTGGGAGGCGAAGCTCGCCACGATGATGCGCCCACGGGACTGGGCGAAGACCCGGTCGAGGGCGGGGGCGATGTCACGCTCGGAGGCGGTGAAGCCCGGCACCTCGGCGTTGGTCGAGTCGACGAGGAAGAGGTCGACCCCGGCCTCGCCGATGCGGGCGAACGCGCGCAGGTCGGTGATGCGCCCGTCCAGCGGCAGCTGGTCCATCTTGAAGTCGCCGGTGTGCAGGACGGTGCCGGCAGGCGTACGGATCGCCACCGCGAGGGCGTCGGGGATCGAGTGGTTGACCGCGACGAACTCGCAGTCGAACGGTCCGAGCCGCTCACGTTGACCCTCGCGGACGGTGAGCTGGTAGGACTTCAGCCGGTGCTCGCGCAGCTTCGCCTCCAGCAGCGCCAGGGTGAGCGTAGACCCGAGGATCGGAATGTCCTCGCGCTCGCGCAGCAGGTAGGGCACCGCCCCGATGTGGTCCTCGTGGCCGTGAGTGAGGACGAGGGCCTCGATGTCGCCCAGCCGGTCGCGGATGTGCTCGAAGTCGGGCAGCACCAGGTCGACGCCGGGCTGGTGGTCCTCAGGGAAGAGCACGCCGCAGTCGACGACGAGCAACCGGCCGGCGTGCTCGAGCACCGTCATGTTGCGCCCGACCTCGCCGAGCCCACCGAGGGCGACGACGCGCAGCCCGCGGGGAGGCAGCGGTGGCGGTGCTCCCAGCTCAGGGTGGGGGTGGCTCACGCCGGCCCGTCCGGGCCGATCCCGGCCTCGTCGAGGTCGGCGCGCAACAGCTTCACCTGCTCGTCGGTGGCGTCCACGAGCGGGGAACGGGTCGTCCGCGTGCTCAGCACCCCGAGCAGCTGGAGCGCGGCCTTGGCCATGATCGCCCCCTGGGTCCGGGTCATGATGCCGCGGATGGCTGGCAGCAGAGAGCGGTAGATGTCGAGGGCGGCGGCCAGGTCGCCCGCGTCGACGGCCCGGGTCATGGCGGCCTGGCGCTCACCGGTCACGTGGCCGACCACGCTCACCACTCCAACCGCCCCGTGGGTCAGCCATGCCAGGTTGAGGGCGTCGTCGCCGGAGTAGAAGGCGAGCCCGGTACGGGCCATCACCTCCGACCCGGCGTACAGGTCGCCCTTGGCGTCCTTGACCGCGACCACCCGCTCGTGCTCGGACAGCCGCAGCAACGTGTCGGTGGCGATGGGCGTGCCGGTGCGGCCCGGGATGTCGTACAGCATCACCGGGAGCGCGGTGGCGTCGGCGATCGCGGTGAAGTGCCCGAGCAGGCCCTCCTGCGGTGGCTTGCTGTAGTAGGGGGTGACGGCGAGCAGGCCGTGCGCGCCCGCCTTCTCCGCCTGCCGGGCGAGCTCGACGCTGTGCCGGGTGTCATTGGTGCCCGCACCCGCGACGACCCGCACCCGGTCACCAACGGCGTCCACGACCGCGCGGAGGAGCTGTTCCTTTTCGGCGTCGCTCGTCGTCGGGCTCTCGCCGGTGGTCCCGCTGATCACGAGCCCGTCGTGCCCGGAGTCGGCGAGGTGGCTGGCGAGCCCGGCGGTGGCGTCGAGGTCGAGGGAGCCGTCGGCGGCGAACGGGGTGACCATGGCGGTGAGGACCCGGCCGAACGGGGCGGGGGTTGCTGCAGCGTTCATGTCCGGTCACGCTACCGGCGATGACCTCCCACGGCGGCGGTCACGGCGCGACCCGCCCGTTGCGGTCGAAGGCCGCGTGGGTGATCGGCATCAGCCGGGCCCACTCCGCCTCCATCAGCTCGGCGACCATCTCGATCTCCCGTTGCGGGTAGGACGGGAAGGTCGAGTCGTCGCGTCGGGTGCGCAGCGACAGGAAGTTCATCAGTGAGCGGGCGTTCATCGTCACGTACATCGAGGAGTAGATCGTGAGCGGCAGCACGATGCGGGCGACCTCCCGGGCGATGCCCGCTGCGAGCATCCGCTGGTAGGCGGCGTACGCAGCTGTGCACAGCTGGCGAGTCTCGCGCTCGACGAGGTCGTGCTGCTCGGCGGTGCCGGCGACGAAGTCGTACGCGCCGGGCTTGCCCTGCTGGACGAGCTTGCGGTCGCGCTCGGGGACGTAGAACACCGGCCGCAGCTCGCGATAGCGCCCCGACTCCTCGTTGTAGCTCGCGATCCGGTGCCGCATGAACTCCCGGAACACGAAGATCGGCGCCTGTACATAGAACGTCATGGAGTTGTGCTCGGCCGTGGAGCCGTGCCGGTCGCGCATGAGGTAGTTGATGAGGCCGGCCGATCGCTCGGGGTCAGCGTCGACGTCGGCCAGCGACTGCTCGCCCTTGGTCGAAACCCGGGCGGCGAACACGACGTCGGCGTCCGCGGCGCTCGCCCGTACTAGCTCGACGGTCACGTCGCTGCGGAACTCGACCTCGCTGGCGGCATCCTCACCCTCGCCCACGGCGCCCCTCCTCCTGGTGTCCCGCCTCCCTACCCGGCCGGCGCCGCAGCCTAGTGACGCGGTCCGACCGTGACCCATGCAACCTTTCCGGCCCCTCCGGTGTACTGGACGGGAAGGGCGGTGAGCATTGTCCGGCTTCGGCGGTGACGGGTTCGAGCAGTTCGTCGACGCCGAGCTGCCGAGGCTGGTGGGCCTCGGGCACGCACTCACCGGGAACCCGCACGATGCCTGGGAGCTGGCGCAGGAGTGCCTCGTACGGGTGGGGCTGCGCTGGCGGCATGTCGACCGCCGCGGCAACCCGGGGGCGTACGCCCGCACCGCGCTCGTACGCCTCCATCTCAACGGCCGGCGGCGCCGGCGCTTTGAGGTCCCGCTCGCCACGGCCGTTGACCGCAGTGGCGAGGACACGGCGCTGGAGGCAGCGGAGCTGGCGGGGTGGCTGCGGGCCACGTTGGACGAGCTTCCCCCCAAACAACGTGCTGCGGTCGTGCTGCGGTACGTAGAGGACATGTCCGTGGCGCAGATCGCCGAGTGCCTCGACTGCTCGGTCGGCACGGCGAAAAGCCAGCTCTCCCGGGCGGTTGAGCGGCTGAGGTCGACGCAAAAGAGCGACCCACGCGTGACCGCCGACGACGTCATCGCGAAGGAGCAGCGACATGATTGACCCCGATCGGGACGTGCAAGAGGGTCTCAAGGCGCTGGCCAGGCCTGGCCCATTGTGGCCGTACGACGCCCGCGATCGGATTCTTGCCCAGGTGCGTCGCCGGCAGCGCCGTCGAGTGGCGGTAGGTGGTGCGTTGACCACGGGCGGTGTGGCCGCAATCGTGCTCGTGGGTGTTCTTGTCGCTGGCGCCCCGGTGTCCGACAAGACCAGCGAAGTTCCTGTCGCCACCAGCACGCCGTCGACCGCACCAACAGGTTCCGCGACTGCGAAGTCCGACCCGCCGAGGACCGGCCGGCGGCCAGTAACCCTCGCCGAGGTGAAGCGCCTGAATCGGCACGACCTCCTTCTCCAGCCACCCACGGGTGTAGCCAAGATCAGCCGAGAGGCCGCGGTCCGGATCGCTACTCATAAAGGTGTGGGCGGCACCACTCGCCCGGTGCGGGCGTGGCTGCAGACGGTCACCACGAAGACCGCCGGCCGCTGGGTGGACGGGCACTTCCGACCCGAGGCGGAACACCGGCTCATGTGGGTCGTCGCGGTCGAAGGCGTGGAGGTACCGGTTTTTGGTCCCATACAAGGCTCTCGCAACCGTCCCGACTTCTATCGCACAACGGTCGTGAACCTTGTCGACGCGCACGCCGGGGAGTGGATCGGCGCCTGGGCATGACCGCATCCGCGCCCGCGCCTCGGGTGGGACGTCACCGACTATGGCCACCACCGGTACCGGTCTCCCCTCAGGCGTCGAAGTCGAGCACGACCCTTGGCGTGCGCGGATGCGACTGGCAGGTGAGCACATAGCCGCGCTCGATCTCCTCGTCCTCCAGCGCGTACACCCGGTCCATCTCGACGCTGCCCTCGACGACCTTGGCCCGGCAGGTGCCGCACACACCGCCCTTGCAGGCGTACGGCGCGTCCGCGCGCACCTGCAGCACCGCGTCGAGCACCGGCTCGGCGTCGGAGGCCAGCTCGAGCGTGGTGCGGCGGCCGTCCAGCACCACGGTCACGGTGCTGGTCGGTGCCGGCTCGGCGCCGGCGGTGACGAGCCGCACCGGCGGCGCCGTGTCGCCCACGTGGAACAGCTCGGAGTGCACGTGCCGACGGTCGACTCCGTGCTCGAGCAGGACGTCACGGGCAGCCATGACCATCCCGTACGGCCCGCATAAGAACCACTCGTCCACGGTGTCCGGCGGGAGCACGCTGGCCAGCAGCGCCCGTACCTTGTCGGCGTCGATGCGCCCAGTGAGCAGCGCAGAATCCTGCTGCTCGCGGGAGAGCACGTGGAGCAGTTGGAATCGCTCGGGGTAGCGGTCCTTGAGGTCCTCGAGCTCCTCCAGGAACATCACCGACCGGCTGGTTCGGTTGCCGTAGATCAACGTCACCCGGCTGGCCGGCTCCACCTCCAGCGTCGTGGCGACGATGGACAGCACTGGGGTGATCCCGCTCCCGGCAGCCACGGCCGCGTAGTGCTTGGCGTTGGCAGGGTCGAGCGGGGTGAAGAAGCGTCCGACCGGCGTCAGCACCTCCAGCTCGTCCCCGACCACCAGGCCGCCCGAGGCCCACTCCGAGAAGATGCCGCCGGGCAGCCGCTTGACCGCGATGCGCAGCGGGCCGGTGGTGGCGGGCGCGCAGATGGAGTAGCTGCGCCGCACCTCGTCACCGCCCTGGTCGGCCGGGCGCCGCACGCTGACGTGCTGGCCCTGGGTGAATCGGTACGCCTCGCGCAGCTCGGGCGGCACCGCGAACGTGATGGCCACCGAGTCGTCGGTCAGCCGCTCGACAGCGGCCACCCGCAGCCGGTGGAAGGTCGCGCGCCGGCGGCTCGTCCGCGCCGGGGCCTGCTCGGTGGCGGTCACCTACAGGGCCTTGAAGTGGTCGAACGGCTCCAGGCAGTCGGCGCACGCCCACAGCGACTTACATGCAGTCGAGCCAAAGCGGCTGAGCTCCCGGGTGCGCGGGCTGTCGCAGCGGGGGCAGCGCACCGGGCGGGTCAGCGGCACCAGCACCGGACCGGTGTCGGCGCGGGCGGCCGGGCCGGGCGGCGCCACGCCGTACTCGCGGAGCTTGCGGCGCCCCACCGGGGTGATCCAGTGGGTGGTCCAGGCGGGTGCGAGGACCAGGGCGACCTCGGCGTCGTCCCAGCCGTGCTCGCGCAAGCGCTCCAGGACGTCAGCGCGGATGGCCTCCATCGCCGGGCACCCCGAGTAGGTCGGGGTGATCTCGACGCGGACGTGCCCGTCGGGCCTCACATGAACCCCACGCAGGATGCCGAGGTCGGCGATGGTGAGGACTGGGATCTCCGGGTCGGGTACGCCGCCGGCGACCTCACGCACCCGCGCCGCGTCGAACCGCGCGGCCGCGCTGCTCGGAGCGCTCACCAGCGTGCCCCGGGGTGTGCGCGGTGCAGTTGTTGCAGCTCGCCGAGCAGCTCCTCAAGGGCGCCGGTGTGCCGCCCGTGTCGACCGTCCAG
>JAUJNY010000006.1:42618-116895 GCA_030447955.1 Jiangellales bacterium
AGCGTGTCGTCGGCGGAGGCGCTCAGCCGCCGGTAGAGCTCGTACTGGTACGCCGAGAACGCCAGCAGCCGGGCCATGGTGAAGGCGAAGTCGCCGTTGGGCAGCTCGACGAGCACCGCGTTGCGGAACTCGCCGACGGGGCGCAGATAGGCCAGCGCGTCCTCGTCGCGACCGGCACCTTCGACCTGGCCGGCGTACGACAGCAGCGTGCGCGCCTGCCCGAGGAGGTCCAGCCCGATGTTGGCGAGCGCGATGTCCTCCTCGATCTCCGGCGCGGAGGCGACCCACTCCCCCATCCGCTGGGCGAGTACGAGGGCGTCGTCGCCTAGCCGCAGGGCGTACTCGCCGACGGGCGGCGGTGCAGGGCTCGCCGGCGGCGTCACAGGTGCTGCACCTCGGCGGGGATTTCGTAGAAGGTCGGGTGGCGGTAGACCTTGTCTCCCGCGGGGTCGAAGAAGGAGTCCTTCTCGTCCGGGCTGGACGCGGTGATGACGGCGGCGGGCACCACCCAGATCGACACCCCCTCCTGCCGGCGGGTGTACACGTCGCGGGCGTTGCGCAGCGCCATCGCCGCGTCGGGTGCGCGCAAGGAGCCGGCGTGTACGTGCGAGAGGCCGCGCCGGCCGCGGACGAAGACCTCCCACAGCGGCCACTCCCGGGCCGCGGAGTGCCCGGGCTCACGGGCGGGGACACCCTCGGTCGGGATCGCGCCGTGGCCTCCCTCCGCCTGGAAGTCCGAGCCGGTGCTCATGCGACGCTGGCCGTTGGCTGGCTGGCAGCCGCCGCCCGCTTGGCGGCGTACGCGGTCGCTGCCTCGCGTACCCACGCTCCCTCGTCGTGGGCGCGGCGGCGGTGGGTCATGCGCTGCTCGTTGCACGGCCCGCGCCCCTTGACCACCGCCCAGAACTCCTCCCAGTCGGGCTCGCTGAACCGGTAGTGGCCGCTGTCCTCGTCCCAGCGCAGCGCCGGATCGGGGATGCGCAGGCCGAGCACTTCCGCCTGCGGCACGGTCATGTCGACGAACTTCTGCCGCAGCTCGTCGTTGCTGAAGCGCTTGATCCCCCAGCGCATCGACTGCTCGGAGTGGGTGGAGTCGGAGTCCGGCGGGCCGAACATCGCCAGCGACGGGTACCACCAGCGGTCGAGCGCGTCCTGCGCCATCGCCTTCTGCTCGGGGGTGCCGCCGGTCAGCGTGTGCAGGATCTCGAAGCCCTGCCGCTGGTGGAAGGACTCCTCCTTGCAGATCCGCACCATGGCGCGGGCGTACGGCCCGTACGAGCAGCGGCACAGCGGCACCTGGTTGGTGATGGCGGCGCCGTCCACGAGCCAGCCGATCGCGCCGACGTCGGCCCAGCTGAGCGTCGGGTAGTTGAAGATGCTCGAGTACTTCTGCTTGCCCGCGTGCAGCAGGTGCAGCAGCTCGTCGCGGGAGGCGCCCAGGGTCTCGGCAGCCGAGTAGAGGTAGAGCCCGTGGCCGGCCTCGTCCTGCACCTTGGCCATGAGGATCGCCTTGCGCTGCAGGCTCGGCGCACGGGTGATCCACTCGCCCTCGGGCTGCATCCCGATGATCTCGGAGTGCGCGTGCTGGGCGATCTGGCGGACCAGCGTCGTGCGGTACGCCTCCGGCATCCAGTCCCGCGGCTCGATGCGGCTGTCGGCGTCGATAAGGGCGTCGAACTCCTGCTGGGGAGCCGGCGCCTCAGTGGCATCCACGTCGCTCATGTCGTCCCTTCCGCCCGGATGGTGCCCAGCCTACGCAGCGTTGTTACACCCGTCCACCCAAGTGCGTCGCGAGTGTCACAACCCCGGGCCGCCCGGACGTCTTCCCGCCAAGCCCCGGTGCATGGGATAACGGTGCTCGCCGGACATCGCGGACTGCAACAGTTGAGGGCCGTTTGGTGTCTTGGTAAGCGTGAGCGGGAAGTGCCAGTGACCGACGCCGACGGCTTCGAGCAGTTTGCTACGTCGCAGGCGGGCGCGCTGGCGCGCCTGGCCTACCGGCTCACGGGCCACCGCGAGAGTGCTGGCGACCTGGTCCAGGAGGTTCTGCTCGACAGCTTCCGGCAGTGGCCGAAGGTCTCCGCGGCCGGTGATCGAGGCGCCTACGTGCGACGGATGCTGGTCAACAGGCACTTGAACGGCGTCCGCCGTCGCGAGGTCGTGGAGGTCGCGCGCGCCCAGCCGTACGACACCGACCTGTCTACCCACCGCACTCCGCCTGCCGACGCCGTCGATGACCGAGACGCGATGTGGCGTGCCCTGGCGGGGCTCCCGGACAGGCAGCGGGCGGTGCTGGTGCTTCGGTACTACGAGGGGTTGGAAGACCCCGCCATCGCCGATCTCGTCGGCTGCCGCCGCGGCACCGTGCGGAGTCTCGCCGCCCGCGGCTTGTCCGCGCTGCGCACTGATCCCCATCTGCAGCAGCCGGTCACTCACCCGACCCGGAGGAGCAACCCATGAACGATCTGGAGACACGTGTGCGCGACGCGCTGCGTGACCCCAGCCGGGATCGCGAGGCGCCAACGATCGACGAGGTGATGCGCGGCGTCCGTACTCGGATGGACACCCCAGCGCCGGCGGAGAAGCGGCGCCGGTCCAGAAGCCAGCTGGTGCCGATGCTCACGGCCGCGGCCGCAGTGCTGGCAGTCATCTTCGGTGCCGTTGCCGTGTCCGGATGGGACGACAACGAGCAGCAACCGGTGGACCAGCCGACCGGGGCTGCACCGTCGAATGACTGGCAGCCGATTGCGTCCTCTCCCCTCAAGCCTCGACATGGCGCGGTAGGGGTCTGGACGGGTGCGGAGATGCTCGTCATCGGGGGCACCACCTGGTTTCCGTGCCCCCCCTCTGCCGACTGCTCCGGTCCGCCCGCTGACACACTGAGGAGCGACGGAGCAGCGTACGACCCGAGGACTGACACGTGGCGCCCGCTGGCCCGGGCACCGCGGCCCGTCTACGGCGGCATCGCCGCCTGGTCCAGCACGGAGATGGTGATAGTCACGAACCGGACCACCCTCGCCTACGACCCTCAGGGCGATTCCTGGCGCGCCCTCGAGCCTCCGCCGGCTGACGCGTTCAACCAGAGCGTCGTGACGGACACAGGGATCGTGTTCGGTAGCTACGAGAAGTTCGCCCAGCAGACTCAGGGTCCCGACTGGCTGCTCGATCCGGTCACCGGGAAGTGGTCGCCGCTGCCGACCGATCCTTTCCGCGAGTCCTACGACCGCAGCCTCGCCTGGGACGGTGAGCGCTTGTGGTTGCTGTCGATGAGTGTGGATAACCACTCCCAGGCCTACCGCGGCGCCACCTCCCGGGTGGCGGTCCTCGAGGACGATGCCTGGCGCGTGGTCGGCGAGACTCCCCGCCTGGAGCAGGGGCAGCGGTGGTGGTGGTTCCAGGACCGGCTGGCGGCACCGGTCAGTCCCTACAGCCCCGCCGGGGGCCTCGGCGCCTACCTCACGCCCAGCAGTCTCGAGTGGTCGAGCATCCCTTCCACCGGCGTCCACCGGAGCAGCCAAGAGCCTGGGTGCCCCCTGCCCGCTGTAGGCCCAGGTGCTACCTGGTTGGCCGGAGGAGGGCCGGTGCTGACCTCGCTCGACCCGCTGACCACGGTTGTCGTCCCTCCCTGTCAGGGGATCGCCGTACCGGACGTAGCGGTCTGGAGTGGTGACGAGCTGATCATCTGGGGCGGGATCGGTCCTGGATACCGCGGGAACGTCAACGCCGGAATGACATGGACCCCTCCGCAACCGCACTAAGGGTCGTTGCGACATGACAGCCGGGACGCGTGCCGCGACATCCCAACCTCCGGTGCATGCAGGTGGTGCCAGGATGTGATTCGTGGCTCCCCCGGCCTCCACCGTAAGGACCGCCTGGGCGGCCGACGCCGAAGGGATCGCGGCTGTGCAGGCGCGCGCGTGGCGCAGCGCGTACGCCGACCTGCTGCCCGCGGCGATGCTCGCCGACCTGGACGAGGCGCGCGTCGCCGAGTCCTGGCGAGCAGCACTCGTACGTCCTCCGAGCGGCCAGCACCATGTGCTCGTGGCGCTCGACGACGACCGTGTCGTCGGCTTCACCGCGACGGCGCCCTGCGCGGACGCTGACGCCGAGGGCGTCGACGGGGAGGTGCTCGTCTTCCACGTCGATCCGGACGCGACGCGACGCGGGCACGGGTCCCGCCTGCTCGCCGCACTCGCCGACACCCTGCGCGCCGACGGCTTCCGGCGCGGCTACGTCTGGCTGTTCGCCGCCGACGACCCTCAGCGGCAGTTCTTCACCAGTGCCGGCTGGGCCCCCGACGGCGCCCACCGCGAGCTCGACCTGTACGGCGACGGCAAGGTCCTGTCGCGGCAGGTGCGGTTGCACACCGCGCTGGACGACCTCCCGGATGTCCCGGTCACCTCGGGGCCAGGTCGCTGAGGCGCTAAGGCGGCGACACGAGCACGTCCCGGATAGCCGAGCTGACCTGGATTGAAGGCACGCTGTCCCACCTGAAGGAGAGCACGATGCAGACCTACGACATCAAGAAGGAACGCAAGACGCTCTACGCGCCCAAGCGCGGCACCTTCGTGATTATCGACGTACCCGAGCTGGGGTTCCTCATGATCGACGGGCACGGCGACCCCAACACCTCAGCCGCCTACCGCGAGGCGGTCGAGGCGCTCTACGCAGCCTCCTACGCCATCCGCGCCGTGGCCAAGACGAAGCTCGGGAGGGTGCACACGGTAGCGCCGCTCGAAGGACTGTGGTCGGCCCAGGACCCAGAGGCCTTCCGAACCCGCAACAAGAGCGCGTGGGAATGGACGATGATGATCGCCCAACCCGATTGGATCACCCCCGACCTGGTCGACGAAGCCACCGCACAGAAGAAGCGGCTACCCGCACTCAACCTGCTTCGCTTCGAGCGCTACCACGAAGGCCACAGCGTGCAGATCCTCCACGTCGGCTCCTATGACGACGAGGGCCCGACGCTCGCCCGCCTCCACGAGGAGTACCTCCCCGCCAACAGGCTCGCGCCCACCGGCCGCCACCACGAGATCTACCTCTCCGATCCTCGCAAGACCGAACCCGCCAAGCTGAAGACCATTCTGCGGCAGCCAGTCACTGCATCGACGTGACTGCGCCGAAGTGCAGCCGCGCGGAGGTCACCGCCCCGATCGGTCACCATGAGCGCAGTCACACCCTCTGGCCGGTGGGTGGGTGTCCCTGCTGAGCGGCCAGCAGGTCATCTCGTCACCCCTCGAGCAGATCGAGGTCGCGCAAGCCCGCCGGCTTGGACGGGTTGGGTTACCTCGCGGAACCGGCCGCGGCGAACGCGGGTGGAGTCGCCGGTCTGGTCACGCGCGGACAGCTGCTGGCAGCGGCGTACGGGGACCGCTTGTAGCCGCCGTCGCTGCTGGTCGAGCAGGCGCGAAGGGCGAGCCGCTGCGCTGACCTCAGCGGCCAGCTCAGAAGTACTCGAGCAGGTAGGGAGTCGACCCCGCAAACGCCGCGTCCAGAAAGTCGTCGGCGTCCGCGCGGCCGCCGGCCACCAGGCCGGCCGTGCGCAGCGTGTGCAGCGAGGTGCCCGCGTACAGGCAGGCGAGCCCGTTGGGGCCAAGGCGCAGCGCTTCGTCGCTGCGACCTGTGCGGATGAGCTCAGCCCGCCCGCCCTCCACCTCGAGCCGCCAGGTGCCGCTCTGCGAGGGCAGCAGCGGGTCCATGAGCGACAGCAGCGCGGAGCCGCTCACCCGGTCCGCGACCCCGCGCGCGGCGATCGCGGCCGATACGTTCAGCAGGCGGAACATCCAGCGGTTCTGGAACACCTCGTGCGCCGCCTCCTCGGGCAGCAGCAGGGAGACCGGGTCGTCCGGGCTCACGTACGCGTGCACCTGCTTGGCGATGGACGATCCAGAGCCCACCATCGACCACAGTGCGCGCGCGGTCGCCTTGCTGCCTGCCACCAAGCAGGTGACGACCAGGTTGCCTTCGTGCCACTCGTAGAGCACGAATCCGTCGTCGGCGAAGTAGCTGAACGAGTCCTCGGCGAGGGCGTCCTCAATGTCGCCGGGAGCGAGCAGTTTGGCTCCGTTGGCCCGCCGCGTGGTGTAGCTGTGCTCAAGCAGCTGCTGCACCCGCTCCACGTCGGCCTTGCTGCCCGGGCGCACGCGTACGTCCGGCGAACCGAGACCTCGCAGATGGGCGGAGTCGATGGTGATCCGGTGCTGGGCGCCGACGACCTCCCAGCCACTGCGGCGGTACGGCGCCAGGGTGGCCGGGTAGAGCGCCGACACCGAGTCGCCGAGCTCGATGCTGCGTTCGGCCAGGGCACGCATCAGCAGCGACGCAACGCCGCGCCCGCGGTAGTCCGGGGCGACCACGACGCCGGCGACCCCGCTCATCGGCACCGAGCGACCACCCCAGAACTGCGAGAATGACCGGCCCTTCGCCGTTCCCACCAGGCGTTCGCCGCCGAAGGCTCCAAGCACCCGCCGCTGGGCGATCACCTCTGCCTGCACCGACTTCCACCACGTCCGCGAGGCCTCGTCCAGCTTCCCGAAGGATCGTGTGCGTACGCCGAGCGCCTGCTCGTCGTCGGCGCTGGTCAGGTCGCGGACCTCGAGCGAGTCGGTCGTCATGCGTTGCTCCTATGTCAAGCCGCAGCCGGAAGGCAAGTTCCAGTCTGCGTGTCGGTGGGTCGGAGCAGGTTGAACACGACGCGGGCGAGGCGTCGCTTGAGCGCGCGCAGCGCTTCCATCGTGGTGTCTCCTTGGGCTCGACGGCGCTGGTAGTAGGTGCGTCCGAGGCCGTCGAGGCGAATCTGGGTGACCGCGACCCGGTGCAGCGCGGCGTTGAGTTGCCGGTTCCCGCCGCGGGCGAGCCGGTGCCGGCTGGTCTTGCCGGACGAGGCGGGGATAGGCGCGACGCCGGCGTGCATCGCGAAGCACGCCTCGGACCGGAAGCGGCTTGGGTTGGCAGTCTCCCCGAGCAGCTTCGCCGCGGTAAGCACACCACAACCGGGCAGGGTCAGCAGCTGCGGCGCCTGCTGCTTGACCAGGCCGCTGAGTTCCTTCTCCAGGGACTTGATCCGGGTGGCGAGGGTCCGGATGTCGGCGACCAGCTCGAGCGCGATCCGGACCACGACGCCGGCGGGCAGCGCCCGCAGCCGCGCCTCGACGCGGTCGAGTTCACTGCTGCGGTCCAGCCCGCGGCTGATCGGGTCGAGCTCGGGGTCGAGCTCGTGGAGGTGCCAGCGCAGCCGATTCTGCATCTGGGTGCGCACCCCGACTAAGTCCTCGCGGTGGTCGACCAGCAACTTGACCTCGCGGCTGGCGTGGGTGTGCTCCGCGGTCGGCAGGTCCGGCTCCCGCAGCGCCGCCCGTGCGATCGCCAACGCGTCGATCGGGTCACTCTTGCCCCGCGTCCGGGCGGCCGAGCGGGCGCCGGCCATCAGCTTCGGCGGCACCCGCATCACTGTCGCGCCCGCACTCAGCAGCGCCCGCTCCAGCCGGGTCGAGACGTGCCGGCAGTCCACTACCGCAAACCGCACCACCGCGTCTTCGCCAGTCCGACGTGCCCAGCGCAGCAGCGCCAGATGCCCTGCCTCGGTCGCCCGCACCGTGACCGGCTTGCCGACCTGCCCACCAACCTCGTCGACCGCGACCGCGCAATGCGTGCCCTTGTGGACATCGATGCCCACCGTCACCACCATGGGGGGGTCTCCTCTCACTCCGAGGGACGGTTGGGCCGGCCGGCGGACACACCTCAGTGGGGGCGCAGCCACGCTCCTATCAAGTCACGCCGGTCGGCCCTGACTCACCAGCGCTCGGCACAACGCATGGACGCCAACCCGCGAGCGGCACGGACACTACGAGCCAGAGCACCGGCACTCAGGAACTCAACCACCGCAACAGCGGCGAGACCACCCTGACACTGACCGGACACTAGATCGGCGGCTGGACGCTCGGCTGCCCAATCCCGCCGGGGCTTGCGAGACGGCCAAACCAGGCTGGCCTGGTCGGCTGTTGCGCTCGGGCTGGACCGCTGCGTCGATGAGTTCGCGCCGGTCATGGGGTCTAGAACTGTGGGCCTTCATCATGGCCTTGCACCATTACCGCGCCGGGAGGCAACATCGTGACCAAGCATGACCAGCTAGAGGCAGCACCCGAGGTCGTCGACCGAGGCCCGGTTTGACGCGGCGCTTGCTGAGCAGGTCGCGGCCGAGAAGGAAGTCACCCGGCACAACGACCGGGTCTCGGCGAGTCGCCGCCGCCTGCCGATGGTCGAGGTGGAGGACTACACCTTCACCGGCCCGAATGGGCCGGTCAGGCTGACCGAGCTGTTCGGGGACAAGTACCTGCTTGTGGTACAGCAGGTGATGTTCGCCCCTGACTGGGACGAGGGCTGCCCCAGTTGCACATGGGCGGTCGACAACCTCCCCGCCAATATGCAGCGCCTGTTTGACGAGGGGATTGCCTTCGCGATGGTCTCGCAAGCGCCGATCGAGAAGCTTAAGGACTGGTGCGCCAAGCGTGGCTGGAACCACGTCTGGGTTTCCTCGGCCGACACTTCGTATCACCACGACTGGGGTTGGACGCAGCAGAACGACCAGGGCGAGGAAGGACAGCTGCCCGGCTACTCCTACTACCTACTCAAGCACGGCAAGCCCTACCTGACCTACATGACCACCGCTCGTGGCACCGAGGCCATCCTGCCCGTGGCACACATCATGGACCGCACTGTCTACGGTCGTCAGCAGGACTGGGAAGACAGCCCCGAGGGCTGGCCGCAGGAGCCAACGTACGGGTGAGGACTTGGTGCACAGCCTCGGTCGCCGCCGTTCGAGCAGCGCCTGCAGCTGGCGTTCGTCGATTCGGCCGACCGATAGGACGAGTCAGCTCACAGGGTCCGATGCGCCTTGGGCGGTGCTGCCGCCCCGACGCGCTCAGCAGTCAAACACCGACCAGCAGGTGTCGTTCCGCAACCGCTGGTCGTCAAGTACGAGCTCGCGAATCGCCTCCGGGAGCTAGGCGGCCGCTCCGAGCTCGTGCGCGGCGACGTGTGCGACGGCCCCTGCCTGGCCAGCAGCGTACGCGGCATGCCGTGCTGCCCCACGCAGGTTTCTGGCCGCGCCCATTGCATGGCCGCCCGCCGCGCGAGCCTGGGTCATCTTGACCTCGCCACGCACCCAGGCGCGGGCATGCTCGATCGCCTGACGCGGTCGTGGGTCCTCAGGCTGAGCCAACTCGAAGAGCTCAAGGACGTGCTCCGCGCAAGATGCCGCCCAAAGAGCGAGGAGATGGTGATCCGAATGAGTGAGGGTCCCACCGCGGCGGATCGTCACCAAGCGAGGGTCCCGGACCTTCGAGAGGATCATGGTTGGCACTCCTTGTGCTTGCATCCGCCCAACACCAAAGGGCGCGCACGCCGCGACCAGCAGGCCGGGCTCCCTCCCCCTGACAGCACAGCTGCGATCAGCGTGCGAGAGAGCCGCCCCGGGCGGCGTGGCGTCCGCTTGAGGATCTCCGACTGACACGCGGGCAGGTCAGGTCGGGGTTCGGCAAGCCGGATCTTGTAGAGCTGCAGGTCGGCGTCAGCGCCGACAAGGGTGAACCCTGCTCTACCAAGTGTTCGCTGGGAGGCGCCGTTATCGTCGGTGGTGTCGGCGAGGACAGTTGCTACGCCGTGGTTGGCTGCGAGGACGAGCAGCGCCATGAGGGCTTCGGCGGCGTAGCCGTGTCCCCGAGCGGACGGTGCCAAGCCGTAGCCAACTTCGACACTCTCACCGTGGGGTGTGCCCTTGAACCCGACCCCGCCGATGGCCAGCCCGTCGTCCACCCCAGAGATCTGGTAGTAGCCGAAAGGTCGCTGCTCGCCGTCCTGTTCGGTGGCGCGGAGGAAAGCACCCACGGCGGCGAGGTCGCCCGCGGATGGATAGTCCGCCGCCCATTTGTCTGTCGGCCCTGGTGCCCGAGCGCAGATGCGCCTCGTCTCGGACTCGTCGATGGCATGCAGGATTAGCCGCGTCGTCTCGATGTCCCTCACACGGCCAGCAAACCAGCACCCGGCGCACAACGACAGCCTGCGCCAGCAGGCGACCCTCTCGTGGATTGCGGTCAGTCCAGGCCGAGCGCGTGCTCGAGCCCGACGGTCAAGCCCGGCGTCTCGCGCACCGACCGGATGCCGAGTAGGACGCCCGGCATGAACGACTCCCGGTCGAGGGAGTCGTGACGGATCGTCAGCGTCTCCCCGTGGCCGCCGAGGAGGACCTCCTGATGGGCGACGAGGCCGGCCAGCCGTACGGCATGCACCCGGACCCCGCTGACGTCGGCCCCGCGTGAGCCCTCCAGCGCGTCCGTCGTCGCGTCCGGGGCCGGCCCGAGGCCCGCCTGCGTGCGTGCGGCCGCGACCAGCTCGGCGGTGCGGCGGGCGGTGCCGCTGGGGGCGTCCGCCTTGCCCGGGTGGTGGAGCTCGACGACCTCGACCGACTCAAAGAACCGGGCCGCCTGCTGCGCGAAGCGCAGCATCAGCACCGCTCCGATCGCGAAGTTGGGCGCGACCAGCACCCCGGTGCCCTGGGCCGCAGCAAGCCAGCCGCGCACCGTGTCGAGCCGTTCGGGGGTGAAGCCGCTGGTGCCGACGACCGCGTGCACCCCAGCGTCCAGGCACTGCCGCAACGTCTCCATGACGACGTCGGGCCGGGTGAAGTCGACGGCGACCTCAGCGCCGGCCAGCGCCTCGTCGAGGGCGTCGGGCGCGTCGCCGCTGCCGATGCGGGCGACCAGCTCGAGGTCAGGGTCGTCCTCGACCGCACGGCAGGTCTGCGTCCCCATCCGGCCGTACGCGCCGACGACCGCGACCTGGATCATCGGCTCAGGCGACGAGGCGCTGGAAGGCGGAGTCGTCGTCGAAGGGGCCGATCACCGCGAGCGTCGGCGGCACGCTCAGCAGCTCGGCGGCGAGCGCGCCGACGTCGTCGAGGGTGACCGCGTCGATGCGGGCGAGCAGGTCCTCCACGCTGGGCAGCTCGCCGAAGACCAGCTCGGCCTTGCCCATGCGCCCCATCCGGGAGCCGGTGTCCTCCAGGCCGAGGACGAGCCCGCCGCGCAACTGGCCCTTGCCACGGGCCAGCTCGGGCGCGGTCAGCCCGCCGGATGCCATCACGTCCAGCTGCTCACGACACAGCTCGAGCACCTGCTCCACCTTGGCCGGGGAGCAGCCGACGTAGACGCCGAGCAGCCCGGCGTCGGCGTACTGGGAGGCGTAGGAGTAGACCGAGTAGGCGAGTCCGCGCTTCTCCCGTACCTCCTGGAAGAGCCGGGAGCTCGCGCTTCCGCCGAGCGCCGCGTTGAGCACCCCGAGGGCGAAGCGACGGTCGTCGGTCCGGGCGAGCCCGGGGACGCCGATCACGCAGTTGGCCTGCTCGGTGCGGCGGCTGTGCATGGCTGTTCCGGCGGACGGCCGGACACCGCGACCACCCACCCGTGGCGGCGCCGGCGGGTCGTCACGGGCGAGGCCGTTCCAGCCGGAGCCGGCGGCTGCGGCGAAGGCCTTGCGGACGAGCCGCACAACCCGGCTGTGCTCGAGGTTGCCGGCCGCCGCCACCACGATGTTGGGCGGGCGGTAGCGGCGCCGGTAGTAGCCGGCGACCGCCGCGCGGGACATGCCGGTGATCGACTCCACCGTGCCGAGCACCGGGCGCCCGAGCGGCGAGGCGTCCCACAGCTTCGCCGTGAACAGGTCGTGCACCGCGTCGCTGGGCTCGTCGTGGTGCATGGAGATCTCCTCCAGCACGACGTCGCGCTCGGAGTGCACGTCGGCGGCCGCGACCACGGAGGAGCCGACCATGTCGCAGAGCACGTCGACAGCGAGTGGGAGGTCGCTGTCGCGTACCCGCGCGTGGTAACAAGTGTACTCCCGGGCGGTGAACGCGTTCATCTCCCCGCCCACCGCCTCAATCTCGGCGGAGATGTCAAGCGCGGTACGCCGCCGGGTGCCCTTGAACAACAGGTGCTCGAGGTAGTGAGTGGCCCCGGCCAGCCCCGGCGTCTCGTCCCGCGAGCCGACGCCCACCCAGATCCCGAGGGACACCGAGCGCACCGTCGGCACCGCCTCGGTCACCACCCGCAGGCCGCCCGGCAGCACGGTGCGCCGGGTGAGGCTGCCGTCGTCGCCGCGCAGCAGCGTCCGGGTCGAGCCGGGTGACTGCGCCGGCAGCATGCTCGTCCGCTCGCCGCGGGACCGCCGCCCGCTCGCCGTCGTACGAGTCACGCCCCCGCGCCAGCCTCAGCGGGCGCCGGGGCGGCAGCCTCGACCTGCGCCGGCTCGGCTGCCGGCTTGGCACCGTCTTCGACGACCGGGACGAGGGAGAGCTTGCCCCGCTGGTCGACCTCGTTGACCTGCACCATGACCTTCTGGCCCACGGAGACGACGTCGTCGACGTTGTCGACCCGCTTGCCGCCGACCAGCTCACGCATCTTGGAGATGTGCAGCAGGCCGTCCTTGCCGGGCAGCAGCGACACGAAGGCGCCGAACGCCGTCGTCTTGACGACCGTGCCGAGGTAACGCTCGCCCACCTGCGGCATCGTCGGGTTGGCGATCGCGTTGATCGCCGTCCGGGCCGCCTCCGCGGACGCGCCGTCGGTGGCGCCGATGAAGATCGTGCCGTCGTCCTCGATGCTGATCTGGGCGCCGGTGTCGTCCTGGAGCTGGTTGATCACCTTGCCCTTGGGGCCGATGACCTCGCCGATCTTGTCGACCGGCACCTTGATCGTGATGATCCGCGGCGCGTACGGGCTCATCTCGTCCGGCTCGGTGATGGCCTCGGCCATGACGTCGAGGATCGTCATGCGAGCGGCCTTGGCCTGCTGCAGCGCCGCGCCCAGCACCGAGGCGGGGATGCCGTCGAGCTTGGTGTCCAGTTGCAGCGCGGTCACGAAGTCGCGGGTGCCGGCGACCTTGAAGTCCATGTCGCCGTACGCGTCCTCGGCGCCGAGGATGTCGGTCAGCGTGACGTAGGAGGTCTCCCCGTCGACCTCGCCGGAGATGAGCCCCATCGCGATGCCCGCCACCGGTGCCCGCAGCGGCATGCCCGCGTTGAGCAGCGCCAGCGTGGACGCGCACACCGAGCCCATTGACGTCGAGCCGTTGGAGCCGAGCGCCTCGGACACCTGCCGGATCGCGTACGGGAACTCGGCCCGGGCCGGCAGCACCGGCAGCAGCGCGCGCTCGGCCAGGGCGCCGTGTCCGATCTCGCGCCGCTTGGGCGAGCCCACCCGGCCGGTCTCACCGGTGGAGTACGGCGGGAAGTTGTAGTTGTGCATGTAGCGCTTGGTCTTTTCGGGCGCGAGCGTGTCGAGCTTTTGCTCGAGCGTGAGCATGTTGAGCGTGGTGATCCCAAGGATCTGCGTCTCCCCGCGCTCGAACAGCGCCGAACCGTGCGCCCGCGGGACGATACCGACCTCGGCGGACAACTGCCGGATGTCGACCAGCCCGCGCCCGTCGATGCGCACCTTGTCGCGCAGCACCCGCTCCCGGACCAGCTGCTTGGTCAGCGACCGGAAGGCCGCCCCCATCTCGCGTTCACGGCCCTCGAACGACGTGCCAGCGCGCGCAACGGCCGCCGACTCGAGCTCCTTGAGCCGGGCCTCGCGCTCGGCCTTGCTGACGATCGTCAGGGCCTGCGCCGCGTCGTCGCGGACGGCGGCCTCGACCGCGGCGTAGGCGTCCTCGCCGTACTCGGGGAAGACGGGGAACTGCCCCGTCGGCTTGGCGGCCTGGTCGGCCAGCTCCTGCTGGGCCGCACACAGCGTGGCGATGAACGGCTTGGCCGCCTCCAGCCCTGCGGCGACGACCTCCTCCGTCGGGGCGGTACGCCCGCTCGCCACGAGGTTCCACGTCTCAGGGGTCGACTCCGCCTCGACCATCATGATCGCCACGTCGCCGTCGGGGAGCACGCGGCCGGCGACCACCATGTCGAAGACGGCGTCACCCACCTGCTCGTACGTGGGGAAGGCCACCCACTGGTCCTCGATCAGCGCGACGCGCACGCCGCCGAT
Organism: Jiangellales bacterium; assembly: GCA_030447955.1. Taxonomy (GTDB): domain Bacteria; phylum Actinomycetota; class Actinomycetes; order Jiangellales; family Jiangellaceae; genus JAUJNY01. The sequence goes on from JAUJNY010000006.1 coordinate 56,655, forward strand.
CGGGCCGCTGAACGGCAGTCCTGACAGCTGGGTCGACGAGGAGCCCGCGTTGATGGCGACGACGTCGTACGCGTCCTCGGGGTGCAGCGACATCACCGTGATGACCACCTGGACCTCGTTGCGCAGGCCCTTGATGAACGTCGGCCGCAACGGCCGGTCGATCAACCGGCAGGTAAGGATCGCCTCCTCGCTGGGCCGGCCCTCGCGGCGGAAGAACGAGCCGGGGATCCGCCCGGCGGCATACATGCGCTCCTCGACGTCGACGGTGAGCGGGAAGAAGTCGAGGTGCTCCTTGGGCTGGCGCGAGGCCGTGGTCGTCGAGAGGACCATCGTGTCCTCGTCGAGGAAGACGGTGGTGGAACCACCGGCCTGCCGGGCGAGCCGCCCGGTCTCGAAGCGCAGCGTGCGCTTGCCGAAGCGGCCGTTGTCGATGACCGCCTCACTGGTGTACGGACCCGTCACGGGTCACCCTCCTCGGGTCGGCGGGGCGGTGCGCCGGAGACGAGTAGGGCCGGTCTTCGATCGAGGCCCTCGGGGGGGCGCGGAAGTCCGCACCGCCCGGGGGCCACTACCGAGGACCGGCGTCCGCCGCGGCGGGCCGCCCCTGCTGGAATGGCTGGGGATGGCAGCTGTTCAGTTGTTCGTGCTGTCCGGCGCTAGGCCGCGCACCACAGCGGGGACCGCAACGACGAAGGAGCGGCTCCCCGCGGGGTGACCGCTCCCTGCTCCGGCGTCAACGGCGGATGCCGAGGCGCTCTCTGATCGCGCGGGCGCGCTGGATGTCGGTGGCCGTGAGGTACTTGATGAGCCGGCGCCGCTTGCCGACCAGCATGAGCAGGCCGCGGCGGCTGTGGTGGTCGTGCTTGTGGACCTTGGCGTGCTCGGTGAGATGCCTGATCCGGTGGGTGAGCAGCGCGACCTGCGCCTCGGGGGAACCGGTGTCGGTCTCGTGCAGCCCGTACTCGCGCAGGATCTGCTTCTTGGTGGCGGAGTCGGTCGGCACAAGGCTCCCTGTTGCTGGTCGCTGCGCGGCGCACCCGGGCATGTCCACCGGGGCTCTTTGGTCGTCCGCGGCCGTTCGACGGCGCCGCCCAGGTTATCAGCGGGGCATGACCTGCCCTAATCAGCCGCCAGGGCCACGCGGACGTCCTCGACGTCGCGACCGATCTGCTCGACGAGCTGATCGACGGAGTCAAAGCGCTCCTGCGCGCGCACCCGCGCCACGAACTCGACGGCGACCGGCACGCCGTACAGCTCGAGGTCATCGCGGTCGAGGACGTACGCCTCGACCCGGCGTTGGGTGCCGTCGAACGTCGGGTTGCTGCCCACCGAGATCGCCGCTGGCATCGCTGGCGACCCCGGTCGGTCCAGCCGGCGCAGCCAGCCCGCATACACCCCGTCGGCCGGCACCGCGAAGCCCTCGGGCGCCGGCACGTTGGCAGTCGGGTAGCCCAGGGCGCGCCCGCGGTGGTCTCCCTCGACGACGACGCCCGCGACCCGGTGCGGGCGAGCGAGGACCTGCGCGGCAGCGGCCACGTCCCCGCCGGCGAGCAGCTCGCGCACCCGCGAGGAGGACCACCGTTCGCCGTCGCCGACGGGTCGTATCGCGTCGAGCGCGAAGCCCAGGTCGGCGCCCATCCGGCGAAGCAGCGTGACGTCGCCGGCGGCCCGCCGACCGAACCGGAAGTCCTCCCCGACCACCACCGCGCACGCGTGCAGGGTGCGCACCAGCGTGTCGGTGACGAAGTCCTCCGCCGACTGCTGTGAGCGCGAGCTGTCGAAGCGCATGACGTACGCGGCGTCCGCGGCTGCCTGCTCGAACAGCGCCAGCCGGTGCTCCAACGTCGTCAGCGCCGGTGGGGCGGCGTCCGGCCGGAGGACCGTCAGCGGATGCGGGTCGAACGTGAGCACGACCAGGGGAACGGCGAGCCTGCGCGCGTGCTCGCCGGCCCGGGCCAGCACGACCCGGTGCCCCCGGTGCACGCCGTCGAAGACGCCGACGGCGACCACGGAACCCGGCAGGTCGACCGGCACGTCCGCGGACGTGCGCCAGACGTCCACGGGCCTCCTCGGATGGGGTGCCCCCGCCGGGGCGGCGCCGATCCTCCCACGGGCCATAGCCTGCGCTGGTGAGCGTGCGCGCCGACGCCTCGACGACCACGCCCCGCCCGGCCTGGGGTCCCATCCTGCTGGTGTCCACGGTGGTGGCGGCCACGCTTGTCGCGCTCGCCGGCCAGTACGGGCCGCACCGCGACGAGCTGTACTTCCTCGCCGCCGGGAAGCGGCTCGCCTGGGGCTACCCCGACCAGCCGCCGCTGACGCCGCTGCTGGCTCGCGTCGCCGACGCGCTCGCCCCGGGTTCGCTGTACGCGCTGCGGGCGCCGAGTGCGCTGGCCGCCGCAGGCACGGTCGTGCTGGCCGGGCTGGCCGCCCGTGAGCTGGGCGGCGGCCGTACTGCCCAGGCGCTGGCGGCACTCGCCACCGCCTGCGGTGCGGTCGTGCTCGTCACCGGCCACCTGCTGTCCACGGCGACGTTCGACCTGCTCGCGTGGACCGCCGTCACAGTCCTCGCGCTGCGGGCACTGCTGCGCGACGCCCCGCGCACCTGGCTGGCGGTCGGTGCGGTCGCCGGGCTCGCCCTGCTCAACAAGCACCTGGTGCTGGCGCTGCTGGCCGGCCTGGTGGTGGGGGTGGCGCTGACGCCCGCGGCTCGCCACCACCTGCGCTCGCCGTGGGCCTGGAGCGGGGCGGCCCTCGCGCTGGCGCTGTGGGCGCCTAACCTCATCTGGCAGGCGACCCACGGCTGGCCGCAGCTGACGTTGGCCGAGGACATCAACGCCGAGTACGGCGTGCTCGGCGAGCGGCTCGGATACCTCGCCTTCCAGCTCATCCAGTTCAGCCCGCTGGCGGTACCGCTGTGGGTCGCTGGTCTGGTGGGGCTGTGGCGCGGCAGGCAGGGGTGGGCAGCGGCCCAGCCGCTGGCGTGGGCGTACGCGCTGCTGCTCGTCGGTTTTCTCGTGGTCGGCGGCAAGGGCTACTACCTGGGCGGGCTCTACCCGGCGCTGCTGGCGGTCGGGTCGGTGCTCGTGACCAGGCGCTGGGCGGAGCGGCCCCGACTGCTGGCCGCAGTGCCCGTGGCGCTCGTGCTCGGAATCCTGCCGGCGCTACCCTCGGCGCTGCCGCTGCTGCCGCCCGACCGCTTCGCCGGCTCGATCTGGCACACGCTCGGGGAGGACCAGGCGGAGACCATCGGCTGGCCGTCCTTCATCGACACGGTGGCGAGCGCGGCGGCTTCGGTCCCGGTCGACCGGCGCGACACGACGGTCGTGATGACCTCGAACTACGGCGAGGCGGGGGCCGTGGAGTGGTACGGCTCGGGGCGCGACCTGCCGCCGGCGTACAGCGGTCACAACGGCTTCGGCCTGTGGGGTCCGCCACCAGCAGACGCCGCCCCGGTGATCCTGCTGGGCTTCCGCAACCCTCCCGCCGGCGCCTTCACCGGTTGTCGGCGCACGGACGTCGTCGACACCGGCCTGGACAACGAGGAGGACGGCCGCCCCGTCTGGCTCTGCGACGGGCCGGCGCGCTCGTGGTCGCAGCTGTGGCCGGACCTGCTGCACCTCGACGCCTGACCTGGCGCCCTCAGTCCCGGATGCCCCCGGCCCCGGCTAGAACTCCGAGCGCAGCACCACCTCGCCGCTGGCGGCGCGTACGGCGAAGCCCGTTGTGTCGTCGCGCAGGACAGCAGCGTTGAGGTTGCACTGCACGGGGTTCTCACCGGTACCGAGGAACGCCCCGGCGGGGAACTCCTGGCCGCCGGTGCCCAGCAGGCTGACCTGGTAGACACCGCCGTCGTCCAGCCCGGACGCCACCAGCTTGATCTCGGTCCCCCAGGTGTGGGCGACGAGGTTGGCGCTGGCGTCGACGCCGGGCGCCAGCTCCGCCACCGCCACGCTCTCCAGCGGCACCGGCGCGAGCTCCGACTCCGTGCCAAAGATCTGCAGCCCGCCGAGCACGACCACCGCTGCCGCGGCGGCCGCCGCCATGCTCCCGAACACCGCCCGCCGGGTGCGCCACTGCTGCTCGCGCCGGGCCTCCCGGCGGACATTGAGTTCGATCTGCGCCGCCAGGTCGGCGGGCGGGCGCGGCAGGTCGAGCACCGCGGCGGGGTCAACGTCGCGCAGGGCGGCGGCGACCGGCGCGAGCTCGGCGTACTCGGAGCGGCAGAGGTCGCACCCCTCGAGGTGGTCACGCACGCGACGGGCCTCGCTCGGGTCGAGGTGGCCCAGGATGTACGCGCCGAGGGACTCGCGCAGCTCGCGGTGAGCGTCCTCGCTCATGGGTTCACCTCCATCTCCTCCATGACGACCCGCAGCGCCTTGAGCCCGTAGAAGACCCGACTGCGCAAGGTGCTGATCGGGATGCCGAGCTGCGCCGCCACCTCGGCGTAGGGACGGTCCTTGAGATAGGTCTCGACGATGGCCTGCCGGTGGTCCTCACCTATGCGGCCCAACGCCTCCTCCACGAGCCACCCCCGCAACAACCGGTCGGTGGGGTCAACGCCGGCCGGGCCGAGGTCAGGCGCCTCACTGGCGTCGAGCGGGTCCCGGTCCCACGGTCGCGTGCGTAGGGAGCGCACATGGTCGACGACGACGTTGCGCGCGATGACGAACAGCCACACCCGCAGGCTGGACAGCCGCGGGTCGTAGCGGTCGGCGGCCCGCCAGGCCCGCAGGAACGTCTCCTGCACGACATCTTGTGCCGCGCCGGGGTCGTGCAGCGAGCGCAGGGCAAAGCGGTACAGCTCCGCGCCGTGGGCGGTATATGCGGCGCGTACGCCCTCCTCCCCACCGAGGGCGTGCGTGCGTACCTCCCGACGGAGGGCCATCGTCTGCCGGACCTGCCTTTCCCGCAGCCGCTGCCCCCGGACCTGACGAACCAAGCCCGGCATCCACACGGCCGTTCGACACGACTGACCCTCCTGGCACCTGCGCTTGACCGTGTATACGCGGGGGACGTCACTACCGTTGAACGCTGGCCCACTCTGTCACGCGCGCAACGCCGGGGGCTGGTGCTCAGTCGACAAAGACGGCGAGCGGTCTGGCTCGGCCGTCGCTGTCCTGCACAAGGGCGAGCAGCGCGTTCCCAGGCCCGAAAACACCTACCGGTCCGGCGCTCAGGCCGCTCGCCGGCAAGGGCACACCGTGGCCGACCCGCCGGGCGGTCGCAGCATCGACGTCCAGCCGGGGAAAGGCGGACGCCACCGCAGCGGCGAGCGGCAGCATCACGAACTCGCCCGCCAACTCGTCCAGCGTTCGTGCCGCCGACAGGTCGTACGGCCCCACCCGGGTGCGGCGCAAGGCGACGAGGTGGCCGCCGACGCCCAGTGCGCCACCGAGGTCGCGGGCGAGCGCGCGGACGTACGTGCCGGAGGAGCACTCGACCCGCACGTCGACGTCGAGCGCTGTCCCGTCCGCTCGTACGGCGACGACGTCGAAGGTCCGCACGACTACCGCTCGGGGCGCGAGCTGCACCTGCTCACCCGCCCGCACCCGGGCGTAGGCCCGTCGGCCGTCGACCTTGACTGCGGAGACCGCGCTCGGCACCTGCTGCAGCGGTCCGGTGAGCGCGGCTACCGACCGGTCGAGCATTGCCGCCGTCACACCGGACGCGTCGGCGCGGGCCACCACCTCCCCCTCTGCGTCATCGGTCAGCGTCGCCACACCGAGCCGGACGGTGGCGTCGTACGCCTTGTCGGTGAGCGCCAGGTGCCCGAGCAGCCGAGTCGCCTTGCCCACACCGAGCACGAGTACGCCGGTCGCCATCGGGTCGAGCGTCCCGGCGTGACCGACCCGGCGAGTGCCGGTCAGACTGCGGACGCGCGCGACGACATCGTGGGAGGTCCAGCCCGCCGGCTTGTCGACGACGAGCAGCCCGTCGCGCGCGCCGGTCACCTCGCCAGCTCCTCCACGTCCATAGCCCTTGCGCCACGGATCGTCCCACGATGGGGTCGGCTCAGCGGATGACCTCGACGCTGACGCCCTCCAACGTCAGCTCGGCCCACACGTGCTCGGCGGTTACCGCCGGTGCTGCGAGCCGCTTTGCCAAGGCGAGACAGCAGCGATCCGCCAGGGAGAGGCCGCGCACGCTTGTCGTGGGGTGCAGGTCCGCAGCCGCGGCTGCGTCCGCTTCGGTGAAGGCCTCCACGTGCACCCCGAGCGTCTGCAGCGCGCCCCCGATCGCCGCTGCGTCGGCGCCGTACTGAGCGAGCTTCCGCCGAACCTCGGACCAGTTCACCGCGGACACGGCAGCTCCACTCTCGACCAACACCGCCACGCGTGAGGCGCCCGGCTCCCGCTGCGTCAGGGCGAGCAGCGCCGAGGCGTCGAGAACCACACTCACCGGCGGCGGCTCAGTCTTGAGGCGGGTTGGAGGCGACGGTTGCAACGCGAAGGTGGCGGGTCTCGTTGCGACAGGCATGAGGGATGGCGACGCGCAGGACTTCGCCGCTTTCGTACGTGAGCGTGGTGACGGGCTGTTGCGCTTCGCGCGTCGTCTCATCCCCGACGCCGGTGAAGCAGACGCGCTGCAGACCGCGCTGCTGCGGATGACGTCCCACTGGCCGAAAGACCGTCCGGAGGCGTACGTCCGAGCGGCGCTGGTGAACCTCGCGAAGGACCGCGCCCGGCGTCGGCACCTTGTCGCCGTACCCACGCAGGAGCTCTTCGACAGTGCAGAGATCAATGTCGACTACGCCGACGCACTGGAAGCACAGGCCCGCCTTGACGCCGTCTTGGCCACTCTCCCGCCCCGGCAGCGCATCACGGTGGTTCTCCGCGTGCTCGAAGGGCTCAGCGAGGCCGAGACCGCGGTGACGATGGGCTGTTCACCAGGCACCGTCAAGAGCAATCTGGCGCGGGGCTTGGACAAAGCCCGTACGGCGCTGTCCGCCCGCACGAGTCCGGTCAAGGAGACCTGATGGTTGAGAAGTTGATGTCGCGTACCGAAGCGGCCGAGCGTCTCGGCGTCCTGTCCGAAGCAGCTGCCCCGGCTGTCCGCGCCCCGGAAGACCTGGCCGAGTCGGTGCTGAGTCGGGCCCGCCGCCGCACAGGCGTACGACGTGCCGCCTGGGGGCTAGGAGCAGGGTTGACCGTGCTCGCGTCCGTGGCCGCGTTCAACGTGGGTCAGGGTGACTACTTCATGGTGACGCAGCCGAGCGCGGCGATGGCCCCGACCGTAGCGATTCAGGAGCGGGTGGTGTTCAGCAAGGCGGCGACGCCGCAGCGCGGAGACGTCATCACTGCGCACGTGTCCGACGACGGCTCGGAGTTCGACCTCATCAGCCGGGTTGTGGCGGAAGCAGGCGACACGGTGTCCTGTCCCGCCGATGCGGACGGCCGCTGCGACGCCGTCCTCGTCAATGGTGCTCCCGTCGCCGACCCATACCTTCAAGCGCTCGACACGCCTCCATTCCCGCGCACCACTGTCCCCGACGACGCGGTCTTCGTGTTGGGCGACGCCCGTGACATCGCCAACGACTCGCGGCTCATCGGGCCCGTGCCGCTCGACGCCATCGAAGGAGTAGCCGTCGAAATCGTGGACGGTGAAGGGGACCATCGCTCAGTCCCCGGCGCACCCCAACGCTTGGCCCCAGATGACGGCCAGATTGTCGACCCCGCCGATCAAGTACCTCCCGCCGAGACCGACCCAGTACAACCGTGATTGGCGCCCGCCACACTCGGCCCTAGTTCGCGAAGTCGATCCGCATCACCACACGCCGCGGGCTGGGGTGGCTCACCTCGGTGAAGCCGGCGTCGGCGAAGACCTGGCGACTTCCGACATGAAGCTCACCCCAGGTGATCTCCTGGCCCGGGAGGGCGATCATCGGGTACGCCTCCAGCGCCCGGGCGCCCTTTTCGCGGGCGAAGTTGACCGTGGCGGCGGCCAGCGCGTAGGTGATCCCACGCTTGCGGTACCCCTTACGGGTTACGAAGCAGGTGACGGCCCAGACGCTGTCGTCCGCCTTGTCCTCCTGGCGGCCGCTCCACGCGGTCCGGGTCCGCAGCAGGCGGGGATAGGCCGTGCGTGGTTCGACCGCCACCCAGCCGACCGGGTCCTTGTCGAGGTACGCCACGAGTCCCGTGGTGGTACGGGCTCGCGGGTTGTCGCAGTGGGTCTGCTCGCGGAGAGCGTTCTGCCGTTCTCGGTCGCTCATGGAACTCCAGTGGCAGTCCCGGGTCTTGAAGCGCTGGCAGTAGCACTTGCTGGGGTAGTCAGCGGTGCCGAAGATCGTCTGCAGGTCTGCCCAAGAGGCCTTGTTCGCGGGGACGATGGTCAGCTGTGCGGCCGTGATCGGCTCCCGCGTCGGTGTGTTGGTCGTCATTTGGATCCTCTCCGACAAGCCCATCGACCGACTCCCGGATGAGGTCGGCAGCTGGAGGCCGGCGCAGGAGTGCGTCGCTGTCACTGTCCATGGGTTGCGCGTTAACTTCGGTTCCGGACGATCTGAGTCCGGGATGGAACGACCGCCGAGCTCAACCGGACTCGCGGCAGATTACGGATGGCCGGCGCACCGTTACGCCACAAAGATGCAGAACGGGTGCCCCGATGGATCCACGAACACGTACAGCGGCTCGTCCGGGTCATCACTCCGGTCGAGACGCAGTTCTGCACCCAGGGCCTCCGCTCGCTCACGCTGCCTGTTCAACTCGGCCGCGCTCGAGACGGTGAAATCCACGTGCAACTGCATCGGCACATCGTGCTGGGGCCACGTTGTCCGTTCTAGGTGTTCGACCTGCTGAAAAGCGAGTTTTCGCACGCCGGCGGAGTCCACGAGCACAAGCCAATCCGCGTCGTCGGACGCCTTGTCCGCGGGCGGTTCGTCACCGGGTCGGTACCGCAGCCCGAGCAACTGCCGGTAGAACTCGGCTAGCTCTCGTGGTCTCGTGGTGTCGAGAACGGTGTGCAGCAACTGGGGGTACTCGGCCATGCCCGCTCCTTCGGTGCGCGTGGTCCGTGGGACTCTCGGCGATGTCGCGTTTACGCGACAGCCGCAGCGGCGTCAGCCCGCGGGCTCCGCCTCGTCGTCAGGCTCCAGCCGATAGGGGTCCGGGTCGCCGGCGTACGCGGCCGAGGCCGCGCTCGCGGCCACCGCCGCGTCGCGCTCCCTGGCCTCCCGCAGCAGCTCGTCCAGGTGCTGGGCGTTGTCGGGCACGGCGTCGGCGACAAAGGCGAGCGAAGGCGTGTACCGCACGCCCGTCTGCCGCCCCACCTCGGTGCGCAGCATGCCCTTGACACTGTCAAGCGCCGCAGCGGTGGCGGCGCGCGCCGCGTCGTCCCCGTACACGGTGTAGAAGACGGTCGCCTCCCGCAGGTCGCCGGTCACCCGCGCGTCGGTGATCGTCAGGAAGCCCAGCCGCGGGTCCTTGACCCGATGCTCGAGGGTCTCTGCGACCACCACGCGGACACGGTCGGCGAGCTTGCGGGCCCGGGCCCGGTCGGACATGGCGTCCTCCTCGTCCTCATTAGTCGTCCGGGGTGTGCAGCCGGCGGCGGGTGGACAGCAGCTCGACCTCCGGCCGGGCGGCGACCAGGCGCTCGACCGCGTCGAGCACCTCGCCGCAATGACCGGCGTCGGCGGCCACGACCGCCACCCCAACCTGCGCGCGGCGGTGCAGGTCGAGGTGCCCGACCTCAGCTGCCGCCACCGCATAGCGCCGCTGCAGCTCGGCGACGATCGGCCGGACCACAGAACGCTTCTGCTTGAGCGAGCGCACGTCGCCGAGCAGCAGGTCGAGGCTCAGCGTCCCGGTGAACACGTCCCTCCGTCAGTTCCGATGAGACCCGCGGGTCAGGCTCGCGGGATCTCTCGGGTGTCGAAGGTCTCGATGACGTCATCGACCTTGATGTCGTTGTACGAGCCGAGGCCGATGCCGCACTCGAAGCCCTCGCGGACCTCGGTCGCGTCCTCCTTGAAGCGCCGCAGCGACTCGATGCCGAGGTTGTCGGCGACGACCACGCCGTCACGGACCAGGCGTGCCCTGCCGTTGCGCCGGATCGTGCCGGAGGTCACCAGGCACCCGGCGATGTTGCCGACCTTGCTGGAACGGAACACCTCGCGGATCTCGGCGGTGCCGAGCTGCACTTCCTCGAACTCGGGCTTGAGCATGCCCTTGAGGGCGGCCTCGACCTCGTCGATCGCCTGGTAGATCACCGGGTAGTAGCGCACGTCGACGCCCTCGCGCTCGGCCAGCTCACGGGCCTGGCCCTCGGGCCGGACGTTGAAGCCGATGACGACCGCGTCCGAGGCGACGGCGAGCATGATGTTGTTCTTGGTGATCGCGCCGACGCCACGGTCGATGACCCGAAGGACACCTCCTCGCCCACGTCGATCTTGAGCAGCGCGTCCTCGAGCGCCTCGACCGAGCCAGCGACGTCGCCCTTGAGGATGAGGTTGAGCGTCTCGACCCTGCTCTGCTCCAGCCAGCCCTCCAGCGTGACCCGCTTGCGGGCCTTGGCCAGCGCTGCGTTGCGCTCCATCGCCTCGCGCTTCTCGGCGATCTGGCGGGCGGTGCGGTCGTCGTCGGTGGCAAGGAACTTGTCGCCGGCGCCCGGCACGCTGGTGAACCCGAGTACCTGGACCGGCCGGGACGGACCCGCCTGGGCGACCAGGCCACCGTGCTCGTCGAGCATCGCGCGGACGCGCCCGTACGCCTGCCCGGCGACGATCGCCTCACCCACCCGCAACGTGCCGCTGCACGAGCACGGTCGCGACCGGCCCCGGCCGCGGTCGAGGTGGGCCTCGATCGCGAGTCCGCGAGCGGCCATGCTGGCGTTGGCGCGCAGCTCGAGGGCGGCATCGGCGGTGAGCAGCACGGCCTCCAGCAGCTGGTCGATGCCCTTGCGCTGGAGCGCGGAGATGTCGACGAACATCGCCTCACCGCCGTACTCCTCCGCCACCAGCCCGTACTCGGTGAGCTGCTGGCGGATCTTGGCCGGGTTGGCGCCTTCCTTGTCGACCTTGTTGACGGCGACGACGATCGGGACACCGGCCGCCTGGGCGTGGTTGAGCGCCTCGACCGTCTGCGGCATCACCCCGTCATCGGCTGCCACGACGAGGATCGCGATATCGGTCGCCTGGGCCCGCGGGCACGCATGGCGGTGAACGCCTCGTGGCCCGGGGTATCGATGAACGTGATGGCGCGGTCGACGCCCTCGTGCTGGACGTGCACCTGGTAGGCACCGATGTGCTGGGTGATGCCACCTGCCTCGCCGCCGACGACGTTGGTGTCGCGGACCGCGTCGAGCAGCTTGGTCTTGCCGTGGTCGACGTGACCCATGACCGTGACCACCGGCGGACGCGCCCGCGCCTCCCGTCGTCCTCGAAGTCGAAGTCGATGTCGAAGGACTCGAGCAGCTCGCGGTCCTCCTCCTCGGGGAGACGACCTGGAGCGCGTAGCCGAGCTCGTTGCCGAGCAGGGTGAACGTGTCCTCGTCGACCGACTGGGTGGCGGTCACCATCTCCCCGAGGCCGAAGAGCACCTGGACCAGGCCGGCCGGGTCGGCGCCGATGCGGTCGGCGAAGTCGGGACGGGTCGCGCCGCGCGCGCAGCCGTACGACGTCGCCGTTGCCGCGCGGGATCCGTACGCCTCCGACCGACGGGGCCTGCATGTTGTCGAACTCCTGGCGCTTTTGCCGCTTGCTCTTGCGACCCCGCCGGGCTGGACCACCCGGCCGCCCGAAGGCTCCCCAGTGCCCCCACGGCCGCGGGCACCGCCGCCACCGGGTCGACCGGGGAAGCCCCCTCGGCCCGCGGTGCTGCTCGGCGGACCGCCGGGCTGGGTAAAGCCGCCGCGGCCAGCGGCGCCACCGCGGGTGGGCGCACCACCCCGGCTCGGTGGCGCACCGCGGCTGGGCGCGCCGGGACGTCCGCCCGGGGCGGCCGCGGCGGCATCATGGCGGGGTTGGGCCGTGGCCCCGCCGGCCCACCTGAGCTGGGACCGGTCGGCCCACCCGGGCGGCCGGGCATGACGCCGGGGGCCGGCCGCTGCCCCGGCCGCGGCATGCCGATAGAGCCGCCCGCGGAGTAGGGGTTGTTGCCGGGGCGGGGTGGGCGCGGCGCGCGGCCCATGCCGATCGGGTCGGTGCTGAACGGGTTGTTGCCCGGGCGGGGGCCGCCGGGACGCGGCGCAGCCGGGCGCGGGGCAGCCGGCGCTCCGGGCGCTGTCGGGCTGGTCCCCTCCGGTGCCGGCGACGGAGGCGCCGTGGCCGGGGGTGCGTCCGAGCGTGCCGCGGGCGCCGCTGGCTCCGCCGGTGCCGGCGAGGGACGGCCGGGCGGAGGCGGCGCCGAGGGCGCGGTCGGCAGCGTCCGCGGTGGTGTGGCCGGCGCCGACGGTGGGGCCGGGACGTTGGGACGCACTGGGGCACTGGGCGACGCGGGGGTGGGCAGCACGGCGCCATTGCTTGGGGCGGTCCCGGCAGGCGATCGGCCCGCAGGTGCCGCCACCGCTGGTGCGGGCGACGGGGGGGACGCCGGCGTGGGCGCGGCGCCGTTAGCGGGTACGGAGTCGAAGGACTCCCTCAGCTTGCGGACGACCGGCGCCTCGATGGTCGACGACGCCGAACGGACGAACTCGCCGAGCTCGCCGAGCTTGGCCATCACGGCCTTGCTCTCGACTCCCAGCTCCTTGGCGAGCTCGTAGACCCGGACCTTTGCCACTTCTCTCCTTCGGCGGTCCGGACCCGGGGCGGGCGCAGACCGGCTAGCGCTTGGACATACTCATGCCTGAGTGCTCATCGAGCGACCATCTGTGATCGTCCCGCCTTCTTGTCGGTCGTTGTTCACGTATCGCCGTAGCGCGGAGGTGTCGATGGACCGGCCAGGCGCAGGGCCCGGGGGAACGCACGACGCCGCTCGGCGAGGTCGAGACACGCTGGGTCAGGATGCAGATGAGCACCCCGGCCGGGCATCCGGCCGCGGAGGTCAGGGACGAGCGCCGCGGCGGAACCGTCGGTGCCCGTCACGACCGCCACGACACGCAGCAGGTCGGACTTCGCCGCCCGCACCCGACACCCCACGCACGTACGAACGGGCGCAGGTGGCCGGGAGGTCGTCCGGCGATTCGGGATCACTCTACCCGCATCGCCGCCGGCGCGTCCCCGCCCACCGGGCCCGGCGGGCTCTCCCCAGTCACGGCCTCCGCTCCTCCTTCCGCCACCGCGGTGTCGGGGCGGATGTCGATGCGCCAGCCGGTCAGCCGGGCGGCGAGCCGGGCATTCTGCCCTTCCTTGCCGATGGCCAGGGACAGCTGATAGTCGGGGACGACCACCCGCGCGGAGCGGGCCGCCAGGTCGACGACCTCGACCGACGTGACCCGGGCGGGCGAGAGCGCGTGCCCGACGAACGCGGCGGGGTCCTCCGACCAGTCGACGATGTCGATCTTTTCGCCGTGCAGCTCGCTGATCACGGCGCGTACGCGCGCGCCCATCGGCCCGATGCACGCACCCTTGGGGTTGAGCCCCGCCCGCGTCGTGCGTACGGCGATCTTGGTGCGGTGGCCGGCCTCCCGGGCGATCGCGACGATCTCGACCGAGCCGTCGGCGACCTCAGGCACCTCGAGGGCGAACAGCTTGCGCACCAGGTTGGGATGGCTGCGGGAGAGGGTCACCGAGGGCCGCGCAGCCCCTTGCGCACCTGGATCACGTAGCAGCGGATGCGGCTGCCGTGGACGTAGCGCTCCCCCGGCACCTGCTCGGGTGCGGGCAGGATCGCCTCCACCCGGCCGAGGTCGACCAGCACCGCCCGCGGATCGCGGCCCTGCTGGATGACGCCGGAGACGATGTCACCCTCCTTGCCGAGGAACTCCCCGAAAGTCGCCTCGTCCTCGGCCTGCCGCAGTCGCTGCAGGATCACCTGCTTGGCGGTGGTGGCGGCGATGCGACCGAAGCCGGTGGGCGTGTCCTCCCACTCCCGGACGACGGCACCGCTCTCGTCCAGCTCGCGCGCCCATACCGTGACGTGGCCGGACTTGCGGTCGAGCTGCACCCGGGCGCTCGGCTGGGCGCCTTCGCTGCGCTCGTACGCGACCAGCAGCGCCTGCTCGATCGCCTCGACGAGGAGGCCGAAGGAGATCTCCCGCTCCGCTCCAGGGCACGCAGCGCGGCCATGTCGATGTCCACGGCTCAGTCCTCCCCGACATCAGCGTCGCTGCGGCGGAACTCGACCTCGACGCTTGCTCGCGCCACATCCGCGTACGGCAGCTCGCTGCGCGCCCGTCGACGTCCAGCACCGCGGCGTCCTCACCCGCCTCGACGACCCGACCCGTGAGCGTGCGGCCATCGTGCAGCGCCGCCCGCACCAGCCGGCCGGTGTTGCGTCGCCAGTGCCGGGGCGCGGTGAGCGGACGGGTGACGCCCGGAGAGCTGACCTCCAGCGCGTACGGGGCGTCACCCAGCGTGTCCGCTGAGTCGAGGGCGGCGGACACGTCGGAGGACACGTCGGCGCACTCCTCGAGGCTGACCCCGCCGTCCTTGTCGACCACGACCTGGACCCGGCGGCGTCGGCCGGCGGGCGTTACGGCAAGGTCCTCGAGATCAAGGCCACGGGCGCGGACGACGGGGTCGACCACGTCGTGGAGGCGCTGCGCGACGTCGCTCACGGCCGCGGCCCTCCTCGCTGTCCAGTTGTCGGCGTCCTGCAGGGTACTCCTCCGCCTGCAGGTCGAGCCCGGAGCGAGCCACGCTGCCGGACGGCCGGCGGTGGCGGGTTAGCGGTGCCCTATTCGGTGGTGAGGGTGGTGGTGGGGTGGCCGCGGAGGGTGAGGGTGAGGGGGGCGATGGTGGCGGCGGCGGTGACGAGCAGGCCGGCGGCGGCGGCCAGCGCGGCGGCGGTGAGGACGGGGACCAGTGGCCCGCCGAAGGCCAGCCCGAGCGCGGTCCCGGCGGCGGCACCGGCGAGGCTGGCCGCGGCGCCGATGGCGAGTGCTTCGAGCACGGTGAGGCTGGCCAGGTGACGGTCCCGCCAGCCGGTGGCGGTCAGGGTGGCCAGCTCGGCGGCCCGCTCCCGGATGTTCAGGGCCAGCACATCGGCCAGCGACAACCCGGCCAGCCCGATCGCCAGGCCCACCGAGATGTAGTCCACCGCGCGGGCCTGCACGGTGACGAACTCCCCCAGCAGGGTCCCCGCCAGCAGCGACCGCAAAGGCCAGGTTGATCGCGATCAGCGCGGCCAGCGCCCCCACCCCGATGAACAACCCGCCACCGGCCACCAACGCCCGCCCCGGGCGGCGGCGCAGGTTCACCCACGCCAACGCAGGCAGATGCCGGGTGGCCCGCCCCCGGTGCGCCCGGCCACCGCCGGGTTCACCACATCCACCGGGCGGCCCCGGGCCGCCAACACCGCCGGGACCGCCCCGGCCAACACCGCCAAACCCAGCGCCACCACCGGGATCAGCGCCACCCGAGCAGCCGGCACCGCCAAGTCGAAAGCCGCGATCAACCCCGCCGCGACCCCCGCCCCGACCAGCCCGGCGGCCAACCCCACCACCGCCACCTCACCCAACACCGCGGCCACGATGTGCCCCCGCCCCCACCCCAGGCACAACAACGCCCCGATCTCCGAGCGGCGGGTCCGCACACTGGCCAAAGTCGCGTTCCCCAAGAACCCCGCCGTCACCACCAAAACCAACCCCAACAACAACACGCTCTTGCGGTCCACCGCCGCCAAGATGACCAGACTCACCCCTTCTTCGCCCACCCCTCACTCAACCGCAGCTCCGGCCGCCCGAACTTCCCCGCCGCCAACACCACCTCCTGCGGCGCCGGCGAGGAACCCGCGGTCACATCCACCTCCAACCCGGTCCGCTCATCGATCAGCGTCGCCACCCGCTCGATCCGCGCCAAACTCTCCTCATCCGGGCCGACCACCCCCGCCACCCGCACCCGCACCACACTGATCGGCGCCCTGTGATTCCCCCGTGAAAAACTTGGGCGAGGTCAACCCCTCCGCCGCCTCCAACGTCGTCAACAACGCCGGCGGACTCGCCACATACCCCCCCACATTCGCACTCGGCGCCAACGGCTGCCCACCCAACGCCGCCACACTCGCCGCATCTGCCCCCGCCAACTCCGGCGGGAAATACGTCTCCAACGGCACCCGATTCAACGGATCAAACCCCGGCAACAACCCCGGATCAAACCGCCCCACCAACCGCAACTCGCCACTTCCCACCTGTAGCTGATTCGGCACGTTGGGATGCGGCGTCAACCGACGAAACTGCACATCCCTATTATCCGTCGGCACCTGAGCCCAGTCCCCATCCCCTACGCCGCCAGCCGGATCCGTCCACACCTCTCGGTCGTCCTGTTGCACCGACTCAGGCGACAAGACACCTGCGCTGGACTTGTCGATCTGCGGTAGAGAGGCGCTCCAGTACCCATGGAAAGTCTTGGTGAAGCCGTACTGATCCGGGATGGTCATCTGCCGCAACAGCCGCTGGTAGATGCGCCCCGCGTCCACCGAGAACGTCTCAATCGGCCGAGACTCCAACTGACGAACCCAGCGATACGCGGCGTTCGGTGTCAGCGGCTGAGTGGTCGAATCTGTTAGCAAGGCTGGCTCACGCAGCCGCCGCTCAGGGTCCTCCCCGGCTGGCACCTCGACCCGCTCCACCGACACTTCCAGCACCCGGTCGACGTACGTTCGGCCGCTCGCCAGCACAGGAATCGTTGGGCCAAACCGAGTACGCTCGAAGCTGTCTCCGCGGACAAGACCACCACTTCCCAAGACGGCTGCATCCAGGTCCAGCAACTTGTCCTCCTGGACCGGATCGACCGCTGCGACGAGCATCGGCACGTCGGTCGTAGCGGTAATCCTCAAGTCGTCCTTGGGTACCGGTAGACCGCGCGACGGCGGAGAAATACAGTCCAGGCTCTGGTCCTGGGGGCTGGTTGATGCATACGGCGACGTCATTGTCGGGGAGGAGATGAAGAGCCCGTTGCAGTCATCCGAGCTTCTGGCCAGGTACACGTAGTCGATTGGGCCTGGGTAGCGACTCAGACCCCGGTCCGCAACAGAGGTTGTCCGCACACGGTACAGCCGAGGACCTTGCTGCCCGATGACCTCGTCGATCGGGATCTCCACGTTGACAAACAAGAGAACGTAGCCGAGGTATTGCACCGGTGCGGCGACCTCAACCCCAGGAATGCCGAGGATCGTCTTCCACTGCTTGGTGGTGATACCACCGAAAATGCCGCTCTCCACGTTGGTGCGCACCAACCCCGCGGTGCGCTCCAAAGCTGTCCTCGTCCCCTTCGGGCGCACCAGCAGGTCATAGGAGGTGCGGAACTTCTCTTCCACCGTCGTTTGCACCCGCGCCGTACTCACCTGAGCCGCCGCCGTCAACAGACTGAAACTGACGGCGGCCACCAAGATGCCAGCGCCCAGCGTCAACGCCCGACCCACACGGTGACGGAACTGCGACCGCAGATACGCAATCACCGGGGGTTCGTGTCGTCCTCGACCATGCCGTCACGCAGCCGTACGTGTCGCTCGCATCGGCCGGCGACGCCCGCGTCGTGGGTGGCAACCAGCATCTTCATGCCTTCTTCGGTCACCAGGCTGGTCACCAAGTCCATGACCTCTTCACCGGTGACCGAGTCGAGGTTGCCGGTCGGCTCGTCGGCGAGCAGCAGCCGCGGCCGGTTGATCAGCGCACGCGCGATCGCGACCCGCTGCTGCTGGCCGCCGGAGAGGCGGGACGGGACGGAGTCGTGGCGCGCGCCCAACCCGACCAGCTCGAGCAGCTCGCGAGCTCGTGCCACCTTGTCGAAGTTGGTGCGGTAGGGCATCACCGGCGCCAGCACGTTGTCCAGCGCGTTCAACGCGGGGAGCAGGTGAAAGCGCTGGAACACGAAGCCGACCGTGCGCCGGTACCGGACCAGCTGTCGGCGCCGCAGGCGGGTGATGTCGACACCGTCCACGACCACGCTCCCGCGGTCGGGACGGTCCATCGCCCCGAGGACGTGCAACAGCGTGGACTTGCCCGCCCCGGACGGGGCCATGACCGCGACCGACTCGCCCGCGCCGACGCGCAGCGACACGTCGTGCAGGGCGTCGATGCGGAGCCCACCGTCGGTGGCGTAGTAACGGCTTACGCCGTCAAGCTCGATGTCCGCGCCCGCGCGGGGGCCATCCACGCGCCCGGCCGGTTCCACCGATGCCATGGCGTCCTCCAAGGAGTGGCGTGCCTCGCACCGTAGGCACCAAGGCGCAACCCGCGCCAGGGTTGTGACCGCATCGTGACCGTGACCGCGCCACGGTGGTGACCAGCGGAACGGGCGGTACGGTCGGCCGCGGCCCGGCCGTGGCCGGACGGATGCCGCCCCTCGGCGGTCGGTGCGAGCGGAGGTGTGATGACCGGCAGCGGCGCGCCGAGCCGGCGTCACATCCTGCAAATCGGGGTTGCCTTTGTCGCCTCCCTGGTCGCGGGTGCGTGCACGGGTGGTGAGCGCCCGCAGGGCGGGCTGCAACCGTCGACAGGAACGGGTGAGCCGCTGCCTTCAGTGGAGCCGTCGGTCGAGTCCGACGACCGGTTACGCGCCGGCGCTGCAGACCAGGAGCGCCACCTGCTCGACCTGCACGCCGCGACCCTGCGGCGGCATCCCAGTCTGGCCAACCGGCTGCGCCCGCTGACGGAGCACCACGCCGCTCACCTGTCCGCACTGGAGGTGTCCGCTCGGCGACGGCCCCGGCGCAGGGCACGGGTCGCCACCCGGCCCGACGCGGCCCTGCACGACGTCGCCGCCGCGGAACGGCACGCGGCGCAGGCCGCGGTCGCCGCCTGCGCCCGCACCGGGTCGGCCGACCTGGCCCGACTGTTGGCAAGCGTGGCGGGCTGCGAGGCGGCACACGGCGTCCTGCTCGATGAGGTGCGGTGACCCCCAACGAGGTCGTCATCGAGGCGCTGCAGGCGGCGCTCGCCGGGGAGCACGCGAGTGTGTGGGCGTACGGCGTCGCCGGGGCTCGGCTACCCGAGGCGGCGCAAGAACAGGCACGCACGCTGCTGGACATCCACCGCGCCAGCGTCGTCAGACTGACCGCGCTGGTGGACCAGCGGGGCGCCGCACCGGTCGCCGCGGAGGTGGCGTACGCCCTGCCGTTCCCGGTGGAGGATGCGGCGTCCGCTCGCCGGCTCGCGGCGCTGCTGGAGCGACGGCTGGCCGCCGTCTACGCCGACCTGGTCGCCGCCGCCGACAGCCGGCAGCTGCGTACGACCGGCGCGCTCAGGCTGCGGGACGCCGCGGTGCGCGCGGCCGAGTGGTCGGGGCGCACAGAGGCGTTCCCGGGCTTGCCGGACCTGCCCGCGTGACCCGCATCGCGGTGCCCGCACGCTTCGCCGCCGACACCATGGAGCGTGAGGGTGCGGCTGGCGCAGCCTGGGTGGCCGCCGTACCCGACGTGGTCGCCGAGTACCTGGAGCGGTGGTCGCTGCGCTAGGACGGCGCGGTCCTCCACGGCTAGGACGTCCCCGCGCTGTCGCCGCTTCGGAATGATCACGTTAAGCATGCTGGCCCTGCCCTCACCCTGGTCGCGCGCCGGGTGAAGGCAGGACAAGCCTGGTGATGTCGCCGTCGTCGCGCCGTGCGCGGCGCGAACGGCTAGCGCCTCGTGCTGAGGCGTTCCGGCTCGGTGCGGACGGCCGCGCGGAGCAGACCGCCGCCCGTCGACGGTTGGGAAGATCGTCGGGTGTGCCGTGCCTCGGCGCGGCGCCAGGTTGCACTACCCGACGATCTTCCCGACCGCGCGGGCGCTTGCCCCTCAGCGCCAGCGGTCGACGACGTCGAGCACCTCGGCCAGCCGCTCGACGACGGCGTCCGGCTCGCCGTCGCTGTGTCCGCGCTGAGTCGCCGGGATGCGGCTGTGCGGCACGAAGACGGTGCGCATCCCCACCGAGGCCGCACCGTGGATGTCGTCGAAGAGCCGGTCGCCGACGAACACACACCGGGCGGGGTCGCCCACCCCGACGGCGCGGGCGGCCGCCCGGAAGGCCTCCGGGTGGGGCTTGGTCCACGGGATCTCGCTGGTGTAGACGGCGGCGTCGATGAGCTCGAGCACCCCGTCCCGGGCGAACACGAGCTCGTGCTCGTCACGGGGCCAGACGGTGTTGGACAGCACCCCGACGCGCAGGCCGTGCTCGTGCAGCGCGCGCAACAGCGGGACGACGTCCCCGTCGGTCCAGGTGTGCGGCTCCCAGAACGCGCGGTACGCGGCGAGCGCCCGCTCGTGGGCCGCGCCGCAGGGCCGTAGCCCGGCGGCACGCACGATGGTGTCGAACGTCGTCGAGCGGTGCTCGGTACGCGAGCGGTGCCACGCCTCGTCCTCGGCCGCCAGCAGCGCGTCGGCGACCTCGACGCCGTGCGCCGGGTCGTACGCCTGCGCGTAGACCACCCACTGCCGGCGCAGGTCGATGTCGTGCCAGGGAGTGAGCGTGCCGCCCCAGTCGAAGACGACGGCGTCGACCCCGGACCCGCTCACGCGGCGGTGCAGAGCTCGACGAGCCGCTTGACCACGTCGTCGACCGGGACGTCGACGCGCTCCCCCGTACGGCGGTCGCGCAGCTCCATCAGCCCGTTGGCGAGGCCACGGCCGGCCACCAGGATGGTGGGGACCCCGAGCAGCTCGGCGTCGGCGAACTTCACCCCCGCGGACACCCCGCGCCGGTCGTCCAGCAGCACCCGCACGCCGGCGTTGTCGAGCACGGCGCTCACCTGCTCGGCCGTCTCGGCGATGGCCGCGTCCTTGCCGGCGACCACGACGTGGACGTCGGCGGGGGCGATCTCCCGCGGCCAGCACAGCCCGTGCTCGTCGAGGGTCTGCTCGGCCACCGCCGCGACCACCCGCGAGACCCCGAGGCCGTAGCAGCCCATGGTGACGACCACCTGCTTGCCCGCCTCGTCGAGCACTTTCAACTCGAACGCGTCGGCGTACTTGCGGCCCAGCTGGAATATGTGGCCGATCTCGATGCCGCGGGCGCTTTCCAGTGCGCCGCCGCACACCGGGCAGGGGTCGCCGGCGCGCACATCGGCAGCCTCGATCGTCCCGTCGGCGGTGAAGTCGCGACCCGCGACGAGGTCGAGGACGTGGCGCCCCGGCTCGTTCGCGCCGGTCACCCAGCGGGTGCCCGCGACGACGCGCGGGTCGACGAGGTAGCGGATCCCCCGCTGCTTTCCCAGCACCGCCGGTCCGATGTAGCCGCGCACGAGCTGGGGATGGGCGGCGAAGTCGGCGTCGCCGAAGGCTTCGACGGCCGAGGGGTAGACCTGGGCCTCCAGCCGCTTCATGTCCACGTCCCGGTCGCCGGGGACGCCGACCACCAGCGGTTCCGTACGCCCGTTGGGGTGGCGCAGCCGGATCACGACGTTCTTCAGCGTGTCCGCGGCGGTCCAGTCACGATCGGCCCGGCGCAGGTCGCTGCGGGCGTTGACCAGGTCGACCAGCGTCTGGATGGTGGGGGTGTCGGGGGTGTCCTCGACGTGCGCGGCCGGCACGCCGTCGTACGGCAGCGGGGGCGGCGCCGGCACCCGGACCGCCTCGGTGTTGGCCGCGTAGTCGCCGTTCGTGCAGCGCACGTAGGTGTCCTCGCCGTACTCGGCCGGGGCGAGGAACTCCTCGCTGGCCGAGCCCCCCATCGCACCAGACATCGCCGCGACTGCGACGTAGTGAAGGCCGAGCCGGTCGAAGGTCCGTACGTAGGCCGCGCGGTGCGCGTCATAGGAACGCTGCAGCCCGGCGTCGTCGACGTCGAAGGAGTAGGAGTCCTTCATGAGGAACTCCCGCCCGCGCAGGATCCCGGCCCGGGGCCGCGCCTCGTCGCGGTACTTGGTCTGGATCTGGTATAGCGACAGCGGCAGGTCCTTGTAGGAGGAGTACAGGTCCTTGACCAGGAGGGTGACCATCTCTTCGTGCGTGGGGCCGAGCAGGTAGTCCACGCCCTTGCGGTCCTGGAGGCGGAATAGGTCGGGGCCGTACTCGCTCCAGCGACCCGTGCGCTCGTACGGCTCACGCGGCAGCAGTGCGGGGAAGTGCACCTCCTGGAATCCGGCGGCGTCCATCTCCTCGCGCACCACCCGCTCGACGTTGCGCAGCACCTTCCAGCCCAGCGGCAGCCAGCTGTAGAGGCCGGGCGCGGCTCGCCGGACGTAGCCGGCCCGGACCAGGAGGCGGTGGCTCGGCAGCTCGGCGTCGGCCGGGTCCTCGCGCAGCGTGCGCAGGAACAGGGTCGACATCCGCAGGACCACGACTGCTCTCCTCGAGCTGAGGCGACGGTCCGGCGAGACTATCGAGGAGGCCTACAGGGCTGCCGCCGCATTTTCGCCGTCAGCGCCGCTCATGCCGCTGGCGGGCCACCAGCTCACGCAGCGTCGGCAGCACCCGTTGGTCCTTGGGTCGGTTCGCGGCCTGCTTCGAGCGGACGATGTCGGCCAGGCTCGCGAGCGACATGGGGACCCCGTCCACCGTCACCTGTACCGCGTCGGCGACGAGGTCCGGGTACCCGCGCGTACCGCTCGGGACGAAAGCGATGTCTAGGTCGCCGTGGCGAGTAGTGAGATTCCATCCCTGTACCGCCCCTAGGGACTCACCGTCGCACGAAAATGCCAAGCCGTCCTCGACGTCAGGCACTCGGATCCTCGCGTCCAGCGCGCGCAACGCTCGGGCCAGTCGATCGAGGTTGGCCTTGCTCGTTTCAGGGGTGACGTCGACGTCTCTGGTGGGAAAGGGCGATCCGAGGAGGCCCGCCGCATATCCACCGATGATCACGCATTGCACGTCATGCTCGACCAAGACGCGGATGAGCGCCTCCGGCTCGTACCTAGCCGACGGCATCCAGCTGCTCCCGCACCTGATCGCGTTGGCGCAGCAACGTGTTGGCCGTCGTGGTCAAGTAGGCAGCGCGCTCCTCGTAGGACATCTCCGCAAGTGGCGCAGCCTGGGCCAGATCCGAGTCGTCGTACGGCACGATCATGACCTCCAGGTCGAGCCCGCACAGGCGGATCAGCCGCCGTACGGTGTCCAAGCTCGGTGAGGTGCGACCGGCTTCCAGCCGGGCGATTGACGACTGAGTCGTGCCGGCGCGCGCACCGAGCTCGCGCTGGCTCAGGCCGGCGCGCTTGCGCGCTTCGCGGACCAGGTCACTGCCCATGCCCCTCGCCGGTCCCATAGACATAGCATAACCGCTATATCGGTTGTCCGACGATTCCGCGACCGTCGGCACGACAGCCCGCTATCGGGCGGCGTAGCCGCGGGCGGTGACCGCAGCCTCGATCCGGGCGCGCGCCAACTGCAGCCGAGCGGTGAGGGCCGGATACCGCCCCGAGCGCACCGCGCGGCGGACATCGAGGACCCGCAAGGGTTGGCTGGCGGTGACCAGCAGCGGGACGTAGCGCACCCGCTCGACCCGCCAGCCGCCGGGGTGTTCCACGAACCGGAACTGGACGAGCATGCCCTCGGCCTTCGGGGTGTCCGGCTCGCCGTGGTCGGCGACGAGGTTGCCGAGGCCGTAGACCACCCACTCGGCGCCGATGCGCTCGAGCGGTTGCACGACGTGCGCGTGGTGCCCGAGCAGCAGGTCGATGTCCGGGGAGGCGATCAGTCGCGGGGCCAGGTCGAGCTGCTGGGCGTTGGGCGTTGACTCGTACTCGTCGCCCCAGTGCAGGGAGACGACCACCACGTCCGCACCGGCAGAGCGGGCGCGCGCGGCGTCGGCGAGGATGCGCTGCTCGTCGATGAGGTTGGAGGCCCACGTCCGGCCGTCGGGGTAGGGCAGCCCGTTGAAGCCGTAGGTGTAGGAGAGCAGCGCCACCCGCGCGCCGTTGACCCGGAGGAGGGTGGGCCGGCGGGCCTCGCTCGGCCGGCGGGCCGAGCCCGCGTGCGCGATACCGGCCACGTCCAGCGCGCGCAACGTCCGGGCGATGCCGTCAGCACCGGCGTCGAAGGCGTGGTTGCTCGCCGTGGTGCATGCGTCGTAGCCGGTCCGTACGAGGGCCGGGACGATCCGCGGTGGCACGGCAAAGACGGGATAGCTGCTGTACGGCCCGCCCGGTGGGGCGAGCGGCGTCTCCAGGTGGCAGACCGCCAGGTCGGCTCGAGTGACGTGGCGCCGTACCCCGGCCAGCAGTGGAGCGAAGTCGAAGCCCTGTTCGCCGCGCCTCGCGGCGTCGAGGGCCGCGGTCGTCCAGAGGGTGCTGTGCAGCAGCACGTCGCCGGTGGCGGCGAGCGTGAACGACCGTGGCGGACCGGGCGGATCGGGCGGGTCGGGGCGCGGTCGTGGAGAAGTGGACGGGCCTCCCTCGGGCGTCGGCTCGGTCGGCGGCGGTGGCTCGGTCGACGGCGGTGGCTCGGTCGACGGCAGTGTCGACGGTACGGCCGCCGGCGTCGTGCCCGGTGCCGCCGGCGGCGGGACGGGGGCGTGGAGGGCGGACAGCGCAGTGAGCAGCGTGACCCCGGCGGCAACCCCCAGGGTCGTCCGCACCAGCCGCCGCATGCGGAGCAGTCAACTCCCGCGCACCGCCGGTCAGAGCAGGTCGGCCGGGATCGAGACCATTCCGCAACCCGGGTTCGCCCCGGTGTCCACGCGGCGAGGCACTGCGCCGGCGATCGGCTCCAGCTCCCTCTCAATGCGGTCGTGAAGATCGTCGGGTAGTGCGACCGGGCACACACTGCCGTGGTCGGCCACCCAACAATCTTCACGACCCGGTCTGGGGAGTCGCCGACCCGCGGGGTCAGAACAGGACGGACGCGAAGCGGCCGACCTCGCGGAAACCCACCCGCCGGTACGCGGCCAGGGCCGGAGCGTTGTAGTGGTTGACGTACAACGACACCACCGGCGCCAGGTGCCGGCGGGCGAGGGCGACGACGGCCGCCATGCCCCCCACCGACAGGCGCCGGCCGCGCAGGGCCGGGTCGACCCAGACACCGGTGACCTGGCAGGCGTACGGCGTCACCGCGCCCGCCTCGGCCTTGAACACCACCCGGCCGTCCTCGATGCGCACGAATGAGCGACCCGCGATGACCAGATCGGTGAGGCCGGAGCGGTACAGCGCGCCCCCGTCGTCTCCGACCGGGGACACGCCAACCTCCTCGGTGAACATGGCGATGCTCGCGGGCAGCAGCGCGTCGATGTCCCGGCGTCGGGCCATCCGGACCATTCGGTCGGGCTCGACCAGCGGCGGGCCGTCGATGGACAGCAGCGGCTGGTTCATCCGCTCCTCGCGCGCCGGCCCCCACGACTCCCGCAGCCGACTCCACAGCCCGTCCACCGCCTCCGCGGGTCCCACGATCGCCGAACAGCGCCGGCCACGGGCGCGCGCCCGCTCGGCGAAAGCCTCGACGGCTGCTGGTGTCGCCGCCACCGGTACGAGGTTGGCTCCGGCGTAGCACAGCGAGACCAGCCGGTCGGCCTCCCAGTAGCCCCAAAGCTCGCCGGACAGCCGCAGCAGGCCGCCGTCCCCGGCCGCATGCACGCGGGAGGCCACGAAGACGTTGGGCACTGGGTCCGCGTCGAGGATCGCGAGCGCCTCCGGGACGTCGCGGGAGACCAGGGTGCGTACGGATGTGGTGTCGAGCACGGTCTCCTCTCCCCTTGCCTGCTGGCCTGACAGGGTAGGCCCGCTCAGACCACCATGACTTCTGGCGCGCCTGCCGCCTGGGCGGTGGTCGGCTTGTCCGCAGCGATGCGCAGCGCCTCATCGATGAGCGTCTCGACGATCGCGCTCTCCGGCACGGTGGCCACGACCTGCCCCTTGACGAAGATCTGCCCCTTGCCGTTGCCGGAGGCGACTCCCAAGTCGGCCTCGCGCGCCTCGCCCGGGCCGTTCACCACGCAACCCATGACCGCCACCCGCAGCGGCACCTCGAGGCCTTCCAGCCCGGCGCTGACCTCGTCGGCGAGCTTGTAGACGTCGACCTGGGCGCGCCCGCAGGACGGGCAGGAGACGATCTCCAGCCGGCGCGGCCGGAGGTTGAGTGACTCGAGGATCTGCGTGCCGACCTTGACCTCCTCGACCGGAGGGGCCGACAGCGAGACGCGGATGGTGTCGCCGATCCCCTTGCTGAGCAGGGCACCGAAGGCGACCGCCGACTTGACCGTGCCCTGGAACGCCGGCCCGGCCTCGGTGACGCCCAGGTGCAAGGGGTAGTCGCAGCGCTCGCTGAGCAGCTCGTAGGCCCGCACCATGACCACCGGGTCGTGGTGCTTGACCGAGATCTTGAAGTCGCGGAAGCCGTGCTCCTCGAAAAGCCCCGCCTCCCACAACGCCGACTCGACCAGCGCCTCGGGGCTGGCCTTGCCGTACTTCTTGAGCAGTCGCTTGTCCAACGAGCCGGCGTTGACGCCGATGCGGATCGAGACGCCCGCGGCGCTGGCTGCCCGCGCAATCTCGCCGACCCGGTCGTCGAACGCCTTGATGTTGCCAGGGTTGACGCGTACGGCGGCGCAGCCGGCGTCGATCGCGGCGAACACGTACTTGGGCTGGAAGTGGATGTCGGCGATCACCGGGATCTGCGACTTCCCGGCGATGAGCGGCAGGGCGTCGGCGTCGTCCTGGCTGGGAACGGCGACCCGCACGATGTCGCACCCGGAGGCGGTGAGCTCGGCGATCTGCTGCAGGGTCGCGTTGACGTCGGTCGTCCGCGTGGTCGTCATCGACTGCACCGACACCGGCGCGTCGCCGCCGACCAGGACCTTGCCCACCCGGATCTGGCGGGTCGCCCGGCGCGGCGCGAGCACAGGGGGCGGCAGCGCGGGCAGGCCCAGGTCGACGTTCATGTCTTCCATTGTCGCGTACGGCCGCCGCGGCCGCGCCCACCGACAGCCGAACTGGACGGGACTCAGCCGGCTGCAGCCTGCCGCCGCGTCAGCCCAGCCGTACCGGGTTGACCAGGTCGGCGTAGAGGAGGAGACCGGACATCGCCACCAGCAGCAGCGCGACGGTGTAGGCCAGCGGCAGCATCTTGGCCACGTCGACCGGACCGGGGTCCGGGCGGTCCCGCCAGCGGGCGACCTGACGGCGGGCCCCCTCCCACAGCGCACCGGCGACGTGTCCGCCGTCCAGCGGGAGCAGCGGGATGAGGTTGAAGACGAACAGCGCCAGGTTGAGCCCGGCGAGCAGGGCGAGGAAGCTGAACGCCTTTTGTGACAGGTCGAGTTCCGTGGTCGACGCGACCTCCCCGCCGATGCGGGAGACCCCGACGATGCCGATCGGCCCGTTGGGGTCGCGCTCGTCCCCGCTGAAGGCGGCGTTCCACACACCGACCATGCGTTGAGGGACCGCGAGCACGGCCTGCCCCGTGGTCCAGGTGGCGTCCCAGACAAAGCCGGGCACCTCCTCCACGGTGGCCCGCCGCTCGATGCGCGTTGGCTCGACACCAAGGAATCCGACGGTGACGAGCTCGCCCGGCTCCTCGAGGTTCTCCCGCTCGGTGGCGACGAGGTCCACCGGCAGCTCTAGCTCCCAGCCACTGCGCAGGACCGTGACCGTCACCGCGGCTGCACCGGTGGCCCTGATCCGCTCGCTGAGCTGCTCCCAGGTGGTGACCGGCTCGCCGGCGAAGGCGACGATCTGGTCCCCCGGGCGCAGCCCCGCCTGCAGCGCCGGCGTCCGGGGGTCGTCGGCCAGGCACTCGTTCGGGTCCGGCCGCTGCGCCAGCTCGGAGGCGGGGACGACGCACTCCGACACCGCCGCCACGGTCGTCGTCGCCTCGCGCGGGATCGAGAAGGACAGCAGCGCGACGCTGAAGAGCACCACGGCGATGAGGAAGTTCATGGTCGGGCCGCCGAGCATCACGAGCAGCTTGCGCCGTACCGGCAGCCGGTAGAACGTCCGCGCCTCGTCCCCAGGCCCGATCTCTCGCAGGCTGACCCGCCGCGCGTCCTCCACCATCGCCTGGAACGGCCCGGTGGTCGAGGATCGTGCGGTGCCCGCCGGCTCACCCGGACGCGGCGGGAACATGCCGATCATCCGGATGTATCCGCCGAGCGGGATCCACTTCAGCCCGTACTCGGTCTCGCCCCGCCGCGTCGACCACAGCGTCGGGCCGAAGCCGACCATGTACTGGGTGACCTTGACCCCGGAGCGCTTGGCCGGGACGAGGTGACCGACCTCGTGCAGGGCGATGGACAACAGCAGGCCCAGCGCGAACGCGACGACGCCGAGCGTGGTGAGCATCAACCGTCCTGTCGTACGAGCTCGCGGGCGCGGGTGCGCCCCCACCGTTCCGCAGCGAGAACACCGTCGAGGGTCGGGGGGTTCCCGCTGCCGTCCAGGTCATGCTCCTCCATGACCGCGGCGACCGTGTCGACGATGCCGAGGAAGGGCAGCGCTCCGTCGAGGAAGGCGGCGACGCACTCCTCGTTGGCGGCGTTGTAGACGGCAGGCGCCTCCCCGCCGCGCCAGCCGGCCGCACGAGCCAGCGCCACCGCCGGGAAGGCGCTGTCGTTGAGCGGCGAGAACTCCCAGCTGGTGGGCCGCGTCCAGTCGCAGCCGGAGGCCGCGCCGGGCACCCGGTCGGGCCAGGCCAGCGCGTGCGCGATCGGCAGCCGCATGTCGGGCGGGCTGGCCTGCGCGATCGTCGACCCGTCGACGAACTCCACCATCGAGTGCACGAGCGACTGTGGGTGGACGACGACGTCGATGCGGTCGTACGGGATCCCGAACAGCAGATGTGCCTCGATGAGCTCCAGGCCCTTGTTGACCAGCGTCGCGCAGTTGGTGGTGATGACCGGGCCCATGGACCAGGTGGGGTGCACCAGCGCCTGCTCGGGCGTGACGTGGCCCAGCTCGGCCCGGGTGCGTCCACGAAATGGCCCGCCGCTGGCGGTGAGCACCAGCCGGCTCACCTCGTCCGCCCGGCCGCCGCGCAGGCACTGGGCAAGCGCGGAGTGCTCGGAGTCCACCGGGACCAGCTGCCCCGGGCGGGCTCGCGCGGTGACCAGGGATCCGCCGACGATGAGCGACTCCTTGTTGGCGAGGGCGAGGGTCCGGCCGGCGTCGAGAGCCGCGAGCGTCGGCGCCAAGCCGATGGAGCCGGTGATCCCGTTGAGCACGGTGTGGCAGTCGTATACGGCCAGCTCAGCGGCCGCGTCGGGTCCGGCCAGGACCTTCGGCACCGCAAAGTCCCCGGAGCTGTAGCCGCGCCGCGACGCCTCGGCGTACAACGCGAGGAGGACGTCCTCGGCGGCCGAGGCGCGGGCGAGCGCGACGACGTCAACCGCGTGCTCGAGCGCCTGGCGGGCCAGCAGTGCGACGCTGGCGTCGGAGCCGCCCCCGGCGGCGAGTCCCACTACACGGAAGCGGTCGGGATTGCGCGCGACGACGTCGAGGGCCTGAGTCCCGATCGAGCCGGTGGACCCGAGGATCACGACATCGCGCACGTTGCCTTCGCTGCCTTCGCCGCCCACGCCCGCCATTGTCCCCGACGTCCACGTCCACCCCACCCGCGGACTTGTCAGGCCCTGACCGGGTCTGGACCCGGCGGAGGTCTGACAAGTCGGCTGGATGGCGCTGCGGCTAGGCCTCACGTAGCCCGTAGCGCTCCCAGAAGCGCCGCATCGGGGCGGGGGCCCACCAGTTGGCGGAGCCCAACAGCCGCATCGTGGCCGGCACGAGCAGGGCGCGTACGACGGTGGCGTCGACCAGGATCGCAACCACCATGCCGACGCCGATCATGGCGATGAACGTGATGCCGCTGCTCGCGAACGCCCCGATCACGATGGCCAGCAGCAGCGCCGCGGAGGTGATGATGCGTCCGGTGCGCTGCAGCCCGGCGGCGACGGCGGCGGTGTTGTCGTGCGTACGGTCCCACTCCTCGCGGATCCGGGAGAGCAAGAACACCTCGTAGTCCATGGACAGCCCGAACGCGATGGCCAGCATGAGCACCGGCTGGGTGGCCTCGATCGTCCCGGTCTCGGTGAAGCCGAGGAAGCCGGCCAGGTTGCCGTCCTGGAAGCCCCACACCACCACACCGAACGTCGCGGTCAGCGACTGGAGGTTGATGAGCAACGCCTTGATCGGCAGCACCACCGACCCGAAGGCGAGGAAGAGCAGCACGAACATGACGAGCACCACGAAGGCAGCGGCCCAGGGCAGCCGCTCGCCGAGGGAGTCGAGCAGGTCCTCCAGCGCCGCGGCCTCTCCCCCGACGAGCACCTCGGCGCCGTCCGGCGCCGGGAGGGAGCGCACCGAGCCGACGAGGTCGCGGCCGGTGTCCGAGAGCGCCGCGCCGGCGTAGCCGACCGACAGGCTCGCGGTGTCACCTTCGGCGGCGACGACCTCGGCGCCGCTGGCCCCCGGCAGCTCGGCGAGCCGCTCGGCGTACGAGTGGACTGCAGGGCCGGAGGCGCCCGATACCACCACGTCGACCGCTTCGGTGCCGCCGCCGGGGAAGTCTGTCTCGAGGCGCTCAGCGACCACCCGGCTTTCGGTGCCCGCTGGGAGCGCGCGGGTGTCCACGCCACCCCACTGCACCCGCAGGAACGGTGCGCCGAGGACCAACAGCACGACCACGACTGAGGTGGCGACGAGCACCGGCCGGGCCATGACCGCGCGCGCGACGCGGGCCCAGCCGTGCCCGCCGGACTCGCCCCGCCGCCGGCGGGGACCCACGCGCAGCGCGTCAACCCGGGTGCCCAACACCGCGAGCAGCGCCGGCAGCACGGTCAGCGCGCCCACCATGGCCACGACGACCGCGGCGATGCCGCCGTACCCCATGGAGCGCAGGAAGGGCTGCGGGAAGAACATCAGGGCAAGGAACGAGACGGCCACGGTGACGCCGGAGAACGCGACGGTACGCCCGGCGGTCGCCATGGTGCGGGCCACCGACTCCGCGACGGCCGCCCGGGAGCCGTCGGTGCCGGCGACCTCCTCGCGGAACCGGCTCACGATGAATAGCGCGTAGTCGATGGCCAAGCCGAGTCCGAGGAACGTCACGATGTTGATGGCGAACACGGACACCTCGGTGACAGAGGTGATGAGCCGCAAGGCGGTGAACGCTCCCAGCACGGCCAGGCCGCCGACCGCAAGCGGGAGCGCCGCCGCCGCCAGGCTGCCGAAGATGACTACGAGCAGCACGAGCACGACTGGCAGCGAGAAGAGCTCCGCTCGCGCCAGGTCCTCTCCGACCTGAGCACCGATGTCCTCGCCCACGGCGACGGGACCCCCGACGAGCGTGCTCAGCCCCGGAGCGTCGAGGTCTTCACGGATTTCCTCGTACGCCGCACTGCGGTCGGCCTCGCTCGCCCCGGTGAGCTGCAGTAGGGCGAACGTGGACCGCCGGTCCGCGGAGACGAACGCCGGCGCCTGGCCGCTCGACCAGTACGTCGTGGCCCGCTCGATCGTGTCCGCGGGGAGCGCGGCCAGGGTGTCCTCAACCGCCGACCGGAACGTGGGGTCGTCGACCGTCGCGTCCTCGCTGTCGTACAGCACGATGAGGTCGGCGGCGTCGCGGCCGAGCGCCTCCTCCGCGCGGACGACCGCTTGACTGGACTCGCTGGCCGGGTCCTCGAAGCCTCCGTCGGAGAGCTGGCCGAACACACTGGTTCCCCAGACCACCCCGACCGCCAGGAAGGCCGCGGCGAGGGCGAGTACGACGAGCCGGTGGCGGGCGACCAAGCGGCCGAAGTCGGCGAAGTACCCCGTGGCCGCTCCCGGGGAAGCGGTCGGTGTTTGCTCGGTCATCGGCTGACTCTCTTTCCGGCGGAGGCGTCGGTGACATGGGATCACCGACGCGAACGTCGTTCACTGACGGGACAGATCCTGCTAACGCTGTTTAGGATTGTCAAGCCCCTTCACCGTGAAGGTTCCCCGAGGAGAGTCGGTCATGGCCGAGCCGAACGCGGTCGGCTGGGTGGATGCCCCGCCGACGACCTCATCGCGTCGACAGCGCGTCCGCGCCGCGACCGAGGAGGAGATCCGGTGCACCGCGCGGCGACTCCTCGTCGCCCACGGCCCCGAGGGCATGACCCTGCGCGCGATCGCCCGGGATATGGGCATGACGGCACCGGCGCTGTACCGCTACGTCGACAGCCACGCCGACCTGCTGGTGCTGGTGACGGTGGACGTCTACGACGAGCTGCGTGCGGCGATGGAAGCCGCTCGTGACGCCCTCCCCGACGACGACCCCGCTGGCCGTCTGCTCGCGGTGTCACGCGCCTTCCGCGGCTGGGCGCTGCAGCATCCGCCGGAGTTCGGCCTGGTCTTCACCCAGCCGATCGTCAGCCTTCTCAAGCCGACCGAGAGCGAGCTGGAGGGCGCGGCGCAGCGCTTTGGGCTGGTGTTCGGGGAGCTCTTCGCGGCCGTGCTGGCACGTTATCGCTCACCGCTGCCTGCCGTGGCTGAGCTCGACCCGGCGTACGTCGCTCAGCTGGAGGCGGTCGATGCCGACAAGGTCGCCGGGATGCCGGTCGGAGCCCGCTACCTGTTCGTCACGGCATGGGTGCGGCTGTACGGCTGCGTCTGCATGGAGGTCTTCGGACACCTCGGTTGGGCGGTACAGGACAGCGCGCCGGTCTTCGAGGACGCCCTTCGCGATATCGCCGCGCGGATGGGCATTGCCAAGCAGTACCGCCCACCCGGGGCGTGACCTCCCATCCCGGGCTCGGCGCGCGGTGACGCTCAGATGGTCAGGGCTATGTACTTGGTCTCGAGGTACTCCTGGATCCCGGCGCGGCCACCCTCGCGGCCGAAGCCGGAGGCCTTCACCCCACCGAAGGGCGCCGCGGGGTTGGACACCATCCCCTGGTTGAGCCCCACCATCCCGGTCTCCAGCTCCTCGCAAACACGCATGGCGCGGGACAGGTCGCGGGTGTAGACGTAGGTCACCAGGCCGTACTCGGTGTCGTTGGCGAGCGCGATCGCCTCGGCGTCGTCCCCGAACGTCGTCACCGGCGCGACGGGGCCGAAGACCTCCTCGTCCTCGATGCGGGCGTCGACCGGCACCCCGGCCAGGACCGTGGGGGCGTAGAAGTAGCCGCGGTCACCGACCGGCTCGCCACCCACGAGAACCTCGGCGCCGCGGTCGACCGCGTCCTGGACGAGCCCGGCCACCTTGTCCCGGGAGGTGGCGTCGATCAGTGGGCCGACCTGCACGCCCTCCTCGGTGCCTCGCCCCACCGACAGCTTGCCCATGCGCTCAGCGAGCCGGCCGGTGAACTCCTCCGCCACGGAAGCGTGAACGAGGAAGCGGTTAGCCGCCGTACACGCCTCACCGATGTTGCGCATCTTGGCGACCATGGCCCCGTCGACCGCCGCGTCGAGGTCGGCGTCGCCGAACACGAGGAACGGGGCGTTGCCTCCGAGCTCCATCGACACCCGGAGGACCTGCTCCGCGGACTGCTCGATGAGCTTGCGGCCGACCTGCGTCGAGCCGGTGAAGGACAGCTTGCGCAGCCGTGGGTCCCGGATGAGGGGCTCCATGACGTCGCCGGTGCGGCTGGTCGTCACCAGGTTGAGCACGCCGTCGGGCAGGCCGGCCGCGGTGAGGATCTCAGCGAGCGCCAGCATCGAGAGCGGCGTCTGCGACGCAGGCTTGACCACCATCGTGCACCCCGCGGCGACCGCTGGACCGATCTTGCGGGTCCCCATGGCCAGCGGGAAGTTCCACGGCGTGATGAGCAGGCAGGGGCCCACGGGCTGCTTCATGGTGAGCATCCGGTTGGCGCCGTTGGGGGCGATCGACCACTCGCCGGCGACCCGGACCGCCTCCTCGGCGAACCAGCGAAAGAACTCCGCTCCGTACGTGATCTCGGCCCTGGACTCGGCGACCGGCTTGCCCATCTCGAGCGTCATCAGCAGGGCCAGCTCTTCGGTGCGCGCGGTGATGGCCTCGTACGCCCGCCGCAGGATCTCCCCGCGCTCACGCGGTGCGGTCGCGGCCCACCGCGGCTGCGCGGCCACCGCGGCATCGAGCGCCGCCGTGCCGTCCGCGACGGTGGCGTCGGCGACCTCGGCCAGGGTTTCGCCGGTGGACGGGTCCTCGACGGGCAAGGTCCGGCCACGCTCGGCGGAGCGCCACTCACCGCCGACCAAGAGCTGGGCCGGTACGCCGGCGACGACCTCGGCCTCGCGCTCCGCGGTGACGGTCATGAGTTCGGACGCTACCCGGCACCTTGACCGCGCGCGTCCAGCAGCGGACGGGCCGGGTCCCAGCGAACGCCCGATCGCTCGTCCGCGCGGCGGCGGGCAATCGCCGAGAGCGCCTCGAGGACCACCCGGTTGCCGAGGTAGGCGGTGATCTCGGCAGAGTCGTACGGCGGGGACACCTCGACCACGTCGAGTCCGACGACGGGCAGCTCGTAGCACACGCGCCGCACGGCGGTCAGCAGCTCGCGGGAGGTGAGGCCACCCGGCTCGGGCGTGCCGGTGCCGGGGGCGTGGGCGGGGTCGCAGACGTCGATGTCCACGGAGAGGAACACCCCGTCACAGTCGTCGACCGCGATGGCGAAGGCCTCGTCCAGGCAGCGGTCCAGGCCGCGGGCGACGACCTCAGTCATCTCGTACGAGCGCATGCGCTGCGCGGCCATCCAGTCCAGCGTCTCCGGCTCGGGCCAGTAGCCGCGCAGCCCGATCTGCAGGAAGCGGTCGCCGCGCACGGCTCCCGACTCGATGAGCCGGCGCATCGGCTGGCCGTGACCGTACAGCGAGCCGAACTGGACGTCGCCGGTGTCGGCGTGGGCATCGAAGTGGACGACGGAGACGCGCCCGAAGCCGGCGACGCGGGCGACGCCGGTGACGTCCGCGTAGGTGACCGAGTGGTCGCCGCCGAGCACCACCGGTACGGCTCCGGAGGCGGCAGCAGCCTCGACCGCATCGGCGAGCGAGCCGAGTGCGGCCATGACGTCACCCGGAGGCATCATCACATCGCCGGCGTCCCGCACCCGCAGCTCCTGCAGGGCGTCGACCCGCAGCGCCAGGGACGGCCGCGAGCCGTCGTGGGGCAGATAGCAGGCGGTGCGCAAGGCCGCCGGACCGAAGCGGGCGCCCGGCCGGTGCGAGGTGCCCCCGTCGAAGGGCGCGCCGATAACGATGACATCGGCGTCGCGCAGCGTCGCGGGGTCGGCGAGGTCGCAGGCGGGCACCCCGAGGAAGGTGAGGTCGGGGCCGAACTGCGCGGGCATCGGCGCTCAGCCGCCCTCGCGCAGGCCCCACGGGGAGCCGTACTCGCGCAGCAGGTCGAGGAACGGAGTGGCGTCGAACGCCTCCGGGCCGAGGACACCACCGCCCTGCCAGGCGCCGGTGGCGAGGGCCTCCAGGGCGGCGACAGGGTTGAGCGCGGTCTGCAGCACGACCGCCTGGGCGCCGTACTCCTTCATCGACCACTCGTTGTCCACGACGTGGTAGAGGTAGACCTGCCGCGGCTCCCCGCCCGGGCCGGAGCCACGGACCCATGTCCCGGCGCAGGTGCGGCCGCTCATCCGCTCGCCGAGCGTTGCCGGGTCGGGTAGGCAAGCGGCCACCACGTCGCGGGGGCTGACCTCGACGCCTCCGACGCGCACCCGCTCGGTCCGGTCGAGGCCGATGCGGTGCAGCACCTGCAGCACGTCGATGAACTCCTGTCCGAGGCCATACTTGAAGGTCACCCGGCCGACGTCGACCCACCGCGGGATCAGCAGCACCTCCTCGTGCTCGACGTTGACGCACTCGACGGGACCGATGCCTTCGGGGAACTCGAACGTCTCCGGCTCGCTGAACGGTGGAGTGGTGAACCACCCCCGCTCCCGTTCCCAGATGACGGGCGGGTTGAGGCACTCCTCGATCGTCGTCCAGATCGAGAACGTCGGGGCGAACACCGGGCGGCCGTCGGGCCCGCTCACGGCGAGGTCGGCGCCGTCGCGGACGCCGATCTCGTCGATGCGGGAAAACAGGTGGTCGGCGGCGTAGCGGGCGAAGACGTCGGACAGGCCCGGCTCCACCCCGATCCCGACGAGGGCGAGCAGCCCGGCCTGCTCGTACTCCTCCGCCATCGCGAACTGCTCGTCACCCAGCTTGACGCCGGTCTCCTCGTGCGGACGCTCAGGGTGCGGCCGGGACAAGGACATGGCCATGTCGAGGTAGCTGGCCCCTGCCGCCAGCGCCCCGCGGAAGATCGGCATCACGAACCGCGGGTCGACCGCGTTGACCACGTGGGTGACCCGGTGCTCGCGCGCGAGCGTGGCCACCGCTGCGGCGTCGGACGCGTCGATCCGGGCGGCGCCGAAGCGCGGGTCGTCGGCGCGGTCGACGACCTGGCGCGCCCGGTTGAGGTCGTAGTCAGCCACGACCATGGTCTCGAAGAACCCACGCCGAGCCGCCACCTCGACCACGGCCCCTCCGACGCCGCCCGCGCCGACCAGCAACACGCGCACGCTCAACCTCCTGGAGGGTCTGCTGGGAGCGAGTGCCGTACGGCGCCGGCACCGGGACCTGTCGTCACCGGGAACGCCGCCGGCGGAGCTCACCGGCCACGACGACGCTGAAAGCGACGACGAACATCAGCGTGCCGATCACGTTGACGTGCGGCGGGATGCCGCGCTGTGCCGCGCTCCAGACGAAGACGGGGAAGGTGACGGTGCGCCCGGCGTTGAAGTTGGTGACGATGAAGTCGTCGAACGACAGCGAAAAGGCCAGGAGTGACGCGGCGATGAT
Organism: Jiangellales bacterium; assembly: GCA_030447955.1. GTDB lineage: Bacteria > Actinomycetota > Actinomycetes > Jiangellales > Jiangellaceae > JAUJNY01. The sequence goes on from JAUJNY010000006.1 coordinate 93,328, forward strand.
CCCGGGAAGCACCAGCGGCAGCGTGATCCGGCGGAACGTCTGCCACTCGGTGGCATAGAGGTCCATGGCGGCCTGCTCGAGCCGCGAGTCCAGCCCGGCGAGGCGGGCCTTGACCGTGACGACCACGAACGACATGCAGAACATGACGTGGGCGATGAGGATCGTCCAGAAGCCCAGCACCCCGCCGTACCCCGCGGCAACGAACAGCGCGAGCAACGAGGAGCCCATCACCACCTCGGGGGTCGCCATCGGGAGAAAGATCAGGAGGTTGGCGGTCGAGCGGCCACGAAACCCGTGGCGCACCAGCGCGAACGCCATCAGGGTGCCGAGCATCGTGGACCCGACGGTGGCGAGAAAGCCGATCTCCAGGCTCGTCACCAGCGACTCGCACAACCCGTCAGGGCGGCAGGGGCTGCGCCAGTTGGCGAGGGTGAAGGTGTTGAACTCGTAGTCCTGGCGGCTCTCCGGCTGGTTGAACGACAGCAGGACGACGTAGCCGATCGGCAGGAACAGGTATCCGAGCACCAGGATGCCGGCGCCGAGCAAGAGGTGGTCGGACACCCAGCGTCCGAGCCGGTGCCCAGCCGGCGGTCGAGCCCCGGCACGGGGGGGCGCCTGGCGCACCTCGGGCTGCGGCGCGACGGTGGTGGCCATCAGACCAGCTCCTCGGTGCCGGCGCGACGCACGTACGCCATCACCAGCACGAGGATGGCAATCATGAGCAGGAACGACAGCGCCGCGGCCTGGGGGAAGTCGAGCCGGACGAGGAACGAGCTCTGGATCACGTTGCCGATCATGTACTCCTTGGGCGTGCCCAGGAGCTCGGCGTTGATGTAGTCGCCGGCAGCGGGGATGAACGTGAGCAGGGTGCCTGCGACCAGGCCGGGCATCGACAGCGGCAGCGTCACCTTGCGGAACGCGGTGAAGGCGCTGGAGTAGAGGTCGTGAGCCGCCTCGACGAGCCGGTGGTCGATCTTCTCCAGGCTGGCGTACAGGGGGAGCGTCATAAACGGCAGGAAGTTGTAGGTCAGGCCGGTGACCACCGCGACCGGTGTGGCGAGCAGGCGCCCGTCGGTGGGGACCAGCCCGACCGCCTTGAGCGAGTCCACCACGAAGCCGTTGTCGGCCAGGATCGCCTGCCAGGCCAGCGTGCGGAGCAGGAAGCTGGTGAAGAAGGGAGCGATCACCAGCACCAGCATGAGGTTCTTCCACCGGCCGGACTTGAACGCGATCGCGTAGGCGAGCGGATAGCCGAGCAGCAGCGCGAGGACGGTCGCGATGCCGGCGTAGAGGAACGAGCGGAGGAACTGGTCGCGGTAGACCGCGAGCACGTCGAGGTAGTTCTGCCAGTGGAAGGTGAGGGCGTAGCCGGTCTCCAGCGACCCGGACGGGTCGTACAAACTGGTGGCCGCAAGCTGGACGGTTGGCAGGGCGAAGAAGACCAACAGCCAGAGGGCACCGGGGGCCAGCAGCAGCAAGGCGGTACGCCGGCTCCGCCGGGACCGTGACCGCGCGGGCTGCCGGGCGGGCGTGGGTCCGGCGGGGCCCACCTCGGCGGCGAGGCTCACCCGCCCACCCCGGCGGGAGCGGGCTCCCCCGTCGCCACGTCCTGCACCCCGGCTCGGGAGTCCTGCTCGGCGTCGAGCAGGAAGGTGTGGGCGGCGCCCCATTGCAGCTCGACCCGGTCGCCGGCCGCGAACGGCGAGCGGTCGCCGGTGTTCTGCGCGAACACGGTCAGCTCCTGACCCCACGGCATCCGCACGAGGTACTCGGTGCTGACCCCCACGAAGCTGACGTCGCTGACGATGCCACCGGGCAGGACGTTGTGCCGGCCGACCGCTGCGCCGCCGGCCGTACCCGCCTGGACGAGCGAGATCTTCTCCGGCCGGACGCCCACCCATACCGCGCCGGCGTGCACCGCCGCCCGATCGAGCGGGACTGCGAGCACCCTGCTGTGCACCTCGACGAGCAGCTCGTCGCCGCTCCGGCCGGTCACCTCAGCGGCGACGAGGTTGGACTGGCCGAGGAAGTTGGCCACGAACGTCGTGGCCGGTCGGTCGTACAGCTGCGCGGGCGGGCCGAGCTGCTCGACGCGGCCAGCGTTCATGACCGCGATCGTGTCGGCCATCGTCATGGCCTCTTCCTGGTCGTGCGTCACGTGCACGAACGTGATGCCGACCTCGGTCTGGATCCGCTTGAGCTCCAGCTGCATCTGCCGGCGCAGCTTGAGGTCGAGCGCCCCGAGCGGCTCGTCCAGCAGCAGCACCTGCGGGCGGTTGATGAGCGCGCGGGCCAGGGCTACCCGCTGCTGCTGGCCACCCGAGAGGCTGGCGGGCTTGCGCTTGTCGTAGCCGTCGAGCTCGACCAGCGCCAGCATCTGCGCCACCTGCTCGCGTACGTCCTTGATGCCCCGCCGGCGCAACCCGAACGCGACGTTCTCGGCGATGTTGAGGTGGGGAAAGAGCGCGTAGCTCTGGAACACCGTGTTGACCGGTCGCTTGTACGGGCGCAGCCGAGTGATGTCCTGCTCGCCCAGGAGCACCAGCCCCTCCGTGGGCTCCTCCAGGCCGGCGACCATGCGCAGCGTCGTGGTCTTGCCGCACCCGGAGGGCCCGAGCAGCGCGAAGAAGGACCCCTGCGGGACCGTGAGGTCGAGGTTGTCGACCGCGGTGAACTCCCCGAACCGTTTGGTGACCCCGCTCAGCCGCAGCTCGGCGCCCGCGGCCGGCTGACCGCTCGATCCCCTCATCCGCTCAGGCTCCGATGACCTGCTGGAACTGCGTCTGGTAGTCCTGCTCCTGCTCGGAGGTGAGGCCCATGAACACGAAGGTGTTCGCCAGGAAGGACTCGTCGGGGAAGATCAGCTGGTTGTCGACGAGGCTTTTGTCGAACTTCGTCATGGCTTCCTTGGCGCCCTGGACCGGGCAGATGTAGTTGACCCAGGCGGCGAGCTCGGCCGCGACCTCAGGGTCGTAGTAGTAGTCCATCAGCGTCTCGGCGTTGGCCTTGTGGGTGGCCTTGTTGGGGACAATCATGTTGTCACTCCAGAGCGCCAGCCCCTCCTCCGGCACGACGAACTTGTACTTCGGGTCCTCGAACTGGAGCTGGATCACGTCGCCGGACCACGCCTCGCAGGCGACGACGTTGCCGCTCTTGAGCTCGCGGGTGTACTCGTTGCCGGTGAACTTGCGGATCTGGCCGGAGTCGACGGCCTGCTGCAGGCGTTCGATGGCCTGGCCGAACTCGTCGGCGGTGAAGTCGGAGGGGTCGGCGCCGACCACCCGCAGCATGAACGCCATCGTGTCCGGCATCTCGCTCAGCAGGGTGACCTTGCCCTTGAGGTCAGCGCGGGTGAGCAGCTCCTCGAAGCTGCCGACCTCCTTGGTCAGCTCGGAGTTGTAGCAGATGCCGGCCAGGCCGCTCTGCCACGGCACGCTGTACTTGCGCTCGGGATCCCACCCGGGCGAGCGCAGGTTTTCCAGCAGGTTGGCCTCGACGTTCGGCAGGTTGGCCTTGTCGAGCTCCTGGATCCAGCCGAGCCCGATCATCTTGGCGGCCATCCAGTCGGTCAGGACGAACAGGTCCCGGCCGGTGGGCTGGCAGTCCGCCAGCTGGTTGCGGACCTTGCCGAAGAACGCGGCGTTGTCGCTGATGTCGGTGGTGTAGTCGACCGTGATCCCGGTGCGCTTCTGGAACGCCTCCAGCGTGGAGACGTCCTTGGCCTTGATCGGGTCGATGTAGAACGTCCAGTTGGAGAAGTTGAGCATCGCCTCCTCCGCCGACAGGTCCTCACTCGTGCAGGAGTCCGTTGTCTGCTGCGCCGCCTCGACCCCGCACGCGGACAGCAGCCCGCCCCCGGCCAGCCCGAGCGCTCCGGCGGACAGGCCGCGGAGGAATGACCGGCGGCTCAAGCCGGGCGGCACGGGTCGGCCGGGGGGCGCTGGTCGTCGACTCGTCATCGCGGTCCTTCCGGAGCAGGGGGTGGGGCGGCGGCCGCCCGCGTACGTCCTCGGCGCAGCGGCGCCTCAGCCGCCCACGTACGACATCACGTGCTTGAGGCGCGTGTAGTCCTCGAGGCCGTACATGGACAGGTCCTTGCCGTAGCCGGAGTGCTTGAAGCCGCCGTGCGGCATCTCGGCAACGAGCGGGATGTGGCAGTTGATCCAGACGCAGCCGAAGTCGAGTCGGCGTGACATGCGCAACGCGCGGCCGTGGTCGGTGGTGAACACGCTGGCGGCCAGCCCGTACTCGACCCCGTTGGCCCAGCGCACCGCCTCGTCCTCGTCGCTGAAGCGCTGCACGGTGATGACCGGGCCGAACACCTCGTCGCGGACGATCTCGTCGTCGGGCTGAAGGCCGGTGACCACGGTGGCCTCGTGGTAGTAGCCGTTGCCCAGCTCGCCGGACAGCCGGCTTCCGCCGAGGGCCACCTCCGCGTGCTGGGGCAGCCGGCGCAGGAAGCCGGTCACCTTGTCGAGCTGGTTGGCGTTGTTGAGCGGGCCGAAGAGGGCGTCCTCGTCGTCGGGCAGGCCCGGCCTGGCGTTCTCGCGGGCGTAGCTCGTCAGAGCGGCGACGAAGTCGTCGTGGACTCCGGGCGCGGCCAGCACTCGGGTCGCTGCGGTGCAGTCCTGGCCGGCGTTGAAGTAGCCACCGACGGCGATGGCCTCCGCCGCCTGGTCGAGGTCGGCGTCGTCGAACACCACGACCGGCGCCTTGCCACCGAGCTCGAGGTGGACCCGCTTGAGGTCTTTGCTGGCCGCCGCGGCCACCTCCATGCCGGCACGGACCGAACCGGTGACGGAGACCATCTGCGGCACCTGGTTGTCGATCAGCAGCCGGCCCGTGTCGCGGTCGCCCGTCACGACGTTGAGGACGCCGGGCGGCAGGTGCTCGGCGGCGATCTCGGCCAGCAGCAGCGACGTCACCGGGGTGGTGTCGCTCGGCTTGAGGACGACGGTGTTGCCGGCCGCGATGGCCGGGGCGAACTTCCAGACCGCCATCATCATGGGGTAGTTCCACGGCGTCACCTGGGCGCAGACGCCCACCGGCTCGCGGCGCACCATCGAGGTGTGCCCGGCCATGTACTCCCCCGCCGACTTGCCCTCCAGCACCCGTGCAGCGCCGGCGAAGAAGCGGATCTGGTCGACCATGGGCGGGATCTCCTCGCTCGTGGTCATCCCGATCAGCTTGCCGGTGTTCTGCGCCTCGGCGCGCACCAGCTCCTCGGCGCGGTCCTCGATGGCGTCGGCGATCCGCAGCAGGGCGAGCTGCCGCTCGCTCGGGGTCGTCTCCCGCCAGGATTCGAAGGCCCGGGCGGCGGCACCGAAGGCGGCCTCCACGTCAGCGGGGCCGGAGAGCGGGGCGGTCGCGAAGACCTCCCCCGTCGTGGGGTCGAGCAGCTCGCTGCTGCGGCCGTCGGCGGAGTCGACATAGCCGCCGTCCACGAAGTTGCGCAGGGCCGACGGCGTTCCCGACGACGTGCGGGTCTGGGTGGCGGTCTGGCTCACGGCAGCTCCTTCAGGCTCGGGCGACCAGCTCAGCCTAGGTCGCCTGCACGGCGCTAATCAACCGTGCCGGACGGCCCCTTGTGCCGGAAAGCGATGCTGCAAGCCCCTTCGGCGACGGATTCGCTTGCCAACGCGGTGGCGGCACAGCCAGGATGGCCGTCATGTCCGGCCGCGAGCGCAACGCAGCTCCAGCGCTCGATGACGTGTCCAAGGCGATCATCGAGCAGCTGCAGGACGACGGCCGCCGGGCGTACGCACGCATCGGCCGGGCGGTCGGGCTCTCCGAGGCGGCGGTGCGCCAGCGGGTCCAGCGGCTGCTCGACGCCGGGATCATGCAGATCGTCGCGGTCACCGACCCGCTGCAGGTCGGGTTCCGCCGCCAGGCCATGATCGGCCTGCGGGTGGACGGCGACCTCGAGGCGATGGCCGACAAGCTCTCCGGAATGCCGGAGGTCGACTACGTGGTGATCACCGCCGGCTCGTTCGACCTGCTCGTCGAGGTCGTCTGCGAGGACGACGACCACCTGCTCGAACTGCTCAGCACTCGTGTACGCGCCCTGCCGGGCGTACGCAGCACCGACACCTTTGTCTATCTCAAGCTCAAGAAGCAGCAATACGACTGGGGCACCCGATGACCATTACTCCGCAGCAGGCTCAGACGCCGACCAGCGACCTCGCCGCCACGGCGCGAGACCACCTGTGGCTGCACTTCAGCCGTCACTCCACCTACGAGTCCGGCGGGTCGGTGCCGGTCATCGTGCGCGGCGACGGCCCGTACATCTGGGACGACCAGGGGCGGCGCTACCTGGACGCGCTGTCCGGGCTGTTCACCGTCCAGGTCGGTCACGGCCGCACCGAGCTGGCCGAGGCCGGGGCCAAGCAGGCGAGCGAGCTCGCGTTCTTCCCGCTGTGGTCGTACGCGCACCCCAAGGCGATCGAGCTCGCCGAGCGGCTGGCCGGGTACGCCCCCGGTGACCTCGACCGGGTCTTCTTCACGACCGGTGGCGGCGAGGCCGTGGAGACCGCCTGGAAGGTCGCCAAGCAGTACTTCAAGCTCACCGGGCGGCCGTTCAAGCACAAGGTGATCAGCCGCGCCATCGCCTACCACGGCACGCCGCAGGGGGCTTTGTCGATCACCGGCATCCCCGATGCCAAGAAGTACTTCGAGCCGCTCGTCCCGGGTGCCCACAAGGTGCCCAACACCAACTTCTACCGCGCCCCGGAGCACGGCGACGACCTCGAGGCGTTCGGGCGCTGGGCCGCCGACCAGATCGAGCAGGCGATCCTCCTGGAGGGGCCGGACACCGTCGCTGCGGTCTTCCTGGAGCCGGTGCAGAACTCCGGTGGCTGCTTCCCGCCGCCGCCCGGCTACTTCCCGCGAGTGCGTGAGATCTGCGACCGCTACGAGGTGCTGCTCGTCTCCGACGAGGTGATCTGCGCCTTCGGGCGGCTGGGCCCCATGTTCGCCTGCGACAAGTACGACTACGTGCCCGACATCGTCACCTGCGCGAAGGGGATGACCTCGGGCTACTCCCCGATCGGCGCGATGATCGCCTCCGACCGGGTGATGGAGCCGTTCCGGCAGGGGACGACGACGTTTGCTCATGGCTACACCTTCGGCGGCCACCCGGTGTCGAGCGCGGTGGCGCTGGCCAACCTCGACATCTTCGAGCGCGAGGACCTCAACCGCCACGTCCTCGACACCGAAGGCGCGTTCCGCGCGACGCTCGAGCGGCTCATGGACCTGCCCATCGTCGGCGACGTCCGCGGCGACGGGTACTTCTACGGCATCGAGATGGTCAAGGACAAGGAGACGAAGGAGACCTTCGACGGCGACGAGTCCGAGCGGCTGCTGCGCGGGTTCTTGTCCAAGGCGCTCTTCGAGGCCGGCCTGTACTGCCGGGCGGACGACCGCGGCGACCCGGTCGTCCAGGTGGCTCCACCGCTGATCTGCGATCAGTCGCACTTCGACGAGATCGAGCAGATCCTGCGAGCCGTGCTCAGCGAGGCATGGACGCGCCTCTGAGCGCGCTCTCGTTCTGGCACGACAGCCTCCCGGCACCACCGCGCCGCCGTCCGCCGCTGAGCGGGGACATCGACGTCGACGTCGCGATAGTTGGTGCCGGCTACACCGGCCTGTGGACCGCCTACTACCTCGCCGCCGCCAACCCCAGCCTGCGGGTGGCCGTGCTGGAGCGCGAGACGGTGGGGTTCGGTGCGTCCGGTCGCAACGGCGGCTGGTGCTCCGCCCTTTTCCCCGCCGCCGCCTCCTGGCTGGCGCGCCGCTACGGCGCCGCGGCGGCCGTCGCCCAGCTGCGGGCGATGCGCGAGACCGTCGACGAGGTGGGTCGCGTCATTGCCGCCGAGGGAGTGGACGCGCAGTGGGCCAAGGGCGGCAGCATCGTCGCGGCCCGTACGCCCGTGCAGCTCGCGCGGGCGCGCGCGCAGGTGAGCGAAGCGCGTCGCTGGGGGGACACCGACCTGGAACTGCTCGACGCGCGCGCAGCACAGGCGGTCATCGGTGCCACCGGTGTGCTGGGCGCGACCTACACCCCGCACTGCGCCGCCCTACATCCCGCCCGGCTCGTCCACGGCCTCGCCGATGCGGTCGCGCGGCGCGGGGTCACGGTCTGCGAAGGCACCACCGTGACCCGCATCCGTCCCGGGGCCGCCGAGACAGACCACGGGCGCGTGCGCGCCCGCTACGTGCTGCGCGCCACCGAGGCGTGGACCGCTCGACTGCCCGGCTCCCGTCGCGACGTCGCCCCGGTGTACTCGCTCATGCTGGCCACCGAGCCGTTGCCGGCCTCGAGCTGGGACGCGCTGGGGCTGCGACGGCGGGAGACCTTCGCCGACCACCGCCACCTGGTGATCTACGGCCAGCGCACCGCCGACGGACGGCTGGCCTTTGGCGGCCGCGGAGCGCCGTACCACCTCGGCTCGCGCATCGAGGCACGCTTCGACCGGGAGCCGGCTGTGTTCGCCGACCTGCGCCGGGTCCTGGTCGACCTGTTCCCGGCCGTCCGGGACGTCGCGATCACCCACACCTGGGGCGGCCCGCTGGGCGTTCCGCGGGACTGGTGCGCCTCCGTCGGGCTGGATCGGGTGAGTGGCCTGGGAGCGGCCGGCGGGTACGTCGGCGACGGTGTGGCCACCAGCAACCTGGCGGGGCGCACGCTCGCCGACCTGGTCCTCGGCCACGACAGCGAGCTGGTGCGGCTGCCGTGGGTGGGTCACCGCTCGAGGCGGTGGGAGCCCGAGCCGCTGCGCTGGCTCGGCGTCACGGCTGGGCTGCGGGTCATGACCGGCGCCGACGCGGAGGAGGCGCGCACCGGCCGACCCTCGCGGCGGGCGGCAGCCTTCGCCCGGGTGCTCGGCCACTGATTGCTTGCAGTGCCGCGGAAGTCACCCCCCGCGCTGTCAGCACTCCTCAACCGGTGACTCTTTGCAGGCAGCCCCGGATCGCCGAGGTCGCAGGCGACGTCTTGAACTCCGCGGTCGAGGGGAACCAGGTCTGGGTCCCCGCCACCGCGCGAGCCTCCGTCAGCGCCGGACCGCCAATCCTTTGTGCGGCCCGCAGGACATCGACCCACCTCGCTGGCGTCCACTGGTTGCTCGATGACGGCGGACCCCGCTTCTAGCTCAGGGGCAACAGCTCGAGAGGGTACCGATGAGTTCTGCCGGCTCCCCGGGTCTACAGGCCATGACTCATTCCTCGCGAACCCCCACGACCCTCTCGAACATCGGCGTGGCCATGTTCACCGTCGCCGACCAGGACGCAGCCCTCGCCTTCTACACCGAGAAGCTGGGCTTCGAAGTGCGCGGCGACACGCGCTTCGGTGAGCACGACGAGATGCGCTGGCTGGAGGTGGCCCCGCCCGGATCGCGGGCGCGGCTGGCGCTCAACCCGCCGATGGGCGACCAGCCCGGCGGCAGCTCGATTGGTGTGGAGACAGCGGACGTGCTGGGTGAGCACGCGCGGCTGAGCGCCATCGGTGGCATCGACCTTGATCCGGAGCCGATGCGCACCCCCGGCGCCCCGCTGATGTTCATGCTGCGTGACCCCGACGGCAACCACGTCGTCGTGGTGGAAGAACCGGCCCCCTAGCTCCACGGGCACGGCAGCACCGCGCCCAGTGGCGTCGACTAGCTGTAATCACCGGGGACGTTGGTTGAGAGTCCCGGCCACGCGCGCCCGGTCGTCGGCAACTGCAGCGGGGCTACGGCGGCGAGACCTACGACACCAACCGCTCACCTGCGTTGCGATCTGATCTTGCCGGTTCGACCCCGCCGTCTGACTGGTTGATCTCCGCCCACAGTGCATCGAGAGAGAGGTCGAGGACGTCGGCGATCGCAGCGATGGTCGGAAAGGCAGGGGTGGCTACGCGACCGGACTCGATCTTCCGAAGAGTCTCCGGTGAGACTCCTGCATCTAGCGCGGTGGTGAGCATCGAGCTCTTCCCCCTGGCACGTCGCAGGAGGGCGCCGAGGCGCTGTCCGCGTTCGACCTCTGCGGGAGTGAGCGGCAACCTGACCATGACACCGATTTTAGTACCGGGATACTATGGCCGGGATAGTTATTGGCTGCGCGAGGAAGGCGTCGGATGATCGAGATCCTGAGCCCCACCGGACTGCCACGCGCGAAGGACACGGGCGCCCTGGTCGCCGGCATCTTGCAGACCCTGCAGAGCCGTAGCACGGTCGGCACGAACCTCCGGGACATCAACCTGTTGGCCCAGGACATGATCGCCGAGGCTGGAGCGCTGTCCTGCTATGTCGACTACGAGCCGTCCTTCGGACGCGGGCCGTTCGGGCACTACATCTGCACGTCGGTGAACGATGCTGTGCTCCACGGGCTGCCGTACGACTACACGCTTGCCGACGGCGACCTGCTGTCGCTCGACCTCGCCGTATCCAAAGGCGGAGTCGTTGCGGACTCCGCCATCAGCTTCATCGTGGGCGACTCGAGGCCCGCGGAGAGCGTTGCGATGATCAGCGCGACCGAACGCGCATTGAGTGCAGGGATAGCCACGGCTGGCCCCGGAGCTCGCATCGGTGACATCTCCCATGCCATCGGCGCGGTCCTCAGCGAGGCGGGGTATCCAATCAACACCGAGTTCGGCGGTCACGGCGTCGGATCGACGATGCACCAGGCCCCGCACGTCCCAAACACGGGGCGGCCCGGTCGCGGATACAAATTACGCCGTGGGCTGCTGCTGGCGCTCGAGCCGTGGGTCATGGCGGACACCGCCGAGCTCGTCACCGATGCCGATGGCTGGACACTCCGAAGCGCGACAGGCTGCCGGACAGCGCACAGCGAACACACGATCGCTATCACCAACGACGGAGCCGAAGTTCTCACCTTGCCGGAGCAGGCGCAACCGTGAAGCCGCAGGTCAAGGCATGCAGCCGCCTGAGCCTGGTGCCGTCTGGGGATACTTCCCGAGTGAGGTTCCGCACGACGATTGAGCTAGGCGGCAAGACCGCCACCGGGTTCGCGGTCCCCGACGAGGTCGTCGCCGCGCTCGGCTCCAGCAAGCGACCCCCGGTCCTCGTCACCATCGGGGGGCACGCCTACCGGACGACCGTGGCATCGATGGGTGGGCGCTTTCTCATCCCGCTCAGCGCCGAGCACCGCGCCGCTGCCGGCGTGGCAGCCGGCGACGAGGTCGACGTCACCATCGAGGCCGACACCGCACCACGAGAGGTGGCCGTGCCGGCCGACCTCGCCAACGCCCTGGCGCAAGACCCGGACGCGCAGAGGTTTTTCGACACGCTCGCCTGCAGCCACCGCAAGGAGTGGGTGCGCTGGATCGACGAGGCCAAGAAGCCCGAGACCCGCAGCACCCGGCTCTCCAGGACGGTCGACGCCCTGCATGAGGGCCGCCGCACTCGTTGAGAGCGATAAAGATCAGGCTCCACCCGTGCCGATCGAGGGTCGGACTCAATGATTCGTTACCGCAGTGTTGCTTCGAGGCGTCGCGCCATCGAGATCAGGCGGTCGGCGGTGGCGTCCGGGTCGACGATCTGGTGCAGGTGTTGACCGGGCAGCTGCTCGACGAGCCAACCTCGGCGGCGCGCGTCCGCGGCGGCTTCATCGTACGGCGGCCCGAAGACCAGGTAGCCGCATGGCAGGTCATCGTCCCAACCAACGGGGACCGGCACCAGCTGCTCGTAGTACGCCAAAAGCAGCCGTGGCTGCTCGGCCGTCACCGCCGCCCGGCTCTGCGGGTCGGGAAACATCGGGGCGATGTCCTCCTCGTCCCACCACTCGGTCCACGGCGGAAGCCTGCCGTCGTTCACCTTGCCCCGCAGGAAGTCCAACAGCTCGGCGGGTGCCACGGGAGTCGACCCCGCGAGCGCCGGGAGGGCCGCGTCCACGAACACGCATCCGCGCACGGGCAGTGCGGCGTGCGTGACGAGCAGAGGTACGAACAAGCCTGCGTTGCTGTGCGCCACCAGCAGCACCGGGTTGTCCTTGGGAAGCTGGCTCATCCCTGCGTTCACGTCCTCGACCACACGAGGCCAGAAGGGCGGACCCGCCTCGCCCACGTCGAGCAACGAGGGGACGACGCTCTCGTGACCTCGCGCGCGGAGCCGGGCCGCGACCGGCGCCCACGTCAGCGGACCGACCGAGGGGCTGTGTACCAGCACGAACGCGGGTTGCATCCCGACATCTTGGCGGCAACGGGCGACCAGCCGGATGCTTGCGCCGAGGGGGAAAGAGTCGGAGTCCTCGCTGAAGCGCGCCTCCTCAACTGGTGGCGGCGAGCTGCCCGCAGGCGCCGTCGATCTCCCGTCCCCGGGTGTCGCGTACGGTCGTCGGCACGCCAGCGGACCGCAGCCGCCGGACGAACTCGCGCTCGTCGGCCGGGCGCGACGCGGTCCAGCGTGAGCCCGGGGTGGGGTTGAGCGGGATCGGGTTGACGTGCACCCAGCCGCGTCCCCGGCGTACCAACTCGCGGGCCAACAGGTCTGCCCGCCACGCCTGGTCGTTGACGTCCCTGATGAGCGCGTACTCGATCGACACGCGTCGGCCGGTGCGCGCATGGTGCTCGCGGGCAGCGTCGAGGACCTCGGCCACTGGCCAGCGGGTGTTGACGGGGACGAGCTCGTTGCGCAGCTCGTCGTCTGGCGCATGCAATGACAGCGCGAGGGTGACGGCGAGGCCCGCATCGGTGAGCTGGCGCATCCGCGGGACGAGGCCAACCGTGGAGACGGTCACGTGCCGCTGGGACAGGCCCAGGCCGTCCGGTGCCGGGTCGGTGAGCCGGCGCACGGCCTCGAGCACCGCCCGGTAGTTGGCCAACGGCTCCCCCATGCCCATGAACACCACGTGGGAGACCCGGCCAGGACCGCCGGGGACCTCGCCCCGGTTCAACGCCCGCGCCCCGGCGAGGACCTGCTCCACGATTTCCGCCGTACTCAGGTTGCGGGTCAGCCCGGCCTGCCCGGTGGCGCAGAACGGGCAGTTCATGCCGCAGCCGGCCTGGCTGGACACGCACATCGTCACCCGGTCCGGATACCGCATGAGGACGCTCTCGACCAGCGCCCCGTCGAAGAGCCGCCACACCGACTTGCGGGTGGCGCCACCGTCACACTCCAGGTGGCGCACGGGTGACAACAGCGGCGGCAGCAGCCCCGCCACCAGCCGTTCTCGCGCGCCCGCCGGTACGTCGGTCATCGCGGCCGAGTCGTCGACGAGCCTGGCGAAGTAGTGAGTGGAGAGCTGCCCCGCTCGGAACGCCTGTTCGCCGAGCTCAGTGACGGCCGTACGTCGCTGCGCGGGGCTGAGGTCGGCGAGGTGGCGCGGTGGCTTGGCGCCGCGCCGTACGGTGAACGTCAGTGCTGCGGGGGAAGGCATGACGGCAGCGATTCTCCCACGGGTGGGGCAGGCGGGCGCCCCGGTCAGCCGCCCGGCGGCACCAACAGGGTGAGCAGGACCCACACGACCGGAGCGGTGGGGAGCAGCGAGTCCAGCCGGTCCATCAGACCTCCGTGGCCGGGCAGCAGTGACCCCATGTCCTTGATGCCGAGGTCGCGCTTGACCATGGACTCCCCCAGGTCCCCCACCGTGGCGGCGACAACGGCCGCGGCACCGACGAGCGCCCCCTCCCAGGGCTGCCCCTCCAGCAGCCACACGGTGCCCGCGACGCCGCTCGCGACCCCGAAGGCGAGGGAGCCGGCGAAGCCCTCCCAGGACTTCTTCGGGCTGACCGTCGGCGCCATGAGGTGGCGGCCGAAGAGCACGCCCACCGCGTAACCGCCGACGTCGGACGCGACGACCAGGGCGATGAAGAGCCACACCCGCCACGGCCCGTCGGCTGGGCGCAGCAGCAGCATCGCGAAGCCGGCGAGGAAGGGGACGTAGAGCGCGACGAAGACCCCGGCCGTGACGTCCCGCACCGCGTCCGAACTCTCCCGGACCGTCACCCAGGCGAGAACCGCGACCACGGTGAGGGAAAACGAAAGCACCAGGCCCTGCGACCCTGCCGTGAACGCCGCAACCAGCATGGCGACGGCGCCGGCGAGGGTAGGCGCCAGCGGCACTCGCGCACCGCGGACCGCCAGCGCCCGCCCCATCTCCCACACGCCGATCCCGATGCCGAGCACTGCCAACAGGACGAAGGCCCGCCGGTCGACGAAGAGGCACGCGCTGATCAGCGCCGCCAGGCCGAGTCCGACCGTGACGGCGGCGGGCAAATCCCTGCCGGCGCGGCGCGGGGGCCGGCGCAGGCGGGGCCGTACCGTCCCGGCGGGCGCCGACGCGCCTGCGGCGTGCTGCCCCGCAGTGTTTTCCACCCGCTGCCTGGCCACAGCTCAGCCCACCAGTCCGGATCGCGCCGACTCAGACCTCCAGCAGCTCGCTCTCCTTGTGCTTGAGCAGCTCGTCGACCTGGTCGACGTACCGCTTGGTCTGCACCTCGAGCTGCTTTTCAGCGCGACCCACCTCGTCCTCCCCGGCCTCCCCCTCCCGGGCCAGCCGGTCGAGAGCATCCTTGGCGTGGCGGCGGACGTTGCGGATCGAGACGCGCGCCTCCTCGGCCTTGTGCCGGGCGACCTTGATGTAGTCACGGCGACGCTCCTCGGTCAGCTGCGGCAGCACCACGCGGATGAGCTGACCGTCGTTGCTCGGGTTGACGCCCAGGTCGGAGTCGCGGATGGCCCGCTCGATCGATGCCATGGAGCCCTTGTCGTACGGCGATATCGTGATCATCCGCGCGTCCGCCACGTGGAACGACGCCAGCTGGTTGATCGGGGTCGGCGTGCCGTAGTAGTCGACGAGCACCTTGGTGAACAGGGACGGGTGCGCGCGTCCCGTGCGGATGACCGCAAAGTCGTCCTTGGCGACGGAGACCGCCTTCTCCATCTTTTCCTCCGCCTCGAACAGCGTCTCCTCGATCACCTGCGGTCTCCCTCCATGACGGGGTCGGGCGCCGTGTCGGTCGCCACCGTGTGCCGGCCAGCACCGTGTCGGTCAGCACGGTGTCGACGTCCGCGGCCACGATCGTGCCGATCGGCTCGCCGCGCACCACCCGGGCGATCCCGCCCGGTGCCAGCAGGTCGAAGACGACGATGGGCAGCTTGTTGTCCATGCACAGGCTGAACGCCGTCGCGTCGGCGACGCGCAGCCCGCGCCGCAGCGCGTCGGCGTACGCGAGGTGGGAGTACTTCCGGGCGCCACTGACCTTGCGTGGGTCGGCGTCGTACACGCCGTCCACGCCGTTCTTGGCCAGCAGCAGGGTGTCGCAGCCGATCTCCAGCGCCCGTTGCGCTGCCACGGTGTCGGTGGAGAAGTAGGGCATCCCCGCGCCCGCGCCGAAGATGACGACGCGCCCCTTGTCGAGGTGGCGCATCGCCCGGCGCGGGATGTAGGGCTCGGCAACCTGACCCATGGTGATTGCCGTCTGGACCCTGGTCTCGACGTTCTGCTTTTCCAGGAAGTCCTGCAGCGCCAGGCAGTTCATGACCGTTCCGAGCATGCCCATGTAGTCGGCGCGCGCGCGGTCCATACCGCGCGTCTGCAGCTCGGCGCCGCGGAAGAAGTTGCCGCCGCCCACGACGACAGCCACCTGTACGCCGCTGCGCGCCACCTCCGCTGTCTGCGTCGCGATGCCGTGCACGACGTCGGGGTCGACCCCGACCTGGCCGCCGCCGAAGACCTCACCGGAGAGCTTGACGAGCACGCGCCGGTAGTACGGCGCGCCCGCCGCGGAGCCCTGGTCCATGCCGGGGCCTCCTGTCCTGGTCGAGCGCGCCGGCCGGTCGCCCCGGCCGGTGGCGTTGACGGGCTGCCCAGTCTGCCCCAGCCGTGCGCCGGGGCTGCATGCTGGCCCAGCCCGTTGGTCAGCCGCCGCCGACCTCGAAGCGGGCGAAGCGCGTGACCTCGACGCCCGCGGCAGCGAGCAGCTGGCCCACGGTGCGCTTGGAGTCCTGCACGCTGGGCTGCTCCATGAGCACGGCGTCCTTGAAGAAACCGTTGAGCCGGCCCTCGACGATCCGCGGCAGCGCCTGCTCCGGCTTGCCCTCCTCACGGGCGGTCGCCTCGGCGATGCGTCGCTCGCTGTCCACGACGGCCTCGGGCACCTCCGCCCGGCTCACGTACGCGGGGCGCATCGCCGCGATCTGCATCGCGGCGGCGCGGGCCGCGGCCAGGTCATCTCCGGTGAACGCGACGAGCACGCCGACCTGGGGTGGCAGGTCGGTGGACCTGCGGTATGTACGAGGCCACCTGTCCGTCCAGGACGGCGACCCGCGCGAGCTCGAGCTTCTCGCCGATGACCGCGGAAACCGACTCGACGTTGTCGGCGACGCTGCGGCCGTCGGCGAGGGTCTCCGCAAGGAGGCTCGACACGTCCACCGGGCGCGTCGTGGCCGCATGCGCCACGATGTCCGCGGCCAGCTGCTGGAACTGCTCGTTCTTGGCAACGAAGTCGGTCTCGCAGCGCAGCTCGATCATCGCGCCCTCGGCGGCGGCGACCAGCCCGTTCGACGCGCTGCGCTCGGCGCCTCGCTTGGCGACCTTGGCCGCCCCTTGATACGCAGCACCTCGACGGCCTGGTCGAAGTCGCCGGAGGACTCCTGCAACGCCCGCTTGGCGTCCATCATCCCGGCCCCGGTGGCGTCGCGAAGCCGCTTGACGTCGGCGGTGGTGAACTCGGGCATTCCGGTCCTCTCAACGGTGGTCCAGGTCAGGTGCCGATCGGCCGGTTGCGGCTGATCGCTGGGTGGTGCGCGGGGCGGCCCGGGGCCGGCGGCGCGGTGCTAGACCGCTTCGGCCTGTTCGGCCAGGTCAACCGCCGCCGGTGCCTCCAGGCGCGCCACGTCCACCGGCTCGGCCGCTGCGTCCGCGGCGCCCTCCGCCGAACGTTGCGCGGGCTGACCGGCGAGCAGCTCCTGCTCCCACTCGGCCAGCGGCTCGTCGCCGCCGAGCTCCGCTCCGGTCGGCTTGTCGTCGTCACGGCCACGCCCCACCCGCGCCATCAGGCCCTCGGCCACCGCGTCGGCGACCACCCGGGTGAGCAGATTGACCGCCCGGATCGCGTCGTCGTTGCCGGGGACCGGGTAGTCGACCTCGTCCGGGTCACAGTTGGTGTCGAGGATCGCGACGATCGGGATGCCCAGCTTGCGGGCCTCGTCGACCGCGAGGTGCTCCTTCTTGGTGTCGACGATCCAGATGGCGCTCGGCACGCGTTGCATGTCCCGGATGCCGCCGAGGGTGCGGTCCAGCTTGTCCTTCTCGCGCTTGAGGACCAGCAACTCCTTCTTGGTCATACCGGAGCCGGCGACATCCTCGAAGTCGATCTCCTCGAGCTCCTTGAGCCGCTGCAGCCGCTTGTGCACCGTCTGGAAGTTGGTGAGCATCCCGCCGAGCCAGCGTTCGGTGACGTACGGCATCCCGACACGGGTGGCCTGGGCGCGTACCGCTTCCTGAGCCTGCTTCTTGGTCCCGACGAACAGGATCGAACCGCCGTGGCCGACGGTCTCCTTGACGAACTCGAAGCTGCGGTCGATGTAGGACAGGGACTGCTGCAGGTCGATGATGTAGATGCCGTTGCGCTCGGTGAAGATGAACCGCTTCATCTTGGGATTCCACCGACGGGTCTGGTGACCGAAGTGGACGCCGCTCTCGAGCAGCTGCTTCATGGTGACGACGGCCATCGGCGCGCCGACCTCCTTACGGCGCTGCCCCGGGCGGGGGCGCGCGTCGGTTGTTTGCGACGACCGGCCGGCCGCCGCCCTGGCGCCCTGGCGTGCATCCCGCCCCGCCTGCGCGGGGACCGAGGGATGCGCCGTAGGTAAGGGCGCGCGAGATGTGACCCGGAGCCCGGGCCTAGGCCAGTCTACGGGAGTCCGGCGGCCCGTCCTGCGGCTCGTGGTCGATCCGTACCCGCAGGTGGGGTCAGCGCCGTAGCCGCGCGGTCGAGAAGTCCACTGCACGGTCGGGGCGGACGACGTAGTTCTCCAGCCGAGGAGACCACGCCTGGACCACGTCGGTGTTGTAGAGGAACAGGTGGCTGACGTCGTCGACGATGCGTTTGGTGGCGGCGTCGTAGAGGTCCTTGCGCCGGTCAAGGTCGGGCTCGCCGGCGGCCTCCTCCAGGAGCTGGGTCGTCACCTGGTCGCAGTACCCCTGGTAGTTGGCCGCGCCCTCGCAGCTGTGCTCGGCGTCGTAGTAGCCGACCGGGTCGATGTTGCCGCGCCGCCCGAGCAGCATCGCGTCGAAGTCGCCGTGGTCGCGCCGCTCCCGCCAGGTGGCGCGCGGGATCGCCTCGAGCGTGACCCGCACCCCCATGACGGCGAGCTGGGCGGCGACGGCCTGCGCCGCGCGCCTCGCCCCGGCGTTGCCACTGGCCACCATGAGCCCCATGTCGAGCGGTGCGGGCAGCCCCACGTCAGCGAGCAGCAGGCTGGCAGCTTCGACATCGTGGTCGAAGGGGGCGTAGTCGTAGTGCCAGTAGCTGTCCGGGGGGATCGCCGTCTGGTTCGGTGTCACCGTCCCCTCCCCGACGGCAGCCGCGACCCCGGCCCGGTCGAGGCCAACCGCGACTGCTCGGCGTACGTCGAGCTCGTCGAACGGCGGCCGACGCAGGTTCATCACCAGGGACCAGTAGTCCACGGAGGGGGCCTGCCCCAGCTCGACGTTGCCCTCCTCGCTCAGCGCGGCGATCTGCTGCGCCGGCACACTGCCCACCCACTGCACCCGGCCGTCGCGCAGCGCGGCGAGGGCCGCCGCTGGCCGGGCCAGCAGTTGCACATCGACCTCGGCGAGGAACGGTCCGTCGTCCCAGTGGTCGGTGAATGCGGTGAGCCGAGCACGCCGCGGGCCGGCGTCGGCCAGCCGGAAGGGACCGGTGCCGACCGCCTGGGTGTCGAGGTCGTAGCGCCGCGCGGCCCCCACCGGCAGGATCGCCACGTCGACCGACGCGCCAAGGCTGTCCAGCAGGTTGGGAGTCGGCCTCGACAGCCCGATGACGACGGTGCGCTCCCCCTGGCCGACGACCGACTCGACGGTGGCGAGCCCCGGCGCGCCCGCGAGGCGCCCATCGACGATGCGCTGGTAGGAGTACACGACATCGGCGGCGTCGAGGTTCGTCCCGTCGTGGAACGTGACGCCCCCGCGCAGCGTGAACGTCCACGTGAGGCCGTCCGCGCTGGTCTCCCAGCGCTCGGCCAGGCTCGGCTGGTAGCTCAGGTCGTCCCCCGCGGGGACGACGAGGGTGTCGTACACGTTGTCGAGAACCGCTGTGCTCGACGCGGTGGCTGCCCGGTGGGGGTCGTACGTCTCGACTCGCCCGCTCATGGCCGCCCGGAGCGTGCCCGTGGGCCGAGGGCCGTCGACATCCCCGTCAGGACCGGCGTCGCCACCCATGCTGCACGCGGTGAGCGCCAGCGCCGTGACCACCCCGAGCCCGACGGCCCGGCGCAGCGGAGCCGCGCCAGCTGCCATGGGTCCTCCGAGGTTGGCCTCGTCCTCCACAGCCGTCCGGGTCACGCGGAGGCGTCCCCAGGACGGGTCGAGGTGGCTGGACCCGGCCCCCGGGCGCTGTCCACCGTAGCGACATGGACCGCTCAACCCCCACCCCGATTCAGCGGCTGCTGCCCCGGAGGTCGCGCCGCACCCTGTCACCCGGGTTGCGCAGCCTGCTGCTCCTCCCGCTCCTCAGCGCGCTCTTCGCTGCGGCCGGCGCCCTGGCAGGAGTCCCCGCCGCGGCCTCTGACGATGGGCCCTGGCGCTGGCCGCTGGATGGTCAGCCGGTCGTCCTTGCCGGGTTCGCCCCGCCGGCGGCGCGTTGGGGTGCCGGGCATCGCGGCGTCGACCTGCACGCCGAGCCCGGCGACGCCGTACGCGCCGCCGGTGCGGGTCGGGTGACGTACGCGGGCGTGCTGGCCGGCCGCGGCGTCATCACCGTGACGCACGGGGAGCTGCGCACGACCTACGAGCCGGTACGCGCGGCGGTGTCGCTCGGGACGCTGGTCGAGGCGGGCGACCGGCTGGGTGAGCTGTCCGGTGTAGCCGGTCACTGCGCACCTCGAAGCTGCCTGCACTGGGGCCTGCTGCGCGGGGACGTCTATCTCGACCCGCTCGCGCTGGTCGACCAGGGTCCGGTGCGGCTGCTGCCGCTGCTACCCAGCACCCCGGGTGGCCCACCGTTGGTCGTTCCGCTGCCGGTCATTCCGGACGGCAACCAGGGTGCCGCTGGCTCCGCGCATGGAGCAGCTGTGCCGGTGGCCAAGCCAAGCACTGCGGCCGCAGCCGCCGCGGACGGCCCGGGCCGTCGCGCCGCCGCCGTCGGGGCGCTGGCCGCGCTCGCCGTGGTGGGTACCGCGCTGCTGGGCGCGGTCGCGGTCAGCTCACCGGCCGGGCTGGTCGGCCGGGGAGGGCCGCTCCGGCGGTGACCTCTCCCGGGGGGCTCAGGCGCGGGGGTGCGCCTGCGAGTAGGACCGTCGCAACCGTTCGACCGACACGTGGGTGTAGAGCTGCGTGGTCGCCGGGGATGCGTGCCCCAGCAGCTCCTGGACGCTGCGCAGGTCGGCTCCCCCCTCGAGCAGGTGCGTCGCGGCGGAGTGGCGCAGGCCGTGCGGACCCAGGTTGGGCGCGCCGGGGACGGCGGCCATGCCTTCGTGGACGAGCCGGCGCACCGAGCGCTGGTCGAGCCGCCCGCCGCGCGCCCCGAGGAACAGCGCCGGCCCGCTCTGCGCGCTGGTGAGCAGCGGGCGAGCCCGGGTGAGCCAGCCGTCGAGCGCCGCCTCAGCGGGGACGCCGTACGGCACGCTGCGCTCCCGGCGTCCCTTGCCCAGCACCCGCACGACGCGGCGGCGGCGATCGACGTCATCGACGTCGAGCCCGACGAGCTCACCTACGCGCACCCCAGTGGCGTAGAGCAGCTCCAGCACGGCGGCGTTGCGGAGTGCGAGCGGATCACCGGAGTCCTCCGCCCAGGCACCAACGGCGCTGAGCAGGAGGCGCGCCTCGTCCTGCCCGAGCACGCCCGGCAGCACCCGGTGCGGGCGCGGGCTGCCGAGCAGCAACCCCGGGTCGGTCGGGATGCGCTCACTGCGGTGCGCCCACGAGGTGAACACCCGGGCCGCGGTGGCCCGCCGGGCCAGCGTCGTGCGCGCCCGCCCGGACGTCTGTTGACGCGCGAGCCATGAGCGCAGCACCGCCAGGTCGAGGCCGCTCAGGTCGACGCGGCCCATCCGGGCAGTGTGCTCGAGCAGCGACGCGACGTCGCGGGTGTAGGCCCGGACGGTGTGCCGCGAGCGGTCGCACTCGCTGCGGAGGTGGTGCTCGAAGTCAGTCAGTGCAGCAGCCATCGCCACCGGCAGCTGCGGCGCCGCGGACGCCACGGTGGGCGGCGCGGCGGCGTCCCGGTCGCCGGCCACGCCCGTCACGCTGGCCGCAGCCGGTGGCCGGGTCAAGCATCGCCACGCCTTCGCGCGGCGAGACAGCTCGGCAGCGGCAGAGCGGTGCCGTGGAGGAGGCGATCGACCGAGACCGTGCTGCGGCCGGGCAGCCACGCGATCTTGTTCTCCTTGATCCCTCGGTCGGCGAGGAGCCGCTGTTGGAGGGTGCGCGGTGTCATATAGTCCGGCCTATATCGTTCCCGGTCTATACTGGGGCGTGGCTTGGGACGTCAGAGTGCTCGACGAGGTCGAGGCCTGGCTACTAAGTCTCGATGACGACAGTTACGACCGGGTCGCCGCGGCCATCGACAAGCTGAGTGACGACGGCCCTGCGCTGGGTAGGCCCCTCGTCGATCGCATCAGCCGTTCGCGCCATCACAACATGAAGGAGTTGCGGCCAGGATGGGCTGGCGCGAGCAAGGTGCGCATCCTCTTCGTGTTCGATCCAGCGGCGAGCCGTCCTCCTGGTAGCTGGCGACAAGGCAGGGGACTGGAGCGGTTGGTACCAGCGCGACATCGAGGTCGCGGACGAGCGTTACGACCAGTGGCTCAGCGGCGAACGTGACACCTGAGGCGAAGAAGGTGGAAGAAGCGATGACCAAGACTTGGAACGACGTCAGAGCCACGCGACCCCCCCCGCGAGGATCGGGTGGCTGAGCACCGCGCCCGCATCGATGCGGAGGTACGCGCCTACCGGTTGAGGGAGGTGCGCGAGGAGCAAGGGCTCACGCAGGTTGAACTAGCCGAGCGCATGCACGTGAAGCAGCCCTCTGTTTCGGCCCTGGAGTCCGGCGAGATCGACCGGGCAGGCCTGGCCACCATCAAGGCGTACGTCGAGGCCCTCGGCGGCGAGGTAGAGATCATCGCAGACTTCGGTGACCGCAAGGTGCGCCTCGGCTAGCAGTCGGACGCGCTTCGATGTTGACCCCCACGTCCACCGTCGCGACTGTGGCCGAAGCTTCTCCTGCCGCGTTGGCCGACTCCAGCCGTGCGCTCGCCCACTCCACGCTGGCCGCAGCCGGTGGCCGGGTCAAGCATCGCCACGCCTGCGCGCGGCGCGCATCGCCGCGCCGAGCCGCCACTCGTCCCCGGCTGGCTCCGCCAGCTCGCTGAGCTGCAACCGGCTCAGTGCGGCGAGGCAGCTCGCCAACGGCAGCCCGGTGTCGACGAGGAGGCGATCGACCGAGACCGTGCCGCGGCCGGGCAGCCGGTCCAGGACCGCGGCCGCGTCAGCAGGAAGGCCGTCCCAGGCCCGGCGTGGACCGCGCAGGAGTGCCGCGGTGTCCTCGCCGAGGTCGCCGACACCGTCGAGGACCTCTGCTGCTGACGTGACCAGCGTCGCGAGGCCGTCGCGAACCGCCGCGTGGACGCCCGCGGAGAGCGCCGAGGTCACCGGGCCCGGCACTCCAAGCACCGGACGGCTGAGCGAATCCGCCCAGCGGGCGGTGCTGAGCGCGCCCGAACGGGGCGCTGCCTCGACGACGACGACGCCGCGCGTCATGGCGGCGATGAGCCGGTTGCGCGCCAGGAAGCGCGCGCGGGTGGGTGCCTCACCCGGCGCGCACTCGCTGACCACCGCACCCTCCGCGGCGATCCGGTCGATCAGCGCCGCATGCCCGCGTGGGTAGGCGACGTCGACCCCGCAGGCCAGCACGGCCACGGTGGGACCGCTCACCGCAAGGGCGCCACGGTGTGCCGCCGCGTCGATGCCGTACGCCGCTCCGGACACGACGGTGCATCCGCGCTCACCGAGGTCGGCTCCGAGCTCGCCGGCTACGTGCTCGCCATAGCCGGTGGCCGCCCGTGAGCCGACGACGGCCACTGAGCGCTGCATCCACGCACCGAGGTCCGCAGGCCCACGGATCCACAGCCCGAAGGGCACACCGCCCCTCCCCTCGCGAGGCGCCGCCGCGGCAAGGGTGCTCAACCTGGCCGGCCACTCGGAGTCGCCGGGGACCACGAAGCGGGCGCCGCCGGCCGCACCGCGGGCGAGCTCGGCGGCACCGTCGACGCTGGTGAGCCGGCGATGCAGCGTCCCCGAAGCGTCGACTGGCTCCGTACCGGTCAGCACCGCCGAGACCACCGTGATCGCCGTGCGCTGCTCGACCAGCTGCGTCCAGCGTGGGTCACCCGGCTCGGCGGCGCGGACGAG
>JAUJNY010000007.1 GCA_030447955.1 Jiangellales bacterium
CGGCGGGGAGGACCCCGCCGTCTGGACCGCCGTCCGCAACCGCTGGGGCACCAGCACGACCACCGAACCCACCACCACACCGACGACCGACACCACCGCACCGTCCGTCCCGGCGGCGCTGACGGCCAACCCGGGCTCCCGCCGGATCACGCTGGGCTGGAAGGCATCCACCGATCTCGGCGGCAGCGGACTCGCCGGCTACGAGGTGCTGCGCGCCACCTCTTCCGCCGGTCCCTGGACGAAGGTCGCCGCGACGACCAGCCTGACCCTGACCGACCGCAACGTGGTCCGCGGCCGCACCTACTGGTACGCCGTGCAGGCCTACGACACGGCGGGCAACCGCAGCGCGACCTCCGCCACCGCGAGCGCCGCAGTCCGGTAGCGACCCGGCTGCGAGACTCAGCCGGTGAGCGAGCTCCCCCTCCCGGTTGTCGCCCGCGGCAAGGTCCGCACCCTCTACGCGGTGGGTGACGACGCGCTGCTGCTCGTCGCCAGCGACCGGATCTCGGCGTACGACGTGGTGCTGCCGACGCCCGTGCCGGACAAGGGCGCGGTGCTCACCGGGCTCTCGATCTGGTGGTTCGAGCAGCTCGCGGACCTGGTGCCGAACCACCTGGTCACCACGCGCACCAGCGAGTTCCCGGACGTCCTCCAGCCGTACGCCGATCAGCTCCGCGGCCGGTCGATGCTGTGCCGGCGCCTGTCGATGGTGCCGGTGGAGTGCGTCGCGCGCGGGTACCTGACTGGGTCCGGCTGGAACGACTACCGGACGTCCGGTGCTGTCTGCGGCGTGCGCCTACCGACCGGGCTGGAGGACGGATCACGCCTGCCCGCAGCCATCTTCACCCCGGCGACCAAAGCGGACGTGGGAGATCACGACGAGAACATCACCTTCGACCAGGTCGCAAGGAACGTCGGTGCCGATCTAGCCGGCGAGCTGCGCCGGGTCACCCTCTCCGTCTACGAGCGGGGCGCCAGCATCGCGTCCGACCGGGGCATCCTCGTCGCCGACACCAAGATCGAAGTCGGCCACGACAGCGACGGCGTCCTCACGCTGGGGGACGAGGTCCTCACCCCCGACTCCAGCCGGTTCTGGCCAGCCGACGGGTGGCAACCGGGCCGCCCCCAGCCCTCATATGACAAGCAGTACGTGCGCGACTGGCTCAGCGACAGCGGCTGGGACCGGACCGCGCCGGGACCCGAGCTGCCGGTGGACGTCGTAGCGCGTACGCGGGAGAAGTACGTCGAGGCCTACGAGCGGCTGACCGGCTCGTCCTTCGCCGCCTACCTGCGCGAGGCATGACCGCGCGAGGGGCGCACCCGCTGGTCGGGTGCGCCCCTCGGGCGTGCGTCGCGGGATCAGGCTAGGGGCTGCTGACCGGGTCGCCGTTCGACACCGTGAGCGCCGACGTCTCGTGGCAGCTCGCGGGGATGTCCCGCTGGGCCGTGTTGGTGCTGTCGTAGCTCACCGACCACGAGAAGTCGCCGGTCACAATGACGGCCGTCGTGTTGGCCGTGCTCACGGTCTGCGGTGACGCCCCTGCCACGGCCACCGACGTGCTGTACAGGGGTGTTGTCCCCGTGCAGTCGCTGGAGTTGTAAAGGGTGAAGTGCACCGTGCCGGCCAGGTTCCCACCAGCAGGTGCGCTGATCGTCGCCGAGTCGTTGGGCACCCAGGACTGGGCTGTGGTCATCGAGGAGGGCACGGTGCGAACCCTGACGTCCTCGGCGGTGTCGGTGCACGCCGCGTTGTGGGTCAACCCGCTGGTGTTCGGCGAGCTCCCGCTGTAGACAGCCACCCAGTGGTAGTTCCCCTCACCCCTTGGGACGAACTGGGGTGCCGGAGTGTTGTACGTCCCGTTGCCGGACACCGACACTTCGGGGGACGTGTAGACCAGCGCACCGCAAGCGGTGTCGCTTGGGCCGTACAGCTTGAAGGTGATCGTGCCGCCCGCAGCTGCTCCACCGGCCCCGGTGAGGTTGATGACCGGGTTAGCGGGCTGGGAGACCGTCCCGCCCAGGCTCGCCGAGTCGGTCACCGCCTGGCCGAGGTCCACGTCGGGACCGGCGGACGTCGAGAGTGTCGGCGTCGCGGGGATGACCGTGAAGCACTCGGAGGAGCGCGAGTCGGACGAGCCCGGGATGCCGTTGGCACTGTCGCCGGTGAACACTGCGCGCCAGCAGTAGCGACCGGCCGAGGTGACGTAGGCCGTGGGCGACTGCACCGTCACGGGGTAGGCCGCGCCGGTGAGGCTGGTCGACCCGACTGGCGTGCCGCCGGTCTCGCACAGTGCCGTCCCGTCCAGCTTGCACAGGTGGAACGCGACCGAGCCTGCCGGGGTGGCGGTTCCACCGATCAGGCTGACGACGGCCAAGTCGGCGACGGCCAGGACGCCGGTGCCGATCGAGGCTCCGCCTGCCGGCACGTTCTGGCTCGTGTCGGGGTCCGTCGACGTGTTGGTCACGACCTTGGGCGTCGTCACCGTCTCCGACGTGCAGTTCGAGATCGGCGGTGCCGTCCGCAGGATGGTGTCCTTGTAGTCGGCCGTGTCCGAGTTGCCCGTCACGGTGCTGGGAATGGTGTTGGCGAACGTCCGGCAGGCGGTGCTCCCGCCGAAGACGGTGTCGGTCAGGTTGACCGCCGCCTCGCCACGGAACCCGTCGGCGCTGTATCTCGCCTGCGAGACGGACAAGTCGAGGGGATCCCCGGGAGGGCTCAGCGTGAGGTTGTCACCCGACCCGGACCAGGTGCGCAGGTAGAGATCCCTGCTGCCGCCCTGCTGGTCCCAGAGGATCATGAAGTCGCCGGCCCTGCGGTTGTCGAACGGGTTGCAGCTCGCGGTGAGCTGCTCGGCGCTCGCGGTCTCGTAGGCGCACGCCGCGGGAGGCGGGTCCTGCATGAACTCGTAGGCGATGAAGCCGCTGCCGCTGTTGGCGTCGCGCTCCCAGGCGAAGTACAGCCAGTCCTTGCCGTTCTCGCGCTCGGTGTCCAGCCAGGCACCGCGCAGGTCCACCTGCCCGTTGGGATTGGTGAGCCCGAGCGTGGGGACGGCGTCGCCGTGGATGACACCGATCTTCGTGGTGTTGGAGTTGAGCGGGCCGAGCTCCTTGACATTGCCCTCCGGGTCCTCGAGGAAGGCGGTGCCCCCGTCAGGAACCGAGCCGTCGATGTTGTACGGGCCGTCCGCCGCCAAGGCGGTGGGTGCGACGAGGACTGTCCCGGGGAGGGCGAGGGCGGCGAGCAGGGCCACCCAGCGGCTCCGACGGCGGAATGAGCGGGTCCGGCGGGATGTCCCGCCGCTCGAGGGCCTGTCTGTCACCCCCCGCGTCGTGAGCGAGTGCCTACGCTGAACTGGTTCTGCCTTCATGTCCCCCCCCGAGGTACTGCTGCAGCGGCAACGGTGGCTGCGGCACCGTCGAGCCGGCACCTGCTACCGGAGCAGGCACCGCTGTGCGAGTTGGGCCGGCGGACCCCCCTCGTGCCCGCCGACCCTCCATCGCTTCCGTGCCGAAGATCTTGCCGACGCTTGCTGAACCTTGGCTGAGGACTTCCTGAAGATTTCCTGAAGATCCGGGACGTCCGGGGGGGAGTTCGCGGCAGAATGCACCGGTGCGCCTACAACGCCCGCGGGTCCTGGTGGTCGAGGACGACAACCCCATCCGCGCCGCGCTCGACGTCGCCCTTCGCGGGGAGGGGTACGAGGTGCGCGCCGAGCCGGACGGGAGGGAGCTGCAGCAGGTCGCTGAGCTGTTCCTGCCCGATCTCGCCGTGCTCGACATCCGCCTCCCCGTGGGCCCGGACGGCTACGAGATGGCCGGGATCCTGCGGGGCCTCGGTGACATGCCGGTGCTGTTCCTCACCGCCGCCGACAGCGTGGAGGATCGGCTGGCGGGCTTCGAGGCGGGGGCCGACGACTACCTCATCAAGCCGTTCTCGATGGCCGAGCTGCTCGCCAGGGTTCAGGCACTGCTGCGCAGATCCGGCCGGCTGTCGTCGGACACCTGGCAGGTGGGGGACCTCGTGGTGGACGACGGCGCCAAGACCGTCGTCCGGGGCGGCGTCGCGCTGGATCTCACCAAGACCGAGTACGACCTGCTCGCGATGCTCGCGCAGCACGTGGGCAAGGTGCTCACCAAGACCCAGCTGCTGACCACGGTGTGGGGCTTCGACGCCTACGACGCCAACCTGGTCGAGGTCCACATGAGCGCCCTGCGGCGCAAGCTCGAAGCCACTGGCCCGCGACTGATCCAGACCGTACGCGGCGCCGGGTACGTACTGCGCGCATGAGCACCGCGCCGACCAGCACCCCTACGCCGCCGCTCGGCCGACGGGTCGTGCTGGTGGGCGTGACGGTCGTGGCCCTGGTCCTGCTCGCGGTCAACTCGGCGGTGTACGTCGCACTGCGGTCCAGCCTGCTGGACTCCCTCGACGACCTGCTGAACGAGCGGGCCGAGGCGGTGCGGATCGAGGCCAGGGAGGTCGCGTCCATCGGCGCGGACGAGCAGGAGCTGGCCCGCCGGCTCCAGACGCGCGGTCTTCGCGCCCTCGTCCAGCTCCCCGACGGCACCGTCTACCGCTCCGACCCGAGCTCCCCGATCGTGGGCCGGGGTCTCCCGCCGGGCTCGCGGGGCGAGGGGTCCGTGTCGCGGGACGTCGCGCTTCCCGGTGGCAGCAGCGTCCGCGTCTTCGCGTCGACCTCGGGCGTGTCCGAGACGCTTCGACGGCTCCTGGCGCTGCAGCTGCTCTGCTCCGCGGCCGCGCTGCTTCTGGCTGCGCTGCTGCTGTCGCGGGCCTCGAGGCTCGCGCTCCGACCGGTGAGCCAGATCGCCGAGGCCTCGGCGCGTACGGCTTCCGGACAGCGCGGTGAGCGGCTGCGCCCGGACCGCCCGGGCACCGAGCTGGGACGCCTCGCTGCCGCGTACGACGCGATGCTCGACTCGCTGGAAGCCGGGATGCAGGTCGCGGCGCGGATGGAGCGCCGCAGCGGGACCTTCGAGACCCGCTGGCGGCAGGTGCTCGAGGCGGCGCAGGAGGCCTACGTCGCGGTGGACGGCGAGGGGGTGGTGGTGGACTGGAACCCCCGCGCGGAGGTGCTGTTCGGCTGGGCGCGCGAGGAGTTCGTCGGGCGACCGGTCGTGGAGCTGGTTCCCGAGCGCTACCGCGACGTGGTCGCTGAGGCGCTGGACGAGGAGGTGGCCCGGGGGGCGGCGCCGGTCGGGGCGCCGTACGAGCTCGATGCCCGCACCCGCGACGGCCGCGTCTTCCGCGCCGAGTGCACGGTGTGGGCGGTCGACCGGCGGGGCGGCCCGAGGGTGCACATGTTCGTGCGGGACATCACCGAGCGGCGCCAGTCGGAGGAGGTCGCAGCCCGGCTGGCCGCCGTGATCACCGGCTCCTCCGACGCCATCCTCACCCAGGATCTGAGCGGAACGATCCTGACGTGGAACCCGGCTGCTGAGCGCAACTACGGCTGGTCCGCAGCGGAAGCCGTGGGCCGGCACATCTCGCTGATCGTGCCGGAGGCGCATCTCACCGAGCACCTCGAGATGGTCGCCGAGATCGGCCGAGGCCATCAGGTGATGGCCTACGAGGGGGAGCGGCTGTCCCGGACCGGCTCGCTCCTGCCGGTGTCGGTGCGCCTGTCCCCGGTACGCGACCGGCACGGCGCGGTCGTCGCGGTGGCCTCGATCGCCCGCGACGTCACCGAGCAGCGCTGGATGGCGGAGACGCTCGACAACAGCCTGGTTGCCCTGCAGGCAGCGGCGGACGAGGCCCGCCAGTCGGAGGAGGCGACGCGTCGCTTCCTCGCCGACGCGGCGCACCAGCTGCGTACGCCGATGGCCGGGATCCGGGCGTGCGCCGAGACGCTGCTGCGCGGAGCGGGACCCGAGGACGGGGACCGGCTGCTGGCCACGATGGTGCGTGAGACCTCACGAGCGGCGCGCTTGATCTCGTCGTTGCTGCAGATCGCGCGGCTCGATCAGGGACTGCCGACGCCGGTCGCCCAGGTGGACGTCGTGCGGCTGTGCGCCGAGGAGGTGGAGCGGCTGAGCCTGCTGTCCCCGGACCTGGACGTCGTGCTGGAGGTGCGGCGCGCGCCCGGCGGACCGCTGCTGCTCGACGGCGGCGGCTGTCAGGAGATCCTCAGCAACCTGGGGGACAACGCCCGGCGGCACGCCGTCTCACGCATCCGGGTGGTGGTGGACGCGGGGCCGTCGATGGTGCGGGTCGTCGTGGCGGAGGACGGTCCGGGAGTCGCCGAGGACGCTCGCGAGCAGGTGTTCGCCCGCTTCGTCAGCCTGGACGGGCGCGGCGGGTCCGGGCTCGGGCTGCCGATCGCGCGGTCGCTCGCCCGGTCGATGGGCGGCGAGCTGAGTTACGAGGACGGCTTCGTGCTGGAGCTGCCCGTCGGGGCCGCTCAGGCCACGCTGGAGGGGAACACCCTGTCGAGAGCCGGCTCCTCGTAGCTGCGCTGGGCGACCACCGCTGCCATGGAGGCGTGCCAGCGCCGGCTGACCGCCAGGAGCACGGCCTGCAGCGCCTGCGGGTCGTCCTCGGACACCAGTGCAAGTGCCCCGGCCTCGCGCGCGGCGAGCTCGAGGCTGCCAAAGGCGGAGAGCAGGATCAGCTCCGTGGCGGGAGCCGCGGCGCGCAGCCTGGTGACGGCCGAGAGCCCGCTCATGCCGGGGGTAGGCAGGGTGACGATGGCCACCGTCGGTGCGGTGCGCAGGACCAGGTCGCGCAGCTCGTCGTAGTGCCAAACCTCGCCGCCCACCGAGAAGCCGCTGCGGGTGAGCAGGCTGGTGACCGTCCGGCGCAGGGCCGGGCGGTCGTCGCACACGACGCCAGTCGGCGTAGTACTGGTGCTGCTCATGCACTGAAAGTGACAGGCGCTCCTGAAGATCGGCTGAGGATGGGCTGAAGATTGGATGTGGATGGCAGCGGCGTGCCGGGGTATGCCCACGATGCGTCCGGGATGTCCCTGACACACTGCCGTTCGTGAAGCGCCTTCTCGCTGTGCTGGTGTCCGCAGTGGTGGTGGGCACCGGCCTCGCCGGGCCGTCGCAGGCTGCGGGACCCAGCGGTGATCCAGCTGGCTGGACCGACCGCCAGCTGGCTCTGCGGCTCGTCATGGCGGGGTACGACATGAACCGCACGGCTGCCGCCCTGCCCCTCGTACGCGAGGGGTTGGGCGGGGTGCTGCTGTTCGGTCGCCCACCGGCTGATCTCGGGGAGCGTCTGGCGGCGCTGCGGACCGGGGGTGGCCCTTCGCCCCTGGTCGCCTCGGACGAGGAGGGCGGGCAGGTGCAGCGCCTCGCCGGTCCCCTCCCGAGGCTGCCCTCTGCGGCGTCGATCGCGCGTACGCGATCGCCGGCGGAGTCGCGCCTGCTCGCCGCGGACTACGGCCGGCAGATGCGGGCGCTCGGGGTGGACGTGAGCTTCGCCCCGGTCGTCGACATCGCCGTGCCCGGTCAGTACATCGCCGACACCGGGCGTGCCTACTCGGGCGACCCGGCGAAGGTGGCGGCGTACGCGGGCGCCTGGCAGGCCGGACTCCGTGACGCCCAGGTGGTGCCGGTCGCCAAGCACTGGCCTGGCCACGGCTCGGCCGCCAACACGCACAACTCGGCGGCCCAGACCCCGCCGCTGGCCGCGCTGGAGCAGCGGGACCTGCGGCCGTTCTCCGCGCTGCTCGAGGCGGGGGTCCCGGCCGTGATGGTCGGGCACCTGAACGTCCCGGGGCTGACCGAGCCGGGCCTGCCGGCCACGCTCTCCCCGGCCGCCTACCGCTACCTGCGGGAGCGGGCCGGCCCGGGGCGGCTGCTGATCACCGACTCGCTGTCCATGGGCGCCATCACGACCGGGCTGCGGCTGAGCCCCGGACAGGCCGCGGTGCGGGCCCTGCGGGCGGGGGCGGACATGGTCCTGGTGGACAGCGGACCGGGTCCGCCGGTGACGGCCATCAGCCGGGCGCTGGCGGACGGGTCGTACCCGCGGGCGGCCGCGGTGGCCTCGGCGCGACGGGTGCTGGCGGTCAGCAGGCCCGGTACCCCGTCGGCGGTCGTGGCCCCGCCTGCGGCCGCAGCCCCGAGGCCGGTCACGCCGCCGGCCCAGGTGCAGCCCGCGCCGGTGCCTCCGCCGCCGGCGCCTGCGCCTCCGGTCGCTGCGGCAGCCGGTCTTCCCGCCCTTCCTCCGCCTGCCCCGGCGGTGCGGAGGAAGATCCCCGTGGTGCGTGATCCGGACGCGCCGCAGACGGTGGAGCTGGGGCCGGCGCGGTCGTTGCGCGTCGAGGACCTTTGCGGCTGCGGAGGTGGCGAAGCCCTGCCTGGATCGGACTCCGGCAGCGGGCCTGCGCGCGAGCCGGCGTGAGCTGCTGCGTCGGCCGGCGCCGCTAGCCTGGCGAGCATGCCCTCGTACGCGGTCGTGGTCGACGTGATGCTCAAGCCGGAGATCCTGGACCCGGCGGGGCAGGCGGTCCTCAACGCGCTGCCCTCGCTGGGCCTGCCGCCGGTGACGACGCTGCGGATCGGCAAGCACGTGGAGCTGTCGGTGGAGGCTGCGGACGAGCCCGCCGCGCTCGAGCAGGCCACGAAGATGGCCGAGGTGCTGCTCGCCAACCCGGTGATCGAGGACTTCCGCGTACGCCTCGGGTGACGTTTCGCCGGCCGCGGCATCAGGTCGGCCGCCGCGGGTAGGTCCGCATGCATGGAGATCAAGCTGACGCTGGCGTTGCCGCGGGACGCGTTCTCCGTACCGGTGGCGAGGCGGGTGCTGGCGGGCGCGCTGCGCTCGCTCGGCGTCCAGGAACTTGCGGTCACCGACATCGAGGTCGCCCTTACCGAGGCGGCGACCAACGTCCTCGACCACGCGCACACGACGGATCAGTACGAGGTGTCTGCCGGCATCTCCGGCAACCTCTGTGTCATCGAGGTCATCGACCGCGGTGCCGGCTTCGACAGCAGCTCGCTGGGGCTGGCGGACGCCGAGGACGGCGCGGAGGAGGGGCGGGGCATCCAGCTCATGCGGGCGCTTGTCGACCGGGTCACCTTCACCAGCCGTCCCCAGGTGGGGACGATCGTGCACCTGGAGAAGGAATTCGCGTTCACGCAGGGGTCGACGCTCGAGCGGCTTGCTGTGAGCCGGGGGGCGGACAGGGCGGGGACGGGCACGGGCCCGGACAGCGTGGCGGCTCGTCCCTAGCGGCGGGCCGGCTGCTCGGCATGGCGGCCCCCGCTTCCGGGCGGCTGGTTCTTCAGCCGATCTTCAGGTCATCCTCAGTCCCTCCTCAGGTTCCGACGCGAACCTTCGGGTCAACGTCGTCCGGTGCGGCCGACCTTGACCCGAGAAGAGACGCTCATGCAGCGCAACAGCACAGCACTCGGCGCGCTCGGCGCCCTTCTCTGCGGTGGCCTCGTCGCCGCCGCGGTTCCGGCCTACGCCGCCGAGCTCGTAACGGCCGAGCTCGTCGGCACGCAGAACGTGGTCGAGGTCGAGCAGGGCAAGTCCGCCGACTTCACGATCACGCTCAGCGCGACCGGCAATGCCGCCTGCGGCTCGACCTCGACGGCCAAGGTCAAGCACGCCTTCACCCTCTCCGACACGGGCGCCATCAGCACCGGGTCAGGGTTCTCGGCCGCCGTCAACTTCTCGGCCCCCGGAACCGCCAAGGGCAATTGCGACATCGTGCGCAGCGGCGACGGGGTGCGGAGCGCCAGCGTGAGCGCGGCATCCACCACCGCGCTCGGCGATTACAAGATCCTGCTCGGTGAGAAGTCGGGCACCACAGAAGTCACCAACAGCAACACCTCGGGCGGCAAGCTCGAAGACACGACGGCTACCACCGTCACGTTCAAGGTCGTCGCGCCGGTCGTGGTCAACCAGGCGCCTGCCTCCGGCAACACCCCCGATAACGCGAGCGGCGAGGAGGGGAGCGCGCTCCAGACCTCCGGCTCCTTCACCGACGCTGACGGTGACCTCGCCAGCATCATGGTGACCAGCGGTGAGGGCGTGGTGACGGCTCACAAGGACACATCTGGCGCCCTGACCGGCTCCTGGTCCTGGTCCCTGCCGACCGCGGACAACGTGAGCGGCAGCGTCACCGTGACCGCGACCGACTCCCACAACGCCACCGCCACCCAGAGCTTCAGCTACGCCGCCGCCAACGCCGCCCCGCGGATCGCGGCTTCGGCCGGCGGTGCGCACGGCCTCGAGGGCGGCACCCTCAGGACAAGCGGCGCCTTCACCGACGTCAGCGGCGACGTGCCGCTGGCCATCACCAAGCTCTCCGGCGACGGCGACGTCCTCGCCAAGGCCGACGGCACCTGGTCCTGGAGCCTGGCCACCACGAACGAGACCAGCGGCACCGTGCAGGTGCAGGCCGACGACGGTGACCGTGGCGTCACGGTCGACACCTTCACCTTCACCGCCGACAACGTCGCCCCCGGCGTGCGCACCGACGCGCAGGACGTCGAGGGCGACGAGGGCAGCATGCTCGGCAACGCCGGCGCGTTCTCCGACGTCCCCGCCGACACGCTCACCGTCAGCCACACCGGGGACGGCACCTTCACCCAGACGAGCGACGACGGCGCCTGGTTGTGGAGCGTCGTCGGTGCGGACAACGCCACAGGCCAGATCTCGGTCACCGCCTCGGACGGCACCGCCACCAGCACCCCGGACACCTTCACCTACACCATCCTCAACGTCGCCCCGGCAGTGGCAGTGGCAGCGAACAACGCCAGCGGCGACGAGGGCACCACGCTGACCACCAGCGGCCGCTTCAGCGACGTCAGCACCGACCCGCTGACGATCACCGTGCTCTCCGGCCCCGGCGAGGTCCTCGGCAACAGCGACGGCACCTGGTCCTGGAGCTTCGCCGGCACCGACGACCTGACCGAGCAGGTTGTCGTGCAGGCCGATGACGGCGACGGAGGCAAGACCACCGACACCTTCAACGTCCGTGTCGACAACCTCGCCCCGACGGTCTTGGTCTCGGCGCAGCCCGCCACCGGCAGTGAGGGGAACACCCTCGCCACGTCCGGCGCCTTCACGGACGTGCCGGCAGACACCATCACCATCACCTCAGACGGCGGCGTCCTCCTGGACAAAGGCGACGGCACCTGGTCGTGGAGCCTGGCCACCACCGACCAGACCAGCGGCACGGTGATCGTGACCGCCACGGACGACAACGGCGACACGGTCACCGACACCTTCACCTACGAGGCCAGCAACGTGGCACCCCAGGTCACGGTCGAAGCCGTGAACCAGAACGGCGCCGAGGGCGACACCCTCATCGCCTCCGGCAGCTTCCAGGACGTGGCGGCCGACAACATCACCGTCTCCCAGACGAGTGGCCCCGGCACGGTGACCGACCTGGGCAGCGGCAAGTGGACCTACACCCTGACCACGACCGACCAGATCACCGCCACCGTCGAAGTCACCGCCACCGACAAGGACGGCGCCAGCACCAGCGACGAGTTCACCGTCACCGCCATCAACGTCGCGCCGGCCGTTGGGACCGCGCCGGCGAACTCGAGCGGCTCCGAGGGCGGGACGCTCACCACGTCCGGCTCCTTCACCGACGTGCCGGCGGACCCGATCACCCTCACCAAGACAGGTGACGGCACTCTCGTCGACAACCGCGACGGCACCTGGTCGTGGAGCCTGGCCACAACCGACGACGCCAGCGGGTCGGTGACCGTCACGGCCGACGACGGCGACGGCGGCAAGACGACCTCGACGTTCACCTACGCGGCAGGGAACGTGGCCCCGACCATCAGTGCCCTGTCCGTCACCGGGATCACGGGCGCAGCCTGCACCACCGGCAACGCGGTCGGCCTCAAGTTCACCGTCACCGACCCCGGCTCGGCGGACACCATGACCGGGACGATCAACTGGGGTGACGGCAGCAGCAGCGAGGCGTTCACCAGCCGCTCGGTGCACACGAGCCACGCCTACGCCGCCGGCAGCTACACCATCACGGTCAACGTCTCCGACGACGACGGCGGCGCGGCCGCTCCCCAGAGCGCGCTCGTTGTCCTGAACTACGCCCTCGGTGCCATCCAGACGCCTTTCAACGTCGACGGGACGTCTGTCTTCAAGTACGGCAGCACCGTCCCGGTCAAGGTGCGCATCACCGACTGCGCGGGTGCCCCCGTGCCCGGCCTGGCACCGACCATCAAGGTGGCCCTGGCCAGCTCGGCGACGCCCAGCACCGCGATCAACGAGACGGTCGACTCCACCAGTGCGGCGGACACCACGGGCGTGCTCCGCTATGACGCGACCGCAGGGCATTACATCTACAACATGGCGACCAAGTCGCTTCCCGATGGTGACGGCAAGTACGTCGTCACGGTCGCGAACGGTGGCACGCAGGTGACGCAGAAGTTCGGCCTCCGCACCAAGTAGGCAAGTTCACCTCGACGGGGCCCCGCCCACCCGGGCGGGGCCCCGTCGCGTACAGCGTGGCTGTGCTTCCGCGAACCTGTACCGGTCGTGATCAGTACCGGAGGGAGGACGCCGTGTACCTGGGCGTAGGTAGCCTGGCCAC
>JAUJNY010000008.1 GCA_030447955.1 Jiangellales bacterium
GCGTTTCTCCCCAAGGCGCGCATCGCCGGCCGGCGCGGGAGATGACGCCGCCGCCCGAGTGCCCGGTCAAGCGCCTCGGCAAGAAATCGGTTTGACCTTCAGGAGCCTTCTCGGGAGTCACGCATATGGAATTTTGTGAGATGTACGGTGGATGTTCGCAGGCTCCCCGTCTTGGGGGCGATGAGGTAGCGGTCCCGCTGCGAGCTGCTTGTGAGGGTGCTCGCTTGATGATCGCCGCGGCGCTGGAGGTCGAGATCGAGCAGTACGTCGCGTTGTTGGTGGGTGAGGTCGACGAGCACGGCAGGCGGATGGTCGTTCGCAACGGCCTGCGCGGTTGACGGTCGGTTCGGGGACGATGCGCCTGCGCGCGCCGCTCGGAGGTCAGCGACGTGCTGGCGGTCTTGTACCCGGGTGTGCAGCGGACCGTGACCTGGGCGCGGGGTCGCGGCAGTGGTACCTGGCGTTGGTGGGGGTTTCCGGCAGAATCAGCCGCTTGACGCCGTGTGTTGGCGCCAGTCGATGTGTCGGCAGGGTGTGCAGGTTCGTAGGTGGACGTCTAGTTGGTTGGGGCGCTGGGGAGGTGAAGCAGCCGGCGGGCGTCTGAGCAGGCCGGCTGTTGTGCGGCTCGTCGCTGTGTGAGTGTTCGTCGCGCGTCGGCGACCAGTCCTGAGGCGCGCGTGCGTGAGGTTTGCAGTTCGTCGGCGAGCTCGTGTGAGCTCAGTCCGCACAGCTCGCGCAGGACGATCGCCGAGCGCTGGCGCTCTGAGAGGGTATGCAAGTCGGCCACCAGTGACTTGAGCTGTTCGCGGATCTCATAGCTGTCGTCGATCATCGTTCCGGTGGAGAGTTCGAGTGTGCTGATGTCCTGGGTCTGCACCGCTCCGCCGGCGCGCAGGACGTCTAAGCACTCGTTGCGGGCGATCGCGCGCAACCACGGGCGGACGTTGCGCACGACCGTCTCGGGATTCGAAAAGGCCGCCATCGCGCGCTCCCAAGTCGATTGGGCCGCATCGGCCGCCGCCTCGGGGGTGCGCAGCATGCCCAGGCAGTAGCGGTAGACCATCGGCTGGCTGCGCCGGTAGAGGCCGTCGAAGTCATCGACGTCCCGGATCGCCAGGGGCTCGTCGCCCTCCTGCGCACCGCGGGGACGGGGCTTGGTCTTGCCCGGCGGAGGTTGCGCGCTCGCAGGCGACGTCAACACGGCCGTGTCCGCGGGCTGTGCAGGAGAATCCGCCGCGGCTCTCGCGGATTCGGTGCTTGTGGCGCGGACGTCACCGGCCGCAACCAGGCAACCGACGAGCGCGGTGACTACCGCGGGATCGAACTGGCTGCCCGCGTTTGCCTCAAGCTCGACGACCGCGTTTTCGGGCGCCATGGCCGCGCGGTAGGGACGCTCGGCGATCATCGCCTCATAGGCATCGCAGGCGAACACCAGGCGACTGGACAGCGGGATGGCTGCTCCCCGCAGCCCGTCGGGATAGCCGTCGCCGTCCCAGCGCTCGTGCTCGGCGCGAACCGCAGGAGCAAGGTGCGCCAGCGCCCCCACCGAAGCGACGATCCGCTCGCCGATCTCTGGATGGCGGCGCATAACCCGCCAGTCGCTCTGGGTCAACGGCCCGGGCTTGTGCAAGATCGCATCGGGGATGCCCACCTTGCCGATGTCGTGCATCAAGGCGATCTGCCCGGCGTGCGCCACCTCGCCATCTGCCAGGCCCATGCCTCGAGCGGTGACCTGCACAAGCTCGGCGACCGCCGTGGAGTGTTTGCCGGTGGAGTTGTCGCGGGCCTCCAGCGCCGAGAGCAGCGCGCGCACACCCACCGCCGCCGCGGCCACATCATCACCCTCTCGGCCGCCAGGTTCACCACCACCCGAGCGCGGGCCGTTGCAACTGATCTCTGTCTGCATGCCAAACCTTGCTTTCCCTTGTGACCCACGGCGGGTCCTGTATGTCACGAAGCCCGAAACCGCCGGATCTTCCGTATCGGACACTCACGCCCCTGAGATTGAGCGGCGCAGGAAAAAACGAACCAACGTTTGGTCAGCGGTACCACAGTACGGTGTCTTGAACGAACATAGTAGTAGTCGCTCATGTTTGTTACATAGCGCGGTGACGCTGTGTCAGTGCTCTAGGGAAGCAACACTGACCGCTGTTGGCCGCCGGCGTCGGTGAACGAGAGCGTGTCAGCTTCTGTGTCGGCCAACGCGACGACGTTGCTCTCGACGACCACGTTGCTCTTCGCCCCGGCTGTGCCAGCAGACACGTCTCGCGCGTCGTCGGGGACCAGCGCAAAGACCGCCTCGGTCGCCGTGGCTCCCGGCTCGCGGAGGCTCAGGATCAGCCGGCCGGTCCTGGCGTCGGCCGTCGAGACGCAGGCCCAGGCTGCACCGGTCCGGGTGTCTGCGCGCAAGCACATCGCCCCGTTCGCCGGCACCACCCGGACCACACCGGCACCGGTGGCGACCCTGCGGGCCAACCGCAGATTCGCACCGAACGGCCCCTTCGGTCCTGTGCCGGGATCGTCCTCGGCGGCCGTTTGCCGCCTCAAGACCGCAAAGTTCGCGGTCTGCTCGTCCGCACTTCGATCGATCATTCGAGGAGCATCAGCCGACGCCGGCGGGGTCGTTCCTGCCCCGTCGGGCGACGCACCAGACATGCTCCCGGCCGCGGTCGCCGCAAGCGCGGCCGTCATGATCATCGCGCCGCTGGTCGCGGCCCATCTTGTCGTCTTCATGTGAATCTTGGTTTCCTTTCGAAATCTCGCGCTTGGCTACGGGCAGTTCTCGCTGTGGTACGCCCTGCCGTGCATGGACTGGGCAAATGGCTCACCGTTGTGCACTCTGGGGTTGAGCAGCAGACCGCCGCCGTAGCAGATGCCGGCGTAGCCGTAGCCGCACGCATAGCCGCCGTAGAAGCTGCCGTAGTAGACGGCTCCTGCGCAGACGCGGTTTGAGCCGTAGTCGTCGAAGGCCTGGTTGCCGCGCAGGTACACTGCGCTGCCGGTGCAGTTGCCGTACGCGCCAATAATCGAGGTGCAGTATGAGTAATTCACCGCCCGCGCGTCCGTCGCCCCCACTGCTGAACCCACCGTCCCGGCAAGCACGAGCAACACGAGCAGCAGCGCTCGGCGCCCTGCGTTGGCGTGCTTCGGCACGACGTCCATCATTCGGGTGTAAACGGTCATAAGCTGCCTCCTATCTCGCCCGGAGCGGAAGGCTTCGGGCTGCTGACATGTCCGCCTGCCGGGGTCCGGCGGGCTCGGGCCGCAGCTTAGGTACGCGCCGTCGTGACTTACAAGTAGTACGAACACAAATGACGAAGGAGCGGGTTGGCGTCAGTCTTTGGTCACAGCATGCGTCGAGCTCCGACGGGGTCACGGACGTAGCTCGAGGATTATCTGGTCGTTAACGTCGCGGCCCTCCAACCGGACTGGGCGCGTCGGAGTAGGAGCCTCGGGATCCCCGCCGGTAGGCGCGCGCAGCACGAAGACGTTGTCAACAACTTCAACGCTCACCTCTGGGCTGCTGCCCAGCAGCCCAGACGACCCCTCGAAGGTGGCGACTACGTGCGTGACGCCGTCGGGGACGATGCCGTAGACGTCCGCAACCAACGATGCCGTCGCTTCGCCCGCCCTGATGGTCGCGCTACTCCAACAGCCCTTTGCTGCCGTGTTGACGGTCGGCTGAGTCAGCACCAAACAAACGGCGTCGGTGATCGGCCTGGAGCGCTCGCCGGCTGCTGGCTGCCAGGTTTGCGCCGGAACCACGATTGCCGTGTCGCCCGTGCCGAAGGTGGCGGCGCGCCGCACGAACTTCGTTCGAACGCCGAGCGTGTGCGATCCCAAGTACTTGAGGGCCGCAGTGACCTCCCTTCCTTGATCGGCGCCCCGGGGCTCTCGCCTGAGGACGCCCAACACTGCAAGCTGGCTTTGCGGCGGCGCCGAGCTGGTGGCAGTCGCCTGCGTCTCTGGGAACTTCGGGTCCCCGAGCAGGGGTGCCCAAGGGCGGGTTGCGGCCACCGCAGCCGTGGTGGCGCACAACAGGCTGACCGCGGAGCAATAGAGCGCGCGGCGGCTGTTGCGCGCCGCTCGGCGAGGCGGCGTGTCGACTGATTCGCTCAGTCGCCGACTCGCTTCGACGAGCTGCTGCTCGAAGCGCTCCCGGTAGTCATTCATCGTGCCTTCTCCATCTCTGTGCGAAGGGTTCTCAGCCCTCGGCTCACTCGCTGGCGTACCGCCATCTCGCTGCTGTGGCTGCCGGCTGCGATGTCGTCGTAGTCACGATCGTCGAGGATGCGCGCGCGAACGGCGTCTCTCTGCTCCGGCGGTAGCGCTTCGAGCAGCTCGAGCACGCTGGCTTCCTGCGTGAGCCCGTCGATTCGCTCAATGTCGGCGTCCTGCAGTGCCACCGGCTCCATGCTCAGCTGCCGCCGAGCCCGATCTTCGGCGTGACCCGTGCGCCGCGCGTCGATCAGCTTGTGGTGAGCGATGCCGAAGAGCCAGGCGATGCTGTTCTTCGGAGTGGCGGTCTCTCTGTGGATGGCGAGCAAGACCGCGGCGAACACCTCCATCGTCAGGTCCGCGGAAAGCTCCGAGTCATCGACTCGACGGCGCATGAACGCCGTGACGGCGCCCTCGTATTGGCGGTAGTAGGCCGCGAACGCGGCGTGGTCGCCCTTCTGCGGGAGGGCCCCTGGATCAGGCGTACCGGTGCGCGTCATTCTCCCCATCGCCTAGTTCGTCGTGTTGGGTCCCAGCTTGTGACAGCGGCTCTGGATATCGAATCCGGCAGGTCACTCCCGGCGGCCCGAGTACAACGCGCGATAGATCAACCGCGCAACGACCGGGATCCGCGACACCGGCGGGTCGCCATACGGATGCAGCCAGCCGCTCGGCCGTAGCGTCGAGACCATCGGGACCAACGAGCGCGTGGCCGCGACGGCTGACACCTCGACCCGCGCCAGACCGTCGCGTTGATCGGCTGCCACACGTGTGGCGACAGCGCGAACCGTTCGGGTAGTGGCATCACGGAGAGTGTCGGCGATCCCATGGTCGACCGCTGTAAGCTCAGACGCTGTTGAAAGCACTCGATCGTCGCGATCGAGCACCTCGGCCGCTTCTTGCACCGAGCGCAGCACACGAATGCGAGGCGCTTCGCGACCGTCGCAGAACAGCATGGCGGCCGTCTCCAGATCACTGCAACAGCGATCCACGAGTCCACGCAGCAGAGCTTGCCTGCCCGCGAAGTGGACGTAGATCGAGCTCCGCGCCACGAACGACCGCCGAGCCACCGCGTCCATCGTCAAGCCCTGGACGCCCACGTCGCCGAGCACCTCGCGCGCTGCAGACAGGATCACTTCATACGTGGGATGCGTTCTCAGGCCGGTCTGGATCGCCAGTTAGCTTGGCAGTTCCGAGTAATGGATGGAAGTCGAGGGCGTCGGCGCTTGGCTGGTGCCCGCGCAAAGCCTGCCCTTCCTGAAAGGACTCGGGGCGAAATCGAGCCGGCGGACCTGTGCCGCGCCTGCTGCCGACGGCGGACGCACCTGTTGCGGGTCAGTAGGCCCGGACAGGCTGCGGATACGCACCCGAGGCGCGGTCTCCGAGACGTTACGGGGTGTCGGTGGAAACGCGTCAGCGCTTGGTCGACTAGTAGCTTCCTGCGCGCCGGTCCGGGCGCCGGGCCGGTCCTCTCCGGCCCGCCGCGGACGGTTTGGACGAACGGCGAGCTGGCCACGGCGCTCCCGTGGCGGGGAGGGGAGATCGCCACCCGCTTCAGTGCGGACGCGGGCGCCGATTGCGCCCGCGTCCCTTCCGTCGCCGGCTCGCGTCAGGTCATGTGTGGCCGGCGGACTTCAGCCCTTACCTGACGCCCCCGGCGTCTCGGCCGAAGCCGAGCCCGAGGCCGAGGCCGAGGCTGTGAGGCTGACACCGAGCCGGCTCAGTGCCCCAAGCGTGGTCACGCCGACGCCGGGAAGCGTCACCTCGGCGGCATCGATGCCGGCGTTCTGGATCGTCGTGGCGATCTCGTCCGCCGCAGCGGCCAGGTCGTCCAGCAGCCGCTGGACCGTCGCCTCGCTTGACGCCCCGGTCTCCGCCATCAGAGCAGCGACGAGCGTCGAGTCGGTGGCCAGCGCGTCGGTTCCGATTGCCACGGCGAGTTCGGCCGCGGCGCGGACAGCTTCGCTTACGCCCGTGGAGGATGCCGCGAGCACGGCAGCTTCCACCTCGTCGATCAGCCGTTGCACGGCTTCGACGCTGCCCTTCAACGCAGCCGCCTGGACCCCCGCGGCGGCGTTGCCGGCCATGTCGAGGCTGGCGGCGATGATCGCCTGCTGCATGCGGACATCGGTGACGAGCGCCGAGGCGGCCGTGCTCGCCAGCGGACCCTCGGCCGCGATCGCGATCTGCGCCTCGAGCTGCGCGTCGTTGCGGAGGGCCGAGCTGACCCGGCTGACGGCGCGCGCCGCGAGGGTGACCTCCTGCGACGTGTCAGCCGAGGCGACGAGCGACTTGGTCTTGGCCACGGCGAGCTTGAGCGCGCGACGACTGCGATTCTGGAGCGCCTCGGCCCGAGCGAGCAGTGTGGAACTCGCCGAGTCAGTCAGACGGCTGGCGCTCGCGAGATCGGCGTTGGCGCTCGCACCGGCCTTTGCCGCCGCCGACGCGGTGGCCCGGGAGTCGGCCTGGGCGGCTGCCGGCATTCCCAGAGCGCCGACGACCGTCAGGGCCAACGCGGCGCGCCGGACGGCGGTCGATGCCGGCGGACGGGCACGACCGATCGAGTCGTCTGCGGGGTGGTTCTCAGCTGTCCTGATGAGCATTCAGATCCTCCAATCGGGGATGTCCGCCGAGCTGGCGGTCGAGAGGAGGACGGCGCGACGAGCGCCTTCCTGGGCGATCTGGACGAAAGACCTACACCAGGTAGATCGCCGCTACGTTCAACATCCATGCTCTCGAGTGCAGCGGCGCCGCCTCAGGGGGTGTGCTGACGGTGACGCTCTCAGGTTGCCATCGGCTCACGCGGCTCAGCGCAGGCGCAGCCAACGTCGGCGTGCGCCAGGAATGCGTCTGCCCTCCTGACATAGTCAAAAGTATTGAGCATTCTGAAGTATGCGCCTCTGGCACGGTTTCGCCGCTCGAACGACCACCGAAGCCGTGACCTGCCTTGCCTGAGATCGAGGATCGCGCTCTGCGGATCTTGATCGCCGACGAGCAGAGCGACCGGCTTGACTTCCTCGCTCGAGTAGTCGCCGGGCTCGGGCATCAGGTCGTCGCCCGCGAGGTCGAAGTGGCGGGAGTCGGTGCGGCGACGGAGCAAGAGCGCCCTGATGTCGCCCTGGTGGCGGTCGGGCCGTCCCCCCGGCACGCGCTCGAGTTGATCGGGCGAATCGTTCACGCGTCCACCTGCCCCGTGATCGCGCTCCTCTCAGCCGAGGACCCCGCCTATGTCCGCGAGGCGGCCCGGCAGGGGGTCTACGCCTATGTCGTCGATGCCAGTCCCGAGGAATTGCAGAGCACGATCGACCTCACCCTGCGGCGCTTCACCGAGTACCAAGACCTGCAGGGAGCATTCGGGCGCCGGACGGTGATCGCGCAAGCGAAGGGATTCTGATGGCGCGCCACGCGATCGGTGCCGAGCATGCGTTCACCATGCTGCGAGAGCACTCCGAGGACAACGGCGTCAGGCTCATCGACGTCGCCGAAGCGATCATCCGTGCTCATCTTCTCCTGGTACCGCCGGATACCGTACCCCCCGACGACCGATGATCGGGGCGTCCGGGTGGCCGGGCTTCACGATCCGGCTCTCAGCCTGCTGTGTGCTGGCGCGGAGGTAGCGGGCCCGCAGCCAGCGCCGAGTCGCCTTGGGGTGCCTCGGCCGCAGCCATTGCACGGCCCGCCGACAGGTGAAGGCGCGCAGGTACGTAGGCGGCGCCGAACCACGTGCGCAGCCGGCGTGCCCTGGCGTGCATACCGTGCCCGCCGTCAGCGATGATGCAGCTTGCAGGCCGTGCAGTTCCACAGATGCCGACGCGTCGCCTTGGCCGGCGCTTCGCCCCCCGGCAGTCGGGGCAGAGGAACCATCGGCCACCGGCAGTCAAAGAGGTAGGCGCGGCAGTCCTCCTTGGTTCGACTCCCAGCCGTTGCCGCCTGCCTCAGCGCGGCGGTGGGGCACCGCCGGGGCGTCCCCCGGACGCCCCTCAGGCGTTTTCCCTCAGCGATCGGTAGCTTCGCGTGCCTGCACCTCACGGTCGACGAGAGCGCGAAGACGCTCGCCGGCCGCCTGCTCACGGTCCGCCGCCGCGGTTTGGCGGTCTCGAGCGGCCACGGTGCGACGCTCGATGGCCTGCTCGCGCTCCTGCGTCCGGCGTTGTCGGTGCTCGGCCGCACGATCCATGCCCTCAACGCCAGCGGTAGCGCGTGCGGGGCCCTCCCGCCGCTCGGCCGCCTCTCCCCGGATCGCCGCGAGATCAAGCGCTTCAACGGCGAGGTCGCGCCGGTGCAATGTGAGGTCGCGAGCGTCCGCGGTCTCGTCGCGCTCATCGCCAGCGGCGAGCCGCACTTGGGCCGCTCGCTCCCGCTG
Source organism: Jiangellales bacterium (assembly GCA_030447955.1). Lineage (GTDB taxonomy): Bacteria > Actinomycetota > Actinomycetes > Jiangellales > Jiangellaceae > JAUJNY01. The sequence goes on from JAUJNY010000008.1 coordinate 8,582, forward strand.
GCGCGCGGCGCGCAGGCGCAAGTTCCGGCTGAACTCGTACGCTGCCGGGTCGCCCCCGGCTGCCAGCAGGCGATCGCTGGCCGCCTGGTCGCTGTCGGCCGCCGCCTGGTCACTGTCCGCCGCCGCCTGGTCACTGTCGGAACTCGTCTGATCCGCGGCCGACAGCGACTGGTCACCATACGCAAGGGCCTGTTCGAGGTCGGCTAGCGACTCCTCGGCACCGGGGTCGGCGGCACCACGCGGCTGGGTCGGATATCGGTTTGGATCATCCTCCTCACCCAAGGCAGGATCGCGGGTCGACGACCATCGAGGTCGCCGGCATCTGATGCCACCGCCGAACACGTCAGCAGCAGGCGGATCAACCATCCTGTCGCCCCAGACCCCGTGTCGATCTGACTGCCCACGTCGATCGGTGCTCGGGCGCCAAGGCGACAAGGTACTGCTTTACCAAGCTTTGTTGAGCGTATCGGTCGTCGGGGGAGTTGGTATCACCGGTCATGGAAAGCGACGAGGACTGTCCTGCCGTCTTGCCACCCCGCCGGGTGCGTACGAACAATCCCACAGTGCTGAGTGTTCACTCGACAGTAGCATCGCGCGCGGAGAGACCGCCGAGATGCCAGGAAGGGCTAGAGATCTGGCCCATGGGCCTCTCGTCGCTGGTGCACCGTTTAGCCTTGATTCACCGGTCGGGGCGGCCGATCCGTCCGGCGTGTGGTGAAGAATGACCTCCTGGGCAGGGCTTTTCACGACTGTAGGCGGCAGTCGGGCCCGCGCAGGAGGTCACCTTCGTGGTGCATGATGACGGGCGGGTCGGACTGGATGTTGTCGCGGTGGCTTTCGATGATGAGCGGG
>JAUJNY010000002.1:0-15869 GCA_030447955.1 Jiangellales bacterium
GGGCGGCCGCGGGGGTCACTCGCAGGGGTCGAGTTCCGGCGGCTCGGGGGTTGCCACGCCGGACTCCCCGAGGGTCGCTTCGAAGGCTTCGGCCCAGGTGCCGTCCTCGAACGACTTCTCGAGGGTGTCGTTGAGGAACTGGCAGAACTCCGTGTCGCCCTTGGAGTAGCCGATCCCGTACCGCTCCTCGCTGAACTCCTCGCCGACGACCTCGAGCTCGTCCGGAGCCTGGGCGGCGTAGCCGAGGAGGATCGCGCCGTCGGTCGTGACCGCGTCCACTGACCCGTTCGTCAGCTGGGTCACGCAGTCGGAGTAGGTGTCGAAGGGCACCGGCTCTGCCCCGTATTCGTCCGTCACCGTCTCGATGGAGGTGGAACCGGTCACCGAGCACACCTTGACGCCCTCGAGGTCGTCCGGACCGGTGATCGTCTCCTTGTCCTCCTCCCGGACCAGCAGCTGCTGACCGGTGACGTAGTAGGGGCCAGCCTGGCCGACGATCTGCCGTCGCTCGGGGGTGATCGAGTAGGAGGCGGCGACCATGTCGACGGTCTCCTGCTCCAAGAACGGCTCGCGGTTGTCCGAGACCGTTTCCTTCCACTCGATGCCGTCGTCGGGGATGCCGAGCGCGGCGGCGATGATGCGGGCGATCTCGACGTCGAAGCCCGACGGCACGTCGTCCCCGGGCGCGAGGTAGCCGACGCCGGGCTGGTCGTACTTGACCCCGATCGTGATCTCTCCGGCTTCGTTCAGCTCGGCCATCGTGGTGCCCTCCTCGAACGACACCTCCTCGGCCACCTCCACATCGACGGCTCCGCCGTCTTCACCGCAGCCGGCGAGGGTGAGGCTGAGCGCGGCACAGGCGATGAGGCCTCTCGTCCGTACGTGTCGCATCGTGCCTTCCTTTCTCGTCCCGGCAGGACCGGGATGCGTCAATGCGTGAGGATCTTGGACAGGAAGTCCTTGGCCCGTCCGCTCTGGGCGTTGGTGAAAAACTGCTGCGGCTCGGCCGCCTCAACGATCTCGCCGTCGGACATGAAGATGACCTTGTGGGCAGCCTTGCGGGCGAACCCCATCTCATGGGTGACGACGATCATGGTCATGCCCTCACGGGCGAGCGTCGTCATGACCTCGAGCACCTCGCTGATCATCTCTGGGTCCAGCGCGGAAGTCGGCTCGTCGAAGAGCATGACCTTGGGTTCCATGGCCAGCGCGCGGGCGATCGCCACCCGCTGCTGTTGTCCCCCGGAGAGCTGGGCGGGGTACTTGTCCGCCTGGTTGCCCACTCCCACCCGGTCGAGCAGCTCGCGCGCGCGCCGCTCGGCCTCGACCTTCTTGACACCCTTGACCTTCGTCGGGCCAAGAGTGACGTTCTGCAGCACGGTCTTGTGCGCGAAGAGGTTGAACGACTGGAAGACCATGCCGACGTCGGAACGCAGCCGGGCAAGCTCCTTGCCCTCCGCCGGTAGCGGGACACCGTCGATGCTGATGGTCCCCGACCCGATCGGCTCCAGCCGGTTGATGGCCCGGCACAACGTCGACTTGCCCGACCCCGACGGGCCGATCACGACGACCACCTCACCCTTGCGCACGGTGAGATCGATGTCCTTGAGCACGTGCAGGTCGCCGAAGTGCTTGTTGACGTTGTCCATGACCACGAGGGCGTCCGACGCCGGCGCGGCACCGCGCTGAGCGGTCTCGGTCATGCAACGGCAAAGTACCCTTTCGCGGCGCCCGCGTCACGGAGCCGCGCGGTCGCGGTTGCGATCGTTGAGACGCCGTAACCTGGGCGGCGTCATGAGTGATCGCACGTACGACGTCCGCACCTTCGGGTGCCAGATGAACGTGCACGACTCCGAGCGCCTCGCCGGACTGCTCGAGCAGGCGGGATACGCGCGGGCCGCCGCCGGTGACACACCCGACGTCGTCGTGCTGAACACGTGTGCGGTACGGGAGAACGCCGACAACAAGCTGTACGGCAACCTGGGCCAGCTGAGCCAGACGAAGGCTCGGCACCCGGGCATGCAGCTGGCCGTCGGCGGCTGCCTCGCGCAGAAGGATCGTGGCGAGATCGTCCGGCGGGCCCCGTGGGTCGACGTCGTCTTCGGGACGCACAACGTGGGGTCGCTGCCCGTGCTCCTCGAACGGGCGCGCGTGCAGCAGGAGGCGCAGGTCGAGATCGCCGAGGCGCTCGAGGTGTTCCCCTCGACGCTGCCGGCACGGCGCGACAGCCCGTACGCCGCCTGGGTGGCGATCAGCGTCGGGTGCAACAACACCTGCACGTTCTGCATCGTGCCGTCGCTGCGCGGCCGGGAGCGCGACCGCCGGCCGGGCGACGTGCTCGCCGAGGTCCAGGCGCTCGTCGCCGAGGGCGTCCTCGAGGTGACGCTGCTGGGCCAGAACGTCAACTCCTACGGTGTCGACTTCGGTGACCGCTTCGCCTTCGCCAAGCTGCTGCGCGCCTGCGGCGAGGTCGACGGGCTCGAGCGGGTGCGCTTCACCAGCCCGCACCCGCGTGACTTCACCGACGACGTCATCGCGGCGATGGCCGAGACGCCGGCGGTGATGCCGAGCCTGCACATGCCGCTGCAGTCCGGTTCCGACGCGGTCCTGCGCGCGATGCGGCGCTCGTACCGCGCCGAGCGCTTCCTCTCGATCGTGGAGCGGGTGCGGGCGGCGATCCCGGCGGCGGCGATCACCACCGACGTCATCGTCGGCTTCCCGGGTGAGACCGAGGCCGACTTCGAGCAGACGCTGCGGGTGGTGCGGGAAGCCCGCTTCGCCAGTGCCTTCACCTTCCAGTACTCCCGGCGGCCAGGCACCCCCGCTGCCGAGATGCCCGGGCAGCTGCCAAAGGCGGCCGTACAGGAGCGCTACGACCGGCTGGTTGCGGTCGTTGAGGAGGTCGCCTGGGCGCAGAACCGCGAGCTCGTCGGCTCGCCGGTGGAGGTGCTCGTCGCCGCCGGGGAGGGACGCAAGGACTCCGCCACGGCGCGGGTGTCCGGGCGAGCGCGGGACAATCGGCTCGTCCACCTCAGCGTGCCGTCGGGAGTCCCCGCGCCACGCCCCGGCGACGTGGTCACCACAGAGGTGACGTACGCCGCGCCGCACCACCTGGTCGCGGACTCCGCGCGGTACTCCCTGCGGCGCACCCGGGCCGGCGACGCCTGGGCGGCCCGCCAGTCCGCACCGGCGGCAGCGCCCGGAAGCGCCGCGGTGGTGGCGGGGGCGGTGCCGCGGTCGGTCATGCTCGGCCTGCCGAAGCTGCCCGCGCCCACGTCCCCGCGACAACCGAGCATCGGGTCAGCATGGAATCGGGCGGGTCCCGGGCTGTGAGCCCCAGGCCGGAGGCGGGCGTAGCGCGGGCGGCGGGAGTCCCGCTGCAGAACGCCGTACGGGTGTGGGGCCTGATCGGACTGACCAGCTTCGGTGGACCGGCCGGCCAGATCGCCCTCATGCACCGCGTCCTCGTCGAGGAACGGCGCTGGATCAGCGAGCGACGGTTCCTCCACGCGCTCAACTACTGCATGCTGCTGCCCGGTCCGGAGGCACAACAGCTCGCGGTCTACATCGGCTGGCTGCTGCACCGGGTCGTGGGCGGGGTGATCGCCGGGGTGCTCTTCGTCCTGCCCGGCTTTCTGGCCATCCTGGGCTTGAGCGTCGCCTACGCCACCCTCGGCGATGTGACCGTCGTGCAGGGCTTGTTCTTCGGGCTGCAGGCTGCGGTGGTGGCCGTGGTGGCCGAAGCGGTGCTGCGCATCGGACGCCGGGCGCTCAAGACCCCGGCGATGGTGGCGCTCGCGGCGGCTGCCTTCGTGGCCATCTTCTTCCTGCTGGTGCCGTTCCCCGCCATCGTCGCCGGTGCCGCGGTGGTTGGGTTGCTGCTCGCCCGGGTCCGCCCGGCGTGGGCGGCGGGTGGCGGCCACGGCGGCGGCGAGGCAGAGCCGGATCTGGCCCCGGTCATCAATGACGGCGCCAGCGAGTCCGACCCGGCCATGGCGAGGTCGGCGCTGCGCGCCGCCGCCGGGTGCGCGGTGTTATGGGCGATCCCGGTGCTCCTTCTGCTCAGCCTGGTCGGGACCACGTCGGTGTTCACGCAGGAGGCGCTGCTGTTCAGCAAGACGGCGGCGGTGACGTTCGGCGGCGCCTACGCGGTGCTGGCGTACGTAGGGCAGCAGGCGGTCATGACGTACGGGTGGCTGCGGCCGGCGGAGATGCTCACCGGGCTCGGCCTAGCGGAGACGACACCGGGCCCGCTGATCATGGTGGTGCAGTTCGTCGGCTTCCTCGCTGCCTACCGCAACCCCGGGGCGCTCGACCCGCTGGTTGCCGGGCTGCTCGGGTCGCTGGTCACGGTGTGGGTGACGTTCGTGCCGTGCTTCCTGTTCATCTTCCTGGGCGCGCCGGCGATCGAGCGGCTGCGCGGCAACCGCCTGCTCGGCGCGGCGCTGGGTGCGATCACCGCCGCGGTGGTCGGGGTCATCCTCAACCTCGCCGTGTGGTTCGCGATCCACACGATCTTCGACGTCGTAGACGAGGTCCGCGTCGCGGGCGTCCGGCTGCTGATCCCGGACTGGCACACGCTCGACGTCCCCGCCCTCGCTCTCGCCGCCGGCGCGGCCATCGCGATCTTCCGGCTGCGGCTCGGGGTGATGCGGACGCTCGGACTCAGTGCCGCGGTCGGCCTGGTACTGGCCCTCGCCGGAGTCACCTGATCCGTACGGTGGCCTGGTGCCCCGCGTCGTCGCGATCGTCGGGCCGACCGCGGCCGGCAAGAGTGACCTCGCCGTCGACGTGGCCCGCGCACTGGGCGGTGAGGTGGTCAGCGCCGACTCCATGCAGCTCTACCGCGGCATGGACGTCGGCACCGCCAAGCTGCCGCCGCACCAGCGCCGGGGGGTGCCGCACCATCTGCTCGACGTGCTGGACGTGCGGGAGACCGCGACGGTCGCCGACTTCCAGCGGCTCGCCCGTGCCGCCGTAGACGACTGCCTGCGTCGCGGCGTCGTACCCGTTCTCGTCGGCGGCTCCGCCCTTTACGTGCGAGCAGTGCTCGACCGCTTCGAGTTCCCGGGCACCGATCCGCGCCTGCGCGCGCGGCTGGAGGCCGAGCTCACCGTGCTGGGCGCGCCATCGCTGCACCGCCGCCTCGCCGCCCGCGACCCCGCGGCGGCCTCCCGCATCCTGGCGAGCAACGGGCGTCGAGTCGTCAGGGCGCTGGAGGTTGCGGAGCTGACCGGACGGCCGTACGCCGCGTCGCTGCCACCGCTGGAGTACGCCTACCGCGACGTCGTCAGCATCGGGCTGGACGTCCCGCGGCAAGTTCTCGACGCGCGTATCGCCGCACGGGTCGACGCCATGTGGGCAGCCGGGTTCGTCGATGAAGTACGCCGGCTGGAGGCCGCCGGCCTGCGCGAGGGTCGTACGGCCTCCCGGGCGCTGGGCTACGCGCAGGTCCTGCGCCAGCTGGCCGGGGAGTGCACCGCGGCCGAGGCCCGCGCACGGACGGTCCAGGCGACCCGGCGTTTCGCGCGCCGGCAGGACTCGTGGTTCCGTAAGGACCCGCGCATCCAGTGGCTGCCGTACGACGCCGCTGAGCTGGTTAGCCTCACCGCCTCCTTGATCCGGGAGTAGCGTCGGGGTCATGCACCCACGGCGCTGGCCCACTGTCCTGGTCGCGACTCTCACCGCGACGCTGATCGGCCCCGGCTTCGCCCAGGCGGTGCCGCGAGAGACCGAGAAGCATGCGGTGGCGGTCGGCCGCGGAGGCGCAGTCTCCAGCGTCGACCCCGAGGCCACCCAGATCGGTATCGAGGTGCTCCGCGACGGCGGGAACGCCGTGGACGCCGCCGTCGCCGTAGCGGCTGCGCTCGGCGTGACCGAGCCGTTCTCCGCAGGCATCGGCGGCGGTGGCTTCTTTGTCTACTACGACGCGGCGTCCGGGGAGGTGTCGACGATCGACGGGCGGGAGACCGCACCCGCGTCGATGCCGTCCGACGCCTTCATCAACCCGGCGACCGGCGAGCCCTACAACTTCTCCCCGGAGCTGGTGACCAGCGGCGTGTCGGTCGGCGTGCCCGGAACGCCGGCGACATGGGCGGAGGCGCTGGACCGCTGGGGAACGATGAGCCTGGGCGATGCGCTGCGCCGTCCCACGCAGGTCGCCCGCCGCGGCTTCGTCGTCGACCCGACCTTCCGCGCCCAGATCCGCGACAACGCCGAGCGGTTCGCCGCCTTCGTGCCGACCCGCGAGATGTTCCTCCCCGCACCGCAGGTGGGCAGCGTCTTCCGTAACCGGGACCTGGCGGCCACCTACCGGTTGATCGCTCAGCAGGGCAGCGACGCCTTCTACACCGGGCCGCTGGCCCAGGAGATCGTCGATGTCGTGCGCAAGCCACCAGTCACCTCTGGGACCGACCTGCCAGCGCCCCCGGGCTTCATGACGCCGAGCGACCTGGCGGCGTACGAGGTGGTGGACCGTGCGCCCACCCACGTCGACTACCGCGGCCTCGACATCTATGGCATGCGCCCCCCGTCCAGCGGTGGGTCGACCGTGGGGGAGGCGCTCAACATCCTGGAGGGCGCTGACCTGGGCGCGCTGTCCGCGACTCAGGTGCAGCATCGAGTTATCGAGGCAAGCGCGTTGGCCTTCGCCGACCGCAACGCCTACGTCGGCGACCCTGCCTACGTCGACGTACCCCTGGAGGAGTTGCTGTCTGACGGCTTCGCCGCGGAGCGGGCCTGCCACATCGAACCGGACTCCGCGCTGAAGAAGCCGGTCGAGGCCGGCAAGCCGGATGGGTCGTACGAGACCAGCTGCGACGCGGTCGCCGACCTGCCGCACCGATCCGGCCGGGAGGGCACGTCGACGACGCACCTGTCGGTCGTGGACCAGTGGGGCAACGCCGTGGCCTACACCCTGACCATCGAGCAGATCGGCGGCAGCGGGATCGTCGTGCCGGACCGGGGGTTCCTGCTCAACAACGAGCTGACCGACTTCAGCCCCGAGCCGAGCAAGGGTGACCCGAACGTCATCGCGGGCGGCAAGCGCCCGCGGTCGTCGATGGCACCCACCATCGTGGTCCGCGACGGTGAGGCGTGGCTGGTGCTGGGCTCGCCCGGCGGCCCGACGATCATCACGACCGTGCTCGGCCTGATCGTCAACCGGGTCGACCGCGGCATGAGTCTCCCGCAGGCGGTCGCCGCGCCGCGGGCCACGCAGCTCAACAGCGAGGAGACCTACGCCGAGCCCGCGTTCCTGGACCGCTACGGCAGCGGGCTGCGGGCGCTCGGGCAGCGCATCGTCGACGCCTCGGCGGTCGATCTCACCGAGATCGGCGCGGTGGCCGCCATCGAAATCCGCTCCGACGGCACCCTGGTCGCCGCTGCCGAGCCGCAGCGGCGTGGTCGCGGTGACGCCCGCGTGGTCAGGGAGGTCGGCGACGTCCCGGGCGGCGCAGTGGACGCCGGGTTCGGACCGATCGCCGGGACCGAGTCCAACGACGACGTGGCGGCACCGATCCTGCTGCTCCTCGCCGGTCTCGCCGCCGCCGCTCTCGGCCTCGTTACGCTCCGACGGCGCCAGGAGGGATGAGGCCGGGCAGCACCTCCGGCGCGCGGGTCGAGTGGGTCAAGGGGCACGGGACCGAGAACGACTTCGTCCTGTTGCCCGACCTCGACGCCAGCAGGTACGGGGACAGCCTCGACCCGGAGCTGGTGCGCCGCCTTTGTCACCGGCGCCGCGGCATCGGTGGCGACGGGGTGATGCGGGTCGTCAGGTCGGCCGCGCTCCCGGCCGGACAGCCGTACGCGGCGGAAGCCGAATGGTTCATGGACTATCGCAACGCTGACGGCTCACTCGCGGAGATGTGCGGCAACGGCGTGCGCATCTTCGTGCGTTACCTCGCGCAGGAAGGCCTCGTCGACTCCGACCGCCCGGTGCCGGTCGCCACCCGCGGGGGTGTACGCACGGTCCGCTGCGAGCCGGACGGGCAATTCACCGCCGAGATGGGTCGGGTCGCGCCGCTGCGCACCGAAGCGCATGTGCGGGTGGCGGTGGGCGAGCGGACCTGGGATGCGGTCGGCTTGCTGCTGCCCAACCCGCACGCGGTGGCGTTCGTCGACGACCTGGCCCTTGCCGGCGACCTCCGCCTGGCTCCGGTGGTGAGCCCGCAGGAGGCCTATCCCGACGGGGTCAACGTGGAGTTCGTGGTGCGCCGCGGGCCGGCACACGTCGCTTTGCGCGTGCACGAGCGCGGTTCTGGTGAGACCCGTTCCTGCGGCACCGGCGCCTGCGCCGCGGCGATCGCCGCGATGCGTGCGGATGGTGCGGCCCCGGGCACGCCGTACGTCGTCGACGTGCCCGGTGGGCGCCTCGAGGTGGTCGAGCGCCGTGACGGTGAGGTCGAGCTCACCGGTCCCGCCGTCCTCGTGGCCAGCGGTCAGGCGATGCTCTGAGCCGGTCCTGGCTGCCGGCACCGTCAACTCAGGTGCCAGCCTGCCCAGTGGCGTGCGAGGGTGACGGCAGACGGGATGGAAAGACCCGCAGCCGGCGTTGGAAGCGAGGGACATGACAGCTGATCCGCTACCTCCCGAGAACCCGTCGGTGGACTCACCCGGCGAGTGGGACCTCGAAGATCGTGCCGCCCTGCGCCGAGTCGCCGGGCTTTCGACAGAGCTCGCGGACGTCAGCGAGGTCGAGTACCGCCGGCTGCGCCTCGAGCGTGTCGTCCTCGTCGGCGTATGGACCTCCGGCAGCTCCACCGACGCCGAGAACTCGATGGCCGAGCTAGCCGCGCTGGCCGAGACGGCGGGCTCACAGGTCCTCGACGGACTGGTCCAGCGGCGGGCGAAGCCCGACCCGGCCACCTACGTCGGCCGCGGCAAGGTCGAGGAGCTGGCGGCAGCGGTCGTCGCCGCCGGCGCGGACACGGTGATCTGCGACGGTGAGCTGACCGGCGCCCAGCTGCGCGCCCTGGAGGATCGGGTCAAGGTCAAGGTCGTCGACCGCACCGCCTTGATCCTCGACATCTTCGCCCAGCACGCCAAGAGCCGGGAGGGCAAGGCTCAGGTCGAGCTGGCCCAGCTCGACTACCTGGCCACTCGGTTGCGCGGCTGGGGCGGCAACCTGTCCCGTCAGGCGGGCGGCCGGGTGGGGGCTGCCGGTGGCGGCATCGGCGGGCGTGGTCCGGGTGAGACCAAGCTCGAGACCGACCGGCGCCGAGTCCGGACGCGGATCGCCAAGCTGCGCCTCGACATCAAGGACATGCGGGTCGCCCGTGACACCAAGCGGGCGTCGCGCCAGCGTCACCGCGTGCCGGCGGTCGCCATCGCCGGCTACACCAACGCCGGCAAGTCCTCCCTGCTCAACCGGCTCACCGGGGCCAGCGTGCTGGTGGAGGACGCGCTCTTCGCCACGCTGGACCCGACGGTGCGCCGGGCGACGACCGCGGACGGGCGCGTCTACACCCTCGCCGACACCGTCGGCTTCGTCCGGCACCTGCCGCACTCCCTGGTCGAGGCTTTCCGTTCCACCCTCGAGGAGGTCGCCGACGCCGACCTCGTCCTGCATGTCGTCGACGGTGCCAATGCCGACCCGGAGGGCCAGCTGACGGCTGTCCGCGACGTCCTCGCCGAGATCGGCGCGGCACACGTACCCGAGCTCGTCGTGGTCAACAAGTCCGACGCAGCGGAGCCACTGGCGCTCGCCCGGCTGCTGCGGGTCGAGCCCGCGGCGGTCGTCGTCTCAGCGCGCACCGGGCGCGGGGTCGAGGAGCTGCGGGAGGCGATCGAGCGGGCGCTGCCGCGGCCGCCGATCGACGTGGAGGCGCTCGTGCCGTACGACCGCGGCGACCTCGTGTCCCGGGTGCACGAGTCGGGCGAGGTGCTCCGGCTGACCCACGAGGAGGACGGCACCCGGGTGAGCGCCCGGGTCGACGCGGACCTCGCCGCCGCGCTCGCGCCGTACGCCGTCACGCCCGCCCGTCCCGCCTGACCCCCGGCAGTGACGTCGGCGTCTCGCCCGTCGCCCACAGGCCCCAGCGACCGTCGCCGCGTCCACAGGCACAGCGCTCCGTTCGACGGGGACGGTCCCTGGCCGCGCAGTCTTCAGGCGTGGATATCGGCACGCGGCCGCAGGTGGCTCCGGACAGGAACGAGCGCGTCCGCGATCTCGCGGCGGGTCAGGACGGCCTGGTCACCCGCGAGCAGGCTCTCGGGCTGGGGCTGTCCCGCGACCAGGTCCACCGCCGGCTATCCGGCAGCTGGCAACGGCTGCTGCCCGCCGTGTACGCCACCTTCACCGGGCCGGTCCAGCGCCGTCAGCTCCTGCGTGCCGCGCTGCTGTTCGCGGGCCCGGGTGCAGCACTGACCGGCAGCACCGCGTGCCGCGAGCGCGGCCTGCGCTACCTGCCCGACGACGACCGACTGGTCCACGTCCTCCTCGCCGCTACCTGCCAGGTGCGTTCGACGAGCTTCGTACGGGTGCACCGCACGACCGACATGCCCCCGTGGCACGTGCGGGACGGCTTGCCTCTGGTCGCGGTCGATCGGGCAGCGGTGGACGCGTGCCGCGAGCTGGCGACCCTGCGGGAGGTGAGGGCGCTGCTTTGCGAAGTTGTACAGCGCCGCCTCACCACGATCGAGCGGCTGGAACGGGTACTGCGTGACGGCGCCTCGGCCGGTGCACGGCTGCCTCGGCGTGCCCTGGCCGACTTGCGAGCTGGTTGCCGGTCGGCCCCCGAGTGCGAGTTCCGGGACCTCGTTGGCCGCAGCCGGGTGCTGCCCGAACCACTGTGGAACCAGGGGGTCACACTCGTCGGTGGGGAGCGCATCCCCGACGCGCGCTGGCCGCAGGCCCGTCTCGTCGTCGAGATGGACTCCCGGGAGTGGCACGACATGGGCGAGGCGGTCGAGGAGACCCGGCGCCGGCACGCTCGACTGGTGGCGCAGGGTTACACAGTCCTAGCGGTGTCCCCTCGACGTCTGCGCGAGGAGCCGGAGGTCGTCCTCGCCGAGGTCGAGGCCGCCTATCTGGTGAGTCTCAGCGTGGCGGCACGTCAAGTACGACTCCAGCGCACCTGGAGGCGCATGGATCAAGGCGCTTCCCTGCCGCGGGCTTGATCCAAGCGGCAAAGGGTGCGGATATCCGCACCCAACGACCTATGGATCATGGACCTTTGCCGAACGGTGAATGATCGATGCGGCGGAGGGTGCGGCGCAGGGCTCAGGTCGTCGAGTCCACTCAGGTCTTCGCGGTGGCCCGCCGAGCTACCGCTCAGTCCTTGCGGCACCCCGGTGCCCCGCCGGGCTGCGGGCTTAGTCCTCGCAGCGCCCGCCCAGGTGTTCGGCGAGGAAGCGCTCTGCGGTGGCGTAGAAGCGCTCGCGGTTCTCCGGACGGGCGAGGCCGTGCCCCTCGTCGGGGAAGAGCAGGTACTCGTGTGGTACGCCCTTGTCGCGCAGCGCGGCGACGATCTGCTCCGACTCGGCCTGCTTGACGCGGGGGTCGTTGGCTCCCTGGGCGATGAGCAGCGGGATCGCGATGTCGTCCACGTGGGACAGCGGCGAGCGCTCCCACAGCATGTCGCGCTCCGTGGCGGGATCGCCGATGCGCGCGTGCATGAACGCGATTTGCGGCTGCCAGTAGTCGGGGAGCGAGGCGAGCAGCGTTAGCAGGTTGGAGGGCCCGACGAGGTCGACCGCGCAGCGGAACACGTCGGAGGAGAAGGCGGCGCCCGCCAGCGCGGCGTAGCCGCCGTAGGAACCGCCCATGATCCCGACCCGCGCCGGGTCGACCCAGCCCTGCTCGACCGTGTACGCCACCGCGTCGAGCAGGTCGGCGTGCATGGCCCGACCCCACTCCTTGTCGCCGGCGTTGGCGAACGCCTTGCCGTAGCCGAGTGAGCCGCGGTAGTTGACCTGCACGCACAGGTAGCCGCGGTTGGCCAACCATTGCGCGTCGGCGCTGTAACCCCAGGAGTCCCGCGACCAGGGGCCGCCGTGGACGTCGAGCACCGCCGGCAGGCTCGTGCGGGGCACTCCCGGCGGGAAGGTGAGGTAACCGTGGACGTCGAGCCCGTCCCGGGCCGTGTACGCGAACGGCTCCATGACGGCGAGCTCGTAGGACTCCAACGCCGGCTTGTGTGCGAAGAGGAAGCGCAGCTCGGCGGAACTGCGGTCGTACGCCGACCAGCGCACCGGGCCGTCCGATGGCGCGGCGGAGACCAGCCACACCTCCCCGGATCGCATGGAGCGGGAGATGCCGATCTCACCGTCGAGCCTGGCGCGCAGCGCGTCGACCTCGGCGCCGAACGCCGGGTCCAGGTGCACCCACTCGTCGCGGTCCTTGGCGAACACCACCGACTGGGGCTGAAGCGTGTCGGGGTCGAGCACCACGTCGTCGATGTCGTGGCGCTCGTCGGCCGCGAGGACCTGCTCCGCGCCGGTCGACAGGTCCAGCTGCACCAAGCGTCCGGCGTTGGCGTTGATCGAGGAGACGAGCAGCATGGAGCTCCCGTCCCGCGGGAACGCGATCACCTCGGTGCCGGTGACATCCTCGGGCCCGATGTGCCGCCAGGGAGCGTCCAGCCTCGTGTCCAGGTCGCGCAGGCTAATGAGCGCGCCACCGTCCTCGGTCATCGACACCCCGCCACGTACGCGCAGGTCCGAGTCGATCAGCCAGCTCGCATAGCCGGGGTTGTCCTCGACCTTGTCGAGGCCTCCCGTCGTCAGGTCGAGTCGCCAGATGTCGTGCAGCTGCGGGTCGCGGTCGTTGAGCCCGACGAGCATCGTCGTACGGTTCCAGCGGTTGTGCCCAAGGATCTGAGCCTGCACTCCGGAGCTCGGAGTCACCAGGCGAGCCTCACCCGAGTCGAGCTCCAGGGCGTACAGCCGCCAGTCCTCGTCGCCGTCGCTGTCCTGCAGGTAGACGAGGGTGCGGTCGTCGTGGCAGAAGCTGTACGCCCGTACGCCGCGGCCGCGGTCGTGCGTCACCGGCTGCGCGCCGGAGGGGTCGTCAAGCGGTCCCACCCACACGTTGAGCACCCCGTCGAGCGGCGCGACGTAACCGACGCGGGTGCCGTCGGGCGAGATGGCCGGCGTCGAACGCTCGGGGTTACCGAAGAGGACGGCACGAGGGATGAGCGGTACGGCGTCGTAGGTCACGCCTCATCTCATCACTGGGCAGCGACGGACAACGACGCGGCCGATCTGACGGTGACCGACTCTCCAGAAAGCTGAGCCGTCGAGCGGCCAAGAGCTGCGCACCTACGGCCCACCCGGGATGCGCTGGCCGCTCGCCGGTGTCAGCCGGATACCCGCCAGTAGAGCGCGGAACCGATGCAGATTGGCAAGCGCTGGTCAAGATTTCGTCGCGACGGCGCCGTCCGACGCATGGTTCGGTCATCTCCCTCGGTCAGCGGGCGAGCGTATGTCACGCGATCGCCACACGCGCGGGGCTGTGGAGGCGGCGAGCAACGAGCCCTATCCGGTTAGCCTCGGCTCAATGACCGAAGCCGCGAGCGCGGAGCGCGTCCGCGAGCTGCTCGAAGCTGCCGTGGAGGCACTGGGCGGGGCCCATCGACCGGGTCAGGTGGCCATGGCCGAGGCGGTCAGCGCGGCGCTGGGCACGGGGGAGCACCTGCTGGTGCAGGCCGGCACGGGTACGGGGAAGTCGCTGGCCTACCTGGTGCCAGCGGTGGTGCACGCCAAGCACAGCGGCAAGCGGGTTGTGGTGAGCACCGCCACGCGCGCCCTGCAGGCCCAGCTGGTGCGTCGGGACCTGCCGCGGCTCGCCGACGCGGTGGAGCCGATGCTCGAACGCCGGCTGCGCTTCGCGATGCTCAAGGGGCGGAGCAACTACGCCTGCCTGCACCGGGTACGGGCCGGGGTTCCGGACGAGTCAGGTGCCCTGGTGCCGATCGATGCGGTTGCCCCGTCGGGGTCGCTCGGACGGGACGTCGTACGCGCCCGGGAGTGGGTGGAGGCACAGGCGGCCACTGGAGGCGCGGGTGACCGCGACGACCTCGAGCCGGGAGTGTCCGACCGGGCCTGGCGGCAGGTGGCGGTGTCGGCGCGGGAGTGCCTGGGCGCCCAGCGTTGCCCGTTCGGCGACGAATGCTTCGCCGAGGAAGCGCGTCGGGAGGCGGGGCGGGTCGACGTCGTGGTGACTAACCACGCGCTGCTGGCCATCGACGCGTTCGAAGGAGTCCCGGTCCTGCCCGAGCACGCGGCCGTCATCGTCGACGAGGCTCACGAGCTGGCCGCGCGGGTGACCGCAGTGGCGACTGGCGAGCTTTCCGCTGCCGCCGTGACCCGGGCCGCGCAGCGGGTACGCGCGTGGGTCGAGGACTCCGACGCCGATGAGCTGGCGGGCGCCGCCGAGTCGCTGGGGTTCGCCCTGCGCGGCGCCGATGCTGGACGGGTCGACACGCTGCCGGAGCCGCTCGGCGACGCGGTCGCCGGCGTACGCGACGCGGCCAGGGCGGCGCAGTCCGGCTTCGCCCGGGGGCCGTCGGCGGAGGAGCCGGATCGGGAGGCGGTACGGCGGCAGGCGCGGGCCGGGCTCGACGAGGTGTACGACATCGCGTCGCGGGTCGCCGCGGGCGGCGAAGACGACGTCGTGTGGGTAGAGGGGACTGAGGGCGGGGCCCCGGTGCTACGCGTGGCGCCGCTGACTGTGGCCGCTCTGTTGGGCGAGCGGCTGTTCGGGCGGACGACGGCGGTGCTGACGTCGGCGACCCTGCAGCTGGGGGGTTCGTTCGACGCGGTTGCCGGAGCGCTCGGGCTGCTCGAGGGCGATCCGGCACCGACCTGGCGCGGGCTGGATGTGGGCTCCCCGTTCGACTACGCCCGGCAGGCGATCCTGTACGTCGCGCGGCACCTGCCGGCCCCGGGTCGCGACGGGCTCTCCGAGCCGGCGCTGGACGAGCTCGCCGCCCTGGTGGAGGCGGCCGGCGGCCGTACGCTCGGGCTCTTCTCCTCGCGGCGGGCCGCTGAGCAAGCAGCGGTGGCCGTACGTGAGCGCCTGCCCGCGGTGCCGGTGCTCCTGCAAGGGGAGGACCAGGTGCCGGCGCTGGTGCGGCGCTTCGCTGCCGAAGCGGAGACGTGCCTGTTCGGGACCTTGTCGCTGTGGCAGGGGGTGGACGTTCCCGGGTCGGCGTGCCAGCTCGTGGTGATGGACCGGTTGCCGTTCCCCCGCCCGGACGACCCGCTGATGTCGGCACGGCAGCGCGCGGTGGCGGCGGCGGGCGGCAACGGGTTCATGACCGTGGCTGCTGCACACGCGGCGTTGCTCCTCGCGCAAGGCTCGGGTCGGCTGATCCGCCGAGCCTCGGATCGCGGGATGGTGGCGGTCCTGGATCCGCGGCTGGTCACCGCGCGGTACGGGCCGTACCTGATGGCCTCACTCCCGCCGATGTGGCGGACGGTCTCCCACGATGCCGCTCTTGCGGCACTGCGCCGGATCGACGCCGCTGCCCCGCCGGTGGAGCCGGTTACCGAGGTGTTGCGGCACAGCCTGGGCTGAGGGCCGTGAAGGCTGTGGATGAGGGGGTTACAGGTCGCCGGGCCGTCCGTATAGTCCGAGCCATGCTCGCTCGCGCGGGGGCCGTCGGTGTCGTCCTCGGCGCCGCGCTGAGCCTGGCAGCATGCGGCGGGTCGGTGGACGGGGCTCAGCCCCTGCCGTCGTTGCCCAGCGTCCCGTCGGAAACGGCCTCGCCGTCCCCGACAGAGCAGACGACCCCGAAGGCGCCAACCAAGGAGCCCAGCTCGCCGCCGAGTACGTCGCCCAGCGTCTCGCCCAGCGTCAGCATCAAGCCGGGCGTTGACATCAGCCAGGAGGAAGCCGCCTCAGCCGTCGCCTTCGTCGAGCGCTT
>JAUJNY010000002.1:15969-132108 GCA_030447955.1 Jiangellales bacterium
GCGTTGACATCAGCCAGGAGGAAGCCGCCTCAGCCGTCGCCTTCGTCGAGCGCTTTTGGACACAAGCTAACAAGGCATTGACCGGCATGGCCAGTCCTGCTCGATTACGAGCATTCTATGTCGAAAGCTGTCAGACATGCATCTCCGTCCAGACCGACGTAGAAACCGTACGTCAGGATGGACAACGTGCCCGCGGTGGCACGCAACAGGTGCTGGAGACGCAAGTCGACGCACGGAAGGGGTCGGTGGTCCTGGTCCGCGCAACCGTGCAGTCCAGGCCGGGGGAGCTCCTAGACGCCGACGGAAACGTTATCAAGGAGGTGCCGCGTTCGCCGGTCGCCGACTACGTCTTCAACCTGGTCAAGCAGAACGATAGCTGGATCATTCAGGACCTCCTTGCCCTGGGCCCATCGTGATGACCGCTGCCTCGTTACTGCGGCTATTTTTAGCCCTGACGGTTATCTGCTGGGGTGCTTTCATCTCTCCCGCAGCGCTGGCTGGGGAGGACTGCGGCTTCTACGGAGACAACTGCCCGAAGGTGACAAGAAACGGTTACGTCTACACGTTCGACGGGACGACGCTGTCGAGGACTCCGGTCGTGACGGAGACCGTCGAGAAGCCGAAGGTGACCCTAGAGGTTCATTACACGCCAGCGTGCCCTGCCAACGCTGTGCCCGGCGACAACGGTGACTTCGGCGACTACCTGTGCCTCAATGCGACCCAGAGCACGCAGTGCCCGCCGAACCAAATCCTGTTCTGGCGATACCAAAGAGTCATCCGGTCGGTCATCCCCGTGCCGCCCGCCGCACGCGAGTGGCGCCAGGTCGGCGATGCGTGCTTCGGGCCGGACCGCACCTGGTCCGTGCCCGACCTCACGGCGAGTGTGCGGGAGCGGCTGATCGCCCTCGTCGGCGAGCCGCAGATCAGCGTCGCGCCCGAGGGCCGCGGAGTGGTCAACCTGCCGGTCATCGTGTGGACCCAGCCGGCGCAGCCCGTGGGCTTCGAGATCACCCAACCGGTGCCCGGGGAGGTGCAGGCGACGGCGGCGTACGGCTGGAACTTCGGTACGGGTGCGCAACAGCAGGGACCGGGTCGGCCGTACGACGGCACGTCGGCACTTGAGCACCCGGACTACTACGTCGCCTCGGCGTACGAGACGCGCGGAGCCAAGACGATCACGCTGACCCGGACATGGACGGCCACGCTCACCGTCGGTGGCATCGAGATACCCCTCGACCCGCTGGTGCAGCGGGTGAGCACCAATGTCGACGTCCTCGAGGCTCGCACCCAGCTCGTCGACGACGGTCCCGGCTGAGCCGTGCCGGACCGGCTGTCCACGTACCGCCGCAAGCGGGACGTCCACCGGACGCCGGAGCCCGTACCGCCCGAAGGGCCGCTTCCGCGCGGTGACGAGGACACCTTCGTCATCCAGGAGCATCACGCGCGGCGGCTGCATTGGGACTTCCGGCTCGAGCGCGGCGGTGTGCTGGTGTCGTGGGCGCTGCCGAAGGGCGTCCCCGACGACCCCGCCCGCAACCACCTCGCCGTGCACACGGAGGACCACCCGCTGGAGTACGCGCAGTTCGCCGGTGACATCCCGGCTGGGGAGTACGGCGGCGGTCAGGTCAGCATCTGGGACCGCGGTCGGTACACGGTCGAGAAGTGGACCGACGACGAGGTGAAAGTCGTGCTGTCCGGGGTGCGGGTGCAGGGGCGGTACGTGCTGTTCCGCACTCGCGGCGACGACTGGATGATCCATCGGATGGACCCGCCGGTCGACCCGACCGCAGAGCCGATACCCGAGCTCGTGCGCCCCATGCTCGCGACCGCCGGTTCGCTGGCCGACCTCGCCGACGACGACCGCTGGGCCTTCGAGATGAAATGGGACGGCATCCGTGCGGTGACCTACGTCGACCGAGGGACCGTACGTGTGCTCAGCCGCAACGACCGGGATGTGACCGCTACCTATCCCGAGCTGCGCGGGCTCGCCGAGGCCCTAGGGGCAACCCGCGCGGTCCTCGACGGTGAGGTGATCGCGGTCGACGAGACCGGGCGGCCGTCGTTCGGTCACCTGCAGCAACGCATGCACGTCGTCCGGCCGCCACGCGCCCTCCTCGACCGGGTGCCCGTGTCCTACCTGCTCTTCGACCTGGTATGGCTGGACGGCCGCCCCCTGCTCGACCTCGCGTGGCAGGAGCGTCGAGCGCTGCTGGCGGAACTGGGTCTGGAGGGGCCGCGCTGGCAGGTGCCGCCGGTCTTCGCCGGCGATGGCCCGGCGGCGCTGCGTTCGTCGCGGGTGCTGGCCCTCGAGGGTGTCCTCGCCAAGCGGGTGGATGCGCCGTACGAGCCGGGCCGGCGGGCGCGCAGCTGGGTCAAGGTCAAGCACGAGCGGATGCAAGAGGTCGTCATCGGCGGGTGGAAGCCGGGCGGAGGCCGTCGCACGGGTGGCATCGGGTCCCTGCTGCTGGGCGTGCCGGACGAGTCGGGGCGGCTGCTGTACGCCGGCCACGTCGGCACCGGCTTCACCCACAAGATGCTCGACGACCTGGCCGCGCGGTTGCGGCGGCTCAGCCGCAAGACCCCGCCGTTCGGCGACGAGGTGCCGCGCCCGCATGCCCGCGACGCGCACTGGGTGACGCCGCGACTCGTCGGCGAGGTGGTGTTCGCGGAGTGGACGCGGGACGGGCGGCTGCGCCACCCGTCGTGGCGAGGCCTACGGCCGGACAAGCTGCCGGGCGACGTACGCCGGGAGAGCTGATCCGTCAACCACTGACCGCCCGCGCCAGCGCCACGAGCGCGGTCACGGTCAGACCAGCGAGCACGACGCGGCCAAACCGTTCGGCCTCGAGCCGGGCGAACACCCGATCCCCGAGCAGCCAGCCACAGGCAAGGCCGGGCAGCCCTGCGGCGGCGACGGTCAACGCCGTGCGGTCGACCTGACCGGCCAGGGCAAAGCCGACAATGGAAAGTGTTCCCGAGCAGGCGAACACCGCCGAGATCGTGGCTCGAAACGTCCGCGGGTCGAGCCCGAGGGCCTGCAGGGTGATGACGAGCGGTGGCCCGTTCATCCCGGTGGCTGTGGAGAGGGTGCCCGCGACGAGGCCGGCCAGCGCCTGCACCCGTACCGCCGCCGACCAGTGCAGCCCTAGCGCGAGCAGTGCGGTGAAGGCGAGCACCGCCACGGCGATGATGGCCGTGAGCACCCGGTCGCCGACCTGCGTGAGGACAACCAAACCCAGCGGCATCCCGAGCGCTGACGCGCCGGCAAGCACGGCAACCGGCCGGCCGTCGACGTGCTCACGCTCGCGGACGGCGACCCCGACGGTGAGCGGAACGCTGACCAGCGACACGCCCACCACCGCGGGCACCGGGTCGACCAAGAGCGCCACGAGCGGGATGGCCACCAGCGCAAAGCCGAAGCCGGTCGTCGCCTGAGCGAAGGCCCCAACAGCGACGGCTACAGCGACCGCCGTCAGTGCGCCAGGTGTCACACCCGGCGCAGCACGGCCACGACCTTGCCGAGGATGACCGCCGCCCCGCCAGGGATGGGCTGGTACGCCGGGTTGTGCGGCAACAGCCACACCTCACCGTCGCGGTGTTTGAGTGTCTTGACCGTGGCCTCGCCCTCGATCATCGCGGCGACGATCTCACCGTTCTCGGCGTTCGGCTGCTGCCGGACCACGACCCAGTCGCCGTCGCAGATGGCGGCATCGACCATCGAGTCGCCGCTCACGTTAAGCAGGAACAGCGAGCCGTCGCCTACCAGCTGGCGGGGCAGCGGGAAGACGTCCTCGACAGCCTCCTCGGCGAGGATCGGGCCACCGGCTGCGATCGTGCCGATCAGGGGGACGTACGACGGCGCCGGCCGGTTGTCGGCAGAGGCGCCCCCGTACGCGCCGCCGGCGCCGCCCTCCGCCTGCTGCACCTCCTGCGGGGACAGCACCTCAAGGGCGCGCGGCCGGTTGGGGTCACGGCGGATGAAGCCCTTGGCCTCGAGCGTGCGCAGCTGGTGGGACACGCTCGACGGGCTGGACAACCCGGCGGCCTCGCCGATCTCACGCATTGACGGGGGATAGCCGCGGCGTTCGACGGCATCGCGGATCACGTCGAGCACCCGGTGCTGTCGCGGGGTCAGGCCAGATGCGTCCTCCACTCGGTCCGGGAGCTGGCGGACCACCCCACCCGGAGACAGCTCGTGGCGGTCCTGGTTACTGGCATCGGTATTCCGGCGGCCTCGCCTGGGCACGGCACCCTCCCGACTCTGATGATCACCACCGGCGGCGACGCTACTCCGCGGAACCGACAAGTTCAAACACACGTTCGAACGTGTCTCGACTCTGTCAGAGGGGTGCTGTACAACTCGTACATGCGTTCGATTGGGGGCGCTCGTACGAGGAGGACGACATGACCACAACGATCCTGGACCGTCGACCGGTGGCGTGGCAGGAAGTAGAGACCGAACCCGCTACGGAGCATCGCCTCGCGACAGTGACGGTCCTTCGGCCGGCGCCTCAACCGACACGCCGTCGGGCAGTGGCGGGTTCCCTCAGACCGGTTCCGCGGGCGCCGGCGCGTTGCCCGGCACCGCGTCGGCAGCCGGCTGGGACCACGCCTGCGCCGATCCGGCTGACTGCACGCGGTCAGGCAGCGCTGGTGGTGGCGGTGCTGGCGGTGGCCATTCTTGCGGTCTCGGCGCTGGTTGCCGGCGCGTTCGGGGGAGCGGTGGGTACGGCGGGGCAGTCGGACCCGGCGGCGACGCGCACCGTGGTCGTGCGGCCGGGTGACACGCTGTGGGACATCGCCGCGGCTGCCCTCCCGTCCGCGGATCCACGGTCCACCATCAACGTGATCGAGGACCTCAACGGCCTGGACGCAGCGGACGGAATAACGCCTGGCCTACAGCTCGTCGTGCCCGCGGGCTGAAGTGCGGCCGGACAACTCGGATGAGGCGACACGCCGACGCCGAGGCGTGGGTCGTGGGGCTGACCTGCACTGCACTTCCGTGGACTGGGGTCGGGCGCCGTCTCGCCTTGTTGCGCGGTTGAGGCGGAGCGCGTACGGTGGCCCAAGATGTAGTAGTTACAGGGCTGTAAGTCGTCCACAGGTTGTGGTGCGTCCTCCACAGGTTCTCCCCAGGAGATCCACCGGACGGTCCCCAGCTGCGGTGCACGGAGAGGAGGGGCCAAAGTGCACTGTCCCTTCTGCAAGCACCCC
Organism: Jiangellales bacterium; assembly: GCA_030447955.1. Classification (GTDB taxonomy): domain Bacteria; phylum Actinomycetota; class Actinomycetes; order Jiangellales; family Jiangellaceae; genus JAUJNY01. Next base: position 21,184 of record JAUJNY010000002.1, read on the forward strand.
GACAGTCGGGTCGTCGACTCCCGGACAGCCGACGACGGCACTGGCGTACGCCGCCGTCGGCAGTGCCCGGAGTGCGAGCGGCGGTTCACCACGGTGGAGGCGATGACGCTCGCGGTGGTCAAGCGCTCAGGCGTCACCGAGCCGTTCAGCCGGGCCAAGGTCGTCGCCGGAGTGCGCAAGGCCTGCCAGGGTCGCCCGGTCGACGAGGACGCGCTCGCGCTGCTCGCCCAACAGGTCGAGGAGCGGGTCCGGGCGATAGGGACACCGGAGGTTCCCAGCCACGAGGTCGGCCTGGCTCTGCTCGGGCCGTTGCACGAGCTCGACGAAGTCGCCTACCTGCGCTTCGCGAGCGTCTACCAGAACTTCGAGTCGCTCGAGGACTTCGCGGCGGCCATCGCGGTGCTGCGTGCCGAGCGTGGCGACACCGTGCCGGAGCCGGCTCCGCGGGAACGTTCGAGCACGAGCGGCTGACGCACGGCGTCCGCACCGGATAGCAGAGACCAGCAGCAGCGACCTTCTGGATCAGGAGAGGCAGACCATGACCGACACGGTGAACGACCCGCGCGGACCGCGCCATGCAGGGAGGAGCGGCCTCGGGATCCAGCGCGTCTTCACCACCCCGGGCGTGCACCCGTACGACGAGGTCGACTGGGAGCGCCGCGACGTCGTGCAGAACAACTGGAAGACCGGCGAGGTCTTCTTCGAGCAGCGTGGCGTGGAGTTCCCCGACTTCTGGAGCGTCAACGCGTCGTCGATCGTCACCACGAAGTACTTCCGCGGCGCCGTCGGCACAGAGGGGCGCGAGTGGAGCCTGCGCCAGCTCATCGACCGGGTGGTCAAGACTTACCGGGCGGCGGGGGAGGAGCACGGCTACTTCGCCAGCGGGGAGGACGCCGAGGTCTTCGAGCACGAGCTGACCTGGATGCTGCTGCACCAGGTCTTCAGCTTCAACAGCCCCGTGTGGTTCAACGTCGGGACCCCGTCGCCCCAGCAGGTCAGCGCGTGCCAACCGTATGACTCGCTGGTCAGCACACCTGGTGGGCTCGTCCCCATCGGAAAGCTCGTCGAGGACAACGCGATCGGCACCAAGGTGTACGACGCGCACGGTCTCACTCGGATCGTCGCCGTCAAGGCGAACGGCACCAAAGAGGTGTTGCGGCTCCACACGAAGGCGGGCTACACCCTCGACGTCACGGCCGACCACCTCGTGTGGAAGGCGTGCGACGACGTGTCCGGTGACTTCGTGGAGGCCGGTACGCTGGCCGCTGGTGACCGTCTGCTGCACTGCGAGCCGGAGGTCGGCGGCAACGACCGCCGACTAGTGCAGATAGCTCGAATCTCGTCTCTCGGCGCCTTGGACGTCTACGACATCCAGACCGAGAGCGGGGAGTACCTCTCAGGCGGCCTGCGCGTACACAACTGCTTCATCCTCGCGGTCGACGACACGATGGACTCAATCCTCAACTGGTACCGCGAGGAGGGGCTCATCTTCAAGGGCGGTTCCGGCGCGGGGCTCAACCTCTCGAAGATTCGATCGCGCAAGGAGCTGCTGTCTAGCGGCGGTACGGCCTCCGGTCCGGTGAGTTTCATGCGCGGAGCTGACGCGTCGGCCGGCACCATTAAGTCTGGCGGCGCCACCCGTCGTGCGGCGAAGATGGTCGTCCTTGACGTCGACCACCCCGACATCGAGGAGTTCATTGAGACCAAGGCGCGCGAGGAGGACAAGATCCGCGCGCTGCGCGACGCCGGCTTTGACATGGACCTCGGCGGTCGGGACATCACCTCCGTGCAATACCAGAACGCCAACAACTCCGTGCGCGTCAGCGACGAGTTCATGCGCGCGGTCGAGGAGGACGCTGAGTTCGCGCTGCGGGCACGGCTCGACGGCCGCGTCCTGGAGACCGTCCAGGCCAAAGAGTTGTTCGGCAAGATGGCGCAGGCAGCCTGGGAGTGCGCCGACCCCGGCATCCAGTACGACGACACCATCAACGACTGGCACACCTGCCCGGAAAGCGGACGAATCACCGCGAGTAATCCGTGCTCCGAGTACGTCCACCTCGACAACTCGTCGTGCAATCTCGCCTCACTCAACCTGCTGCAGTTCCTGCGGGACGACGACACCTTCGACGCCGAGTCTTTCCGCAAGGCCGTCGAGTTGGTCATCACCGCGATGGACATCTCGATCTGCTTCGCCGACTTCCCGACCCAGGCGATCGCGGAGACAACGCGGGCGTACCGCCAGCTCGGCATCGGGTACGCCAACCTCGGCGCGCTGCTCATGGCGACCGGGCGCGGATACGACTCCGAGGGGGGGCGTGCCTTCGCCGCCACGATCACCTCGCTCATGACCGGCGCGGCGTACAAGCGCTCGGCCGAGCTCGCCGGCGTCGTCGGCCCTTACGACGGCTACGAGCGCAACTGGGCTGCCCACACCCGGGTGATGCGCAAGCACGCCGCCGCCAACGACGCCATCCGTACGTTGCACGACCTCGACCGCTCGGTCCACGAGCTGGCGACGCAGGCGTGGCAGAACGGGCTCCGCATTGGCGAGCGCAACGGCTGGCGCAATTCACAGGCCAGTGTGATCGCCCCCACGGGAACCATCTCCTTCATGCTCGACTGCGACACCACCGGTATCGAGCCCGACTTCTCGCTCGTCAAGTTCAAGAAGCTGGTCGGTGGCGGTTCGATGCAGATCGTCAACCAGACGGTGCCGCGCGCGTTGCGCAAGTTGGGCTACGCCGAGGAGACCGTCGAGGCGATCGTCGCGTACGTCTCCGAGCACGGCCACGTCGTCGACGCGCCCGGTCTCAAGCCGCAGCACTATGAGGTCTTCGACTGCGCCGTCGGTGAGCGGGCGATCAAGCCGATGGGCCACGTGCGGATGATGGCTGCCGCTCAGCCCTTCGTTTCGGGTGCAATTTCCAAGACGGTGAACGTGCCGGAGTCGGCGAGTGTCGAGGACGTCGCCGACATCTACTACCAGGGCTGGAAGCTCGGGCTCAAGGCCCTGGCTATCTACCGCGACGGTTCCAAGGTGGGCCAGCCCCTCTCCGACGGCAAAAAGAAGCAGGACGAGGACGGCGTCGTCGAGGTCGAGCACCGGCCGACGCGCAAGCGGCTGCCGAAGTCGCGGCCGTCCAAGACCGTGTCTTTCGCAGTCGGCGGCGCCGAGGGCTACATGACGGCCGGCTCCTACCCCGATAACGGGCTCGGCGAGCTCTTCCTCAAGATGAGCAAGCAGGGCTCGACGCTCGCCGGGATGATGGACGCGTTCTCCATCGCGGTGTCCATCGGCCTGCAGTACGGCGTTCCGCTGGAGACGTACGTCGCCAAGTTCACCAACATGCGCTTCGAGCCGGCGGGCATGACCGACGACCCGGACGTGCGGATGGCGGCGAGCGTCGTCGACTACATCTTCCGCCGGCTGGCGCTGGACCACCTGCCGTTCGATTCGCGATCGGCGCTCGGCATCTACACCGCGGAGGAGCGGGCGCGCCAGCTCGAGACCGGTTCGTACGCGCCGGCTGAGGAGGTCGACGTCGAGACGATGCGCCAGACGGCTCCCGTCGAGTCGTCGCCAGCAGACTCCGAGGAGGCGGGGTCCGTCGAGTCGGCAGCCGTCCGGCCTGCACCGCAGGAGGCGCACACGTCGGCGGAGCTGATCGAGGCGCTGCAGGGGACGTCGACCGACGCGCCGCTGTGCTTCACCTGCGGCACGAAGATGCGCCCGGCCGGGTCCTGCTACGTCTGCGAAGGCTGCGGCTCCACGAGCGGGTGCAGCTAACCGCCGTGGCGCACGGAGGCCGAGATAGTCCCGGGTAGGGCAACCCTCGGCGGACCAGCAGAGCCTCACCCGAAAGCAGCGAAAAGCCGCTGCACTCCAGCCGGAAGCCTCAGTCGACGCTGACGACTGACTTCTTCGCCGCGTGCTTGGCGCCGACCTTGGCGCCGAGCAGCACCAGTCCGATCCCGACCGCCGTGATGATGAGGTTGACGAGGCCGTAGCCGATGACTTTGGCGGACTCGTAGTCAGGGAACGGGCCGAAGGCGGCCTCACTCCCGTCGGCCCACTCAAGCAGCAGGTTGACGGACTGGAAGGTGAACAGGAGGGAGCCGACGACCAGGTAGGTCAGCACGGCCATGCCCTTGTGCTTGACGAAGAACCCGATGGCGAAGGCGAACAGCACGGTGTAGATGACGTTCATGAGGGGGTCCTTTCAGGATCGGACGTGACACCTCAGCGTCCTCGGGCCGTATCCCGGCGAGCATCGGCGCGAGCGCGGCCCCGGGCTCGGGGTTAGCCCTAGGTGCCACCACTGATCCATGTGGATCGATTCCTTGCCACGATGGTCAGGTGCGACCTCTAGCCACGCGGCTCCTTACGGCTTTGGCGACGGTCTTCGTCGTCGCTGCCGTGCTCCTGGAACTGGCCGCCGGCGAGGTGGTGGCTGCGGCCGTCGATGGCACCGGCCTGGTGGCGCTGGTGATGGCCTGGGTCATCGTCATGCGCCTCCCGGCCTCGCCCGTGGGACCAGCCTTGGCCTGGTGCAGCGGCGCAACGGGACTGGTGCGCAGTGTCGACGGTGTGGCTGCGGGTGCGTTCGGCGATCAACTGGCGTCGCACGCGCATGTGATAAATGACGGGATCTGGCCGATCAATCTGGCCGGACTGCTTGCCCTGTTGCTGGCCTTTCCGGATGGACGCTTGCGGGGGCGGCCCTGGAGCTTCGTTCCGTGGCTGTTCATTCTGGGTGGTGTGCTAATCCTGTGCGGTCTGTGGGGAAGTGACGAGCCGACGGGCGCAGCACTTATCGCGGTGCTGCTCGGTCTGACGCTCGTTGGCCTCACGATGATCCTGGCCGTCGCGTCGGTGTTCATCCGCTATCGGCGTGGTTCAGATCTGGAGCGTGTGCAATTCAGCTGGCTGGTGCTCGCGGGTGCGCTCGTGGTTGCCCTGCTGGTTACCGGATGGGTGCTCGAAGCCCTTGGCGCATCCCTCGCCGTCGCCTACACGCCCTTTGTGATGGGCATCGCGGTGCTCATTCCGCTCGCCGTCGGTGTCGCGATCGTGCGCCACGACCTCTTCGACATTGACCGCATCCTCAGCGATGGTGCCGCCTGGGTCCTGACACTCCTCGCATCCGCGGCGACCTTCGGTGCGGTCGTCTTAGGCGTCGGTCAGGTCGTGCATCGCCATACGGCGATCGGCTCGACGGCGGCGGCCTTCGTGACAGCCCTGGCCCTGTTGCCCACGCACCGGTACGTCAGTGAGGGCATCGCCCGGGTCATCGACCGAGACCGACATGTGGCGGTGGTACAGGTGGAACGGTTTGCTGCCCAGGTGCGCGGCGGGCAGCGTCAGCCCGAGGAGGTCGAGTCGGCACTGCGTGAGGCGCAGGGCGATGCCGCACTGCGCCTGATGCTCGCCGACGGTGAGGGGTGGGTCGATCTGACCGGCCAGGCGGTCGACCTGCCCGGTGGTGTCGTCTTGGAGAGCGGAGGCGACAGCGTGGCTCGTCTGGTCCTGAGCCGCGATTCGGCTCGGGCCCGCCGACGCGCTGCGGCGCTGGTACGTGCCGCCTGGGTGCCGATCGAGGTGAGTCGCCTCCGGCTGGGCCTGCGGCGGAGCCAGACCCGCCTGGCTGAGGCCTCCGCAGCCGAACGGCGACGCCTCGAGCGCGATCTGCACGACGGCGCACAGCAGCGCATCGTCGCCACCGGGATGCGGTTGCGATCGCTGCAGCGGGGTCTGGGCCCACGGCAGGCCTCCGAGGTCGACGCCGCAGTCGCCGAGTTGGAGGAGACGGTCAAGGAGCTGCGACGGCTCGCCCGTGGCGTGCGGCCGAGCCGCCTTGACGATGGTCTCGGCCCTGCCTTGGAACAGTTGAAGGAGTCGTCACCGGTTCCACTGGACCTGGCCGTCGGCAAGGTGGGCGCGATTGACGACTCTCGCACCCTCACCGCGTACCTGATCGCGTCGGAGGCCGTCGCGAACGCACTCAAACACGCGCAGGCGTCGCGCATCCGGGTCAGCGTCGAGAAGGCCGGGGACTCACTTGCCGTGCAGGTCGTCGACGACGGTGTAGGCGGGGTGCCGTCGCACGGCTCGCTAACGTCCCTGCGCGACCGCGTCTCCTCCATCGGCGGCCGAATCACGGTCGAGAGCCCTGCGGGCATTGGCACGACGATCACGGCGGTGTTGTGAGGATGCGCATCGTCGTGGCCGAGGACCTGGTGCTGTTCCGCGAGGGTCTGGCGAGGCTGCTCGGCGAGTCCGGCCATAAGGTCGTCGCAGCGGTCGGAGATGCCGTCGCACTGGTCGAGGCCGTCGCTGAGCACGCGCCGGACCTCGCGATCGTCGACATCCGCATGCCACCTGACCTCGAGTCCGACGGTGCCAAGGCAGCCGTCATCCTTCGTGCGTCCCATCCGAACACCGGCGTCCTGCTGCTCTCGCAGCACATCGAGCTGGGGCATTGTCTTGGCCTCCTCGGGACGCCTGGATTCGGCTACTTGCTGAAAGACCGGGTGCTGCGTCTGGACGAGTTTGAGGACGCCCTGCAGCGTGTTGCCGGCGGCGGGAGCGCCCTCGATCCCGAGATCGTCCAGGCCCTGGTGAAGTCACGCGCGGCCTCGGCCTTGGACGCGCTAACCCAGCGTGAGCTGGAGATCCTGTCGCTGGTCGCCGAGGGGCAGTCGAACACGGCCGTGGCCACGGTCTTCGCGCTGTCCGAGCGCACCGTGGAAGCCCACATGCGGTCGATCTTCACCAAACTCGGGCTGCAGGACGACGGCACAACACATCGGCGTGTGCGTGCCGTCGTCACATACCTCGAATCGCGTTAGGAGGGTCCAGCGTCGGCTGTACGATGGGATGGTAGAAAGCCTCATCTCGGAAGAGCCAGGGATGTCAATCATCGACAGTGGCTGTCAGGCACGGGGAAGCTGACGTGATTTCGGTCGAGGACTACCTCTTCTACGTCGACGAGGCGCTCGACGGCATGGTCGCGATCGTGACCGAGCTCGGCGACGAGGTGGCCAACCAGCGGCCCGACGTCCCCGGCGCCAACTCGCCGTACGCGGTCCTCACCCACTGCCTCGGGGTCATGGAGTACTGGGGCGGCCACGTCGTCGCGGGTCGCGCAATCGAGCGGGATCGAGACGCGGAGTTTCGGGCCAGCGGCGCGGTTGCCGAACTCGTCGCACGGGTACGCCGCGCTCGCGCCCAGCTGGTGTCGGACATGACCGACTTCGACGCGTTCGCACCGCCGCGCAATCCGCCGCAAGACTGCCCGGAGCCGATGACCTCCACCCAGGGCGGTGTGCTGCTGCACATCTATGAGGAGCTAGCCCAGCACCGTGGGCAGATGGAGGTCTGCCGCGACGTGCTCCGGGCGCCGTGGGTCAGGCTCAGCTGACCGACTGAGCCGACTTGAGATCACGCTTCGCCGCGCCACGCGTGATCTCGATGCGGATGTCGCTGACCGAGGAGGGCTGATGGAGGATGTCGGCGTCCTCTCAGCGCGCACCGCAGCCTTCCTGGCCGCAGTCCTGCTCCTGGTCGTCGCCATGCTCTGGACCATGCAACGTCAGCTGATCTACTTCCCGGGAACCGCACCGGTGCCCCCGGCCGCTGCGGTGCTGCCCGGAGCCCGTGATGTCGTGCTCGAAACCAGCGACGGTCTACGCCTGGGCGCCTGGTACGTGCCCGCACGGCCGCCGGAGCGTGGCATCACCGTGCTGGTGGCGAACGGAAACGCCGGCGACCGCTCGCTGCGGGCACCGCTGGCCGAGGCGCTGTCCCGGCGCGGCCTGGCGGTCCTGCTCTTCGACTACCGCGGGTACGGGGGCAACCCCGGCAGCCCCAGCGAGGAGGGACTCGCCCGGGACGTCCGCGCCGCGCGCGCGTACCTCGTCGACGACGTCGGCGTGCGTCCGGACCGGATCCTGTACCTGGGCGAGAGCCTGGGGGCGGCAGTCGTGACCGAGCTGGCCACCGAACACCCACCGGCCGGCCTGGTGCTGCGCTCGCCGTTCACCGACCTCGCCGCGGTCGGTCAGGAGCACTACCCCTTCCTGCCGGTACGGGCGCTGCTGCGGGAGCGATACCCGGTGCGTGAGCAAGTCGCCCGCATCCGGGCCCCGGTGAGCGTGGTGTACGGCGGCGCGGACTCGATCGTGCCGCCTGAGCAGAGTGTGGCGGTGGCCCGGGCGGCCGTACACCTGCACGCGCTGGTGGAGGTGGAAGGTGCCGACCACAACGACCCCGCGTTGCTCGACGGGCCAGAACTCGTCGAAGCCGTTGCGGACTTGGCCGACCAGGTCGGCGGCGGGCTGACCGGTCCGCGCCCCAATGTCTAGGCCCGAGCGAATGTCGGCGCCATAGCCGGGCGCCTCGCGACCGCCGCCGTCGGCTACGGTGATGCCTTCAGGATGCGTCCGTCAGGCCGACGGAACATCACAACCACATCGCCTTGGATGGACGCCGTGAGCCCTGTACGCGTACGCCCCTTGGGCGGCGGAGTCGGCTGCCTCGTGATGATCCTGGTGTCGGTCGCACTGTCGATAGGCCTCACGCTTCTGTTGAACGCCGGGCGCTGAGCGAGACCGTGCCGGTGCGCCAACGCTGCGGATCCTCACTACCACGTGCGGCTGGCACAGACAGCACGCAGCCTCGCCTGGACCGTTCTTGGTGCCTAAAAGCAGTCTTAGTCCCGGCGGCTCAATACGGCAGCCTGTGACGTGACCAGGACGCAGTACTACACGGCCAGCAGTCTGGACGGGTTCATCGCCGACCAGCACAACTCCCTCGACTGGCTGTTCGAGGCCGACGGCACCAGCGGCGAGACCGAGGACCGCTTCGGCGCCTTCTTCGCCGGTGTGGGCGCGGCGGCGATGGGGCGGACGACCTACGAGTGGGTGCTCGACCACGAGAACGTGCTCGACCAACCGGAGAAGTGGCGCGCGTGGTACGGCGACACCCCGACCTGGGTGTTCGGCCACCGCGAGCTGCCGCCTGTCCCCGGGGCCGACGTCCGGTTCGTGTCGGGGGACGTCCGCGCCGTGCATCGGGAGATGGTCTCCGCCGCGGGTGGCCAGAACATCTGGCTCGTGGGCGGGGGAGACCTCGTCGGCCAGTTCGCCGACGCGGGTCTGCTCGATGAGGTCATCGTCGGCGTGGCACCCGTGGTGCTCGGCGGTGGCGCCCCGCTGCTTCCACGGCGGCTCACCGGCCTGCGGCTGACCAGCACCCAGGTGCTGGGGGGCAACTTCGTCGAGCTGCGTTACACGCTGCCGGAAGACCGAAGGACGCCCCCGCCGGCGTGACCCCACGCAACCTGCCGCCACGGGCGGCGCTGACCTCTGGGCCAGGACGGGCTCAGGGGGCGAGCTGGTCGATGGCGCGCAGGATCCGCTTGTCGGACACCGGGACCGGCGTGCCAAGAGTCTGCGCGAACAGGCTGACGCGCAACTCCTCGATGAGCCAGCGGACCTCCAGCACCGCGGCCTCGGCCCGCCGCTCCGGCGGCAGCGCGGCGAGCAGCTGGGCGTACGCCTGCTGCACGTGCTCGACCCGCGCTTGCCGTTCCCGGTCGCGGACGGGGCTGTTGGGCAACGTTTCCAGCCGACGCTCGACTCCGCGCAGGTAGCGCACCAGGTCGGGCAGCCGGCGCGCGCCGGTCGCCGAGACGAAGCCCGGGTAGACCAGAGCCGACACCTGGGCCCGGATGTCAGTCAGCGCCGGCAGCACCGCCAGGCTGGTCGTCGCCTTGATGCCCGTCTCGACGCTGCGGGCGCCGGCCAGGATGCGTGCTACGACGGCCACCACGTCGAGTACGGCCTCCCGGAGCCCTCCGCGCACAGCCTCGAGCAGCGCGGCGAAGCCGTCCGCGTCCCAGGCGGGGCCGCCGCTACCCGCTAGCAGCGAGTCCAGCGCGCAGACAGTGCAGTCGTCGAGCAGCGCCGTCAGGCTGCCGTACGGGCTGGTCGCCAAGGCCCGCTTGGTGGAGTTGCTCAGCGCGCCCTGCACGGACCTCGCCGGCGCCGGCACGTTCAGCCACAGCAGCCGCCTAGTGCCCTGCCACATGGCCCCCCGCTGCTCCGCCTCGCTGCCGAGCACCCGGACCGCGATGCTGGCCCCTTCGTCGACCAGCGCCGGGTAGCCGCGGACGAGGTGCCCGCCGTCGTAGTGCTCGACGACCCGAGGCAGCGCACCGATGCTCCAGTCCCGCAGCCCCTGCTGCTCGAGGCTGCCTGCCGTCGCCGACAGCGCCGACTGCAACTTCCCGGCCAGCTGCCGGCGCAGCGCGTCGAGGTCCTTGCCCTCGGCGAGGGCAGCGCCCCCTTCGTCCTCCACGCGGTAGGTCATTCGGAGGTGGTCGGGCACCCGGTCCCATTGCCAGTCCTCACGCGACACGCTCACCCCGGTCAGTGCCCGCAGCTCACGCGCCAGCGCGTCGAGCAACGGCTCCGCACCCGGGGTCAGCCGGCGCAGGACGGCAGCGGCGTGGTCCGGCGCTGGGACGAAGTTGCGGCGTACGGCCTTGGGCAGCGACCGAATCAGTGCGGTCACCAGGTCGTGGCGCAACCCCGGGATCTGCCAGTCGAATCCGTCGGCGCTGAGCTGGTTGAGCACCGCTAGCGGCACGTGCACCGTCACCCCGTCGGCGTCCGCGCCGGGTTCGAACTGGTACGACAGCCGCAGCGACAGGTCACCCTGCACCCAGGTGCTCGGGTAGTCAGCCCCGCTGACACGGGCCGCGTCCTCGTTGACCAGCATCGCGGTGGAGAACGCGAGCAGGTCGGGCTGGCTGCGGCGAGCCTGCTTCCACCAGCTCTCGAAGTGGGCCGCCGAGACCACGTCGGCCGGCAGCCGCTGGTCGTAGAAGTCGAACAGCGCCTCGTCGTCGACGAGGATGTCGCGCCGGCGTACGCGGTGCTCGAGCTCCTCGACCTCGTCCAGCAGCCGGCGGTTGTCGTGGAAGAAGCGGTGGTGGGTCTGCCAGTCTCCCTCGACGAGGGCGTGGCGGATGAACAGCTCTCGCGACAGCTGCGGGTCGATGCGCCCGTACGCCACCTTGCGGGCGGTCACCAGCGGGACGCCGTACAACGTCACCTTCTCGTACGCCACCACCGCGCCGCGCTTGCGTTCCCAGTGCGGCTCGCTGTAGCTGCGCTTGACCAGGTGCTGCGCGAGGCGCTCGGCCCACTCCGGCTCGATGCGCGCGACCACGCGTCCCCACAGCCGGGACGTCTCCACCAGCTCGGCGGCCATCACCCAGCTCGGCGGCTTGCGCGCCAGCGCGGAGCCGGGGAAGACCGCAAAGCGGGCGCCGCGCGCCCCGAGGTAGTCCCGCTTCTGCATGTCCCGGACGCCGATGTGGGAGAGCAGTCCGGCGAGCAGTGACAGGTGCACCCGGTCGACGTCGGCGGGCGAGGCGACGGGTGAGCTGGCGGCGGAGATGCCCATGCTCTTCGCTACCTGACGCAACTGGGCGACGAGGTCCTGCCACTCGCGGATGCGCAGGTAGTGCAGGAACTCGGCCTTGCACATCCGGCGGAACGCGCTGGACGAGAGCTCCTGCTGCTGCTCCTTTACGTGCTCCCACAGCCGCAGGTAGGAGAGGAAGTCGGAGGTCTCGTCAGCGAAGCGGCGGTGCGCCTCGTCGGCGGCCTGCTGACGGTCGGCGGGGCGCTCGCGGGGATCCTGGATCGACAGGGCGGCGACGATGACCGTGACCTCACGGGCGCAGCCGTTGGCGTCGGCCTCCAACACCATGCGCGCCAGCCGCGGGTCGACGGGCACCTGCGCGAGCTTGCGTCCCAGCGGGGTCAGCCGCTTGCGCGGGTCCTGCTCGGCCGGGTCGATCGCGCCGAGCTCGTGCAGCAGCGCGACGCCGTCCCGGACGTTGCGGTAGTCGGGGGGATCCACAAACGGGAAGGCGGCGACGTCGCCGAGCCCCAGCGCGGTCATCTGCAGGATGACCGACGCCAAGTTGGTGCGCAGGATCTCCGGCTCGGTGAACTCGGGCCGGGCGAGGAAGTCGTCCTCCGCGTACAGCCGGATGCAGATGCCGTCGGCCACCCGCCCGCAGCGACCCGCGCGCTGGTTGGCCGAGGCCTGCGAGATCGCCTCGATCGGCAGCCGCTGCACCTTGAGCCGGTTGCTGTAGCGGGAGATGCGGGCGGTGCCCGGGTCGACGACGTACCGGACCCCCGGCACGGTGAGGGAGGTCTCGGCGACGTTGGTGGCGAGCACGATCCGGCGCCCGCGGTGCTGCTCGAACACCCGGTGCTGTTCGGCTGCGGACAGCCGCGCGTACAGCGGGAGCACCTCGGTGTCGGGCAGGTGCATGCGGCGTAGCGCCTCGGCGGTGTCGCGGATCTCCCGCTCGCCGCTGAGGAAGACCAGAACGTCACCGGGGCCCTCGCCGCGCAGCTCCTCGACCGCGTCGCAGATCGCCTGCGTCTGGTCACGGTCGGCGTCGTCTGCGTCCTCCACGATCGGCCGGTAGCGCACCTCAACCGGGTACGTGCGCCCCGACACCTCGACGACCGGGGCGTCGCCGAAGTGCGCGGCGAAGCGTTGCGAGTCGATGGTCGCTGAGGTGATGACGACCTTGAGGTCGGGGCGGCGTGGCAGCAGCTGCGCCAGGTAGCCGAGGATGAAGTCGATGTTGAGGCTGCGTTCATGTGCCTCGTCGACGATGAGGGTGTCGTACGCGAGCAGGTCGCGGTCGCGCTGCAGCTCGGCCAGCAGGATGCCGTCGGTCATGAGCTTGACGAGCGTGTCGTCCCCGGCCTTGTCGGTGAAGCGCACCGTGTAGCCGATCGCGCCGCCCAGCGGCGTCTGCAGCTCCTCGGCGATCCGCTCGGCGACCGTACGGGCGGCCAGCCGGCGTGGCTGCGTGTGCCCGATCTGGCCTCGTATGCCGCGGCCGAGCTCCAGGCAGATCTTCGGCAGCTGCGTCGTCTTGCCCGAGCCGGTCTCGCCGGCGACGACAACGACTTGATGATCGCGTATCGCCGCTCGGATCTCGTCCCGGTGCTGGCTGACCGGCAGCTCTGGCGGGTACGTGATCACCGGCACGCTCGCTCGCCGCCGCTGCGTTTTGGCCTCGGCAGCGTCGATGGCTGCGGCCATGTCGTCGAGCGTGGCGTGGCGCTTGCGCGGGTCGCGGATGCGCCGTACGCCGTCCAGGCGTCGCCCGAGTCGCCGCTCGTCGCGCAACGTCAGGTCCGGGAGGCGTGCCTGGAGGTCGACCACCCGAGGCGGCTCGTCCGGCGTTGCCATCGCCCGGTAAGAGTAGGTGAATGGTGATCCGACGTACGTGAATGCAGTGGTCGGCGGGTCAGCGGTCGGCGGCGAGATCGGCGGGTACGAGGGCGACCTCGAAAGGGCGTTCGGCGCGGAAAGGCTCGTCGCCGCTGACCCGGCCCACCTCGACGTAACGGCTGCCCTCAAGCTCCAGCTCCCAGGCAACCAGGCCCGGCTCATCGGGGTCCACGACCCAGTAGGACCCAACTCCGGCCGCCTCGTAGCGCGACCGCTTGAGCGTCAGGTCGATCCGTCGGGTGCTGGGCGACAGAATCTCGACCGCGAGCACCGGTGGGGCGGGCAGGTCCCGGCCGGTCAGATCCATGCGTCGGGCGACCAGCACGTCCGGCTGCACGACGGTGTCCGCGGCTAGGACGACGTCGAAGGGCGCCGTCAGCACTCGCAGAGCGCTCGGCCGGGCAGCCTCCAGTGCTGCAGCCAACCGCAGGACGACCGTCTGGTGGCTCAGACCGGGAGCCGGCGTCACGACGAGGATGCCGTCCACGAGCTCGTAGCGGTGCCCGTCATCAGGCGCCGCGGCCAAATCGTCCCGGGTCAGCGGGCGGCTGCGCGGCAACGTCGTCACGGCGTCTTTGCCCGCACTGCTAGCCGTTCGGCGATCTCTTCGACCTCTGCCGCGCCCGCTGCGACGTCCATGACGAGGTCGAACGCTGCGTCGTCAGCCAGCTCCGGCGCATGGAGGTTCAGGTCGAGGAACACCACCGCGGAAAGCCAGGCAAGGCGCTTGTTGCCGTCGACCAGGGCGTGGTTGCGCGCGACCGAATGCAGCAATGCGGCAGCCTTCAGCGCGATGGTGGGGTAAGCGTCCTCACCGAAGGCGCTGGATCGGGGTCGGGCTGCTGCCGAGCTGAGCAAGCCGACGTCGCGCACCGGTCCGGCGCCTAGGTCGCGCACCAGGGCGAGCAGATCCTCCAGGTCCAAGTACTCGACTTGGCTCACACGGAGCCCAGCCGCTGAAGCACGTCCCCCCACTTGGCAATCATGCGGCTCGAGCTGTCCTGCACTGCGGCGGCGTGTCCCGCCCGCTCGTAGCGTTCCAACACCGCGCGTCTGATGATCTCCTGCCGAGAGGCTCCCTCGGAGGCAGCCAGCGCGGTCAAGGCCTTCTCGAGCTCTGCGTCGGTACGTACGGTCAGGGCCATGCCGACACGGTACTGGTTTGATACCACGCACTCGGCCGGGCGGTGAGCCCAGCAGGTCAACGGCCGCACCCCCGGACTGATGCGGGGGACGACGACCATCAGCGGTGAGCCGCCCATCGAGCCGCACACTGCGACGAATTGCTCGACGGGCGTCTCAGCAGACCCGGGCGCAAGGCCGGCGTTCCTCTTCCGGCACGCACGGGTCAACGTCGTAGACGTTCATCAGCACCTCGCAATCGCAGAATCCGCCGCGGTCTCGCAGCCCCTGGGTGAGACCGCCGGTCCGTACCCTTCGCGTGCGTTGGTGCCCCTGCCATCGGTGCGTCCATTGCAGCGTGCCGTGGCACCCGTACGTGGACACCACTCGCTGCAGATAGCAGGGCAGGCACTCGGCGCCTCGCGGGCCGGCGACTTCGACCAGCCGCTTGCGGACGACGCGTTCGGCCTGCTCAACCGGGTCGGGAACCGTACGTGCCATGGCTGCCTCCTTGGGTTAGGGGTCTCTTTGCTACCTCCGCCCTCTGACACGTCCGGCCTCTGTCCACAGGCGCGCCTTCAGCCCAATCCGTCCACAGGTCGCCCGGCCGGAGCCGACGGGCGTGGCGCGCTCGAACGAGGCTGGCCGCATGGAGCCCGCCGTCCAGACCGTCGTCAAGTTCTCCGGGATCGAAGACATCCTTGGTGCGTTGCCGTACCGGATCGGCTTCGTCCCCACCGAGTGCCTCGTACTGATGTGCCTGCGCGGGCCGCGGCGGCGCGATGAGCTGGTGGTCCGGGTCGACCTGGCGCCTTCCGAGCACGACGAGGCGGTCACCGCCCCGCTGCTTGCTGCGGTCGCGAGAGTGCAAGCGTCGGCTGCCGTCGTCGTCTGCTACACGGAGAGCGCTGACGAGCGGGAGGATCTGCCCCGGCGGCAGCTCGTTGACCGGCTCGTGCAGCGGCTGCAGGAGCGCGAGGTCGACGTGGTCGACGCCGTGCTGGTGCGTGATGGCCGCCGCTGGTCCTACCACTGCGACGACGAAGCGTGCTGCCCGAGCGCCGGTACGCCGCTGCCGGTCGAGCTGACGGCGGCAGCTGGCAGGTATGTCGCCGAGGTGGTCCACCAGGGCAGGGCGCCGCTGCCCGACCGGGCGGCGTTGGCCGCCAGCATCCGGCCGCCGGGCAACGTGATCGGGCAGACCGCGCGCACTCAGGCTTACGACCGGGCTGCGGACGTCGCCCTGGGTCTTGTCGCCGAAGCGGGGCCGGCGGGGCTGCGGGAGCGGACGCTCGCGCTGTTGGGCCAAGTCCTGCATCGGTGGGTGGAGCGAACGCACGAGGTGACCCCCGACGAGGCGGCGCTGCTGGCTCTCGGCTTCCGAGACCGGCGGACCCGCGACGAGGGCCTCACGTTGGCCTTGGACGACCTGGAGGTGTTCGTCGGCCTCTTCGTCGAGCTGGCCCGGCACACGGACGACCCGGTCGCCGCCCCGGTGTGCACGATGCTGGCCTGGGCGGCGTACGCCCAGGGTGAGGGTGCGCTGGCCGCCGTGGCAGTGGAGCGCGCCCTGGACTGCGAGCCCAACTACTACATGGCTCAGCTCATCCGGACAGCGCTTGCCAACCTGATGAGGCCGGAGCCCATCCGTGAGGTCATCGAGCATGTCCGCGACGACCTGCGAGCCGAGCAGCTGCCGCGATCAGCGCCCGCAAAGCGGAAGGCCTCCGGCCGTCGAAGGAAGCGCGCAAGATAGCTGCCGACCCGAGCCATGCGCATATCGCGCGCACTAGCCTGCCGCGTTGGCCTTGTCGGTTGCGAAGGCCAGTCGCCAGTCCTCAGTGCTGCCCGCGGCGGCCGCGACATCTGTCGGCACCTCAATCGCTCCGTTCGGGTGCAGGAAGACGAGCTCGGCGCGGTCGACTCGGCCACCTGTCGCGCGGCGCAATGCCTCGGCGTAAGCGGCCATCTGGGGTTGGTAGACCGCGACTCGGGAGTCGATCGCGGCCGCCGGCACGGCGTCGGTCTTGTAGTCGAGGATCACCAGCGAGCCGTCGTCCTCCCGGTACACCAGGTCAATGAAGCCCTCCAGGACTGTGCCGTCGTCGAGCGTCGTGCCGACGTACGTCTCCCGCCAGTGCGGTCGATCCGCGGCGCGCCGCACGACGTCCGAGGCGAGCGCCGACCGGCACAGTGCCAGCACCACGTCCTGGTGCTCCAGCACGCCCTCGGCGAGACACTGCGCGGCGCCCGCATCCTCCAGGCCCGCGCCGCTGCGCAGGTCGACCGTCTGCAACGCACCGTGCACGGCACGGCCTACGGCGGTGCCGTAACGGCCCTTGTTCCACGGCGGCAGCTCGAGGTTGCGCGGCCCCTTCACCAACCCGGGGTCCGCCGGGTCTGTCACCTCGGCCGGCTCGCGCGCCGGCGGCACGGTCGCCGCCGTCCCCTCCAGGCTCGACGCGCTGATCGCCGACTGCCGCTGCGCTCCCTCCCGGGACACCGACACGCCAGCGAGCCACTCGTCGTACGGCGCCGGTGGGGTCGGACGGGGCCGCGGCGGGCCGAGCGACACCTCGCCGTCGACCGCAGACAGCGGCGCCATCTGCGGTGCGTCCTTGGCTGCCTCGGCGAGCAGCTCCGCGTTTGTCAGCTTGGTCTCGTCGGTAGCCGGATTATTCCGCGCGAGGCGGTGCAATGAGACCACGAGGTGGTCGCGCGCCCGCGTGCTCGCGACGTACAGCAGGCGCAGCCGTTCGTGGTAGTCCATCTGCTCGTCGATCGGCTTGGCGGCCTCGAAGTCACCGGTCTGGATCGACTTGTTTAGCCTGACCTCGTAGCCGCCGTTGCGCGGCCACAGCACCTCGACGCCACGTTGCCCGCCGCCCGGCCGGCTCGACATCCCGGACAGGATGACCACGGGGAACTCCCGCCCCTTGGCGGCGTGGATCGTGCTGATCCGCACCGCGTCGGTGTCGGTCTCGGGCAGCACCGCCTCAGCCACCCGCGCCGACTCGTCGCCCTGGCGGCGCGCCCAGGCCAGGTAGGCGCGCAGCCCGCCCTGCTCGGCCTCGCTCCACGCCCGCGCCTGGTCGACGACGAAGCGCAGCCGCCGCCACACGTCCCTGGCCCGCGGCCCGTCGGCACCCGCCTCGAGCATCCGCCGGTCGCGGACGATGCGGTCGAGCAGCTCGCTCGGCGCCCGCCAGGTCCGCTCGTCTTGCAACTCACGCAGGTACGCCACCGCCTCGCGCACCGGATGGTCTGCCGGTACGGCCTCCGGCGGCGGCGCCAGCAGGTGAAACGACCCGCGCGCCTTCTTCCACGTCCACAGGTCGTCGTCGCCGCACCCGAACACCGGTGAGCGCAGCGCGCTGACCAGCGCCAGAGGGTCGCTCGGGTCGTCGAGCGCGCGGGCGGTCATCAGCAGGTCGCGCACCTCCGGTGTGCGGTACACCAAGGAGCTGGCCTCTGCCCGGTAAGGGATGCCGGCCTCGTCCAGCGCGTCCTCGAGCTGTGGAAGTGACGTACGAGCGGGCACGAGCACCGCGATGTCGTCCAGCTGTACATCCCGCCACGCGACGTTCCGCTCGTCGAAGACCTGCCACTTCTCCGCGACGGCCGTGCGGATCGCGGCGACGACCTCGGCGGCCTCCCGTTCGCGTACGTCGTCGGCCTTGAGGGCCGGCGGGTGCGGGTCGACGCCGAGCGCCACCACTCGCGTCCCGCCCGGAGCTTCGTCGCGATGCCGCGACAGCGCGCGGTACTCCGGCTGCGAGTCCTTCACGGGCTGGACGAGCCGGCCGAAGACGTGGTTGACCCAGTCGAGCACGGAGGGAGTGGTACGGAAGTTCGTCGTCAGCTCGACCGTCTGGCCTGTCTCGCTTGTCTTGCCGATGCGGTCCTGCGCCTCCAGGTAGGTCGCGATGTCCGCGCGGCGGAAGCGGTAGATGCTCTGCTTGGGGTCGCCAACGACGAAGAGTCGCCCTGGGGGCACGGCGACGTCGCGCCAGTCGGCGGCGGCTGCGTCTGCGCCGGCGGCAATACGTACCGCCAGCTCGATCTGGATGGGGTCGGTGTCCTGGAACTCATCCAGCAGCAGCCGCTGGTAGCGCTCATGCAGCCGGGCGCGCACCTCGTCGCCGTGATCGGGCGAGCGCAGCAGCTCGCGTGCAAGCACCAGCAAGTCGTGGAACTCCAGCCGTCCCTCGTGCTGACGCTCCCGCGCAGCCTCGATCGTGCCCTGTGCGATGCGGTAGGCCAGCCGGCGCAGCACCCGGTCGAGTACGCGCGCACGCACGGCCGCCGCCTCTGCCTTGACCGCCTTCAAGTCCTCCCTGACCTGCGTGAGGTCGCAATCGCTGTAGTTGGCCGCCCTGCCGTTGGAGAACTTGAGCGAGTCGGCCTCGCCGAGCACCTCGAGCCGGGCGGGGTCGTCCGGCGCGGCCGTGAGCCGCTCGGCCCACTCGGCCAACCGGCGCAGGTGGGGCAGAAACCTGTCGTCATCGTCGATGCAGTGCTGCTGCATGTCGCATACCGCTCGGGCGGCGCGCAGGATCGGCTCGACGTCGACCGTCGGATCGGCCGGTGGGCCCGCGCCCAGCACCACGGACTCGAGCCGGTCCCACTCACCGTTGAACTCGCGCGCGATAGAGCGCAGCTGCTCGGGCTTGGCCCCGGCGGCGAGCGCGAGCAGCAGCGGGCGGCGCAACTCCTCCTCCTCCAGCAGCGCCGCGCGTAGCGTCGTCCACCGCTCCTCGAACGCCACCTGCGAGGCCACCTCGTCGAGCACCTCGACCAGCGGCGGGAGTCCGGACTCGATCGGATGCTCGCCGAGGATCCGCTGGGCGAAGGAGTGGAGCGTCCCGATCGCCGCGGCGTCCAGGTCGTCCAGCGCCTCCTCGGCCCGCCCCTCCCGGTCGGTGTCGCCGACGGCGGCCGCTTCTCGCGACGCCTGCTCGAACGCCGCCCGCAACCGGTCGCGCAGCTCGGCGCCCGCCTTCTCGGTGAACGTCACCGCCGCCACGTGTCGCAGCGGCACACTGCCGTCGAGCACCGTGGCCACCGCCCGGTCGATCAGACACTTGGTCTTGCCTGAGCCGGCGCCTGCCTCGACGAACAGCGTCGAGCCCAGGTCCGTACGGATAGTGGTACGGGCGTTCCGGTCGGCGAGCTGGTCGGCCCTCACGCGTCCTCCTCCGGCTCGATGTCCGGCTCGACGAGCGCGAGGTACGCCGCGAGCGCGTCGTCGTGCTTCTTACGCTGCCACTGGGTGCGCCGCTCCTTGGCGCCCAGTCCGTCGGGGTCGCAGTAGGGGCAGGCGACCCACGAGGCCCACGGCTGGTCCTCGGGGGCGTTGGCGGGGAACAGCCCGCCGGCGATGCCGTCGGTGATCGTGGTGAGGACGTGGGCGTAGCGCCGCTCGACCTCCGGCGTCAGCGCGTAGCCGATGCGTTCACCCTTGTTGCGCGAGCCGATGAACCAGTACTCCGCGCGGACCAGGGCGTCCGGCCGCTCAAGCACCTGGCGGGCGGCGTAGGCGTACACGGGCAGCTGGAGCTTGCTGCCCGCCTTGTCGGGGTCGACCTCGCTGAGCTTCTTGAACGGTTCGGCCCTGCCGGACTTGTAGTCCACGACGACGAGCGTGTCGTCGTCGCGCTCGTCCACCCGGTCCGCGCTGCCCCGGAAGCGGACCATACGGCCGTCCGGCAGCCCCACCGCGACGGGGTCGCGGGCCGCACCCCGACCGAACTCCAGCTCGCTGCGCAGCTGGCGGCGACGCTCGCTCCGGCGTACCGCCTCGTCCTGGTCGAGCACCTGGAGCAGCTCGTGGAGGATGAGCATCCGCTCGCGTTGCCACATGGTCGGATGACCGCTGACGCCGCGCTCCTCGTACTCGTCGGCGACCCGCTCGCCGATCGCGCGCAGCCGCTGGCGGTCCTCAAGGCTCCAGGCGTCGTTGGGGCGCGGGACGCGGCCGGCGGCGCTCAGCTCAGCGAAGAACCGGTCCAACGCCTCGTGCAGCAGCGACCCGCGCTCCACCGGGCTGATCGTGAGCAGCTCCTCGGGCTGCTCCACCGGCTCGACGCCGAGCACCCGCTGCACGAAGTGGCCGTGCGGGCACGACACCCAACCCTCGAGCGTCGTGGGGGAAACGACCCGTACGCCGTCGGCGGGGTCGGGCAGTGCGTCGGCATGGTCGCTCAGGTTGCCGTCGTAGCGGGTGAAACTGTTGCTGTGCCGCGCCTTGGACAGCGCGGTGGCGCGAGCCAGCGCGACGTCCGCAGGCACCGTGGCGGATCCGGTGGCGGCGATCGTGCGGAGGCGCCACTCCTGCTCGGTGGCCGGCGTCGGAGTCCGCGTCACCGTGGCGGCGAAGGAGGAGGACTCCGACAGCCACTCGGCGTTGCCCTCCACCTGGCCCTGCCAGGTGGTCGCGGCCAGGTCGGGGACGCTCGACAGCTGCCGCAGCGTCTGCAGCAGCCAGCGGGAGGGGATGCGCTCGCTGCTGCGGCGGAGGTCGCCCCGCGGGAAGCTCGCGGTGACCCGTGGGGCAGCCGCGAAAGCGGCCAGCAATTGGCGGTGCTGGCGGTCGAGGCGGTCACGGACGGCGGGCAGCTCGTCGCCAGTTGCCGTACGGGCGCGGTCGGGCAGCAGGGCGTCCTCGCGAACCCGGCCGGGGCAGACGTCCTCCGCGAGCCCCACAACGAACACCTCGTCGGCGTCGAGACCGAGCGCCGCGCTGAGCGGCGCGACCAGCACGCCAGTGCCGAAGCGGCCGGTCCGCGGCAGGTCGGCGGCCAGCTCGAGCTCGACGACGTCGCGCAGCGCCCGCAGGTCTGCGCTCGGCTCGACGGCGTCGAGTCCGGCCAGGCCGGCGAGGATGCGCTCGACCCGCTCGGCCGCCCGCTGCTCCTCCGCGCGCAGTCGGCGATGGTCTTCCGCGGTGCCCAGCAGAGCGTGGTAGGCGTCTAACGCCCACGCCGACAGAGTCGACCACGTCTGCGCCCCGGCTCCTCCGGCGAGCCGGGCCTCAAGCGCGGCGACGAACTCCCTGAGCGCGTCGGCCGCCTCGGCGTCCCGCTCGTACCGGGCGATGAGCCCCTCGCGCGGAGCCTCCTCCTCGCGCTGGTCCGCGGCTCTGTGCCGCTGGTCGTCCGCGTGGCGCTGCAGCCGCGTACCCCAGTCCCTGTGTCCCACCACGCCGGCGCTGCGGGAGATGCGCTCCCACCGTGCGGCTGGTACGTACTCTCCGTTGGCGTCCCGCACCGGTGCTCCGGACAGCAGCCGGAACACCCCCGCCCGGCTCAGGCCGCTCTCGGCCAGGGCGAGCAGGTCGAGCATGGCCCGGGGCAGCACGCGCTCGGCCGTGGGCCGTACGCCGGGGCCGTTGATCGTGATGCCGGCGGCGACGAGGTGCTCGTGCAGCAGCCGTGCGTACGGGGACGCGTTGCCGTAGAGGACGGCGATGCGGTGGGCTCTGGTGGCGCGCAGCGCGCGGACGACGTCACGGACGACGAGGCGGACCTCTTCATCGGCGTCGGAGGCGTGGGCGACGCGGTGGGCGGTAGCCCGCTGCCCATGGGCGGGCGGCAAGTCCTCGCCGGTAATGCGCCGCACCGTACGAAGGACCCCGGCGTCGGCTCTCCCGTGTCCGGTCATCCCGGCGATGACATGGACCGGCGTCCTGGCGGCCAGGGCGGCGACCAGCATGGTGGCACTGCGGTCGAGGTCCTGCGGGAGGAACACCACCACGGTGCCTAGGCCGTCGGCGGTGCTCGCGGTCGGCAGCGCGTCGCGGGCGGCCGCGCGCAGGTCGGCGGCGTCGTACCACCGCTGGGCGAGCGACGCGGCGACCGCACGGTGAAGCCGCAGGACCTCGACCGTCAGTGGGCCGCTGGCGGCGACCGCGTCGAGTGCGGTGGGGGAGAGGTCCCGCAGCGTGCGGTGCGCCTCGACGAGCGCGGTCACGGTGGCCGGATGCTCGGCGACGTGCCGGAAGGAGCCGGGGTCAGATGCCAGGGCGCGCCGCCAGGCGGCGGCGAGCACCGGTCCGGTGGCCGGCCGGCGCCCCTGCCCAGTGAGGGTCGGCGCGGCGAGCAGCTCGGCCAGCCGGTCAACCGTCATCACGGTGAGACCGGCCACCCCCTCGGGGCCGCCGTCACCGAGCCCGCCGGCTAGCGTGCGCCGGGCCACGGTGCCGCAGAGGTTGGTGGGGACGAGCAGGGTGACCGGGGCAAGCGGGTCGTCGCGCTTGGCGTCGGCAACGGCTGCACGCAGCCGCACGTACGCCTTGGCGCCGTACGCCGTGGTCTCGACCGTGACCGGCATGCTGTGCCCCCTTGGTGCCCCCTTGGTGCCCGGCTGTTGCCGACCGTAGCCGCCGACACTGACAGCCAGGTCGGGTCAACCCGGGGGGAGGAGTGCTGACGGCACCACGTTGACCTCGTACGGCGACGTCGCCCGAAACGCCTCCTCACCACGCACCCGGGCGATCTCCACGTACTCGCCGTCGTGGAGCTCCCACGCAGTCAGCGACGGTTCCTCCGGATCGAAGACCCAGTACGCCGGAGTGCCGGCAGCCGCATATCGGGACCGTTTGAGGGTGAGGTCCACGCGACGGGTGCTGGGCGAGAGGACTTCGACGGCCAACAGGGGCGCAGCGGGCAGGTCCTGTGCGGTGAGATCCGAGGCGCGCGCAACCAAGACGTCGGGCTGGAGCACCGTGTCGTCGGCCAGTGCCACGTCGAACGGGGCGACCAGGACGCGGTACGACGCGTCCGGCGCACTCGCCTGCAGCAGGACGACCAGCTGGACGACAGCGGACTGGTGGGCTGTAGACGGAGCGGGCGTCACGACCAGCACGCCGTCGACGAGCTCGTAGCGGTGCCCGTCATCGGGCATCGCGTCCAGGTCGACACGAGTCAGTGCCCGACTGCGCGGCAGTGCCGTCATGGCGTCCATGGTGCCTCCCATCCCAACCGCGCCGCCATCCATGGGGGTTCAAAGCGGTCATTGGCTTGTCGGGCCTCGGCGTGGCGCTCGAGCACGTGCCGGCGTGTGGTTCACGCCACCGCCTCGAGCCGTTCGGCGACCTCACCCAGCTGACGGGTCGACCTGGAGTCAGGCAGCCGCCGCTCCAGCAGGTCGAGCACGGCTCGGTGATACCAGAGGAAGCCCTCCCGTCCCGTCCGGAACCTCTCCCACACCTGCGGCCCGTCGAGCTGCAGGTCGACGAGGGTGGCGCAGGCGTTGTGCAGCTTGTCGGCGGCCGTCACGCGCAGCACCGCCTCGTCCACGTCCTCCAGCCGCTGCAGATGCGCCTCCTTGCGCTCCTGCCAGGGCGCCTTGGGCTCATCCGGCGCCGGTGCCGCGTCACTGCAGGCCTCCACGATTCGGGCGACCTCGTCGCCGAAGCGGACGCGGATGCGCTCCAGCGTCTCCGCGCCACCCTGGTCCTCGACCGCGTCATGCAGCAGCGCAGCCATCGCCTCATCGGTGTCACCGCCGTCCTCGATGACCAACGCGCACACCGCGAACAGATGGGACAGGTAGGGGATCGCCGTCCCCTTGCGGGCTTGGGAGGCGTGCAGCTCCGCCGCGAGCGACGCCGCCGCAGCGAGCCGCGGGTGATCGACGCCGAAACGGACCACCGGCCAAGGGGTGCTGCTCTCCCCGCCCCCCAGCTCGCCGCCGCTCATCGTCGGCACCGCGTCCGCGGAGAGCCGGGGAAGGAACTCGTACGGCACCCCCAGCGCGTCGCCGCACGCCTGGCCGAGCAGCACGCCCGCGGCCCGATGCACCCGCTCGTCCCCCACGCCGTCCACCTTGGCCTGCCCCACCGACAACGCTCGCGGCTTCTGTGGATGTATCGCCGTCCGCGATCACGCCGACATACGGAAAACCTCGTACCGCTCCGCCAGCGCAGCTCGGTCCGGCCGTGCCTCCCGCTGGCGCGGCAGCTGGAGGCGTATGCCGGCCATCTCCTGCAGGCCGTGCCGCAGCATCGGTCCATCGATCTCGTCCAGCACGTCGCGGCGCACGTCGACGACCAGGTCCGGACGCACTCCGAGCAGGTCAGCGTCGTACGCCGCGTGATGGATCTTGCATAGTGACAGGCCGTTCGGGACGACCGGACGCCCCTGCGGGTGCGCGTCAGGCAAGATGTGGGCGGCGTCCAGCAGGCTTACGTGCCGCAAGCGGCACATCGCGCACTGCCGCTCGTACGCCTGCAGCACCCGTGCCCGGAAGACCGGCTGGTGCAGGCGCAAGCGAGTCAGCCGCTCCACGTACCGCCGCTGCTCATCGCCCGCGATCCTCCCTGTCGACACCAGTCGCTGAGCACCGTCTACGGCGACCGCGAACTGCAGCTCGCAGGGCTCGTCGGCGACGAGCCAGACCGGGAAGCGGGGAAGGTAGACCCCTTGGGAGACCGCGACGAACCAGATGAGGGGGAGCGCTCTCTCGTACGCTCGGCGGAGCGCGACGTTCTCGGGGTGCATCGGGTCGTCGCCGCGGTACTTGTAGCGCAGCAGTCCGTCCGGTCCTTCGGTGTCGGCGTACGGCGGGAGCTGGCCGGGGCGGTAAACACGGTCCGGAAGGACAGCGCCGCGTCGAGGGCGGCGGGCTTGCGGATGCCGCGCTGCCGGTCCATGAGCGGAATGCGCCGACCGTCCAGCTCGAAGGCCGCCAGGTCGTCGAAGCGCACCAGCTCTTCACCCCGGGCGGCGCGACTGTCCAGCCAGCTCATTGCCGCCGCCCGTAGCCGGGTATCGAGATCGTCCACGGGTGTCCCCCTTGTGCGAAGACAGCTTGAGTCCTGCTGACCGTCGCGGCAACCCCCCGAGCCCGTGCTGCTTCACGTCCCCAGAACGGAGAACCCTTCGACCGCAGCGGCTCGGCGCAGAGCGGCGTCGTACGCCAGCATGGTCGCGCACGCCGGGTCGGCCGATCGTGCGGCTGTGGCCGTAGCGAGCTGGACGGCATCGCCGGAGCGAAGGCCGTGGATGGCGACGGCCCGCGCCGCGGCCTCGAGCACGGCCGGCGTCATGGCGACGACGAGGAACCGGCGAGGCTCGGCGTCGGTGCCGTACCAGTCCGCCTCGAAGTCCTGGACGAGCAGCCGAGCGTGCTCGTTGTCCAGCTCGCCGAGGCGGTGCTTGCGCCACAGTGCGGACGGCACCTCGACGCGAGAGAGCGCGCTGACAACCAGGTCCGCGATGGCATGGACCTCGTCCGCATGCGCCTCGTCGGCGTAAAGCTTGACCACCGCCGACGCGTCGGCGAAGGCGATCACTCCCGGTCAGCTCCGACGAGGTCGGACAGCAGTGTGCCGCTACCGGCTGCGCGCCGGGCCGTGCGAACCGCTGCTCGAGACGGTCGCCGTCTGGTTTCCGGCGGGAGGTCGAGCAGTCCGGCGCGCTGCAGCCGCTCCGCCAAGGCCGCCCGCTCCGACCCCGCCGTCGCCGGGTCGGTTGCCGCGTCGAGCACCCGGGTTACGTACTCGTTGACGCTCCATCCGCGGCCCGCCGCCGCAGCACGTACCCGCGCGTAGAGCTGGTCGCTCGGCCGCCACGACATCTGCGCCATGAAATCACGATAGCATCACGGATGAGACCCGTTGTTGTCGGTGCCTGATGCCACCCTGTACCTGGGTCGAGGGGGGCGGCATGGGGGAGACGAAGTTTCTGCGCTCGCACGTGGAGCGGTGCCTGCAGGACATCTGGGAGCAGCACGACCTGGTGATAGACGCCGACGGGGACTACCCCTACCGCTGGGGAACGGCGGCCTGCTGGGTGCACATCGAGTCAGGGCAGCCCGCCATGGTGAGGGTTTTCGCGCAGGCGGCGACTAACGTCAAGCGTTCAACCCGGTTGCTGGCTGAGATCAACGAGGTCAACACCGGTACTCGCTGCGCCGAGGTCGTCTGGGCCGATAACGCGGTCCTGGTCTCCTACGCGTTGCATGCGCTAGCCGTGGACCGCGAACCACTCGGCCACGCGTGCGCCTCGGTGGGGGTCGTCGCCGACGACATCGGCGGCATGGTTGCAGCGGTGTTCGGTGGGAGCACACCTTTTCCGCCGGCCGAGGTCCCGGCGGATGAGGAGCCGCGGTGACCCGGTGCATCCCGGCGGAGCCAGCCTTCACCACCGCGTCAGAGCGCGAGGTGTGGCTGGCGTTGAAACGAGGGCTGGGCGACGGGGACGCACTCTTCGCCAACCTGCGCTTCACCGACGAGCGTGGGGACTCCGAGGCCGACCTGGTCGTCGCGATCCCCGGTGCGGGTATCGCGGTCATCGAGGTCAAGGGCGGCAGCGTCTGGCGTGACGGCGGCAGCTGGCGCATGCACCGCCACGGCGTCGAGGTCTCCGTCGACCCGGTCGAGCAGGCGCGGCGGACGATGTACGCGCTCCGCGACTACCTCTACCGTGACCACCGGTGGCACCGCCGGCGCGTCCGCATGGCTCCCTGGTCGCACTGCCGCACTCCTCGGTGGACGCTGAGTTCTCGCTGCCGGCCTGCCCGCGGTCCCACCTGCTCGACCGCGACGACGTCGCCGCCGACCCTGCCGGTTCCGTACGGGCAGTCCTCACCGGACAGCAATGGGGCCACCCGCCGCCCAGCACCGCCGACGTCGACGACCTGATCGAGGTGCTCGGCGGCCGGATGCTCCCGCAGCGCGACCTGGTGGCCGAGGCACGCGAGCGGGAGGCCTCCGTCGACCTGCTCACCGAGGCGCAGGCCAACATCCTCTCCGCGCTGCGGCTGCTGCACCGGGTTGAGGTGCGCGGGGGCGCGGGCAGCGGTAAGACCTGGCTCGCAGTCGAGCAGGCCCGCCGGCTCGCCGCCGAGGGCAAACGCGTCGCTCTGCTCTGCTACAGCCGCGGGCTGGCCGCCTACCTGCGCCGCCGCGTCGATGGGTTCCGCCCGCGCGGACGACCGGCCTACGTCGGCACGTTCCACCACCTCGGCACCCGGTGGGGCGCGCCTCCGGGTCCCGACGACGACCCGGACTACTTCGAGCGCCGGCTGCCGCAGGCGATGGCCGAGCTCGCGGCCGCGCGTCCGGAGAGCGACCGCCTCGATGCGGTCGTGGTCGACGAAGCGCAAGACTTCGCCGACTCGTGGTGGGTCCCGCTGCTGGCGGCGCTGCGCGACGAGGAAAGCGGCGGGGTGTACGTCTTCGCCGACGAGGGGCAGCGGGTCTTCGCCCGGCAGGGGCGCCCACCGCTGAGCCTCGTGCCCGTCGTGCTCGACGAAAACCTGCGCAACACCAAGCAGATCGCCCAGGTCTTCGGTGGGCTCGCGCCGGCCCAGATGCGCTACCGCGGCGGCGAGGGCGTGCCGGTGCGTTTCGTGCCTTGCTCGACGCCGGACGCGCTCGGCAAGGCCGACGACGAGGCTGTCCGGCTGCTCGACGAAGGCTGGGCGGCCGAGCACGTCGCCCTGCTCACCACCGGGCACCGCCACCCCGAGCAGACGGCTCGACAGAGCGGGGGCCAAGAGGCCTACTGGGAGACCTTCTGGTCCGGCAGCGACCTGTTCTACGGGCACGTCCTCGGCTTCAAGGGGCTCGAGCGGCCGGCGGTCGTCCTGGCCGTCAACGGCTTCCGGGACGCGGAGCGAGCCCGGGAGATGCTGTACGTGGGGCTCTCCCGCGCCCGCGACCTGCTCGTCGTGTGCGGCGACCCGCAGCTGCTGCGTACCGTCGGCGGCGAGGGCGTCATCCGGCGCCTCACCGGCGCCTGACGGCTCAGCGAGGATCTGATGATGGTGGCGGCACGGTGGGCGGAAGGGGCACCGACATGACGGCGAACGGCAGCGGGTAGAACTCCTTCCCAGCCCGAGGAGGTGTACGGCCATGGCCGTGTGCGATGTCTGCGGCAACGACTACCGGCTCAGCTTCGAGGTGCATGCGGCGGGAGCGGTGCACACCTTCGACTCCTTCGAGTGCGCGATCCACCTGATGGCTCCGGTGTGCGAGCACTGCGGCTGCAAGGTGATCGGGCACGGCATGGAGGCCGACGGCCACTTCTTCTGCTGCGCCTCCTGCGCCCGCCACGCCGGGCTGGACAGCGCGGCCGAGCTGAGCGACCACGCTGGGGTGGACCCCTCCTAGCGCTGAGGGACCGAGCCGAGCTCTAGCGCTGCAGCACCGCGCGGGCGGGTGCGCCGTCGCAGCCGACCAGCTTGGCCGGCAGGCAGGTGAGCTGGTACGGGCCGGGGACGGCCGCGCGCAGGTCCAAGGTCTCCACCACGGCCACGCCCGCCCCCAGCAGCGCCACGTGTGTCGGTGCGGGGTCGTCGTACGGCGCCACCGACAGGTAGTCGACCCCGACCAGGCGAACGCCGCGCTCGACTAGGGCGCTGGCACCGTCGGGGGTGATCGCGATGAAGTCCTCGGTGAACCGCGGGTCGTCCCACAGCCGGGAGTTGCGGGTGCGGAACAGGACCCGCTCGGCGCCGGTCGGGATGTCCAGCGTGTCCAGCGTGGCCGCGTCGATGTGCCTGGTGACGTGTTCGGCGTCGACCACCCAGGCCGGGCCGATCAACGCGTTCAGCGGCACGGTCTCGATTCCTCCGCCACCCTCGATGAAGTGCACCGGCGCGTCGACGTGCGTCCCCGCGTGAACCGAGCAGCCGAGCTTGGACACGGTGACCCCGTCGCCACGCTCCAGCGCCTGCACCCGCTCCACGGTCAGCTCGGTGTCGCCCGGGTATAGCGGGACCAGGCCGGGCTCCAGCGGGACACTGACGTCGATCAGCTCGCCGGTCATCCGTGCATCCTCGCCGACGCCCCCACCGCACCGCCGTGTTCCCACGGTGTCGAGGCAGGATGGGTCGGTGCCCGAGGACTTCGTCATCGCGCGCAATCCCGACGCGGCATCCACGCTGCCCTACCTCATCCGGCTGCCGCTGCCGGGCCGTCCGGTCGTGCTCAAGACGCGGGAGACCTGGCCGCGCACGAGCAAGGTGTATTGCCACCGCGCCGAGGAGTGGCCGGTCGCCCCGGAGGTCGTCGAGCGAGTACCGGTGCGCTCGTGTGTGCAGCGTGGCGCCGCGGTCGACCTCGTCCTCGACCGGGGACGGGAGAACCGTTCCCAGCTGGTGTTCACCCGCGTCCGTGGTGGGCGCGAGGCGATCTTCTGGCAGTCCGCACGAACGACGAAGCAGGCCCGGCCCGGCGTTCGCACGCCCAGTGCTCGGGCCGGCGGGCTGCCCACCTTCACCGTGCTGGTCGACGTGCACGAGCGCTACCCCTACCGCTTCGCGGCCCAGCAGGTCGACATTGCCCGTCGGGCGCTGATCGCCGGTGACTACGCGGTCGAGCACCACGGCGAGGTGGTCGCCGCCGTCGAGCGCAAGAGTCTCGCGGACCTGGCGAGCAGTCTCACCACCGGCACGTTGCGCTACGCACTCGCCGACCTTGCCGCGTTGCCGCGCGCGGCAGTCGTCGTGGAGGACCGCTGGTCGGCAGTCTTCAAGCTCGAGCACGTACGTCCGTCGCTCATCGCGGACGGCTTGGCCGAGGCGCAGGTGCGCTGGCCGAGCGTGCCGATCCTCTTCGCCGAGACGCGTCCGCTGGCCGAGGAGTGGACCTACCGCTGGCTGGCCGCAGCGCTGCGGGCTGCGGAGGACGAGGCCGGCGGCAGCCAACGGCTGGCCGCCCTGGTCGAGGCCGGTGACCTTCCCCCCGCCACGGCCTCGACCGCCCAGATCCGCGCGTGGGCAGTGCAGGTCGGCCTCCAAGTCAGCGACCGCGGCCGGCTGCGACCGGAGGTGCTGGCGGCCTACGCGGCGGCGCACCTCTGACCCAGCGCCTCACGACCTCAGCAGTGGCGCGGAGTGGCGCATGGTGACGCTCATCCGGGCGCCGGCGCGTACGGCCTTGGGCACGGTGTGCTGCCACTCGTGCTGGCAGCGCCCGCCCATGACGACGAGGTCGCCTTCGCCGGTCTCCAGCGTGTACGTCGCCGGGCCCGCCGTACCCGGGCGGAGCAGGAACTTGCGCCGCTCCCCGAGGCCGACGGTCACCACGACGGCCTCCGGGAGGCGCTTGCGCACCGTGTCGCCGTGCCAGGCGACGCCGTCACGGCCGTCGCGGTAGAGGTTGACGAGCACCGAGTCGAAGTCGACGCCGTACCGCTCACTCACCGCCGCCCGAATCTCGTGCAGCCGCTTGGGCAGCGCAGCGAGCTCAGCCGCGGACCAGGCGGCTACCAGTCGCGGCTCGAGCACGTTCTTGTCGTACATGCGCCGCTCCCGCTGTTGCCAAGGCGCGCTCGCGTGCAGCTCGGCGAACAGCTCGGCATGGCCAGGTAGCCAGGACGGCACGACGTCCAGCCAGGAACACTCGTCCAGCTGGATGCGCCGCACCCCCTCGAACGACAGTGCGGCGCGATCCTCCCCGAACAGCGAGTCCTGCCACGCCAGCGTCACGGCTTCACGCTACGACAGGCCGAACCCTCCCAGCTGGTCGACGGTCGAGACTTGGACGACCTCGCCGGCCACGACGATCGCGACCCTGTCGCCGTCGACCGGCAGCGCCCGCACCGAGCGCACCCGGCCGGGAAGCAGCAGCGTCTTGGTGACCTCGAGGGCACCGTCCGTGCCGACGTCGACGACTGCCAGCCTGGTGCCGCCGCCCCGGCCCCAGGAGGTAACAGGGACTAGCGCCAGGCGCTGGGTCGGCAGGTAGGTGAACGCCCGCGACTCGTCCTCGACCGGGCTGTAGCTGTGCGGCCCCAAGTCAGCGGTGCCCACCCGGCGCGGGGCGGCGAGGTCGCCCAGGTCGAACGCTGATACCTGTGCCCCGGTCTCCCGTCCGCGCAGCGTCGCGTCCTGGCCCACGCCGAGCAGCAGGTCAGCGCCGACCGGGTGCAGGTAGGCCGAGAAGCCGGGGATCTTCAGCTCGCCGACCACCCGCGGCGCCGTCGGAGTCGACAGGTCAACGGTGTACAGCGGGTCGGTCTGGCGGAAGGTCACGACGACCGCCAGGTCCCCGAACCAGCGCACGGCGCGGATCTGCTCGCCGCGGCCCATGCCGCCGACCTCACCGACCACGACGAGCTCGCCCCCGCGCTCCTCGAGCACGCTCACCGCGTTGTCGACGGGGGTCCAGGAGTTGCCGCGCATCGTGGCGACGCGCAACCGTCCCTCGTGCTCGCTGAACGCCCACTGGTCGTGCACCAGACCGGGCACGGTGCCGGAGGCGACGTACGCCGTCTCCAAACCCTCGACGGCGAACGCGTGTACCTCGGTGAGCGGACCTCTGCGTCGGGCGCGCTGGAAGCTCTCCCGCTCGACGGGCACCGGCCCCGACCACGGCGTCCAGCCATGGTCGGTGGTGGCCACGTAAAGCCGCTCGGTGGAGGCGTAGACGCGATCGCCGTCGGCAGTTACGGCGGTGGAGCTCAGCTCTGCCGGCAGTTGTGGGTCCAGTGTCAGCACGGCGATCGTGCCCAGTCCGGACTGGCGGTCGGGATGGCGTACGTCCGCGCAGTCCAGCAGCGACTCGCTCAGCTCACCGCCGCTCCCGTCGAGCAACCGGCTGGGCAGCCAGTCGTCCGCGCCCGCCGCTCGGATGACCTCGCGGTTGGCCGCCAGCGCCTCCGGACGGCTGCGCGCGCCCCTGGGGGTGACGAAACGCAGCTCCGGGGTGTGCGCGATGACGATCCTGACGACGCCGTCGTGCTCGCGGGCGGAGACGAGCTTGCCCTCCACCTGGTCCTGGTGCACCACGGCGGGTGCGGCCGGGTCCGAGAGGTCGACCGTGGTGACGTACGTCGTGGGTTCGGTGGGACGAGGGGGAACGTACGACGTCCGCCGGGTGATCGGGCCACTCACGAAGACGTCGTCGTACCGCCGCCAGCCGCCGGAGCGTGAGCCGAGCAATACGGCACGGTCATCGACCAGCAGCAGCTCGGTGGCCCTGGTGCCCACCGGCAGCGCCAGGCTTGCCACCTCGACCGGCTCGGCGCCGGTCACATCGACGACCCGCAGCACGTCACCGTCAACGAGGACGACACGCTCCCCGTCCGTCTTGGCAAGGTCAGGCTCGTCGACACCGGTCTCCTGCACGTTGGTGCCGGTCTCGCCGTTTCCCACCGCCTCGAACGAAATGGAGTCCTCCACGCCGCGGACGGCGCTGAACCTGGCTGCCATCAGCGCGGGAGTCGCGAGGATCGGACCAATGCCCCAGGGAGTGACCTCTCTCAGGGCGGCCCGCGCATACCAGGACCGCAACTCGGCGCAGTCGGTGAAGCGGGGCAGCTCGTCGGCCACGGCCCGTTGAACTCCGGGTTCTCCCACCACCGCCAGCGGCACCAGCCCCAGGACGGTCACCGCCGTCGCCATCCAGCCCCGGCGGGCGATCCTCAACCGCCCGAACCACGTCCTTGCCATGACGCCTCCCGCCCTCGGTCGGGGCTAGGACGTGAGCACCGCCCCATCCGGTTCCCCCGGGCGCCATGGAAGTCAGCGCGTGCGCTGCGGCTCCCGCCGCCTGCTCTTCACCCGATCCGTCAGCTCCAGCACGCCCGACAGGGACAGGGCCAGCCCCAAGACGGCGAAGACGATGCCGGAGACAACGAGCACCGAGTACGGGACGTCGGGGTTGTCGGGGCCGAACGCCTCACCCCAGCCTCCCTGGATGAAGACCAGTCCCAGCAGAGTCAGGACGACGACCGCCACCGTTCCCCACCAGCGCCGGCTGCTGGCGACGACTGTGGCGGCGATCAACACGACCCACGGCGCCAGGGGGATCGACGCCGGTGTGCCCACCACGAGGTCCTCCAGGGTGACCGCCGAGTCCACCACCTCACCTAGCACGAAGTGGGACGGCCACTGGAAGAGCAGGGCCAGCAGGAAGCCGACGACCGAGAAGGCAGAGAGCAGCAGGCAGACCCCGATCAGTCTCTTGGTCGTCGGCCTCATGACGCGAGCCGCTGCTGCACGGTCTCGACGCAAGGACATGGCAACTCCGTTCCCAGGCCCGCGGCCCGCCGTGGGTACTGGGGACGACTGTGGCGGCCGAGGTGTCCCGGGCACCTGAGCCGGTGGTCGTGTTGGGGGTCGGGACGTGTAGTCCCGTGACGTTGGGACCTCGCGGCGGTCACCATGTCCCCGTGACCCGGCTCGCTCGCTTGGGGGTGACCACTGGCGGCCTCGTCGTCGGCGCCGGGGCCTCCGGCGCGGTGTTGCACGCGCTCAACGTCGTCGGACCCGCCTCCGGCGTCGGCACCGACTTCTGGCTGCTCGGGCTCGTCGGCGCACTCGCCTTCGGAATCGGCGGCGGGGCGCTGACTCGGAAGCGTCCGGCGCTGTCGGTCGGGTGGCTGCTGCTCGCCATCGGCGCCAGCCAAGGCCTGGCGCTGCTGTGCCGCGAATGGGGCGTCTACGCGCTTGAGACTTACGGCGGGCTGCCGCTCGGTGAAGCGGCCTACTGGGTGAGCAACTGGGTGTGGCTGCCGGGGAACCTGGCGCTCCTCGCCGTCCTGCCGCTGGTGCTGCCGGACGGGCGGCTGCCCACTCCGCGTTGGCGGCCTGCCCTTGTCCTGGCGGTCACGGTGATCATGCTGGACACCGCGGCATGGGCGCTCGCGCCGTACGACCAGCTCGACGTGGAGGTCGCCGTCGCGGGCATAGCCAACCCCGTCGCCTCCGCGCAGGCGGAGACGCTCGCCGCGATCGCAACGCCGCTTTCTATCGTCGCCTTTGCTCTCGCGGTCGCGTCGATGGTGGTGCGGTGGCGGCGTGCGGCGAGCGAGGAGCGCGCCCAGCTGGCCTGGGTGCTCCTAGGGAGTGGCGTGACCGTCGCCCTGCTCGTCGTCGCACAGCTGCTGGGGCGCACCGGACTCAACGTGACGTGGCTGCCGGCGCTGGCACTGGTCCCGCTCCCGGTCGCCTGCGTCGTCGCCGTGCTGCGTCACCGGTTGTGGAACATCGACATCGTCGTCTCGCAGTCGCTGCTGTACGCGGCCCTGTCCGCGGTGGTGGTCGGGATCTACCTGGCCACCGTCGGAGTCCTCGGCGCGGTCGCGGGGCGCAGCACCGGTGCGCCGGTGGCGGCGACTGCCGTCGTCGCGCTGCTCGTACTCCCGCTGCACCGCCGACTGCAGCGGATGGTCAACCGGCTGGTGCACGGTGACGTCGAGGACCCGTACGCCGCGTTGGCCCGGGTCGGCCGGCGCCTGGAGGACGCCGCCGGTCCGGAGGAGATCTCGACCCGCGTCCTGCCAGAGGTGGTCCGCGACGTCGCGCGGGCGCTGCGAGCGCCGTACGCCGCCATCGCGCTGCGCGACGGACAACTGATCGAGACGGGTACCGCGACTTCCGAGATTGTCGAGCTGCCGCTCAGCTACGGCGGAGTCCCGGTCGGCACGATGCTGATCGGGCGGGGTGCAGACAACCTCTCCGGCGGCGAACGGCGGCTGCTCGACGACCTGGCGCGGCAGGCGGCGGTCGCTGTCCACGGGGTGCTGCTCACCCGTGACGCGCAACGTTCCCGCGAGCAGTTGGTCGAGGCGCGTGAGGACGAGCGCCGACGGCTGCGCCGAGAGCTGCACGACGGCCTCGGGCCGGCGCTGGCCGCAGTGGCGCTGCAGGCTGAGACCGCGCGTGATCTCGTGGACGCTGACCCGGGGAAAGCGGTCGGACTGCTCGACCGGTTGGTGCCGCGGCTCAACGACGCGGTCGGCGACGTCCGCGCCGTCGTCCACGGGCTACGGCCACCCACGCTCGACGACCTCGGCCTGGGCGGCGCGTTGGAGGAGCTCGCGGCCCGGTTCACGACGCCGAGCCGGTCGGTACGGGTCGACGTCGATCCCTTGGGAGAGCTGCCGGCCGCGGTCGACGTCGCCGCGTACCGCATCGTCGCCGAGGCGCTGACGAACGCCGTGCGGCATGGAGGAGCGACGGCCATCGGCGTCCAGGTGCGCCGCGACGACGGGGCGTTGCGCGTCTCGGTCATCGACAACGGGTGTGGTGTGCGGCCCGGCGTACGGCACGGCGTGGGGCTGCGGTCGATGCGTGAGCGGGCCGAAGAGCTGGGCGGGACGTGCGCCGTCGAGCTTGTGTCGGACGGGCGGGGGACCGTCGTCAGCGTCCTTTTGCCACTAGGAGTCCGGTGAGCGTCCGCGTACTCGTGGTCGACGACCATCCGCTGTACCGCGAGGGGCTCGTCACGGCGATGGGCGCGATGCCCGGCGTGGATGTCGTGGGGGAGGCCGGCGACGGGGTGGCGGCCGTCGCCGAGGCGGAGCGCCTCGCCCCCGATGTCGTCGTGATGGACCTGCACATGCCCGGCGGGAACGGCATCGACGCCACCCGGCGGATCGTGGCCGAGCGGCCCGGGACCGCCGTGCTCGTCCTCACGATGCTCGAGGGGGACGACTCCGTGTTCGCAGCGATGCGCGCCGGCGCCCGGGGTTACCTGCTCAAGGGCGCCGACCGGGCGGAGATCGCCCGGGCGCTGTCGGCGGTGGCGCACGGGGAGGTCGTCTTCAGCTCTGGCATCGCCGCCCGCGTGCTGCAGTTCTTCTCGACTGGGTCGGGTCACCGCGCCGCGACGCCGTTCCCCGAGCTGACCGACCGGGAGCGGGAGGTGCTCGACCTGGTGGCCCGCGGCCTGACCAACTCGGCCATCGCCGCGCGGCTCGTCATCTCCGAGAAGACGGCGCGCAACCACGTGTCGAACGTCTTCGGCAAGCTGCAGGTCGCCGATCGGGCCGAGGCCGTCGCCCGTGCTAGGGACGTCGGCCTCGGCACCGAATGAGTCGGGCTCCTGCTCAGTCGTCGTTGACGATGGTGCCGACGCCGATGCCGTCGGCGAGTCCTGCGTTGCTGGGGCAGGACAGCGTCACCTGGAAGGTCTCGTTGGGCTCGACGAGGGTGTCTCCGACGACTGGCACCGCCACGGTGGCCGAGGTGGCCCCGGCGGGGATCGTCACAGTGCCGCGCTTGGTGGTGTAGTCGCCAGGGGCCCTGGCCGTCTTGTTGACGGTGGCGTACGACACCTTCACCGCGGAGGTGGACGACGCCGAGAGGGTCACGGTGAACGTCGCCGTCACGCTGCCCGAGTCGGGCTCGGTCACCGTCGCGTCGGAGACGGAGACCGTGGCCGCGGAACCGCCGAGGAAGCGGGCAAGGGTGATCTTTCCGGAGTTCGCGGCGCCGGCCGCGACGAGGTTGCCGTCGGCCTGGTGAACGACTTCCTCGGCCGTCCTGTCGCCCAGCCCGTCGATGTCCTGGGTCAGCTTGCCGTCGCCGCTGAAGGACGTGTCCAGCGAGCCGTCCTTGTTCAGCCGGGCCAGCGCCCAGTCGCCGCTGGTGCCGACCGAGGTCCCACCCGCCACTGCGGTCTTGCAGTCGGGGCCGGCCGACAGGCCCATCCCGAGGGCGGCGTCGTTGTTGTTGCCCGCCATGTCGAAGTTGGTCTTGCCGTCGGCGGAGAACGTACGGTCTGGCGCCCCGGTCGCGGTGAAGCGGGCGAGCGCGAAGTCGTAGTTGGCGACCCCGCCGGAGATGACGCGGGCGTAACCGCCGATGGTGAGGACCTTGCGTGCATCCACGGACAGGTCGAGCGCCTTGTCCGCCGAGCCGGCGAAGTCCACGGTGGCGATCCCGTCGCCGGAGAATGACGTGTCCAGCGCACCGGCCGTGGTGATCCGGGCGGCCAGCATGTCGGCTCCGTCGTTGCCAGCGACGACGATCTTGCCGTCGGACTGCACGCCCACCGCTTGAGCCTCGGAGAAGGCGGTGCCGATCTTGAGGATGCCGTCACCAGAGAAGGCGGTGTCCAGAGCGCCGCTGGAGGTGAAGCGGGTGACGACCGCGCCGAAGGCGCCGCCCACCAAGACGATCTTGTTGTCCGGCTGGGTGGCGACGTCCCAAGCCCGCTTGTCTCCAGTCTGGAGCAGCTCGGTGGCGATGCCGTCACCGGAGAACGTGGTGTCCAGGCTGCCGTTGGAGTTCAGCCGGACTAGCGCGACGTTGCTGTTGCCGCCACCGGCGACCGCCCACCCACCGATCACGATCTTGGTGTCGCCGCCGATCGTCTGCAGCACCACACCCTCGGCCGCCTCGGTGGCAGCGGCGACGTTGACAGTCACCATGCCGTCGCCGCCGAAGGCGGTGTCCAGGGTGCCGTCGGGGTTGAAGCGCGCTGCGGTGAACGCCGCGGAGTCGGTGGCGAGCTGGGCGGTGCCCACCGCGACGATCTTGCCGTCGGGCTGCACCACCACGTCGGCGGCCCGCGACGGGCGTGCCTCCGGGGTAACCGTCACCTTCCCGTCGACGTCGAACGAGGTGTCCAGGTCCCCGGGTGTCGCCAGGGCCGGTGAGGCGACCGCCGCCTGTCCGACCAGCCACAGCGCGACCAGGCCGGCCGTGGCACCTCTGCGATGCGTTCGTGTCATTGCCGAGCTCCTTGTCTGGGCGTGGCCGCTCGGATGCGGCTGCGTGGAGGGTGTCGAAGGGCCCTCAAGGAACCCTCAAGAAGGCCTCAATGCGGCTCGGGTATCGGTCACCGGCACGTCCTCGACGTCGACCGGCAGTGCTGCGGTTGCCCACGTGACGTCGTCGGTACGGAGCACCCGCAGCCCCACGTAGCCGAGGGCAAGTGCGTAAGGCACGGCCAGCGCGACGGAGAGGACCGGTGCAGAGGGCAGCACCTCGCCGAGGATCAGCCCAGCGAGCAGCACCGCCGCTGGCCACCAGGGCAGGAATCCGCTGCGCCACAGCGCGAGCAGGAACGCCGGCGTCCCAAGCAGGAAGCCGGCGAGCGCCAGAACCCCCCATCCGGCTGCGAGGAGCGGCGTCATCGCGGAGTCGTTGATCGACGCTGCCTGGTCGAGCGGCAGGTCCGCCTTGCCGAGCGCGATCGCGAACCAGTCGACGAGTAGCAGCCCGCTGAGGTTGATCGTGCCGACGACGGTGAGCATGCCGGCCAGATGGCCCAGGACGGCGCCGCGACGGCGCAGCACCGTGAACAGGCCGGCCACGCCCACGGCGAGGGCGACCCAGCTGTAGTGCAGGAAGAGTGCGGCCACCTGGCCCTGAGTCGAGCGGGCGGCGATCGTCTCGACGAAGCTTGCGGTGGTCTCCTCCGGCTCCCACGGTGTGGCCGCCATCCCGGCGACGAATAGCAAGCCGGCGAGGATCAAGGCCGCGCCGGTGGCGACGCGCCGGAACGTGACAGGTTCGCGAAGCATGGATCCCTCCGTGGGGCGGCAGGTGGTGGTGCGACGCCTGTCACCGTGCTGCCCAGCGACTCGCCCTGTCGTCGCCCGCGAGCATGATCTGCAGGTACGCCGTCCTGGGGACCCGAGGCCATACAGGTCCCCCGTAGGGAGGACGTCGCCAACGCACGCGGGGGCTACCGTCGGAGGGTGGGTACGTCGCGCTGGCTCGACGTGGCCTTCGCGGCCCTGATCGCGGTAGGCGGACTGACCGAGGTCGCCACCGACCCGGGCACGTTCAATGAGCCGGCGGCGGCCGCCATCTCAGTGCTCCTCGGTGCCGCCGCCATGCTGCTGCGATCGCGGTGGCCGGTGGCGTGTCTCGGGTCGTTCCTCGCGCTGGTGGCCCTGCCCTATGTGTTGGGGGCAGCTGCACAGACGATGACCGCATCCACCGTTCTGGGCTCGCTCATCGCGTTGGGCAGCGTCGGCCAGCGCAGCCGCGAGCGGACAGCCGTCGCCGCGCTCGTCGTCACCACGACCATGTACGCCGGTGGGGCGCTCTTGAGTGCTCGGCCGTACGACGCTGTGGCGGGCCTACTCGGCTGCGGCACGGCATGGGGCGTGGGACAGCTGCTCCGCCGCGAGAAGGAGCGCAATGCCGACCTGCGCTCGCTTGCGGCAGAGCTGGCGGCGGAACGGGAGGCGCGAGCCCGCGAGGCCGTCAGTGCCGAGCGCACCCGGATCGCCGGCGAGCTCCACGACGCGGTGGCGCACACGGTGAGCGTGATGACTATCCAAGCCGGAGCGGTACGCCGACGCCTCGACGTCGAGCCCGAGCGGGCGCGCGAGCGCGACGTCCTCCTCCATGTCGAGCGGCTCGGCCGCGAGGCAGTCGAAGAGCTGCACCGCGCGGTCGGCATCCTGCGCACACCGGCAGCCGAGGGCGCCGCGACGTTGGTGCCGCAGCCGCGGCTCTCCGACATCGAGCAGCTCGCCGCCCGGGTGAGCGACGCCGGCGTCCCCGTCGAGGTCTCCGTCACCGGCGCGCCGCGGCCGCTGCCCCCGGGGCTGGAGCTGGCGGCGTACCGGGTCGTCCAGGAGGCGCTCACCAACACGCTCAAGCACGCCGGCCCCGCTCGGGCTTGCGTCGACATCACGTACACGGGGGACGCGGTGCGGGTCGAGGTGGCCGACAACGGTCGCGCTGTGCCGACGGCAGCGAGCAACGGGCGGAGGGGTCACGGGCTGGAGGGCATGCGCGAGCGAGTCGCCATGTACGGCGGGGAGGTCGAGGCGGGCCCGGTGGCCACCGGCGGCTACGTCGTGCGGGCGACGCTGCCGGTGTCGGGAGGTCCGGCTGAACCAGGGAAACCGGGGACGTGAGCATCCGCGTCCTGCTCGTCGACGACGAGACGATGGTGCGCGCCGGGCTGCGGCTCGTGCTCGAGACCGAACGCGACATCGAGGTGGTGGGGGAGGCCGCCGACGGCGAACAGGCCGTGAGTGCGGCCCGTGCCCTGCGCCCTGATGTCGTCCTTATGGACGTGCGCATGCCGCGGATGGACGGTCTGACGGCGACGGGTCTCATCCTTGCCGCCGACCACGGCGTCAAGGTGGTCGTGCTCACCACCTTTGACGAGGACGGCTACGTCCACGAAGCGCTGCGCCTGGGTGCGAGCGGCTTCCTGCTCAAGGTCGCACCCCCCGAGCGGCTGGTCGAGGCGATCCGGGTGGCCGCCGGCGGAGAGGCCCTCCTCGACCCCCTGGTCACCCGACGCGTCATCGCGGCATTCGCCGGCGGCGTCCGCGCGCGGGTCACGACGGCCGCGCCACCCGCCGTGGATGCGCTGACGCCGCGTGAGTGCGAGGTGCTGACGATGCTCGCGCGCGGCATGTCGAACGCCGAGATTGCCGCTGCGCTCGTCGTCGGAGACGCCACCGTGAAGACGCACGTGGCTCGCGTGCTGATGAAGCTCGGTTTGCGCGATCGGGTGCAGGCGGTGATCTATGCCTACGAGCACGGCCTGGTACAGCCTGGAAGCTGAAGCTGCACTGGCGAAGGCCCGGCGTACAGGTGCGGATCAGCCGCTGAGCAGGCGAGCCTTCTGCGCGGCGAACTCCTCCTCGGAGAGGACTCCGTCGTCGCGGAGCGCGGCCAGCTTTCGCAGCTGGTCGGAGAGGTCGGCCGGTGGCCCGGCCGGGGGTGGAGGAGCAGCTGGTGCCGGCGCTGCCATGCCGGCCATCGCGGCGCCGTAGCCGGGATTGACGTTGAGGTACTGGGTCTGGCGCTCGCGCAGCTTCTTGGCCCGCGCCTCACTCACCAGCGGCATGAGCAGCTCCTGCACTCGGTAGGGGCCCTCGATGTTGTCGAGCAGCACCTCACCGGAGGTCGTACCCGCCTCGGTCATGCCGCTCATGCTCATGGCACCGCTTGGGTCGACGCCGTACGCGGGGTCCTCGAGCTGGAGGATGACGTCGCCAACGTCCTGTCCGCGGTAGAGCAGCGACTGCCGGACGTCGATGTCCTTGACCGCCCACAGCGGCACCTGCTCCGAGCGCACACCGAGCAACCCCGTGTCGATCGAGATGCGGTCCTTGGTGATGCGGTAGCGGGCCTTGGACATGCCCGTCGCGCTGGTTCCCGCGCCCTTGCTCTCACCCCACCAGATCGTGTTGGGGTCCTCGGCCCACTGCTGGGCGCGCTTGCTCTGCTGCTCGGCGACC
Source organism: Jiangellales bacterium (assembly GCA_030447955.1). GTDB lineage: Bacteria > Actinomycetota > Actinomycetes > Jiangellales > Jiangellaceae > JAUJNY01. The sequence goes on from JAUJNY010000002.1 coordinate 62,551, forward strand.
GCTCCCTTGGCCTGCTCGGCGACCGCCTTGCCCTGCTCCGCAGCCTGCTTCAGCCGGTCCTTCCACGACAGCTTGCCGGTCGGTTGCTGCGCAGCAGGGGCGGGTGGCGCGTCGGGCGGGGAAGCGGCGGCCGGCGGCGGCGGTGGTGGGGGAGCTGCGGGGGCTGCCAGGGGAGCAGGAAGTCCTGGCGGCGGCGGGTCCACTGACTGGGCTCCTGCGTCGATGACGTGCTCGGTCCAGGCTGCGCCGTCCCAGTACCGCAGGTCGTGCATCGCGCTCGGGTCACTCAGCCAGCTCGCCTCGGTGCTCACCGTGCTCTCCTTCCACCACAACGTCTACCGGAACGCCTACCGGTGGTCAGTTGCCGACTCTGGCGGCAACTTCCGTGCGGTGCTGTGATACCGCATTCGCCGGGTGCGTGGCTGCCCCTGCGACCAAATTCTTTCCGCGGCAGGGCAGGCGTCAGCCGGCTCGACGAGGCACGGTCGCGGGAACAATCCGGCTGAGCACCCGGTTCCAGTCGGTAGTTGTTGCTGCAACCATCGAGGAGCCCCAGATGCCCGCTGTGACTGCCGAGACCATCAGCCTCCCCCGCGTCCCGACACCCGGCCCGGACGCCGTACAGCGGCGGGTCCGCAGCATCACGACAGCGCCACGTGGCTTTGAGGGCGAGGGCTTCCCCGTGCGGCGGGCATTCGCCGGTGTTGACCAGCGCGACCTCGACCCGTTCATCCACATGGACCAGATGGGGGAGGTCGAGTACGCCCCGGGCGAGCCGAAGGGCACGTCCTGGCATCCGCACCGCGGCTTTGAGACCGTCACCTACATGCTCGACGGCGCGATGCAGCACCAGGACTCACATGGCGGCGGCGGGCTGATCAGCGACGGGGCGACGCAGTGGATGACCGCGGGCGGCGGCATCCTGCACATCGAGACCCCGCCGGAGCAGCTGGTCGTCTCGGGCGGGCTGTTCCACGGCTTCCAGCTGTGGGTCAACCTGCCGGCCAAGGACAAGATGACCGCTCCGGCCTACCAAAGCCTGGAGGGCAGCGACGTCACCCTCCTCGCGTCCGCTGACGGCGGGGCGCTGCTGCGTCTCATCGCTGGTGACATCGGCGGGCACCGCGGCCCCGGGTCCACCCGTACGCCGATCAGCCTCGTGCACGCCACCATCAGTGCCGGCGCGCAGCTGGAGCTGCCGTGGCGCCCCGACTTCAACGCGCTGGTGTACGTGCTCTCGGGCGCCGGCACCGTAGGCGCGCAGTCCCACGCGGTACGCGCCGGCCAGCTCGCCGTCCTGGGCGCCGGGAACTCACTCACCCTGCGCGCCGATGCCGCGCAGGAGTCGCGCAGCCCGGCGCTCGACGTGCTCCTGCTCGGGGGCCGACCGATCCGCGAGCCGATCGCCGCGTACGGGCCCTTCGTCATGAACACCCGCGCCCAGCTCGTGCAGGCGGTGAGCGACTACCAGTCCGGCCGGCTCGGGGTGATCCCCCCGGATGCGCTGATGCCGCACGCCGTGCGCTGAAGCCGCGACGTTAGGACTCGAGCCGGGTCACCCGGTGCCCGAGGTCGGTGACGGCGCCGACGATCTGTTCGTTCTGCCGCTCCAAGCGGTCCATGCGGCTGCCGAGGTCGGCACGTAGGTCGTCCATGCGATGACCGACGTCGTCGATCCGGCGAACGAAGTCGTCCATGCAGTGACCCAAGTCGTCCATGCGGTGACCGAAGTCGTCTAAGCGCTTGCCAAGCAGGCCCACGATGACGTACATCGCGCCGACGGCGAGCGTTACCAGCCCGCCGACGGTCCCCAGGTACGCGGCCAGGTCCACAGCCCCAGAGTAGAGCCAACGCCACGGCCGCCGGGTATCCCCGTAGCCGGCTGTGGACGGCCGGAGCCGTGACGTCAGCGGGCCTGCTCCTGCTGGCGGCGGTGCAGGACCTCGGTCAACGCCTCGACGGAGCGCAGCAGGGCCCGCTGGTCGCGCGAACTCAGCTCGGCGAAGATCTCGGCCTTGTGCCCACACTGGCGGGCCCACTGCTCGCCGACCACCCGGCGGCCCTCCGCGGTGAGCTCGACACACGTCGCCCGCCGGTCCTTCGGGTGCGGCGCGCGGCGGACCAGGCCCTCGCCTTCCAAAGCGTCGACCAGTGAGGTGACGGCGCGCGGAGTGACTCCGAGGAGCTCTGTCAGCGCCCGCATGATCATGGGGTGGCCGGCGCGCGCCAGCTCGGCCAGCGCCCGCATCCGGGTGGGGGATACGTCGTCGCCGGGGCCGCCACGGATGTAGCGGATCCACAGCGGGCCGAACCGGGCGAACGCCTCCACGAGCAGGTCGGGCACGCTGTCGGCTGCACCATTCTCAGCCGAACGGCTGCTGGACGACTGCCGCTGGGTCATGTGCCCGCTCATTGTGTAGACATCCACTATTACTTCCTCTAGCGTACGCGCCGCGTCAACTTGGTAGCACACGTCTCGCTGAAGGATCGCCGTCATGACCCGCTTCGCCCGCGCCGTCCTGCGCCACCGCAAGCTCGTAGGACTTGCATGGATCATCCTGTTCCTCCTCGGCGGCGCGCTGGCGCAGACGACTACCGAGCGGTTGACCTTCGACTTCTCGCTGCCCGGGCAGCCCGGGTACGAGACCGAGCAGCAGATCCTCGAGATCTACGGCAACGGCGGTTCCAACCCCCCGTACATCCCGGTCGTCACGGTGCCCGAAGGTGAGACAGTCGAGGAGCGGCGAGCGGAGATCGCGGGGGTCTTCGACACGTTGCAGGCGGGCCTGCCGCAGTTCCGCGTCGTCGACTACGACGCCACCGGCGACCCGGCGTTCCTGACCGAGGACGGCCGGACGACGTACGGGCTGGTGTTCGCTCCACCCTTCACCGGTTTCGACTACTTCCCGGAGAAGCAGATCGAGCCGATCCTCGAGCAGCAGGCGCAGGCAACCGGGCTCGACATCGGGCTGACCGGCTACAACCTGCTCGCCGCGGGCAGCTCCGGGGAGGCCGAGGAACCCTCGGTGCTGAGCGAGACTCTGCTGGGCGCGCTCGGCGCACTGGTCGTGCTCGCCTTTGTGTTCGCGTCGTTCCTCGCACTCGTGCCGTTGCTCGTCGCAGCGGTCTCGATCCTCACGACGTTCCTCATCGTCTTGGGCCTGACCTACCTCACCGACGTGTCTTTCATCGTGCAGTTCCTCATCTCGCTGGTCGGCCTGGGCGTCGCGATCGACTACTCCCTGCTGCTGGTCACCCGCTGGCGGGAGGAGCGCGAGCACGGCCGCTCCAACGAGGACGCCATCGTCGAAGCCATGCGTACGGCCGGCCGGGCGGTGCTCTCCAGTGCCGGCACGGTCGCGATCAGCCTCATCGCGCTCGTGATCGTCCCCGTCCCCTTCCTGCGCAGCATGGGCATCGGCGGCATGCTGATCCCGGTCGTCAGCAGCGCGGTGGTGCTCACGATGCTGCCGGCGCTGCTGGGAGCGCGCTTCCGCGGCCGCGAGCTGGGTGTGGCCGTCGACTGGCCCAAGATCCGGCACGAGTCCAGCGCCTCCCGCGCCTGGCGGGCCTGGGGAGCTCTGGTCGTGCGGCACCGCTGGATCGCCGCCGGTGCAGCGACGGCAGTGCTCGTCGCGCTGATCGTCCCGCTTTTCGGCATCAAGATCGGAGCGGCGCGGACTGAGTCGCTGGCCAGCGGCGGACCGGCGGTCGAGGCCTTGTCGACGCTGCGCGATGGAGGCGTGCCGGCCGGCGTCGTCTCACCGGTCGAGGTGCTCGTGCGCGGCGGTGACCCGGATGCGGTCGCCGAGCAGGCGAGCGGCGTCGAGGGTGTGGCGACCGCTTTTGCGCCGGAGGGGCCGGTGTGGCGCCAGGGCGAGTCCGCTCTGGTCTCGGTCATCCCGACGGAGGAGTCGGTCGACACGACGAACAGTCAGGTCGTCCGGCGCCTCGACGACGCCATCGGTGACCTTCCGGGAGTCGTGGGGGAGGCGGGCACCGGCGCAACGGTGCTCGACTATGTCGACGCCGTCTACGGCGCCTTCCCGCTGGTGCTCAGCCTCATCGCGCTCATCACCTTCCTGCTGCTCGTACGAGCTTTCCGCTCGATCGTGCTGCCGCTCAAGGCTGTGGCGCTCAACGTCCTCTCGGTGGCCGCGACATTCGGCGGCACAGTGCTGTTCTGGCAGTACGGCTTCGGCTCGGACGAGATCTTCGACGTGGCAGCCACCGGAGCGATTACGTTCTGGCTGCCGATCCTGATCTTCGCGTTCCTCTTCGGGCTGTCGATGGACTACGAGGTGTTCATCCTGTCCCGGATGCGGGAGGAGTACGACCGCACCGGGTCGACGAACGAGGCGGTGATCGAGGGCATGGGCCGCACCGGGCGGCTGGTCACCAGCGCTGCACTCATCCTCTTCCTGGCCTTTATCGCGCTCGCCTCGGCGCCCGGCACGGACATCAAGCTGTTCGCCACCGCGTTGGGGTTCGGCATCCTCCTCGACGCCACGATCGTGCGCGGGCTGCTGGTGCCGGCGCTGGTGTCGCTGTTCGGCCGCTGGAACTGGTGGTTGCCGGGATGGGCGGCACGCGTCGTACGTGCTCCCGCCCATGCGGCGATCCCGGAGCAGCGCCAGCCTGCCCGGGAGCCGGTGACCGGCGTGACAGCTCGCTGAGCCGTACGGGCCGTCGGCCGGGCTTGTCTGTCCTAGCGGCTGCATAGGGTGGCCGTCATGGGTGCGCAGAGCGTCGAACAGGCCGCCGCCGGGCCGGTCGAGGCACCCGTCGAGGCGCTGGTCGAGGCGCGCAACCTGCGTAAGTCCTACGGGGCGCTTGAGGCGGTGCGCGGCATCGATGTCACGGTGCGCCGGGGGGAGGCGTTCGGTTTCCTTGGCCCCAACGGCGCCGGCAAGTCCTCGACCATGCGCATGATCGCCGCCGTGTCACCAGCGAGCGGTGGGTCGCTGCGGGTACTGGGCATGGATCCGGGCGCGGAGGGGCCGGCCATCCGGTCCAGGCTGGGCGTCTGCCCCCAGGACAACACGCTCGACTCCGAGCTCACCGTCCGCGAGAACCTGCTGGTGTACGGGCGGTTCTTTGGGCTGTCGCGCGCAGAGGTGGCCCGTCGTGCCGACGAGCTGTTGAGGTTCGTGCAGCTGACCGACAAGGCCGGCAGCCGTGTGGACGACCTCTCCGGCGGCCTCAAGCGCCGGCTCACCGTTGCCCGGTCGCTGATCAACAACCCCGAGCTGCTCATCCTCGACGAGCCGACCACCGGGCTCGACCCGCAGGCGCGCCACCTGTTGTGGGACCGGCTGTTCCGGCTCAAGCAGCAGGGCACGACGCTGCTGCTCACGACCCACTACATGGACGAGGCCGAGCAGCTGTGCGACCGGCTCGTGATCATCGACGAAGGCGTGATCGTTGCCGAGGGTTCGCCGGCCCAGCTGATCCGCGACCACTCCAGCCGTGAGGTGTGCGAGCTGCGCTTCGGCGTCGACGACCACGCGGGCGTCGCCGCGCGGCTCCACCATCTCGGCGAGCGGGTCGAGGTGCTGCCCGACCGGGTGCTCGTCTACGCCGAGGACGGCGAGGCGGTCGCAGCGGCGGTCCACGAGATGGGGCTGTCAGCCCGCAGCACACTGGTGCGCCGCAGCACGCTGGAGGACGTCTTCCTGCGGCTCACCGGCCGTTCGCTGGCCGACTGAGCGATCACGGAGCGGTGTGCTGATGAGTACGGCGACAGCTTCTCGACCACCCGCGCCTACCGGGTTGGTGTGGCGACAGTTCGACCACTGGCGAGCCCGCTGGCGCCGCACCTGGCGTGGCAGCGCGATCACGAACTTCGTGCTGCCGGTGCTCTACCTGCTCGCGATGGGCGTCGGGCTCGGTGCGTACGTCGACTCCGGTGGTGCTCGGGCATCGCTCGGCGGCACCGACTACCTCGACTTCATTGCGCCGGGCCTGCTCGCGACCGCGGTCATGCAGAACGCCGTCGGCGCCTCGACCTGGCCGGTCATGGGCGCGATCAAGTGGGACAAGACCTACCACGCGATGATCGCCACCCCGTTGCGCACCCGCGACATCCTGATCGGCAACCTCGGGCTGATCGCGGCCCGTCTCACGCTGACCGCGGCGGTGTTCTGGGTGGTGCTGGTGATCTTCGGTGTGGCGGTGCTCCCGTGGGCCGTTCTCGCCGTACCGGCCGGGGTCCTGGTCGGTCTTGCGCACTCCACACCGCTTTTCGCGTTCGCCGCCTGGCTCGAGCGCGAGACCGGATTCATGCTGTTCTACCGGATCGGCGTGGTGCCCATGTTCTTGTTCTCGGGCGCGTTCTTCCCGGTGTCGCAGCTGCCTGACCCGCTGGAGTGGCTCGCGCAGGTGATGCCGCTCTACCACGGCGTCGAGCTGGTGCGCGGCCTCACGCTCGGGACTCCCGACCTGCTCGCCGACCTGGGTCACGTCGCCTACCTGGCGCTGTGGTGCGGGGTCGGTTTCCTGCTCGCCGACCGGGCGCTGGCGCGCCGGCTGGGGGGCTGACGATGACGGCCGACAGGGTCAACGACCTGATCGCGCCCGGAGCGGCCCGGGTAGTGCCGCAGCCGCTCGGCCGGTTCGCGGCCCGGCATCTCGTCGATCGCAACTACCGCGTGTACCGGCGGGACTGGCTGCTCTTCATCACCGGCTTCCTCGAGCCGCTGCTCTACCTGCTCTCCATCGGCATCGGCATCGAGCAGCTGGTCGGCGACTTCACGTTGCCCAACGGGTCCCGCGTCTCCTACACCGAGTTCGTGGCCCCGGCGATGCTGGCCGCATCGGCGATGAACGGCTCGCTCTTCGACGCGACGTTCGGTGTCTTCTTCAAGCTGAAGTACGAGAAGGTCTACGACGCCGTCCTGGCTACGCCGCTGCGGCCGGTCGATGTGGCCGTCGGCGAGCTGGTGTGGTCGCTGGTGCGCGGGGCCCTGTACGCCGGCGCCTTCGTGGTGGTGATGGCGGTGCTCGGGCTCACCAGCTCCGGGTGGACGGTCCTCGCGCCGGTCGCCGCAGTCGTTATCGGATATGCCTTCGCCGGTGCGGGCATGGCTTTGACGACGTGGATGCGCACCTGGCAGGACTTCGACTTCATCACGCTGGCGGTGCTGCCGATGTTCTTGTTCTCGGCGACCTTCTTTCCGCTGGACCGCTACCCCGACGGTGTGCAGTGGCTGGTTCAGCTCACACCGCTCTACCACGGCGTGGTGCTCTGTCGGGGCCTGACCACCGGTGCCGTCGGTGTCGAGATGCTGATCGCGGTGGCGTACCTGCTCGTGATGGGGACTGTGGGGCTGCTTGTCGCCTCCCGCCGGATCGGTGCGCTACTCCTGCGCTGACCAGCGCGCGCTAGGTTCGTCCAGGCACGCAAGCGGCGGCGGGGGGAGGCTAGTGCCGACCCTCCTCTACCGGGTTGCGCGCCTCGTGCGCACCCGGCTTACCGCGTGGCGGTTGCCGCTGGCCATTGTCGTGTTCGTCTTCACCACGAGTTGGCTCGCCATGTGGCTGGTGGAGCCCGCTGGCAACACCATCACCAGCCCGGCGAACTACTGGTGGTACTTCATCGTCACGGCGGCCACGGTCGGCTACGGCGACTTCTTCCCGGAGTCCATCGGGGGGCACATCGTCGGCGCCTACGTCATCATCGGCGGCATCGTGACCCTGACCATCCTGTTCGCCCAGCTGGCTTCGTACATCCAGTCCATCAGGGGAAGGCGGATCAGAGGCGTGGTGGCGCTCGACCTCGAGGGGCACATCGTTGTCCTCGGTTACACGCCCGGCCGCACCGAGAGGATCCTGGCCGAGCTGGCGGCCGAGCGGCGCGTCCGGGTGGCCCTGTGCGCCTGGGAGGACGTCGAGGAGAACCCGGTGCCGGAGCAGGCCGAGGTGCAGTTCGTGCGCGGCGACCTCACCACCGTCGATGTGATGACGCGAGCCTGTGTGGCGCGGGCGCGCACCGTGGTCATCGACGGGCGCGACGACAACGAGACGCTCACCATCGCCGTGGCCGTCGACCACGCCAATCCCGAGGTGCACATGGTCGCAGCCCTGCGCGACCTCGGTCGCTGCGACCACCTGCGCTACGTCAACCCCCGCGTGCAGTGCGTGCAGTGGCACATGCTGTACCTGCTCACCGAGGAAGCCCTCGACCCGGGCATCACCCAGGTCTACAACGACCTGATGAGCAGTGGCGGGCGCGCCAACACCTACTCGCTGCGGCTGCCTCGCGGCTTCCCGTACGCGACCTTCGGCGACTGCCAGACTCACTTCGGGAACCGCTTTGCCGCAACCCTGCTCGCCATTCGGGGCAGCGACGGCCTGGTCGTCAGCCCTCGCTGGGACACCCCCGTGGACGAGGGCACGGTCCTGTACTACGTCGCCGCCGGGCGCATCGACCCCGCAGACCTCGGCCGATCACCCAGCGCCCGAGCCCGGTGACCGGGCCATCACGATCGCTTAGCCCACCGACGCCATGGGTAGCGGCCTACCGGCGGTAACCACACATGACCACTCGGGAGGAAGCGCGTTGAAGGCAGTCACGTGGCAAGGCAAGCGAGACGTGCGGGTCGACACCGTGCCCGACCCGACCATCCAGGAACCGACCGATGCGATCATCCGCGTCACCACCACCGGTCTGTGCGGCTCCGACCTGCACCTCTACGAAGTGATGGGTCCCTTCCTCGACGCTGGGGATGTCCTCGGCCACGAGCCGATGGGCATCGTCGAGGAGGTCGGCAGCGAGGTCAGGAACCTGGCGCCGGGCGACCGCGTCGTGGTCCCCTTCCAGATCGCCTGTGGACACTGCTTCATGTGTGGCCAGGGGCTGCCCACCCAGTGCGAGACGACCCAGGTGCGCGACCAGGGCATGGGCGCGGCGATCTTCGGCTACACCAAGCTGTACGGGCAGGTGCCCGGCGGCCAGGCGGAGTACCTACGGGTCCCGCAGGCCCAGTACGGGCCGATCAAAGTGCCCGCCGGCCCGCCGGACGACCGGTTCGTCTACCTCTCCGACGTGCTGCCCACGGCCTGGCAGGCGGTGCAGTACGCCGACATCCCGACCGGCGGCAGTGTCGTCGTCCTCGGACTCGGGCCGATCGGCGACATGGCGACCCGGATCGCCTACCACCAGGGGGCGGGCAAGATCATCGGTATCGACCTGGTACCCGAGCGGCTGGAGCGGGTGCGAGCCCACGGGGTCGGGGTTGAGGCGCTGGACCTGCGCGATCACGACGACATCGCCGAAGTTGTCCGCGAGCTCACCGACGGCAGGGGCCCCGACTCGGTCATCGATGCGGTCGGCATGGAGGCGCACGGGTCCCCGTCCGCCAAGGCCGCCCACACGATGGTGGGGCTGCTGCCGGACGCCGTGGGCCAGAAGATGATGGACAAGGCAGGGATCGACCGGCTGGCGGCGCTGCAACTGGCCATCGACATCGTGCGGCGCGGGGGCACCGTGTCGGTCAGCGGGGTGTACGGCGGCATGGCCGACCCACTGCCGATGCTGACCCTTTTCGACAAGCAGATCCAGCTGCGCATGGGTCAGGCCAACGTCAGGCGCTGGGTCGACGACCTCCTGCCCCTGGTGATGGACGACTCCGACCCGCTCGGGGTCGAGAGCTTCGCGACGCACCGGCTCCCGCTCGACCAGGCGCCGGACGCGTACGAGCAGTTCCAGCAGAAGAAGGACGGAACGGTCAAGGTTCTGTTCCAGCCGTAGGGCGGCGTACGCCGTCACGGGAGCCCGAGACAAACGGCTGACCACATCCGGGTGACGGGCACGCACGGTCCAGCGCAGCGCGGGATCGGCCTACCGGCCGCGGCGATCACCTTTGGCCGCCTCGACGGCAACCGGCACCCCAACGTCGGGGCGCTGCTCGCCGACTACGACAAGGACAGCCCCGGGCCCGACATCGTGTGCACCGGGACGATGATCGACGCGAAGGTCTTCCTCACCGCCGCGCACTGCACGGCGTACCTCGACTCGATCGGCATCGAGCGGGTGTGGGTGACGTTCGCTCCCGAGTACGACGAGGACTCGACGTCTCGGGCCGGGCTCTTCGCCGGTGGCTACGTCAGCCACCCGGCGTACGGCAGCGGCGGCGCGAAAGATCCTCACGACATCGCGGTCGTCCTGCTCGACAAGTCGCCCGGTCTCGCTCCCGCCCAGCTGCCCACCGCTGGTCTGCTGAACCGGCTCAAGAGCGGTCATGAGCTGCGAGAGCGCACCTTCACCACGGTCGGGTACGGCACGGTGCGTGAGACGAAGAAGACCGGACCGCACGCGTTCTTCTTCGACGGCAAGCGGCGCTTCGTCACGCAGAGCGCGCTCAACCTCCAGCCGAGCTGGCTGCTGCTGTCGATGCAGCCCTCCACCGGCGACGGCGGCACCTGCTACGGCGACTCCGGCGGCCCGCACTTTCTGGGCGGCGTGAACAGCGACCTGCTGGTGTCCATCACCGTCACCGGCGACGCGATGTGCCGGGCGACCGACAAGACCTACCGGCTCGACACGCCCTCGGCCAGGAAGTTCCTCGACAACTTCGTAACCCTGCCCTGAGGTAACTGCCGCCCGAAGAGCTCTCGATGCACCGCACAGAGCGCGCGACGGTGCTGTGGGCGCACTGCCACGCCTCGTGATGGCGTGCCGGAACCGGGCGCGGCCGGCGTGCGTCGCATCGGTCGCTGGGAGGAGAGAGGGGCTCGGCCATGCGTCGCTGGACCGCCCACCGTGCCGCCGTCGTGGTGCTCGCCGTTGGTCTCGGCGTCGCTTGCGGATCCAACACCGATCCTGAGACGGCAGAGCGTCCCGTGTCCGGGGATTGCCCACCGCCACTCACGCAGAGCGACAACAGCACGCACATCGACTGGATCGACTTCGTCAAGCTTGACGGCCGCGAGTATCACCGCCTCGGCTCTGTATATCCCACATATGGCGGGGAGCAGACGCTGCGGCGGTCGGCACTGGGGCAACCGGTCGCGCGCGTGTGTCAGGAGCTGTCCGGACTCCGCCCCCCTGCCGACTACCAGACCCAAGACGGGGACGCGGCGTTTTTGCCGGCAGGCACGCTGTTACACCGCGTGGACGGCTATGCGCCCTGGTTCCGTGTCGGCGCGATTGTCCACGGCCAGGTGCTTATCTACGAGTTGTTCTCACACCCCGAAGCGAAGACTGGCGCTGACGTGCTTGACATCCGCGGCCGAGTCCGCGCGATCGCCGTAAGGCCCGGCTACCACGGCGAGCCAGCCGGCACCTCTGAAGCCGGCGACATCCGCCCGATCGTAGATGCGCTGCTGGCCGCCCCAACCGTGGAGTCGCAACGCTCGGGGCGAGATGTCTACATCGTCTTCCGGCTCACCGATGGCACCACCGTGGTCCGGCCCTACTCGCCAAGACACTCGATCCTCTGGCCACAACTCAAGACCCCGCAGAAATTCGATGCTCTGGTCGCCGAGCTTGTATGACTTGAGCAACGGCGCGCCGTTAGCCGGGCTCGGCGAGAAGGTCGCCGCGCAGTGACCAACGCACAGACTCAACCCCGGCTGTCGATGCGGTGTTCGTTGCCTCCCGCATGGGACGTGCCACGCGGAGGTACGTCGTACGTGCCTTCTCCCGGTGTACTGACGGCGATGTCTACGTACGGCTCACGCAAGGTCTTGATGCTGCGGCACACGACCCGACCGTACGCCGCATCGGCAGGGGCGTCATGCCTGCCCGGCGTACCAGGACGCCAGCCGGACGAAACCCTCATCGAGGCTCACGGCTGGCGTCCAGTCCAGCACCGCGCGGGTGCGGCGCTGGTCGAACCAGTGCGTGGTCGCGAGCTGCTCGGCGAGGAAGCGGGTCATCGGTGGGTCCCCCGCGGGAGCCCGTACGGCCCACAGGGCCTCCGCCGCCGCCCCACCGGCCCAGGCGACCGGGAACGGCACTCGCCGGCGCGGCGGCCGCACCCCGGCCGCCCGGCACACCCGCGCCACGATTTCGGTTATGGGGCGCGGCTCACCGTTGCTGATGACCAGGGCCTGCCCGTGGGCGTGCTCGCAGCGATCTACCGCCGCGACGATCGCGGCGGCTGCGTTCGCCACGTAGGTCGTGTCGATGAGTGCCGCTCCGCTGCCGACGAGCGCCAGCCGGCCGGAGCGGGCCCGTGACACGATCCGCCCGACGAGTTGAGTGTCGCCGGGCCCCCACACCAGGTGCGGCCGTACGGCCACGACGGCGAGCGACGGCCCGTCGGCGGCGAGGGCCAGCCACTCCGCCAGCGCCTTGCTGCGCGCGTAGTGACCGCGGGCCGTACGCGGCTCCGCCGGTCCGGCAGGTGCCCCGACAAGAGAAGTGCCGGAGTGCGCGACCGCGGGGGAGGAGACGTGCACCAGCCAGCCGACTCCGGTCGCGCGGCAGCCGTCGACGACGTGGCGGGTGCCGGCGACGTTGACGCGCTCGTACTCCCGCCACGGACCGGTGACGGCGACCTTGGCGGCGAGGTGCACGACGGCGTCCTGACCGCGTACGGCCTGCCGTACCGCGTCTACGGAGGTGACGTCAGCGAGCACCTCCCGGCAGGGCAGCCCGGACGGCCGGCGCTGCAGCACCGTCACGTCGTCGCCGCGCTCGTACAGCACCTGGGCGACCGCACCACCGAGCATCCCGCTCGCGCCGGTGACGAGCACCCTCACTTGCGACGCGGTCGCTTGCCGGCCAGGACCGCCTCGGCCCAGGCCGCGACCTCCGCGCGGTCGACCTTGGCGTTGTGCCGGATGTCCACCGGTAGCCGAGGTGCGAGCAGCACCGCCGCCACCGGGACACCGGCCACGGCGCTTACGGCGTCCGTCAGCTCGAGGTCGGCCACTCCCATGATCGAGTGGACACTTCGGGACCGAAACACCGGCGCGCCGCGACCAGAACTGCCCACTCGATCATGAGGGGGGCGGCCGGGCGAGGCCTCCGGCACCACGACCGCGACCACCACCTGGGTCGCGGGTGGCCCCACCCCCACGACGGACGCCGCACGGACGCCGGGAAGGTCCTGGATGCGCAACTCCGGCCCCACGGGGGTCACCGGGCCGGCTGCGGTCGTAATGACGTGGACCAACCGGCCCTCCACCCACAGCCGGCGCTCGTCATCGACGTGCCCCACATCACCGGTGCGGTGCCACCCGGGATCCCGGGAGCTTGCTCGCTCGGTGACCCACAGCCGGTCGTAGCGGTCCTTGACGTGGTCGGCCCGTACGCACACCTCGCCGCTCACCCCGACCGCATCACTCAGCGGGCCGTCGGCGCGGCCGTCGGCGGACAGGGGGCTCACGGTCAGCTCGACGCCCGGCACCGGGCGCCCCACGCAGACGCCCTCGCCCGGGCCGACCTTGTCGATCTCCTCGAGCGAGATGTCGGTCACCGGCAACGCCTCGGTCATGCCGTACGGCGTGTGCACCCGTGCCGCGGGCAGCAGCCGGCTCACCTCGCGGAGCAGGGTGACCGGTACGGGTGCGCCCGCGGACAGCACCAGCCGCGGCCGCTCCAGCGCACGCCGCTGCCGCGCATCCAGCGCGCCGCCGGTGGCGACAACGTTGCGCAGCGCGGCGGGGGAGGCGAACACCAGCGTCGCGTCCAGCGCGGCGACGGCCTCGGCGAGGGCGGCGGCACGCAGCGAGCCCGGGGCGGTGACGTCCATGCTGGGCACGGCGGTCGGGATGCCGAGCGCCGGCCCGTACAGCGCGAACGGGGCGAACGCCGCCACAAAGCGGTCCTCCGGGGTGATGTCGTACGTCGCGCGCAGCGCGCCCAGCTGGGCCAGCACCTGGCGCTGTCGGTAGACAACGCCCTTGGCCGGCCCGGTGGCGCCAGAGGTGAAGACGACTGCGCTCTCCGCGTCAGGGTCGGGCTCGGGCAGCGCGGCGGTCGTCTCGCGGCCGATCCGGGCCAGGTCGGCCAGGCCGTACGTCGCCCCGAGCGCGCGCCGGCTGGCCTGGTCGAGCGGCCCTGAAGCGATGCGCCGCCCGGGCAGCCGCATCACCTGGGCCGCGGCCAGCCCGCGCGGCACGCCGATGACGTAATCGGGCGCGGCGGCGCGCAGCGCCCGGCCCATGGCCCGCAGGCCGAGCCCGGCGTCGGCGAGGACGACGACTGCCCCGGCGCGCCAGCACGCGTACACGGCGGCGGTCAGGTCGGCGCCCGGAGGCACGAGCAGGGCCACCCGCTCACCGGGGCGCACCCCGGTCGCGACCAGGCCGGCGGCCAGTTCGCGCACCCGCCGCTCCAGCAGTGCGAAGGAGACCGTCCTGCGCACACCGCTCGCGCCCAGCTCGACGACCGCCGGCGCCGGGTCGCCGCCGCGCGCCTCGAGGGCCGACCACAGCGATCGATCCGCGGGCCGCGGCTGCGTGCGTGCCCGTCTCCGACCGGGCCGCCCAGCCGGCAGCGATGCGGTCGGGGAGACGGCGGGCCGGTCGAGGGAGGTCACCCAGTCGGCGATGGCGGTCGCAGCTTCCGGCCGGTCCTCGGGCAGCAGGTGCCCGGCGCCCTCATAGCGGTGCACCTGCGCGTGCGGCAGCCGGGCGAACAGGTCAGCCAGGTCGCGCTCGGCGAAGACGGGGTCGCTCGGTCCCCAGAGCACCAGCACCGGTACGCCGGCCAGTGCCGGCAGGTCGCCCACGATGGCGCGCAGCCGGGCGGCGCTCGGGTGCGTGGGGTCGAGTGGGATGTCGGCGACGAAGTCGCGGACGGCCGTGCGGCGGGCGGCGCCCCGGTACGGCGCGGCGAACGCCGCGCGGACCGGCGCCGGAAGCGGCGGGCGGGACACCGCGGACGCCGCCCGTACGAATGTAGGCGTGCGCTCACAGACGGTGCGCAGCAACGTGGGCGAGCGGGCGAGGCGGATCAGCGTTGGCCCGCGATAGCCGGCCGGCAGGTGCACCGCGGTGTTGGCCAGCACGACGCCGGCGAGCGCGTCGCGGTGGTCCAGCGCCCAGCCGAGCGAGATCGGCCCGCCCCAGTCGTGGCCCACCGTCACGACGGGCCCGGTGAGGCCGAGCGTGTCGGCGAGGCGGCCGAGGTCGTCGACGCGTTGGGCGAGCCGCCGTGGCCGCGGCTCTGCCGGCCGCTCGGACCAGCCCATCCCGAGCTGGTCGGGAGCCACGACACGCCATCCGGGTGGGGCCGCCGCGAGCAGGTGCCGCCAGAGGTAGGACCACGTCGGGTTGCCGTGGACGCACAGCAGCGTGCCTGCCGGCTCGGCTGAGGTCTTCCGGGTGCCTCGCGCGGCCGTGGTGTCCAGGACGTGCCAGCTGCGGCGTACGCCCTCTCTGTCAACCACGTCGACGAGGCGGGACCACCGGGGGTCGAGGCCGGGCAGCCCGGCCGGGGGGAGAGAGGCCGGGATCACCACACGATTTCGATGCACGAGGTGTTGAGCCCCGAGCCGATCCCCATGCACAGCACCCGGTCGCCCCGGTCCAGGGAGTCGACCTCACCGGCGAGGGTGAACGGCAGCGACGCCGGCCCGATGTTGCCGCGGGTCGGGAACGTGCGGGGCACCCGATCTGGGTCGATGCCGAGCGCCGCGCACAGCGCCTTGGTGTGCACCTGCGAGATCTGGTGGATCACGTAACGGTCCATGTCGGACCAGTCGAACTCGGCCTTGGCGTCCTCCCAGGTGGCTACCGAGAGGGCGAGCCCGGCCGCGAGTAGGCCCTTGGTGTCGGTGCGCATGAGCTGCAGATCGCCGACGCACAGCTCATGGTGCTCGGTCCCCGCGCGAGAGACACCGCCGACGATCCGGTGGCCCTCTGGATGGCGGTCGGCGCGGCCCAGCACCATGCCGGCCGCGCCGGAGCCAAGGGTGAGCGTGGCGAACTGGGCGGCGACGTCCGCGGCGGTGGCGCTCGGGCTGGCGAGCCGGTCGAGCGTTGCCAGCTGGGTCTGGCGGGCTCCCTCGCCGTCCACGACGAGCGCGTAGTCGAGCTGTCCGGCATCGATCATGGTGGCCGCCAGCTGCATGCCGTTGACGAACCCGAGGCAGGCGTTGGCCAGGTCGAAGTTGAGGCAGGACGTGGGCAGGCTCAGCGCGTGGTGAACGGCCACCGCCGCCGAGGGCTCGAGGTGGGTCCGGGCGACCGAGGAGTCGATGAGCAGCCCGACCTGGGAGGGGTCGGTGCCCGCCTCGGCCAGCGCCTTGGCGCCTGCCATGGCCGCAGCGTCGACGAAGCTGACGTCCTCCGGCCACCACCGGCGCTCACGGATGCCGGCGAGCTTCTCCAGCATGCCGGCGCGCAGGCCGAGGCGCCGGTAGGTCTCGCCCAGCCGCTCGTCGAACTCCGCGGAGGTCACCACCTGCGGTGCGTCGATGGCGCACACCGACAGCACCGCCGTGTTGGAGTGGCGGTAGGTCGCGTTCCCGGACATGTGCCTCCTCGATGCGCTGACTCTCAGTTTCCCACGCCAGCGCCGATCGACCCCTCTGGTCTCCAGTCGGCGCTCACAGACCGTGACGGCCTCCGCCCCAGGGCGGCGACTGCCATGATCGGTCGCCGTGGGTGAAAGTGCTTCCCCGGGTCCCTCGGCGGGGCGGGTCCGCGTCGGGATTTCCGGCTGGAGGTACGCCGGGTGGCGCGGCGACTTCTACCCATCCGGGCTGCCGCAGCGGGCCGAGCTGGCGTACGTCGCCGAGCGCATGGACACCGTGGAGATCAACGGGTCGTTCTACTCGCTGCAGCGCCCGTCGTCGTACCAGTCCTGGCACGAGCAGACGCCGGAGGACTTCGTCTTCGCCGTCAAGGGCGGCCGCTTCATCACCCACATGAAGAAGCTGAGCGGGGTCGAGGAGCCCCTCGCGACGTTCTTCGCGTCGGGCATGCTGGCACTCGGTCCGAAGCTGGGGCCGCTGCTGTGGCAGCTGCCGCCGACGCTCGGCTTCGACGCCAAGCGCCTGGCGGCGTTCTTCGAGCTGCTGCCGCGCACGACCCTCGCCGCCGCCGAGCTCGCCCGCGGTCATCACCCGCGGTTGGAGGGGCGGGCGTGGACCACGACGGACGCCGAGCGGCCGCTGCGGCATGCCGTGGAGGTGCGGCACGCCAGCTTCGCCGTGCCGGACTTCCCGGCCCTGCTCCGCGAATACGGCGTCGCGCTGGTCACCGCTGACACCGCCGGCAAGTGGCCGCTGCTGGAGGACCAGACCGCCGACTTCGCCTACGTACGCCTGCACGGTGCCGAGGAGCTGTACGTCAGCGGCTACACCGATGAGGCCCTCGACGCGTGGGCGGCGAAGCTGCGCGGCTGGACGGCCGGCGGGCGCGACGCCTACGTCTATTTCGACAATGACGTCAAGGTGCGTGCTCCGTACGACGCGATGGCCCTCGCGCGGCGACTCGGAGGCGGCCGTGGACCTGAAAGCGGGGGTTGATGTCCCCGCTACTCTGCAAGCGTGCCGCAACGGACACCGGGCTGGTGGCTGCAGGTCGTGGGTGGCATCCATGCCGGAGTCGCGATCGTCGGGTACCGCGATGCCCTCACCGACATCGTGCGCGACAGGTTGGTCGGTCCGGTTCCTGACCGAGGCGAAAGGGATACGGCGATCTGGTTCACCACGGCCGCTCCGTTGCTTTGGCTCAGTGGGCGGCTCCTCCGCTCCGCTGAGTCGGCTCATGACCTCGATGCTCAACGAGCAGCAGGCGCAGTACTCACCGCAACCGGCGTTGTCGGCGCGGCGGCGAGGCCACTCAGCGGGTTCTGGGCTATCGCCGCAGTCGGTCTCGGCGCACTACGGAGAAGCCGGCGGGCTGAACCTGCCGCTCGTCGTCTCTAGTCAGCGGCTGCGAATCGTCTGCTCGTGGCGCAGCGGTCACGGGGTGCTGCGGTCCTCGATCTCCCAGGCGTGGTCGAGCACGTGCCAGGCGATCCGTCGCGCGGCGCGTACGCGGCCAGTGCCTCCAGCGCCGCTTCCGCGGTCTTGCCCGAGCGGCACCACCCCGGCCAGTCGAGTGCACCCGCGAAGACCCGGCGCTTACCAACCTCGAGGTAGACCGCCGTGGGTGCGGTGTTGTGGCCACCCGGCGCCATGGCGGGAGCGTCCCACGGACGCCGCGGGAACCAACAGCGACGAGGCCCGGCCGGTGTCGCGCGCCGAGAGTCGGGCAGGTACCCACTCGTGACGCAGACACCGAGTGACCACGCCGTCCAGCTGACCTCGGGAGCGGCCATGCCCATCCTGGGGCTGGGCACCTGGCAGCTGCGCGGCGAGCAGGGCTACGCGGCCGTACGGCATGCGCTGGAGGCCGGATACCGGCACATCGACACCGCCAAGGTGTACCGCAACGAGGCGGAGGTCGGCCGGGCGGTGAAGGACAGCGGCGTTCCGCGCGAGCAGGTCTTCATCACCACGAAGCTGCCGCCGGACGACGCCGGCCGCGAACGCGAGACGATCGCGGCGAGCCTCGACGCGCTCGGCAGCGACTATGTCGACCTGTGGCTGGTGCACTGGCCGCCCGACGGGCAGCCCGGCGTGGGGACCTGGGAGCAGCTCCTGGCGATCCAGGAGGAGGGGCTCGCCCGTGACGTGGGAGTGAGCAACTACACCCCCGCCCAGATCGACCGGTTGCTCGACGCCACCGGCACCGCACCCGCCGTCAACCAGATCAAGTGGAGCCCGCCGCTGTTCGACGCGGATCGCCTGGCGCACAGCCGCGAGCGCGGCGTCGTGCTCGAGGGCTACAGCCCGTTCAGGGCGGGGCGGCTGGACGATCCCGCACTCGGCGAGATCGCCGCTGCCCACGAGGTCACACCGGCGCAGGTCGTGCTGCGCTGGCACATCGAGCACGAGGTGGTGTGCATCCCCAAGTCGGCGCGCCGGGAGCGGATTGAGGCAAACTTCGACGTGTTCGGGTTCTCGCTCAGCGCCGCCGAGGTGGCGCGCATCGACGCGCTGTCCACTGCGAGCTGAGATGAGCCGGCTGTTGTCCCCGCTGACGTTGCGCGGGACGACCTTTCGTAACCGGGCGTGGGTCGCGCCGATGTGTCAGTACTCCTCGGCCGACGGCTTCCCGAGCGACTGGCACCTGGTGCACCTCGGTGCCCGAGCCACCGGCGGAGCCGGCCTGGTCATGACCGAGGCGACCGCGGTCACCCCCGAGGGCCGCATCTCGCCGGCCGACGCCGGCATCTGGAGCGACGCGCAGGCGCAGGCGTACGAGCGCATCACCGCGTTCGTCCGTGACCAGGGCGCGGTGCCCGGCATCCAGCTCGCCCACGCCGGTCGCAAGGCGTCGACGGGGCGGCCCTGGGAGGGCGGCGGGTACGTCGACCCGGCCGAGGGGGGCTGGCAGACAGTGGCGCCCTCGCCGCTCGCCTTTGGTGACTGGCCGGTGCCCAAGGAGCTGTCGGTGGACGAGATCGGCCAGCTCGTCGCTGCCTTCGCCGACGCGGCTCGGCGGGCGGTAGCCAGTGGCTTCGAGGTCGTCGAGGTGCACGCCGCGCACGGCTACCTCATCCACGAGTTCCTCTCGCCGCTGTCCAACCAGCGCGCCGATGGCTACGGCGGCGACCTCGACGGGCGCAGCCGGCTGCTCGTCGAGGTGGTTGACGCCGTCCGCGACGTGTGGCCGGCCGACCGGCCGGTTTTCGTCCGGCTCTCCGCGACCGACTGGGCGGAGGGCGGCTGGACCCTGGAGGAGACCGTCGAGGTGTCCCGCCGGCTCGCCGCTCATGGTGTCGACCTGGTGGACGTGTCCAGCGGCGGGATGGTGCGCCACCAGGAGATCGCCGTCGGCCCGGGCTACCAGGTCCCCTTCGCCTGGGCGGTACGTGCGGGCAGCGGCCTGCACGTGGCCGCTGTCGGGCTCATCACCGAGCCGCTGCAGGCCGAGCAGGTGCTCGTGGACGGCTCGGCGGACGCGGTCATGCTCGCTCGTGCGCTGCTGCGTGACCCGGCGTGGCCGCTGCGCGCCGCTCACCAGCTCGGCGACGACGTCGCCTGGCCGGAGCCGTACCAGCGCGCGCGTTGGTAGCTCGGGTTGGGCGACCGGTCGGGTGGCCGGTGGGGTTGCGCTGAGCCGCCGCGGCCACAACCACGACCGGCGTACCGGACGCGGCGAGCGCGCGTACGTCGTCGTGGCGTGGGTGGACGTTCGTCAGTGCGGGCGAGACCTGCGCCTGGCCGAGCAGCCGACGGGCCTCCTTGACCTGCGCAGGCAGCAGCACCGACAGCACGGTTCCGGCCGCGCCCGCACGGGCCGTACGCCCGGAACGGTGCAGGTAAGCCTTGGCGTCGGCGGGAGGGTCGACGTGCACCACCAGGTCGACGTCGTCGACGTGGATGCCGCGGGCGGCGACGTCGGTGGCGACGAGCACCCGGGCGCGCCCGGCCGCAAACGCGTCGAGCGCCCGCTGGCGTTGACCCTGGCTGAGGTTGCCGTGGATGGCGCCGGCGTGGACGCCCGAGCGGGACAGTTGCTTGGCGAGCCGATCCGCGCCGTGCTTGGTGCGGACGAACAGCAGCGTGCGGGCGGGCCGGCCGGTGATTGCGGCCAGCAGGTCGATCTTGTGCTCGGGCCGGACAACGAAGGCGCGGTGGTGCATCTCAGCCACCGGCGAGGCCGCCGACGCGACCGAACGCGTGACCGGGTCGCTCAGGTAGCGCCGTACCAACCGGTCAACCGCGCCGTCGAGGGTCGCGGAGAACAGGAGCCGCTGGCCGTCGCGCGGGGTGTGGTCGAGCAGCCGGGTGACCTGGGGGAGGAAGCCGAGGTCGGTCATGTGGTCGGCCTCGTCGAGGACGGTGACCTCGACCGCCGCGAGGAGCAGTCGCCCCGGTCGACGAGGTCCTGGAGCCGTCCGGGGTGGCGATCAGGACGGCGGGCGCGCCAGCGAGGGCCTTGAGCTGCCGGGGTACGGCGCGCCGCCGTACACCGCCACCACGCCGAGGCCGAGGGAGTGGCCGAGCGGGGCCAGTGCGTCGCGCACCTGTTGGGCGAGCTCGCGCGTCGGCACGAGCACAAGCGCCCGGGGACGACCCGGGCGCGGCGGCGTCGCTGACTCCGCGAGCCTGGCGAGCAGCGGCAGACCGAAGGCAAGCGTCTTGCCCGAGCCGGTCTGCGCGCGCCCGAGCACATCACGACCGGCCAGGACGTCAGGCACGGTGGCGGCCTGGATGGGGAATGGTTCGCGGATGCCGCGCCGCTCCAGCGCGGTCACCAGGGACTGGGGCAGGCCGAGCCCGCCGAAGGTCGTGGGGGTGGATGGGGTCGGGGTCGATGGGGTCACCGCGTCGCGGTGGGCGTGCAGGGACATCGAGGAGGGCTCCATGCGTCTGAGCGGCCGCTGTGAGGGTGGGCTGCGGCGAAACCGGCTCGTGTACGACCCGGTCAGACGGCGAAGCGCTTCATCCAGAGACCACGCGGGCGTCTCGCCCGCGGGAGTGGCGGCAGCTGATGGCCGCCTCGAACAAGCACGAGGCTATCAGCCGGAGCCGGGCGGCTGCTGCTGAGTGCCCCGGCGTGGCTGCCGGCAGAACTCCTCGATCGCGTCCAGCTGCACCGGCGTCAGCCCGACGTGGGTCTGCGGAGCGACGAGCAGCCGCGGACCGGGCCGGTCCTGCGCCCAGGCCAGCGCCTCCTCCTCGTACCTCAGGTCGTCGTCGGTCCAGATCAGCGGGCGCGCCGGGTCGGGGTCGGCCACGCGCCGGGCGACCGCGAGCTTCCACCAACCGGGTGCCGGCCGCGGCGGGGTGCGCCCGATGAAGCCATGGGGTCCGGGGTTGCCGGCCTGTACCTCCCGCGCTCGTCCGGCCACCGGTAGGCGGGGCAGCCCCAGCAGCTCGCGCAGCCCCGCGTTGGCGTCGTCCTCCCAGGTGGTGAGCCAGCGCACCTCGACCACCCCCTCGTGGTGCAGGCGCTCGATCCTGCGGCACACCGTGGGGGAGAACCAGATCGGCCAGACCCGGCCTGCCGCCACTGCCTCCCCGTGCTGCCAGTCGTCCCACACCGAGCGGTCCGGGCTGCCGGTGGCGGCGTTGAGCACTCCGTCGACGTCCAGCAGCCACAGCGGTCGGGACGGCGACGATGGCTCGCTCACGGCACGATCCTGACGCACGCCGGTGCGGAGCCCCCCGGGACGGGGACGCGCGCATCCGCGACGATGGCGTCGAGCCTGGCTGCATGCGCCCCACGCCAGTACACCCGGCCGCACCCCGTGCAGCGCCTGAACCGCCGGTGCTCGATCACGCCGGCGCGCCATCGAGGAGCTGGAGCAGCGCCAGCGCGTACGCCTCCTCGACGTCACGCGACTCTCCCTGCAGCCTCCGCCCGTTGTCATCGGCGACGACGCGGTGCAGCTCTCCGGCGCGCTCCAGCCGGACGAACGCCGCCCCCAGCAGCCCCCGCAGCTGATCCTCGCGGGGGAGCCACAAGGCGTCCTTCTGGTCCAGGCTGTCCAGTGCCCACTCGACCGTGCCGTTGAAGCCGATGACCGGACCGGTGGGGTACTCGTGCACCTCCACCGTCATGTCACTGAGCACGAAGACCTGCTCATCCATGCCGCGGTCGGCCACGACAAAGCGGTCCCCGAACGCCGGCTGCCAGCTCAATCCAGCGTCGCGAAGCGCGCGAGCGACGACGACGGGGAGCATGCGCTCATCCTGCCTTCCCGCTCAGGCATGCCTGCGACGCCGAGGGGTACGCGCCTGCGTGCGGGCCGTTCGCGAACCTCCCCGAAAGGCGTGGGTCCTGATGCCGGAGCCGGTGAGCGTGGAGGCGCCTGGTGTGCGCCTGGACGGTGATCTCGACGTCCCGCCGGACGCCCGCGGCGTCGTCGTCTTCGCGCACGGCAGCGGCAGCAGCCGGCACAGCCCCCGCAACCGGTACGTGGCGGCGGCGCTGGGACGCGCGCGGCTCGCCACGTTGCTGCTCGACCTGCTCAGCGCCGAGGAGGAGAGCCGCGATGCCGTTGACGCGTCACTGCGCTTCGACGTGCGGCTGCTCGGGCGACGCCTCACCGCAGCAGTGGACGATGTGGCTGCGCGTGCCGCGACGAGCGCGCTCCCGCTGGGGCTGTTCGGCGCCAGCACGGGGGCGGCGGCGGCGCTGCTCTGCGCGGCGGAGCGTCCCGGCATCGTCCGCGCGGTGGTGTCCCGCGGCGGCCGTCCCGACCTTGCCACGGAGACTTTGCCCAGCGTCGAGGCGCCCACCCTGCTGCTCGTCGGCGAGCTCGACACCGACGTGCTCCACCTCAACGAGCGGGCCGCAGCGGCCATGGCCTGCGAGCGGGAGGTCCGCGTCGTTCCTGGTGCCACGCACCTGTTCGAGGAACGCGGCGCTCTGGATGAGGTGGCTCGTCAGGCGGCGGCGTGGTTCACAGGCCACCTGCCGATGGCATGACATGCCGAGAAGCGTGACGATCGGTGAGGACGCTGGGTGCTCGGCCGGTCGCCCTCGGCGAGGCCCCAAGAAGTCGTGCAGTGCCTCGACACTCTGCCCCCACTAACGGGGGCAGAGTGTCGAGGCAGTAGACGTACCGCCCGCCAGCCCGGAGCGGAGCAGCCGCGCCTCGGGATTGTTGCCGCTCAGCCCTCGTGTTGATCGCCCCGGTGAGTGCGCTCGGCGAGGAAGCGCTCGAGCTCAGCACCCAGCTCGTCGGCGGACGGCAGCCGGGCCCCGTCCTCGGCGAGCAGGCCGCCCCTGCCCCGGGCACCGACATACGCGTCGTACTGGGTCTCCAACGCCTGGACGACGGCGGCAACCTCGCTGGACTCCTGCACCTGCTCGTCGATGTCGGCCCGCA
Organism: Jiangellales bacterium; assembly: GCA_030447955.1. Classification (GTDB taxonomy): domain Bacteria; phylum Actinomycetota; class Actinomycetes; order Jiangellales; family Jiangellaceae; genus JAUJNY01. The sequence continues at coordinate 86,348 of JAUJNY010000002.1, forward strand.
CCTTGTCGGCGGCGCCACGCAGCGCGTCGGTCGGCAGCACCAGGTCAGCGACCTGTGCGACGTTGTCGAGCAGCACGGCCGCCGCCGCGGGATAGTCAAGCTGGGCCACGTAGTGCGGTACGTGCACGGCGAATCCGATGGCGTCCGCGTCGGCCTGCCCGAGGCGGTACTCCAGCAGGTGTCCCGCGCTCGCCGGGACCTGCACCGTGTGGACCCACGGCTCGTACCCGGCGGTCAGCTCACGACGGGTGGCGTGCGCGGTGACACCGACGGGTCGGGTGTGAGGCACGCCCATGGGGATGGCGTTGAAGCCGACCGTCAGCCGGACGCCCAGCTGGTCCACCAGTTGTCGCACGGCCGCCACGAAGCGCTCCCACTGCACGTCCGGCTCCGGCCCGGCGAGCAGCAGGTACGGCGTTCCCGCCGCGTCGTGCATGAGGTGCAGCGCAAGCGATGGCTCGTCGTAGCTCTCCCAGTGGTCCTCGACGAACAGCATCACCGGCCGCCGGGCGCGGTAGTCGAACAGCCGGTCGACGTCGAACGTCGCCAGGACGCGCGACTGCGACGCAGCCAGCAGATGCTCCCGGGCCAGCCGCGCTGCGCCCCCGGCGTCGATGAACCCGCCCAGGGCCTGCACGAGGACCGGCCGGTCGAGGACAGGCACGTCAGCGGAGAGCTCGTACAGCTCGCTCGGGTCCAGCACGCTGCGCTCCTTCGTCGTCGGGCGGTCAGCCCAGGTTACGGGCGCCGGAAGCGCCGCGCCGGTGGCCCGCCAACTGCGGGACGCCGCCGAGCACGGCCGGTAGTAGGCCCGTCAGGCGACCGGAGAACGGTCGCGGCCGACCAGCGCGCCGAGCACGGCCCCGTAGACGATGTGCGCGATCACCATGGTGCGGACCCGGCCGGGGAGATCCTCGTCGGGCGGCGGCAGCGCGCCGAGCGCGGGGATCCACCCGGCGTAGCTCGCTGCCCACACGCCGAGCCCGTAGCCGACGCCGCTGGCTGCCGGCGGGCCAGGCAGGCGCGCCCGGCCCTGCACCGCGGCGTAGGCCGCGCCCGCGCCCGCGCCGAACCCCACGTGGGCGGCGGTGCCGAGCGCGCGCCGCCACATCTTGGGCGGCCGGGACCCGGCTCGGTGCAGGAGGTGGTCGGTGATCCGCTGGGGCGGCGGCTGGGGCGTGGCGCCCAGCTTGTCGGCGGCCAGGATCACCGCGGACATCGCGACCGTGGCGGCGAGACCGGCGCCGGCTCCGCGACGCAGGTCGCTGGGCAGCTGCGAGGACATCGCGCCATCCTGTCGGTCCCGCTCAGGGGTGGGAAGGGCCGGGCCGGCCCGGCGACGGATTGCTGTCGAGGTGCTCCTCGATCCGCTTGACCTTGTAGGCCAACTGGTCGTGGTGACCGGCCCGGATGTCAGCCTTGAGAACAAGAGAGACTCGCGGCGAGCGGGCGGCGACCACGTCGACCGCCTGCTTGAGCACCGCCATGACCTCGTCCCACTCGCCCTCGACATTGGTGAACATCGCGTTGGTCTCGTGCGGAAGGCCGGACTCGCGGACCATGCGCACTGCCGCGGCGACGGCCTCGCTCACCCCACCGCTGTCGTCGGTGACCGCTGGGCTGATGCTGAAGGCGACGAGCATGGGTCCAGCCTGCCGCACCGCAGCGCGGTCTCCCGCACCGGAGCAGATCGGCTGAGGGCGCCGTGCGGGTCAGCGGTCGAGTTCGACGATGACAGGCGCGTGATCGGAGGGTCCCTTGCCCTTTCGCGTCTCGCGGTCCACCCAGGCGTCACGCACCGTGTCGGCCACCGGGGGAGTCGCGTACACCAGGTCGATGCGCATGCCCATGTCCTTGTAGAACGCCCCAGCGCGGTAGTCCCAGTACGTGAACGGGTTGGGGCCCTTGCCCGGTCGTGGCACCACGTCGACGAGGCCGAGGCCGAGCAGCTCCGCCAGCGCCGTCCGTTCCGGCGCCGTGACGTGTGTCGAGCTCACGAACAGCGCGGGGTCCCACACGTCAGCATCGGTGGGGGCGATGTTGAAGTCGCCGCACACGACCGCATGCGGGTGGTCGGCCAGCTCGCTGGCGGTGGTGGCCCTCAGCGCCTCCAGCCAGCGCAGCTTGTACGCGTAGTGCGGATCCTCCGGCGTACGCCCATTCGGCACGTACACACTGTGGACCCGGATGTCGCCGCACGTGGCCGCGATGCTGCGCGCCTCCGGGTCGGGGAAGCCAGGCTCCTCGGCCAGCCCGGTGCGGACCTCGGACAGTCCCACCCGGGACAGCAGCGCGACGCCGTTCCAGCGGCCGTCGCCGTGCACGGCAACCTGATAGCCCAGCGACTCGACCTCGGCGGTGGGAAAGGCGTCCACCGCGCACTTCGTCTCCTGCAGGCAGGCGACGTCGGGTGCCCGGGTCTCCAGCCAGTCCAGGAGCCGGGGGAGCCGGGCGCCCACCGAGTTGACATTCCAGGTGGCGATGCGCACGGTCGCCACCGTAGGCCGCGGCTGCCTCACCGGCGCGAGTGACCGTCCGCGGGCAGGGGTAGCGTCTTTCCACCCGATGGAGGGAGAGCAATCGTGAACCCCTGGATCCGACGAGCCGTCGTCGCCTGGGCGGCACCCAAGGTGGCGAGCAAGGCCAAGGAGATGTGGGCAGCCCGGCAGGCCAAGTCGAGCTCCACCAGCCCGCCACCCACCACCACGACGACCACGAGCACCACCGCCTCCACGACGGCGACGCCACCGACGACGGCCACGCCGCCGACGACAGCCACGCCACCGACGAGCGTCCCCCCGCCGCCGGGCGTCGACCCGATCAACGAGACGCCGCCGCGCTGATCGTGAACCGCGCTCTGCGCGTTGCCGCCGCCCCCGTCGCCGCGGTCGCCGCCGTCGCGGCGCACGACCTGCTGCAACGCAAGCACGCCCTGCTGCGCAACTTCCCCGTGCTCGGCCACGCGCGGTACCTGCTGGAGTCGATCGGGCCGGAGCTTCGCCAGTACGTCGTCGCCGGCAACGACGAGGAGCGCCCCTTCAGCCGCGACCAGCGGCGCTGGGTCTACGCCTCGTCCAAGCTCGAGAACAACTACTTCGGCTTCGGCACCGACAACGACATCGAGCACACCGCCGGCTATCTCATCGTCAACCACGCGACGTTCGGTCGGGCGGTGCCTCCCTCCCACCCGCACGCCGGTCAGGAGGCCAAGGTTCCCTGCGCCAAAGTGATCGGCGCCGCCCGGGGTCGCCCACGCGCCTTCCGGCCCGACTCGGTCGTCAACATCTCGGGGATGAGCTTCGGATCTCTGTCGGCCAACGCCATCGAGGCGCTCAACCGAGGGGCCGCCCTCGCCGGGTGCATGCAGAACACGGGTGAGGGTGGGATCTCCCAGTACCACCGCAAGGGCGGTGACCTCGTCTACCAGATCGGCACCGCCTACTTCGGCTGTCGGGACGAGCAGGGGCGTTTCAGCCTCGACCGGCTCAAGGCCCTTGTCGCCGAGGCGCCCGTCCGAGCCATCGAAGTCAAGCTCAGCCAGGGCGCCAAGCCCGGACTTGGTGGACTGCTCCCGGCGGCCAAGGTATCCGCGGAGATCGCGGCGGCCAGGGGAGTCCCCATGGGCCAGGACTGCATCAGCCCCTCCCGCCACGCTGAGTTCAGCGACACCGACAGCCTGCTCGACTGGGTCGAGATGTTGGCGGCTGAGACGGGGCTGCCGGTCGGAATCAAGTCCGCAGTCGGCACCATGGGTTTCTGGCACGAGCTGGCGGAGCTCATGGCTGAGACCGGCCGGGGGGTCGACTTCATCAACATCGACGGGGGCGAGGGCGGGACCGGGGCCTCCCCGATGATCTTCACCGACTCGGTGTCCCTGCCGTTCCGGATGGCCTTCAGCCGGGTGTACGCGATTTTCGCCGAGCGGGGCCTGCACCAGCAGGTGGTGTTCGTCGGCGCCGGCAAGCTCGGCCTTCCTGACAACGCGGTCGTCGCGTTTGGCCTGGGCTGCGACATGGTCAACGTCGGACGTGAGGCGATGCTCTCGATCGGATGCATCCAGGCGCAGAAATGCCACACCGACACCTGCCCCACCGGCGTCGCCACCCAGGACAAGTGGCTGGTCCACGGCCTTGACCCCACCCTCAAGTCCGTGCGGGCCGCCAACTACGTCAAGACGCTGCGCCGCGACCTGCTCAAGGTCGCGGAGGCCTGTGGGGTCGAGCACCCGGCCCTCATCGGCGGGGACTCCCTGGAGATCCTCAACGGACAGAACTCCGGCAGCCCGCTGCACACCGTGTACGGCTACCAGCCGGGCTGGGGCTTCCCGTCCCCGGCGGACTGCGCGGAGATCCGCAGGCTGATGGCCGGCACCGCCCCCCAAGGATCCTCGGCTCCACCGTCCGCGAGCGCTCAGGTGCCCGATCAGACCAGCTAGCGGCATCCGGCCGAGCGGGCAAGACCCGCCGTCGCCGCTCATCGGCGAAGCCAGCTCCGCCGGTGCTACGCGGAGCGGGCTGCGAGCCGCGCGCGAGGGGTCGGATGACGAGCGCGAGCGGGCCGCCCGAGACCTGGCCCTGCGCCTGGACCGGCCACTCAGCGTGCTCGGGCTGGTCTTCCTGCTCGTGGTGGTCGCCGACGGTCTCAGCGACGACCCTCGGTTGCAGCTGGTGCTGTCGGTCGTCGGCTGGGTGCTGTGGGCGGTGTTCGCCGGTGAGTTCGTGCTGCGCCTGTACGTCGCGCCGCGCCGTGGACGCTTCCTGCGACGGAACTGGTGGCAGCTGGTCTTTCTCGTCGTGCCGTTCCTGCGCTTCCTGCGCTTGCTGTGGGTGCTGCGGACCCTGCGTGTCGGGCGGGTGCTCGGCGCCGCTGTCCGCGGGTCCCGCTCGGCGGGTCGGCTGCTCTCCAGCCGGCTGGGCTGGCTGGCGGCGACCACGACGGTGCTCCTACTAGCCGCCAGCCAGCTGCTCTACGTCTTCGGCGAGTACGGCTCCTACGCCACCGCCTTGTACGAGACCGCGCTGGCCACGATCACCGGTGAGCCGCTGACCGCGGACGGGTGGCTGGCCCGCGGGCTGACCGTGCTGCTCGCGCTGTACTCCGTCGCGGTGGTGGCCACGCTGGCCGCGACGCTGGGCGCCTGGTTCCTGTCACCCGACGACCGCTCCACTGCCGGCTCCGACGAGATCGGCTGACTCGGCAGCGGGTTCCTCATTCCTACGGTGGCGTAACCTACGCAAGCGTAGGAAGGGAGTGCGGATGCGGAAGTGGACCCAGCTAGAGCTGCTGCACGAGCTGGAGCCGGTGGTCGGGCGTGAGCTGGACCGGCACCTGAACGCGGCCAAGGAGTGGTTCCCGCACGAGTACGTGCCGTGGAGCGAGGGACGCGACTTCGCCGGTGTGCTGGATGGCGAGGAATGGGACCCCACCCAGTCGCGGGTCAGCGAGGTGGCCCGTACCGCCCTGGTGGTCAACCTGCTCACCGAGGACAACCTGCCGAGCTACCACCGCGACATCTCGCTGTCCTTCACCGCGGACGGGGCGTGGGGCACCTGGATCGGGCGCTGGACGGCCGAGGAGGGTCGCCACGGCGCGGCGATCCGCGACTACCTGCTCACCACCCGGGCGGTCGACCCGGTGGCCCTCGAGCGTGAGCGGATGACCCACATGACCCAGGGCTTCCGCAGCCCCTACGAGCTCGACATGCTGCACACCGTCGCGTACGTCACCTTCCAAGAGCTTGCGACGCGTATCTCCCACCGCAACACCGGCCGCTTCACCGAGGACCCGACCTGCGAGCGACTGCTCTCGCGGATCGCGGTCGACGAGAACCTCCACATGATCTTCTACCGCAACCTGCTCGCGGCGGCCCTGGAGATCGCCCCGGAGCAGACGATGCAGGCGGTCTGGGACGTCGTCGAGACGTTCCAGATGCCCGGCTCGACCATCGACGGCTTCACCCGCAGGTCGGTCCAGATGGCGATGGCGGGCATCTATGACCTTCGGATCCACCGCGACGACGTGCTGGCTCCGGTCCTGCGCCAGTGGAAAGTTTGGGACCTGGAAGACCTGTCGGCCGAGGGAGAGGCGGCTCGCGAGCAGCTCGCCAGCTTCCTCGAAGACCTCGAGACGCAGACTGCCCGCTTCGAGGAGAGGCGGGAGTCCCGGCGGGCACGGCAGCACGCCCGAACCGCCTGAGGGCCCGGACCCGACGGCTCCGCGCGGGCCGCTCGCTCCTGCGTCAGTCCCGCGGGGGCCGGCGCAGCCGTTTCGTCGCGGCCCGCCGTCGTTTGGCCTCGACTCGACGCCGGACGGCAGCGGCGGAGGGCCTCGTTGGCCGCCGCGCCCGCGGCGGCGCCGCGACGGCCGCTGCGAGCAGGGCGGCCAGCCGCTGCATCGCGGCCTGCCGGTTGCGCAGCTGGCTGCGGTGCTCAGAGGCGGTCACGGTGATCACGCCGTCGACGAGACGGTGCTCTAGGCGCTCCAGGGCGCGCGCCCGCAGCAGCGGTGACAGCGCGCCAGAGCGGGCGACGTCGTAAGAAAGCTCCACCCGCGAGTCGGCAGTGTTGACCGACTGTCCGCCCGGGCCACTGGCGCGGCTGAACCGCCACGACAGCTCGGCGGCCGGAATCGTCAGCCGGTCGGCTACGTGCAACGGGCCAGACATGACCCCAGGATGCACGCGTCGCCTCCGGGAGGCCGGGTTGTGAAGATTGTCGGGTGGCTTCGCCTGGCGCCGTGAGGCGGTCCAGCCGACCCGACGATCTTCACAACTGCCGAAAGTGGAGCTGAAAGGCCGTGCGCCACGTGGCCAGTGCAATCCGCTTGCACCGTACGCGGGGCGTGACCTGCGTCGCTGTGCCCGTTACAGTGCGCGCACCACCCCACTGCGTGCCCACCGACGCGAACCCGGAGGACAACCGGTATGCCCGTTCGACGCAGCAGGGGGGCGCTCGCCGCGACCGCCGCGACGCTCGCCCTCACCATGACCCCGGCCGCCTTGGCGGCCGTACCTCCGGCGCAGTCACCAGCGACGGTCGACGCCACGCTCGACGCAGCCGCGTACGAGGGGCTGATTGCCGGCCGCTACGTCGTGCTGCTCGCCGGGGACCAGACCGGCGACGGCTTCGTCGCCTCCGGCAGCGTGCGTGCGGTACGTGAGCTCATCACCAGCACGGGCGGCACGATCGTCAGCAACCTCGCCCGGCAGATCGGCGTGCTCGTCGTCAAGGACGGCACCGGCGCCACCGCGGCAGCCTTGCGGACGTCCACCGCGGTGAGCGAGGTCGGTCAGGACTGGCAGTTCCGCGGGATGCGCGGAGGCAGCTCGGCCCCGGAGCCGTCGGCAGACCCAGCCGAGCCGCTGCAGTGGGACATGCAGCAGATCCGCACCGAGCAGGCGCACCAGGTCCAGGCCGGGCGCCGGGTGGTCGACGTTGGCATCCTCGACAGCGGCATCGACGGGCGCCACGTCGAGTTTCTGCTCGACGGTGGAGGCAGCAACGTCGACTGCGCGCGCGGCCGTGACTTCGTCGGCGTCGGCGGTCCCGGGGTGGGCAACCCCGACCCGTGCACCGACAACCAATTCCACGGCACGCATGTCGCGGGCACGGTGGCGGCGCAGGCCAACGGCGTGGGCATCGTGGGCGTGGCCCCCAACGTCACGCTGGTGCCGGTGAAGGTGTGCGACACCAGCGGCTACTGCTACGTCAGCAGCGTTGTCAAGGGCATCACCTATGCCGGTGACATCGAGCTCGACGTCATCAACATGAGCTTCTACGTCGACGACAACGAGTTCCAGGAGTCCACCGAGTTTAAGTGCACCTCCGACCCGACCCAGCGCGCCTTCCGCCAGGCCGTCGAGCGGGCCGTTCAGTACGCGCGCGGCCAGGGCGTGCTGCCGGTGGCGGCGCTTGGCAACTCCGACCAGGACCTCGCCCACCCCGTCGACGACAACGGCCAGCCCGTCAGCAACGAGTGCGAGGTCGTACCGGCGGAGACCCAGGGCGTGGTCGGCGTCTCCTCGCTGGGACGCCAGAGTGAGAAGGCGCGCTACTCCAACTACGGCACCGGCCCGAACGACGTGTCCGCACCGGGTGGCAACGGCACGACCGGTGACTGCAGGAGGACCATTCTTTCGACCGGCCCGGCCAACACCTACATCTGCATCCAGGGCACGTCAATGGCCAGCCCGCACGCCGCCGGCGTCGCGGCCCTCATCGAGAGCCAGTTCGGCAGGCTGGGTAGCGACGGCGACATCAAGCTGTCGCCGACGTTCGTGGAGAGCAAACTGCAGGCCACCACGATCGATATCGGGCTCAAGGGCTACGACGAGTGCTTCGGCAACGGGCGCATCGACGCGCTGCGCGCCGTGACCGACCGCACCGGCAGGGTTTACGACGGCTCGGCGCCGTTCTGCCCCGAGTACCAGGAATGAGCCGGACGGACACGGGCCGGACGCAGCAGCAGCGTTCGGCCCGTGCCCGCGTTTAGCGGGTCGCCCCGCGCACGCACAACAGGGGCATGACGATCGCCAGCCACGACATCCCGGTCCTGCGCTACCAGCCACAGCCCCATGAGCTCGCGTACACCTTCGGCGGCGTACCGCCGGTTCACCGGGTCGCACCGGGAACCGTGCTGGAGCTGCGCACCGAGGACTGCTTCGGCGGGCTGGTCCGCGGGCCGGGTGACCTGCCATCGGTGGTCTGCGAGTTCCCGTACCTGAACCCGGTGACCGGCCCCTTCCACGTCGAGGGCGCCGAGCCGGGGGACACCCTCGCCGTGCACTTCGTCGACATCCAGCCGGCCCGGGACTGGGGCGTCTCGACGACGTTTCCGCACTTCGGTGCCCTAACGAGCACGCACGCGACGGTGACGCTGCAGCCGCCGCTGGAGGAGCTCGTCTGGCGCTACGACATCGACCGGCAGCGTCGTACGGTCACGTTCCACGCCCTACGCAGCGAGCTCAGCCTCGAGCTGCCGCTGGACCCGATGCACGGGACGGTGGGGGTGGCACCTGCGGCTGCCGAGGTGCGCATGACGATTACTCCGGACGCGCACGGCGGCAACATGGACACTCCCGAGGTACGCGCCGGCGTCACGCTCTACCTCGGGGTCAACGTGGAGGGCGGGCTGCTCTCCCTCGGCGACGGGCACGCCCGTCAGGGCGAGGGCGAGGTGTGCGGCACAGCCGTGGAGACCGCCATGGACACCGTCGTGGTGGTCGACGTGGTCAAGGGGGTGCCGACGCCGTGGCCGCGGATCGAGGACGACGACTACCTGATGAGCACGGGGTCGGCGCGCCCGCTGGAGGACGCCTACCGGATCAGCCAGTACGAGGTCGTCATCTGGACCGCGCAGCTGCTGGACCTCGACGTGCTCGACGCCTACCAACTGGTCAGCCAGGTCGGCGAGGCACCGCCCGGCAACGTCTGCGACCCGACGTACACGATGCTCGCCAAGCTGCCCAAGAAGTACCTGCCCGGCGCCGAGGCCTATGGCGGGACGCACGCCCAGCTGCGGGAGGTGGCGGCGCACTACCGCGCAAGGCAGGGCGACCGCTGAGAGCAGTTTGGCGCCAGGCGGCTGGCGTCAGTGGCGGACCTCGCCCCGCCACCCGCCGCTCTGGGTACCACGGGCCTCGATGAACTCCTTGAAACGCTCCATGTCGCGCTTGGCCTGGCGCGCCACGATGCCCAGCTTGTCGCCGACCTTCTCGGCGAGCGTCTCCGGCTCCATGTCCAGCTGCAGCATCAGCCGGGTGGTCGACTCGTCGAGGCGGTGGAAGGTGACCACGCCGGCGTGCGTGGTCCCGCCCGTGCTCTTCCAGGCGACGCGCTCGTCCGGGATCTGCTCGGTGATCTCGGTGTCGAACTCACGCTGCACGCCACCGAAGGAGACCTTCCAGTGCAGCCGTTTGTCGTCCAGCTGCTGGACGGACTCGACCCCGGACATGAACAGGGGGAACTCCTCGAACTGCGTCCACTGGTCGTACGCGGTGCGCACCGGGACGGAGACGTCGATCGACTGCTCGGCTGTTGTCATGGACCGTCATTCTTCCCGCTGCGGAGGGGTCCCGCTCGCCGAGTAATCAGCGCAGGTAGGACGCGCCGTTGAGGTCCAGGACGGCGCCCGAGGCCCACCGCGCCTCACCCGACGCAAGCCACACGACCGCGGCGGCGACCTCTTCCGGTGTGGCCGCGCGCCCGTACGGGCTCTGCGCGCGCACCTGCGCCCACCGCTCCTCGCTGAGCTGCTCGCGCAGCCGCTCGGTGGTGACGAAGCCGGGCGCCACACTCGCCACCGCGATCCCCTGCGGCGCCAGCGCCACTGCGAGCGACTGACCCAGCGCGTGCAGGCCGGCCTTACTGGCGCCGTACGCCGGCATGTCCGGCTCTCCGCGGTAGGCCCCGCGCGAGCCCACATTGACGATGTGCCCCCCGCCGGACGCGGCCATCACCTGCGCCGCGCTCCAGGAGACGTACGCCGCGCCCAGCAGGTTGACCCCGACGGTGCGGGCAAAGACCTGGCACCACTGCTCGTACGACACGTCCATGGGCGGGTGCGCGTCGAAGACCGCCGCGTTGTTGACGCATACGTCCAGGCCGCCGAGGCCCTCGACCGCTGACTCGACGAGGTGTCGCGCCGCACCGGGGTCGGCCACGTCGCCCTCGACAACGGTGTGACCCGTACCAGGCAATGCCTTCAGGACGGCGAGCGCGTCCGTCCGGCCAGCGTGGTAGTGGAGGGCCACGGCGTCGCCGAGCCCGGCGAAGGCGTGGGCGACCGCCGCGCCGATACCGCGGGCGGATCCGGTCACGAGTACCCGTCGGGCCACGACCGGCACGCTAGTGCGTCGGCGTGCCCCCACCACGATGGGCTGGGAGCATCACCGCCATGGACCGCGCCGCCCGCGACGAGATCGCCTCGTCGCCGGGAGCACCGCGGGAAGGCGCCGCTGAGGGCCCCGACCCGCGGCGTTGGCGCGCCCTGACCATCTGCCTCGTCGCAGGGTTCATGACCTTGCTCGACGTCAGCATCGTCAACGTGGCGCTGCCGTCGATCCGCAGCGACCTCGGCTCCTCGCCGAGCGACCTGCAGTGGGTGCTGTCCGGGTACGCGCTGGCGTTCGGCCTGGTGCTCGTGCCGGCCGGCCGCTTCGGTGACGCCCGGGGCAGGAGGCGGGCTTTCGTCTGCGGGCTGGTGCTGTTCACCGCCGCCAGCGCGGCCTGTGGCCTGGCGACCAGCCCGGCGTTGCTGTCCGTCGCCCGGCTGGTGCAAGGAGTCGGCGGCGGCATGCTCCAGCCGCAGAGCGCCGGGATCATCCAGGCGCTCTTCAGCGGAGCCGAGCGGGGCAAGGCCTTCGGCCTGCTGGGCGCCACGATCGGGCTGTCCACCGCTGTCGGGCCGCTGACCGGCGGGCTCATCATCGACCTGGCCGGAAGCGACCAGGCCTGGCGCTGGGTGTTCTTCGTCAACGTGCCGGTAGGGCTGCTGGCGCTGCCGCTCGCGCTGCGGGTCATCCCCGCCGACCTCGGGTCCGGTCGCCGGGAGAGCCTCGACCCGATCGGCGTGGCCCTGCTCTCCACGGGCCTGCTCCTGCTGTTGCTGCCACTCGTCGAGGGCTCCCGATCCTCCACCGGCCAGCTGTGGTGGGCTGGCGTCCCGGTGGCCGTGGCACTGCTCGCCGGCTTCACCGGCTGGGAGCGCAGGCACCGTGCACGTGGCCGGGCGCCGGTCATCGACCTGGCGTTGTTCCGCGAGCGTACGTACGCGCTCGGCACCTCGCTCGGCGTCCTGTACTTCGCCGGCTTCACGTCCATCTTCTTCGTGCTCGTGCTGTTCCTGCAGAGCGGGCGCGGGTACAGCGCGCTCGAGGCGGGGCTGGTAACGACGCCGTTCGCGCTGGGTGGAGCCCTCGCCGCGGGCCTCGGCGGCCGGGTCGTCACCCGCATTGGGCGTCCGCTGGTCGTAGCCGGGCTCATCGCCACCGTGGCCGGGCTCGTCCTCACCGGCCTGGTCGTCGACCGGGCGGGTGGGGACGGGGTGGGTTGGGCTCTGGCGCTGCCGCTGCTGGTCGCCGGCATCGGCAGCGGCCTGGTGATCTCGCCCAACATCACCCTGACCCTCGCGCCGGTCCCGGTGTCCGGGGCGGGCGGCGCGGCCGGCGTGCTGCAGACCGGGCAGCGGGTGGGGTCTGCGCTGGGCATCGCGGCGGTGGGGGCGGTGTTCTTCGCCGCTCTCGGCGACTCCCAGGACTGGGGTCGAGCCTTGCTTGCGGGTCTCGCCGTCTCCCTTGGATTCGTCGTCGCGGCGCTGGTCCTCGCGTTGCTGGACCTGCGCCGCAGCAGCGCCGCAAGCGCCGAGCGGTCCTCGTCCAGCCGTGGCTCAGGCGGGGACGCGCGGGCCGGGTGAGCGCAGCGGGGCGAAAAGGTCACCGTAGCGCTCCAGCCGGCGCAGCACGTCGGGGGGCCGGAACGCCACCGGCCGACCGGCCTCCACCTCGTCCCAGCGCAGTGGGGTCGACACCGTCGGCTCCTCCCGCCCGCGCAACGAGTACGCCGCCACGGTGGTCTTGGCTGCGTTGTTCTGGCTCCAGTCGAGCAAGACCTTGCCGTGCCGCAGCTCCTTGGCCATCCGGGACACGACCAGCCCCCCACCGGCACCCTCGAGGTCCTGGGCAACCCGACGGACGTACGCAGACACAACCTCGGCCGACTGCCGCCCGGACACCGACGCGTAAAGCTGCATGCCCTTGGAGCCGCTGGTCTTGGCGCAGGCAGTGAGCCCGTCGGCGGCGAGCCGGTCCCGAACGGTGAGCGCGACCTCCATGCACTCGGGAAGCGCCGCGGGGGCGCCGGGGTCGAGGTCGACGACGAGCAGGTCGGGGTGGCGTACCGCCCCGCGCCGGCCCACCGTCCACTGCGGCACGTGCAGCTCGAGGGCAGCCAGGTTGGCGCACCAAATCAGGGTCGGCAGGTCGTCGACGACGACGTACGTTACCTCGTCCCGGCCCTTCGTCGACCCGGGTGCGGGCAGCCGGACGGTGCGCACCCAGGCTGGCGTGCCGCGGGGGGCGTTCTTCTCGAAGAACGGCTGGGCCGCCACCCCGTCCGGCCAGCGCTTTCGGGTCACCGCCCGGTCGGCCAGGTGCGGCAGGATCACCGGCGCGACGGCGCGGTAATAGTCGATGACCTCACCCTTGGTAGTGCCGGTCGCGGGGTAGAGGACCTTGCCGAGGTTGGACAACGACAACCGCCGGCCCTCGACCTCGACGCTCACCTCAGCGGGCACGGCGAGCACCAGTGTTGCGCCGGCTGGTCAGCTGCACCGCTCCCGCACCTGGCGCTTGATGCGGGCAAGCATCGCCTGCATGCCGCGCAGCCGCAGCGGGCTCACGGCCTCGCCAAGACCGAGCGCCAGTGGTGCCTCGTCGGGCAGGGCGAGCACCTCGGCGGGCGGCAGCCCGTCGAGCCCGGCGTGGAGGATGCCGGCGAACCCGCGGGTCGTCGGCGCCTCGGCCGGCGCGTCGAAGAACAAATGCACGGCTGGGCCGCCGCCCGCTGCTCCGTCACCGTCCACCTCGACCGCGAGGAACAGCGGCGACTGGCACTCGTGCACTTGCTCCAGGGCGTCGCGGGAGCCCACATAGCGCTCGGGCAGGGCTGGCAGGTCGCTGGAGTAGTCCAACAGCAGCTCCAGCCGCTGGCGCGGGGTGACCGCCGCGAACTCCTCGACGATCTCGGCGAACGGGGCGGGCAGGCTCACGCGGACCTCCCGGCTCCCTTCTCGATGGGTGCCCGGACGCTGTTGCCCCACTCAGTCCACGAGCCGTCGTAGTTGCGTACGGAGCCGTAGCCGAGCAGGTGGGTCAGCACGAACCAGGTGTGGCTCGAGCGCTCGCCGATCCTGCAGTACACGATCACGTCCTCGTCGGGAGACAGCCCCACCTCACCGCCGTACAGCGCGTCCAGCTCCACCCGGGTGCGGAACCTGCCGTCCTCGGCGGCGGCGCGCGCCCACGGCACGCTGGCAGCACCGGGGATGTGCCCGCCGCGCATGGCGCCTTCCTGCGGGTAGTCGGGCATGTGCAGCAGCTCGCCGCTGAACTCACCGGGGGTGCGGACGTCGACCAGCGGCCCGCCGAGGTGGGCGAGCACGTCGTCCTTGAACGCCCGGATGCGCGAGTCGTCGCGCTCGACGGCGGGGTAGTCGGTGGGCTCTGGGTCGGGCTTGTCGGTGGTCATGGGCCGGCCCTCGCTGACCCAGGCGGTGCGCCCCCCGTCGAGCAGCCGGACGTCCTCGTGACCGAAGAGCGTGAAGACCCACAGGGCGTACGCCGCCCACCAGTTGTTCTTGTCGCCGTAGATGACGACGGTGGTATCCCGGGCAATGCCCTTGTCGCGCATCAGCTCGGCGAACCGCCCGCCGTCGACGTAGTCGCGGGTGACCGGGTCGTTGAGCTCGGTGTGCCAGTCGACCTTGACCGCACCCGGGATGTGTCCGGTCTCGTACAGCAGCACGTCCTCGTCGGACTCCACGACGACAAGGCCAGGCTCCCCGAGGTGTTCGGCCAGCCACGAGGTGGTGACGAGCCGTTCCGGGTGCGCGTACGCACCGAGCTTGGGGTCACTGTCCTGGGGCAGGGACACGGGGTCTCCCTTCGTCGCGGTCACACACACGGCCGAACTCAGCCCGCGGTGAGCGCCAGCAAGCCCGCGATGGTGTCGGCCTCTGCGGCCGCCTTGTCCTCGCGAAAGCGCAGCACGCGAGCGAAGCGCAGCGCCACCCCGGCAGGGTAACGCGGCGAGGCCTGGACCCCGTCGAAGGCGACCTCGACCACCAGCTCGGGGCGTACCCGCACCACCCACCCGTCAGCCGGGCCGTCGGCGAGGGCGAGCAGCCGCTGCGTCTGCCAGCGCAGCATGGCGTCGGTCAGCCCCTTGAACGTCTTGCCGAGCATGACGAAGGAGCCGGCAGGCCCGTACGCCCCCTCCGGATCGCGGGCGCCGAGATGGAGGTTGGACAGCCACCCGGCGCGCCGGCCGTGGCCCCACTCGACGGCCAGCACAACGAGGTCGAGGGTGTGCCGAGGCTTGACCTTGATCCACCCCGCCCCACGCCGACCCGCCTCGTACGGCGCCTCGAGCGACTTGACCACCACGCCCTCATGGCCACGGGCCACGGCATCGGCGGCGAAGGCCTCCGCCCGGGCGACATCGTCGGTGACGATGCGCGGGACCCGCTGCCCCGGGGGAACGAGTCGCTCGAGAGCGGCCCAGCGCAGCCGGCCGGGTGCGCCGACCAGGTCCTCACCCTCGACGTGCAGGGCGTCGAAGAGCAGCACGCTGAGCGGGGTCCGCTCCCGAGCGGCAGCGACGTCGCTGCGGGTGGCCAGCCGGCTGGCGGTGACCTGGAAGGGATGGGGACGCCCATCGGCGCGCAACCCGATGACCTCGCCGTCGAGCACGAAGCGGCGCGCCGGCAGCGCCAGCGCGGCCTCGACGACCTCGGGGACGCGCCCGGTGATCTCGTCCAGGGTGCGGGTGAACACCGCCACCCGCTCCCCGTCGCGGTGCACCTGCACGCGGATGCCGTCGAGCTTCCACTCCACGGCGGCGGGGGACAGCCGCTCCAGCGCTGCGGCGACCCCGGACGCGCTCTGCGCGAGCATCGGACGCAGCGGTCGACCGAGCTCCAGCCCGAATCGCTCCAGCGCGGATGGGCCCTCGGCGAGAACCGCCGCCGCCACAGTGGCCAGCGCGCCGGCGAGCGTGACCGCTCGACGGACGTCCGCCGCCGGGACGGCGGCTGCCTGCGCCACCGCCTCGAGCATCACCCCGTCCTGCGCGCCCTGGCGCAACTCCCCGGAGACCAACCCGAGCAGCAGCCGCTGCTCCTCAGCCGTGCAGGCACTCAGCAGGTCGTGCAGCAGCCGGCGCCGCTGCGCGCTCGACCCGCTGCCGGCGAGCCCGGCGATGCGCTCGAACGCCGTGTCAACGTCGATGAGCCGCAGCGACGGCTGCTCCGCGGGAGCTGGGACGTCCCGCAACGCCGCGTGACCGAGCCCGGTGCGGCGTTGCCGGAGCTCCCCGGACAGGTAGGCCACGGCAACCGGCACGTCGACCGGGTCGCAGCGCCGCAGTACCGCGGCGACCCGCTGGACCTTGGCCGAGCGGGCGGCGGTTGCGCCGACGGCGGTCGAGGTCTGGGCGAGCTCGGCCAGCAGCACGTAACCATCCTGCCTGCCGCGCGGTGACCGCCGGGTCGCCGCCGCTGACCCAACCGCCCAACCCCACCTCCCGCCACCGTGGCGGGCAGGGCCTGCGGGGCGGGTCGCCTCGCGTCCCGGCGGAGGGCTTGGTTGGCTAGAGCCCGTGTGCGCATCGACAGCCCGGCCGGCCGCACGGGGGAGCAGCGACGCGGCGGCGAGCTCGCTGCTGCTGAGCGACGCGGCCAGTACGGCGCTCACGATGATCGGGGACGACGCCCCGCTGGCCGCCGCCGACCGGCGCTCGCGCATCAGCGACGGCACGTTCTGCGCGCACGGTGACCTGCACAACCACACCCTGCTCTCCGACGGCGACGGCGACCCCGCGGACGCGTACGGCTCGCTGCGCGCGGCCGGGCTCGACGTCGCGGCGCTCACCGACCACGCGGTGCTCGCCCGCGGTGCGCTCGGTGACACCGACCCGTGTGCCGTCCTGCCCGGGGGTAACGCGTACGCCGGTTGCACCTCCGTGCACGGTCTCGACGAGGACGCCTGGCGGCGCACGGGCGCGTACGCCGACGCCGCCGACACCCCCGGCGCGTTCACGGCGATTCGCGGCTTCGAGTGGACCGAGCCGTACCTCGGTCACGTCAACGTGTGGCTGAGCAGCCACTACACCGACGTCGTCGCCCTCGGCGACATGGTTCCGTTCTTCGCCTGGCTGACCCGCGACCCCACCGGCGCGCTGGGCGGCGGCGCCGACGGGCTGGCCGGGTTCAACCATCCTGGCCGTGAACGCGGGTGCTTCGAGGAGTTCCGCTACTTCCCGGAGGCGCACAACCGGGTGGTGTCCCTGGAGATGTTCAACCGGCGCGAGGACTACCTGTTCGAGGGGCACGCCGACGGCAGGCAGTCCCCGCTCGTCCAGTGCCTCGCCGCCGGGTGGCGTCCCGGCCTGTCCGGAGTGAGCGACGAGCACGGCGCCGACTGGGGCTTCGTCGAGGGCAAGGGCCGCACCGGCCTGTGGTTGCGGGAGTTGAGCCGGCGCGGCGTCATGGACGCGCTGCGAGCGCGGCGCTTCTTCGCCACCCGAGAGTCGGGCCTGCGGCTCGACGCGACGCTGGAGGGGACGCGGATGGGGGGTGTGGTGCGGCCGGCCGCGGGCTCGGTTGCGGTGGCCGTGGACGTCGATCGCGGTCCGGCCTGGCACGGGGTGCCGGTCGAGATGCAGGTGCTGCGCCCCGGTCCGCTGGTGCCCCGGGTGGTCCATGTGCAGCCGGCCCGGTTGGGTGAGGTGTGCCACTTCCGGATGGGGCTCGACGCCCACGCGGGCGGTTGGGTCGTGCTGCGGGTCGCCGACCCCAGCCGGCCCAACGAGCAGCCCGGGCCGGCCGGCCACCCCGCGAACGTACGGGCGCTGGCCTACACCAGCCCCTGGTGGCTGAAAGCCGCCCCTTAGGGTGCGCGAAATGGCGGCGCAGCGGCTCTGGGACGGCGTCGGCGTCGCGCTGGTCACGATGTTCGACGACACCGGTGCGGTCGACCTGGTGGCGAGCGCCGACCACGCAGCCACGCTGGCCGACCTCGGCGTGGCCGGTGTCCTCGTCGCGGGTACCACGGGTGAGGCCGACGCACTCGATGACGAGGAGCGGGCAGCACTCATCGCGGCCGTCCATACGGCCGTCCCCGGCGTACCTGTGCTCGCCGGCGCGGGGGCGCCCTTCGCGGCGGCGGCGCTGCGCCGGGTTGCTGCGGCGCTCGACGCAGGCGCCACGGGGATCCTCGTCCCGCCGCCACGGGTCTGCGGCGATCTGCGCGCCTGGTACGAGCCGCTCGCCGCGGCCGCGGGGGAGCATCCGCTGCTCGGTTACCACTTCCCCTCGATGCTCGGTGGGCCCGGACTGCCCGCCGACGCACTCGACGACCTGCCACTGGACGGCGTCAAGGACTCATCCGGGGACGTCGAGCGGCTGCTGGTCGAGCTGAGCAGCTGGTCGGGAGCGGTGTACACCGGCTCGTCGGCTCTCGTGCATGCGGCTGGGGCGCTGCGGGCCGCCGGCGCGATCCTGGCTGTCGCCAACATGGTGCCGGAGCTGTGCATCGCGGCCTGGGATGGCGATGCCGACGCCCAGCGGCGGCTGATCGAGGCCCACCTCGACGCGCGACGGGACTTCCCGCACGGTCTCAAGGCGGCAACCGCGCGGCGCTTCGGCACCCCGGTGCGGACCCGGTTGGGCTGAGCACCGGGACGGACCCGCGAACCACGGCGGCGTTCGTACGGCTGGCGACGCAAGCTCCCCGTAAGGAGGCCCCCGGCCGATGGGCGGCCGGGGGCCTCGCTCCCCGCTGGGACGCGCTTGACGCAGTGGGCGGGGAGCGTCAGCCCGTCGCGCAGCGGCGCGGGGAAGCGTCGTGGGCCCAGTATGTCCTTCTCGGCTGGGTCGAGGGCACCGACCCGGGCAAGAGGGTGTGCACCGGGTAAGCACGGCGCAGCTCGGAAAGCTGGCCGGCCGGGGTAGGGTCGGCCGACGGTGTGTCGTCTGGAGGCGACGTTCGGGGAGGCCGGATGGGCCAGGATGTTGAGACCCGCACGTTCAGCCGGGAGGACCGCCAGCGCTACCGGCACAAGGTCCGCCGCTGCCTCGACGTGTTCGCGCGCATGCTTGCGGAGTCCCGGTTCGACTTCGAGCGGCCGATGACCGGCCTGGAGATCGAGCTCAACCTCGTCGATGACTCCTTCGACCCGGCGATGCGCAACGCCGAGGTGCTCAGCGCCGTGTCCAACCCCGACTTCGTCACCGAGCTCGGGCAGTTCAACATCGAGATCAACCTGCGCCCGCGCCGGCTCGCCGAGCAGGGGATCGCCGCCTTTGAACAGGACATGCGGGCGAGCTTGAACGAGGCGGAGGCCAAGGCCCGTACCGTCGGCGCGCACATGGTGATGATCGGCATCCTGCCGACGCTGCACGAGAAGCACCTCGGACTGCACTCGCTGTCGGCAAACCCGCGCTACGCGTTGCTGAACGAGCAGATCTTCTCCGCCCGCGGCGAGGACCTCGAGATCAACATCTCCGGGGCCGAGCGGCTGTCGACGTACTCCGACACGATCGCGCCAGAGGCTGCGTGCACGAGCGCCCAGCTACACCTGCAGGTCAGCCCCGAGCAGTTCCCCGCCTACTGGAATGCCGCCCAGTGCCTGGCCGGGGTCCAGCTGGCGCTCGGCGCCAACTCGCCGTACCTGTTCGGTAAGCAGCTGTGGCCGGAGACTCGCATCGCGCTGTTCCAGCAGGCGACCGACACCCGACCCGATGAGCTGAAGGCGCAGGGCGTCCGGCCCCGGGTGTGGTTCGGGGAGCGCTGGATCACCTCGATCTTCGACCTTTTCGAGGAGAACGTGCGCTATTTCCCCGCTCTGCTGCCGATCTGCGAGGAGGAGGACCCGCTCGCCGTGCTTGAGCGCGGCGACGTGCCCACGCTGGGGGAGATGCGGCTGCACAACGGGACGATCTACCGCTGGAACCGCCCCGTGTACGACGTCGTACGCGGCAAGCCGCACCTGCGCGTGGAGAACCGCGTGCTGCCGGCCGGCCCCACCGTCGTCGACATCCTGGCCAACTCCGCTTTCTACTTTGGGCTGGTGCGGATGCTCGCGGAGTCCGAACGGCCGCTGTGGAGTCGGATGTCGTTCTCCGCGGCCGAGGACAACTTCCACGCCGGGGCGCGCCAGGGCATCGACGCGCGGCTGTTCTGGCCGGGTCTGGGGGAGGTGCCCGCGACCGAGCTGGTGTTGCGCAGGCTGCTGGCGCTGGCCGCCGACGGTCTCGCGGCGTGGGGCGTGGCGTCGTCGGAGTCCGACCGGCTGCTCGGGATCATCGAGCAGCGCTGCCTCACCGGGCGCAACGGCGCTACCTGGCAAGTGGACGCCTACCGTGCCATCGACGCGGCGCAGGGGCTGGACCCCGCCGACACTCTCCGGGAGATGCTGCGCCGATACGTGGGCCACATGCACGCCAACGAGCCGGTGCACACCTGGCCGATCGACTGAGCCCGCCCGCCCGACCCGATCGGCCGAGCACCGGCTTGCTGAGCCCGCTCCCTTAGGTCGACCGGTTGGCGGCGGCAACTGACGGCGGGGATGCCGGCAGTCCGTCGAGCGCAGCGAGCACGTCGCTCACGCCGATGGCGAACAGCCCGGGGTCGGGGCGCTCAGCGTGCGGGTCGCCGGTGCGCCCGGCCCACAGCGCTACGTGCTGGCGCCGCTCCGGCGGCGGTCCCCACCTCGCTGGAGACGTGGGCCCGAACAACACCACGGAGGGACGTCCCAGCGCGGTGGCGAGATGAGCGACGCCCGTGTCGCCGCAGACCACCCGCCCGGCCATCGCGACATGTGCGGCCAGCGTCATGACGTCCGTGCCGACGAGCCGGTCGACTCCGGCCAGGTCTTGGGTCGCGTCTTGGTGCGTGCTCTGCACGCCACTGCGCTCAGCGAGCCGCGTGGCGGCCGTGACGACGGCGGCGACCAACGGCGCCTCCGCGGACGAGCCGGTGACCAGCACGCGGCGACCCCGTACGGCCTCGGCAGCCGCCACCAGCGCCCAGCGCGCCGCTGGCCAGCGCCGCGAGGGTGCCGCGGCACCAGGATGGAGCACCGTCGCACCGACGAGCCGCTCCGGCACGCGACCCACCGGACCCGTCGGCTCCACCGGGAGGGTGAGGTCGGTCCTCGACGCATCCGCTGGGATCCCGACCTCGCTGAGCAGCCGGCACCACCGCGACACCTCATGGTCGTCGCAGCGCCACACCGGCCCGTCGACTCCGGCCTGCGGGCAGGCCCACGCCACCAGCGTGCGAGGCCCGAGGGCCAGCAACGCGCGAGAGCTCTGTGGTCCGCGTCCGTGCAGGTTGACCGCGAGGTCCCACGGCCCAGCTGGCAACTGGCCGGCGAGGGCTGCGGCGTCGAGACCATGCACGTCACTGACGGAGTCGACCGCTCCGCTGGCCAGCGCCAGCGGCGCCAATGCACGGGGAGCGGCGAGCACCAGCTCATGCGCAGGGAACCCGTCACGCAGCGCCCGCAGCGCGGGCAGGCCGGTGAGCAGGTCACCCAACCCGAGCGCCCGCAGCGCGAGCAACCGCGGCCGGTTCACGGCCAGGACGGCTCCGGGGACGGCGTGTAGACCATCTCGCGGACGACGCAGCCCGGTGGCTGCTGGAGGGCGAAGAGGATCGCGGCCGCCACGTCCGCCGGGTCGGCCAGCACCGCGTCCGGTCCTGGCTTGTACTGCGGGTCACGGTCGTCGAAGAACGCCGTCCGCATCCCTCCGGGGCTGAACAGCGTCACGTCGACCTGGCCGGCCAGCTCGATCGCCAGCGCACGGGCGAAGCCCACGACGCCGAACTTCGAGGCGCAGTACGCGGTCGCGTCGGAGAGCGCCCGCAGCCCCAGCGTCGAGGCGACAGCGACCACCTTGCCGTGGGAGGACGTGAGCGCCGGGAGGGCCGCCCGGACGACCGCGGCCGTCCCCAGCAGGTTGACCGCGACGACCCGCTCCCAACGGGGGGCGTCCACGTCCGCGAGGCGACCGCAGGCGTCGACGCCCGCCGCGGTGACGACCGCGTCGAGGCGCCCGTGCCGCTGGGCGACCCGGCGCACCGTCTCCTCCGCCGCGCGCGCGTCGGCCAGGTCGACGAGCTCGTGCTCGAGGCCGGACGGCGGCGGCACGAGGTCGAGCACGACCGGCGTGCCGCCGGCCTTGTCGACGGCCTGGGCGGTCGCCGCCCCGAGACCGGAGGACCCCCCGGTGACGAGCACGACTCCGGGTCCGGCGGTGCGCTCAGCTGCGGGCACGGCGTACGGCCTCCTTGACGAGTGCGGTCGTCGACCGACCGTCGAGATAGGGCAGGGTGACGGCTTGCCCGCCCCAGCTCTGCAGCAGCGCGGCCTCGGGCAGGTCGGCCAAGGCGTAGTCGCCGCCCTTGGCGAACAGGTGCGGGCGCAGCCGGTCGAGTGCGGCCAGCGGCGTGTCCTCGTCGAAGAGCTCGACGGCGTCCACGCACTCCAACGACGCCAGCACCGCTGCCCGGTCCCGCTCGGGGACGAGCGGTCGGTCGGGGCCCTTGAGCCGGCGGGTGGAGGAGTCGGAGTTGAGGCAGACCACGAGGCAGTCTCCGAGGGAGCGGGCGGCCTGCAGGTAGGCGACGTGACCTGCGTGGAGCAGGTCGAAGCACCCTCCCGCGGCGACCACCGTGCCGCCCCGGGCGCGTACCGCGGCGGCGAGCTCCACTGCGGATGGGTCCTCGTCGAGGAGCGCCCCCGACGTCGCTGCGGAGCGGAGCGGAGAGAGGTTGACCTGACTCGCACCGCCGGCCGCGACGAAGGCGGACGCGGAGGCCACCGCGGCCGTGACCGCGGCGGAGACCAGGCCGCCGTCGGCGAGCTCCGCCGTGGCCGTCGCGGCGAAACGGTCACCGGCCCCGCATGGGTCACCGCTGCGGGCGGACAGCGCCGGGACGACGAGGGGAGAGCCGTCCGCCATGACCACCAGAGCCCCGCGCTCAGCCATGGTGACGGCGAGCGCGGTCACCGACCAGCGCTCCCGCAGCATGCGCGCCCGGGCGGCGACCGCACTCAGCGCGGAGCCGTGGTCATCGGGCACGAGCCGCGCCAGCTCGGCGAGGTTAGGAGTGGCGAGCCGGACTCCCGGCGTTGGTGCGGCACCGCGGGGATGGGGGTCCCACACCAGCGGCACCCGGCGGGCCACGCGGGTCAGCGCGTCCCGCAGCCGGGGCTGCGCCGAGACGCCGCGACCGTAGTCGGAGACCAGCACTGCGGCAGCGTCGTCGAGCACGGCCAGTGTGGCGTCGGCCGGCTCACCAGGGACGCGCACCTCGTCGGCCAGGTCCACCCGGAGCAGCCCGCGCCCGTCGGCGCGTACCCGGACCTTTTGTGGAGTCTCCCCGGGCAGCCCGAGGTCCAGCAGCCGTACGCCTGCCCCGGCGAGCAGCTCGCGCAGCCGGTCGCCGGCGGGGTCGGTGCCGAGCGCCGCGACGAGGAGGACCTCGCGGGTGCCCGCAGCGGCCAGGGCGGCGGAGAGCCCGGCGCCTCCGGGGCGGGCCCGGTCGAGCACTCCCTCCACCACGGGGACCGGCGCGTCGGGGGCGAGGCGGGTCACCGTGCCGTCGAGGTCGCGGTCGAGGAATGCGTCGCCGACGACAACGAGTGGCCCGTTCCCGGAGCCGCTCACCGGCCCACCGCCGCGGCGGCTCGATGTTCCGTTGGATCCGGTGCTGGATCGGCCGCCGGTGCGACTCCCAGGGCGACGTCGAGGGCCGCGCACAGCAGGTGCACGGCGACCAGGTGCACCTCCTGCACCGTCGCCGTCGCGACGGCCTCGACCTGGACGGCCTCGTCACACAGGTCGGCCAATGCGTTGGGCGGGGGACCGGTGAGAGCCCAGGTGGTGAGCCCCGCGGAGGTCGCCGCGCGGACGGCGGCGAGGACGTTGGGGCTGCGACCCGAGGTCGACAGCGCGACGAGTACATCGCCGCGACGCCCGTGCGCGCGGACCTGCCGGGCGTACATCTCCTCGACGCCGTAGTCGTTGACGATCGCGGTGAGACTGGAGGAGTCCCCGTGCAGGCAGATGGCCGACAGGGGAGCCCGGTCGTCGCGGAGCCGGCCCACGAGCTCGGCGGTGAGGTGCTGAGCCTGCGCCGCGCTGCCCCCGTTGCCGACCGCGACCAGCCGACCGCCCGCGGAGAGCCGAGCGGCCAGCGAGCGCCCCCACCGGTCGAGGGTGTCCAGGTCCGGCCCCAGACCGGCAAGGGTGCGGACGAGAGCGGCGACATGGCGGTCGCCGGTGGGCAGCGGGGGGCGGCTCATGGCTGTGCCTCGGCCGAAACCTTGGCCGCCACCTTGGCCGTGACACCGGCCTGCCTCGGGCGGCGGTGGCGCCCGCCCGAAGGTCCCCGGTTGGTCGTGGCCGGCAAGCCGCGACGTGCGAGCACGTCGGCGTACACCCCGAGCGTCGCGGCGGCGATGCGGTCCCAGCCGTAGCGGGAGCGGGCCCGCTCGGCTCCGGCCGCGCCGTAGCTGATCCGGGCGGGGGCGTCGGCGAGCAGCTCGCGCAGGGCCGTCGCGAGTGCCGCCGGGTCGCGCGGTGGCACGTGCACGCCCGTGACGCCGTGCACCACGCTGTCGACGAGGCCCCCGACGGCGCTCGCGACGATCGGCACCCCACAGGCCATGGCCTCGAGCGGGACAATGCCGAAAGGCTCGTACCAGGGCACGCAGGCGACGACGTCGGCGGAGCGAAAGAGCGCCGGCAGCTCCTCCCGAGAGACAGACCCCAGAAAGCACACCCGTTCGCTGACACCGGCCTCGCTTGCGGTGCG
This sequence comes from Jiangellales bacterium, assembly GCA_030447955.1. GTDB lineage: Bacteria > Actinomycetota > Actinomycetes > Jiangellales > Jiangellaceae > JAUJNY01. The sequence goes on from JAUJNY010000002.1 coordinate 110,949, forward strand.
GCGCAACCGCTGCATCTCCGGGTCAGCGTCCAGTGCGGCGGCGGGCGGCCCACCGGCGACGACCAACTCGGCGCCGGGCACGTCCGCGAGCGCCGCGATGACGTTGCCGACGCCCTTGCGTGGCACCAGCCGGCCGACGGACAGGATCCGGGCGACTCCGCTGCGGCGCGCCGCCATCGGGCCCGCGGGGGTGAAGTGGTCGAGGTCGACGCCGCAGGGGACGACGGAAACCCGCCGGCGTGGGGCTCCCAACCGGAGCAGCTCGAACAGCTCGTCGCTGCAGGTCGCGACGATCTGGTCCACCTCGGCGGCGATGCGTTCCTCGGCCTGCAGCCGCTCCGCCGGGCTGGTGTCGGACGTGCCCTGCTGGCGTCGCTTGACGACGCCGAGGGCATGGAAGGTCTGCAGCACCGGCAGCCGCAGTGCCCTGGCCGCGTCGAGTGCGGCGATACCCGACATCCAGAAGTGTGCGTGCACGACGTCGGGGGGTTCAGCTTCCCAGGAGCGCCGCAGGTGGTCGGCGAAGCGGCCCATGTACGGGGGCAGCGCGTCCTTGGGCACGTACGCCGCGGGTCCCGCGTCGACGTGCTCGACGACCACGCCGTGGGCCAGCCGCACCCGGGCAGCAAGGCGCGGCGAGTCCCGCCGGGTGTGCACGAGGACCTCGTGGCCACGGGCCGCGAGGGCCGTCGCGAGCGCCGCGACGTGAACGTTCTGCCCGCCGGCATCCACCCCGCCGAGCGCGGCGAGCGGGCTCGCGTGCTCGGAGACCATCGCGATCCTCATCGGGTGACCTCCTCCAACAGCCTCTCCCAGTCGGCCAGGAAGCGTCGCAGACCGTACCGGTTGAGCGCAGCGGCGCGAGCCGCCTTGCCCATCAGCCGGGCCCGTTCGGGGTCGCGGACGAGGTCGCGCAGCTCGTCGACGAGGCCATCGACATGCGTGCCGAGGATGCCTGCCTCCGGCGGCACCGCCTCGACCACTTCGGTCGTCGCGAGGCCGACCACGGGCAGCCCGAGGTGCATGGCTTCCAGCAGCGTCAGCCCGAGTGACGTCCACCGGATGGGGTGCAGGTAGACCCGGCGGCGCCCCATCTCCTCGTGCAGGCGCGCCTGCGTCAGGTCGACGCCACCGAGCGGCTCGCTGCGCATGCCGAAGACGTCCAGCGGTGCCGCCCGGCCGAAGCGCTCAAGCAGGTCGGTGCCGGTCACCCGACCTCGGCGCAACGGGTCGTTGACGGCGACCACCGCGCGGGGCAGCTCACCGGTGTAGCGCTCACCGGGGTCGAGCACCCCGTGCTCCACCACGACCGTCCGGGTCGTGCCGCAGTCCCAGAACAGGGCGTTGAAGTGGGTGACGTGGACAACGGTGAGGTCGGTCCGGTCGGCGGCCGGATGGCGCAGGTCGGCGATCCGGCCCTGCGGGGCGTTGTGCTCGACGTACACCGCCGGCAGGTCACGTCCGGGACGCCGGTGCAGCCACTGCTCGGCCAGCCCGTCGAGCTCCGCCGGGCGCTGCAGCACCACTACGTCAACGTCGGCGTGCCGCGCCTCCTCGGGGGTGACCTCGACGGCGCCGGGCGGCCAGTCCCAGGTGCGCGCGCGACCCCGCCCGTCCGGACCGCGCCCGGGCAGGACCGGAAGCAGGTAGGTGTGCGGGCCCTGCACGAACGACGTCGTCCACGAGCCGTGCACGTGCCAGAGCAGGATCCTCACCGGCTTGCCACCAGCCGTGCTGCGGCGAGCCGTTCGACAGCCGCGACGACCTCCGCGGGCGTGACCACGCCCAGACAGGGATGCCCCGGTATCGGGCACGTGCGCGCCCGGCAGCCGGCGCAGGGGACGTCCTGGTCGCCCAGCAGCGCCAAGGGGACCTGCCAGGGCGCCCATTTGGTGGCTGCGACCGTAGGGGCGAACAGCGACACCACGGGGGTGCCCACGGCGGCGGCAAGGTGCGCGGGCCCGGTGTTGCCGACGACGACCGCGACCGCCTCGGCGAGGACGTCCGCCAGTGCCGCCAGGTCGGTGCCGCCGGTGAGGTCCCGCACCGCTGCCCGGCGTGCTCCGGCGACCACCGCGGTGACGGGCGAGTCGGCAGCGGTGCCGGTGACCGCCACCCGCCACCCAGCCCGTACAAGGGCGTTGACCGCGGCGGCGCTGCGCTCAGGCGCCCACGCCCGGGCCGGGACCGAGGCGGCGGGATGGACGACCACGTACGGGTCGTCGAACGGCCGCGAAGTCGTACCGGGGCGGTTCACGACGAGTCGGCCGTCATCGCCGGGTGGCAGGGCGTAGCCGAGTGTGTCGACCGTCGACAGCGCGCGTTCGACCTCGTGCAGGTCGTCGGGCACCCGGTGTCGGACGTCGAGCAGCGCCCCGGGGTAGTCCTCGCTCACCGCAGAGATCACCGTGACACCAGCCAGCCGCAGCAGCAGTGCGGTCGGCAGCGGGCTCTGGTGGAAGGAGCCCAGGATCACCGCTTCGGCGACGTCGCGGCGGGCGACCTCGGCGATCAGCCACTCCACCGCCGCGCGGCTCACCGGCTCGGGGTCCGGGTCGATCCAGGGGCAATGCCATTCGATCACGTCATGGACGCCGGGGAGCAGCCGCGCGGCGGCGCGGCCCCGCGGCCCAACGAGGAGCACCACCTCGGCCCTGTGCGCCACGGCGCGGATCGCCGGGCCGGCCAGGAGGACGTCGCCGTCGTTGTCGAGGCGGGTCAGCAGAACGCGCTTCACCGGCGTCCCCCCAGCCCCAGCGCGCTCTCGACCGCGCTCGCCAGATCGGGGGCGACCTCAGGCGCCAGCGCTACCTCCTCCGTACGGGTGAGCGGCGTGGGGACCAGGATGGCCCTGGCTCCGGCGGCGTGGGCGGCTTGGACGTCCGCGCCGATGTCACCGATGAGCACGCACTCGCTCGGGTCGACGCCGAGCCGGTGCGCCGCCCGCAAGACGAGCCCTGGTTGCGGCTTGCGGCACGCGCAGCCCTCCTCCGGTGCGTGCGGACACAGGAACCAGCCCGCGAACGGGCCGAGGAGGGCCTCGATGCGGGCGTTGACCGCGTCGACGTGGGCCTGGGGGATGAGGCCACGCCCGACACCGCTCTGGTTGCTCACCACCGCCACCGGGATGCCGAGGTTACGCACCCGGTCGACCGCCTCCCGGGCGCCGGAGACCGGCGCGACCCTGGCCGGGTCGCCGTTGTACGGCACGTCGTGGACCAGGGTGCCGTCGCGGTCGAAGAAGATCGCCGCCGGCAACCCGTTCTGCTGCCGGATGGGCTGGGGTCCCGGAGCGCGCAGCCGAGAGCGCAGCGTCGCCCATCCACGCAACCAGTGCCACGTTGCCGCGGGCGGCAGCACGAGGCTGGTCGCCAGCATCGTGACCACCTCGTCGCGGGTACGCGGGCCCGGAGCGATCCGCCGGCGGGCGAAGTCGCCCGTCAGCACCGCCCAGCCGAGCGCGGCCCCTCCGCCGACGCGTCGCCGCCCCGCTGTGGCGGCCACCACGGCGAGCACCAGGCTCGCGGTGGTGGCCAGGTGCCAAGGTCGCCGTCCCGGTGGGGCGCCGCTGGTCGCCCGCCACCGCGGACCGTGCAGCGCCCGCATCAGCGGGTCGTCGGCGTTGCCGCGTTGCAGCCGCACGCTCACCCAGCGATCGGCGGGGCGAACGGGATGCTCCACCACGCGCGCGCCCTGCACGATGACGTGGCCCGCGCCGACGACGCGCAGCGCCAGGTCGGCGTCCTCGCGGTAGGCGCGCGGGAAGCGCTCGTCGAAGCCCCCCACGCGCTCCAGGACGGTGCGCCGGTAGGCGAGGTCGGCCGTCGCCCAGCGGGCCGTCTCGAGCCCCGCGACGTTGCGTTCCCAGTCGGTCGCCCGGCGTCCTGCCGGCAACGGTACGACGATCCGCCCGCAGCTCCCGCCGACTTCGGGGGCCAGTCCGTCGAGGTCCCGGGACAGGTCGACGGCCCACGACGGGAACGGCACCACGTCGTCGTCGAGGAAGGCGATCCACTCAGCGCCAGCGCCCCCCGCGGCGCTGCTCGCCCGCCACCCGACGTTGCGGGCGGCTGCCGGGCCCTTGCCGCCGGAGCGGAGCACCCGCAGCCGCCCGCACAGCGGCTCGGTGCCGCCGACGCCGAGAGCCAGCGCTGTGTCCGGACGGGCACGGTCGTCGACGACGAGGACGCGTCGCGGGAGGGGGCCGTCCTGGGCGGCAAGGGCGCTGAGCAACGTGGGCAGGGATGAGCGGCCGACGGTGGGGATCACCACGTCGTACACCGGCTCCGCTCGGCTCACGGCGCACCGCCGGACGACAACCGCTGGAACAACCCGGCCCGACGCACCAGGAACGGGCCCAGAGCGAGCACGTCGACCGGTCCGGAGCCGAAGCACTCCAGGGCATCGCGCGGGTCGTCCACCATGGGCCGGCCGGCGGTGTTGAGGCTGGTGTTGACGAGCACCGGCAGCCCGGTGTGGCGCTGGAACGCCGAGATCGTCCGATGCATCAGTGGCTCGGTGTCGGCGTGCACGGTCTGGATGCGCGCGCTGCCGTCGACGTGGACGACGGCCGGGATGCGCTCCCGCCACGCGGGCGCGACCGCGTGCGTGAACAGCATGTACGGGGACGGCAGCGGCCCCCCGCTGAAGAGCTCGTCGGCGCGTTCGGCGAGCACCATCGGCGCCACCGGGCGGAACTGCTCGCGCCCCTTGATGTCGTTCAACCGCTCGAGGTTGGCCGCGTGTCCGGGATGCGCCAGCAGGCTGCGGTGACCCAGCGCCCGCGGGCCGTACTCGCTGCGCCCCTGGAACCACGCGACGACCGCGTTGGCCGCGAGCGCGGCGGCGACGTCCGCGGCGACGTCGACGGGACGCTCGTAGGGCACGCCGGCGGTGTTCAGCCAGGCCTCCAGCTCGTCCTCGCTCCAGTCGCGTCCCAGGGCGGCCGTGCGCATGGGTGCCGGTCGGTCACCGAGGGCGGCGGCGACGTGCAGGGCGGCACCGAGAGCGGTGCCGGCGTCCCCGGCGGCCGGCTGCACCCACACTGTGTCAAAAGGCCCCTCCGCGGCGATACGGGAGTTGGCGACACAGTTGAGAGCCACCCCCCCAGCCATGGTGAGCACCCGCTCGCCGCTACGGCGGTGCAACCAGTCCACGAGCTCGAGGAGCACCTCCTCGAGCCGCCGCTGCACGGTGGCCGCCAAGTCGGCGTGCTGGGCACCCCAGGCACCACCGGGCTCCAGCGGCTTGGCGAACGCCGCCAAGTCCACCGGTTCGACCCGGAAGCCGCCGTCCCCGGTCGTGCGTACCAGTGACCGGAAGGCCTCGAGATGGACGGGGTCGCCGTACGACGCCATCGCCATCACCTTGTACTCGTCGCTGGAGCGGCGGAAGCCCAGGTGCTCGGTGACCTCCTCGTACAGCAGTCCCAGCGAGTGCGGCAGCTCCTGAACGTGCAGCACGTCGAGACCGCCGTCCCGGCTGACTCCCGCGAGGTGGCTGGCCCGCTCACCGCGTCCGTCGAGGACGAGAACGGCAGAGCGCGGGTACGGCGCGGCGAGGCACGCCGACGCCGCGTGCGCGACGTGATGAGGCACGAACCGCACCGTGGCCGGATCGAGACCGGGCAGCGCCGAGCGCAGGAACAGCGGTGCCCGCTGCGCGAACAGGGTGCGCAGGCCCTCCCAGCCGTCGGCGGTCAGGTCAGGACCGACCGGAGCGGCCAGTGCCGGGTCGTAGGAGTAGGCGACGGCGTCCAGATCACCCGGCCCGAGGCCCCCCCGGGCCAGGCACCACCGTGCCGAGCGTTCGGGCAGCTCCCAGGTGGCGAACGGCACCGGGGACTTCCCGTGCTTGCGGCGGGTGAAGCGCTCCTCCTCGGCGGCGGCGACGATCTCGCCGTCGACGACCAGCGCGGCGGCCGGGTCGTGGAACACCGCGTTGACCCCGAGCACCCGCATCGGCAGCCCTCCTGCTCATGCCCGGCTCGGGCACTCGGTCACTGTCCCGGCGAAGTGCCCGCAACCTACGGGTCGGCACCGACTGGGAGCGAGCGGGGGGCAAGGAACACCGCCACTGGCTGCGTCGTTGTCCACAGCGTCGAGGAACTGGAGGAGCCGAAAGGGGGGCAGCGGTCGTGGCCACGTCGCGGGCGCAGCAGACTGCGTTCGACCAGCGTGATGTCCCGCGGTGGGGATGGCAGGAGCGCGCCGCCTGCCGTGAGCAACCGTTGGAACTCTTTTTCGGCCCGGATGGTGAGCGCCCGAGCGACCGGGCGGGCCGCGAACGGACGGCTCTCGCGGTGTGCGCGGGTTGCCCGGTACGGGATGCCTGCCTCGAGCATGCGCTCGGGCTGCCGGAGAACTACGGGGTATGGGGCGGCACCACTGAGGTCGAGCGCGGCGCCGAGCGTCGCCGGCGCCGCGATGCAGCTGCCTGAGGTCGGGAGTAGCCTGCGCGGCGCCCCGGCGAGAAGGAGCCCAGCGATGCCCACGGTCGTCGTCGGATACGTGCCCAAGCCCGAGGGCCGGGCGGCCCTGCGCCGAGCGGCCGAGGAAGCCAGGCTGCGCGGGGCGCGGCTTGTCGTCATCAACTCCGCTCGCGGCGGGCGTGACTTCGACGAAGAGGACAACGTCCGCTCCGAGCACGAGCTCGAGGCGATCCGCACCCAACTGCGGGAGGCGGGACTCGAGGCAGAGGTGCGCCAGCTCGTCCGCGGTTTGGATGTGGCCGAGGACCTCATCAGCGTCGCCGCGGAGACGGGGGCCGACTGCATCGTCATCGGACTGCGGCGACGGTCTCCGGTCGGCAAGCTCATCCTCGGCAGCAACGCTCAACGCATCCTGCTCGATGCGCCGTGTCCGGTGCTGGCGGTCAAGGCCGACGAGTCCGACTGAGGCGATCACCGATCTCCCTGGGCCGATTAAGCGATCGGTCAGCCCGTCCGGGTTGAATGGGCGGACGACACCGCCCGGCGGAGCAGCCGAACGTGTCAGAATGCGGTACGCCAGACAGCGTCGTGTCACGCGCCACCGCGTGAGCGTCTCCCGTGCCCGGTACGCCGCGCCTCGCAGCGCCTGTTCGACGGGCCTGCAAGCCCGTCCAACGAGAGGTCGTCAGTGACGTCGAGTCCCTCCCGCCAGCCACAGGTCCCCGTCGCCGATCCGCCGGTGCCGCAGCAAGCGGGGCGGACGCGTAGACCGGCCGCCGCGGCCAAGGCGCCGGCGAAGTCGGCGACGAAGGCAACTGACAAGCCAGCGGGCAGGTCCGGGGCCAAGCAGTCGACCAAGCGAGCCACCCGGTCGGGTGAGGTTCGGGTCAAGCCGTCGGCCGGGTCCACAGCGGATGCTGCCCCCGCCACTGCTGCCGCCGCATCCGCCGTGGCCGGCGGGCAGGATGGTGCCGCGCCGCCCGCCGGAGTCGATGCCGCGGCTGCTGCGGCCGCCACCGATCCCGCGCTCGCCGCCGTCACCGAACTGGAAGGCGAGCCCGGCGTGCCGGAGGGGGAGGAGTTCGTTCTCTCCGACGAGGACGAGACCGACGAGCCCGAGCAGCAGGTGTCGGTCGCGGGGGCGACGGCAGACCCCGTCAAGGACTACCTCAAGCAGATCGGCAAGGTCCCGCTGCTCAACGCCGAGCAGGAAGTGGAGCTCGCCAAGCGCATCGAGGCCGGGCTCTTCGCCGAGGAAAAGCTCGCCCGTGCCGGCAAGCAGGAGCCGAAGCTGCGGGGGGAGCTCGGCTGGATCGCCGAGGACGGCCGGCGGGCCAAGAACCACCTCCTCGAGGCCAACCTCCGCCTCGTGGTCTCACTGGCCAAGCGGTACACCGGCCGCGGCATGCTCTTCCTGGATCTGATCCAGGAGGGCAACCTCGGCCTGATCCGCGCCGTCGAGAAGTTCGACTACACCAAGGGCTACAAGTTCTCCACGTACGCCACCTGGTGGATCCGGCAGGCCATCACCCGCGCGATGGCCGATCAGGCGCGCACCATCCGTATCCCCGTGCACATGGTCGAGGTCATCAACAAGCTGGCCCGCGTGCAACGCCAAATGCTGCAGGACCTCGGCCGCGAGCCGACGCCGGAGGAGCTCGCGATCGAGCTCGACATGACCCCCGAAAAGGTTGTCGAGGTGCAGAAGTACGGCCGTGAGCCGATCAGCCTGCACACCCCCCTCGGCGAGGACGGCGACAGCGAGTTCGGTGACCTCATCGAGGACTCCGAGGCAATCGTCCCCGCCGACGCCGTGTCCTTCACGCTGCTGCAGGAACAGCTCCATGCGGTCCTCGACACGCTCTCGGAGCGGGAGGCCGGCGTCGTGTCGATGCGTTTCGGCCTGACCGACGGTCAGCCGAAGACCCTCGACGAGATCGGCAAGGTGTACGGCGTGACCCGGGAGCGCATCCGGCAGATCGAGTCCAAGACCATGAGCAAGCTGCGCCACCCGTCCCGCTCGCAGGTCTTGCGGGACTACCTGGACTGAGCTTGTCCCGCGCGTCGTGCACTGCGCAGGATTCGACGGCAAGATGAGTTTTGCGCCCGATCGCGGTCTGACCCTTCATGAGCCGGCCGGCTCGGAACGAGGAGGGCAAACAACATGGGAACAGTCGTCGCAGAGGCGTCGATGTCGCTGGACGGCTACGTCGCCAAGGGGGACAACAGCATCGGGCGGCTGTTCGACTGGTATGAGGCCGGTGACGTTGAGATTGCGACCGCCAGCTCCGGTCTGACGTTCCACCTCACGCCGGCAAGCGCCGCCTACTGGCGGGAGTGGACCGCCGGTCTCGGCGCGATCGTCTGTGGCCGGACGCTCTTCGACCTCGTCGACGGCTGGGGCGGGCGCCACACGATGGACGCGCCGGTCACCGTTGTCACCCACCGCGTGCCGGACGGAGTGGATGCGGACCCATCGGGACGCGCCCTTCGAATTCGTGACCGACGGCGTGGCAGCGGCCCTCGCCCGCGCGCAGGAGATCGCGGGCCCGAGGACGGTCGCGGTCACCGCCGGGACGATCCCCGCCCAGTGCCTGCAGCTAGGGCTGCTCGACGTCGTGGCGATCGACCTCGTGCCGGTCGTCATGGGCGGCGGCCGGCCTTTCTTCCCCGGCCTGCCGCTCGAGGACGTCCCGCTGGGCGACCCCGATGTTTGCGTCCCGAGCGCGCGGGTGACGCACCTACGGATGCCCGTCGTGCGGCCCGACGCGAACTGACGCTCAGCCCGACGAGCCCGAGACGCACAGGTGAAGCGCCCAGCGGCCGTCGTCATGGAGCACCAGCACGGGCGGCGGATCGGATGGCTCGACGGAGGCAGTCATCGAGTCGACGCCCATTGGCGGATGGCTCGACCCGGTGTCCATCATGGCCGCTGCAGACAGCACGGTGTTGGACCGACCTGGCCGCCCTTAGTGCGCTGAGCGGTTATCAATGATGTTGGGGAACCCGCCGGGGAGGAACTTGAAGCACAGAACGGTGTCCCCGTTCTTGTCAATCTTGTCGATGGCTGCGTACACCTCGGACGGGGGCACACCATTCTCTGCCGCGAGCGCCAACTGCTCCTGTAAGTCGTACGCCGTGAACGGCGGTGGACATCCTCGAGCGCCGCTGTGGTGGGCAACCGCGGCCGACCCTGAGGCAAAAGTGCCTGCCGTAAGAACAACTGCGGCTGCTACTGCCCAGGATGCGCGTCGCATGCGAACCTCCTGTGTTCAACAATCGAGCTTTGCTGAGGCCGCCTCATACGATGCTCGTCACGACCCGATCGCGCAAGCCCCGGCCTTGTGGCTGAGTTGTCACTTCGGTCACCGGTTGAACGGGCCCTTCGGGACCGATTATGCGCTGACGGGGAGTCGAGCCCGACCCGAGCGGGTGCCCGTCGGGCTGGCAGTCTCCAGTGGGCACCGTGTTCTCGTCCCTGCTGGAGCGCGGCACACGACTTCGAGCATGATGCCGTAGGGGTCCAGGAAGTAGGTGGCGTAGGTCTGCTCACCGTACTCAGGGAAGCCCCGCGGTTGGTGGACGACCTCAGAGCCACGTCCGACAGCCCACTGATAAGCCTGCTCGACCAAGGCCCGGCTGGGAACGCTGAACGCCAAATGCTGCAGCCCGACGCCATGACGTGAGTAGTCGCTGCGTTCGAGGGCTCGATAGAAATAAGATTTGGGTTCCGAGCGTGACCTCCGGGCCGTAGTTGAACTGGTGCTCGTCGGCGGGGAACCACTCCCGGAACCCCACGATGCCGACCAGTTCGTCGTAGTACTGCTTGGCGGCGGCAAGGTCGGGCACGCCGATCCCGATGTGGTCGATCGATGCCGGGGTCATCGTCCCTCCTCGCGTACCCCTCGTTCCTGCGATCCCGACGACTTGCGGGTTGGCGATCACAAGGGGTGGCTGGTCGCCACGAGAGTCTTGTCTGCGAGCAGCGGCAGTGCACGGGTGCCCTGAGGATGTCGATGTTGTAGACGTGGGCAAGCTCGTCACCCCGGCCGGCGCGCAGCTCCCGCTCGTCGAGGATGCGGGCCACCTCGCCGTCCAGGTGTAGTAGGGCGCCGGGTCGGGTGCGGTCCGGTGCGGTCCGGTGCGGTCCGGTGTGGCCGGCAGGTCGGCGCTGCTGACGCCGTACGGCGGTCCTGGCCTGCACACGTTCACCACGGGCAAACGCACGGACAGTGGTGCCTAGAGCGCGACTACCTCGAAGGAGCCAACACCATGGACTTGCGCAAGGTCACCGGCGTGGTGGCCACCGCCGGGTTGTTGACCACTCTGCCCGCGGTCGCCGCGGCCGGTCCGGGTGACGACACGATCTTCGGCACCGGCAGGGACGACGTGATCCGAGCCGGGGCGGGAGACGACAAGGTCTACGCCCGGGCGGGAGATGACCGGGTCATCCTGGTGAGGGGCGAAGATGTCGCCAGGGGAGGCGACGGAAGCGACGTGCTGCGTGGCCGTCGAGGCGGTGACAGGATCGACGGGTACGGAGGGGACGACTCGATCTTTGGTGGTCGACGACAGGACTTCCTGTCGGGGATGCGCGGTGACGACGCCGTCTACGGCGGCAAGGGACTAGACGCCTTTTCGCCTGAGCCAGGCGCGGACCGCATCTTCGCTGGAGGCGGCGACGACAATATCGGAGTCGAGCGGGACGGCGCCAAGGACGTCATCTCTTGCGGCGCAGGCCGCGACACCGTCCTGTTCTCCGGTCGGCTCGAGAAGCGGGACACCTATCGGAACTGTGAGAGGTTCCTGCACCTGTAGACGAGCGCGACGGCTGTGAGGGTCAGCCGCTCACAGCGGGCAGAACGCGATCCCGAAGTGGTACTCGCCATGGAAGTACTTCCCGTCGCTCCCCACCCAGAGCCCGTCGGCTCGCCAGGAAGTCGTACCGCCCACGACCGCTCTCTTCACCGGGTTCCACGGCAGCGCCTTGCCACTGACTGGATCGATGGCGCCGCCTCCACAGCGTTCCACCGCGCCCTCGCCGGCGCTGTTACGCCCGTAAGGGATTGTCCAGCCACCGGTCGTGGCCCTGAACGTAGACGGGCGGCCCCCGTCGCAGCCACCCGAGTGCAAGGTGTCCCCCCCGTGTAGTTGATCCAGGCGGGAAGCAGCGGATCCACGATGTTGGTCTCGGATGTGGTTCAGCGCGGAGTAGTACCACGGGTTGAGCGACGCCGTTCGGGACCGAGGTTGAGCATGAACGCACGTCGGCGGAACTGGCCGTCCGCCTTGGTGAAGTCCCGACTGCCACTAGTCCGGTGTTGACCTGGCCGCTATCGGGCGCCCCGTTCACCGGAGTGAACCCGCCACCCACAAACAGCGCGGACCGTGTCGCTCCAACTGCTCACACCGGCCCGTTGAACCTCGGCGCGAACCGCGGAGATCACCCCTGTCGTCGCGTCGAAGGCGATTAGGTTGTCGCGGCGACAGCGGACCGTTTGTAGCGCATCGGTCACTGCTGAGAAGCCGCGACGACACGCGCCCGCCGCGGACATGCTCCGGCCCGCTCGGTGAATCGCCCGGTTCAGGACAGGGCCAGCGCGCCGGCGAGCCAGGTGGCGGCGGCGAGGAGCCCGGCGCTCAGCTCGACGAGCAGGGCCATGCCGACGGCAGCCATTGCACCGCGGGTTGCGTTCCACGCGTCCCCCGCCCGGCCGGTGCGGACCCGCTCAGCGGCGTACACACCGCCGACGAGGCCGAGCACCAAACCGACGACCGGGACGACGAAAAATCCGATGATTCCGACGACGGCGCCCACGGCGACGGAGCGGCGAGGGATCTCTGACCTGCGCATGCGCCGTTCGGCGACCAGGTACTTGACGATGAGCCCACCGGCACAAAGGACGCTGACGGTGGCGAGGACCACCCAGCGCAGGGCCCCGGTCTCTGTGAGCGCCCACACGAGAACCGCCGCCCAGACGAGCGCCAGTCCGGGCAGTACCGGCACCAGCACGCCCACCAGCCCGGCGGCGACGACCAGCCCGACGAGCAGCAGCTCGGCCGGCTCCACGCCCGCATCCTCCCGTACTCGTGCGCCCCCGAACTCCACCTGCTGTCGCCGACGGGGAGCCGGCGACGTTGCACTGCCGCGGGTCGAAACGCGATGAGAGCCCCTGCCGACGTACGGCAGGGGCTCTCAGTAAGGATGTCTGCTGAATCAGCGCTCGGCGGCGCCGGCAGTGGCACGAGTGCTGGCCAGCCGCCCGGTCTCGTCGTGCCACTCGACGGCCACCTGCCGCAGCCGCGGCTCGTGCTCGCGGCCGTGGTGGGCGCAGAAGAGTAGCTCGCCGCCCCCGGCGAGCAGGACTCGCAGGTAGGCCTGCGCGCCACAGCGGTCGCAACGGTCGGCGGCCGAGAGCGGACTGGCGAGTGCGGTGGTCATGTCGCCCCTCTCGTCGAGGCTTCCGGTTGGTGTCACAGCGGGTCGCTCAGGTGGTGCTCAAACTGTGCAACATCAAAGCAGCGCTGCGGCGTTCCCGAGGGCTCCGGCGAGCCGCTTCGCTCTGGGCTTAGCGGCTGGGATTCGTCGCGCGTCCACCGTACGGATGGGAGGCGGCCGCACAGCGCGACACGCGTGAATCATTCCCAGGCGCGTCGGTGGGTCTGGCTACGCTGGCGTAACCCTTCCACCGTCCGCCGAGGAGAAGCGTGAGCGCGCAGCCGGTGCCGGAGCGCACCGGCTATACGGCCCGGCACCTGTCCGTGCTGGAGGGGCTGGAAGCCGTCCGCAAGCGGCCCGGCATGTACGTCGGCTCGACGGACGAGCGCGGGCTCATGCACTGCCTGTGGGAGATCATCGACAACGCGGTCGACGAGGCGCTGTCCGGCTTCTGCACCCGCGTGGAGGTCGAGCTGCACGCCGACGGGTCCGCCGAGGTGCGCGACAACGGCCGCGGCATCCCGGTCGACGTGGAGCCGCGCAGCGGGCTGCCGGGTGTGGAGCTGGTGTTCACCAAGCTGCACGCGGGGGGCAAGTTCGGCGGCGGCTCGTACGCAGCCTCGGGGGGCCTGCACGGTGTCGGCGCCAGCGTCGTCAACGCGCTGTCTGCCCGCCTGGACGTCGAGGTCGTCCGCGGCGGCCGCAGCCATGCGATGAGCTTCCGACGAGGCGTGCCGGGCGACTTCAGCGGTGACGGCGTCGACGCGGCGTTCCATCGGGGCGGCGGCCTGCGGGTCAGCGGCCGGGTGCGTCGCGCGGTGACCGGCACGCGGGTGCGGTACTGGGCGGACCGGCAGGTGTTCCTCGCCGACGCCGCCTTCTCCCGCGAGGAGCTGCTCCACCGGGCCCGCCAGACCTCCTACCTGGTGCCCGGCCTGGAGGTGGTCGTCCGGGATGCGCGGGGGCCGGAGCCGTACGAGGAGCGATTCCACCACGCGGGCGGCATCACCGAGTTCTGCGCTTACCTCGCCGACGACGCCGCGGTGACCGACGTGCTGCGGCTGCACGGCACCGGCAAGTTCCGTGAGAGCGTGCCGGTGCTCGACGGACAGGGTCACCTGGTCCCCAGCGAGGTGGAGCGCGACTGTCTCGTCGACATCGCGCTGCGCTGGGGGATCGGGTACGAGACCGTGATCCGCTCCTTCGTCAACGTCATCGCCACCCCCAAGGGCGGCAGCCACGTCGCCGGCTTCGAGCAGGCGCTGGTCAAGACGTTCCGCGACCTGATCAAGGTCAACGCGCGCCGGCTCAAGGCGGGCGCCGACCGGATCGACAAGGACGACGTCCTAGAGGGCCTCACCGCGGTCGTGACCGTCCGCCTCGCCGAGCCGCAGTTCGAGGGCCAGACCAAGGAGGTGCTCGGCACGAGCGCCGTACGCGGGATCGTCGCGCGGATCGTTGAGACCGAGCTGCGTGCCTATCTCACGTCCTCGCGCCGCGAGCACAAGGCTCAGGCGGCGGCAGTGCTCGACAAGGTGGTCGCGGCCGCCAAGGCGCGGGTCGCCGCCCGGCTGCACAAGGAGACCGTCCGGCGCAAGAACGCCCTGGAGGCCGGATCGCTCCCCGCCAAGCTCGTCGACTGCCGCAGCGACCTGGTCGAGCGCAGTGAGCTGTTCATCGTCGAGGGCGACTCGGCGCTGGGCACCGCCAAGCTGGCCCGCAACTCCGAGTTCCAGGCGCTGCTGCCGATCCGCGGCAAGATCCTCAACGTGCAGCGGGCCACAGTGGCCGACATGCTGCACAACGCCGAGTGCGCCTCGCTCATCCAGGTCGTCGGAGCCGGCTCCGGGCGTACCTTCGAGCTGGCGCAGGCCCGGTACGGCAAGGTCGTGCTGCTCACCGACGCCGACGTCGACGGGGCGCATATCCGTACGCTGCTCATCACGCTGTTCTTCCGCTACATGCGGCCGCTAGTGGATGCCGGGCGGTTGTACGCCGCGATGCCGCCGCTGCACCGGGTCGAGCTCGCCAACCCACGCAAGGGCCAGGACCGCTACGTCTACACCTATACCGACGCGGAGCTGACCCGGACGCTGCGCGACCTCGAGCGCCGCAACATCCGCTGGCGTGACCCGGTGCAACGCTACAAGGGGCTGGGTGAGATGGACGCCGGCCAGCTCGCCGAGACCACGATGGACCCGCGCCGGCGCACGCTGCGGCGCATCACCCTGCCCGACGCGCACGCCTCCGAGCACGTGTTCGAACTGCTCATGGGCAACGACGTCGCACCCCGCAAGGAGTTCATCGTCGCTGCCGCTGCCGCCCTCGACCGCGCGCGCATCGACACCTGAGCCTGGTATCAATCCCGCGCCCACCGGGGGTGTCGCTCCAGGTCTTTGACGACTCTGAGGACCATTGAATCGGTCAGGCTCCCCGGCGGCTCCGAGCAACCCGAGCAGCGAGCGGGTCGACCGCCTCGACCCAACCCCCCCCGCGGCGACCCAACCCCGCCCGACCGCGACCCCTCGAGATTGCCCCGCCCTCCCCCGCCCGGCCCGCCTCGACCCTTCACCCGGCTTGGCCCGCCCTCACCCGGTCCGCAACCCGGGCGAAGGCAGGGGCAGCATGGTGTACGTGGTCATTCCGGGCGGAGGTGCGGGGCGGCTCGGGGGGGGGCTAGGCGCTCGCCGGTGCACGGAGCAGCCAGGCGGCGAGCGCGGTCGCGACCGCCAGGCACGCCGCCGCACCGCCGAAGGTGGTCTGCAGCTGGGTGAGCGCGGCGTCACGCAGGGCGCTGACGTGTGCCGGACAGGCCGCGGGGGAGTCGGGGCAGAGCTCGGCCGGTGGCGCCACCAGCGCCGCCTCGGCGTGGAAGCGGCGCACGCCGTACGCGCTGAGCGCGGACAGGCCCACGATCATCCCGACCGTCCGGGCGACCACGACCAGCGCGCTGGCGATGCCGTGGACGGCTGCGGGCGTGGCGCCCAGCAGCGCCGCGTTGATCGGTGCGACCGCGAACCCGAAGCCGAGGCCGGCCGCGGCGAGGGTGAGGGTGGAGCTGGTGGAGGCAAGAGCCTGAGAATCCCAGCGGCTCATAAGCACCAGCGCGAGCGTGGCCAGGGCCAAGCCGCCAGCTGCCGTGGCGGCGCAGCCGGCGCGGCGGAGCAGCCACCCGCCGGCAACCGCTCCCACCGGCAGCGCAGCCAGCAGCCGCAGCAGGACGAGGGCGGCGTCGAGCTGGGACTCGTCCTCGAGGACGGCGCGGGCGAAGACCGGGACGTCGACCAGGGCCACCACGAGGGCGGCACCGACCAGCACGCTCACCGCGAGCGCCCCCCAGGCGGCACGTGGGCGGACGGTCTCCACGGGCACCAGCGGGTGATCGGTCCGGCGCTGCCGAACGACGAAGGCCGCCAGGGCCAAAGCCCCCAGGAGCAGCAGCCAGGGCCCGGCGGGGGAGAGGACCTCCACCTCCGGATCGGCGCTGGCGAACGTGAGCACCACGGTGCCCAGCGCGAGCCCGAGCAGGGCGGCCCCGGCGAGGTCGGCCGCCCGCGCCGAACCCGGCGCCTGCCGCAGGTCCACCAAGGGGTGGCGGGCAGTGAGCCCGCGGGCGAGCAGTACGGCGGCTGCCGCAAGCGCGGCCAGGGCCAGCGGCGTGGCGTACGGCGTTCCGCCGACGAGCGGCACGTACAGGGCGCCGGCCGTCACGTCTTCGCTCAGCGCCGTCGGAGCCGCCAGGGCGAGGCCGAGGGCAACCAGCCCGCTGACGGCGACGCTCAGGCCCAGCCGGTCCAGGGGCTGAGCGGAGCCACCCGTGCCCAAGCGCAAGCCGCTGGCCAGGGCGAGCGCAAGGACCAAGGTGAGCCAGAAGATCGCCCGCCAGTCGGCGAGCTCGAGCACGAGCGCGCCGAGCAGCGGCCCGACCACGGCACCGAGTTCCTGGACCGCTCCGACCACGCCCAGCGGTACCCCGCGGCGCTGCGGCGGCCACAGGTCGGCGACCAGCGCGAGGGTGGCGGGGACGAGCCCGCCGCCGCCCGCCCCCTGGAGGAACCGGCCGATGACAACCGCGACGAGGTCGGGGGCGGCGGCCGTCACGAGCGACCCGACGGCGAGCAGGACCAGGCACGCGACGAGCACCGGTCGCCGCCCGTGCAGGTCGGAGAGGCGTCCAGCGAGCGGCAGTGCCGCGACGTAGCCGAGCAAGAAGGCGGACACGATCGGGGCGGCCCGCTGCAGCTGCTCGGCGTCTAGACCGACATCGAGCATGATCTCGGGCAGGGCGAGCACGACGACGTAGGTGTCGGCCGCAGCGAGCAGCACCCCCAGCGCGGCCAGGGCCAGCGCTACCCGGCCGGCCGTCGCGCTGGGCTCAGCCGCTGGGCGCACTGATGTCGACCGGCTCGCCGTAGCGGTCCAGCTCGACGATGTAGGTCGAGTCCCCGCCCGGGTAGAACGGGCCGGTCAGCTCCGCGCGTCGCAGCTGGGCCGACTCGGCGTCCACGGCGTAGCGCGCGGCCACCGACCCGGTGGAGTCGGCGACCGGCACGAGCTCGGCCACGGTCGCGGCGTCGAGCGTCGCGGTGATCTCTTCGAGCACCGTGTCGCCGATCCGGACCTGACCGGCGGAGGCGACGTCGGAGCCCTGCGTAAGCAGGCTGGCCAGTCCCTGCTCGGCGTCGACCAGTGCCGCCGGATCGGTGACACCTACCTCCTCGGGGTCGACCGCGGTGTACGTGGAGGTGAACGGCAGCTGTGCGTACACCGTGCCGCCGACCGAGATCACCGGGACCGTGGTCGCGAGCCCGCCCTGGGCCAGCCGGACCTCACCCTGGAACGCGTCCGGCGGCGCCGCGACCCCGTCGGCGGACTGCAGCACCGGAGAGTTGTCCGGCAGGTCCTCGGCGCTGAGCAGGACGTGCACGCTCTCGGTGGACGCGAGTGTCTGCTGGGCGTCGATGAGCAGCTGCTGCGGGTCGACTGCGGAGTCGGCCGAGCACCCGCTGAGCAGCCCACCCGGCCCCAGGACGAGCGCCGCAACGGCGACGCCCGCCCGCCCGG
This sequence comes from Jiangellales bacterium, assembly GCA_030447955.1. GTDB lineage: Bacteria > Actinomycetota > Actinomycetes > Jiangellales > Jiangellaceae > JAUJNY01. Next base: position 128,882 of record JAUJNY010000002.1, read on the forward strand.
GCCTCATGTAGTGCCGCCTACCGCAGCGATGGGCTGCGGCAGCGGCGTCCCGGAGCCGTCGCGACGGGCGTCCGCCGCCGGTAGCTCGACGGGGACCCCACTGGCGGCCGCGGCCCGGGCCGGCGCCGCGCCGGCCCAGGCGAGCACGAGGGCGTCCTCGCCGCGCAAGAAGCGGTGACAGCGGACTCCGCTGGTGCCGCGACCCTTGGCGGGGAAATCGGTGAACGGCGTCACCTTGACCGAGCCGGCCACGGTGCCCGAGGTGCCCGCCAAGGTGCCGCCCGAAGTACCGGGCCGGTTGGCCAGGCGCCCCGCGACGGTGACCACCACCGACTCCCGGGAAGGGTCGACGGCTCCGCCGAAGATCAGTGAGCAGCCTGCAGCCAGCCGGATGCCGGCGACCCCGGCAGCCCCGCGACCCTGCGGACGTACCGACGCGGCGGGTATGCGCAGCAGTTGCGCATCGGAGGACACCAGCACCAGGTCCTCCTCACCGGTGCGCAGCTCGACGGCGCCGACCACCGAGTCGCCGGGCTCCAGCCGGACGACGTCCCAGGCGTCGCGGTTGGCAGGATGGTCGGGGGCCACCCGCTTGACGATGCCGCGGCGGGTGGCCAGGGCGACCCCCGGCGAGCCCGGATCGAGCGTGGTGAGACCGAGCAGTCGCTCGTTAGCGTGGAGGTCGAGGAACTCACTGACCGGGGCGCCGCCGGCCAGTGACGGTGCCTGAGCCGTCGCGGGGAGCGCCGGGAGGTCGAGCACGGGGAGCCGGATCACCCGCCCGGTGCTCGTCAAGGCCCCCACCTGGCCGCGGGCGCTCGCCGGGACCGCGGACACCAGCACGTCGTGCTGCGCCCGCGCAGCTCCCGGCCGTGGCAGGTCCTCGGCCGAGACGGTCCGGGCGAGCAGCCCGGCCGAGGACAGCAGCACCCAGCACGGCGCGTCCGGCACCTCCAGCGGCGGCGCTTTGGCGGTTGTGGTCGGCTGTGCGGCCGCGGCGAGGAGCACGGTGCGCCGCGGTGTGGCGTGGGTGGCGGCGACCTCGGCGAGCTCGGCCGAGACGAGCTCGCGCAGCCGGTCGGGGGAGTCGAGCACCTCGGTCAGCTCGGCGATCTCAGCCCGCAGCGTCTCCTTCTCGCGCTCCAGCTCGAGGCGGTCGACGCGGGTGAGCCGACGCAGCGGGGTGTCGAGGACGTACTGCGCCTGGACCGGCGAGAGCTCGAAGACCGCCATGAGCCGCTCCCGCGCGGTGGCGGCGTCAGCGGAGGCACGGATCAGTTGGATGACCTCGTCGATGTCGAGCAGGGCGACGAGCAGGCCTTCGACCAGGTGCAGTCGCTCCTCCCGCCGGCGGCGCCGGTACGCCGAGCGACGGCGGACCACCTCGAGCCGGTGGGCGACGTAGACCTCGAGCAGCTCCTTGAGCCCTAAGGTGCGGGGCTGACCGTCGACGAGGGCCACGTTGTTGATGCCGAAGGAGTCCTCCAGCGGCGTCAGCCGGTACAGCTGCTCGAGCACCGCCTCGGGCTCGAAGCCGCTCTTGATCTCGACCACGAGCCGCAGGCCCTTGTCCATATCGGTGTAGTCCTCGACGTCCGCGACGCCCTGCAGCCGCCGGCTGCGGACGAGCTCGGCGACCCGCTCGCGCACCCGCTCGGGGCCGACCCCGTACGGCAGCTCGGTGATGACGATGCCGCGCCGGCGGGGTGTGAGCGCCTCGATGCGGGCGCTGGCGCGCACCCGGAAGGTGCCGCGGCCGCTGCGGTAGGCCTCCCGTACCCCGTCCAGACCGATGATCTTGCCTCCGGTGGGCAGGTCGGGACCGGGCACGAGGCGCATGAGCTGGTCGAGGTCGGCGTCTGGATGGGTGAGCAGATGGCGCGCCGCGGCGACGACCTCGCCGAGGTTGTGCGGGGCCATGCTCGTCGCCATGCCGACCGCGATGCCGGCGGCGCCGTTGACCAGCAGGTTGGGGAAGGCGGCGGGCAGGACCTCGGGTTGCTGCTCGCGCCCGTCGTAGTTGGGCACCATCGCCACGACGTCTTCGTCGAGCGAGGCAGTGAGCAGCGTCGCCGCCGCTGCCGGCCGGCACTCGGTGTAGCGCATGGCCGCCGGGCCGGCGTCGGGCGAGCCGAAGTTGCCGTGGCCGTCGACCAGCGGGACCCGCATGGCGAACGGCTGGGCCATGCGGACGAGGGTGTCGTAGATCGCGGTGTCGCCGTGCGGATGCAGCTTGCCCATGACTTCGCCGACGACCCGGGCGCTCTTGACGTGGCCGCGCTCCGGTCGCAGGCCCATCTCGGCCATCTGGTAGAGGATGCGCCGCTGCACGGGCTTGAGGCCGTCCCGGGCGTCGGGCAGCGCCCGGGTGTAGATCACCGAGTACGCGTACTCGAGGAAGCTGCCGCGCATCTCCTCGGCGACGTCGACCTCGACGATCCGCTCCGGGATCTCCGGCGAGGGCGTCGGGGTGCGACGGCGGGCCATGCTCATGCCTCCTCCGACCACGGGTTGGAGCCATCCTGCCCGAGCGCGGCGACACCGGCTGGCAGCGCATAAGGTGTCCGGCGCGCCGCCGCCGCCCGCCGCGGCGGCAGGACAGGGAGGCCTGGCTTGAGCTCCGTCCCCGAAGGCTCCACCGGCCCCGCAGGTCCTCCCCGCGTTGACACGGTCGAACCGCTGTTGCGCACGGTCGTGTCCCGGCACCTCGACGTCGACCCGGCTCGGCTGGTCCCCGAAGCCGCGCTGGGGGACGACCTGTGCATCGACTCCCTTGACGCCGCAGAGCTCGTCATCGTGGTCGGGGACGCGCTCGGCACGGAGCTGGCCGACGACGTGCTCGACGGCGTACGGACCTACGGTGACCTCACCTGCGCGGTGGCTGCCCGGCTGCGGGACTGATCCCGCCGAGCGCGCGGAGCACCGCCTCGACGAGTTCGGCCACCGTGATCGGCTCGGTCACCGCGCCGTCGGGGAGAGCGACGTCCAGGTCATCCTCCAGTCGCATCGCGAGGTCGAGGCGGGCGAGGGAGTCCAGGCCGAGGTCGACGTCCAGGCGCGTCTGCGGCTGCAGCGCCGTCCGTTCCACGGCAAGGTGTGCACTCACCACCGTGAGGATGCGTTCGTCCAGGGGCTCGCTCATCTGTCGACGCGAGCCGAAAACGCGAGCAGCGTCAGGTCGCGCACGGTCCCGCCTCGTCGCGGGCGCCGGCCGCGGCGCCACTCGC
>JAUJNY010000002.1:132208-165964 GCA_030447955.1 Jiangellales bacterium
GTCAGGTCGCGCACGGTCCCGCCTCGTCGCGGGCGCCGGCCGCGGCGCCACTCGCCCCGGCGAAGCGGCCGAGGCCGGCGTGCAGGTTGCGCAGCGCCTCCGTGCGGACCGCGTAGCACGCATAGGGGCCTGATGCCCGGCGCTCCACCAGCCCCGCCTCGGCGAGCACGGCCAGATGGTGGCTCGCCGTGGGCGCCGACACTCCTACCGCGTCGGCCAGGAAGCCGGCCGTGCGGGCACCACGACGCAGCAGCCGCAGCATGAGCAGCCGGTGCGGCTCGGCGAGTACGCCGACGGCGGCACCGAGCCGTTCGGCCTCCGCTCGCGTCCCCGCTGCGCGCACTAGACGCTCCCCGGCGTCCCCGGCATCCATCGTTTCCAACGGCTCCATGGTGTCCAGCGTAGGCAGCCCACGTGGCACCCATCCGGCCCCGCACCCGCGTCGAACCTCGGCCCGTACAGTTCGACGGACGTGGAAGTGCGGGCGCAGTGCCGGTTGGAGGAGGTAGGTCGATGCAGCCCCTGTCGCGCCGACGGTTCCTGGGCCTGGGTCTCGGCGGCGCCGCTGGCGCGGTGCTCGCGGGGTGTGGCGCGGACGCCCCGGCGGGGACCGGCCCCTCCACCGGCTTGACCGGCACCACCGCGGGCGGCAAAACCACCATCACCACGGCCGTGTACGCGAAGAACCACGCCTCCTCCCCGCTGTTCTGGCAACGCTTCGCTCCGGCCGGGATCACCGTCGAGGTCAAGCCGGTGGCGAGCGCCGCGGAGGTCCAGCAGGGACTCGAAGCCGGGCAGCTCGACTTCGGCCTGATGGGCGTCTACAACACGAACATCGCGGCGGTCACCACCGGTATCAACTCCAAGATCGTCGGGATGATCGCGCGGGAGGGCATCGGCCTGATCGGCAGCGTCGAACGTGGGGTCGCCAGCGTGGCCGACCTCGAGGGGCGCCGGGTCGGCGTCCCGCCGCCGGGAGTGCAGGTACTCATCCTCAACTACCTGCTGGAGCAGACGGGGTTGAAGCTCGGTCGCGACGTCGAAGGCATCCCCGTCGAGTACGCCGACCACCCGACGGCCCTGGCCCGCGGTGACGTCGACGCCTACATCGGCACTGAGCCGCTGTGCACGCAGAGCGTCGTCACCGGCGTCGGGCAGCGGCTCTCCGAGGTCTACGACACCCCTATCGGCGACCTCAACACGGCCATGTGGGCCTCGCCGGCCATGCTCGAGCAGCCCGACCTGTGCCGAGCGGCGACGCTGATGCAAAAGCAGGCCGCGGAGTACCTCACCCCCGGCGGCACCAATGACAAGGAGGTGTGGCAGGAGCTTCTCGTCACCCAGTTCGGCTACACCGAGGAGATCTACGCAGCGGTGCTGGACAACGTCGGGGCGGAGTGGCGCTTCGGCGAGGAGCGCGTCGCCCAGTTCGAGGGCGCCGGCCGGGTCCTGGTCGACCAGGGTGCGATCGGGGAGCAGCCCGACTACGAGTCCCTGTACGCGCGCGAGTACTGGGACGTCTGAAGACCGTGTCGAGCCCGGCCCTCACCGACCAGGCGGTGGCGGCGCTCCTGCGGGAGGCGGACGAGGCGCCGCCGCCGCGTCGGGCCGGGCGCCGCCGGGCGCTGGGTGTGGTGCTGCCGCTGATCCTGGCCGGGTGGTGGGCGCTGGTGAGCTGGCAGGGGTGGGTGGTGGAGACCCTGCTCCCGGCCCCGTGGACGGTGACCGTTGCGGGGCGGAACTTCTTCTTCGGTGAGGCAGTCGAGACGATCCCCGGTGTCATTCCCTTCGTCGGCGCCGGCTGGGAGCACCTCGCCGCCAGCCTCTGGCGCTGCCTGGTCGCCTGGGCCTTGGCGGTGGGAGTGGGCGTGGCGGTGGGCTTGGCGCTCGCGCTCTCCCGGCTGGTCTCCGACCTGCTGGACCCCCTGGTGAACGGCCTGCGGGCCGTGCCGCTCTATGCCTGGTTGCCGCTGGCGTTGGTGTGGTTCGGCCTGGGTGAGGGGGCGGCGCGGGCGATCATCTTCGTGGGGGCGCTGTGGCCGGTGCTCATCGCCACCGCCGACGGCGTCGGTCGCGTCCCGCGTGGTCACGTCGAGACCGCCCGCATGCTGGGGACGCCGCGGCGGTGGCTGTGGCGGCGCGTCTACCTGCCCAGCGCGCTTCCGGAGATCGTCACCGGGCTGCGGTTGTCGCTGACCCTCGCCTGGATGTGCGTGATCGTCGGGGAGCTGAACGGGACGACGAGCGGCGTCGGCGCCATGATGAACGCCGCGCGGCAGACGGCTCGTACGGACCAGATCATCGTCGGGATCGTCGTGTTCGCCGTGGTGGGCTTCCTCGCCGACCTCCTGCTGCGCACCGTCGCCGCGCCGTGGGTGCGCTGGAGCCGCACATGAGCGCCGAGCCGCTGGTCGTGCGCGGGCTGCACAAGAGCTTCGGGTCCCTGCCGGTCCTCGACGGCGTGGACCTTTCCGTGCTGGCCGGGCAGACGTACGCGCTGCTGGGCCCCTCCGGTTGCGGCAAGTCGACGTTGCTACGAGTGCTTGCCGGGTTCGAGACTGCGGACCGCGGCGAGCTGCGGTTGGGTAGCAGGGCAGTCGCGGGGCCCTCCGCGGAGCGGGGCATGGTGGCCCAGTCCGGCGGCCTGTTCCCGTGGCTGACGCTGCGCGACAACCTCGCGTTCGGCCCGCGCGAGGCCGGTCGGCCGCACACGGCCGCAGTGGTCGAGGAGCTGTTGGTGGCCACCGGGTTGGAGGGCTTCGGGCATCTGCTGCCCCGGCAGCTCTCCGGCGGCATGCATCGCCGCGCGGCCATCGCGCAGGTGCTCGCCAACCGACCGCCGGTCTTGCTCCTCGACGAGCCGTTCGCCGCCCTGGACGCTCAAACCCGGCTGCGCATGCACGGGTGGCTGCGCCGGCTGCTCGCTGAGCGCGCTACCACGACGCTGCTGGTCACCCACGACGTCGACGAGGCGCTGCTGCTCGGCGACCGGCTGGGGCTGCTCAGCGCGCGCCCGGCTCGCCTCGTCGAGGAGCTCGCCGTCCCCTTCGGCGCCGACCGCGGCCACGGCCTGCTCGCCGACCCGACGTTCGTCCGGCTGAAGGCCGAGGTGCTCGACCGCGTCCTGGTCGCATGAGCCTCGATCCCGGCATCGTGGCGCGGCTGCACGCCGAACGGCCGGCGGTCACCGAGGACCTGCTGCTCTGCGCCCGTGACGTCGCGGGGCGCAACCCGTACGGATGGCTGGCGGAGGTGTTGCCGCCCGCGGGGCGAGTACTCGACCTCGGTTGCGGCACCGCACCGCTGGCTGAGGAGGTGGGGCTGCACCGCTACGTGGGCGTCGACCGTGCCGCCGCCGAGCTGGCGGAGGCGCGCCGGCGTCGTCCCGGCGTCGACGTGCGGCTGGGTGAGGCGGGCGACCCGCCGCCGGTCGGCACCGTCGCGAGCGTCGCCGTGTCGATGGCGCTCATGCTCATCGGCCTGGAGCCAGTGCTCGCCGTCGGCGCCCGGCTGCTGCCCCCGGGGGCTGTGGTGGCCGCCACGGTGCCGACGCGGGACACCGACCTGGTTGCCGGCACGACGTACGGATCGCTGCTCGGGCTGCTCGGCCAGGCCGGCCGGGGCTACCCGGACCCGCTCGATGCCGACGGCCTGGCCCGGCGGGCAGCAGCCGGCGGCTTCCGGCTGGTGGAGGACCAGCTCGGCTCCTTCACCCGTCACATCCGCGACGGCCAGGACGCGGCCTTCGTTGTCGACTCCTGCTACGCCGAGCCGCCGCCACCCGCCCGCGACGCGGCGCTGCGGCTGGTGCGCGGTGCAGGCCGCCTCGACTACCCGATCCGCCGGCTGGTCTTCGCCCGCCCCGGTTGACCCCCAAGTACCTGCGGCGGTCAGACGATCTCGAGGATTACCAGATCACCGGCTACATCTACGGTGATGGAGTTTTGGGCGGCGACAGCCCGCTGCGGCATGGGGGACGAAATTCGGCCATGCCGACGCCATAGGCCGCCATCGGCGAGCGGCTGAAGAATCGGGGGCTGCCTTCCCGCGAAAGCCGCTGACCCTGGCGCAGACCCGAGTCCCGGCTTACCGCTGCTCGGTGACGAGCCGCTCCCGTAGCGCGACCTTGTCGACCTTGCCGGTGCGGTTACGGGGCAGTGCGTCGACGACTCGCACGAAGCGCGGGGCCGCGTAGTCGGCGATCCGGTCGCGCACGTGCCGGCGCAGCTCGAGCGGGTCGACCGTGGCGCCGGGGGTCGCGACGACGTACGCCGCCACCGCCTCGAACGCGGTGCGGTCCGGGACGCCTAGCACGGCGACCTCGGCCACGTCCGCATGGGCGGCAAGGCAGGCCTCGACCTCGGCGGAGAACACCTTCATCCCGCCCCGGATGATCATGTCCTTCTTGCGGTCGAGCACAAAGACGTAGCCCTCCTCGTCGATGCGGGCGATGTCACCGGTGTGGAACCAACCGTCGGTGAACGCCGCCGCGCTGGCCTGCGCGTCGCGGTCGTACCCAGGGGTGAGGAACGGCCCCTGGACCCACAGCTCGCCCGGCGCGCCCGTGGGCACGTCATGACCGTCGTCGTCGACCAGCCGCAGGTCAGCGGTGGGGATGGGCCGACCGACCGAGCCCGGCTTTCGGCCCATCTCGTGGTCGTACAGGCAGCAGAATGCGACAGCGGTCTCGGTGAGGCCGTACGCGTCGCACAGCCGCAGCTGCGGGGCCACCGCGCGGAGCCGCTCCACGACACCGGGGAGCATCGGCGAGCCGCCGTACACCGCCAGCCGCAACGCGGGGAGCGCCGGCCAACCAAAGCCCTCCACCCGCGGCAGCTGGGCGAGCAACGAGGGGACGATGTCCAGCCAGGTCACCTCATGGCGGGCGCACTGCTCGACGATCGCGGACGGACGCAGGTCGGTGACCGGCACCACCGAGCCGCCCGACAGCATCGCCGGGTTGAGCTGGGTGACGTGCCCGGAGAGGTAGTAGAAGGGGAACGTCACCGCGGTGCGGTCGGCGGGGGAGAGCCCGAAGGCGCGGACGTAGTGCTCGGCAGCCTGCATGGTGCCGCGGTGAGTCATCCGGATCGCTTTGGCCCGTCCAGTGGTCCCCGAGGTGTAGATGACGGCGTACGTGGCGTCCTCGGCTGGTGCCGGTACGTCGTCCCGCCAGCGTTCGCGCCGCCCGGTCAGGTGCCCAGCGGCCTCGATCACCCGCTCCGCCGGCAGGCCGGCCGTCCGCGCGGCCCGGCGCAGCCCGGGGAGGTGGTCCGGGTCCGCGAGGACCAGCCCGGCCCGGGAGTGCTCCAGCAGGTAGGCCCAGGCGTCGGGAGCGAGGCGGGTGGACAGCCCGACGAACACCAGCCCGGCCCGGGCACAGGCCCAGATCGCCACCGCAATGTCGAGGCCGTTGGGCAGGCACACCGCGAGCCGGTCACCGGGGCGCATCCCGAGGTCCTCGACCAGGTGACGCGCCGACCCCTCGACGAGCTCGGCGAAGTCGGTGTAGGTGGTGGTGGCCGCGTCGCTCACGACCAGCGGGCGGTCCGGCCACCGCCGCCGGCCGCGGTCCAGGCAGTCGATGAGGGTGGGTGCGGTCGAGCGGTAACGGCGTACCGGCGCCCCGTGCCAGGTGTCCGCGACCAGGTCGTCGACGCCGGACCACACCCGCACGGTTGCGCACCCTAGCCGCGCCCGCGCCGGCGGCTGGGGGTTGCGCCGCCCGGGACCGGAGCGCGAGCCTCGTCCGCGTGGACATCGCGGGGGAGGCAGCCCGCCACATTGTCACCGGGGCGGCTGGTTATCCGCTCTCCTGGGAGGCGGACATCGTCCTCGCCGACGGCGCCACCGCTCACCTGCGCCCGATCACGCGGGACGACGCCGTCCGCCTCGTCGACTTCTACGGACGGGTCAGCCAGCGCAGCAAGTACCACCGCTTCTTCGCCCCCTACCCGGTGCTCAGCGACCGTGACGTCGAGCGCTTCACCTCCGTCGACCACGACCGGCGGGTGGCGCTCGTCGTGCTCTCCGGTGACGACCTGATCGCGGTCGGCCGTTATGACCGGACGGGCGAGGACACGGCGGAGGTCGCCTTCCTGGTGGAGGACGCCCATCAGCGCCGCGGGGTGGGCAGCGTCTTGCTCGAGCACCTGGCCCAAGCCGCCCGCGAACGCGGGGTCGCCCGGTTCGTCGCGGACGTCTTGCCGGCCAACGAGTCCATGATCAGGGTGTTCCGCGAGGCCGGTTACACGGTGTCCGGCTCCGTGGAGGACGGCGTGCTCGCGCTGGGCTTCGACATCCATCCCACCGCCTCCTCCCTGGAGGTGACCCGGTCGCGGGAGCACCGTGCCGAGGCGCGCTCCGTGCAGCGACTGCTGACCCCGTGGTCCGTCGCGGTGATCGGTGCCGTCCGCTCGCCGGACGCAACGCCAGAGGCCCCGCCGGACCACGCCATGCAGGCCGTGGTCGCCCACCTGGTGGGCGGCGGCTTCACCGGCTGGGTGTGCACCGTCGGCGCCGTGGTCGGCGCTCCCGTCGGCGTGCCGGCGTACGCCAGCCTCGATGAGGTGCCCGGCGAGGTCGACCTCGCCGTGGTGACGGCTCCGCTGTCCGCCCTGGTTGACCTCGTTCCCGGTTGTGCCCGCCGCGGCGTACGGGGGTTGGTGGTCGTGTCGGCCGATCGGGACGGGCATCACGACGACGAGCGGGCCCGCGACCACGACCTCGTGCAGCTTGCCCGCGCCCACGGGATGCGGGTGGTGGGCCCGGACAGCCTTGGTGTGGTCAACACCGCTCCGCACGTCTCGCTGAACGCGTCGCTGGCGCCGATGCCGCGGCGCGGCCGGATCGGCTGCTTCGCCGAGTCGGCGGCTTTGGGGACGGTGCTGCTCGCGCAGGCACAGGCGCGCGGCCTGGGCCTCTCGACGTTCGTCTCGGCGGGTGAGCGAGCTGACGTCTCCGGTAACGACATGTTGCAGTACTGGTCGGAGGACCGGGCCACCGATGTCGTCGTGCTGTCCCTGGAGTCACTCGGCAACCCGCGGAAGTTCGGCCGGATCGCCCGCCGGCTGTCCCGGAGCAAGCCGCTGGTGGCGCTGCGGAGCTCCCGGTCGGCCGGCACCTCACCGGTTGGTGCCGGTGAGCTCCGCGAGCTCCCGCCCGCGGCCGTCGACGCGGTGTTCCGCCAGGCCGGCGTCATCCGCGTCGACACCGTCGCGGACCTGCTCGACGTCGCCACGGTGCTCGCCGCCCAACCGCTGCCGAGCGGGCGGCGGGTTGCGATCATGGGCAACTCGGCGGCGCTCGCCCGGCTGGCCGCCGACACCGCTGCCGACGCCGGCCTCGACGTGGTCGGTACTCCCCGTGACCTGGGCCGGGGCGCGGGTGCGGCGGACTTCGCGGCGGCCCTGGCCGGCTGTCTCGACGACCCGGTCGTCGACGCGATCGTCGTCGTCCACGCCCTGGAGGCGGGGAGCGTCACCCCGGCACCCGAGAGTACGGACGCTGCGATCGCCGGGGTGGTCGCCGCCGCCGCTGCGCGAGCCGCCAAGCCGGTCCTCAGCACCTTTGCTGGCGGTCCGGGGGCCCCACCCGGGTCGGTGTCGTCGTCCGGCACGCCGGAGCGACCGGTGCGTGCACTCGGACACGTCGCCGCGTACGCGCAGTGGCGCAGCCGGGACCCGGGCGTCGTCCCGGAGCTGCCCGACGCCGACGTCGAGGGCGCTCAGCGGCTCGTCGCCGCAGCGCTGGCGGAGCACCCCGGCGGCGTCCCGCTGGCCGGGGAGCGGCTCCGCTCGCTGCTCGGCTGCTACGGCGTCACGGCGCTGCCGGTAGAACGGGTCGCGACCGCCGCGGAGGCGATCGCCGCCGCGGAGCGGTTCGGCTGGGACGTCGTCCTGAAGGCGACGGCAGCGCACCTGCGGCAGCGGCCCGACCTAGCGGCGGTGTGGCGCAGCATCGGGGACGCGCCCACGATGGCGCAGGCGTGGAGCGCGCTGACGGCGACCGCGGGCCCGCCGGAGGTCGCCGGTTACGTCGTCCAGCCGATGGCTCCGCCTGGGGTGCCGGTGTCACTCGCGGCGTGGGACGACCCGGCGTACGGGCCGGTGATGTCCTTCGGGCTGTCCGGAGTGGCGGGGGACCTGCTCGGCGATCTGGCCTACCGCACGCCCCCACTCACCGACCGAGACGCGGCGGAGATGGTGCGGGGGGTCCGCGCCGCACCGTTGCTGTTCGGCTATCGCGGCGGTGCGCGCGCCGATGTCGGCGCCCTCGAGGCACTGTTGCTGCGGCTGTCCCGGCTCGTGGACGACCTCCCGCAGGTGGCCGAGTGCTCCCTCGACCCCGTACTCGCGGCGCCCGCGGAGCTCGCGGTCCTCGGCGCAACGGCCCGCCTGGCGCCTCCACCGCTGCGTGCCGGTGACTACGCCCGCCGGATGGGTGGCGCATGACCTGCGGGTGGACAGCGGGCTATGGGCCGTGCCGGCCTGGTGCGAGGATGACGCCATGGCGGAGCTCCGGACCAGCGGCGAGACCCTGCGGCAGGCGATCGAGCGAGCGGGCTACTACCCCGGCTTGGTCAGCGACGCGTTGGAGACCGCCCTCGCCGGGGAGGCCGTGCGGTCGTTCGTCGTCCACCACGAGCCGCACTTCGACCGCGAGGAGCTGCGCCGCCACGTCAGCGTCTTGGTGCTCACTCCCACCCGGCTTGTGGTCGGGCACTCCGACGACTACCCCGCCGACGAGGCGTCCCCGCAGCCGTACGCGTCCGTGTCTACCGAGGCGGTGCCGCTGCGCCGGGTGACCTCGGTCGTGATCAGCCGTACCGTCACCGACCCGGTGGCCTACCGTGCCGGCGAGCAGCCGAGCGACGTGGTGCTGAGCGTGGGCTGGGGGACGGTCGGACGCATCGACCTGGAGCCGGCCAGCTGCGCCGATCCCGAGTGCGAGGCCGACCACGGCTACACCGGGGCGGTCAGCAGCGACGACTTCTCGCTGCGGGTCAGCGCGGTGGCCGAGGGCGGTCAGGTCGTCGCCCAGGTGCTGCGCTTCGCCCGCGACCTCTCCGGCGCCACAGCCAGCGACGGGCCGGGCTCCGTCCGGTGAGGCTGGACGTCGCTAGTCAGCCGCTGCCTCTTCCACGGTACGGCGAGTCGTCGCTGTCCGACCTGATGCCATCGGTGCTCGCCGCCTTGGGCCTGCCCGGCGAGGTCGACACGATCGGCCTGCCGGCGGCACCGCGGTACTGCGTCCTGCTCGTCGACGGGCTTGGCTGGGAGCTGCTCGGGGCCCATCCGGTGGAGGCTCCCTTCCTGTCCTCACTCGCCGCGCGCGGACGGGCGCTCACCGCCGGTGCGCCGACGACCACCGCGACCAGCCTGACCAGCCTGGGCACCGGCCTGCCGCCCGGGCGGCACGGGGTCGTCGGCTACACCTCCCGGCTGCCGGGGACCTCGACGTTGCTCAACGCGCTTTCCTGGGACCAGCCGATCGACCCTTTCAGCTATCAGCCCTACCCCACGGTGTTCGAGCGCGCTGACGCCGCCGGCATCAGCGTGGCCGTGGTCGCGAAGCGCCGCTTCCGCGGCAGTGGGCTGACCAATGCCGGGCTCCGTGGCCCGGGTTTTCGGGGCGCGGACAGCATCGGTGAGCGGGTCGCCGGAGCCGCCGACGCGATAGGTGCTGGCGAGCGGTCGCTCGTCTACGTCTACGACGGTGACCTCGACTTCACCGGGCACGCGCAGGGCTGCCGGTCGATGGCCTGGCGCTACCAGCTCGCCCACGTCGACCGCTTCGCCGAGCAGATGTACGACGAGCTCCCACCGGACGCAGTCCTGGTGGTGACGGCCGACCACGGCATGGTCGACGTCGCTCCCGAGCGCCGGGTCGACGTTGACACCGTCCCAGCGCTGCGCGAAGGCGTCGAGCTGATCGGTGGCGAGGCGCGCTTCCGCCACGTCTACACCCGGGCAGGGGCGGACGAGGACGTGGCGTCGGCTTGGCGTTCGGTCCTCGGTGACCGGGCCACCGTCGCGCTGCGCGAGGAGGCGGTGGTGGCCGGTTGGTTCGGTGCGGTCGAGTCCCGGGTGCGCGAGCGGATCGGTGACGTGGTCGTCAACGTGACCGGCGACTGCGCGGTAGAGGTAACCAGCGTGTTCCCCGTCGAGGCCAAGCTTGTCGGACTGCACGGGGCCCTCACCGACGCGGAGCTGTTGATCCCGCTGCTGCTTGCTCACGGGTGAGCCCAGGTAGAACCGCTGGGTGAGCTGCGCGACTTGCTGACCCGCTGCTGTCCCTCGCGACGCCGCCTACTCGGGCCGGCGCCTCCGCCCAAACATGATCTCGTCCCAGCTGGGCACGCTGGGACGCCGGTTCTGCCCACTCGCTACCGCCACCTCGGCCGGCTCACTCGGCTGCGCCGGGGCGTACTGCGGTAGTCCCGGTCGCTGCACCGAACCGGCTGCCGGCGTGTCGTCGAGGTCTTGGGGCTGCGCCGGGGGTTGCGCCGGGGCAGTGCTGCGGGCGCGGCTCCGGCGGGGACGCCGCCGCTCCTCGACCTCGACGCGGCGGGCGAGGTCGCTGAGTCGCAACCGGTCTCCCCCAGAGTCCCCGGCGCTTGCGGCTGCGGGTGCGGGGCTGTCACCGGCCGAGTCATCCGCCGGGTCAGGGAGGTCGGCTTCGCCTGCTCCGTCGTCGGCCAGGTGAGCGGCGGCGGTTTGCGCGGGGGATTGCGCGGCGGACGTGGCGCGTACCCGGGGCACCGGGACGGTGTCGTCGTCCTCCGCCTCGTCCATGCCCGGCACCACGCTCAGCCGGGCGGGCTCGGGCTCGGGGTCGCTGGGAGCTGGCTGTTCGGAGCCGGGCGCAGCGGACATGCGGCGCGCCTCGTCGTCGGCCGGAGTGACCGAGCGGCCGGCTGGGTCGAAGGTCCACCGTGCGGAGCGCTTGGCGTCACCGCCGACCCAGCTCGCGAGGACCACCCAGCGACCGTCGTCTCGCCGCCAGGAGTCCCAGTCGAGCGTGTCGAGCTCGGTCTCCTCCTCGACCAGCCGGTCGGTGACCACTGCCTCGAGCCGTGGTCCCGGACCTTCGCCGCTGGGACGGCGTACGACACAACCGCGGGCGCGCTCGGCCATGTGCTCGCGTTCGGCCAGCACCGGCCGGGCGAAGCGTAGGACGCGGTCGACAGGGACGCCGGCGACTTGGGCCACGGTGGCGACGGCCTCACCGGCCCGTACCCGGGCCTGGATCTCGGCGGGACGCAGCTGGCTCTCCAGCTGGATCTCCAGCTGGCCCAGGCGCGCCCGGTCGCCCCGTAGCGCCGCATGCAGACGTTCGTCGATCGGCAGGACGAACTCCGCCTCCTCGCCGTCTTCCGCGCGCAGCAGCAGGTGGCTTCCGTCCTCGTCAACGGCGACGAGTCGCAGCTGGGGCATGCTCTGGCCTCCCACACCTCGGACTTCCCGCCCGACCTCTGCGCGCCATCCTCGCCCCGGCTACGCAGCCGCGCCAAGCCGCCATGCCGGTGAGCACCAATCACCGGGGACGCGCTCATGGCTGCCAGGGCTCAGCCCGCCGTCACGGCCCGCCGCCCGCGACCCCGCTCCCCGTCGTAGCGCGTGCCGGCGCCCGTCGCGGGGAGCGCAGGACGACGACCGAGGCCAGCACGGTCGCCACCACGCCTGAGCCGAGCGCGACAAAGAAGCCGGCCGGCGCGCCGGCCGCATCGATCACCCAGCCGGACAGTCCCGCCCCCAGGGCGACGCCGCCACCGAGCGCTGTCGTCGTCCAGGCCAGGGCCTCGGTCAGCCGGCCAGGCGGCACCTGCGACTCGACGAGGGCGAAGCCGGTCACCAGGGTTGGCGCAATGGCCAGGCCGCTCAGCAGTGCGGCCGCGGCCAGGCCCCACGGGAACGCGGCGAAGGGCAGCGGCGCGACACTCGCCGCGAGCGCCGCCTGGCCGAGCAGGAACCGCCGGGGCGCCGGGGAGCGCCACTCGACGCTCCCGTAGACGAGCCCCGCGAGCAGGCTGCCTACGGCGACCACCGCGAGCAGCGGACCAGCCAGGGCCCGAGCGTCAGCGGCGTCGCACACGGCGACGACCGCCACCTCCAGCGTGCCGAACACGCTGCCCATGGCCGCGAACACCACCCCGACGGGGGCAAGAAACGCGACCGGCAGCGCCGCGCCGCGGCCGAGGTGCCACGTCAGCTGCGGGGGCGGCTCGGTCCCCCGCTGAGCGGCGAGGGCCAGGCCCCCCACGACGCTTAGCAGCAGCGCCACGGCGAGCCCGGCGAGCGGGTCGACCTGTGTCGCGAGCACAGTCACCACGACCGGGCCGAGTACGAATATGCCTTCGTCGAGCACAGACTCCAGCGCGTACGCGATGTGCAGCCGCGGGGTGCCGGTGTACAGAGCCGCCCAGCGCGCCCGCACGAGCGCGCCGATCTGCGGGAGGGTCGCCCCTGCGGCTGCGGCGGTGAGCAGGAGCAGCCACGCTCCAGCCCCCATACGGGCGCTGAACAAGAAGGTCGCCAGGCTGGCCGCGTGCGCCGCCACGAGCGGGCGCAGCACCCGCGCCTGGCCGTATCGGTCGGAGAGCCTCGCCTGCAGCGGCGCCGCCACCGAGCTGGCCAGCGTCGCAGCGGCGGAGACCGCACCGGCCAGGCCGTACGACCCTGTCTGGCGCGAGATGAGCAGGACAATGCCGAGGGCCAGCATCGAGATCGGCATGCGTGCCACGAAACCGGCAGCGGAGAAGCGGAGGGCGCCGGGGGTGCGCAGCACCGGAGCGTAGGCGGAGACCACGGGCACGCGCACGACCGGCAGCCTAGGGACGCCACCGGGCGTCGCGGCGGCAGCGGTGGGACGATCGAACGGTGTCGCCAGCCGCGTCTCCAAGGTCCGGCGCCGAGCCGTACGACGCTCTGCTCCTCGTCTCCTTTGGCGGCCCGGAGGCGCCCGCGGACGTGCTGCCGTTCCTCGCCAACGTCACCGCCGGCCGCGGGGTACCCCCGCAGCGGCTGCGTGAGGTCGCCGCGCACTACGACGCCTTCGCCGGCCGGAGCCCGATCAACGACCAGAACCGCGCGCTGCTGGCGGCCCTGCGCGGCGAGCTGGACGCGCACGGCCTCGACGTGCCGCTGTACTGGGGCAACCGCAACTGGCATCCCTACCTGCGCGAGGCGCTGGCTCGCATGCGCGCGGACGGGGTGCAACGCGCGGCCGTCTTCGTCACCTCGGCGTACTCGTCCTACTCCGGCTGCCGGCAGTACCGCGAGGACCTCGCGGCGGCGCGAGCGGGGGCGGGTAATGGCGGGCCGCAGCTGGACAAGCTGCGCCACTACTACGACCACCCCGGCTTCGTGCAGGCCAACGCCGAGGCGGTGCTCGCGGCGCTGGACCAGCTCCCCGGCGGCCGACAGGAGCCGGCGCGGCTGGTGTACGTGACCCACTCGATCCCCGTGGCCATGGACGAGTCGAGTGGGCCGCGCGGTGGCGCCTATACCGCCCAGCACCGCGCCGCCGCCGCCGCGATCAGCGGGCGGGTGGACGCCGTGACCGGCCGGGAGCACGACTGGGACCTGGTGTTCTGCAGCCGCAGCGGCCCTCCGCACGTGCCGTGGCTGGAGCCGGACGTCAACGACCACCTCGACGCGCTGTCCGCCGCTGGGATCCCTGCGGCCGTGCTCGTGCCGGTGGGCTTCGTGTCGGACCACCTGGAGGTCGGCTACGACCTGGACACCGAGGCAGCGGCCACCGCCGCCCACCTGGGGCTGCCCTGCACGCGTGCCGCGACGGCGGGCACGCACCCTGCGTTCGTGTCCTTGATCCGCGAGCTGCTCCTCGAGCGTGCCGCCGCCGAGCGCGGGGAGCACGTCGAGCGGCCGGCGGCCGGCCCCCTCGGCCCGTGGCCGGACGCCTGTCCAGCCGGCTGCTGCCCCAACCCCCGCGGCTGGCGCCCGGCGGTGGCGGGCCAGGACTGAGCTGCCCCGCCTGGAAGTGGCAGGCTGCCGGGATGCCCGTGCCGGACGACGAGGCCGAGCTGCTCACGCTCGCCGAGGACACCGCACGGTCTGCCGGCGACCTGGTGGCGGCCATGCTCAGCCGCGCGCCGGCGCAGGTCACCTCGACCAAGAGCAGCCGCAGCGACGTCGTAACGACGGCGGACAGGGCCGCCGAGCGGCTCATCCGAGATCGGCTCACGGCTGCCCGTCCCGGCGACGGCTTCGTCGGCGAGGAGGGCGGTTGGCGCCCGGGCTCCAGTGGGGTCGTGTGGGTCGTGGACCCCATCGACGGCACCGTCAACTACCTGTACGGCATCCCCGCCTACGCCGTCTCGATCGCCGCGACGCGGGCCGACGCCTCCACCCTCGGGACCGGCCGTACGCCCGGCCCGAAGCCGAACGCCCCGGGCGTCGTGGCTGGCGTCGTCCACAATCCGTCCTCGGGGGAGACCTGGACCGCCCGGCGCGGCAACGGTGCTCACCTCAACGGCCGCCGCGTCCAGGTCTCGGGCTGCACCGACTTGGCACAGGCGCTCGTCGCGACCGGCTTCGGCTATGAGTCGTCGCGGCGGGCGGGACAGGCCGAGGTACTGCGCCGCGTGCTGCCGGCCGTGCGCGACATCCGCCGGATCGGTGCCGCCGCGCTGGACCTGTGCGCGGTCGCTACGGGGCGGGTCGACGCGTACTACGAGCGTGGCCTCCAGCCGTGGGACCTCGCCGCGGGCCGGCTGGTGGCGTCCGAGGCCGGGGCTGTCGTGGCGGGGCTGCACGGCGCCGCGCCGAGCGGGGACCTGGTGCTCGCCTCCGGTCCGGCGCTCTTCCCCGCGCTGCACGACCTGCTCGCAGGACTCGGGGCCGACCGCGACGGCGATCCGGATAGCTGAGTTCGACGCGCCGCCCGGCCGGTCGCACGCTTCCTAGCTCGCGCGCAGGGCACAATGCACCCCCGAAACCGGGCACATAACCGCGGCGTCGCGCGTTACGGGCATCGCTTGACGTCTTCTGGACACCCGACTTCTGCTGACGAACCGATAACGAGCCCAGGGGGGCCGCACCGATGGCGACCGACTACGACGCCCCGCGCAAGACCGACGAAGAGATCAACGAGGACTCGATCGAGGAGCTCAAGGCTCGCCGGATGGACAAGTCCTCCGGAGTGGTGGACGTGGACGAGACCGAGCTGGCCGAGTCGCTGGAGCTGCCCGGTGCCGACCTGTCCAACGAGGAGCTCGCGGTCCGCGTGCTCCCACGCCAGGCCGACGAGTTCACCTGCTCCCGCTGCTTCCTCGTCCATCACCGCAGCCAGCTCGCCCGCCAGCGCGGCGACACCCTGGTCTGCCGGGACTGTGCCGCCTGACCTGTCCAGCGGTCGAGTCCCCGCCGGCGCGGGGTCGGCTCAGTGCGGAGGTACGGCAGCGTGCAACGTGTCGCGTAGCCGCTCGGGATGGCGGGTGGACACCAGCCAGTACGGGGTGGGGTCCGCCGGGTCTTCGATGTCGAGCCGAACCGCGCCGGTCAGGTAGCCGCGCAGCAACAGGTAGGCCCGCGGATCGGCCTCCGGCCCGCGCAGGGCTCGGGTGGCGGGACCGCCGAGCGCGGACACGGCGCCGATCGCCGTCAGTGGGAGCTTGGCGCGACCGGCGACCAGACCGTCCCCGTCCACTCGCACCAGAGCTGAGCCGTACGACAGCAGACCGCCGCCGACGACGAGCGTCGCGGCGGCGACCAGCGGAAGGGCTGCTGCGGTGCCCAGGAACCGGGCGTAGGCCAGCCACAGTGTCCACAGCAGGAAGGCAGCGAGCAGCCACCACCACATCGGCACCCACAACCGCTCGGAGTAGACCGGCTGCGGGTGCTTTGCGCCGCCGCTCACCGCTGCAGCCTGCCAGGCTTGCGTGTCAGCCCGCGGCAGCAGCCTTACCCGGGCCGGCGGCGTGCCGGTGGCCGGCCGCGTGGCCCGGATAAGGTCGGGCGACGTGATGAGGACGTGGCGCCCGGCGGCCCGACGGTTGGCTGGGATTACCCGGTGACCGATTGCGTGGAGGTGCTCGTCACCCAGGTCGATCCCGGCGTGCCGCTGCCCGCGTACGCGCATCCTGGGGACGCCGGCGCCGATCTGGTGACCACGGTGGACGTGGTGCTGGCTCCCGGCGAGCGGGCCCTCGTGGGGACCGGTGTCGCCATCGCCCTACCGGCCGGGTACGCCGCGTTCGTCCACCCGCGTTCCGGCCTGGCGCACCGGTTCGGAGTCAGCATCGCCAACGCTCCGGGCACCGTGGACGCGGGTTACCGCGGCGAGCTCAAGGTGCTGCTCGTCAACCATGATCTTCACGAGCCGGCGTCCTTCCGGCGCGGTGACCGTGTCGCTCAGCTCGTCGTCCAGCGGGTGGAGACCGCAGCGTTCGTAGCGGTCGAGCGGCTGCCCGGGTCGGCGCGTGGTCGCGGGGGATACGGGTCCACCGGGACGGCTGCTGTTACCGGCGCGGTGCCCGCCGTCGCGCCCCGCAACCTCGAGGAGTGACGTCCATGGTGTTCCGCCGTCGCCGCGATCGCGAACCCCCGCCCGAGCCCGGCCCGGAGACTGCTGGCTGGGCGGACCCGGTGGACCTGGACCCGGTCGGGGACCCGGACCTGGACCCGGACCTGGACTCAAACCTGGAGCTGGACGGGGACGCGTACGCCGACCTGGCGGCGGCTGAGAAGCTCGACGAGCTCGACGAGCTCGACGAGGCGCCGCGGGTGCCCGGGCCAGGGCCGTCCACCTCGGCAGCGCCCGTTGCGGCTTCCGGCCAGCCGGCCCGGGCGCATGGACCCTGGGACATCGCGGAGGTCGAGGTCGACGACGCGAGCTCCGGCGACCGGGTCGATCTCGGCGGCCTGCTCGTGCCGGCCGCGCAGGGCATGCAGCTGCAGCTCCAGGTCGAGGAGCAGACGGGCGTGGTCGGCTCCGCCCTCGTGGTCTATCAGGACAGCGCCGTGCAGCTGCTGGCCGTTGCGGCACCGCGCAGCCACGGCCTCTGGGAGGAGACCAGGGCGCAAGTCAGCGCCGACGCGGTCCGCCACGGCGGAACGGCCAGCACCACGTCCGGGCCCTTCGGCCCCGAGCTTCGGGTCACTGTCCCGGTGGTGCTGCCGGACGGCCGCCGGGGCGCCCAGCCGTCCCGGGTCATCGGTGTCGACGGGCCACGCTGGATGCTGCGCGCAACCTTCCTCGGCCGTGCTGTCGTCGAGGAGTCGGCCTTCCAGCGGCTCGCCGATGTGGTGCGCGACGTCGTCGTCGTCCGGGGCGGGGAGGCGATGCCTCCGGGGGAGGTCATCCCGCTGCGGCTGCCACCCGAGGCCATGACCGCCGCGGAGACGCAGCCGGGCCAGCCCTCGCTGGACGACCTGCGCCCCGGCCCGACGATCACCGAGACTCGCTGAGCGGGCCGGTGTGCAGCCCGCGCGCCGACGTCGCCCCGCGACTACCCTCCTCTGATGCGCCAGGACGGACATCCGGCCGCGGAGCGCTCGCCCGGCGCTGCGCTGCGGCGGGCGCTAACCCGCTTGGTCTCCACCGACGATGAGCTGCGCGCCGTCGAGCTGCGCCACCATGCGGCCGACCAGGGCGGCGAGCCGATCGCCTCGTGCGCAGACCGCGCCCGGGTGACCGTGTACGGGACCCTCAAGACGGTGACGCTGCAGCCCCGCGCTGGTGCGCCGGCGCTCGAAGCCGAGGTCTACGACGGGTCGGGCACGCTGGCGCTGGTCTGGCTCGGCCGGCGCCGTATCGCCGGCATCGAGCCCGGGCGCGCCCTCACCGCGCACGGACGCGTCGCGGTCATCGACGACCGGCGGGTGATGTTCAACCCGACGTACGAGCTCTGCCCCGCAGGTCCGGGGTGAGCGCGGGCCGGCAGGACCCGCTGACCCGGCTCGGCCGCGAGCAGGCCACGCAGGGAGCCTCGCCCCTGAAGGCCGTCGGCGGGCGAGACGTAGTGCTGGACTCCGGGCTGCCCCTCGTCGTCTTCGTCACGGTCTACACCGCTGCCGGCCGAGCGCTCGCCCCCGCGCTGTGGGCCGCGGTGGGGACGGGGGCCGTCCTGGCGGCGCTACGGCTGGTGCGCCGTGAGCCAATCAAAAACGTCGTCGCGGGCTTCCTCGGGCTCGCCATCGCCGCGTTCTTCGCGTCGCGCACCGGGCGGGCCGAGGACATCTTCCTTCCCGGCCTGGTCATCAACGCCGCGTACGCCCTGGCGTACCTCGTGTCCCTGCTCGTGCGCTGGCCGCTGCTGGGGGTTTTTGTCGGCCTGGTGACCGGAGCGGGCATGGCGTGGCGGCGCGACCCGCTGCTGCTGCGCGCGTTCTCGCTCGCCTCGTGGTTCTGGGTCGCCCTGTTCGTGCTCCGGTTGGTCGTGCAGGTGCCGCTCTACCTCGCCAGGGAGGAGGGCCTGGTGTGGCTGACCGTTGCCCGGCTGGCGATGGGATGGCCGATGTTCTTCCTCTGCATCTGGCTGTCCTGGCTCGTCGTGCGGCGTGCCTACGCCGAGCGCGACCGGATCGACGCGGCGAGCTCGACCGCGAGCCAGGCAGGCGAGTGACCCCGCTGCGGCGGGGACGTGGCGTGGCTCAGCTCCCGTGCGGGGAGAGCAGGTCCTCCAACGTCTGCTCCTGCTCCGGTGCGGCGACGAAGAGCAGCTCGTCGCCTCCCTCCAGCGCAACGTCCGCGGACGGGAAGTGGACGTGGCCTCCGCGGATGATCGTGACCAGCGCGGTGTCCGGCGGCCAGGGGACGGCACCCACCCGGGTCCCCGCGATGGCCGAGTCCGGGGGCAACGTGAGCTCCACGAGGTTGGCGTCCCCCTGCCGAAACGTGAACAGCCGGACGAGGTCCCCAACACTGACGGCCTCCTCGACGAGGGCGCTCATCAGCCGCGGTGTGGACACCGCGACGTCAACGCCCCACGACTCGTTGAACAACCACTCGTTCTTGGGATGGTTGACCCGGGCGACGACGCGGGGAACCCCGAACTCGGTCTTGGCGAGCAGCGACACGACGAGGTTGACCTTGTCGTCGCCGGTGGCGGCGATGGCGACCTGGCAGTGCTCGAGGGCCGCCTCCTCCAGGGAGGAGAGCTCGCAGGCGTCAGCGAGCAGCCACTCCGCCTGGGGCACGGTGGCCGCCTTGATGGCCCGCGGGTCACGGTCGACGAGCAGCACCTGGTGGCCGTTCTCCAGCAGCTCGGCGGCGATGGAGCGGCCGACGTTGCCGGCGCCGGCGATGGCGACGCGCACCTAGACCTCCGCGCGGGGCGCGCCGGCGAACACGTCGGCGACGTCGGCAGAGTCCTGGGTGCGCATGACGACATGGACGAGGTCGCCTTGCTGCAGCACCGTGTCGCGGCCGGGGAGCAGGCCCTCCCCGAGCCGGGTGAGAAAAGCGATTCGGGCACCGGACGCCTCCTCCAGGGCGCTGGTCCGCTGCCCGACCCACCGCTCGCTGACGTGCACCTCGGCCAGCCGCACCGTCCCCGAGGGATCTGTCCACTCCGACTGCGAGCCGGCGGGCAGCAGCCGGCGCAGGATCTGGTCGGAGGCCCAGCGCACCGTCGCGACAGTGGGGATACCCAGGCGCTGATAGACCTCCGCCCGACCGGGGTCGTAGATGCGGGCCACGACGTTCTCGATCCCGAAGACCTCCCGGGCCAGGCGCGCGGAGATGATGTTGGAGTTGTCGCCGCTGCTGACCGCGGCGAAGGCGCCGGCCTCCTCCGTCCCCGCTTCGTGGAGCACCTCGCGGTCGAACCCCACGCCGGTCACCGTACGGCCCTCGAAGGAGGGCCCGAGGCGGCGGAACGCCTCGGCCCTCTGGTCGATGACGGCGATCGAGTGCCCCCTCGACTCGAGGATGTGGGCGAGCGCCGACCCCACCCGTCCGCAGCCCATGATCACCACGTGCACGGTCCTCGACGCTACACGGCGCGACGCCGGTCACCTGCGGGGTTGCGCCGCCGGCGCCGCCTAGCATCGCTGCCGTGACGCGGGTCGGCGACGTCTCGAAGCGCATCATCATCGGACGGACGCTGGGCAGCGACCGGCTGTCCGAGACGCTGCTGCCCAAGCGCGTGGCCCTGCCGGTGTTCGCCTCCGACCCGCTCTCCTCGGTGACGTACGCGACGCAGGAGATCCTGGTCATCCTCACGCTGGGAGGCCTGGCCTATCTGTACCTCGCCCCCTGGCTGGCCCTGGCGGTCGTGGTGCTGCTCGGCGTCGTCGTCACCTCCTATCGCCAGCTCGTGCGCGCCTACCCCTCCGGCGGCGGCGACTACGAGGTGGCGACGACCAACCTGGGGGAGCGGGCGGGTGTGACCGTGGCCAGCGCGCTGCTCGTCGACTACGTCCTTACCGTCGCGGTGTCCGTCGCGGCGGGCGTCGACAACGTCATCTCCGCGCTCCCGGCCCTGGCCGACCACCGGGTCATGCTCGCCGTCGGGTTCGTCGCGCTCCTCACGGCGATGAACCTGCGCGGGGTCCGCGAGTCCGGCACGCTCTTTGCGATCCCGACCTACCTCTTCGTCGTCGGTGTGCTGTCCATGCTCGGCTGGGGCCTGGCGCGGACGGTCGCCGGCGATCCTCCGGTCGCCGAGAGCGCGCAGTACGCGGTTGAGCCGCAGACCTCGGCGCTGGGGGTGCTGGCGCTGGGGTTCTTTGCCCTGCGTGCGTTCTCCTCCGGGTGCACGGCCCTGACCGGGGTCGAGGCCATCGCCAACGGGGTGCCGGCGTTCCGGGCGCCCAAGAGCCGCAACGCGGCGACGACGTTGCTGCTCATGGGGGCGCTGTCCGTCACGATGTTCTCCGGGATCACCGCCCTGGCGCTGATCAGCGACGTCCGCTACGTCGAGGACTCCTGTGCCCTCGTGGGCTTCCCCTGCGCCGGCCAGCCACAGCGCACCGTCATCGCGCAGGTGGCTGCCGCCGTCTTCGGCGATGGCTCGCTGGGGTTCTACTACATCCAGGCGGCCGCCGCGGCGATTCTCGTGCTGGCCGCCAACACCGCGTACAACGGCTTCCCGTTGCTGACCTCGATCCTCGCCCAGCACCGATACATGCCGCGCCAGCTGCACACCCGCGGTGACCGGCTCGTCTTCAGCAACGGCATCCTCGTCCTCGCCGCCTTCGCCGCCCTGCTGCTGCTCGCCTTCGACGCGTCGGTGACCCGCCTGATCCAGCTGTACATCATCGGGGTCTTCACCGCCTTCACGCTCGGGCAGACCGGCATGGTGAAGCACTGGAACCGCGTCCTCGCCGAGAAGTCCCCGGCGGGCGCGGAGCGGACGCGCATCCTGCGCTCCCGGGCGATCAACGCCACCGGCGCCTGCCTCACCGGGCTGGTCCTCCTCATCGTGACTGCCACGAAGTTCACCCACGGGGCTTGGCTCGTCTTCCTCGCGATGCCCGTGCTCTTTGTCGTGATGCGGGGCATCCGCGCGCACTACGACACCGTGCAGCGCGAGCTCGAGGTGGACTCGCTCGCCGAGGAGACGATGCTCCCGTCCCGGGTGCACGCGGTCGTCCTCGTCTCCAAGATCCACAAGCCGACGCTGCGGGCGCTGGCGTACGCGCGTGCCTCCCGGCCGAGCACCCTGGAGGCCATCACCGTCAACGTCGATGCCGAGGAGACCCGAGCCCTCCAGGACGAGTGGGACCGGCGCGGGCTGCCCGTCCCCCTGAAGGTGCTCGACTCTCCGTTCCGGGAGATCACTCGGCCGGTCGTGGACCACGTTCGGCTGCTGCGGCGGGAGCGTCCGCGTGACGTCGTCACGGTCTTCATCCCCGAGTACGTCGTCGGCCACTGGTGGGAGCAGCTGCTGCACAACCAGAGCGCGCTGCGGCTCAAGGGCCGGTTGCTGTTCACCCCCGGAGTCATGGTGACGAGCGTCCCCTGGCAGCTGCGGTCCTCGGACGCGGCGGCACTGCGCCACGAGGGGCCGGCGCCCGGCTCGGTGCGCCGCGGCGACCCCGATCCCGGCTCGGTGGGCGGCGGGCGCGCCGACCCCGCACCCGACGTCGAGCGGAGCGGGTCGCGCTGAGCCGGCAGCTCGAGCTCGACGTGGAGACCGTCGCCCACGGGGTCACTGCGTCGCCCGGCACGAGGGGCGTGTCGTGTTCGTCCGGCACGCGCTGCCCGGGGAGCGGGTCATCGCCGTCGTCACCGAAGGGCGGGCGACCGGTACTGGCGCGCCGACGCGGTCAAGGTCCTGCAACCATCACCGGACCGGGTGGAGCCGCCCTGCCCGTACGCCGGTCCCGGCCGCTGCGGTGGCTGCGACTGGCAGCATGCGGCACCGCCGACCCAGCGGCTGCTCAAGGGGAGGTGGTGGCCGAGCAGCCGCGCCGCCTGGCCGGGATCGAGCGCAGCGTCGAGGTGGAGCCGGTGCCGGGCGATCACGGCGGGCTCGACTGGCGGACGCGGGTGCGCTACGCGGTCGACGAGGCGGGCCGGGTCGGCCTACGCCGACACCGCTCGCACGAGGTCGTCGCCGTCGATCGGTGCCGCATCGCCCATCCGGCGATCGCGGAGCCGGCTGTGCTGCCGGGCGAGCGGATGCCCGGTCGCGACGTCACGGCGGCGGTATCCGCGGTGGGTGAGGTCCTCGTGGGCGCGCAGCCCCACCGGCCGGTCGTCCGCCCGCGAGGTCGCCGCTGGTCGCGACTGGCGGGTGTCCGCCGGTGGGTTCTGGCAGGTACATCGGGGCTGGCCGACGCCCTCGTTGACGCGGTCCTGGACGCTCTGGCGGCACAGCCGGGGGAGCGAGCGCTGGACCTGTACAGCGGCGTCGGGCTGTTCGCCGGTGCTCTCGCCGACCGGGTCGGACCTGGCGGCCGGGTGGTGGCGGTGGAGTCCAACGCCCGCGCGGTCGCCGACGCCAGGCGCAACCTGCACGCCGAGTCGAGCGTCCGGCTCGTCACCGGCCGGGTCGAGCAGGTGCTCCCGCGCCTCGGCCTGGACAGCGTCGACGTCGTCGTCCTCGACCCGCCACGCACCGGGGCGTCGTGGCGGCGCGTCGTCGCGGCGCTGGCAGCCCTGCAGCCCCGCGCCGTCGCGTACGTCGCCTGCGACCCCCGCCGCCCTAGCGCGGGATGTGGCCGCTTTCGCCGGCCATGGGTACGGCCTCGCGGCGCTGCGGGCGTTCGACGCGTTCCCCATGACCCACCACGTGGAGTGCGTAGCCCTGCTGCGCCGCAGCTGAGGCGACCCATGATCGCCGTCCGCGGGCAGCGAGCCGAACGGGAACTGCAGTCCCCGACCGGAGGCGGCGATCATGGCCGGAAATCGGCTTAGCCGTACAGGGGACGCTCGAGCCCGGGGCGCTCAGCCCGGGGACGCTCAGCCCGGGGACGCTCTCAGCCCGGGGACGCTCAGCCCGGGGACGCTCAGCCCGGGGACATGGTGGGGCCGGCGGGGCGCTGCCCGCGGTCGTTCTCCCAGCGGGTGAGCTGCTGCTCCAGCGTCTTCATGATCTCGAAGACCTGGCTCGGCGGGATCCGCACCCGACTCACGATCCGGGTCGGCACGGCGACGTAGGCCTCCCCCTGTTCTCGTCCTGCGCCGGCTGCGGCGGCTGGGACACCACGGCGAAGTCGAGGGTGAAGACGTCGTTGCTGTGCCAGACGCTGACGAAGTCGGCGTACACACCGGCCACCAGCTCAGGCGGCAGCTCGACGGCGAAGCGGGGCGGCGGGGAGCCCGGGTCCACGCCGCCGACCGTACGCCACGGCCGGCGCTGCTAAGGTATCTCGACGTCAAGAGAGTTGCCCGGGCAAGGGATCCGGCCGGCAGCGGCCGGGCAGGATGGTCGTACCGGGCGGGACACGCGCAGGAGGGTGAGACGTGGCCAGCAATGACAGCTTCGGAGCCAGGGGGACGCTCGAGGTCGACGGGACGTCGTACGAGGTCCATCGCATCGCCGCGGCCGGTGACGTCGGCCGGCTGCCGTACAGCCTCAAGGTGTTGCTGGAGTGCCTGCTGCGTACCGAGGACGGCGCGGACGTCACGCCCGACCACGCGCGGGCGTTGCTGGACTGGGACGCTCAGGCCGAGCCGAGCCAGGAGATCCAGTTCACCCCCGCCCGGGTGCTCCTGCAGGACTTCACCGGCGTGCCGGCCGTCGTCGACCTCGCCACGATGCGCGAGGCGATGCGCGACCTCGGCGGCGACCCGTCCCTCATCAACCCCTCGCCCCGCCGAGCTCGTCATCGACCACTCGGTGATCGCCGACGTCTTCGGCGCACCGGAGGCGTTCGAGCGCAACGTCGACCTCGAATACGAGCGCAACCATGAGCGCTACCAGTTCCTGCGCTGGGGGCAGCGCGCCTTCCACCGCTTCAAGGTCGTGCCGCCGGGTACCGGCATCGTCCACCAGGTCAACCTCGAGCACCTCGCCCGCGTCGTCATGGTGCGGGACAGCGAGGGCCGGCCGGTCGCCTTCCCGGACACCTGCGTCGGCACCGACTCCCACACCACGATGGTCAACGGCCTGGGGGTCGTGGGCTGGGGGTCGGCGGCATCGAGGCGGAGGCCGCGATGCTCGGCCAGCCGGTGAGCATGCTGATCCCGCGGGTGGTCGGCTTCAAGCTGGCCGGGGAGCTGCCCGAGGGCGCCACCGCCACCGACCTGGTGCTCACCATCACCGAGATGCTGCGCCGCCACGGGGTGGTCGGGAAGTTCGTGGAGTTACGGCCCCGGCGTCGGCGCTGTGCCGCTCGCCAACCGCGCGACGATCGGCAACATGAGCCCCGAGTACGGCTCCACGATCGCGGTCTTCCCGATCGACGACGAGACGATCCGCTACCTGCGGCTCACCGGACGAGACCCCCAGCAAGTGGCCCTCGTCGAGGCGTACGCCAAGGAGCAAAGTCTCTGGCACGACCCCGACGCCGAGCCCGACTACTCCGAGCGCCTCGAGCTCGACTCGCCTCCGTCGTCCCGTCGCTCGCCGGGCCCAAGCGGCCGCAGGACCGGGTCGCGCTCTCGACGCCAAGACGAGCTTCCGACCGCGCTGCGCGACTACGTCCAGGGCGATGGCACCCCGTCCGCGTTGGACCAGGGCGTCGCCGAGACCTTCCCGGCCAGCGACGCCGTGTCCGCCGTCGACGATGACCTGGCCGGCGCGCCGGACCAGCCGCTGTCCCCGGCCGCGGCCCGCGACCACATGTCCGACCCGGTGCCCGTACGGCTCGACGGCGAGGAGCGCACGATCGACCACGGCGCGGTGGTCATCGCCTCGATCACCTCGTGCACCAACACCTCGAACCCGACGGTCATGGTGGGCGCCGCCCTGCTCGCGAAGAAGGCGGTCGAGCGCGGCCTCGAGCGCAAGCCCTGGGTCAAGACGTCGCTGGCCCCCGGCTCCAAGGTCGTCATGGACTACTACGAGCGGGCCGGCCTGATCCCGTACCTGGAGAAGCTCGGCTTCCACCTCGTCGGCTACGGCTGCACCACCTGCATCGGCAACCTGGCCCGCTCATCCCCGAGGTCAGCGCGCGGTGCAGGAGCACGACCTCGCCGTGCTGTGGCGGTGCTGTCCGGCAACCGCAACTTCGAGGGCCGCATCAACCCCGACGTGAAGATGAACTACCTCGCCTCGCCCCCGCTGTGTGTCGCGTACGCCCTGGCCGGGTCGATGGACGTCGACCTCACCAGCGACCCCATCGGGCAGGCCAGCGAGGGGCAGGACGTGTTCCTCGCCGACCTGTGGCCATCCAGCCAGGAGGTGCAGGAGGTCATCGACGGGGCGGTGGCGGCGGAGATGTTCACCCGTGGCTACGCCGACGTCTTCGCCGGGGACCAGCGCTGGCAGGAGCTGCCGACGCCCGAGGGTGACACCTTCGCCTGGGACGAGGACTCGACGTACGTGCGGAAGCCGCCGTACTTCGACGGCATGAGCGCGGAGCCGCAGCCGGTGACCGACATCAGCGGTGCCCGCGTATTGGCGATGCTCGGCGACTCGGTGACGACCGACCACATCAGCCCGGCCGGCTCGATCAAGGCTGACTCACCTGCCGGTTGGTACCTGAGCGAGCACGGGGTCGAGCGGCGCGACTTCAACTCCTACGGCTCCCGGCGCGGCAACCATGAGGTGATGATCCGCGGCACCTTCGCCAACATCCGGCTGCGCAACCAGCTGGCCCCCGGTACCGAGGGCGGGCTCACCCGGGACCTCACCCGAGACGGTGGTCCGGTCACGACGATCTACGAGGCCGCGCAGCACTACGCCGCGGCGGGCACCCCGCTGGTCGTCCTGGCGGGCAAGGAGTACGGCTCGGGCTCCTCCCGCGACTGGGCTGCCAAGGGCACCGCGCTGCTCGGCGTGCGAGCCGTCATCGCCGAGTCCTACGAGCGCATCCACCGGTCCAACCTGATCGGCATGGGCGTGTTACCGCTGCAGTTCCCCGCCGGGCAGGACGCCGCGTCGCTCGGCCTCAGCGGCGAGGAGACGTTCGACATCACCGGGGTCAGCGCCATGAACGCGGACGAGACGCCGCGGACCGTGAGCGTGCGCGCCGGGGACAGGCAGTTCGAGGCGGTCGTCCGCATCGACACCCCCAGCGAGGCGGCCTACTACCGCCACGGCGGGATCATGCAGTACGTCCTCCGGTCGTTGCTGCGAGCAGGTGCGGAGACGCCGCGCTGAGCGCCCCGGTGAGCCCTCCCGGCTGGCCGCCGGACGTACGGCCGCCGGGAGCGCCCGACTGGGAGCGCGGCGCCGTGGCCTGGCTGCTGGACCTGTGCCCGCCGGACTACCGCGCCCACGAGGTGCTGCGCCGCCATCCCGCGGTGCTCGCCCGTTTCGCGGCGCTGCACGTCGACGGCGCCGTGGGTGCGGCCCGGCGCGGGCTGGCCACCGTCCGCTCGGACCTGCGCGACATTGCCACGACAGAGACCATCGAGGCCGCGATCAGCGCCCTTGAGCGCGAGGGCGCCCGGCTCGCCGCCACCCGCCGGGCGGTCACCTTGGTGGAGGAGGCCCTGCGCGGCCGCCAGTTCCGCGCCCGACTCTGAGAGCGGTGCGGCAACCGCAGCGCCGCCCGGGCGCAGCCGGACCAGCGCACCTAGACTGACCCGAGGACAGGGAGTGGCCCGTACCGACGCGCGCTACGAGGACAGGGGGCGTTGCCAGGCATGGGCGTTCTCGACACCGTCCAGCACCCGCGCGACCTGCGGTCTCTCTCCGACTCCCAGCTCAGCGAGCTGGCGCACGAGATCCGCGACGTGCTGGTCTCGTCGGTGGCCCGCACCGGTGGCCATCTCGGGCCCAACCTCGGGACCGTCGAGCTCACCATCGCCGTGCACCGGGTGTTCGACTCCCCGGCCGACCCGGTGCTCTTCGACACGGGGCACCAGGCGTACGTGCACAAGCTGCTCACCGGCCGGCGGAACAGCTTTCCCCGGCTGCGCCAGCGCGGGGGACTGTCCGGCTATCCCAGCCGGGCCGAGAGCGAGCACGACTGGATCGAGAACTCCCATGCCTCGACGGCGCTGTCGTACGCCGACGGGCTGGCCAAGGCCTTTTCCATCCGCGGCGAGGACGACCGCACCGTCGTCGCCGTGGTGGGCGACGGGGCGCTCACCGGCGGGATGGCGTGGGAGGCCCTCAACAACATCGCCGCCAAGCCGCAGCGGCCGATCGTCATCCTGGTCAACGACAACGGCCGGTCGTACCAGCCGACCGTCGGGGGGCTGGCCGACCACCTGGCCAGCCTGCGTACCGACCCCCGTTACGAGCAGGTGCTCAACCTGGTCCGGACGGCCCTGGGTCGTACGCCGCTCGTCGGGGCACCGCTGTTCGAGGCGCTGCACGGCATCAAGCGCGGACTCAAGGACGTGCTGGCCCCACAAGGCCTGTTCGAGGACCTCGGACTCAAGTACGTGGGCCCGGTCGACGGGCACGACCGCGCGGCACTCGAGCACGTGCTGCGCCAGGCCAAGCGGTTCCGCGGCCCGGTGATCGTCCACTGCCTCACCCGCAAGGGCTTCGGCTACGACCCCGCCGAACTTGACGAAGCCGACCGACTGCACAGCCCCGGTCCCTTCGACCCCGACGCCGGGCCGTCCATGACGACGGCCGGCACCGGGTGGACCCAGGTGTTCCGGGAGGAGATCGTCGCGCTCGGCGCCGAGCGGCCCGACCTGGTGGCGATCACCGCCGCGATGCTGCACCCCACCGGCCTGGACGCCTTCGCCCGCGCCTACCCCGAGCGGTGCTTCGACGTCGGCATCGCCGAACAGCACGCTGCGACCAGCGCCGCCGGCCTGGCCCTGGGAGGGCTGCACCCGGTGGTCGCGGTCTACTCGACCTTCCTCAACCGCGCCTTCGACCAGGTGCTCATGGACGTCGCGCTGCACCGCTGCGGCGTGACGTTCGTGCTGGACCGCTCCGGCGTGACCGGCCCGGACGGCCCTTCGCACAACGGTATGTGGGACCTCTCGGTGCTGCAGGTGGTCCCGGGCCTGCGGGTCGCGGCGCCGCGCGACGGCGCTCGGCTGCGCGAGCTGCTCGGTGAGGCGGTCGCCGTGGCCGACGCTCCCACGGTCGTCCGGTTTCCCACCGGTCCCGTCGGCGCCGACATCGCGGCGGTCGACCGGGTCGGCGGCTGCGACGTGCTCGTCCGGTCGGGCGCTCGGGACGTGCTCGTCGTGGCCGTCGGGGCCATGGCGGCGACGGCGGTCGACCTTTCCGCCCGGCTAGCCGACCAGGGCATCGGGGTCACCGTGCTCGACCCGCGGTGGGTGCTCCCGGTCGACCCGACCGTCATCGAGCTCGCCGCGACGCACCGGCTCGTCGTCACCGTCGAGGACAGCAGCCGCACCGGCGGCGTCGGGTCGGCTGTGGCGCAGGCCATGCGCGACGCCGGCGTCAGCACCCCACTACGCGACTACGGCATCCCGCGCCGGTTCCTCGAGCACGGCAAGCGGGTAGAGCTGCTCGACGACCTCGGGCTCACCGCGCAGCATCTGGCCCGCGACGTCGCCGGCCTGGTCGCGCAGCTCGACGAGGCCGTGCAACCCACGGTCGACCTCGACTCGCCGGGCTCGCTGAACGCTTGACCTCGTACGACGTCGCCGTGCTGGGAGCCGGTCCGGCCGGCCTCGCCGCGGCCTGGCGGGCGGCCCGTCGCGGGCGCTCGGTCGTGGTGCTCGAACGCTCGGAAAGACTCGGCGGGATGTCCGCCTCCTTCGACGTCGCGGGCGTGCGGGTCGACCACGGCAGCCACCGCCTCCACCCGGCGACACCGCCGCGGCTGCTCGCCGACCTGCGCGAGCTGCTCGGCGCGGACCTGCAGACCAGACGGCGCCACGGCCGGTTACGCCTGGCCGGCACCTGGACCGGCTTCCCGCTGCGCGGGGGAGAGGTCGTCCGGGCGCTGCCCCCGGCGCTGCTGGCCGCGGCCGGACGCGACGCCGTTATCGCCACGTTACGCCGCCGGGATGACTCCTCGTACGCCGCCGCGCTGCGCTCCGGGCTGGGCGACACCCTTTACGAGCTCGTGTACGCGCCGTACGCCGAGAAGCTGTGGGGGCTGCCGGGGGAGCGCATCGACGCCCACCAGGCCCGAGTCCGGGTCAGCGCGGACACCCCGGCCAAGCTGGCCGCGCGGCTGCTGCGCCCGCGCCGCAGTGGGTCGCGCGGCGGGCAGGGCCAGGTGTTCCACTATCCGCGACGCGGGTTCGGCGAGATCGCCGAGGCGATCGCCCAGGCCGCCGTCGACGCGGGTGCGTCGATCAGGACCACGACGGAGGTTTCAGCGGTCGCGCCCGACTCGAGCGGCGTCACGGTCGAGACGGCGGGAGGCGGCTCGCTCTCCGCGCGCCACGCCCTCTCGACCCTGCCGCTGCCGCTGCTCGCCCGGTTGAGCCGGCCCTGTCCCCCGGCTGACATCGGCGAGTCCGCCGCGGCGCTGCGCTTCCGGGCGATGGTGCTGGTCTACCTCGTCCACGAGGGCGGACGCTGGTCGCCCTATGACGCGCACTACCTGCCGGGCCGGGAGACCCCGGTCAGTCGGCTCAGTGAGCCGGCCAACTACCGCAGCAGCGTCGACGACCCGGCCGACCGGAGCGTGCTCTGCGCGGAGCTGCCCTGCGCGATCGGGGACCCCGTGTGGCGGGCCGGGGACCAGGAGCTCGCCGAGCTGGTGACCGCGGGCCTGGCCGTCTCCGAGCTGCCCCGGCTACGGCTGCGCGCGGTCGAGGTGCGCCGGCTGCCGCGCGTCTACCCGGTCTTCGACACCGGGTACGCCGCGCGCCTGGATGTGCTGGACGCCTGGGCGAGCAGCTTGCCCTCGCTCACGTCGCTCGGCCGGCTCGGGCTCTTCGCCCACGACAACACCCACCACGCGCTGGCCATGGGCTACGCCGCCGCGGAGGCCATCGGGCCCGACGGAGCGCTCGACCGGGTCGCCTGGGCGCGAGCCCGTCAGCGCTTCACCACCCACGTGGTGGAGGACTGAGAACCCCGCGCCGGCCGGTCCGTGCCAGCGGCATGATCGCCGTTTCGGGTCAAGGAGACCAGTCAGCTGCATTCCCTGACCGCTTACGGCGATCTTGCCTCGATCGCCGGGACGGCGTCCGTGGATACCTGAGGGGGCCAGCGCAGCACCGAAGGCGCGGCCAGCTCGCGGCGCACCGCCGGCACCACGGCGCGCAGGTAGCGGCCCAGTCGTACGAACGACCGTCCCTGCCGGCGAAAGCCGTACGAGATGGGCACCTCGGCGTACCTGAAACCCTTGGCCAGCAGGTCGAGCGTAAGGACCTGGGCATAGTTGTAGTCGTGCATGATCTCAGCCTCGGCGGCGGCCCGGGGCGAGAACGCGCGGTAGCCGCTCTGCCCGTCGCTGAGGTCACGGCGGCGGGTAAGCCAGCGCATCCACGCGGTCAGCGCCCGGTTGCCGAGCCGCCGGTGCGGGCGCATCGCCCGGATCTGCCCGGCAAAGCGTGACCCCACGACGTAGTCCGCGTCCCCGGCGAGAACCGGCGCGGCGAGGCGGCCCAGCTCGGCCGGGTCGTACTCGAGGTCGGCGTCCAGGTAGACGACCGCGGCCGACCGCAGCGCAACCGCTTCGGCCAGCCCGCGGCGCACCGCGGCCCCCAGCCCGCGGTTGGACGCATGAGCCACCACCCGCGCGCCGGCGCCGGTGGCCCGTGCGGCGGAGGCGTCGGTGGACCCGTCGTCGATGACGAGCGCCACCACCGGACGGGTCGCGACCTGGCGCGGCAGCCGGCGGACGACCTCCCCGACCGTCGACTCCTCGTCGTGCACTGGGACGACGGCAACCACCGGGGCGTCCGGCGTCACGTCGTACGGCTCCGGCCGTGGCGGCAGCCGGCGCGGCAGGCGGGCCGGTCCCCAGTACCCCGGCGCCGGGACCACCAGTGCCAGCCCGCCGACGCCGAGCGCGTACACCGTCTTGACCGCGTGGGTGGCGAGCGCGACGGCGAGGGCGTCGGGTGCGGGCACGCCGAGCGTGACGAGCGCAGCCGTGGCGGCCGCCTCGTACGAGCCGACGCCCCCGGGGGTGAGCGCGAGCGCCTGAGCGGCGATGGTGACCGCGGTGACCGCCAGCGCCTCAGTCGGAGCGAGCCGTACGCCGGCAGCTGCGGCGACGAACCAGACGACCACCGCTTCCAGGCACCATGCGGCCAGGGTGGCGGCCAGGGTGGCGGCCAGGGTGGCGGCCGAGGTCGCGGCCACGACGCTCGCACCGGGGCGACGCACCGACCCCGGGCCGGTCGGCTGGCGAGGTCGCAGCCGGGAGAGCCAGCAGGCGGCCAGGGCCGCTGCGCCAACGGCTGCCGCCAGGGCTAGGGCCAGGAGCGTCGATATGCCGCTGGCCCACGTCGCGGCGAGCAGACCGGGTCCGACGAGCAGCGCGAGCAGTGCGACGGCGGCGACGTCACCGGCCCGCAGCAGCACCGCCGAGGCGGTCACCGCCGCCACCGGCAGGGGCGTACGCCGCAGCACGCTGGTCAACCGCAGCGGCTCACCCAGTCGCAGCGGCAGCACGTGGTTCCCGGCCAGGGAGACGTGCAGTGCCGCCCAGGCCTGACCGGGGGAGAGGGACGGCAGGACGCGGGTCCAGGCCAGCGTGCGCAGCCCGAAGGCGCCGGCATAGCAGCACAGCGCGGCGCCGAGACCCACCGGGTCGGCGACGAGGGCAGTCAAGGCGCGAGCCAGGACACCGGCCTCGAACGCCCCCGTGAGGTACCAGATCGACCAGAGGAGCAGTGCTGCGCCGAGCACCGCTCCACCGACGTGGAGCGCGCCACGGCGAGGCACGGCCCTCCCTTCCGCCCGGGTGAGGCTCCTGGACGACGTCTCAAGTTAGGCTTACCTTACTTGGCGCGCGGACGGGCTCCCGCCCGGCTCGAACCGCGTAACGGAGAGGCGCAGGGTGGCGGTAGTGGTGACCGGCGCGGCCGGCTTCGTCGGCAGCGCCGTTGTCCGCTGCCTGCTCGACCAGGGCCGGTCGGTCGTCGCCCTCGACCGGCGCCCGCAGCGTTCCACCAGCCCTGGCGTGCGCCCGCTCATGGCCGACCTGACCGATCCGCGCCCGGTGATCGCCGCGCAGGTCGGTCGTGCTCTGGCCCGCGCCGAGGCCGTGGTGCATCTCGCCGGCTGCCCGGGGGTCCGCGACTGCGCGCCGGACGTGGCCGCCCGACGGCAACGCGACAACGTCGCCGCCACCGAGCGGGTCCTGGCCGCGGTCATGCCCGGGACCCCGGTCGCGGTCGCCACCTCCTCCGCGGTGTACGGCGGCGCTCACGGCACGCCCAGCAGCGAGGACCAGCCGCTGCGCCCGCGCGGTGGGTACGCCCGCAGCAAGGCGGCAGCGGAAGAGGTCTGCCGCCACTGGCTGCGCCGCGGGCACCTGGTCACGGTCGCGCGGCCCTTCACGGTGGTCGGTGAGGGCCAGCGCCCCGACATGGCGCTGCACCGCTGGGTCACCGCCGCGCTGCAGGGACGGCCGCTGCCGGTCTACGGCTCCCCGGCCCGCTCGCGCGACTTCACCGACGTACGGGACGTTGCCCGTGCACTCGTCGAGCTCACCGACCTCCGCGTCAGCGGGCCGGTCAACCTCGGTACCGGGGTGCCCCACACGCTCGGGCAGGTGTTGAGCGCCGTCGCCGCGGTGACCGGCACGGCGCCACAGCTGCAGCTGGAGCCGGCCGGCCTCGACGACGTACCGGCCACGTGGGCCGACCCCACCCGGCTCGAGCGGCTGCTGGGATGGCGGCCGCGGACCGACCTGCCCGACGTCGTGGCTCGGGTCGCCGCGGAGCTCAGCGGCGGGGCGTACGGCTTCCCGTTGCCGGCGGCAGCGGCGTTGCGATGAGGCCGCCCTCTGCTGTTGCGGGACGCGCACTGGCTGGCTGGATGGCCTTCGCCGCGCTGGTGGCCGTACTGGCGGCGGGGTTGGGCATCGAGGTGCGGGCCACCTACGGGGGACAGGCGGCGGTGGACGAGCCGCAGTACCTGCTCACCGCCTTGTCGCTGGCGGAGGATCGCGACCTCGACATCGCCGACGAGCTGGCCGCGGAGCGATGGCGGGACTACCACGACGCCGAGCTGCCGGTGCAGACGCTGGCGACCCCCGGTGGTCGTCAGCTGAGCCCGCACGACCCGCTGCTGCCGGTGCTGCTCGCCGTGCCGATGGGGCTGGGCGGCTGGGTCGGAGCCAAGCTCGCGCTGGTGCTCCTCGCCGGCCTTAC
>JAUJNY010000002.1:166064-316269 GCA_030447955.1 Jiangellales bacterium
ACGGGCGAGTTCTCGGTGGTCGGGACCGACCCCGACCTGGTGGGTCGCAGCCTGCGCCTGGTGGCGCTGCTCGCCGACCGCGCGTACGGGCTGGTCCCCTGGCAGCCGGCCTGGCTGCTGGGGGTGCCCGCGCTGGCCGCGCTCATGGTGGCGCGCCCGCGCCCCTGGGCTGTCCTCGCCCTTCCCGTCGCCGCGGCATGGGCGACGGCGACGTGGGTCGCCCTGACCATGCACGGCTTCTGGTGGCCGGGTCGCCAGGTCGTCGTCG
The DNA here is from genome assembly GCA_030447955.1 of Jiangellales bacterium. Classification (GTDB taxonomy): domain Bacteria; phylum Actinomycetota; class Actinomycetes; order Jiangellales; family Jiangellaceae; genus JAUJNY01. The sequence goes on from JAUJNY010000002.1 coordinate 166,333, forward strand.
TCCTGCCGCTGCTGCTGCTCGCCGTCCTGTGGTGGCTGGGGGATTGCGTAGGCGTGCTCGCTCCCCAGGTGTTGCCGTACGCAGCCGTCCCGGCCGCGTTCGGCGTCATCGCGCAGGCCGCCCTGCTAGTCGACGGGTGGGCCGGCGAGGTGACGTGGGTGGCCCACTTCACCGGAGTGGACGACCCGCTCTACCAGGCGCTGCGCGTGGTCTCGCCCGACTACGCTTCCCCGGGGCCGGGATTCTGGGTGCTGCACACCGGCTGGGTCACCCTGGTGGTGGGGCTGGCCGTCATCGGCGGGTGGACGGCGCGGCGAGCGCGGCCGTACGCCCCCGGCGGGACCCGCGCGACCCTTGCGACCCGCGATCCGGACGACAGGCCCGACACGGGTCCCCCCGTTCGCCCGCCCACCCCCACGCCTGCACCCCTCGCCACCGGTGCGGGGACCACCGCAGCGACGAAAGGATCACCACGATGAGCACAGCCCCCACGTTCCCGACCGGCCGACCCGACGGTGCCCGTCCGGCTGTCGGCGGCCCCGTCGGCCCGCGGCCCTGCCGGAGCCGTCGCCTGGTCGGAGCGGTGAGGACGGCCGTCGGCGTCCTGGCCGCGGTGCTTGCCCTCGGGCTCGCCGGATGCAGCGACGACGGTGGTGCAGGTGGCTCCGACTCGGGGTCCGGCTCGGGCTCCGTCGTGGAGGAGTAGCCGGCGCCGCGACCGGCGACCTGCGGCAGCCCAGCCGCCGACAGCGACTCACGGCGTGGGCGGGTGTGGCGTGGGCCGCGCCACGTCCGCGGCCCTCGGCCCCCCAAGCCGCGGCCCATGGCCCCATAAGCCCCGCCCACAACCCCAAAGCCCCGCCCACAACCCCAAAGCCCCGCCCACAACCCCAAAGCCCCGCCCCTCGGCCCCCCAAGCCGCTGCCCACGGCGCCTCCCATGCCGCGGCCCTCGGCTTCGCAAGACCGCGGCTTCACGTGGATCATGGCGGACGTGCGCGGGAGGGCTGATCCACGGACCGGAACGGCCGCCAGGACGACCGTTCCTTCACGTCGACGGCCTGGGCAGCCATCGAAAGGTGGCGCCAAGCCGGTCCGCCGTTAGGTTCCGGGAGGTCGATTGCTCTCCGAGGGTGCGGAGGGTGCGGAGGGTGCCGACGGTGCCGACGGTGCGGACGGTGCGGCGGCCACGGCGGCCGCGGCGGCCACGGCTGCGGCGACGGGCTCGGCTACCAGCTCGAGCTGCCAGGGCCGCACGCGCTGCGCCGCCAGCGCTTCCCGTACGGCCGCCACCGTCGGCGGCTCCGGCGGCTCCCACAGGACCCGGCGGAGCGCGTCCGGCGCCAGCAGGTTCTCCACCGGCACCTCATGCTCGGCGGCAAGCGTGGCGAGCGCCGAGCGGGCGGCGGCCAGCCGGGCCGTCGCGGCCGGGTTGCGCCCCGGCCAGGAGCGGGCCGGCGGAGGGCCGTCGTAGCGGGTTGCCAGCGGGGGCAGTTCCTCCGCCGGCAGCTGCGCGGCGTGCTCGAGCGCGGCGAACCACCGCGCCGCCCGCCGCCGGTTGGACCGGCCACCGAACACCGGCAGTGCGACCAGCGCCTCGAGGGTCGGTGGCACGGCCAGGGCGGCGGCGACGATGGCCGCGTCGGGCAGCACGCGCCCGGGGGCGATGTCGCGCTGGCGGGCGAGCTCGTCGCGGGCCTCCCACAGCGCTTGGACCGCGGCCAGCCCGCGCTGAGACCGGACCTGGTGGAGCCCGGACGTGCGCCGCCATGGGTCGAGCCGGGGCCCGGGCGGCGGGGCGCTGAGCAGCGCGGTGAACTCCTGCCGGGCCCAGGCCAGCTTGCCGGCGCTGAGGAGGCGCTGCTCCAGCTCGTCGCGCAGTTCGACGAGCAGCTCCACGTCCAGCGCTGCGTAGCGCAGCCAGGGCTCCGGCAAGGGGCGCGTGGACCAGTCGACAGCCGAATGCCCCTTCTCCAGGCTGAAGCCGAGCACCGACTCAACCAGCGGGGCGAGCGCCACCCGCGGCAGGTTGAGCAGCCGCCCAGCGAGCTCGGTGTCGAAGACTCGTCGTGGCACCAGGCCCAGCTGCGCGAGGCTGGAGAGGTCCTGGGAAGCGGCGTGCAGGACCCATTCAGCGGGTTGCAGCACCGCCCCGAGCCCGGACAGGTCCGGGCACCCCAGCGGGTCGATGAGGGCGGTCCCGGAGCCGGCTCGGCGCAGCTGGACGAGGTAGGCCCGCTGGGCGTAGCGGTATCCGCTGGCGCGCTCGGCGTCCACGGCGACCGGCCCGCTGCCGGCGGCGAAGGCCGCGATGGCGTCCGCGAGCGCCTCAGCGGAGGCGACGACCTCCGGCAGGCCACCACGAGGCTCGAGCAGTGGCGCCGGCTGGGCTCGCACGCCGCCTTCGACGGGGCTCACCGGCTCCGCGGGGGCCGCCGCTCGGGCCGGACCGGCCGGGCTCCCCGGGTCGAGCGGCTGGCCCGGCTGGCGCGGGCCGGCCGCGTCGGCATGGCCACCACCCCGGGTACCACCGGAGGGAGGCCGGCCGCGGTCCGTAGCAAGTCGACCCATGCCTCGACGTGCGGTCCGACCTCGGCCTCGAGCGGACTCCACGAGGCCCGGATCTCGATCTCGGCGGCGGCCGGCTCGTCGGACATGCCTCCGAAGCTCTCGCTGGCCACCCGGGTGACGGTGCCGCTCGCCGCGGCGTACGGCGCCTGCCGCGCGCCCAGCGCCTCGACGAGCCAGGCCCAGCCGACCCCCGCGAGCATCGGGTCGGCGGCCATCTCCGGCTCCAGCGCGGCTCGCGCGTACCCGACGAGCCGGAAGGTCCCCTCCCACGCCTCATGGCCCTCGGGGTCGTGCAGCAGCACCAGCCGACCGGACGCCGCCTCGTCGCCGTCGACGAGGACGTTGCCGGTCAGCGCGAGCGCGTACGGCGCGAGCCGCTGCGGTGCGGGGGTCTCCTCGACGGCGACGCCGGGACGCGCCGGCACGCTGCGCACAGCCGCCACCGCCCGGGCGAACGCCTCCGGGGGAGGGTCCGCGCGCGGGCCGTTGCGAGCATCGCGCGACACCTCGGCAGGGTACGGCGAGCGCGTGGCCTCGCCTGGGACCGCCGCGCCCGGCTCCCTACGCTCGGCGCCGTGTCGTACGTCCTGGCGCTCCTGTCGAGCGTCCTGTGGGGCAGCGCCGACTTCTTCGGTGGCATCCTCAGCCGTCGCCTCCCAGCCCTCGCCGTGGTGGGCGCGTCGCAGGCCGCCGGCCTCGTCGCTATCGCCGGCTGGGCGGTGGTGACGGGCGCCCTGGACGACCCGCGCGGGTGGCTGCCGTGGTCGATCGCCGCCGGGCTCGCCGGGCCGGCGGCACTGGCCGCCTTCTACGCCGCGCTGGCGAGCGGGACGATGGGCGTGGTCTCGCCCATCGCGGCGCTGGGCGCGCTGCTGCCGCTGGGTGTCGGCCTGGCAAGCGGTGAGCGCCCGAGCCTGCTGCAGGTCGTGGGCGCCCTCGTGGCGGTCACCGGCGCCGTCCTCTCCAGCGGGCCGGAGCTGCGCGGCCGGGCCGGTGCCCGTCCGGTGCTGCTCGCGGCCGGTGCGGGAGCCGGCTTCGGCGTCGTGCTCGTGCTCATCGACCGCGGAGCGGCGTACAGCCCGGCGATGACACTCACCGGCATGCGGGTGACGTCGGTGGCCTGCTTCGCCGTGCTTGCCGTGCTCGCCGGCAGCGGAGGTGGGCTGCGGCCTGCCGACCTGCCGCTGCTCGTCACCGTCGGTGTGGGCGACGTCGCAGCCAACCTCTGTTACGGCGTCGCGAGCACCCGCGGGCTGGTCAGCCTCACCGCCGTCCTCGGCTCGCTCTACCCGGTGATGACCGTGCTGCTGGCCCGTTGGGTGCTGCACGAGCGGCTGACCCGGGTGCAGCAGCTGGGTTGCGTCACCGCGCTGGGGGGCGTCGCCCTGGTCGCCGGCGGCGCCTGAGCGGCCCGGACGGCGGCGGTAGGGAGCGGAAGCGCGCTGCATGAGGCCCCGTGCGAGGATCGGCCGGTGGTCGCCGGTCCTGCGCAGTCCCCGCTGGTGCAGGCCAGCCGGCGTCGTCCGGTGCCGCACACCCCGGTGTGGTTCATGCGTCAGGCCGGTCGGTCGCTGCCGGAGTACCGCAAGATCCGTTCCGGCGTGGCGATGCTGGAGGCGTGCATGCGCCCCGACCTCGTCGTCGAGATCACCCTGCAGCCGGTGCGCCGCTACGGCGTCGACGCCGCGATCCTCTTTTCGGACATCGTGCTGCCCCTCAAGGCGGTCGGTGTCGACCTCGACATCGTTCCGGGCACCGGCCCCGTCATCGCCGAGCCGGTGCGGACACGGGCGGACGTGGAGCGCATCCGGCCGCTCGAGCCGGGCGACGTCCCGTACGTCTCCACGGCGGTACGCGAGCTGGTGGGCGAGCTCGGCGCCACCCCGCTGGTCGGCTTCGCGGGGGCGCCGTTCACCCTCGCGTCCTACCTGGTGGAGGGCGGGCCATCCCGCAACCACGAGCGCACCAAGGCGCTGATGCTCGGGGCGCCGGACGTGTGGGCGGCGCTGCTCGACCGGCTCGCCGACGTGGCGGCAGCGTTCCTGCGGGTGCAGGTCGAGGCCGGCGCTAGTGCCGTCCAGCTGTTCGACTCCTGGGCCGGGGCACTGTCCGCCGCCGACTATGAGACGTATGCGCTGCCGTACAGCTCCCGCGTGCTCGCTGCGGTAGCCGACCTCGAGGTGCCGCGCATCCACTTCGGCGTCGGCACCGGTGAGTTCCTCGGCCAGCTGGGCCAGGCCGGCGCAGAGGTTGTCGGCGTGGACTGGCGGGTGCCGCTGGACGAGGCGGCTCGTCGCGTCGGTCCCGGCCGTGCCCTGCAGGGCAACCTCGACCCGGCCGTACTGGGTGCTCCGGTCGACGTGGTCGCCCAACGGGTGCGTGGCGTGCTTGCTGCCGCGCGCACCGCCGAGGGTCACGTCTTCAACCTCGGCCACGGCGTGCTCCCGGACACCGACCCGGACATGCTCGCCCGCGTCGTCGACCTGGTGCACACCGAGACCGCCGGCTGAGCCCGCTCAGTTCCCGGCGGACGACGTGCCGACGGTAGATGGCCGGCGGCGGCGCCGCTCGCGCCACGCGATCAAGGCGGGCACGCCCAGCAGCAGCGCAGCGACGGCGAACGGCAGCAGGGCTCCTGCCACGGTGGTCACGACGAGCGTCGCCTGGACGAACGCGTCCCAGCCTCCGCGCAGCCCGGCCAGGAACCCAAGGTCGTTCTCCTCGGCGGTCGGCTCGGCCGGTTGGCTCGGCGGTGGTGTGAAGGTGACGCTGACCGTTGCGAGCGCGGCCAGCCCGGACAGCTGCTCACGGCGCTGCAGCAGCGACTCGAGGTCAGCCTGCCTCTCGGCGAGCTCCGTTTCGAGCCGGAGGATCTCGGAGACGTCCTCGGCGAGGCCGAAGAGGCGTCGCACCCGGTCGAGGCTGGTGCGGGCTGAGTCGATACGCGAGCGCAGGTCGACCAGCTGCTCGGTGACGTCCTCCGCAGAGCGGCTGCGGGTGAGCACGTCGCCCTGTCGCTCCAACTCGTCGACCACCCGCTCATGCTCGTCGACCGGCACTCGCAGGACGAGGAGAGAGGTCGTACGGGACTGGTCGCGGGGATCCACCGTGGTCTGCTCGTCGGCGACGAAGCCGCCGGTCGCCACCGTGAGCTGCTGCGCGCGTGCCGCCGCGGCTGCCACATCGTCAACCCTCACCTCCAGGTCGACGCGGTAGACGATCGAGCGCTGCACCAGGAGCACCCGGGACGTGATCGAACCGGTAAGGGCGCCTGCGTTGGCTGCCCCGTCCGCCGCGACGCGCGCACTCGCCGCCGAGCCTTCCGCCGCCCGCCCGGGGTCGCTGCCGGCGACATCCTCGGCTGCCGGCGCGTCGGCTGCGACCTCGGAGGAGGTGTCAGCGCCGACACCACCACCAGAGCAGCCGGCGGCAAGCACGGCCACCATGGCGGCCGCTGTACCGAGCCGGATCACCTTCGTCGTTTTCAGTGCTCTGGTCACGCTGCTGGGACGTGCCCGGAGGTGGTGCCGGTTCCATAGAGCGTCGACAGTTCGCAGTCGCGCGAAGACCGCGGGCGCGCGCGGGCAGGCTCTGCGAGGGTGTCCGCATGCCGGCGGCCCGTCCCGCGCACGTCGTGGTGGTCGGTGGCGGCATCTCGGGGCTGGCCTGCGCCTACTTCCTGCATGAGCTGAGTGGGGGCGCCGTACGACTGACGGTGCTGGAGGAGTCACCCCGGCTCGGCGGCAAGCTGCGCCTCGGCGAGGTAGGCGGGGTCACCGTCGACCTCGGAGCGGAATCGTTGCTGGCGCGCCGCCCCGAGGCCGTCGAGCTGGCGAGCGCCGTGGGCCTCGGCGACGACATCGTCCATCCGGTCACGACCGCTGCCGCGCTGTGGAGCCGGGGGGCGATGCGGCCGCTGCCGCCGGGCACGGTGATGGGGGTGCCCGGCGACCTACGGGCGCTCGCCGCCTCACGCGTGCTGCGCCCCCATGAGCTGGCCCGGGCAGCGGCGGACGCACTGATGCCCGCAATGCCGGTAGAGCGCGACGTGGCCCTCGGGCGGTTCGTGGCCGCACGCATGGGGCGGGCGGTCGTCGACCGGCTCGTCGAGCCGCTGCTCGGGGGCGTGTACGCCGGGGCCGCGGACGAGCTGTCGCTGCAAGCCGTCGTGCCTACCTTGGCCGGGGCGCTGCGCCGGGACGGCCACCTGCTGGCCGCCGCCCGTGCGGCGCGGCCCGCTGATACCGACGGCCCCGTGTTCGCCGGCATCTTCGGCGGAGTGGGTCGGTTGCCCAGTGCCGTCGTGGCTGTCGCGCAGGCGCGGGTACGCACCGGCGCCACGGTTCGCGGGCTGACGCGGACGGAGGAGGGGTGGCGGGTCGTCGTCGGGTCGGCGGCCGCACCCGAGGCCGTCGAGGCCGACGGTGTCGTCCTCGCCGTGCCCGCCCCAGCGGCTGCCCGGCTGCTCGCCGATGTCGCCCCGGCTGTGGCGGCGGATCTCGGTCATGTCGAGTACGCGAGCGTGGCCGTCGTGTCGCTCGCCTGGCCGACCGGGTACTTCCCCGGCGCGCCCCGAGGCTCCGGCTTCCTGGTGCCGCCCGTCGAGCGGCGCAAGGTCAAGGCCGTCACCTGGTCCTCGACGAAATGGGCATGGACGGGCGCGGCGGCCGGCGACGACCTGCTGGTGCTGCGGGCCTCGGTCGGCCGGCACCGGGAGGAGGCCGACCTGCAGCGCTCCGACGCCGACCTCGTCAAGGCGGTGGTCGGCGACCTCCGGGACGCCACCGGCGCACGTGGCGTACCGGTCGACGCGATCGTGACCCGGTGGGGCGGCGCTCTCCCGCAGTACGCAGTGGGGCACCTCGACCGGGTCGACCGCATCCGCCGGGGCGTCGCTGCGCAGCCGCGACTTGCCGTGTGCGGGGCTGCCTACGACGGTGTGGGGGTCGCGGCTTGCGTCGCCGACGCCGCAGGCGCCGCCCGCCAGGTGCTGCAGGCCCTCCCTCGCGGTGCGACCATGGGCGGGTGAGCGAATCCCTGGATCAGGCGCCCGCGGCCGAGCCCAGTGAGGCCTTCCGCTACACGATGTGGTCGGTGTTCCGGCTGCGTGAGCCGCTGGGGGAGGATGTGGACCGCGGCCCCATCGCGGCCGAGGCGCAGGAGCTCCTCGACCAGCTCGCCGGCAAGGACGTGACCGTCCGGGGGACGTACGACCTCACCGGTATCCGGGCGGACGCCGACCTCATGGTGTGGTGGCACGCTGCCTCCAGCGACGACCTGCAGGATGCGTACGCGTTGCTTCGCCGCACGGCTCTCGGCCGCCGTTGCGAGCCGGTCTGGTCCCAGCTGGGGCTGCACCGGGCGGCCGAGTTCAACAAGGCGCACGTGCCGGCCTTCCTGGCGGGAGAGCAGCCCCGTACGTACCTGTGCGTCTACCCGTTCGTGCGCTCCTACGACTGGTACCTGCTGCCCGCGGAGGAGCGACGAGCGATGCTCGCCGAACACGGCGCGATGGCGCGCGACTTCCCGGACGTCCGGGCCAACACGGTTGCCTCCTTCGCTCTGGGCGACTACGAGTGGCTGCTCGCCTTTGAGGCCGACGAACTGCACCGCATCCTCGACCTGATGCGGCACCTGCGCGGCTCCCGGGCACGCTCGCACGTGCGCGAAGAGCTGCCGTTCTTCACCGCACGGCGTCGCCCACTCGCCGAGATCGTGGCCGCGCTGCCCTGACCCCGCGCTGGGGCAAGCCGCGACGTGGTAGAGCGGCACTCCCTCCCGCTGGTGCGGCGGCCGTTCAGGCTGCGGGACTTTGTGGGCTCCCGCGGATGTGCGGGCGGTGCCAACGGGGTGGCGTGAACATGGGACGGTGGGTGGTGGGGTCGAGCTCGACGGTCCAGCCGCCGCGGTGCAAGGCCCGGTGGTGCAGTCGACACACGAGCACGCAGTTGGAGAGGCAGGTCGGGCCGCCGTCGACCCAGTGCCAGATGTGGTGGGCGTCGCACCACGCCGGAGGGCGTCCGCAGCCGGGGAAGGCGCAGCCGCCGTCGCAGGCGATGAGCGCCTTGCGGAGCGCGACGGGGATGACTCGGGTGGTGCGGCCGACATCGAGTACCTGGCTGGCACCGTCGGTGAGGATCCGGGCGACTAGCGCGTCGCAGGCGGCCTGCCGGGCGGCCTCTCCGGTGAGTGCAGCACCCCACTGCTCGACGGAGGCCGGTGAAGAGGCTTCTCCGCGCAGTGCCGCCAGGTTGACGACGCCCGACAGGTGCGGGCGTTCACCTCCCTGTTGCGGCAATCCCCCCGGTCCAAGGTGCGGCGGGCCAGCTCGACCAGGGCGTCGGCGCGCCGCTGCCCAGGGGTCCGCGAGTCGCGTTCGCCGGCCGGGCCGCGTACCGGCGTGGTCAGCGGCTGCAGCGCGGCCAGGAGCGTGGCGCCCGCCTCGGCATCGAGGGTGCCGCGTACGTCGACCGTTCCGTCCAGGGTGGCGGCCACGGACAGGAACCGGGCCCGGTGCTGCTCCTCCTCTGACCGCGCGAGCCCGTCCGGGTCGACCACGTGGCGCAGGTGTCGCGCCACAGTGGCGAGCTGGGCGGGGTAGAGCCGCCGGGCGTGGTCGACCAGCGTCCCCTCCGCCTGACCGCGCGCAGCTGCCGGGAGGGCCGCTGGCAGGTCGGTCACCGTCCGGGTGATCACGTGGGCGTGCTCCACGCCGATACCACCGTCGGCGAGCGCTGCCGCAGCGGCTCGGCAGTCCCGGCGCAGTGCCCGGGCGGTCAGCACGGCCTGATGCGCCTTGCGTGGCGACAGCCCGGCCGCTCCTCTCACCCATGCTTGCGTGGACGCCGCGCCAGTCACGGCCATCGCGCCTTGAGCGTCGGCCTCGCTCAGCCGGCGCAACCACTCACCCTCGGCGATCTCGACCGCCCGGCGTAGCTCGAGCAGGTCGTCCAGCAGGTCATGGGGATGGATGCCGGTGATGTCCTCGGCGGTCAACCCGCGCGCAGCCTCCACGACGGCTGCCACAGCAGAGGAGGCACCGGGCTGTTCCATGACTTGACACTACGAGCACCCACCGACAGCTCAGCCGCCCAAGAACCCTTTGTCCACAAGGGCTCCCGTTCCTGACTAGCTGCTCTGTTCGCTGGGCTCGAGCTGCAGCGAGACACCGTTGATGCAGTACCGCAGGTCGGTGGGGTTGTCGTATCCCTCGCCCTCGAACACGTGGCCCAGGTGCGACCCGCAGCGGGCACAGCGCACCTCGACCCGGCGCATCCCCATCGAGCGGTCCTCGATCTGCTCCACTCGGTCCTCCGCCAGCGGCGACCAGAACGACGGCCACCCGCAGTGGGAGTCGAACTTCTCGTCGCTGCGGAACAGCTCGGCGCCGCAGGCCCGGCAGGAGTAGACGCCCGGCGTCTTCGCGCTCGTGTACTCCGAGGACCAGGGCCGCTCGGTGGCTGCCTGCCGCAGCACCTTGTACTCCCGCGCCGACAGCTCCGCGCGCCACTCGTCGTCGCTCTTGTCCACCTCGTACGGTCCCTTGTTCATGCTCCGACGCTACGGCGGCTGGGCCGCTGGTGCAGCCGCGCCGCCCGAACTGTCACGTGTTGGTGAGGATTGGCCGGCCTGGTGGCGCGTACCGTGACCGTCTGTGGCAGCCGGCAACGCGGTCGAGCTCGACGTCGCCGGCCACAGCGTGCGGGTGAGCAACCCCGAGAAGACGTACTTCCCTGAGCTCGGCGAGCACGGCCGCAAGATCGACCTCGTCGGCTACTACGTCGCGGTGGGGGAGGCGATCGTCCGGGCGCTGCGCGACCGACCCACCTACCTGCAGCGGTTCCCCGACGGCATCGAGGGCGAGGAGGTCTACCAAAAGCGGGTGCCGCCGAAGGCGCCCGACTACGTACGCACCTGCCGGGTGACGTTCCCCTCCGGCCGCCACGCCGACGCGCTGCGCGTCACCAGCCCTGCCGAGGTCGCCTGGGCGGCCAACCTCGGCACGGTGACGTTCCACCCCTGGCACGCGCGCTGCTTTGACGTCGATCACCCGGACGAGCTACGCATCGACCTCGACCCGCAGCCGGGGACTTCGTACGCCGACGCGCGACGGGTCGCGCTGGAAGCCGTACGGCCGCTGCTCGACGAGCTGGGATGGGTCGGATACCCCAAGACCAGCGGCGGGCGCGGCGTGCATGTCTACGTGCGGATCGAGCCACGCTGGACGTTCCGCGAGGTACGCGGCGCGGCCATCGCCTTCGCCCGGGAGGTGGAGCGGCGGCTGCCCGCACTCGTCACCACCAAGTGGTGGAAGGAGGAGCGCGGCGAGCACGTCTTCGTCGACTACAACCAGAACGCGCGCGACCGGACCATCGCGTCCGCCTGGTCCGTACGCAGGCACCCGCGCGGCACCGTGTCGACCCCCGTCACCTGGGAGGAGCTGGCTGACATAGAGCCGCAGGACCTCACGCTGGCCACGGTGCCGGACCGGCTCTCCGCGCTGGGAGACCCGCATGCCGGCATCGACGACCTCGTCCACTCCCTGGAGCCGCTGCTGGATTGGGCCGAGCGGGACGAGGCGGACCGGGGACTGGGCGACATGCCGTACCCACCGAACTACCCCAAGATGCCCGGCGAGCCCCCGCGGGTGCAGCCGTCCCGCGCAAGGCGTTCGACCGACGACCACCCCCACGGCTAGCGGTGGTGGCCTCGAAGCATCCCCGGAGCGTCAGGCCGTGGAGTCGGGCGCGCGACGCCACTCGGGAATGGCGCGAGCTGCTGGAGGTGACTCGTGCAGCAGGAAGATGGGATTGCTGAACGCCACCCGCCGTCCGGCTGAGTTCACGACCGTCACGTAGACAAAACACGATGTAGCCGTGTCGACGGCCACGCCGACCGGGCCAGCGACGAACTGATCCGCTGGCAGTCGGGCAATCACCACCGTCCCTGGGTCCAGGGCTCCGCTGTAGTCGACAGGGCCGCGAATTACCTCTATCGTCGCGCTGCTCGGTAGGTCGAGCGCGGTGATGAGTAATGTTCGCGTCGAGAGTTCGGGGCGAACGGAGGCCATACCCATGGCGACGGCCGCATCGACGTTCAGGTCCAACGCGCCGCCAAAGCTGCCTAGTTCGCCGACGTAGACCGCTCCGCGGCGCAGCCCTTCGTAAGCCGAGTCGGGTGTGTCCAAGGACTGCCATACGCCGGTGAAGAACCGGTTCGTCTCCTTCAGCCAGCTTCCGTAAGTGCCGGCGTGGTTGTCGTTGACGCCATTGGCCGTCACCCAGTAGCCATTTCGCCACGTCGTGGCTGTCAAGTCGAGATGCGTCTCGAGGCTCACGCCAGCCTTCTGCCGAAAACCGGTCTCCAGTATGTCAACGCCACCTAGTTGGCGGCTCAGCAGATTTGAAGCAACCTGGCGACGAAGGTCGGTTTGTGTGGTCTCGGGGCGCAGCGCACCGGCACCCCCTCCAAAGGGATGGTTGATCGAGGCAAGACCACCGGCCGCGTGCATCATGTCTGCGGTGTATCGGTACGCGTCTGCCGGATTTACGACCGTGTAGTCGGTCAAGCGGGGTGTGAAGAATCCGTTAGCGTGTTCGCTGCTGCCCGAAACTTCTACTCCTGGGCTGATCTGCAGCTGCGGGTATCGCTCACGATATGTGGCGATCAGTTGCTGCTGGGCTTGCAACGGCTCATCGCCGGAGGTCTGCGATCGCGAAAAACACAGGTTGCCGAAGAAGACTCGCGTCGCGAAACTTCTGCGCGAGCTGGCCCCAAGGCTGAGGCCGCCAAGCACGTTGTCGGCAGCGACGACATCGGACCACAGTGCCGCAATATCAGCGGCGGGACTGATCTGGACGACCGTCCACTGTTTAGATTGCACAGGTATTGTGACAATGCCAGAGGTGCCAACAACACTGCGGCTAGCGGGTCTCGTACCGAACTGATAAGAGATCTTGTAGATGCCCCCTCGGCGGGTGCCATTTGGGGTCGACAGCGGTGGACGGTATGACAAGGTCAGCAACAGTTCACCCCAACCATCCGGCCCTACCGAGTCGGCGTAAACGTCCAATTGTAATGATTGCCCGCCGATGTTCGTCCGATGGCAGTTGTTCGAGCCGCCGCCGTTTAGCGCGAACCAGTGCCTGGCTAGGCCACTCCCGGCGCTGGTGGCTTCGACCTTCAGCGCGCCCACGTTGGGGGCAGTATCGAACGGCGATACCGGTGAGCTGACGATGCCGCCGCCCTTGGCGGCGAGGCTGCCAGCAGACCCGGGGCTCCAAGAGTACTTGCGACCGGTGACCGTCTCGGGCGACGTGGCGAAGTGGAAGGCGTCGGGAGCGCTGTAGGCGCTCATCCGCCAGTCATGGTCGGTGGTGTGCAGCACATGGCAACCGCTGGCGATCGCCTCAACGATTTGCGCTTGCAGCGAGGCTGCTCCTTCGCTGTACGACGAGTGCACGTGCATGGCATGCCGGTAAGCGGTGAGCCCGGTAACGTTGGTGGCTGCTGCAGCGGTTGCCGGAAGCCAGAGCCCTCCTCTGACTCCGCTGAACGCGATCGTCCCCACGCCTAGGGCAGCGCTCAGGAAACCCCGCCGTGACATCCCTGCTGGACGGGACTCGGCCAAGTGCTCGTCCCAGCCAAGCTCTGCCGGATCGTGCTCCTGCGTCTTGCACATGCCATACTCCTCGCGTCCGCACAAGTCCGCGACGCTGCCTAAGCCCCGTCGTAGTAGTAGGGGTCCTTCAGCCAGGCCGTGAAGGCGAGCAGGGACTCCGGCGAACTGTCCGGGCGAAACGCGCACTTGTTCAACGTGTCGTACTCGTTGATCAGCGTGAACCGGGTGTAAGGGTACGGGACGTCTTTCTTGAACAACTGCTGGGCCTCGGCGTACCACTGCGCCTTGCGACTGGGATCCTCAGGGTCCTCGGTGGTGCCGAACTCAGGCAGCATCAAAGCCTCGTTCGGATGTTCCATGGCGAACGGCATCATCCGGTCGACCAGTTCTTGCATGGAGAACCAACGGTTGGCGGCGCCCGGGCGACAGGTGTACCAGTTGTACGCATCAGCGCCGATCGCGTCGACGTAGGCGTCGCCGGGGTAGTACTGCTGGGCCCGACCGCGGCCGAAGCCGAAGGCTGTTCCGATGAAGACGTACTCGGCATTGGTCACGCCTTCGTTCCGAAGGACCGTAATGAACTTCTGCCACGCCAACTTGTACTCCGCCGCGGTGCCATTCGCCTTCGATATGGCGGTCTCGGGCTCGTGATTGAAACTGAAATACACCGGGGCGTTGAAGTCCTTGATCTGCCTGGCCCACGTCTGCATTTGGACGTACAAACCCGAACCGGGCTGTGCAGCGGCGATGTCGGCCCACAACACCACGGTGCCATTCATCCGTTTGGGCCGCACACTCATAAACACCTTGCGGCCGCCGTCACGGGCCCACGTCGCCGTGGCGTCCGGGAACGGTTGATCCCACAAGTAGTACAGCCGGGCGTTCGATACCTGGTCGTTCACACGAGCCTCGTACGACTGATACGCCGCGACGGTCTTCCCCGCACGCGCCCCGAACTCGACAACCTCGCCGGCCGCCTGCGTTGGACCCGCGGCTAGGCTGAGCGCCATCAGCGCGGCCGCCCCGGTGGCGCGGAGCACTCTCAGTCGTTTCATAGACATCCGCCCTAACGCTCTGTAGTCGTTCCGTCACGGATATCGCAGGTTCCGCAGCGGCTAGGCGGGCGGACCTTAGCGTTGCCCGCTGAAGGGTGTCAACCACCCATCGTAACTAGTCGAGTGCGCAAACACGGGCTGTCATAGGGCAGTGACTCCGGGTCATATCGGGGCGCCGGTTTCTGAACGGCTCCTGGGCACCGCGTCGGCCGATACCGCCAAGACATGGGTTCGCCAGGTGCGTCGACATTCAGCAGCGCTGATCCATCGCTATGCGTGGCCGTCTCCTGGCGCGGCTCATGGCCGGCATGGTGACCCGCAGGTCCGGAAAGCGCCCAGTACGGAATGCGCCGCTACGTACGTCAAGGCCTCAGCTTGGGTCGAACCGTGCGGTGAACGTCGCGGCCTCTCGCGGTGTCGCGATGTCGTGTGTGCGTGCGCCGCCGTCCGACCATGTCCGGAACACGTGTGGCACGCCGCTGATGCTCTGGTCGGGGGCGCTGATGCGGAGCACGTAGCCGGGCCAGGACACCACGCTGGCGGGGGTGCCTCGAGTGGTGCCGTTGACGATGACCCGGCCGCCAGAGGGGGAGGTGGCGAAGGTGAGCGGCACCTTCCGGGGCAGCAGGTTCTGGTCGGCGCGGGAGGTGAGCCCGCGGGAGTCCACGGCGACCGCGGTGGCGACGAGATAACTGTTCTGGGTCGAGGCGAGATCTTCCGGCGCCGGGTAGTTCACCGTGATGGAGGATCCGGTGACCGGGCCGGCGTAGGGGTGGAAGTGGGTGCCGTGCTTGACCCTCACCGTCCAGGTGATCGAGCGCGGCGGCAGCACGCCGTCCTCACGGTCACTGGCCTCCGCCGTCACCGTGACCTGCTGGCCGACGAAGAAGCGCGCGGTCGTCGCCGGGGAGGTGATCGAGATGGCCGGCGGATGCTCGCCGGCGTAGACATCCTTGTTGAACGGGGCAGACAACGTCCCGGCCTCGTCGCTGACCCGCAGGGTGGCGGTGTAGTCCTGCGCCGCTGGATAGGTGTGGGTGACTCGTGGTGTCGTGGTCGTGGCCGACGTGCCGTCCCCGAAGCTCCACCGCCATGAGGTCACGCTGTCCCCACTGTCGGGGTCGTAGCTGGCCGAGCCGTCGAGGGTGACGGTGAGCCCGTCGGGGTGCTGGCTGAAGCTGGCGACCGGGGCGGTGTTGCCCGACTCGTAGACGACGCGGTGGACGGCCCCGCCGCCGTAGTCGAGGTAGTACAACGCCCGGGTTTCCCGGTACGGGCCGAAGGCGAGGTGGACCGGAACGTTCACGTCGGTGAGGAAAGGCTTTTGGGTGTATCCGCCGCCGGTCGTCGGCGCGAGGCGGAAGATCTTGCCGCAGACGTAGTCGGCGAACAGGTAGGAACCGCTGTACGGAGCCGGCCACAGTCCCTCCGGCACGAACGCGCCGCCGGTGATTGACCCGCAGCCGGTGGCGGCGTGGGAATAGTCGTGGATCGGGTTCTCAAACGGCGTGGGCCCGCAGTTGGTGTAGGACCCGGTGGCGCAATGGCCCTCCCGGACGTTCCACCCGTAGTCCGCACCCTTGACGAGCCGGTCGATCTCCTCCCAGTGGGCCTGGCCGACGTCGTTGACGTAGAACTGGCTGGTGCCCGGCACCTGCGCGAAGCGGAACGGGTTACGGAAGCCGGAGGCGAAGGTCTCCGTGCAGGGGCCGTTGCCCGGCTGCGGGCCCGTCGGCAGAGTGCACCTGCGCGCGCCGGTTGCGCCCACGTACGGGTTGGACGCCGGAACACCACCGGAGCGGGTGACCCGCAGGATCTTCCCGTTCGGGATGTCGAGTCGGCGGCTGTTGGTGTTCAGCGCACCGCAGCGGGTGGGATCCCCGAGCACGCAGCCGCCATCCCCCACGCTGACATAGAGCAGCTCATCGGCGCCGAAGTGCAGGTCTCCAGCGTTGTGAATGAACCGTTGCGAGGGGATGTGGTCGACCAGCACCTTCTCACTCGACAAACTGATGCGGTCGTTGTCGCCGAGCACATGGCGGGTGACCCGGTTCTCGGGGGTGTCCGGCCCGCCCTCACCACAGAACCCGTGCGCGTTGTGCGTCCAGTACAGGTAGACGAAATGGTTGGTCGCGAACCTCGGGTCCACGGCCACACCGAGCAGCCCACGCTCCCCCTGAGTACAGATGCGCGAGCCGAAGTTCAGCGCCGGTGTCGTCAGTAGCTGCCCGTCGCGCACCACCCGCAACTGACCACCGTCCTGGGCGATCAGCATGCGCCCGTCCGGCGTCCACGCCAGTGCGGTCGGGGTCGTCACCTTGTGCACCACCGTGTCGCTAAACCCCGCCGGCGCAGTCACCATGTCGCCGGAGCCCGTCGGCGGCGTGAGAGCGGCCGAGGCTGTCTGGTCCGGGACGGCTGGCAGCAAGGACACGAGGACCCCGGTGAGCACGGCGAGGAAAACGGTCCTGCGATCCATTTGTTGCTCCCGGGTGACGGTCTGTCGAGACATGCACAGCATGACCCACGGCCAGGTCGGGGGGAAGCGCCACGGCGGTCAGCCGCCGCGGAGCACCTCGGCGAGGTCGAAGCGCACCGGCTCCTCGAGCTGGGCGTAGGTGCACGAGGCCGGGTCCCGGTCGTCGCGCCAACGGCGAAACTGCGCGGTGTGGCGGAAGCGGGTGCCCTCCATGTGGTCGTAGGCAACCTCGAGCACGCGTTGCGGGCGCAGGGCGACGAAAGAGAGGTCCTTTTTCGCGTTCCACCGCGACACGTTGGCGCCCGGACGGCGGTCGCCCTCGGCGGCGTCGGACCAGGAGCCCCATGGATGCTCATCCAGGTCAGCGACCAGCGGTTGCACCTCGGCGTACAGCTCGGCTCGGCGCGCCATCGGGAACGACGCGGACACCCCGACGTGCTGCAGGGTCCCCGCGTCGTCGTAGAGGCCGAGCAGCAGCGAGCCGAGCAGCGGCCGCTCCGGTGTCGAGGCCTTGTGCAGCCGGTATCCGGCGACGACGCAGTCGGCGGCGCGATCGTGCTTGACCTTGAGCATCGTGCGCTGGTCAGGCGCGTAGTGACCCTCCAGCGGCTTGGCGACGAGACCGTCCAGCCCGGCACCCTCGAAGACCTCGAACCAGCGCCTGGCCTGCGCATGGTCGGTCGTGGCCGGCGTGACGTGGACCGGCGGGCCAGCGTTGGCCAGCGCCTCCTCCAACCGGGTACGACGCTCCCGGAAGGGCGCGTCGAGCAGCGACTCGGAATCGAGGGCGAGCAGGTCGAAGACGACCAGCGATGCCGGCGTGCGCTCGGCGAGCAGCTGCACCCGCGATTGCGCCGGGTGGATGCGGTCCTGCAGCCGCTCGAACTGCAGCCGGCCATCGACGGGCACGACGATCTCGCCGTCGACGACGCAGCGGGGCGGCAGCTGCTCCAGGACGGCTTCGACAAGCTCGGGGAAGTAGCGCGTCAGCGGTCGCTCGTTGCGGCTGCCCAGCTCCACCTCCGCCCCGTCGCGGAACACGATGCAGCGGAAGCCGTCCCACTTCGGCTCGTACGACAGGCCGCCGGGCACGGACTCCGGAGCGGGAACCTTGGGCACGGACTTGGCCAGCATCGGCGCGAGTGGGGGCATCACGGGCAGCCGCACCCGCCGATCCTGGCACGCCGGCAGGTGCCCGGGAGCTCAGCGGCGCTGCCAGCGGGTCAACAGCGTGCCGTCCTCCTCGAGCACGGCCGCCAGCCGGAGGTCGTACGGCGTTGCCAGCGCCGCGCCCGAGAGAATGCGGCCGGTGCCGCCACCGACGAGTGAGGGCGTGAGGGTCAGGCAGAGCTCGTCGAGCAGACCGGCGGCGACGATGGCGGCGAGCAGCGTAGGCCCTCCCTCGCACAGCACGCGGGTGAGGCCGCGCGCCGCCAGTGCGTCGAGAGCGGCGGGTAGGTCGACCTCGTCAGATCCGGCGACGATGAGGTCGGCGACCTGCGCGAGCCGCGCACGACGAGCCGCTGGGCCTGCGGCGGAGGTCACCACCACGGTGCGCGCGACCGCGTCAACGAACAGCCGCGAGGAAAGGTCGAGGTCGAGCGAGCGGGAGACGACCGCGAGCACCGGTGCCGGCGGTTGACCGCGGCCTTCCCGCCCGGGCAGAAGCGCTGACCGCACGCGGACCGGGCCAAGACCCTCGGTGCGCGCCGTCTCGGCCCCTACGAGGACCACGTCGGCCAAGCCGCGCAGCACGCGAAGCACCCGGCGGTCCGCCTGGCTCGACACGCTCCGCGAACGGCCGTCCGCACCCGCGACCGCACCGTCGACGGTGGAGACCATGTTGGCGCGGAGCCACCAGACGGGGATCCGGCCGGGCCGGGGGTAGGCGTACGCCGCGGTCAACGCCTCGTCGTCGAGGTCGCCGTCGTGGAACGGCAGCAGGCTGCGCACTCGCGGATCCCAGCAGAGGCGGGTCCAGGCCGGAGCAGGCAGCCCCGGAGGATGGCCACCGTGCTGGGCTATTGCGGCTACATTGCGGTGATGGGCATGACGGTCGAGTTCCACGATGATGAAGACTTGCCGTTGTTCCAACCGCCGCCAGGCACGCCGGCGTTCGGACCGGACGACGTCGCCGAGGCACTCGACCAGTGTCACTCCGAAAGTTGCTGGCATTCACGGTCGTGTTCGTCTATCAGAGGGTCCTTTCCGAATGCGCAAGCGGGATCACCGTGGTGAGTTGGAGGAGGAGGTGAGGCGCAGCTAGACAGCGCCAAGACGCTGCCCAGCGCGCCGGCAGTCAGCAGCGTCAAAGCCCGTCGTGTGGGTCGTGGCGGCATGGTCCTGTCCTGAAACCTTGGGACGGAGGGCTGCGGATATCCCATCGACGCCACGAGAGCGCCCCCGGTTCCCTGTGGCGGTTCTCCGCCCTGGTGACGGCCCGCAGGAAACCCTGCCTCTGACGAGCTGAGCATGGCCATGGCCGGGAGGTGTGATCGTCACGGCCTCGGTACCGGTGGTGCCTTCGGCGCGAAGCGCGTTCGTTGGTGCATGCCTTCGAGCACCCGCCTGCTGATGCCGCCGGCACCCGCTGCTACGGCGACTCCGATGAAGGCGCCGACAGCAACCAGGACGGCGCCGATCTGCCACAAGGACGGCCCGGCATTCCCCGGATCGGGCGGGCCTGTCGTCGCGTCGAACGCCCAACAAATGGTCAGCACCACCGGGACGACGACGATCGCGACCCATGGGTGCCCCCGCCAACCGGCGACGACGGCTAGGACCGCTATGACGACGACGAGACCAATGACCTGCCACGATTGGTACGGCCCCGTGGCTCGGCCCGTTGCGGGATTGATGTCCTTGAGCTGATCCCAGCCCAACCACACAAAGTAGTTGCCTGTCGTAGCCACGGCCAGCGTTCCGGCAGTCGGGATGACTGCCCTGCCGTTCACGACATCAACCTACTCGCCGACGGCGCCGTCGATCCGCTCCCTGATGAGGTCAGCGTGCCCGTTGTGCCGGGCGTACTCCTCGACCATGTGCACGAGCACCCAGCGCAGTGACACGTCCTGCCCGTCCCGTTGCCGTCGGCCGACGTCGTCCAGCGAGGCCACACCGCGGCTGACCTCGCGGGCGTGGTCGCACTCGGCCTGCCACGTGGCGAATGCCTCCGCGACATCGGCGTCCGCCACGTTGTCGAAGTCACCGTCGGGGTCGGCATCGGAGTAGTAGAGCGGGGGAGCGTCCTCGCCGGCGATCACCCTGCGGAACCAGCCGCGCTCGACCTCGGCCATGTGCCGTACCAACCCGAGTAGCGAGAGGCTGGACGGGGGCACGCTGCGCTCGGCCAGCTGCTCGTCGGCCAGCCCGGCGCACTTGTTCGCGAGCGTCGTCCGGTGGTAGTCCAGCCAGCTCTCCAGCATGGATCGCTCGTCTGCCTGGTACGGCGGGTAGCGGCGCTCGATCTCCTCCGGCACGGTTCGCACCTTATGCCCGGAGCCGACGCTGCCCGGAGGGCCGTCGTGGGCCGCGCACAAGCCCGTTAGCCTCGCGTCGTCGGTCGAGACCACGGGGGGAGTCCGCGATGGCGAAGAGGAAGTCGCCGGTGCCGGCGTCAGACCTGCTGCGCCTGCCCGCCGGTCCCGTCGACCTGCCATCGATTGACACTCGCGGGACCCCCGGCATCGAGGGCTCGAAGGCGGAGGGGAAGGCGGCACTCGCTGCGCTGGACCCACGGCTGTCGGAGCTGCAGGAGCGGCTCTTCGCTGAAGGGCGGGCCGGGGGACGACGCCGGATGTTGCTGGTCCTGCAAGGGATGGACACCTCCGGCAAGGGTGGCACCTTGCGTCACGCGGTGGGGCTGATGGACCCGCAGGGCGTACGGATCAAGTCGTTCACTGCGCCGACGGAGGAGGAGCGCCGACACGACTTCCTGTGGCGCATCCGGCGTGAGCTGCCGGGTCCAGGCATCGTCGGCGTTTTCGACCGGTCCCACTACGAGGACGTGCTGGTGGCGCGCGTGCACCGCTCCTCCACGGCGCAGGTGATCAACCGCCGCTACGCGGCGATCAACCGCTTCGAGCAACGGCTGGTCAACAGCGCATGCTCGGTGCTCAAGGTCATGCTGCACATCTCGCCTGGTGAGCAGCGCGACCGGCTCCTCGCCCGGTTGGACGACCCGACCAAGCACTGGAAGTACAACCCCGGCGACGTCGACGAGCGGGCTCGCTGGGACGACTATCGCGCCGCGTACGAGACCGCGCTCGAGCGCTGCAACACCGAAGTCGCTCCGTGGTACGTCGTCCCGGCCGACCGCAAGTGGTACCGCGACTGGGCGGTCGCCACGCTGCTCGTCGAGCACCTGGAGCGACTGGACCTGCAGTGGCCGGCCGCCGACTTCGACGTGGACCGGGAGCGCGAGCGCGTACTCGCGTCCTGAGCGTCCATGTCAAGCCCGCGCCCACCCGCGCGTGGGCGAGGATCGACGCATGACCACCGCCGTGCGCCGGCTCAACCATGCCGTGCTGTTCGTGTCCGACGTCCCTCGCGCGGTCGCCTTCTACCGCGAAGCTCTGGGGCTGCAGGTTGTCTCGACCGAGATGGACGGTCGAGCGGTCTTTCTGCGCAGCCCGACTGGTGGCAACCACCACGACCTCGGGTTGTTCGCGGTCCCCGGCGCCCCGCACCCGCCGACGGGGACAGTGAGCGGGCTGTACCACCTGGCCTGGGAGGTCGACTCGGTCGGGGACCTCGCCGGCGTGCGCGAGACGCTGCAGCTCCTGGGCGGCTGGACGGGGGAGTCCGACCACGGGGCGACCCTGTCGGTGTACGGGCGTGACCCCGACGGCAACGAGTTCGAGGTCATGTGGATGCTGCCGCGGGAGGACTGGGGGGAGGCGGCCGACCGCGGCGTCGTACGCCCGCTCGACCTGCCGGCGGCGCTCGCCCGGTACGCCACCGCGTGAGCAACCGCCACCACGCCGGATGTCCCGGCGTGCACCGGGCGACGGTGTGGCCGACCCGAACGGTGGCGCCAGAACCGTAGGGTCGGGAGCGTGCGTTCGACGACCGCGGTCCGCCGGTTGGTCGTCGGCACCGTCGGTGCGTGCTTCCGCTACCGGGTTACCGGGCTGGCCGCCGAGGCCGCGTTCTTCGCCGTTCTCTCCCTCCCCCCGCTCGTCTTCGGCTTGGCGGGGACGGTGGGCTACGTGCTCGCCGCACTCGAGCTCCAGACGGTGCAACAGCTGCGCGACGAGGTCCTCACCGCCGCCGCCCGGGTGCTGACCCCGGAGAGCGTCGCGGAGGTTATCGAGCCGACCATCGACGACGTGCTGGCTGGCGGGCGAGCCGACGTCATCTCCGTCGGCTTCGTGTTGGCCCTGTGGTCGGGGTCCCGTGCGCTCAACGTCTTCGTCGACACCATCACAATCATGTACGGCCTGGCCGGGCGGCGGGGCATCGTCCGCACCCGGGCGCTGTCCTTTGGGCTGTACGCCGTGGCGCTGGTGATCGGCGTTGTCGTGCTGCCGCTGGTGCTCGCCGGCCCCGACCTGGTGAGCCGGATCGTGCCCGACCAGGTCGGCTTCTTGGAGGACCTGTACTGGCCGACGGTGGTTCTGCTCTCCGTGGCCTTTCTCGCGACCCTCTACCACCTCTCGGTGCCGGTACGCAGCGCCTGGCGGCGCGACCTCCCGGGGGCGGCCCTCGCGCTGCTGCTGTGGATCGGCGGCAGCGTCGTCCTGCGTGCGGTGCTGTCCGAGGTGACCGGAGGTGGGTCCACGTCGGTGTACGGGCCGCTGGCCGCGCCGATCGCCGTACTGCTGTGGCTCTACCTACTCGCGATCGCCGTGCTCATCGGCGCCGCGCTGAATGCGGCGGTCGACGCGGTCTGGCCGGGTGCCGAGACCGACCGGGCAAGGCACGCAGAGCCGCCACCGGAGCGGATGAAGGAGCCGGAGCCCGAAAAGCGTGTGACCCCCGGTCTGCCCGGGCTGTAGCGTCATTCGCCGACTGCCGGTGCCCCGCCGGCGCCATGCCGAGAGGAGGAGAGCCCTCATGCGTGTCGACCTCGCGCCGCCTGCCCGTCACACCGCTGTGCAGCCTCCTTCCCGGCGCGCCCGCCGGAACTGATCCAGGCGGGCGCTCGGTCACCCGAAAGGTGCCCGCTTTGCCCGACCTGCTCGCGTCCCTCGGATGGGACGCTCACCTCGACAACTGCTTCGCCACCTACCGACCCGACTGCCTCCCCGCCCGTGTCGTCCGCGTCGACCGGGGCGGGGCCCAAGTCCTGGCCGCTGACGGCCCGCACCGACTCACCTGGGGCGCCGCCGTGCTCGCCGCTGCCGCCAGCGACACGCCCTGTACCGGTGACTGGGTGGCGCTGCGGCACTGGCCCGACGGCCGGACGACCGCCGAGGCGCTGCTGCGGCGCCGTACCGCGGTCACCCGGCTGGCTGCCGGGCGCGCCTCCGTACGCCAGGTACTCGCCGCCAACGTCGACACCGTCGCTGTCGTCGAGCCGTTGGTGCCAGAGCCCGACCTCGGTCGGCTGGAGCGGCTGCTCGTGCTCGGCTGGGAGAGCGGGGCACTGCCTGTCGTCGTGCTCACCAAGGTGGACCTGGCTCCCGACGCCGAGCTTGTCGCCGCGGACGTCGCCCGGGCGGCACCGGGGGTCGAGGTGCACCTGGTCAGTGCGGTCCGGGACGGGGGTGCGGCTTCCCTGTCTGCGCACGCAGCTGCGGGCCGCACGCTCGCCCTGCTCGGCCCCTCCGGCGCCGGCAAGTCAACGCTAGTCAACGCCCTCGCCGGAACGGATGTCATGGCGATCAGCCGGCTGCGCGCGGACGGCAAAGGCCGGCACACCACGACCCACCGTGAGCTCGTGCTGCTGCCTGCGGGCGGCGTGGTCGTTGACACTCCCGGCCTGCGTTCGGTCGGCCTCGCGGGGGAGGCAGGAGGCGTGGCAGCCGCGTTCCCCGACGTCGAGGAGCTCGCCGCGCAGTGCCGGTTCCGCGACTGCCGGCACGAGAGCGAACCGGGCTGCGCCGTGCTAGCCGCAGTCGAATCGGGAGACTTGGATGCGCGTCGGCTCGACGCCTGGCACAAGCTCCTGCGGGAGGCGCAGTACATGCAGCGGCGCAGCGACGCCCGGCTGCGCGCGGAGGAGCGAGCCCGCTGGCGCAGGGTCACCATGGACAACCGCCGCCACCAGCGCGTGCGGCCGTGACGACCGCCGCATGACCTTGGCGGCGAAGTGATCGGACGTCTGCGGCTCCCCGCAGGACGTCGCGATGCGGGCGGTATTGCTGCCGCACCGGTGCGGTGCTCCATTGACACCAACCTGGGCGGTCTGTACGAGGGGCATCCGAGGCAGACGCTGACCGTCGCGGTGTACCAGGGCAACTCCGGAAGTGTTGGGCTTGCAACTAGCGCACGAACGCCGACGGCGAGTGGACGCTCCGGACATCTGGTGGCTCTGGCTACCAGCGCATAGAGGTGAACGCGAGGAGGCGGTCGGGCCAAGTGTGCGAGGTCGGCCTGGTCTGGCGCGTCGCGCCGCGGCAGACCGGCTGAGCGAGGGGTCCGAAAGTGCACTCTCATGCCGAATAGCGGAGGCTTCACTTCGACTTCGCATCGCCGGGGACTACGCCTGACGCCTGCCGTCGCTGCTCGGAGCCGCCCTCAAGGCCAAACATCGGTGTCAGAGCCGTCGCGTGGTGAACAGGGTGGTCCCGTAGACCGCGTGCACTTCCTTCCGCTCGGTCTCGGTGAACCCGACCTTGGCCAGCACCCGGCGAGAAGCGGTGTTCCACTCCCAGACTGTGGCCCACAGACGCTCGTACCCGGACAATCTCGCCCAGTCAAGAACCGCCAACGAGGCCTCGGTCGCGTATCCCTGACGCCAGACCCGGCGTAGCAGCTCGAACGCCAGTTCCGGTTCCCCTTCCGGCCCTCGTCCGCTGTCGATCAGCCCGCAGTAGCCGATGACGTCACGAGCGGCCTTCCGCTCGACCGCCAGCAACCCGATCGACGATGGCTGATTGGTGCGGATCGACTCCTCGAGGTCTGCGACCGTGGGGTGTCCATCCGCGTCGATTCGGCGGTGCGGCGGCACTCGTGGATCACGCTCGGTCCAGAGCTCATGCTGGACGACAGCCTCGGCTACCCGCCAGGGCCTGAGCAGCAGGCGAGCCGTCTCGAGCACAACCTCGCGGCCCGGAGTCGCTCCATCTGCCATGACAGCAACCCTCTCACGGGCGTACGCACTGTCATGCCGCATAGCGTGCGCTCGGAGTGCTGCCGGAAACGGCTCACCATTTGGTATGGGTTTGTCAAGAGAGAACTCACATGTCAGGAATCCGGCCTCTGACCTGCGGGGTTTGGAAGTGGGCGATACTGGGATCGAACCAGTGACCTCTTCCGTGTCAGGGAAGCGCGCTACCGCTGCGCCAATCGCCCGGGTGTTCGTACGCGAGGTGGAGACGGGATTCGAACCCGTGTACACGGCTTTGCAGGCCGTTGCCTCGCCTCTCGGCCACTCCACCGTGGGGAGGCCAGCGCAGTCCCGCGCGTGCTGACCCGGTCCGGCCTCGTTCGAGCGGACGACGGGACTCGAACCCGCGACCCTCACCTTGGCAAGGTGATGCGCTACCAGCTGCGCTACGTCCGCGTCGTGCGTGGAGGGGCCCCCAACGCGCCCGAGCACTCTAGCCGATCCCCTTTCGCCCTCAAACTGTCCGCGACCCACGTTCGAAGACGACCGATGGCGGCAGTGCGTCGTTACCGTGGCGGCCGTGACGACATGGGTGGACGGCGCGCTCCACCGCGACGACGCGGCCACGGTGTCGGCCTTCGACCATGGATTCACCGTCGGCGACGGCTGCTTCGAGACGGTCAAGGTGATCGACGGGGTGCCGTTCGCACTGCGCCGCCACCTCGAGCGGCTGGCTCGATCCGCGCGGGGACTCGGCCTGGCCGAGCCGCCCGCGAGTGAGGTGCGGGAGGCCTGCCGAGCCGTCCTATCGGCACCGGACACGCCCCGCTCCGCGCGACTGCGCATCACCTGGACGAGTGGCGCTGCCCCACTGGGCTCCGAACGCGGTGCCGCCCGCGCGACCCTCGTGGTGGCCGCCGCCCCGCTGCCCGACCGAAGCGACAGCGAATCCGTGGCCGTCGCGCCCTGGCCGCGCAACGAGCGTGGCGCGCTCAGCGGGCTGAAGACGACGTCGTACGCGGGGAACGTAGTCGCCCTCGCCTGGGCCCGCCGGCATGGTGCCGGAGAGGCGTTGCTGGGCAACACCCGCGGGGAGCTGTGCGAGGGCACCGGCAGCAACGTCTTCGTGGTCTTCGGGGAGCGAGTGGTGACTCCACCGCTGTCAAGCGGCGCGCTGGCGGGGGTGACCCGGGCCCTGGTGCTGGAGTGGTGCGCGGCCGAGGAAGCCGAGCTGCCTCTTGAATCGCTGCCGGAGGCGTCCGAGCTGTTCCTGACCTCGACAACGCGCGACGTCCAGGCGGTGGGTCGCCTGGACGGGGCGCCGCTGCTGGGCGCGCCGGGACCGCTGACCCGTGAGGTAGCCGCTGTGTTCGCCCGCCGCAGCGCCGCGGACCGGGAGCCGTAGGCGGTCTGGTGGGGGTCAGTGGCGTTCGAGGATCGCGCCGATGGCCGCGTCGACGTCGAGGTGAGCGCTCTCGGCACCCGCGGGCACCGCGGCGTACGTCTCGGTGAGGAAGGCCTCCAGTGCGCGAGCGGAGGCCTCGAGCACCGCGGAACCGTCAGGGGAGGCCAGGCGGAGCCGGACCACCGGCGCTTGGGCGCCTCCGTCCCGCGGCGCCGGCACCGGGCCCACGCTGACGTCGCCCTCGCCCACGTGGTCCCGCAAGCCGGCAGCCAGCAGGTCCCGGCTGAACACCCAGCGCACCGGAGCGTCACCGCCAGCGTCGAGCAGCGCCTCGACGGCGTAGGGGTCCTCCGCGCCGTAGCTCAGCCGCGCGTGCACCACAAGAGGGGGCCCGGTGCCGTTCAGGAGCCGCAGCGTCAGCTCGGCGGTCACGCTCACGGGCTCGCCGTCCATGCCGGGGGCGCCTTTCGCCGGGGCCGGTCCAAAGATGTGGCCTTGTTCATCCCCGAACGGCTGGGTGAGCAAACGGCTGCCCGCCCGTTACCGTGACCCGATGGCCTCGCCAGCCCGACCCGACGACGCGCAGAGCTCGACCACGCAGCGCGCGGCCAGCATCGACCCGACCGACGCCCCGCACCGTACGGACCCCTGGTATCGACGAGTGCGACAGCGCGTCGGGCGTCACCGGCTGCTCGACCTCACCTGGCGCATCGGGGTGCTCGTCGTGGGCTGGGGCGTGGTCGCAGCCGGCGTGGTGATGCTGGTGGTCCCGGGTCCCGGGTGGGCCGCGATCTTTATCGGGTTCGCGATCCTTGCGACGGAGTTCGAGTGGGCCGAGCGACTGCTGGACAGGGCCAAGGCCTATGCCCGTCGAGCGGCTCAGTGGGCCAAGGAGCCGCGGCACCGGCGCCTCGTTCAGGTGCTGACAGCGGTCACGGTCACGGTGCTGGTCGCCGGCTGCTGGTGGTACGTCGACCGCTACGGGCTGCCCGGTTTCGTCACCGCCGCGCTGGAATGGTTCGGGTAGGGTCGGCACCCGCGTCCGGGCGATTAGCTCAGCGGGAGAGCGCCTCGTTCACACCGAGGAGGTCACTGGTTCGATCCCAGTATCGCCCACCCCGGCCGCGCTCTGCAGACGGAAATGCAAGCGCTTTTCAACGCATTCTCGTCGCTAGCATCGGGTGGCGCCGCACCGTCCGTCGGAGGAGCCTGCCGTGCCCGACCTGTCCGTCACCGTCGTCTCCGCCGGAGAGCGTGCCGAGCGGACGGTGACCGAGGGCACGACCGCGGGCGACGTGCTCGACGAGGCCCATCAGTCGGTGGTGGCCGCCCGCATCAACGGCGCCCTGCGCGACCTCTCCTGCGTGCTGCAGCCCGGCGACCAGGTGGTCGGTGTGGAGGCGGGGAGCGAGGACGGGCGGGCGGTGCTGCGCCACTCGACAGCGCACGTGCTCGCCCAAGCCGTGCAGGAGCTGTTCCCCGCGGCTCGGCTGGGTATCGGTCCACCGATCACGGACGGCTTCTACTACGACTTCGACGTCGAGCGGCCCTTCACTCCCGACGACCTGGAGCGCATCGAGCAGCGCATGCGCGCGATCGTCAAGCAGGGCCAGCGCTTCGCCCGCCGGGTGGTGAGTGAGGACGACGCCCGCAAGGAGCTCGCCGCCGAGCCGTACAAGCTCGAGCTCGTCGAGCTCAAGGGCAGTGCGGCGGCCGATGCGGGCGACGGTGCGGGGGTCGAGGTCGGCGCGGGCGAGCTCACCATCTACGACAACCTGCGCCGCGACGGCTCGCTGGCGTGGAAGGACCTCTGCAGGGGTCCCCACCTCGGCTCCACCCGCGACATCCCGGCGTTCCGACTCACCCGGGTCGCCGCCGCGTACTGGCGAGGGGACGAGCGCAATCCCCAGCTGCAACGGATCTACGGCACCGCATGGGAGAGCAAGGAGGCGCTGCAAGCGCACCTCCACTTTCTCGCCGAGGCGGAGCGACGAGATCACCGCCGGCTGGGCGCCGAGCTGGACCTGTTCTCGTTCCCCGAGGTCCTGGGCTCCGGGCTCGCGGTCTTCCACCCCAAGGGCGGCACCGTGCGCCGGGTCATGGAGGACTACTCGCGCGCGCAGCACGAGCAGGCCGGGTACGAGTTCGTCTACAGCCCGCACATCAGCAAGGAGGCGCTCTTCAACACCTCGGGTCACCTGCAGTGGTTCGCCGAGAGCATGTACCCGCCGATGGAGCTGGAGGGCGCGCGCTATTACCTCAAGCCGATGAACTGCCCCTTCCATGTCCTGGTGTTCACCAGCCGAGGGCGGTCCTACCGCGAGCTGCCGCTGCGGCTGTTCGAGTTCGGCTCGGTCTACCGGTACGAGAAGTCCGGCGTCGTGCACGGGCTGACCCGGGTACGCGGCATGACCCAGGACGACGCCCACATCTTCTGCACCCGGGAGCAGCTCGGCGCGGAGCTGAAGGCGCTGCTGTCCTTCGTCCTGGGCCTGCTGCGTGACTACGGACTGAGCGACTTCTTCCTCGAGCTGTCCACCCGAGACGAGGCCAAGGACAAGTTCATCGGGTCCGACGAGGATTGGGCGCGGGCCACCGACGCGCTCGCCGCGGCCGCGGAGGAGTCCGGCCTGGAGCTGGTGCCCGACCCCGGAGGCGCGGCGTTCTACGGGCCCAAGATCTCGGTCCAGGCGCGTGACGCGATCGGGCGCAGCTGGCAGCTGTCGACCATCCAGGTCGACTTCCAGACACCCGCCCGCTTCGACGCCGAGTACCAGGCGGCGGACGGTTCCCGGCAGCGTCCGATCATGGTCCACCGCGCGTTGTTCGGCTCGATCGAGCGGTTCTTCGGCGTGCTGACCGAGCACTACGCCGGCGCCTTCCCGCCTTGGCTGGCACCCGTGCAGGTGGTCGGCATCCCGATCGCCGACGCGCACGTGGGCTACCTCGAGCAGGTCGCCGAGCGGCTGCGCTCGCAGCGGGTCCGGGTGGAGGTCGACACCTCGGCCGACCGGATGCAGAAGAAGATTCGCAACGCTCAGCGGGCCAAGGTGCCGTACATGCTGATCGCCGGTGACGACGACGTGTCCAAGGGGGCGGTGTCCTTCCGCTACCGCGACGGCTCCCAGCGCAACGCGGTGCCGCTCGACGAGGCGGTCGCCGAGGTGCTCGACGCCGTCGAGCGGCGCCTGCAGGTATGACCGAGGGTCCGGAGCTGGTCGAGCAGGACGGCGTCGCCGTACCCGACCGGCTGCGCCGGTTGTGGACCCCGCACCGGATGGCCTACATCAAGGCCGAGTCCGCGGCGGGGGCCGACGGGGGCGGTGGCTGCCCGTTCTGCCGGATACCTTCGCTGCCCGACGAGGACGCGCTGGTGGTCGCCCGCGGCCGGCAGGTGTACGCGGTGCTCAACCTGCACCCGTACAACCCGGGCCACCTGATGGTGGTGCCGTACCGCCACGTCGCCGACCTGGAGGACCTCACCGAGGCGGAGGCGCAGGAGCTCACGACGTTCACCCGGCAGGCCGTACGCGCGGTGCGCGCGGCCTCTGCGCCGCACGGGTTCAACGTCGGGCTCAACCTCGGTGGCGTAGCCGGGGGATCGCTGTCCGACCACCTCCATCAGCATGTGGTGCCGCGCTGGGGTGGCGACTCCAACTTCATCGCGGTCCTCGCCGAGACCAAGGTGATCCCGCAGCTGCTGGGGGAGACCCGCCAGCTGCTCGCGCAGGCCTGGCCGGACTAGCACCGGCGTCAACCGTCAGGGGTGCGCCGCAACCGTCTCGCGGACCTTGGCGGCCAGCTGCGCCGGCATCGGCTCGTAGCGGGCGAAGGATCGGCTGAACGTGCCCGTCCCGTGGCTGATCGAGCGCAGGTCGATCGCGTAACGCACCACCTCGACCTGCGGCACCTCGGCCCGGACCAGCGTCCGCCCGCCGCCGACCGGCTCGGTGCCCAACACCCGGCCACGTCGCGAGGACAGGTCGCTCATCACCGCGCCGACGTAGTCGTCCGGCACGAGCACGCCAAGCTCGTCCACGGGCTCCAGCAAGGCGGTCGCCCCGGTCGTGGCCGCCTGCTTGAGGGCCAGCGCCCCGGCGGTCTGGAAGGCCATGTCGGAGGAGTCGACGGAGTGGGCCTTGCCGTCGCGCAGGGTGACCCGGACGTCGACCATGGGGTAGCCGGCGACGACGCCACGCTCGAGCTGTGCCCGTACGCCCTTCTCGACGCTGGGGATGAACTGCTTCGGGACGGATCCGCCGAAGACCTTGTCGACGAACTCGAACCCCGCGCCGGACGGCAACGGCTCGACCTCGATGTCACAGACGGCGAACTGGCCGTGGCCGCCGGACTGCTTGACGTGCCGCCCGTGCCCGGACGCCGTCCCGGCGAACGTCTCCCGCAGCGGGACGCGCAGCTCGACGGGGTCGACGGCGACGCCGTACCGGCTGGAGAGCCGGTCCAGCAGCACGTCGGTGTGCGCCTCGCCCATGGTCCACAGGACGAGCTGACGGGTCTCGACGTTGTGTTCGATGCGGAGCGTGGGGTCCTCGGCCTCGAGCCGGTGCAGGGCCGTGGACAGCTTGTCCTCGTCCGCCCTGGAACGGGCGGTGACCGCGACCGGGAGCAGCGGCTCGGGCGCCGCCCAGGGGCGCATGAGCAGCGGGTCGTCGCGGTCGGACAAGGTGTCCCCGGTCTCGGCCCGGGAGAGCTTGGCCACCGCGCAGATGTCGCCGGCGACGCAGTGGCCGACGCTGCGTTGCACCTTGCCCAGCGGTACGGAGAGGGTGCCGATGCGCTCGTCCTCGTCATGCTCGTGCGCCGCCCCGCTTTGACCACCGGCAGAGCCGCCCGCAGCGTCACCCCCGCCGCCTCCCGCGGCGCCGCCCGCAGCGTCACCCGCAAAGGCCGCCGCGTGACCCGACACGTGTACCACGGCATCGGGGCGCAACGTCCCGGAGAAGACGCGGACCAGGCTGATGCGTCCGACGTAGGCGTCGGTGGCGGTCTTGACCACCTCGGCGAGCAGCGGCCCGGCCGGGTCGCAGGTGAGGTCGCCGCGCGGGGTGCCGTCGAGCTGGCGGACCTCGGGCAGCGGGTGCTCGTAGGGCGAGGGGAACGCGCTCGTCATCACCTCGAGCAGCTCGGCGGTGCCCACCCGGGTGAGGGCGCACACTGGGACCACGGGGAAGAAAGAGGCGTTTGCCACGGCCTTCTCGAGGTCCTTGACCAGCACCGAGACGTCCGGCAGCGCGCCCTCCAGGTAGCCCTCCATAAGGGTCTCGTCCTCGGACTCCTCGATGATGCCCTCGATGAGCGCGTCGCGGGCAGGGCCGATGCGCTCGACGTCCTCCGGCGCCGGGTCTCGCACGGCTCTGGTGCCGTCGGTGTACTCGAACAACCGCTGCGAGAGCAGCCCCACCAGACCGTTCACGGCGCCGTCGGCTCCCCGCACCGGCAGGTAGAGCGGCAGCACCTTGCCGCCAAAGGCCTCTTGGCAGGCAGCCAGCGCGGCGTCGAAGTCAGCACGCGGGTGGTCGAGCTTGGTGAGCACCACCGCTCGCGGCATGTTCACCGCGGCGCACTCCTGCCACAGCATGCGCGTCGTGCCGTCGACCCCGTCCACCGCCGAGGCGACGAAGAGAGCGCAGTCGGCCGCGCGCAGACCGGCGCGCAGGTCCCCAACGAAGTCGGCGTAGCCGGGGGTGTCGAGCAGGTTGACCTTGATCCCGTCGGCGACGAGCGGCGCGAGGGACAGGCCAACCGAACGCTGCTGGCGCACCTCCGCCTCGTCCCAGTCCGAGACCGTCGTGCCGTCCTCGACCCGACCGGCGCGCGCGACGGTGCCGGTGGCCGCCAGCAGCGCCTCGACCAGCGTGGTCTTGCCGGCGCCGGTGTGGCCGACCAGCACGACGTTGCGGACGTCGTCAGGCCGGTCGGCCGTCGGTGCCCGGCCGGCGGCTCCGAGTGGTCCTGCGTTCTTGTCCGCCACGGCTGCCTCCTGAGGTGCGCGGAACGCTCCCGGACACCCTTCACCCGCCGGAGCCGACCAGGCAAGGGGGCCCGCGTTCGGCACGAGGCGTACGGGGGTGGTGGCCGAGGGTCGCTAGCATGGCGCCGCCCTCCACCCCCGTGCCCGGATCGGGGACCGGCTCGCCGCATGCTCAACCGCTTCGCCCGTGCCTTCTTCACCCGGCTGTTCAGCCCCGTTGCGGCGGCGCTGCTCCGGGCGGGGGTGAGCCCCGACGCCGTCACGCTGGTCGGGACGCTCGGGGTCTGTGTCGGGGCGCTGGTGTTCTTCCCCCGCGGTCACCTCATGATCGGCACCCTCGTGGTCACGGCCTTCGTGTTCAGCGACGCCGTGGACGGCATCATGGCCCGCCAGGCTGGTCGCTCCAGCCCGTGGGGCGCCTTCCTCGACTCGGTCCTCGACCGGGTGGGCGACGCCGCGGTGTTCGGCGGGCTGGTGCTGTGGTTCGCCGGACCGCAGGACGACCCCGTGGGGACTTCGGTGGCGCTGGCCTGCCTGGTGCTCGGCTCGGTCGTGCCGTACGTCCGCGCCCGCGCCGAGGGACTCGGCATGCGCGCCGACGTCGGTATCGCCGAGCGAGCGGACCGGCTCGTCGTCGCCCTGGTAACCACCGGGTGGACGGGGATCCTGTGGCCGCCGACCGTACTGGTGGTCGTCCTCGCGCTGCTGGCGGCGGCCAGCCTCTACACCGTGGTCCAGCGGGTGCTCCTCGTGCGGCAGCAGTCCCTGACGCAGGTCCGCTGAGACGTGCGCAACCCGGTCCGGCGCCCTGGCGACCCGCTGCGCGACCGGCTGGTGACCGGTGCCTTCAGTTGCGCCTGGGCGGTCGTCCCGCGGCTGCCCGAACCGGTGGCGTACCGGCTCTTCCGGCACGCGGCCGACCTCGTCTGGTGGCGGCACGGACCCGGCGTACGGCGGCTGGAGGCGAACCTCCAGCGGGTGCTGACCTGGTCCGCGGCCATGCCACATTCGCCGCCGGGTCCGCCGCCGGATCCGCCGCCGGGTGAGGATGTGCGGGCGCTCAGCCGAGCGGCGACGCGGTCCTACCTGCGCTACTGGTGCGACGCGTTCCGGATGCCGGACTGGGAGCGCGACCGGGTGGTCGACCGGGTCCTCGTCGAGGGCGAACACCGGCTGCGCGACGCGCTGGCGGCCGGTCGAGGAGTGGTCGCCGCCCTGCCCCACATGGGCAACTGGGACCATGCCGGGGCGTGGGCCTGCCGTACGGGCGCGCCGGTGACCACGGTGGCCGAGAGGTTGCGGCCCGAGCGGCTGTACGAGCGTTTCGCCGCCTTCCGTACCGGGCTGGGCATGGAGATCCTGCCGCTCACCGGCGGCGACGGCCATGTCTTCGCGACGCTCGCGGCGCGGCTGCGGGAGCCCCGGCTGGTGCCGCTGCTGGCCGACCGTGAGCTGTCCACCGGCGGCGTGTTGGTGTCACTGGCCGGCGAGCCCGCCCGGCTCCCCGCCGGTCCGGCGGCGCTCGCGCTCGCGACGGGGTCCGCGCTGCTGCCGGTAACCGTGTACTACGCGGGCAAGGAGCCACGCCACGGCATCGTGCTCACCTTCCACGACGAGGTACGCGCGCCGGTCGGGGCGCAGCGCTCGGCTCAGCTCGTCGCAATGACGCAGGGGGTCGCCGACGTCTTCACCGCCGCGTTCGCCGCTCATCCCCAGGACTGGCACATGTGGCAACCGGTGTGGGCGGCGGACGGGGACGGCCCCGGACCGGCGCCGCGATGAGGGTCGGGCTGGCCTGTCCCTACTCCTGGGACTTCCCCGGAGGGGTGCAGGTGCACGTGCGGGACCTAACTGAGGTGCTGCTCAGCCGCGGCCACGAGGTGTCGGTCTTGGCACCCACTGACGGGCTCCAGCCCTTACCGGCCTACGTGGTCCCGGCGGGGCGCAGTGTCCCCGTGCCCTACAACGGGGCGGTCGCCCACGTGGCCTTCGGCCCGCCATCCGCGCTGCGCACCCGGCGGTGGCTGCGCACGGGCTGCTTCGACGTCCTGCACGTGCACGAGCCCGCGGCGCCGAGCGTCTCCCTGCTCGCCCTGTGGGCGGCGGAGGGCCCGGTCGTCGCCACGTTCCACGCGGCAGCGACGCGCTCACCGGCCATGCGTTCCGCGCACCGCGTGCTGGAGCCGGCGCTGCGCAAGCTCGATGCCCGCATCGCCGTCTCCGCGGCGGCGCGCGACACCCTCGTGTCCGCGCACGGCGGCTCTCCCGTGTTGATCCCCAACGGGGTGCGCGTGGACCGCTTCGCTGCCGCGACCCGGCGTGGCCGGTGGAGCTCGCCCGCGGGCACCGTGTCGTTTTTGGGCCGGCTGAACGAGCCACGCAAGGGGCTCGCGGTCCTGCTCGCCGCCTGGCCTGGGGTGTGCAGCGCCCGTCCCGGCACCCGGTTGCTCGTGGCCGGTCGCGGCGACATCGGGGACGCCTGCCGGGACTTGCCGGCGCACGTACGACCGTCGGTCTCGTTCCTGGGCGAGCTCGGCGAGGCGGACAAGGCGGCGCTGCTGGCGTCCACGGACCTCTACGTCGCGCCCCAGACCGGCGGGGAGAGCTTCGGCATCGTGCTCCTTGAGGCGATGGCCGCCGGTGCGCCGGTGCTCGCCAGCGACCTGCCCGCGTTCCGGGCCGTCCTGGACGGCGGCCGGCTGGGCGCGCTCACCCCGGCGGGCGACCCCGGCGCCTTGACCCGCGACATCCTCGCCCTGCTGAGCGACGCGCAGCGCCGCGAAACGCTGCGCGCGGCCGGCGCGGCCGCGGTCCGCCGCTACGACTGGGACGTCGTCGCCGGGGAGGTGCTCGGCGTCTATGAGCGGGTCCGGGCGGCTACCGGGCGCCTACCATGAGGACGTACCCGTCGACCGACCAGCGAGGCGAGCCCCGTGACCAGCCCTGTGACACCCAACCCTGCTGCAGCCACCCCGGCCAGCCCCTCCGCAGCTGTGGAGAACACGCCTCGGGTCGGGACGGCACGGGTCAAGCGCGGCATGGCCGAGATGCTCAAGGGCGGCGTGATCATGGACGTCGTCACCGCCGACCAGGCGCGGATCGCCGAGAACGCAGGTGCGGTCGCGGTCATGGCCCTGGAGCGGGTCCCGGCCGACATCCGGGCGCACGGCGGCATCGCCCGCATGAGCGACCCCGACATGGTCGACTCGATCGTGTCGGCGGTGTCCATCCCGGTCATGGCCAAGGCCCGCATCGGCCACTTCGTCGAGGCTCGGGTGCTCGAGGCGATCGGCGTCGACTACGTCGACGAGTCCGAGGTGCTCACCCCGGCCGACGAGGCGCACCACATCGACAAGTGGGCGTTCACGGTCCCGTTCGTGTGCGGCGCGACCGACCTCGGTGAGGCGCTGCGCCGGCTGAGTGAGGGCGCGGCGATGATCCGGTCCAAGGGCGAGGCGGGCACCGGCAACGTCGTCGAGGCGACCCGGCACATGCGAGCGATCCGCAGCTCCATCCGGGCGCTCACCCGGATGGAGGAGCAGGAGCTCTACGCCGCCGCCAAGGAGCTGCGCGCCCCCATCGAACTGGTGCGCGAGGTCGCGAGCCTCGGCAAGCTCCCGGTGGTGTTGTTCACCGCCGGCGGCATCGCCACGCCAGCCGACGCGGCGATGATGATGCAGCTGGGCGCCGAGGGCGTCTTCGTCGGCTCCGGCATCTTCAAGTCCGGTGACCCGGCCAAGCGGGCGGCTGCCATCGTGGCCGCGGTCACCCATCACGACAGTCCGGACGTCGTGGCCAAGGTCTCGCGCGGGCTCGGTGAGGCGATGGTAGGGCTGAACGTCGCCGACCTGCCGGCGGATCAGCGCTACGCCACCCGCGGCTGGTAGCGCGTCGCGGCAGGTGTCGGGACGACGCTCCACCCTGCCCAGACCGAGGGGGAGGGGTCGTGGCCCAGCCGGTGATCGGCGTGCTCGCGCTGCAGGGGGACGTGCGCGAGCACCTGGAGATGCTGGCCGGTCTTGGCGTGACCGCAACCGCCGTCCGCAGCGAGCAGCAGCTCGGCGGCGTTGACGCCCTCGTGATACCCGGTGGGGAGTCCACCACGATGTGGCGCCTCGCCGGCACCTTCGGGCTGCTCGACCCGCTGCGCGAGCGGGTGCGTGCCGGGATGCCGGCGTACGGCTCCTGCGCGGGGATGATCCTGCTCGCCGACCGGCTCCACGACGCGGCGGCCGGGCAGCAGACCATCGGGGGGATTGACGTCACGGTGCGCCGCAACGCCTTCGGCCGTCAGGTCGACTCGTTTGAGGCCGATCTCGACTTCCCCGCGCTGGCGGACGGCGCGCCGATCCACGCGGTGTTCATCCGCGCCCCCTGGGTGGAGGACGTCGGGGCGGGGGTGGAGGTCCTCGCGCGCGTTCCCGCAGCCCCCGCCGCGGGAGAGGAGGGCGGACCTGCCGCCGGTAGGATCGTGGCGGTTCGCCAGGGCTCGCTGCTCGCGACGTCCTTCCACCCCGAGCTCAGCGGTGACCCGCGCGTCCACGCGCTGTTCCTCGACATCGTGACCGAGAGCGTGGAGGGCAAGGGATGAGCGGCCACTCCAAGTGGGCCACCACCAAACACAAGAAGGCGGTGGTCGACGCCCGGCGCGGCAAGCTGTTCGCCCGGCTGGTCAAGAACGTCGAGGTGGCGGCGCGGACGGGGGGCGCCGACCCGGCCGGCAACCCGACCCTCTACGACGCCATCCAAAAGGCCAAGAAGTCCTCGGTCCCCAACGACAACATCGAGCGCGCGGTCAAGCGCGGCGCCGGCCTGGAGGCGGGCGGCGCCGACTACCAAACCGTCTCCTACGAGGGGTACGGCCCCGGAGGTGTCGCGGTGCTCGTCGAGTGCCTGACCGACAACCGCAACCGCGCGGCCAGCGAAGTCCGGACAGCTATGACCCGCAACGGTGGCTCCATGGCCGACCCCGGCAGCGTGGCCTACTTGTTCGAGCGCAAGGGCGTGCTCGTCCTGCCCAAGCAGCAGGCCGGGCGCGCGATCGGTGAGGACGAGGTGCTCGAGGTCGTCCTCGAGCACGGTGCCGAGGAGGTCGAGGACCTCGGGGAGTCGTTCGAGGTGGTGAGCCAGGCCGCCGACCTGCTGGCGGTACGCCGAGCCGTGCAGGGGGCGGGCCTCGACTACGAGTCCGCCGAGTCGGCCTGGCTGCCGAACGTCTCCGTGCCCTTGGACGAGGACGCCGCCCGGCGGGTCTTCCGCCTCGTCGACGCGCTGGAGGACTGCGACGACGTGCAGGACGTCTGGGCCAACTTCGAGGTTTCCGACGAGGTGCTGACGTCCGTCGGTTGAGCCGCACCACCGGCTTGTGGATGACGGACGGCCAGCGGGCCAGGGCTGCCACCATGAGTTGGTTCAACGCCACGCCGGACTCCCCGCGCGCGTGTCGCGCCGCCGGCCGCCACCGGTCGCCGGTAGCGTCCAACCGAACACACGTTCGCAAGCAGAGGAGCCGCGGCGTGCGGGTGCTCGGCGTCGATCCTGGCCTCACCCGATGCGGCCTCGGTGTGGTGGACGGCCAGCCGGGCCGTCCGCTGCGCCTCGTCGCGGTCGATGTGGTCCGCACCGCGCCGCAGGCGGCTCTGGGCGAGCGGCTCGCCGTGGTCGATGCCGCGATCCGTGCCTGGCTGGAAGACCATTCGCCGGATGCGGTCGCAGTGGAACGGGTCTTCAGCCAGCACAACGTCCGCACCGTCATGGGCACCGCCCAGGCGAGCGGGGTCGCGATCCTCGCCGCAACGCGGGCGGGCCTTCCGGTGGCGGTGCACACGCCGAGTGAGGTCAAGGCCGCCGTCACCGGGCACGGCGGGGCCGGCAAGGCGCAGGTCGCCGCGATGGTGACCCGACTGCTGGGGACGGACCAGCCGGTGGCGCCGCGCGATGCCACCGATGCGCTCGCGCTGGCCATATGTCATGTCTGGCGTGGAGCCGCGCACGCGCGGCTGGCCGCGGCGATGCCCGTACCGGGTGGAGATCGTTGATGATCGCGTCGCTGCGGGGCCTGGTCACGGCCGTGGGTCCCGAGCAGGCCGTCGTCGAGGTCGGCGGCGTGGGAGTCGCCGTGCAGTGCAGTCCGGCCACGCTGGCGCTGTTGCGCCTTGGCGAACCGGCATCCCTGCCCACCTCCCTGGTCGTCCGGGAGGAGTCGCTGACGCTGTACGGCTTCGCCGACGAGGACGAGCGCAGCGTCTTCGAGCTGCTGCAGACGGCGAGCGGAGTAGGGCCGCGGCTCGCCCTCGCCATGCTCGCGGTGCACGGCCCGGACGACCTGCGCCGGGCCGTCGCCGCCGAGGACATTGCTGAGCTCAGCCGCGTCCCCGGCATCGGGCGCAAGGGTGCCCAGCGCATCGTGCTCGAGCTGCGCGACCGGCTCGGCGCCCCCACCGCCCGCAGTCCGCTCGGAGCAGGCAGCCCCCATGCCGGCGCCGCTGCCGGCTGGCGCCAGCAGGTGCACGGCGCGCTGGTCGGGCTGGGCTGGTCCGCCCGCGAGGCCGACTCCGCCGTCGACGCGGTGGCGGCGACCGCCGACGAGCAGCAGCCTGACGTCGCCGCCCTGCTACGGGCGGCGTTGCGCGCGCTCGACCGGACCGGATGAGCGTGCGCCCGTCCGACGGTCCCGGCCGCGCGCTCGTCGACGCGGACGCGGGCGGGGACGAACGGGCCGTCGAGTCGGCGCTGCGACCGCGCCGGCTGGCGGAGTTCATCGGCCAGCAACGGGTACGTGAGCAGCTCGCGCTCGTGCTGGAGGCGGCGCGCCGCCGTGGTCGGGTGCCGGACCACCTGCTGCTGTCGGGGCCACCCGGACTCGGCAAGACAACGCTCGCGCTCATCGTCGCCGCCGAGCTCGGCGCGGCGATCCGGGTGACGTCGGGGCCGGCGATCCAGCACGCCGGTGACCTGGCCGCGATCCTCACCTCGCTCGGCGAGGGGGAGGTGTTGTTCCTCGACGAGATCCACCGGGTGTCCCGGCCCGCCGCGGAGGTGCTCTACCTCGCGATGGAGGACCTGCGGGTCGACGTCGTCGTGGGCAAGGGCCCAGGGGCGACATCCATCCCGCTGGAGATCCCGCCGTTCACGCTGGTCGGGGCCACGACGCGGGCGGGCCTGTTGCCCGGGCCGCTGCGGGACCGGTTCGGCTTCACCGCCCACCTCGACTTCTACGACCCGGCCGAGCTCGAGCACGTGCTGCACCGCTCGGCCGGGCTGCTGGAGGTGCCGCTGAGCGACGACGGCGCCAAGGAGATCGCCGGACGTTCCCGGGGCACGCCCCGGATCGCCAACCGGCTGCTCCGCCGGGTCCGTGACTACGCACAGGTCCACGGCAGCGGGGTCGTCGACGTCCCACAGGCTCAGGCGGCGCTGCGGTTGTACGAGGTCGATGCGCTCGGCCTCGACCGGCTGGACACGGCGGTGCTGGACG
Source organism: Jiangellales bacterium (assembly GCA_030447955.1). Lineage (GTDB taxonomy): Bacteria > Actinomycetota > Actinomycetes > Jiangellales > Jiangellaceae > JAUJNY01. The sequence continues at coordinate 206,147 of JAUJNY010000002.1, forward strand.
CGGTCTGCCGCCGCTTCGGTGGCGGGCCGGTCGGTCTCTCGACGCTGGCGATCGCGGTGGGGGAGGAGCCGGAGACCGTCGAGGAGGTCGCCGAGCCCTTCTTGGTCCGGCTCGGGCTGCTGGCCCGCACTCCGCGGGGACGCGTCGCGACCGCATCGGCGTGGCGGCACCTCGGCATGACACCGGTGGCAGGGCCGGGTGCGGTCGACTTGTTCGCGGGGGCGGACGAGGGCGAGTGACGGGGGGCGAGAGAGGAGGGCCGAGCCCGAGCGGGGACGGCGGTCTCAGGCGGCCCGCCACTACACTCGCCCCACATCTCGTCCAGGAAGGACGCACCGCTTCATGCCCGACCTGCTCGGACTGCTGCCGCTCCTCCTCGTGCTCGTGGTGTTCTGGCTCTTCGTGCTGCGCCCGGCGCGCAACCGCCAGCGTGACGTGGCCCGTGTCCAGGGTGAGCTGGCGCCCGGCCGTCGGGTGATGACGAGCAGCGGCATGTACGCCAGCGTCGTGGCGCTCGAGGACGACGTCGTCTTGCTCGAGATCGCTACCGGGGTGCAGGTTCGCTACGCACGCCAGGCCGTGGTCCGCCTGCTGGACGAGCCGGCTGCCCACCCGGAAACCAAGCCGGTGACCCGGCCGGAGGTGAGGCCACAGTCTCCGCCGGAGAGCAACGCCGGTCCCGGTGCGGGGGCGGGCACCACGCCGTGAGCCCAGCCGTTCGCAGCGGGGACCCACTGCGCAGCCTGTCGATCATCAACGAAGAGACCCGAGGACCGTGACTCAGACCAACGCCCCGCGCGCCTGGCGGCCGCTGGCCCTGCTGGCGGTCACCCTCGCCGCGATGGCCGTGCTGATGGGGACGCTGGACGCCTGGGTGCCGCGGCTCGGTCTCGACCTGCGCGGTGGCACGAGCATCACCTTGACCGCTCGCTCGCCGGGCGGTGGTGCACCGGACGACACCCAGATGAAGCAGGCCGTGCAGATCATCCGGGATCGGGTCAACGGCGCGGGCGTCGCCGAGAACGAGGTCACCCAGCAGGGCAGCGACAACATCGTGGTGGCGGTCCCCGGGGCTGGCGAGGAAGAGGTCATCGAGCTCGTGGGCCAGACCGCGGAGCTGCGGTTCCGCCCGGTCCTGCAGATCATCCCCGGCACTGCGCCTGCACCCCGCCCCCGCGCCACCGCGTCCCCCACCAGCGGGCCCACCGGGGGCGCGTCGCCGGACGCCTCCCCCCGCAACCGCGCCACGCCGCAGCCGAGCGTCTCCGTCGAGCCTTCCGGGGCTCCTTCCGGAGCTCCCTCAGGTGGTGGCCGCGGCAACAATGCTGCTCTCACCAGTGCCGAAATCGTCGAGCGCGTCCCGCTGGTTGATCCGGCCAGCCGTGGCCGAACCACCCCGTCGCCCCGCCCGGATGGCAGCCGTAGTCCAGACGCCACCCCGCAGCCGAGGACGCAGACGCCGACACCGCGGGAGAGCCCGACGCCGACGGCCACGCCCTCCGCCCCACCGGTCGACCCCAGCCAGCCGAGCCGCGAGCAGCTCCAGCAGCTGCAGCAGCTGGACTGCCGCGACCTGGAGCGCAACGAGCCCGACGACCCCAACGAGCCGCTGCTGACCTGTGATCGCGACAGCACCTCGCGTTACCTGCTCGGCCCGGCCGACGTGCTGGGCACCGACGTCGCCGACGCCTCGGCCGGCATCCCGCAGGGCGAGTTCTCCTGGACCGTCCAGCTCGACTTCACCAGCGAGGGCGCCGACAAGTTCCTGCGCTCGACCCGCGAGCTGTCGCAGCAGGCGGCCACGGGGCGCAACCAGTTCGCCATCGTTCTCGACGGGCTCGTCGTGTCCGCCCCGAGCGTCGACGAGCCGATCCCCGGTGGGCAGGCCCAGATCACCGGTGACTTCACCCAGGCGGAGGCCGAGCAGCTCGCTAACGTGCTCAGCTACGGCTCGCTGCCGCTGACGTTCGACACCAGCGAGGTGACCACCGTCTCGGCCACCCTCGGGCGCGACCAGCTCGACAACGGACTGCTGGCCGGTGCAATCGGGCTCGGGCTGGTCGTGCTCGCCTCGCTGTTGTACTACCGGGCGCTCGGGATCGTTGTGCTGGCCAGCCTCGCCATCGCCGCAGTCATGACGTACGCGCTGATCGTGCTGCTCGGGGAGGCGATTGGCTTCACCCTCGTGCTCGCCGGCGTCGTCGGCCTCATCGTCGCCATCGGCATCACCGCCGACTCCTTCGTCGTCTTCTTCGAGCGGGTGCGCGACGAGATCCGCGACGGCCGCTCGGTGCGCATGGCGGTCGAGGTGGGTTGGCGCCGGGCGCGGCACACGATCATCGTCAGCGACGTGGTGTCGCTGTTCGCCGCCGGCGCGTTGTACGTCTTCGCCGCCGGCAGCGTCAAGGGGTTCGCCTTCGCCCTCGGCCTCACCACGCTGGTCGACCTCGTCGTCGTCTTCCTATTTACCAAACCGTTCCTGACGCTGCTCGCCAGCCGCAGGTTCTTCGGCCGCGGCCACCCGCTGTCGGGCTTCGACCCCACCCGGATCGGCGCCCCGGCCACGACAGTCACCCGACTCTCGGCGAAGGGGGCCTGAAGCATGGCCGCCACGGCGCCTCTGGGTGCGCGGCTCTACCGCGGTGAGACCTCGATCGACATCGTCGGGCGTATCCGCACCTGGCTGCTCGTGTCGGCAGCCATCGTCGCCGTGTCGCTGCTCGCCGTTCTGCTGCGCGGCCTCAACCTCGGCATCGAGTTCCGCGGAGGGGCGGAGTTCGACGCGAGCGTGGGCCAGCTGAGTAGCGACCAGGCCGTCGCGGACGTCCGGGAAGCAGTCACCGGGACGGGCATCGACGCGGCGCGCTCACCCATCGTCACCATCGTCGGCAGCGGCGGTGACCAGCGGGTGAGCGTCGAGACCGGCGACCTGACCACTGCACAGTCCGCCGAGGTCCGCGACGCCCTGGCCGACGCCGTCGGCACCTCGCCGGAGGAGGTGACCACGCAGGTCGTCGGTCCGTCCTGGGGCGAGGAGATCACTCGCAAGGCGCTGTACGGCCTGCTGGCCTTCCTCGTGCTCATCACGGTGTACCTGTCGCTGGCATTCGAGCCCAAGATGGCGCTCAGCGCGATCGTCGCGCTGCTGCACGACCTGATCGCCACCGTGGGGATCTACGCACTCGTCGGGTTCGACGTGACCCCTGCGACCGTCATCGGCCTGCTCACGATCCTCGGCTACTCGCTCTACGACACCGTCGTCGTCTTCGACAAGGTCAGGGAGAACACCAAGGGCATCGGCGGGCAGTCGGTGCGGACGTACACCGAGGCGGCCAACCTCGCCGTCAACCAGACGCTCGTCCGCTCCCTTGTCACCTCGATCATTGCCTTGCTGCCCGTCGCCGCGATCCTCTTCGTCGGCGCTGGGCTGCTGGGGGCCGGCACGCTCAAGGACTTCGCCCTCGTGCTGTTCATCGGAATCGCGGTGGGGACCTTCTCCTCGGTCTTCCTCGCCACGCCGCTGCTGGCTTACCTCAAGGAGCGGGAGCCGGCGATGCGCGGCCTGGCCGCCCGGGTCGCCGCCCGCCGCTCCGGGCGGACCGCCCGCCCCCGGCCGGGGACGGCGCCCGTCGGCCGTGTCCCCACCGGCGGTGGACGTCCGGGCAAGCGCCGGCCGGTCGGGGCCAGCGTGGCAACCGCTGACCCACCGGCGGAGTCTTCGTCCGCTACGCCGGCTGTTGTCGTCTCACCCCGGGCCGCCCAACCCCCGGCCGCCCAACCCCGAGCCGCCAAAGCAGGCTCGGCCAAAGGACGGGCCGCCAAGCCCCCCGGTGCGACGGCCCTGGCCGCCGAGCCGCCGGCCACGTCGAGCGCTCCGGAGCCTGGACCTACCGGAACCGCAGCAGTCGCGGACGACGCGCCACCCGGCGCCACCGCTGCCGCGCCAGCGACCCCGCGGCCCGCGGCGCCCAGCGGGTCTCGAGCCCAGCCGCAACGAAGCACCCGCAGCCAGCGTCGCGGCGGTTCGCCACGCGGGCGCCGCTGAGCCGCCGCGAGCACACCGGCGGCTGCTCCCCGCCGCCGGCGGACACCGCTGGAGTGATCGTCCTAGACTGGCTGCGCCCCGTCAGGAGGAGCACACCGCAGCAGTGGCCGACGAGCGCATCGCCAGCACGGCGCTGAGCGCCGCAGAGCCCGAGCCCCCCGAGGGGTTCGGGCCGCCCGCCTCGGCGTCGGTGCGGGTGCGGGCGCGACTGGCCCGGTTGACCTCTCAGCGCGGCCCGGTGAACCCCGCGCTCGAGCCGCTCTTCCGCACCGTCCGCGGCACCCATCCCAAGGCCGACCTCACCCTGCTGGAGCGGGCTTACGACACGGCCGCCCAGGCGCACGAGGGACAGCGTCGCAAGAGCGGTCACCCGTACATCACCCACCCGCTGGCGGTCGCGACGATCCTGGCCGAGCTGGGCATGACGCCGCCGACGCTGGCTGCGGCACTGCTCCACGACACCGTCGAGGACACCCCGTACACGCTGGGCCGGCTGCGCGCCGACTTCGGCGACGAGGTGGCGATGCTCGTCGACGGCGTCACCAAGCTGGACAAGGTGACGTACGGCCAGGCGGCGCAGGCCGAGACGGTCCGCAAGATGGTCGTCGCGATGTCCAAGGACATCCGGGTCCTGGTCATCAAGCTCGCGGACCGGCTGCACAACGCCCGCACCTGGCGCTACGTGTCGCAGCAGAGCGCGGAGCGCAAGGCTCGCGAGACGCTCGAGATCTACGCCCCGCTGGCGCACCGGCTCGGGATGAACACGATCAAGTGGGAGCTCGAGGACCTCTCCTTCGCCACCTTGCACCCCAAGGTCTACGAGGAGGTCGTGCGCATGGTCGCCGAGCGGGCGCCGTCGCGCGACGACTACCTGGCGGCGGTCATCGACCAAGTCCACGATGACCTGCGCGCGGCCAAGCTGAAGGCCAGCGTGACCGGCCGGCCCAAGCACTACTGGTCGATCTACCAGAAGATGATCGTGCGGGGTCGTGACTTCGCCGACATCTATGACCTCGTCGGCATCCGGGTCCTCGTCGACAGTGTCCGGGACTGCTACGCGGTGCTCGGGGTGGTGCACGCCCGGTGGAACCCCGTGCCCGGACGGTTCAAGGACTACGTGGCGATGCCCAAGTTCAACATGTACCAGTCGCTGCACACGACGGTCATCGGGCCCGAGGGCAAGCCCGTCGAGCTGCAGCTGCGTACGGTCGCGATGCACCGGCGGGCGGAGTACGGCATCGCCGCGCACTGGAAGTACAAGGACACCGGCGACGCAGGGCATACCACCACGATCGGCGCCGTCCGCGGCGGAGCGGCGGTGGTGCCGGCCACCGTCGACCCCGGCGGGCCCAACGACATGGCCTGGCTGCGCCAGCTGCTGGACTGGCAGCGGGAGACCGAGGATCCCGGGGAGTTCCTCGAATCGCTGCGCTTTGAAATCACCTCCACCGAGGTGTACGTCTTCACGCCCAAGGGCGACGTGATGGCGCTGCCCACCGGGTCGACACCCGTCGACTTCGCTTACGCCGTGCACACCGAGGTGGGTCACCGCTGCATCGGTGCCCGGGTCAACGGCCGGCTGGTGTCGCTGGAGTCGACGCTGGAGAACGGCGACGTGGTCGAAATCTTCACCTCCAAGGCCGAGGGCGCCGGGCCGAGCCGGGACTGGCTGACGTTCGTCAAGAGCCCGCGCGCCCGCAACAAGATCCGCCAGTGGTTCTCGAAGGAGCGCCGCGAGGAGGCGATCGAGCTCGGCAAGACGGCCATCGCCCGGGCGATGCGCAAGCAGGAGCTGCCGATGCAGCGGCTGCTCAGCCAGGAGGTGCTCACCGGCGTCGCCAGCGACCTGCGCTATCCCGACATCTCCTCGTTGTACGCCGCTGTCGGCGAGGGTCACGTGTCCGCGCAGAGCGTCGTGCAGCGGTGCGTGCAGTCCCTCGGCGGTGCGGAGGGCACGGTCGAGGACGCCGCGGAGGTGACCACCACGGCGCCGGTCAGCCGGCGCCGTCCGTCCGGCGATCCGGGGGTGGTCGTGAAGGGCAGCAGCGACGTGTGGGTCAAGCTCGCCCGCTGCTGCACGCCCGTGCCCGGTGACTCGATCGTCGGTTTCGTCACCCGTGGCGCCGGGGTGTCCGTGCACCGCGAGGACTGTGGCAACGTCGCTTCACTGCGCCGCGAGTACGGCCGGATGGTCGACGTCGAGTGGGTACCGACGGCGCAGAGCGTGTTCCTGGTCGCCGTCCAGGTCGAGGCGCTCGACCGCTCAGGGCTGCTGTCGGACGTCACCCGGGTGCTCTCGGACCAACACGTCAACATCCTCTCCGCGTCGGTCACCACGACCCGCGACCGGATCGCCAAGAGCCGATTCACCTTCGAGATGGCTGATCCCAAACACCTGGGACATGTGCTCAAGGCGGTCCGCCAGGTCGACGGCGTCTTCGACGTCTACCGGATGACCAGCGCCGCACACACCGGCTGAGGCCACGGCGGCCGGTTGACCGGGTCCGCCGGCAAACCATCCGTTGGGCCTGCCCCGGGGGAGAGGCAGGCCCAACGACGCCGAGCTGTCATGGACGTCCTGGACGTCATGGACGTCACGGCGCTGGCGTACCGGTCAGAGGAAGCGCAAGATGATCGGACAGTTGATCACGATGCCGGTGGTCCCGAACGGCTTGCCGTCCTCGCCGGTGATCCAACCGGCCTGCACGAGGTCCAGGAACTGGAACTCGTCGATGATCCGGGCCCGGTAGCCCTTCTCGACCGCCTCGGGCGTCCAGAACCCGAGATTCAAGTCCCAGGCGGGGCTGTAGTCGTTGGACACGGTGGGGATGCCGCCGATGACCTGGAGCGGGTCGCCCTCGCCGAGAACTGCGCTGTTGAGGCCCTGACGCTGGGGGTTGTTCTTGCCGGTCGGTCCGTTCGCGACCGAGAACAACCGCTCGATCGGGCTGAAGGCGCTGTCGTCGCGCCCGACCGGAAGGTCGGCGAGCGCCGGCGTGAACGTGCCCTTGTCAAGCGTGGCCACGACCGGGTCGGACGCCTCCATGCTGATGTAGGTGGCGGGCTTGGCGAAGCTGAAGATCTCGCTCATCTGCAAGGTGACGGTGCCCTGTCCGTTGCTCTCCGCGCGCGGACAGATCTTCGTGACCCGGTCGTGGACCAGGCCATAATCCACGCCGCCCTTGCAGAAGTTGATCTCCTTGGCACTCACGTCGTAGGCCACGACCGGGGCGTTGTAGATGGGAGTCCCCGGCTCCTCGACCAGCTTGATGTACGGCGTGTAGTCCGCGTCACCGACCGCGCCGGGCTTGGCCACCGCAGGCGGGAAGGCGTTGGCGCCCTTGCCGGGCACCAGCATGCGCTCGGGCGAGAAGTCCACTGCGCCGGTCTCGAAGAGCAGGCTGGCGTCCTTTTGCAGCCAGGCGTCACGGACGGCGCGGCCGACGTCGGCGTACGCGAGCTTGGCGGAGAAGTTCAGGCCGAGCGCGTCGGCGTTGGCCTCATCGGTGGTATCGGTGAGGATGAACCAGACGTTCTTGCCGAGCTTGTCATGACCGAGATAGAGGGGGATCGTCGTCGTCAGGGCCTTGTGGTCGATAGTGCCGGTCTTCAGCAGCTTCACCGGCCCGACCAGTGACTCGTTGTTCTCTGAGAATGACCGCGATGCCGGAGGTCCGAAGTACGTTTCCGGCACCTCAGTCCCAACCGCGGGAGAGGGCGGCCGGGGATCGACGCCTCGCAGCGAGGTGGCGATCGTTGTCGAGGCCGCCAGTAGCGATGTTGCCGCCACTCCGGTGACCACCCAACGCAGTTTCTTGCTGTTCGTTTTCACGGTCGTCTCCTCACCGTTGCGACCGAAGGTCCCGGTCAGCGGATGCGGGCCGGCGATCGACGGTCCGCCACATGTTCTTTCTTCCTCGGCGGTCGAGGAAGGCGCGTGAGGAAAGGTTAGGGCGATAGTCAGAAGATGGACCTTACGAAAAGGCAACGCGAGGGACGTATGCGGACGAACCTTACGGAAAACGAACAAGAATGGGCTTGGAGAAACAATAGTGCGACATCTAGGCCCTCTTATTACGACAGCTCAGCAGTAGTCCAACGCTGTGGAGCCTCGCGGGCGACGCGCCGGCGCGCCCCGGGACGAGCCACCACGCCCGCGCGCCACCGCCGCCGCCGCTGCGGCCAGCCTCCGCACACCCTCGTCGAGACGCCCGATCGGGGCGCGGGCGTAGCCGATGACGAGGCCAGCGACGGGTGGGAGTGAGCCGTACATCGCTGCGGTGCCCTGCACCGCGACACCTGTGTCGAGTGCGGTGTCAACGAGCGCGGCCTCGTCGACATCGCGGGGCAGCCGCACCAGGACATGGAGCCCGGCAGCTTGACCCTGGATGGGCCAGCTGGGCAGGTCACGACCCAGGGCGCCGACGAGGGCATTGCGGCGCTCCCGGTACCGATGACGCAGCTGGCGCAGGTGGCGGTCGTACGCGCCGGTGACGACGAGCCTCGAGAACGCATGCTGGTCGAGCACGCCGCTGCCAAAGTCGTCGTCCCTCTTCAAGGCTCTGACCGCTGGCTGCAGGAATCCCGGTGGCACCACCCAGCCGAGCCGCAGACCGGGTGCCAGTGACTTGCTCACCGACCCCAGCAACGCCACTCGGGCCGGTGAAAGCCCTTGCAGACAGCCCACCGGCAGCCGTTCGTACCGGAACTCCGAGTCGTGGTCGTCCTCGAGGACGACGCCGTCGACGTCCTCAGCCCACCGGATGAGTGCGCGCCGACGAGCCGACGATAGGAGCACGCCGCACGGATATTGGTTGGCGGGGGTCACCACCACCGCCCGGCTGCGCGTGCGCGCGAGAGCGTCGGCATCGATGCCCTCGGCGTCGACCGGCACGTCGCGAATCTGCAGGCCCTGCCGAGACAGGATGTCCCGCTGGGAGGCGTGGCCGGGAGACTCGACCGCAAGCGTTCGATGTCCCGCTGCGCCGAGGACGCGAGCGAGGATGGTCAGGCCCTGGGTGACCCCCGAGACGACCACGACATCCGGCGACTTGACCATCGCACCCCGGACCCGAGCGAGGTACGTGGCGAGCGTCTCCCGCATGGCGTCGCTGCCCCACGGTGCGACGTAGCCGAGCTCGTGGTCGGGCAGTGTCCTCAGCACATCGCGCATCGCCGCCGCCCAGGCCGCGCGGGGAAAGGCGGCCAGGTCGGGTGGCCCCGGCCGCAGGTCGAGCACGTCGGACTGCACGGCTCCGGTGCGCTGGGTGGAGGGGTCTCCTGACGCCTCACCCGGCGGTGCGGCACTCCAGCGGCCCGCGCTGCTGACCACGGTGCCGGATCCGGCGCGGCTGATGAGGAACCCCTCGGCTATCAGCTCGGCGTAGGCGTCGACCACGACGCCACGCGACACCGCCAGGTCTGCCGCGAGCACGCGTGTCGACGGGAGGCGGGTCCCCGGGGGCAGGCGGCCCGTGCGGACCGCGTCCTTGAGCGCGGCGCCCAAGCGCTCGCGCAGGCTCCGCCCCGGCTGGTCGTCGAGCGCAAGCAGCAGCTCGGTAGCGGTGCGACGGTCTGCCGGCGGTTGTTGCTCAGACAACTGGTCTCCCCAAGAGACACCCAACAGGACCTGGAGTTGGGACCTGTGACGTCCTTACCGTAAGGCGCGTGCGGCCGCCGAGCGAGGACGCCGGAAGACCACCGGTTACTGACGCCCCTTCGGATCCGGCCGAGTCGACCTCACTGCGCCCCAACGCCAGGGTGTCCGAGGCAGCACTGTCTGCTGACGCCACCGGCGGCGGTGCGCCGCGGGTCTTGTACGGCGCTCCTTCCGGGTCGTGGGCCTCCCGCGAGGTGAGTGCTCTGCTGGGGCGGGGGCTTGCCGTCCTGGGCGTCCATGACGTCGCGGACCTCGTCCAGCTCGCGGGCCGCTGGACTCCTGACCTCCTGGTGCTCCACGTCGGACTGCTGCCCGGTGATCCGCTGGACGCAGTGGCGCGCGTCCGGACCAGAGCGGGTTGCTCCACGATCGTCGTCGGACCGCTGCCCAGCTCTTCAGCACGGGCGGCACTGTTGCGCGCCGGTGCGGACGACTGCGTTCCCTGGCCGTACGTCGTCGATGAGCTGGTGGCCCGCATCGAGGTGGCGCTGCGAAACGTGGCACCGGCGCCGGAACTCGCCCCAGAGCCGACGTTGCTCCGCGGTGGTCCGATCACCATGGACCTCGACCGGCACACTGCGTACGTCCACGACCGCGAAGTCTCCTTGACCGTGCTGGAGTTCGCGCTGCTCGGTTGTCTGTTGCGCAACGCGGGGGCGGCGATGTCACGGGAGCGGCTGCTGGAGGAGGTCTGGGGTTACACCGTGGGAAGCACCGACACCGTGACCGTTCACGTTCGTCGGCTGCGCGCGAAGATCGAGCCAGACCCGAGTCGCCCCCGGTGAGTGCAAACGGTCTGGGGATACGGGTACCGCTTCGGTTCGCCTGCTGGGCTACCCGCTGGCCTCCCCCGGCAGGGCACGGGCGGCAGGGTCAGCCCCCGAAATCGGTGAGGGCGCGCTGCGCTTCGACAAGCCAGGCCTGCCGCGCCGCCAGCGCCTCGGCGGCCTCCGCCGCAGTGCGCTCGTCACCCGCTGACCGGGCCGCCGCCACGCTGCGCTCGAGGCCCTCGATCGAGGACCGCAGCGCAGCGACTGTTGCCGCCGCGCGTGCCTTCCCCTCGGGGTTGGTCCGCCGCCATTGCGTCTCCTGGGCGGAACGGACCGCATCCTCGACGGCGCGCAACGCCGCGTCCAGCGACCGGCCGGCCTCGCGTGGCACCTTGCCGGTCTGATCCCAACGGTCTCGAATCGAGCGCAGCGAGCTCTGCGCCGCCTTGGCGTCTTGTACCGGCAGCAGCGCCTCAGCCTCGGTGACCAGGGCTCGCCTGGCCGCCAGATTGGCCCGTTCGGAGGACTGGAGCTCACTCAGCGAGGTCGCGCGCGCCGCGAAGAACTCGTCCTGGGCGGCTCGGAAACGCTGCCAGAGCGCGTCTTCCGCCTCCCGCGGGGCGGGTCCAGCAGCCTTCCAACGGCGCATCAGGTCGCGAAACCGCGACGAGGTGGCGCCCCAGTCCCGGGAGCCGGCCAGCGACTCCGCCTCTGCGGCAAGGATTTCCTTGACGCTACGGGCTTCCTCCCGGCGCTCGCCCAGCTCGGCGTAGTGCGCCTTGCGCCTGCGGGTGAACGCCGTCCGGGCGGTGGAGAAGCGGTGCCAGAGCGCGTCGTCGACCTGACGGTCGAGACGCGGGAGGGCCTTCCACTCCTCCAGCAGCGTGCGCAACCGGTCGACTCCCAGCCGCCAGTCGTGGCCGGCGGCAACGGCCTCCGCCTCGGTGGCAATCGCCTCCTTGCGGGCCCGGGCCTGTTCCAGGGCGCGGCCACGTTCGGCCTTGCGCTGGGCGCGTCGGTCCTCGACCTGCCGCTCGATGGCCTTGAGCCGCTCCGCCAACCCGTCCAGGTCGCCGACGGCCTGCGCCCCGGCCACCGCCTCCCGCAGCCGGGACAGCGTGGACGTGGCGTCCTCGGGTGAAGCCGCGCCACTGGCGACGCGCTGCTGCAGCAGGTCGGCTTGGACGCGCAGGTCTTCGTAGCGACGGGTGTAGAACGCCAGCGCCTCCGCGGGGGCGTCGGCCTGCCAGGAGCCGACCGCTCGCTCCCCGTCCGCTGTGCGCACGTACACCGTCCCGGCGGCGTCGACCCGACCCCAGCGGCTTTCGGCCACGGTCGCGGTCGGAGCGGGGGGTGGCGACTCCTCCATGCTCATCGCGTCGGCTCCTCGCTCGCCTCGTCGGTGCCGCCCGCGGAGGTCGGCGGGATGGTGGTCGGCGGTGGGGAGAGCCGGGGGTTGCGAGTGGGCGTCCTGGAGACAGTGGGGGACGTGCTGGACGAACCGGTCGTCGGTCCGGTGCTGGGCGAGCCTGGCGGCAACGGGCCGGTGTCGTCATCCCCGAGCCGCGGCAACAACAGCGCCAAGCCGACCAACGCAACAACCGCGACGGCGGCGAGGGTCGCCGCACCGATGGCCCGGCGCCGCCGACGGGCCTGAGCGAGCTGCTGCTGGCGGCGCACCGCCTGACGTTCCCAGCGTTGCCGTGCGCGGCGGCGGCGTTGGTCCTTGGAGCTCACCGGTCCTCCTCGCCTGGCGGCTACCCAGTGTAGGCAGCGCCGAGACGTCGGCAGCGTGATACGCGTTGGCCGCTGCAGTCGCGCGCTGGATAGGCTCCAGCCGCTCCCATCACCGGTACGGAAGGCGCCTGCGTGCTGGTCCACGGCTTCCCCGCCCAGGCGTTCGGGACCAACTGCTACGTGCTCGCGCCGGCCCCCGGAGAGGAGTGCCTCGTGGTCGACCCCGGCATCGGCGTCCTCGACTCCCTCGCCGAGGTGCTGCGGGAGCAGCGGCTGCGCCCCGCCGCGGTGCTGCTCACGCACGGCCACCTGGACCACGTGTACTCCCTCACCCCGGTCTGCGGCGCGCACGGCGTGGCCGCTTACATCCACGCCGAGGACGCGTACCGGCTGCGCGACCCACTGGCGAGCATCGACCCCGCCCTGCTGGCGATGCTGGAGTCTGAGTTCGGCGCCCGGGCGCAGTGGAGCGAGCCAGACGACGTCCGGACGCTGAGCGACGGGCTGACGACGAGCGTCGCCGGGCTCGAGCTGAGCGTCGATCACGCGCCCGGCCACACCGAGGGCTCGGTGCTGTTCCGCCTGCCATCCGACGACCCGCACGCCGACGCCGGTGCGCAGGTGTGCCTGTCCGGGGACGTGCTTTTCGCCGGGAGCATCGGCCGTACCGATCTGGCCGGTGGCGACGCGGTGGCGATGCAGGACAGCTTGCGCACCAAGGTGTTGCCGCTGCGCGACGACACCGTGGTGCTGCCCGGGCACGGCCCGACCACGACGATCGGCCGCGAGCGGGCGAGCAACCCGTTCCTCCGTGGCCTCGTGCCGGCGTCCTGACCCGGCGACCCCGTGTCTGCCAAGTTCAGCGCGCCGAAGGGCACGTACGACCTGCTGCCGCCGCGCTCGGAGGACTTCCGCCGCGTTGCAGAGGCGCTGTCCGCGCCGGCGCGACGGGCCGGGTACGGCTACGCGCAGACGCCGACCTTCGAGGACACCGCACTGTTCGAGCGGGGTGTCGGTGAGTCCACCGACGTCGTGAGCAAGGAGATGTACACCTTCCTCGACAAGGGCGGCCGCTCGCTCACCCTGCGGCCGGAGGGCACCGCGGGCATCGTCCGGGCGATCGTCGAGCACGGCCTGCTGGGCGGCCAGCTGCCGGTGAAGCTCTGGTACACCGGCCCCAACTTCCGCTACGAGCGGCCGCAGTCCGGACGCTACCGCCAGCACGTCCAGGTGGGCGTCGAGGCGGTCGGTGTCGACGACCCCGACCTGGACGCCGAGGTCGTGGTGCTCGCTGACACCGGCTACCGCTCGCTCGGACTCTCCGCCTACACCCTCCAGCTGACCAGCCTCGGCTGCGCGGCGTGCCGGCCGGCCTACCGGGTCCTGCTCGTGGCCTTTCTCGAGGGTCTCGACCTCGACGCCGACACCCGGCGACGCGCGGCCATCAACCCGCTGCGGGTGCTCGACGACAAGCGGCCGGAGGTGGCGGCCCAGCTCGCCGGCGCACCGCTGCCTCCGGACCACCTCTGCGCGGCCTGTACGGCGCACTTCGCCGACGTCCGTGCAGCGCTGGACCTCCTCGGGACCGCGTACGAGCTGGCTCCTCGGCTGGTGCGCGGCCTGGACTACTACACCCGGACGACCTTCGAGTTCGTCCACCACGGTCTGGGTGCGCAGGCCTCGATCGGTGGCGGCGGGCGCTACGACGGGCTCATCGAGGCGATCGGGGGCCCGCCGACGCCCGGTGTCGGCTTCGGTCTCGGCGTCGACCGCACCATGCTGGCCGCCGCAGTGGAGGGGCTGGTCGTCTCGCCCCGGCAACGGGTCGAGGTGTACGGCGTCCCGCTCGGCGAAGCCGCCAAGCGACGGTTGCTGGTGCTCGTTGACGAGCTGCGCCGTGCCGGGGTCGCCGCGGACCTGGCGTACGGCACCCGCAGGCTCAAGGGTGCGATGAAGGCTGCGGACCGCTCGGGGGCGCGCCTCGCGCTCGTGCTCGGCGACCGCGAGCTGGAGGAGGGCGCGGTCCAGGTCAAGGACCTATCCTCCGGCGACCAGACGTCGCTCGCCCTCGACGACGCGGTCGCCAGCCTCGTCGGGCGGCTCGCCGAGACCTCGATGGAGGAGACCCGGTGATCCGCACCCACGAGGCCGGCGCGCTCGACGCCACGCACGCCGGCGGCAGCGTGCGCCTGGCCGGCTGGGTCGTGCGCCGCCGTGACCACGGCGGGGTCACCTTCCTTGACCTGCGCGACGCCTCCGGGGTCGTGCAAGTGGTCGTCCGGGATGAGGCGGCCGCTCGAGCGCTGCGTACGGAGGCCTGCGTCGCCGTCACCGGCGAGGTGTCGCGCCGGCCCTCCGGCAACGAGAACCCGGCCTTGCCGACGGGGGAGGTCGAGGTCGTCGCCGCCGCGGTGCAGGTGCTCAGTGACGCGGCCCCGCTGCCGTTCCAGCTGGACGAGCACGTCGAGGCCGGGGAGGAGGTGCGGCTGCGACACCGTTACCTCGACCTGCGCCGGCCGGGTCCCGCGCGCAACCTGCGGCTGCGCTCACAGGCCAACCACATTGCCCGGCAGGTGCTGCACGACCGCGGCTTCGTCGAGGTCGAGACCCCCACGCTGACCCGCTCGACCCCGGAGGGGGCGCGCGACTTCCTGGTCCCGGTGCGGCTGCAGCCCGGACACTGGTACGCGCTGCCGCAGAGCCCGCAGCTGTTCAAGCAGCTGCTCATGGTCGCCGGGCTCGAGCGCTACTACCAGATCGCCCGCTGCTACCGCGACGAGGACTTCCGCGCCGACCGCCAGCCCGAGTTCACCCAGCTCGACGTGGAGCTCAGCTTCGCTGACCAGGACGACGTCATCGAAGTCGGCGAGGAGGTCGTCGCCGCGCTCTGGCGCGAGCTGGCCGGGCACGAGCTGGCGCGGCCGGTGCCCCGGATGACGTGGCACGAGGCGATGGCCCGCTACGGCAGCGACAAGCCCGACCGGCGCTTCGGCTGCGAGCTGGTCGACCTGACGACGTACTTCGCCGACACACCCTTCCGGGTCTTCCGCGCGCCGTACGTCGGCGCCGTCGTCATGCCCGGCGGGGCGGCGCAGACGCGCAAGGACCTTGACGGCTGGCAGGAGTGGGCCAAGGCCCGAGGAGCGCCGGGGCTGGCGTACGTGCTCGTGCAGCCGGACGGCAGCCTGCGCGGACCAGTCGCCAAGAACCTCTCCGCCGCGGAACGTGACGGCCTGGCGGAGGCGGCCGGCGCGCAGCCGGGTGATTGCGTGTTCTTCGCTGCCGGCGAACGGCTGCGCGCGCAGGCCCTGCTCGGTGCCGCCCGCCTCGAGATCGGCGCCCGCGGCGGGCTCATCGACCCCGACCAGTGGTCATTCCTCTGGGTCGTCGACGCGCCGATGTTCGAGTGGGACGACAGTGAGGGTCCCGGGCGCTGGAGCGCGGTGCACCACCCCTTCACCGCGCCACACGACGACTGGGCCGACCGGTTCGCCGCGGAACCGGCCGCGGCGCTGGGGTGGGCGTACGACATCGTCTGCAACGGCCACGAGATCGGCGGCGGCTCGATCCGTATCCACCGGGCCGAGGTCCAGCAGCAGGTCTTTGACGTCCTCGGCATCGGCCCGGACGAGGCGGCCGAGAAGTTCGGCTTCCTGCTGGAGGCGTTCCGCTACGGGCCGCCGCCGCACGGCGGCATCGCGTTCGGCTGGGACCGGGTGTGCATGCTGCTCGCCCGGGCCGACTCGCTGCGCGACGTCATCGCGTTCCCCAAGAGCGGGGGTGGCCACGACCCGCTGACCGGTGCGCCGACCCCCATCACTGACCGGCAGCGCAAGGAGGCCGGAATCGACGCGCGGCCGGTGGACGCGGGGGCCGCCGTACCGGGCAACGAGCCGGGCCACGGCGTGATCCCGGACGAGCGGCGCAGCTGACCTGCCGGGCCCGGCGTAGCCAAGGCTGCGCGCGAACGGCCTGGACGTTCCGCTGAACCGGCTGACGTCCGCGAGTGGTACCGTTTCTCGTACCGTCTCTGGGGGAGTTCCGATGGCCATCACCGCCAGCGAAGCGCGCAAGAACCTTTTTCCGCTCATCGAACAGGTCAACGAGGATCGCACCGCCGTTGAGGTCACCTCCCGTCGTGGCAGCGCCGTCCTAATCTCGCGGGCTGAGTACGACGCCCTCGAGGAGACGGCGCACCTGCTCCGCGCGCCAGCCAACGCCCGCCGCCTGCTGGAGAGCCTCGACCAGGCGCGTCGTGGTGAGCGGACGGAGCACGACCTGCTGCCGTGAGGCTCGTCTTCACCACACACGGCTGGCAGGACTACCTGCACTGGCAGCGCTCCGACGCTACGGTGCTCAAGCGCGTCAACCGGTTGATCGAGGACGCGTTGCGTGATCCGTTCAGCGGCATCGGCAAGCCCGAGCAGCTGCGGCACGCCCTCGCCGGAGCGTGGTCGCGACGCATCACCGAGGAGCACCGGCTCGTCTACCTGATCGACGGCGACGACCTCGTCGTCCTGCAGGTCCGCTACCACTACTGACAGTCGACACGGACTGTTCCGGACGCAGCGATGAGCGGCCCGCTGATGAACGCGTGGTCGCAGGAAAAGCCGAGCCGGTGGTAGAGCCGGCGCGCCACGTCGTTGTCGGAGTACATGCCCAGTGTCACCACCGGCGCTCCCTCGGCCAGGCAGGCACGGGTCAGCCAAGCGGTGACCGCCGCCCCGTACCCGCGACCGCGGGCCGGCGGCGGCACGGCGATCGAGGCGAGGTGCGGCACGCCGGTCTGGTACTCCACGTGGGCGCCGATCGCCACCAGGGTGCGGTCGCTGCTGGCGCGGATGCCGCACCAGCGCAGCACGTGGCGCTCGCCGGGCCGCGCGGAGTGTCGTGGGCTGACGGCGTCGAGCAGCGCCTCGACCTCCGCGTCATCGGTGTCGCGCAGCCACTGCACCCTGTCCTCGTGCGGCTGCACCGGCGGAGCAGCGTACGTGCGCATCCACTCCCACGCGTTGGTCTCCGCCGCGTCGAGGCGTACGGCCTCCGGCAGCAGCGGTCGAGCGGATGCGGTCAGCGTGAGGCCCTGCGGGCGTACGGAAGCCTCGGCGACGACAACCGCGGCCAACGCCGCTACCGTGGCCGGGGATCCCAGCACCGCCGCCCACGGTCCCCGCCGCGGCCCGCCCCGCCAGGTCCAGGCGGTGGCCCCCGGGACGGCCCAGCCCTCCCCGCGTGCTCCGCGGCGGACGTTCCAGCGCAGGTAGTCGTCGTCGACGAGGTCGAGCAAGGCGTCGGCGTCGGCGACCCAGCGTACGTCAGACAACATTGGCGGAGCGCTCACACCGCTCACCCTTTCAGCCGTCGCCGCCACCCGCGCGGACAGCCGCGGACCGGTGGCTGGCTAGTCTCGGCCGGTGGGCGAGGGGACGCTGTTCGAGGCGCCCGGGGTTCCGCCGGATGCGGGGACCGCACGGCCGGCCGGGGCGCTCGCCGGTGCGGAGGCGACCCACCCTGGCGCCCCGCTCGCGGTCCGGATGCGCCCGCGCACCCTCGAGGAGATCGTCGGCCAGCAGCACCTGCTGGCGCCGGGCTCACCGCTGCGCCGGCTCGTCGAGGAGGACGAGGCGAGCTCGCTGCTGCTCTGGGGACCGCCGGGCACCGGCAAGACGACGATCGCCTACGTCCTCAGCCGGGCAACGCGACGGCGCTTCGTGGAGCTGTCCGCGGTGACCGCCGGGGTCAAGGACGTGCGCGCGGTCGTCGACGAGGCCCGCCGCGAGCTGGGGCGCTCGGGGACGCAGACCGTGCTGTTCGTCGACGAGGTGCACCGCTTCTCCAAGACCCAGCAGGACGCTCTGCTGCCGAGCGTCGAGAACCGCTGGGTCTCCCTGGTGGCCGCGACGACGGAGAACCCGTTCTTCTCCGTGATCTCACCGCTGCTGTCGCGTTCGCTGCTCCTCACGCTCCACCCGCTGACCGATGCCGACGTGGCGGGCGTCCTGCGCCTGGCGCTCGCGGACCGGCGCGGCCTGAACGCGAGCGTGGGCCTGGCTGACGACGCGCTGGAGCACCTGGTCCGGCTCTCCGGGGGCGACGCGAGGCGCGCGCTCACCTACCTCGAGGCGGCCGCCGGCGCGGCGACCTCGCGCGGCCTGGCGGAGATCGACCTCGCCACGGCGGAGACGGCGGCCGACCGCGCGGCCGTCCGCTACGACCGCGACGGCGACCAGCACTACGACGTCACCAGCGCGTTGATCAAATCGGTACGTGGCTCCGACGTGGATGCGGCGCTGCACTACCTCGCCCGCATGGTGGAGGCGGGGGAGGACCCCCGCTTCCTCGCCCGCCGGCTGGTCATCCTCGCCTCCGAGGACATCGGGCTCGCCGAGCCGGGCGCGCTGGCGACTGCGGTCGCGGCCGCGGACGCCGTCGCGCTGGTGGGCCTGCCCGAGGGCCGCTTGGCGCTCGGCCAGGCCGTGATCGCGCTGTCCCTCGCGCCGAAGTCCAACGCGGTCATCACCGCGGTGGACACCGCGCTCGACGACGTCCGGGCGGGCCGGGTGGGTCCGGTGCCGGCGGCGTTGCGGGACGCCCACTACCGCGGCGCCGCGCAGCTCGGGCACGGGACGGCGTACCGCTATGCCCACGACGACCCGCGCGGCGTGGTGGAGCAGCAGTACGCCCCAGCCGTGGTGGCCGACCGCCGCTATTACCGGCCGAGCGCACACGGCGCCGAGCGGGACTACGCCGAGCGGTACGAACGGCTGCGCCGCATTGTCCGTGACGAGGGCCCCCCGCCGGAATGATCGAGTGGACACCTCGGTACGGCGCCACCGGCGTGTTGCGACCAGAACTGTCCACTCGATCAGGGGGGCGCGAGGGACAGGCGGCGCGAATTCAGGCGTTGGCGCGGTGGGACCCGACCATGTCGGCCCAGACGATGAGGTTATCGAGGTAGCGATTGTCCGCCTCGTCGTAGGCACCAGCGCAGGTGATGAGCCGCAGGCTGGGATGGTCGATCTGGCCGTAGACCGCATCCGTGGGGAACTCGTCCTTGGGAAAGCGAGCGATCCGGCGTACCTCGAACACCGCCGTACGGCCGTCCTCACGGGTGACCTCGACTCGGTCGCCGGGGCGTAGGTCGCCAAGCCGGAAGAACACCGCCGGCGCGCGGTCCCAGGTCACGTGACCGGCTAGCACCGAGGCGCCGTTGCCGCCCGGGGAGTGGGACCCGACGTACCAACCGACCTCAGCGGGATCCTGCGGCACCTCCATCGTGCCGTCCAGGTTGAGCCCGAGGTCGACGACCGCGGAGGTCACTCCGAGAGCGGGGATGCTGACCTGCACCGGGCTGGACTCCGGCAACTGCGCTCCGGCCGGCTCCGCCGGACCCGCCGCCGGCTCGGTGGCCTCGGGGTGCTTCCCGCCAGTCGTCGGAGACGGGGTCCCAGCAGAGCCTGCGGACGCCGCGCCGGCGGGGTCACCCGGCGAGCCGGCGTCGGACTGCGCTGGTTGCCAGGAGCCCGGCGCCCCCGCCCGGGCGAGCGACGGCGGCGCCGGCTCCTGAGCCAACATGGCCA
This sequence comes from Jiangellales bacterium, assembly GCA_030447955.1. GTDB lineage: Bacteria > Actinomycetota > Actinomycetes > Jiangellales > Jiangellaceae > JAUJNY01. Next base: position 225,938 of record JAUJNY010000002.1, read on the forward strand.
CACCGATCGCGGCCACCCCGCCGACACCGAGAACGGTCGCGGCGAGCGTTGCCCCCACGCGGGCTCGCCGGCGACCCTTCTCGGACATCTCGCGGGGCTTGCCTCGGGTCAGGAGGTCTGCCGGGCGAGGCGGCGGCGCACCGCGAACGCACCCGCGGCGCCGACCAGCGCCAGGCCACCGAACGCGGCCAGCGGCAGCTGCTCCGAGCCCTGGGTGCCGGCCCCACCGGTCTCCACGCCGCCGTGCGGCATCACCATGCCGCAGGTGGCCGGGTTGGTGGCCTCCTCCGGGACGCCCTCGACGCCCTTGGACGCAGCGAAGACCGACTCACCCAGCGACTCGAAGTCGTAGGCGTCGTTGCCGTTGACGTCCAGCCCGTGCTGCACGATGTGCAGGTTGGCCAGGTTGTCGATCGTGCCCGCGGGCAGCATCTCGGCCGGGATCACTCGGTCGTAGGTGATCGTTCCGTCGGCGTCGGCGACCGGCATGCGGTCGACGGCGAGCCCGCTCGCCGGGGAGGTGTCGCCCTCGGTGGTCAGCGCGACGAAGACATCGCCATAGGCTGGCAGGCCCTCTTCGGTAGCCACCTGGCCGTCGCCGTTGGTGTCCAGCTCGGGTCCCGGACAGACGAACTCGGTGCCGTTGACCGCGCCATGGATGTGCTGGGCGTGCACCAGCTCAGGCGTGAAGCCCTCGCCGTTGATCTGCACGTGCAGGTCACCGTCCATGACGGTGAGCGTTGCCTCGGCGTGAGCGCCGCTCCCGTTGAGCTCGTTCAGCGGGAACGTGACCGAGTCGCTCGCCTGCGCCGTACCAGCGAAGACGAGCGGCAAGGCCGCCCCCGCTATGGCGACCATTGCATGCCTGAGTCTCACAAGTTCTCCTTCGAATGAGGGATCGCAGCGACGGATGAGGAATGTCATGGGGATTTCGTTCCCGGCACAGCGTTGGACTGGTTCGGGTGGGCGGCGGCCCGTACGGCCGGAGCGGCCGTGTGCACGACGACCGCACCCACCCGGCACCGCGATAAGGTCGCTGCCCATGACCGTCGAGGCGCTGGCCGCTCCCGACTATTGGGTGGACCGCCGCTGATGGAGACAGCCGAGATCCGGCGCCGTTTCCTCGACTTCTTCGCCCAGCGGGATCACACCCTCGTCCCGAGCAGCCCGCTGGTCCACGACGACCCCAACCTGCTGTTCGTCAACGCGGGCATGGTGCCGTTCAAGCCGTACTTCTTGGGCCAGCAGAGCCCGCCGTACCCGCGCGCGGTCAGCGTGCAGAAGTGCGTACGCACACTGGACATCGAGGAGGTCGGCCGCACCACCCGGCACGGCACGTTCTTCCAGATGAACGGGAACTTCTCCTTCGGCGACTACTTCAAGGAGCGCGCGGTCGAGCTCGCCTGGGAGTTGGTCACGGGCTCTCCGTCGGACGGCGGTCTCGGCTTTTCCCCGGACCAGATCTGGCCGACCGTCTACCTCGACGACGACGAGGCGTTCCTGCACTGGCGCCGTGTCTCCGGGCTTCCCGCGGAGCGGATCCAGCGGCGCGGCAAGAAGGACAACACCTGGGACATGGGCGTCCCCGGCCCAGCCGGACCATGCAGCGAGATCTTCGTCGACCGCGGCCCCAAGTACGGCCCCGAGGGCGGCCCGATCGTTGATGAGGAGCGCTTCCTCGAGATCTGGAACCTCGTGTTCATGCAGTACGAACGGGGAGCCGCCACCGGGCCGGAGAAGGGTGACTACGAGGTCCGCGGAGACTTGCCCAGCAAGAACATCGACACCGGCATGGGCCTCGAGCGGGTCGCGTACGTGTTGCAGGGCGTCGACAACATCTTCGAGATCGACGAGGTCTTCCCGGTGCTTGCCCGGGCGGCCGAGCTGGCGGGCAGGCGTTACGGCGCCGACCATCGCGACGACGTACGCCTGCGGGTCGTCGCCGACCACGTACGCAGCGCGCTCATGCTCGTGGGCGACGGCGTCACCCCGTCCAACGAGGCCCGTGGCTACGTCGTGCGCCGCCTGTTGCGCCGCGCCGTGCGCTCGATGCGGCTGCTCGGGGTCGACGAGCCGGTCCTGGGGGAGCTGCTCGCGGTCTCCCGGGACTGCATGCAGGCCTCCTATCCCGAGCTGGCCGCCGACTACGGGCGGATCGCCCAGGTCGTCGCCGCCGAGGAGGAGGCGTTCCGGGCGACGCTGCGCGCCGGCACCCAGATCTTCGACACCGCGGTCGTCGCCGCACGCAGCCAGGGCTCCGCGTCCCTCTCCGGCGGGGACGCGTTCCGGCTGCACGACACGTACGGCTTCCCGATCGACCTCACCCTGGAGATGGCGGCGGAGGCCGGCGTCAGCGTCGACGAGGTGGGCTTCCGCCAGCTCATGACCGAGCAGCGCGAGCGCGCCAAGGCCGACGCGCGGGCCAAGCGCAGCGGACACGGCGACGTGTCGAGCTACCGCGCGGTGTCGGACGACCTGGGCAGGGCGGTCGAGTTCACCGGGTACGACGAGGTCTCCAGCGAGGCGAGCGTCGCCGGCCTGCTGGTGGGTGGGGTCGCCACGCCCAGTGCCGCCGAGGGGGACGAAGTCGAGGTCGTCCTCGACCGTACGCCGTTCTACGCCGAGGCTGGGGGTCAGCTCGCCGACACCGGCAGGCTTGACCTCGACGGTGCCGTGCTCGACGTGCTCGACGTGCAGTCGCCGCTGCCGGGGCTCGTCGTCCACCGGGCACGGGTGGTCTCCGGTGAGGTTCGCGCCGGCGCCCTCGCGCACGCGTCGGTCGACGTGGAGCGGCGGCGGGCCATCTCCCGGGCGCACACCGCGACGCACATGGTGCACAAGGCCTTCCGCGAGGCGCTCGGTGACACGGCGCGGCAGGCCGGCGCAGAGAACGCGCCGGGCCGCTTCAGGTTCGACCTCACCACCGGGCAGCCCATCCCGTCCACGGTGGTCCGCGACGTCGAGGACCGGGTCAACGCGCTGCTCGCCGAGGACCTGCCGGTGCACGCCGAGGTGATGTCCCTCGACGAGGCGCGCCGCTCGGGGGCCATGGCGCTGTTCGGGGAGAAGTACGGCGACGAGGTGCGAGTCGTCTCGGTCGGGGAGTGGGCCCGCGAGCTGTGTGGCGGCACCCATGCGCAGCGCTCCGGCCAGCTCGGGTTGGTCACGCTGCTCGGCGAGTCCTCGATCGGTGCGGGCGTGCGCCGGGTGGAGGCCCTCGTCGGCGTCGACGCCTACCGCCACCTGGCCCGCGAGCACGTGGTGCTGGCCCAGGTCGGTGCGGCGCTCAAGGCCCGGCCGGCCGACATCCCCGAACGGGTGGCCACCCTGCTCGAGCGGCTGCGCACCGCGGAGCGGGAGCTGGAGCGGGTACGCGCGGGGGCGCTGCTGGGCTCGGCCGCTGGCCTTGCCGCCGCGGCCCGCGACCTCGACGGGGTCGGCTACGTCGCCCACCGTGAGCCCGCGGGGGCCACCGCCGATGACCTGCGCCGGCTCGCCGTCGAGGTGCGCGCGCTGCTGCCGGCGGAGCGTCCGGGAGTCGTGGTGATCGCTGGGGTCGCGAACGAGCGTCCACTGCTGGTGGTCGCCGTCAACGACCGCGGCCGGCAGGCGGACCTGCGCGCCGGTGAGCTGGTGCGGCTGGGCGCGCAGGTCCTCGGCGGGGGCGGCGGGGGCAAGGACGACGTCGCACAGGGCGGTGGCTCGGACCCGGCACGGCTCGACGAGGCGCTGGCCCGCGTCGCCGACGCCGTCGCCGAGCTCGGTCGCCGGCGGAACTCCGCTGAATGAGGTGGGGGACACGCCGACCCTTGCTGCGGAGCAGCCGGCCGCGGCAGCGTCCGAGGTGGTCGTGCGCCGCGGGGTGAGGCTGGGTGTCGACGCCGGCACGGTGCGCGTGGGGATCGCCGTCTGCGACCCCGAGGGGACGCTGGCGACACCACTGGAGACCCTGCGCCGTGGTGCCGGCGACCTCGATCGCATCCTCGCTCTCGCCGCCGAACGCGACGCTCTCGAGATAGTCGTCGGGCTGCCGGTGTCACTGTCCGGGCGGGAGGGCGCGGCGGCGGCGGCCGCCCGGGACTACGCGAGCGAGCTGGCCGACCGACTTCCCGCTCACCTCGGCGAACGGCGCCCGCAGCCCGTCGTGCGCCTGGTCGACGAAAGGCTGTCCACCTCGATCGCCGCACGCGAGATGCGCGCGGCAGGCGTGACGAGCCGCCGTGGGCGGTCCATCATCGACGCGGCGGCCGCCGCCGTCATCCTCCAGGGCGCGCTCGACGCCGAACGCGCCGCCGACCGCCCGCCGGGCGAGATCCTCCGGGGACGCACATGACTTTGACGCCGACTGACGCCCGCCCCAGCCGCCGCAGCGACCGCTGGCGCCACGTCCGCGGCTGGGCCGCTGTGCTGTTCTCGCTGGCCATCGTCGCTGGGCTGCTCTTCGCGGCGTACCTCGGCGCCAACACCGCCCTTGCCGGCCTGACGCAGCGCTTCGACGCCGCCCCGGACTACACCGGGTCGGGTACCGGGCGGGTGACCATTGTCGTCGAGGAGGGGGACACCGCCGCCGACATCGCCACCCGGCTCGAGGAGGCCGACGTCGTCGCGAGCACGACGGCGTTCGTCGAGACAGCAGCCGCGAACCCCGAGTCCACCTCGATCCAGCCCGGCACCTATCGACTGCAACGCCAGGTGAGCGCCGCGGAGGCATTGGCGGTGCTGCTGGACCCGGCGTCGCGCGTGGTCACCCGCGTCACTGTCCCCGAGGGGCTGCGGGTGTCCGACGTGGTCAGCGCCGTCACCGCCGGGACCCGCATCTCCGCTGACAGCCTCGAGGCGGCCCTCGACCGCCCGGACCAGCTCGGCCTGCCGTCGTACGCCCGCGACCGCGTCGAGGGCTTCCTGTTCCCGGCAACCTACGAGCTCGAGCCGGGCACATCCGCGCGAGCGCTGCTCACCACGATGGTCGACCGCTTCGAGCAGGCCGCCAGGGACGTCAACCTGGTCTCCGGAGCCGCCGAGATGGGCGTGAGCCCGTACGAGGCGGTCATCATCGCAAGCCTGATCGAGGGTGAGGCGCAGCGCCCCGAGGACTACGGGAAGGTCGCGCGGGTGATCTACAACCGGTTGGAGGACGGCGTGGCGCTTCAGCTGGACTCGACCGTCAACTACGCGACCGGCAAGGGTGCGGTGCGACCCACCGAGCAGGATCGCGCGGTCGACTCGCCGTACAACACCTATCTCCAGCCCGGGCTCCCGCCGGGGCCGATCAGCTCTCCCGGGGAGGCGGCTCTTCGGGCGGCCATCGACCCGACGCCGGGGGACTGGCGCTACTTCGTCACGGTCAACCTCAACACCGGGGAGACGAAGTTCGCGGTGAGCTACGCCGACCACCTCGCCAACGTCGAGGAGCTCAACCGGTGGCAGCTACGCAACGAGTGACGCCCCGGCGCTGCGCGGTCCTCGGCTCGCCCATCAGCCACTCGCTGTCCCCGGTGCTGCACCGCGCCGGGTATGCGCGGGCCGGCCTGGACTGGAGCTTCACCGCCCATGAGGTCGACGCGGCCGGGCTGGCCGGTTTCGTCGCCGCGCTGCGGGCGCAGGAGTGGCGCGGTTTGGCGTTGACCATGCCGCTCAAGCAGGCCGTGCTGCCGTTGCTCGACGACGCCTCGCCGACGGTGGCTGCCACCGGCGCCGCCAACACCCTGCTGCTGGAGCCCGACGGACGCCGCCGTGGGGACAACACCGACGTCTCCGGCATCACGGCCGCGCTGGTGGAGGCCGGCATCGGGCGGGTCGAGGAAGCGGTCGTGCTCGGTGGCGGCGCCACCGCCCGCTCGGCGCTTGCGGCGCTGGCGGGCACTGCCGAACGGGTCGTCGCCTACGTCCGTACGCCGGCCCGGGCGGGGGAGCTCGCCGCTGTGGCGGCGGCGTACGGGCTGGCGCTGCGGATCGCGCCGTGGTCAGACGCCCGCTCCGGACTGGGTGCCCCCCTGGTCCTCGCCACCACGCCTCCCGGTGCGCTCGACCAGCTGGCGGCAGGGCTTCCCGGGGCTCCGGGAGTCCTGCTCGACGTCGGCTACGACCCGTGGCCCACGGCGCTGGGGGCGGCCTGGTCCGGAGCCGGGGGCGCGGTCGTCGGCGGGCTCGACGTACTCGCCCATCAGGCGGCGGAGCAGTTCCGCGCGATGACCGGCGTCCCCGTTCCCGTCGCGGTGCTGCGGAGCGCCGGGGTCGCCGTGCTGGCGCGTCGCGGCGCCGCCTGACCCGGCTGCGGAGCGTCCGTGCCCGGCGGCCTGACCACGGCCCTGGTCTGCGCGGCCGTTGGCGCCCTGGCCGGCGCACTCGGACCCGATGTCATCCGGCGGCTGCCCGACCGCCCGGCGTCAGCGCCGCCACCCGCCGAGCGCTCCGCGCCGCTGCCTCACCCTGGCGTCCCGGCGGTGGAGCCGGTCGACCCGCCGTTGCCGCCGTACGCCGTGCTCGCCGAGCGGGCCGGGCTGCGGCTGCGGCTCGGTGTCGCCGCTGCCGCCGTCCTCGGGCTGCTCGGCTACGCCCGTGGCCTGCGTCCCGACCTCCCGGCGTTTCTCCTCGCCGGGGCCGTGGGAGTGGTCCTGGCCTGGATCGACCTCCAGATCCACCGGCTGCCGGACCGGCTCACCCTTCCCTCCTATCCGGTCGGGGTCGCCCTGCTCGGCCTCGCTGCGCTCAGCGACGCAGCGGGTGCCGCCTTGCTGCGCGCGCTGCTCGGCATGCTGGCCCTGCTGGGGCTCTACCTCGCCCTGGCCCTGCTGCGGCCCGCGGACCTGGGGCTCGGCGACGTCAAGCTGGCCGGGGTGATCGGTCTCTTCCTCGGCTGGGTCGGCTGGGGTCACCTCGTCCTCGGCGCGTTCCTCGGGTTCCTCGTCGGTGCGCTCGCCGGCATCGTCCTGATCCTCACCGGCCGGGCCACCCGGCGTTCCCATGTCCCCTTCGGCCCGGCGATGCTGCTCGGCGCGCTCGTCGCCGTGGTCTGGGGTGAGCCGCTGCTGCGTGCCTACCTCGGCCGCTGAGCCGGGCCGTTGCGCGGGTCCCGTGGGAGCATCACGACCATGCTGCGCTGGCTCACCGCCGGGGAGTCCCACGGCCCGGCGCTGGTCGCCGTGCTGGAGGGGCTCCCGGCGGGCGTACGCGTTGAGACCGCCGACTTGGTGAGCGCCCTAGCCCGGCGCCGCCAGGGGTACGGGCGGGGGGCGCGGATGAGCTTCGAGCGCGACGAGGTGGAGCTGCTCGGGGGGGTACGCCACGGGCTCACCCAGGGCGGTCCGGTGGCCGTACGCATCGCCAACACCGAGTGGCCCAAGTGGCAGCAGGTGATGGCGCCCGACCCGGTCGACCCCGCCGAGCTGGAGGGCCTCGCGCGAGCCGCGCCGCTGACGCGTCCGCGACCCGGGCACGCCGACCTCGCCGGGATGCAGAAGTACGGCTTCGCCGACGCCCGCCCCGTCCTCGAGCGGGCCAGCGCCCGCGAGACCGCCGCCCGGGTGGCGCTCGGCGCGGTGGCCGCCGCCTTCCTCGACCAGGCGCTGGGCGCGGCGCTGGTCAGCCACGTCGTCCGCATTGGCTCGGTCGAGGCTCCCGCCGGGTCCATACCGGGACCCGAGGACGTCGCCCGGCTCGACGCCGACCCCGTCCGCTGCCTCGACCCGGCCGCATCCGCCGCCATGGTGGCCGAGATCGACGCCTGCCGGCGCGACGGAGACACCCTCGGCGGGCTGATGGAGGTGGTCGCCCACGGCCTGCCGCCGGGTCTCGGCAGCCATGTGCACTGGGACCGCCGCCTCGACGCCCGGCTCGCCGCCGCGCTGATGGGCGTCCCGGCGGTCAAGGCTGTCGAGGTCGGCGACGGGTTCGCCCTCGCCGGCGTCCGCGGCTCCAGCGCTCACGACGAGATCGTCCGGGACGAGACGAGCGCCGCCCTGCGCCGTACGTCCGGTCGCTCCGGCGGCACCGAGGGCGGCATGAGCACCGGCGAGCTCCTGCGCGTCCGGGCGGCGATGAAGCCGATCTCCACGCTGCCGCGGGCGCTGCGGACGGTGGACGTCGCCACCGGTGAGGCGGCGACCGCCATCAACCAGCGCTCCGACGTGTGCGCGGTCCCCGCCGCCGGAGTCATCGCGGAGGCCATGGTGGCCCTCGTCCTCGCGGACGCCACGCTGGAGAAGTTCGGCGGCGACTCGATCGCCGAGACCGCGCGCAACGCCAACGGATACCTCGACGCGCTGCGCGTACGGTGACTCGGTGAGCCCGGTGGTCGTCCTAGTGGGTCCACCGGGTGCGGGCAAGAGCACCGTTGGGCGGCTGCTCGCCGAGCGGCTCGATCTGCCGTTCCGGGACACCGACGCCGAGGTCGAGGCGCGGGCCGGCAAGCCGGTCGGCGACGTCTTCGTCGACGACGGCGAGCCGGCGTTCCGCGCGCTGGAGCGGGCGGCGGTCGGCGACGCGCTCAGCCGCCACGACGGAGTGCTCGCCCTCGGCGGGGGGGCGGTGCTGGACCCGGGGACGCAGGCCGCGCTGGGCGGGCACCGGGTGGTGCTGCTCGACGTCGAGCTGCCCGCGGCAGCTCGCCGGGTCGGGCTCGACCGGAACCGACCGCTGCTGCTCGGCAACCCGCGCGCGCAGCTGCGCCGGCTGCTGGAGGAGCGTCGCCCGGTGTACGCGTCCGTGGCCTGCGCGACCGTCGGCACCGACGCCCGAACCCCGGAGGAGGTCGTCGACGCCGTGCTCGAGGTGCTGGGATGAGCGACCCGCCGACCCGCATCCCCGTTGCCGGGGAACGGCCGTACGACGTCCTCGTGGGCACCGACCTGCTCCCGAAGCTGCCCGCGCTGCTCGGCGGCGACGTCGCCAAGGTCGCGGTGCTCCATCCGCGGTCGCTGCGCGGCAGCGCCGCCGCGGTGCACGACTGCCTGAGCGCCCGCGGCCTCACCGTGCACTCCCTCGAGCTCCCCGACGGCGAGGAGGCCAAGACGGCGGCGGTGGCGGCGTCCTGCTGGTCGCAGCTCGGGCAGCTCGGCCTCACCCGCTCCGACGCGGTCGTCGGTGTGGGCGGCGGAGCGACCACCGACCTGGCCGGGTTCGTCGCCGCCACCTGGCTGCGGGGCGTACGCCTGGTGCTGCTCCCCACCACCCTGCTCGGCATGGTCGACGCCGCCGTGGGCGGCAAGACAGCCGTCAACACCGCCGAGGGCAAGAACCTCGTCGGCGCCTTCCACCCGCCGGCCGGCGTGCTGTGCGACCTCGCCGCGCTGGACACCCTGCCCCGCTCGGAGTACGTCTCGGGCCTGGCCGAGGTCGTCAAGGCGGGGTTCATCGCCGACCCCGGCGTGCTGGACCTCATCGAGGTCGACCTCGACGGCGCCGTCCGGCCGGACGGCCCGTACACCCGCGAGCTCGTCGAGCGCTCGGTGCGGGTCAAGGCCGCCGTGGTGGGCGGCGACCTGCGGGAGACCGGTGGCGCCGGGGACTCGCTGGGACGGGAGGTGCTCAACTACGGCCACACGCTCGGGCACGCCATCGAGCGGCTCGAGGGCTACCGCTGGCGGCACGGCGCGGCAGTCTCAGTGGGGCTCGTCTTCGCCGCCGCGCTGGCCCGCCTGGCCGGGCGCCTCGATACGGCCACCGCCGAGCGGCACGCCGAGCTGCTCGCCGCGCTGGGCCTGCCGGTGAGCTACCCCGCCGGCGCCTGGCGGGGGCTGGTCGAGGTGATGCGGCTGGACAAGAAGGCCCGCGGTGACCGGTTGCGCTTCGTCGTCCTCGACGGGCTCGCCTGCCCGGGGATCCTGGACGCGCCCGAACCGGCGCTGCTGAGTGCCGCCTACGCCGAGGTCTCCGGGTGACCCGCGTCCTCGTCCTCGACGGTCCCAACCTGGGCCGGCTGGGGGCGCGCGAGCCGGAGGTGTACGGCTGCCTCACCCATGCCGACCTCGTCCAGGCCTGCCGCTCGACGGGGGAGGAGCTGGGGCTGGACGTCGAGGTCCGCCAGACCGACGACGAAGCCACGCTGGTGGCGTGGCTGCACGAGGCGGCCGACTCCGGCTGCCCGGTCGTGCTCAACCCAGCCGCGTTCACCCACTACTCCTACGCCCTGCGGGACGCCTGCGCGCAGCTGCGCGCCCCGCTGGTGGAGGTGCACCTGACCAACCCCGCGGCGCGGGAGCGGTTCCGGCACCGCAGCGTCGTCGCGAGCGTCGCGACCGGCACCGTGGCCGGCTTCGGTGTGGACTCCTACCGGCTGGCGCTGCGGGCGATCGCCGCGCTGGTCGCCCCGGATGGCGGATGATGCACTCCCCAGCGCCCGCACCGCTGCGGATACGGCCGGCGGCTCACGACGAGCTGCCCGAGCTGGCCGCCATCTGGGCGGCTGCCGCCGTGGCCCGGCGGGCGGCGGCCGGCCTACCCCCCGCCGGGCTGCTGGCGGTCGACGAGCTGACCGCGGGGGAGTCACTGCTGACCGCCCGTAGCAGGCTGAGCTCCACCTTCGTGCTGGCAGCCGAGCGGGACCGGCTCGTCGGCATGGCCATGGCCATGCAAGCGCTGCACAACGACGGGGCGGGCCCCGGCGAGGTGCCCGGCCTGCTGCACGTGTCGATGGTGGCGGTGCGGCCAGAGGCCTGGGGCGAAGGTGTGGGCACCGAGCTGGTCCAGGCCGTCCTGTCCGCGGCCGTCGGGCGCGACTTCACACGCGCGCAGCTGTGGACACACCAGTCCAATGCGCGGAGCCGTGCCCTTTACGCCCGGATGGGCTTCACCCGTACTGGGCGGAACAAGCTCGACGACAACGGCGAGCTCATCGAGCACTTCGAGTGCTCCCTCACCTCCGACGAGCGTCACGGCTGGAGGCAGCTGAGCCGCAACGCCGCCGTAGACTGAGCGGCCCGCGGCTGCTGAGTTCTGGGGGCCGCGAGTTGCTCGTCATCGAACGGCTGAGCGCCGCGCCCCGTACCCGCCGTCACCGTCTCGACGATCACCCCTGGAGACCCGCGCCCGTGGCCACGACCAACGACCTCAAGAACGGCATGGTGCTCAACCTCGACGGCCAGCTGTGGACCGTCGTGGAGTTCCAGCACGTCAAGCCCGGCAAGGGCGGAGCGTTCGTCCGCAGCAAGCTCAAGAACATCCTCTCCGGCAAGGTCGTGGACCGGACGTTCAACGCCGGAGTCAAGGTCGACACCGCCACCGTCGACAAGCGCGGCATGCAGTTCCTCTACCGTGACGGCGACGACTTCGTCTTCATGGACACCGAGTCCTACGACCAGGTGCATGTGCCCCCCGCCACCGTCGGGGACGCCGCCCACTTCATGCTGGAGAACCAGGAGGTGATCCTCGGGCTGCACGACGGCCAGCCGTTGTACGTGGAGCTGCCCGCCTCGGTCGTCCTCGCGGTTGACTACACCGAGCCCGGGCTGCAGGGCGACCGCTCCACCGGAGGCACCAAGCCGGCGCGGCTGGCCACCGGCTACGAGGTCCGGGTCCCGCTGTTCATCACCACCGGCGAGTCGATCAAGATCGACACCCGGTCCGGCGCCTACCTCGGCCGGGCCTCCTGACCGCGATGGCGACCGGACCACCGCCCCGACCGCCCGCCCGTACGTCGGCCCGCATGCCGGCGCGGACCAAGGCGCGCAAGCGTGCGCTCGACCTGCTGTACGAGGCGGACCTGCGCGGGACCGATCCAGTGGCCACCCTGGCGGCGCGGGTGGCGGCCACCGACCCGCCGCTGCCGGAGTACGCGGTCGAGCTGGTCGAAGGGGTGCTGGCTCATCGCGGTCGCATCGACGAGCTGCTCGGCGCCCACGCCGTGGGCTGGAGCCTGGAGCGGATGCCCGCGGTCGACCGCAACATCTTGCGCATCGGTGCCTACGAGGTGATCTACCGCGACGACGTCCCGGACCCCGTTGCGGTCAGTGAAGCGGTCGGCATGGCACGGCGGCTGTCAACGGCGGACTCGCCCGGTTTCGTCAACGGGCTGCTCGCCCGGCTCGTCGAGCTCAAGCCGGCGTTGCCACGCTGAGCCCGTCCTCGCCGGCGCCGGGTTGCCGGTGCCGGTCCGGACGCGAGTTGCCCGACTCATTGGGGAGGTCCACCCGCACCGGCGAGGAGAATGCCCCCCGATCCAGGGTGCGGCCTCGGACAGTGCATCGGGTCTCCGTTACAGATCAGCGCGCAGGACCAGCACGGCGATCGCATCGACGGTCCAGTCGTCCCACTGCTGCCATGACCAGCCATACTCGAAGACGAACGTGCGTACCACCTGAGGGTCGGTCATCCCCGCAATGACGTCGGCACACTCGTCGACGCCGCGGTCGGCGCGTAACGCCCCCATCGACTCGAGCCGCTTGGTGAGCCGGCCGATCCCTTCACGATGCCGGCGCCGCGACTCGTCCCTGACTCCGCGCATCTCCGGTTCAGTCGACGCCGCACTGTAGATGGCGCTCACGATGTCGGCGCAGCGCTCGTTGATGCTGCGGGTGATCGCCACCGACAGGCGGATGAGCTCAGTTGGGTGCGTTGTTTGGGACATGTGTCCCACCAGTTCCCGCACGCCGCCCTCCTCGTCGATCAGGTCATTAAGCGCCACGACGAGCGCTGACTTCGAGCCGACGCTGTCGTAAATCGTCTGTACCGACACCTGCGCCCGTTTCGCGATCTCTGCGACGGAGGTGCCGGCGTACCCCTGCGCAGCGAAGAGCTGCCGGGCCGCCTCGACGATGTGCCGACGCGTCTCGCTGGCTTGCACGTCGCGGCGCGTCGTACGCCGTGGTTCCGCCATCTCTTGACGAAGCCTACTCGGTGGAATACCGTTCCAGTCACTGTTATGACATTCCACTCGACCTACTCTGAACGCGTGGAGGAGACCATGGACAAGGTCAACCCGTCGGTGCGTGACCGACTGCTCGCTACGGCGATGGTGGCGGCCCCTCTGCTGTTGCTCGCCAGCACCGTGGCTTACGTCATGGGTGACGGCCTTGGTGAGGACCAGGCGGGCGGCGTACTCCAGATGTACGCCGCGGCAGCGTTCGTTCTCGCGATCGTAGGGCTGACGCAACTCGTCGAGGCGACCCATCCGCGCGCCGCCGCGGTGCTCACGTTGGTCGGCGCGCTGGGTTGTGTCGGCGCGGCCGGGTACGCGATCAATTCGATCTACGCCGCGATCGGCCCGGTAGACCTCAACGAGAACGTCGACGGGCCCGCGGGGCAACTCGCGCTGCAATGGCCCGGCATCTTGTTCCCGCTCGCGTTCATCGGCATCGGCATCCTCCTGCTTCGCGCGCGCGTCGGGCCGCCGTGGGCCGGGATCGCTCTAGTCCTCGGCGGCATCCTGTTCCCTGTTTCGCGCATCGGTTCGATCGAAGCACTTGCGCCCGTGTCCGATGCGCTGCTGCTTGTCGGGTTGGCGCCGCTGGGCCTAGCTCTGCTCCGGGGACGCCACCGCGCACCGACGGCCGAGCCAACTTCTCAACCTGCCTGACTCCACCGCTGGCCGAACTGCGACGCAGCGCGCTGGTGGGTCTTTCAGTAGGCTGCTGCTTGTTCCGCGCGGTGGTGTCGCCACGGCGCGCCGAGGTTGCCCGCCTCGGGTGGCCTCTGGGGGTGGCGATGGTGTGGTGACGTCGCGTACTGCGCCGGCGCCGTGGCGGGTCAGCCGGTCGGGACGCGGCGCTCCTCGAACCTGCCGCGGTCAGCGCCGCCCTGCTCACTCGGGACGTCGGTCTCGGTGACGCCCCGCGCGTCGGCGTTGAGTACACCCCACTCGATGAACCGATCGGCGACCGAGCTGGGGGACTGGTCGTAGATGACCGCGAGCGTGCGCAGGTCGTCGTTGCGGATGGACAGGACGCGGCCGTTGTAGTCGCCGCGCTGGGCCTGGATCGTCGCCGCGTAGCGCGCCAGCGGGCCGGCTGCGTCATTGGGCAGCGAGGAGAGCCGCTCGAGGTCGAGGACCAGGCGAGCGGGCGGCTCGGACGCCGCGTGCCGAGCGTCCCCCGGTATCAGCTCGGCGACGGGAATACCGTAGAACTCCGCGAGCTCGGCCAGCTTCTGCACCGTGACTGCACGGTCACCGCGCTCGTAGGAGCCGATCACCACGGCCTTCCAACGCCCCCGCGACTTGTGCTCGACCCCGTGCAGGGAGAGGCCCTGCTGGGTGCGGATCGCGCGCAGCCGTGCGCCCAGCGCCTTGGCGTAATCACTCGACATGCCCGTTCTCCGTCCCTTCCCCTGCGGACCGGGCGGCATGCGCAGCAGGCCGCCCGAACGGAGCGTGGCCGGGCCTTTTGCTTCCGACTACGCAGCGTAACCATAGGTCGAGCAGCTCGCTACGTCAACCTGTCGGAGGTCAAAGGTATCGGCGTGTCGCCCGATCTTGCGCGTGCCGTCGCCGCATCCGACGGCTCGTGCCGGGGTGTCGCGGCCGCTTCCGCGCCAACGATCACTGGTACGGTCGCGGCCGGCGACATCCTTTAAGCACCGTCCAGTGAGGCGGAGAAGGAGGTCAGCGAACGTGAGTGCCGAGCCGAGCTCCCGCGAGATGCGTGGTCAGCCGCGCCCCGGTGAGCGCGCCGTCGCCCGTACGGTCCTGGACGCGCCCGACATAGCCCGCGCGCTCACCCGGATCGCCCACGAGATCGTCGAGCGGTCCAGGGGCGCCTCCGACGTGGTGCTGCTGGGGATCCCCACCCGGGGAGTGCCTTTGGCGCGCCGGCTCGCCGAGCGCATCACCGCGGTCGAAGGCACGCCGGTGCCCGTCGGGGCCCTCGACATCACGATGTACCGCGATGACCTGCGGCTGCGTCCCGCCCGGGCGCTCGCGCACACCGACATCCCGCCTGGAGGGGTCGACGGACGCACCGTCGTGCTCGTCGACGACGTGCTCTTCTCCGGCCGGAGCATCAGGGCCGCGCTGAGCGCGCTGGAGGAGGTCGGGCGCCCGCGCGCCGTACGGCTCGCGGTCCTCGTCGACCGTGGGCACCGGCAGCTGCCGATCCGGCCCGACCACGTCGGCAAGAACCTGCCCACCTCGCTGCGTGAGCAGGTGCAGGTGCTCGTCGAGGAGGTCGACGGCCGCGACCTCGTCCTCATCGCCGGCGGGGAGGAGCCGTGAAGCGCCACCTGCTCTCCGCGGCAGACCTCTCCCGTGACGACGCACTGCTGGTCCTCGACACCGCGGAGGAGCTTGCCCGGGTGTCGGACCGTGCGGTCAAGAAGCTGCCCACCCTGCGCGGGCGCACGGTGGTCAACCTGTTCTTCGAGGACTCCACCCGTACGCGCATCTCGTTCGAGGCGGCAGCCAAGCGGCTGTCGGCGGACGTCATCAACTTCTCCGCCAAGGGGTCGAGCCTGTCCAAGGGCGAGAGCCTCAAGGACACCGCGCTGACGCTGGAGGCCATGGGCGCCGACGCCGTGGTCGTCCGGCACTCCGCCAGCGGCGCGCCACACCGGCTCGCCACCAGCGGATGGATCGGCGGCAGCGTCGTCAACGCCGGCGACGGCACCCACGAGCACCCGACGCAGGCCCTCCTCGACGCCTTCACCATGCGCCGACACCTCGGCCCGCTGACCGATCGTCGGGTCATCATCGTCGGGGACGTTCTGCACAGCCGGGTCGCCCGGTCCAACGTGCTGCTGCTGCACACCCTCGGAGCCGAGGTCACGCTCGTGGCCCCACCAACGCTGCTGCCCGTCGGTGTCGAAACCTGGCCGTGCGCGGCCGCGTACGACCTCGACTCCGTGCTCCCCAAGGCGGACGCGGTGATGATGCTGCGAGTCCAGCGGGAGCGGATGGGCGCTGCCTACTTCCCCAGCGTCCGCGAGTACAGCCGCCGATACGGGCTGCACGCCGGACGGCTGGGCGTGCTGCCCGAGCACGCCCTGATCCTGCATCCGGGGCCGATGAACCGCGGCCTGGAGATCACTGCGGAGGCCGCCGACGGCGCCCGCTCCGTCATCGTCGAGCAGGTCGCCAACGGGGTGAGCGTACGGATGGCCGTGCTCTACCTGCTGCTCGGAGGGAGTGAGCCCGGATGAGCGAGCATCCCGCCACCTGGTTGCTGAGCGGCGTCCGTCCGCTGGGTGGGGCCGCCTGTGACCTGTTGCTGCGCGCCGGGTCCATCGCCGAAGTCGGACCGGCGGGCTCGCTGGGCGCCGCGGGCGCCGAGGTGCTCGACGGTGACGGGCTCGTCGCCCTGCCGGGATTGGTCGACCTGCACACCCACCTGCGGGAGCCCGGCCGCGAGGACGCCGAGACGGTGGAGACCGGCACGGCGGCAGCCGCGGTGGGTGGGTACGTAGCCGTGCACGCCATGGCCAACACCGATCCGGTGGCCGACACCGCCGGCGTGGTCGAGCAGGTCTGGCGGCTCGGGCGCGAGGCCGGGCACGTCGACGTACGCCCGGTTGGTGCGGTCACCGCCGGGCTGGAGGGGGAGCGGCTGGCCGAGCTGGGCGCGATGGCCGACTCCGCGGCGGGCGTCCGCGTGTTCAGCGACGACGGGCGCTGTGTGTCCGACGCGGTGCTCATGCGGCGGGCACTGGAGTACGTCAAGGCCTTCGACGGCGTCATCGCGCAGCACGCGCAGGAGCCGCGGCTCACCGAGGACGCGCAGATGAACGAGGGAGAGCTGTCGGGGCGGCTGGGGCTGCGCGGATGGCCCGCCGTGGCCGAGGAGGCCGTCATCGCCCGCGACGCGCTGCTCGCCGGGCACGTCGGCTCGCGGCTGCACGTGTGCCACGTCTCGACGGCCGGGTCGGTGGACATCCTGCGGTGGGCCAAGAGCAAGGGCTGGCGGGTCACCGCGGAGGTGACGCCGCACCACCTGCTGCTCAGCGACGAGCTGGTCTCCACCTACGACCCGGTCTACAAGGTCAACCCGCCGCTGCGCACGCGCGACGACGTCGACGCGCTGCGGGTGGCGCTCGCCGACGGGACCGTCGACGCGGTGGCCACCGACCATGCGCCCCACCCGGTCGAGGACAAGGAGTGCGAGTGGGCCGCCGCCGCCTTCGGCATGGTGGGGCTGGAGACGGCCCTCTCGGTGGTGCAGGACGCCATGGTCGACAGCGGCCTGCTCGACTGGGCGGGGGTGGCCGACCGGATGTCCGTACGGCCCGCTCGCATCGGCCGGGTAGCCGGCCACGGCCGGGCGCTTGCCGTCGGCGAGCCGGCCCACGTCACGCTGGTCGACCCGGCGGCGCGCCGAGCGGTGGACCCCGCAACGCTGGCCTCGCGCAGCCGCAACACCCCCTACGCAGGCATGTCGCTGCCCGGTCGGGTCGTCGCGACGTTCCTGCGTGGCCGGCCGACCCAGCTGGACGGGAAGCTGACCTCGTGAGCATGCGGCCGGTTGGGCGCGGCTGATGCCGGTCCAGGTCACCGCCGAGGTGTTGAGCCTCGCCCGGGTTGGGGACTACCACCACCTCACCCTGGCCGCGGCTGGCGTCGCCGAGGATGCCCGACCCGGTCACTTCGTCGGACTCGCGGTCGGCGGGCTGCCGGGCGACGGGGTCACGCCGTGGCTGTCCCGGCGCGCGTTCTCGATCTACCGAGCGCGTCCCACCGGAACAGCCACCGGCACCGTCGAGGTCGTCTTCGCGGCCAACGGGGCGGGCACCCGCTGGCTGGCCAGCCGGCGACCCCACGACCAAGTCGACGTCATCGGACCGCTGGGGCGTCCGTTCGCGCTGCCGGGGGAGCCGGTGACCTGCGTGCTGGTCGGTGGCGGCTACGGCGCTGCGCCGCTGCTGACCCTCGCCGAACGGCTGCGCGGCAGAGGGTGCCCGGTGCACGTGGCGATCGGGGCCGCCACGGCTCGCCGGCTCTTCGGCGCGCTGGACGCGCGGCGTTCCGCGGTCGCCGTGACGGTGACCACCGAGGACGGCTCCGCGGGCGAGCGCGGGCGGGTCAGCGACGTCCTGCCGGACGTGCTGCAGCGCAGCGGTGCGGAGGTCATCTACGCCTGCGGCCCGATGGGGATGCTGCGCGCGGTCGCCGAGCTCGCCACGACCTCCGGGGTGCACTGCCAGGTCGCGGTCGAGGAGGCCATGGCCTGCGGGTTCGGGGTGTGCATGACCTGCGTGCTGCCAGTGGTCGGTTCGGACGGACTGACCCGCATGACCCGTGCCTGCGTCGAGGGGCCTGTCTTCCGCGGCGACCAGGTGCGCTGGGACGCCATCGGACCCCGGGGGGCGGCGGTCCCCCGAGACTGTGTCGGCGCCCCCGCCGTCGGTCCGAGCGCGGGCGGGGGGCACTGATGACCACCCTGCACCCCGGCGACGTCGACCTGCGCTGCAGCGTCGCCGGCGTGGAGCTGCCCAACCCGCTGATGACCGCGTCGGGCTGTGCCGCCGCCGGACGCGAGCTCCACCAGTTCGTCGACGTATCCAGCCTGGGCGCCGTCGTGACCAAGTCGGTCATGGAAGCTCCGCGCTCAGGGCGCGGGACGCCGCGGATGGCTGAGACCCCCAGCGGCATGCTCAACTCGATAGGACTCCAGGGCCCCGGTATCGAGGGCTTCCTCGAGCATGATCTGCCGTGGCTGCGCGCGGTCGGCGCGCGGACGGTGCTGTCCATCGCAGGCGTCAGCGTCGCGGAGTACGCCCAGCTGGCGCGGCGGCTGCGGCGCGTCCTCGGCATCGTGATGGTCGAGGTCAACATCTCCTGCCCCAACGTGGAGGACCGCGGGCAGGTCTTCGCCTGCGACCCGGGAGCAGCCGCCGCCGTGATCGGTGCGGTCCGCGCCGAGCTGCGTCCCGAGGTCCGGGTGCTCGCCAAGCTCTCCCCGGACGTGACGGACGTGGTCGCCGTCGCCCGCAGTGTGGTCGCGGCGGGAGCCGACGGCCTGACCATGATCAACACCATGCTCGGCATGGCGATCGACACCGACACGATGCGGCCAGTTCTGGCCGGAACTACCGGCGGCCTGTCCGGGCCGGCGATCCGGCCGGTGGCGGTGCGCTGCGTCTATCAGGTGCGCGCCGCGCTGCCGCAGGTCCCCATCGTCGGGGTGGGGGGAGTGCGCAGCGGGCGGGATGCCCTCGAGCTCATGCTCGCGGGCGCCGACGCCATCCAGCTGGGGACGGTCCTCTTCCACGACCCCAACGCGCCGGTCAGGATTGCCGACGAGCTGCGCGCTGAGCTGGCGACTCGAGGAGTGAGCAAGCTTGCCGACGTCGTCGGGCACGCTCACCGCCTCGGTGTCACCTGATCGAGCGCGGTGGAGGCGGGTGATGCCAGCGCCGTTCGGGGCCCGGCTGCAGGCGCTGCGCAAGGCCCGTGGCCCGCTGTGCGTGGGCATCGACCCGCATGCCAGCCTGCTGCAGGCCTGGGGGCTACCGGACGACCCGAGCGGGTTGGAGCGATTCGCCCTGACCGTGGTCGAGGCGCTCGCTGAGCAGGTCGCGGCGTTCAAGCCCCAGTCCGCCTTCTTCGAGCGGCACGGCGCCCGCGGGATCGCCGTACTCGAACAGGTGCTGGCCGCGATCCGAGACGCCGGGGGGCTGTCGGTGCTCGACGTCAAGCGCGGCGACGTGGGCTCCACCGTCGAGGCTTACGCGCAGGCCTACCTTGACCCCGCCTCCCCGCTGTGCGCCGACGCGCTCACCGCGAGCCCGTACCTCGGCTTCGGGTCGCTGCTGCCCTTCGTCGACACGGCGCTGGCGCACGGCGGCGGTGTCTTCGTCCTGGCGTTGACGTCCAACCCCGAGGGCGCGTCGGTGCAGCGCGCCATCGGTCCGGATGGCCGCAGCGTCGCGGGCGGGGTGCTCGCATCGGTCCGGGAGCTCAACCGGGACCCGCGGGCGGCCGGAAGCATCGGCGTCGTGATCGGGGCCACGGTGGGAGAGTCGGGTGAGGACCTGCGCGTCGGGGGGCCGCTGCTGGCACCCGGCCTGGGCGCCCAAGGTGCGAGTGCTGCCGACCTGCGCGCGGTCTTCGGTCCGGCGCTGCCGGACGTCCTGCCGTCTTCATCACGGGAGGTGCTGCGGGCGGGACCGTCCCGACGCGCCCTGCGGGAGGCTGCCGGTCGCGCCAGCGCCGCGTACGCCGCCGTGCTGGATGCCGGACGCTGAGGAGGCCGGCCGCGGCCGACCGCACCGGGCAGCGTTGCCGCCGGTCGGGCGGAGTCGCTAGGTTCGCCTCCCGACCCACGTCCGCGACTTGTCGAGGTGACCGTCCGTGGCCCTCCCGCCCCTCACCCCCGAACAGCGCGCGGCCGCCCTGGCCAAGGCAGCGCAGGCCCGCCGGGAGCGTGCGGAGGTCAAGAACCGGCTCAAGCACTCCGGCGCCTCGCTCACCGCCGTGCTTAAGGAGGGGCAGACCAACGAGGTGGTCGGCAAGATGAAGGTCTCGGCGCTGCTGGAGTCCATGCCCAAGGTCGGCAAGGTGCGGGCGCGCCAGATCATGGAGCGCATCGGCATCTCCGAGACGCGGCGGGTACGGGGACTGGGGACCAACCAGATCGCCGCTCTCGAGCGCGAGTTCGGCGGCGCGGACGGCAGCGCCTGAACACCCGCCCGGCCGGCGGTGGTGACGGGGGCGCCCGCGTCGTTGTGCTCTCCGGTCCCAGCGGAGTAGGCAAGAGCACGGTGGTGCGCGCCCTGCGCCGCGACCACCCGCAGGTGTGGGTGTCGGTCTCCGCGACGACCCGCTTCCCCCGCCCGGGAGAGGTCGACGGGGTGCACTACCGGTTCGTGAGCCGGGAGCGCTTCGCCGAGCTGGTCGCCGCCGGGGAGCTGCTGGAGTACGCCGAGTTCGCCGGCAACCTGTACGGGACACCGCGCCGGCCGGTGCTCGAGCGGCTGGCCGACGGAGCGCCGGTGGTGCTGGAGATCGACCTGCAGGGAGCGCGCCTGGTCCGCCAGCGGATGCCCGAAGCGTTGCTGGTGTTCCTCAAGCCGCCTTCCTGGGAGGAGCTGGTACGCCGGCTCACCGCCCGTGGCACCGAGGATCCCGCGCTCGTCGAACACCGGCTGGCCGTTGCCCGCGAGGAGCTCGCCGCCGAGAGTGAGTTCGACGTCAGCCTGATCAACAGCGATGTCGAGACGGTGTGCGCGCGCTTGCTAACCTTGATGTCATCACCCCCCGAATCTCCGGAGGCTCCAGCGTGTCCGCCGAGGGCATCACCCATCCCCCCATCGACGACCTGATGAAGAAGACCGACTCCAAGTACGCCCTCGTCATCTACGCCGCCAAGCGGGCGCGACAGATCAACGCCTACTACGCGCAGCTCGGGGAGGGCCTGCTCGAGTACGTCGGACCCCTCGTCGAGACGCACGTACAGGAGAAGCCGCTGTCGGTGGCGCTGCGCGAGATCGACCGCGACCTGCTGACCGCTGAGCTCGTCGAGCCGTAAGGCCTCCCGCGTGCCCGATGGCGCGCCGCACCTCGCCGGTCGGGACGACGCGGTGGCCCGCGCGGGGCCCCGGGTGGTGCTCGGCGTAGGCGGCGGGATCGCCGCCTACAAGGCCTGCGAGCTGCTGCGGCGGCTGATCGAGGCCGGGCACGACGTACGGGTCGTCCCCACCGGCTCTGCGCTGCGCTTCGTCGGTGAGCCGACCTGGGCGGCGCTGTCCGGGCATCCGGTCACCAGCGAGGTGTGGGACGACGCGCATGATGTGCCGCACGTACGCATCGGCCGCGAGGCTGACCTCGTACTGGTTGCGCCCGCCACCGCCGACCTGCTGTCCCGGGCCGCGCACGGGCGGGCCGACGACCTGCTCACCGCCACCCTGCTGACCGCCCGCTGCCCGGTTGCCTACGCGCCGGCGATGCACACCGAGATGTGGCAGCACCCGGCCACCCAGGCCAACGTCGCCACCCTGCGCTCGCGCGGCGCGCTCGTCGTCGAGCCGGCGACCGGACGGCTGACCGGCGCCGACTCCGGTCCGGGCCGGTTGCCTGAGCCCGACGAGCTCGCCGAGCTGGCCCGGCTGCTCCTGGAGCGCGGGACCGCCGGAGCCAGCCTCGACCTCGCGGGCCGCAGCGTCGTCGTGTCGGCAGGCGGGACCCGCGAGCACCTCGACCCGGTGCGCTTCCTCGGCAACCGTTCCTCCGGGCGGCAGGGGTACGCCCTCGCGCGCGCCGCCGTCTCCCGTGGCGCGCGGGTGACCCTCGTCGCCGCCAACGTCGCTTCACCCGACCCCGCCGGAGCCAGCGTGGTGCCCGTCGTCTCGGCAGCTGACCTGCGCGCGGCGGTGCACGCAGCCGCCGTCGACGCCGACGCCGTGGTCATGGCCGCTGCGGTCGCCGACTTCCGCCCCGCGACGTGCACCGAGACGAAGATCAAAAAGGCCGGCTCGCCGAGCGCTCCCGTCCTCGCGTTGGAGCACACCCCGGACGTCCTGACCGAGCTGGCGGGAGAGCGGCGTCGTCCCGGACAAGTCATCGTCGGCTTCGCCGCGGAGACCGGCGATGACTCCGGCTCGGTGCTCGAGCACGGGGCCACCAAGCTCGCCCGCAAGGGCGCCGACCTGCTCGTGGTCAACGAGGTCGGGCCGGGCAAGGGCTTCGAGTCGCCGGACAACGAAGCGGTGGTGCTCGGCGCGGACGGGACGCGTACACCGGTCCCGTACGGCTCCAAGGAATCGCTCGCGCACGTGGTCTGGGACCTCGTCGCGCAGCGGCTAGCCTGACCGCTGTGTCGCGCCGCCTGTTCACCTCCGAGTCGGTCACCGAGGGGCATCCGGACAAGGTCTGCGACCAGATCAGCGACGCTGTCCTCGACGCGCTGCTCAAGGAAGACCCGGACAGCCGGGTGGCCGTCGAGACGCTCGTCACCACCGGGTTGGTGCACGTCGCCGGCGAGGTGACCACCCGCGGCTACGCGGACATCCCGGGCATCGTGCGCGAGACGGTCCTCGGCATCGGCTATGACTCCTCGGAGAAGGGTTTCGACGGGCGTTCCTGCGGGGTGTCGGTGTCGCTCGGCTCGCAGTCACCCGACATCGCCGCCGGAATCGAGCGGGCGTACGAGGGCCGCGCTGGTGCCTCGAACGACCCGCTGGATCGGCAGGGGGCCGGCGACCAAGGGCTGATGTTCGGCTACGCCTGCGACGACACACCCGAGCTGATGCCGCTGCCGATCACGATCGCGCACCGGCTCGCGCAGCGCCTCGCCGAGGTACGGCGCAGCGGTGCGCTGGGCTACCTCGGTCCTGACGGCAAGACGCAGGTCACCATCGAGTACGTCGGCGACCGCCCGGTCCGGGTGGACAGCGTGGTGGTGTCTGCGCAGCACGCCCGGGCCGTCGACCTGGACACCGTCCTGCTCCCCGACGTTCGCGCCCAGGTGGTGGAGCCCGTGCTCGACCGCTTCCCGCTCGCGCACGCGGGTTACCGGCTGCTGGTCAACCCCACCGGGCGCTTCGAGGTGGGCGGGCCGATGGGGGATGCCGGCCTCACCGGGCGCAAGATCATCATCGACACGTACGGCGGCATGGCCCGCCACGGCGGGGGCGCGTTCAGCGGCAAGGACCCCACCAAGGTGGACCGCTCGGCGTGCTATGCCATGCGCTGGGTCGCCAAGAACGTCGTCGCCGCCGGGCTCGCCCGGCGCTGCGAGGTGCAGGTCGCGTACGCGATCGGCGCCGCCCGGCCGGTGGGGCTGTTCGTCGAGTGCTACGGCACGGAGAGGGTGCCGCTCGAGCGGATCCAGGACGCGGTCAGCGAGGTGTTCGACCTGCGGCCGGCGGCGATCATCGCCGAGCTCGACCTGCTCCGGCCGATCTATGCGCAGACCGCCGCGTACGGCCACTTCGGGCGTGAGCTCCCCGACTTCACCTGGGAGCGCACCGACCGCGCCGGCGCGCTGCAAGCCGTCGTCGGCTGAGCGAGCCGCCGCCGCCCTCCACGGCCCCACCCCATGATCGAGTGGACAGTTCGGTACGGCGACACCGGCGTGTCGCGACCGGACGTGTCCACTCGATCATGTGGATGAGCCGGGCTCGTCTGCCGGCTCTGCTGGGATGGCCGGCATGGCGGAGCGCGGCGGCGCGGGGGAGCAGCTCGCCCTGGTCCGTGAGCAGGTCCGCCGCTCCCGGCCCCGGGAGCCCGACCCTCCGGCGGCGCAGCGACCCGTCGCCCGGGTGCTCGTGGACGTGTCCCTGGCGCACCTGGACCGGCCGTTCGACTACCTGGTGCCCGCCTCGATGGACGAGCGCGTCACCCCGGGGGTGCGGGTGCGGGTCCGCTTCGCCGGTCAGCTGGTCGACGGGTTCGTGCTTGACCGGGTGGACGCCAGCGGCCATCCCGGCCGGCTCGCCCGGCTGAGCCGGGTCACCTCCAGCGAGCCGGTGCTCACCCCCCAGGTCGCCGCGCTCGCCCGGCAGGTCTCCGACCGTTACGCCGGCACGCTCGCCGACGTGCTTCGGCTGGCCGTGCCGCCCCGGCACGCCACCGTCGAGGCTGAGCCGTCACCAGGCCCGCCGTTGCCCCCGGACGCGCCACCCTCCAGTCGGTGGGCCGACTACCCGGCCGGGCCGGCGTACCTGCACGCGCTGCAGCGCGCGGAGTCGCCGCGGGCGGTGTGGAGCGCCTTGCCCGGGCGCGACTGGGCGCCGTCGATCGCCGCTGTGGTCGCGGCGACGCTGTCCGCGGGGCGCGGGGCGCTGGTCGTCCTGCCCGACGCGCGGGACGTCGGCAGGCTCGACGACGCCCTTCGCGGGTTGGTCGGCGCGGCCCACCATGCCGTCCTCACCGCCGACCTCGGACCGGCCGAGCGCTACCGGCGTTGGCTGGCCGTCCGCCGCGGCGCCGTCCGCGCTGTCCTCGGCACTCGAGCGGCGGCGTTCGCGCCGGTGAGCGACCTAGGGCTGGTGGCGCTGTGGGACGACGGGGACGACCTGCACGCCGAGCCCCGGGCGCCCTATCCGCACGCACGGGAGGTGCTGCTGCTGCGCGCCCGAGCCGAAACCGCAGCCGTCCTCATCGGCGGGTACGCCCGTACGGCCGAAACCGCTCAGCTGCTCGCTCGCGGCTGGGCCGCTCCGCTGGAGGCACCCCGTACCGCCGTGCGCTGGGCCTCACCGCGGGTCCGGGTCGCGGGCGACGACGCCGACCTGGCCCGCGACGTCGCCGCGCGCACCGCCCGGCTGCCGAGCTTGGCCTGGCGGACGGCGCGGGACGCTCTGCGCCGCGGGCCGGTGCTGGTACAGGTGCCGCGCGCGGGCTACGTCCCGGCGCTGCGCTGCGGTGAGTGCCGGGCCCCGGCGCGCTGCCCCGCCTGCCACGGCCCGCTCGCGCTGGCCTCGGGACACGCGGTCGCCGGCTGCGGGTGGTGTGGGCGTCCGGCCGGCGACTGGGCGTGCCCGCACTGCGCAAGCACGGCCTTCCGCGCGCAGGCTGTCGGAGCCCGGCGAACCGCCGAGGAGCTGGGCCGGGCGTTCCCGGGTGTGCCGCTGCGCACGTCGGGACGCGACCACGTCCTCGACCGGGTCGGCGCCGGTCCCGCCCTGGTGGTCGCGACCCCGGGCGCGGAGCCACCGGCGGAGGGAGGCTATGCGGCCGCCCTGCTGCTGGACGGCTGGGTCCTTCTGTCGCGCTCCACGCTGCGCGCCGGGGAGGAGGCGCTACGCCGCTGGCTCGCGGCCGCGGCGCTGGTCCGGCCCGCCGGTGACGGTGGTGATGTGGTCCTCATGGCCGACGCCACTCAGCCGCCCGTACAGGCGCTGGTCCGCTGGGATCCCGGTGGGCACGCGGAGCGGGAGCTGAGCGACCGGACCGCCGCGGCTTTGCCGCCGGTGACCCCGCTCGCCGAGCTCTCCGGCGTCTCCGCCGACGTGGCCGACCTGCTGGCGCTGCTGCGGCTGCCTGCAGGCGCAGGCGTGATGGGGCCGCTGCCGCTGTCGGGTGAAGACGACCGCGTGCGGGCCATCGTACGCGCCGCACACCCTGCCGCTGCGGCGCTGGCACAGGCGCTGCGGGAGGCGCAGGCGGTCCGCTCGGCCGCCAAGCGGGGCGGCCACGTCCGAATCCGCGTCGACCCGGTGGACCTGGCCTGAGCGCGCCGGGGCGTCTTACACACTATGCTCCTTGTATGACGATGCTGAGCTTTCGCGTCGACGAAGTGGAGGCGGCTGCGGTGCAGGACTGGGCGGAGCGCCTAGGTACGGACCGTTCTCAGTTGTTGCGCGAGGCGTTGCGCCGCCATCTGGTCCGTCTGGCGAGTGAGACCGACGCCCAGACTTGGCAGCAGCATCCCCTGACCCAACATGAGCGATCACTTGCAGACATCGCGGACTGGGGTCCCGCAGAGGAGTGGTCCGACTGGGCCGATGCATCGAGGTGAGGTGTGGTTTGCCGCTACTCCGGGCGGCGACCGCCCCGTGCTCGTTCTCACTCGTGACCCCGTCGCGGACCGAATCGGTTCGCTAGTGGTCGCCGCACTAACCAGGACCCGGCGAGTTCTTGTGTCGGAACTGGTTCTGACGGCCAGCGCGGACGGAGTTCCCACCGACTGCGTCGTGAACTTCGACAACCTGCACACAATCGCGCGGGAAAGCCTCCGGCGGCAGGTCACCACGCTGTCGCCCGCACGCATGGCGGCGGCGTGTCGAGCACTCCAGGCTGCCACCGGTTGCTGATCCTCGTTCCGAACTGCTGGTCGTGGCCGGAGCCAGGGTGGTTCGGCGGCGAGGATCAGAAGCGGCTGGCCAGCCGGCCGACCAGGACAGTCACGTAGGCGGCGACGAAGGCTCCTGCGGCACCGGAGACCGCGCCGAGGATCGGCAACATCGAGAAGACGATGAAGACAACGCCGGCGGTGGCGAGGTCCCGGCGCGCTGCACCGCCTGCCTCACCCGCTCGCGCTGCCCTCGGGACAGGCGGTTGCCGGCTGTGTGGTGTGGGCACCCAGCCGGCAAGTGGGCATGCCCACACTGCGCAGGTAAGGCGGTTCGGGCGCAGACCGTCGGAGTTCGGAGGACAGTCGAGGAGTGGTGGCGCGGTCCTCATGGCCGACGCCGCCTAGCGCTCCGCCCCCTCCGGCGGTGCGGCTCGCGAGTTGTCCGGCGCGGCCGGCGATGTCGCGGACCTGCTGGTGTGCCCCCGGAGCTGAGTGCGGCGATCCGCGCGGCGTCGGCGGTCCGTGCCGCCGGTCGGCGGGGCGACCATGTCCGGGTCCGGGTCGACCCGGTGGACCTGGCCTGACCTGGAGATCGGCCGACGGTGCGAAGCGATCCGTCGTGGAGGGTCGCTGACCTCGACCGACGCTGAGGGTTCATGCGCTCGCGGCACGCTGCCGTTCGGCTCGACGGCTCGCCGCCAGGCTGGTGGCGGTGGTCAGCACAAGGATGCCGACGATCACAGCAAGAGACAGCAGCGTGGGGACCTCCGGCACCGCGGTCCATTGCAGGTGAGCCCAGTGCAGCCCCAGCTTGACGCCGATGAACGCGAGGATCGCGGCGAGTCCGTAGCCGAGGTGGGTGAGCTTGCTGAGCGCCCCTTCCAGCACGAAGTACAGCGCGCGCAACCCGAGTAGCGCGAACGCGTTGGTGGCGAAGACCAGGAACGGGTCGCCGGTGATGCCGTACACCGCGGGCACCGAGTCCACCGCGAACACGACGTCGGTGGCGAAGATCGCCACGACAACGAGCGCGAACGGGGTCATCGCTCGCCGGCCGTCAACGCGGCTGAGCATCCGGGTGCCCTCGTACGACGATGTCACCGGCATGAAGCGGCGAAGCAGCCGCACGCTGCGGATGTGGTCCACCTCGACGACGTGCGGGGTGGAACTCATCGCGTCCTTGAGGATTTTCGCTGCGCTGAGGACGAGGATGACGCCGAAGGCCAGGAAGACCCAGTCGAAGGCGGCGAGCGCCGCGGCGCCCAGCGCGATGAAGATGCCACGCAGGAGGAGCGCGCCGATGATGCCGTAGAGCAGCGCGCGCTGGTGGAGGACGCGGGGCACCGCGAACGCCGCGAGCAGCAGCATGAATACGAAGAGGTTGTCGACGCTCAGCGACTTCTCGACGACATAGCCGGTGAGGTACTCCACGCCCCGCTCGCTCCCGAAGCGCGACCAGATGTAACCGCCGAACGCCAGCGGCAGCGCAACGTAGAACGCCGACCAGGCGGTGGCCTCCCGCATGGAGACCTCGTGCGGGCGGCGGGTGATGAGGAAGTCGAGCGCGAGCAGAGCGATCACTGCGGTGATCGTGACCGCCCACAGCAGCGGGGTGCCGACGGAGTCGAGCGGCGACAGCGGGTCGGCGACAGCGAGAGGTAGCAACGGGTCTCCTCAGACCGAGTTATCGGCTGAGGTCTCCTTCACCCGCTTCGCGGGTGCCCGTCCGGGGCGCCATGGGACGCCGTAGTGACCGGAACGGGACTTCGTCGAAGTACTCCCCTCGGGGTCAGATTGTAGTCAGGCGGCCGCATCCTGCACGCCGGCCAGCCGGCGTCGTGCGGTCCGCTCTGACGGTGACGTACCGGATGCGAGCCGCAGCATCCCAACGGTGGCCCTTCCGTGCAGCCGCATGACCGCTATGGCCGGGGCGGGCAGCCGCACGCCGAGCAGTTCCCGCTGATCGCTGCCGAGGATCGCGACGGCGGCGGTGAACAGCTGGAGGTACGCAGCCCGCACCGTCGGCGCGATCGGCGGCCAGGCGAGGAAGCGCAGCAGCCGCTGACCCTCGTCGCCGACGGCGAGCTCGCCGCCGTATCTGCCGATGGCAGCGTCGAGTTCGTGGGCAGTGGTTGGCAGGGCGCCCTCGCGCAGCATGGGAAGAGTGCGCCGTGCCCACTCGATGCCGAGTGACGAACCTCCATGGCGGGTGACCACGTCGACGTTGACGCGCGGGTCGAGGAGCGCGGCGGCCGTCGATTGCTCGGCGACGAACGCATCCTGTTCGACTCGAGTCAGCCGGGTCGGGGCAAAGCTCTGATGAGCGGCGAGGAAGCTGGACGTAAGGGCGATGGAGACCCAGGCGAGCAGGTGCGGGTCGGCGGTGCTGTACGCGCGGCCGTCGGCCGCGGTGCCCGCGACGTGCCGGTGGACGCGCCGCACGACCCTGGCCGCGCTGAGGGCTTCCTCCGTCGAACCGAACGCCGTCGCCGTGACGTAGCGAGCGGTGGCGTGCAGCCGCGCGAGCGGGTCACGCTCGAAGTCGGAGTGCTGGACGACGCCGGCGACGGCCAACGGGTGCAGCAGCTGCACAAGCAGCCCGCGGATCCCGCCAACTATCGACGCGGGTTCGGCGATGACCCGCCAGGTCGCCGAGCCGGGTCCGAACAGGCCCGGGTCGGGGTCGCCGGCCGGGTCGACCGGCGAGGGTCCGAACAGCTCGGCGAGCCGTCCCCGAACGAGGGTGCGGGCAACGGGCAGCCCGTTCGACTCGGCGTGCACCCCTCCAGCCTGCGCCATGTCGCGCTGCCGCGCAGGTCCGGACACAGCTGCACCTCACGAAGGGAGCCGGCTGATGTCCTCGGAGGGACCTCCCGCCGTCGCCCGGTGTGGCCCTAGCCTTGAGGGCGTGGCGTTCCGTGGGTGGCCGGCGGAGGCCGTCGAGTTCTACGAGGGTCTCGAGGCCGACAACTCCAAGCAGTACTGGCAGCAGCACAAGGCCGGGTACGAGGAACATGTACTGGCGCCCATGCAGGAGCTGCTCAACGACCTGGCTTCCGAGTTCGGCGCCGGGCGGGTCTTCCGCCCGTACCGCGATGTCCGCTTCAGCACCGACAAGTCGCCGTACAAGACGCAGATCGCCGCGACGCTGGAACGCGGCGGGTACGTGCAGTTCTCCGCGGACGGGCTCGCTGCCGGCTGCGGGATGTACGCCCTGGCGGCCGACCAGTTGGACCGCTTCCGCCGCTCCATCGCGGACGAGCTGCGCGGCGCCGACCTCGTACGCCGTCTCGAACCCCTCCGCCACGCCGGCGCCGAGCTCGCAGCGCACGACCGGCTGAAGTCGGCCCCCCGCGGCTACGCCAAGGACCACCCGCGAATCGACCTGCTCCGGCTCAAGGGTCTGGTCGCCTGGAGGCAGTGGCCGCCAGAGGCCGGGGCAGAGCTGGAGCAGCCGAGCAGCCTGGTGGCCACGTTCTTCCGCGCCTGCGCTCCACTGCAGGCGTGGCTGGCCGAGCACGTGGGGGAGTCCCAGCTCGAGGCCCGCCGGCGCTGATCCGCTACCGCGCCAGCTCCCGTCGCTGCTCGTGCTGCCGGCACCTTGCGACTCGCGCGCGACATTCGCCGTCGACGACATCGCAAGCTCTTCCGGGACCTGCTGGCCGAGGGCGCGGCGGCCGGGGACGTGCGAGACGACGTACCCCCGGACGAACTCGCGTCCTACTGCCTGCACGCCCTGTCTGCAGCGATCAGGCTGCCGACCGCAGCCGCGGTACGCCGGCTCGTCGCGGTCACCCTCGATGCGTTACGCCCACCGCGTTGACCGGCCAGCGGTGACGATCGCGGCGAGTCGCCGCTGCGAGCCAGGGCCGGACTACGACACCTGATCGACCCAAAGAGCCGTCCTACCGCAGCGACCTTGCACCAGGGTGCACGGCGAGCGTTAACCGACACTCTGCCGGCCGCAGCCGCCTTCGCTGCCTGGGAGTTCACTGGCCCCCTTGCGCAGCGACCCCGAGCAGTCGGGTTCCGCTGCGCGTTCCTTTTCGGGAGCCTGTGGCGGGCGCGTCGCGGGGGGTACCGCATCCGCTATCGCATCGACGACCTCGACGAGCACGTCATCGTCGTCGACGTCGACCACCGGCGCGACGCGTACAGGACTTGGTGCGTGGGTTGCAGACGGGCCCGCCTTCGAGGGCGCCTGCTCCGGTGCTCTGGTGACCTCGCGCACCGAGCCCGACCCGCGCACCTCAGGGTCGACACCGATCAGCGCATACGGCCGGTGTCGTAGGCCCACATCACCATCTCGACGCGGTTCCGTGCTCCCAGCTTGGCCATCAGGCTTGCCAGGTGGGTCTTGACCGTGCTCAGGCTGATGTGGAGGTTCTCGGCGATCTCGGCGTTCGTACGACCGCGGGCCAGGGTGACGAGCACCTCCTCCTCACGTGCGGTGAGCGGCTCCAGTGGTTGGGGTGGCGACGAGCGCTCGGTGGCCGAGAACGCGGCGAGCAGGCGTGCGGTGACCCGCGGCGCGATGAGCGCGTCGCCGTCCGAGGCGGCATGGACAGCCTGCACGAGCAGGTCCGGCCCGGCGTCCTTGAGCAGGAACCCCTTGGCGCCGGCGCGGAGGGCGCCGTACACGTATTCGTCGAGATCGAACGTCGTGATCACGACGACGGCCGGTGGCTGCTCGGCGGCGACGATCCGGCGGGTCGCCTCGATGCCGTCGAGGCCGGGCATCCGGATGTCGAGCAGGCACACGTCGGGGCGAAGCCGGCGGGCCGACTCCACCGCGGCGCTTCCGTCCGCGGCCTCGCCGACCACCTCGATCCCCGACTGTGCGTCGAGGATCATCCGCAAACCCGTCCGCACGATCTCCTGGTCGTCGGCCACGACGACGCGGATGGTGCCGCTGGCGGTCACCGCTTGCTCCCGTCGCGGGGGATCACTGCCTCGACGCTCCAGCCTCCGTCAGGGTGCGGCCCGGCGTGCAGGGAGCCGCCCAGCAAGATGGCCCGTTCGGTCATCCCGACCAGGCCGAATCCCGCCGTGCTCCATCCCGCCGTGGGCAAGCCGTCGTCGCGGACTCTGAGTCGTACGCAGTCGGGCTCGCCGGTGACCCTGAAGTCCACCTGGGTGGCGTCCCGGGCGTGCTGCAGCGCGTTGGTGAGCGACTCCTGCGCAATCCGGTACAGCGCCGCCCCCACCCCTGGGGGCAGGTCCTCGAGCTCGCCGGACAGAGCGACGCGGACCTGCAGCCGGTCGTCGATCAGCCCCAGCGCCGGGATGTCCACAATGCCGCGCTGCGGTGCGAGCTCCGCGTGGTCGGAGTCGCGCAGCGCGCCCACGATCACGCGGAGCTCCTCGAGCGTGCGCGAGGCCTCCCGCTCGACCACGTCGAGCGCGTCGAGGGCCGCCTCCGGCCGCGCCTGTGCGACGACCTGGCCGGCTTGGGCCCGGATCGCGATCGCCGAGACATGGTGCGCCACGGTGTCGTGCAGCTCGCGGGCCAGCTGCTCCCGTTCGCTGGTCTTCATCTGCTCCAGTTCGCGCGCCCGAGCGCTCCGCCAGTAGCGGACCGAGGCACCCAGCACTGCTGGGAACAGCAGGAACACCATCCCGCCCACGGCGTCGACGGCGCCGGTCCAGTCGGCGACCAAGGCGACGCCCGCCGTGACCAGCATGACCCCGAGGCCCAGTGTCATCTCGCGGCCGGACGCCCAGCGGAACAGCGAGTACGACAGCAGCAGCACGAAAACGTTGGTGTACAGCCCGATCGGCTTCGCTGAGCCCGAGAGCAGGTCCGCGGCGGCGAGCATCAGCAGCGTCCCGAACGCCACGAGAACCGCCGTGAGCGGATGGGTACGTCGCCAGAGCAGCACCGGCACTAGGGCGACGGCCGCGATCGTCACGAGCGGGCGCCACACCACCTCAGGCCTGAGCACTCCTTCGAGCAGCGCGGCCGCGGTGAGCACGCCGACGAGCACCCAGTCCCGCCGGACCCGCTGCGGCGGTTCCGTAGCCCGCGGCTCACGCCACCACGACGCCAGGACGGATCGCACCACTTCTGCAGCGTAGAAGGGCGCATACCTGCGCGGATCGACCGGAAGGACGACCGGTGGGTCGGTGTCATCGGCCGATCGGCCGGGCGAGAGCGGCGCCGAGAGGCCGATGCGCCCAGCCGGGTCGCGTCATGACGATGCGCTCATCGGCGACTGCCGGTGCTTCCCGATCCGAGGGGTGATGAATCCGATGCTCGCTCAGACGTTGTACCGGTGGGGCCGGTACGCCGCCCGCCGGCCGTGGACCGTCGTCAGCGCCTGGGCGGTCCTCGCCGTCGTGGTGGTCGGCGCCTCGGCCTCCGTCGGCGCGGACTTCGAGGACTCCTTCGGCGCCCCGGGGGTGGACTCGCAGAAGGCAGCGGACCTGCTCGAGCGTGCGGGCTCAAAGCGGGCCGGGATCACCGCACAGGTCGTGCTGACCCCTCATGACCCGGAGGCCACCTTCGACGAGCCAGCCGCCCAGGCCGAGCTCGCGGCCGTTCAGGACGCGTTGGCCGGTCTCACCTCGGTGCTAGTGGTCGGCGACGCCAACGCGACCCTGGCGGAAGGCGCTGATGGCCGTCCTCGCGCAGCCGGCTCCTCGGCGGCGGCCGGTGCGGTGTCGCCGGATGGGCGGGTCGCGGTGATCCGGCTGCTCTACCCGGGGGTGGAGCAGCTCGACGTCAGCGACCTCGCCGAGCTCAAGGCGACGGTTGCCGAACTTCGGGTGGCCTCGCCCCTGCGCATCGAGATGGGCGGGGACTTGTTCTTCGTCTT
Source organism: Jiangellales bacterium (assembly GCA_030447955.1). Classification (GTDB taxonomy): domain Bacteria; phylum Actinomycetota; class Actinomycetes; order Jiangellales; family Jiangellaceae; genus JAUJNY01. Next base: position 259,350 of record JAUJNY010000002.1, read on the forward strand.
CGAAGAGCCGGAGTCGGGGGTGGGCGAGCTGGCGGGACTGCTGGTCGCCGCCGTCGTGCTCCTGGTCGCGTTCGGCTCGGTGGTGGCGATGGGCCTGCCGATCGGTACCGCGCTGCTCGGCCTCGCGGTCGGCTTCTCCGGCCTTTCCCTGCTCGCGTTCGTCATGGACGTGCCCACGTGGGCGCCGGTGATCGGCAGCATGGTCGGCGTCGGTGTGGGGATCGACTACGCACTGTTCGTCCTGTCCCGCTACCGGGACCACCTGGCCCGCGGGCTCGACGTACCGGAGGCGGCAGGACGGGCACTCGCCAGCGCCGGCCAGGCGGTGCTGTTCGCCGGCGGAACTGTGGTCGTGTCGATCCTGGGGCTGGTGGTGGCCGGTGTGCCGTTCGTGACCACCGGAGGGATCGCGGTGTCGCTCATCGTGCTTGTCATGGTGGCCGTGTCGCTCACCCTCCTGCCCGCGCTTCTCGGGCTGGCCGGCCACCGGGTGCGTGGCCGCAGGGCCACCACGCGCGCCCGGATAGGCGAGGAGCGCTGGCAGCGGTGGGGTGAGCACGTGACCCGCCACCCGAGGGCCTACGCGGCGGCCGGCACCGCCGTGCTGCTCGTGCTCACCGCGCCGGTGCTGTCGATGCGGCTGGGCATCCCTGACGAAGGCGCTCTCTCGCCGGACCGGACCGAGCGTCGCGCCTACGAACTCGTGGCCGCGGCCTTCGGACCGGGCGTCAACGGCCCGCTCGTCGTTGCCGTCGACATCACCGGTGAGGCGTCCGTGGTGGCACCGCTCCGCCGCGCCATCTCGGCTGACCCCGGTGTCGCCTCGGTGGCGCCGGCGGACGTCGACCGCGCGGCGGGGGTAGCGACCCTGGTGGCCTTCCCGACCACTGGCCCGCAGGACGCTGCCACCGCAGAGACGGTCTCCCGACTGCGAGCCGAGGTGATGCCACGGGCCCTGGCCGACATTAGTGCGCAAGCGCACATCGGTGGCCTGACTGCGACGTTCCTCGACCTGGGCGAGCAGGTGAAGGATCGACTGCCGCGCCTGATCGCCGCAGTGGTCCTCCTGTCGGGTCTCCTGCTGATGATCGTCTTCCGCTCCGTGGTCGTGCCGCTGAAGGCTGCCGTGTTCAACCTGCTCGGGATCGGTGCGTCGTACGGCATCCTCGTGGCGATCTTCCAATGGGGTTGGGCAGCGGATCTGATCGGGCTGGAGAGCACGGTGCCGGTCGTGTCCTTCATCCCGCTGTTCATGTTCGCGATCCTGTTCGGCCTTTCGATGGACTACGAGGTCTTCCTGCTCACGCGGATCCGGGAGGAGTACGACGCGACGGGTGACAACACGCACGCCGTGGTGCACGGGATCGCCAGCACGGCTCGGGTGATCACCTCGGCGGCGCTGATCATGGTGGCGGTCTTCCTCGGGTTCGTCGCCGCCGACGACCCGTTCACGAAGATGTTCGGGCTCGGCTTGGCCACGGCGATCGCGATCGACGCGACGGTGATCCGGATGATGTTGATGCCCGCGATGATGAAGCTGCTCGGGGAGGCCAACTGGTGGCTGCCTCGATGGCTAGACCGGCTGCTGCCGAGGGTGAACAGTGCGGCCGAGCCCGAACCCCAGCCCGTCCGCGAGCGGGAGCCGGTCCCGACCGGATGAGGCGCCGTCGGCCGGTCCCGCGACCGGCCCTGCGTGCTACAGTGCGCTACATGCGGACAGTGACGCACCGGGAGATGCGCAACAACAGCGGCGACATCCTGCGTGCCGTCGCGGCCGGGGAAACCGTACGGGTGACCAACCACGGGCGCCTCGCCGCTGTGATCTCGCCGCCGCACCAGCCGACCCTCGCGCGGCTGGCGGCCGACGGGCAGGCCCGGCTGGCACGTCGACCGGTCAGCCAGCTCGCCGCCATCAAACGACGCCGCAGTCCGACGGCCAGTGTCGACCTGCTCGACGACGTACGCGGTCGCCAGTGATCGCCTATCTCGACACCTCGGCGGCCATGAAGCTGCTGGTCGAGGAGCCAGAGTCGTCCGCGCTCACGGCGTTCCTCCAGGCGGTGGGCGATGGGCAGGTTGCCGCCGGCTGGCTGCTGCACACCGAGCTGCATTGTGCGGCGCGGCGGCACCCAGACGTCGTCGAGGTAGCTGCGGTCGGCGCACTGCTCGACGCGGTGACGCTGGTCGACATCACCCGGGGGGACCTGCTCACCGCCGGTTCGCTGCCGTGGGGCTTGCGCTCACACGACGCGATCCATCTCGCCGTGGCGCTGCGCATTGGCGCTGATGTGTTGATCGGGTACGACCTCGAACTCCAGCAGGCTGCAGCCGCAGCCGGCGTGGAGGCGGCAAGTCCCGGTTAGCGGCGACCTCCTCGGCCATCCGCGGGATCCCGCCGCCAAGCCTCGTGGTCTGAAGTGGCCGGTGCGTCCACGCGCACGTACGAGGTGCCGGCCGGCAAGTGGCGACAGGGATAGCAGAACCGCTATAGCGCGTCGTACCGTTGTGGCGTGGCCGGGATGGGCAACGACTTGGTCGCTGACCCGGGCGGGGACCGCCGGGTACGCCGACCTGATCACCGATGCGCGAGACATCCCTGCCTTCGGGCTCGTGGTACCCATCGCCTCCCCGGCGGACGGCGTGCGTAGCAAACGGGCAGCGAATCGCCCCCGAGATCAGCGGATGCTGCCGGTGCTGCGTGAGCTATTCGCATCCCGGTTCGACGAGTGAGCCTCTCAGCCGGGACAGCGGTCAGTCGGTGATCGGCCAAACACCAAGGAGCGGCGCGCGCCGATGGTCGCTGCCTTCGGGCTGCGTGCCGTCTCCTCCGTCGGGCCGTAGGCCGTACACGTCGGCCAGACCGCTACGGCCGACTGCGGTGACGCGTACGGCTCGGCTGGCCGGTGTGCGACGGATCCAGTCGAGGTCGACCAACCGGTCGAACAGGCCGCGGCCTACTCCGCCAGCAAGATGGTGACGCTGCTCGGACCAGTCCACGCAGTAACGGATGACGGGTGGCCGCGGCGGGAGTGCAACACCGAACTCGGCGAGGAAGGTCCGGCCCGCGGCGGTGAGCCGGTAGTCGACATCGTGGCCGTAGCCAGTGCGCTCGTCTCGATCGGCCTGGTCCGGGTCGAAGGTGCCATCCCCGCCAGCCAACTGGTCACGCTCGATCATGACGCGCATGATGGTGACGGCGAGGCGGCCGGCGAGGTGGTCGTAGCAGGTACGGGCGCTGCGCAGCACCTGCGCTCGGGTGCCCTGCCGCAAGGAACGGACGGGTTCGGTGGGGGAAAGCTGGGTGAGCACCTCGATGAGTTTGCCGACATTCGGGCCGGCGAGGCGGTAGTAGCGGTTGCGGCCGTGTTGCTCGACGCTGAGCAGGCCAGCGGCGAGCAGCTTGGCGAGGTGGCTGCTGGCGGTGGCCGGGGCGATCCCCGCCTCAGCGGCGAGCCGGCCGGCTGGAAGGGCTCGCCCGTCGTCGAGGGCGAGCAGCATGCGGCACCGGCCGGGATCGCCCAGCAGCGCCCCCACCGCCGCGATGTTTGCGTCGCCGCGAGTCGGTTCCTCCGCCGACCGCAACATCTGAAAGGTCGACGAGCTGCCCACCACCCGAGCGTATCGCCGCTCACTTCGCTCTTCGTCGAAGTGTTCCGGCGTTAGCGTCGAGCGCCGCACGGAAGAGTCGCACGCACAGCAGGGGAGATTTCGATGGCGCGGACGCATGCCTACCAGTCGCGCTTGTCATGGCGCGGCTCCACCGGCGTCGGCTACGACGCGTACGAGCGCACGCACCGCGTGCTCGTACCGCCTGCCGACGGCGGACTCCTGCTGAGCAGCGACGCTGCGTTCTGCGGCGACGCACGACTCATGAACCCCGAACAGTTGCTGTTGGCCGCGGCGAGTTCATGTCAGCTGCTGGCGTTCCTTGCGTTGGCCGCCCGGGCTCGAATCGATGTGCTGAGCTACCGGGACGACGCTGAGGCGGTCATGCCTGAGGGCCAGCAGCCGATGCGAATCACCCAGATCACGCTGCGGCCGCGAATCGTCGTCGGCATGGGCTCGGACGTGGACCGCGTGGGGCGGCTGGTCACGCAGGCTCACGACGGCTGCTTCATCGCCAACACGCTTACCGCCGAGGTCGTCCTCGATCCGGTCATCGAGCTCGCCGACGAGGACAGCGCGACACGGCGAGAAGGACAGGCGGGATGAGGGACCTCGCGATTGCCCTGGACAACCGCCCCGGCGCGCTGGCTGACATGGGTGCTGCGTTGGGTCGTGCCGGTGTGAGCGTGGAAGGCGGCGGGGCGTGGGTCGTCGACGGAGTGGCAGTCGCCCACTTCCTGTTCGAGGACGGCACCAGGGCACGTGTGGCGCTCGAGAGCGCCGGCATCCGCGTCATGGCCGAACGCGAGGTGCTCGTACAACGACTCAGACAAGGTCGCCCCGGGCAACTCGGAGAGTTCAGCGGCCTCATGGCCGAGGCGGGCGTCAATATCGAGGTCCTGTACAGCGACCACGCCAACCAGCTGATCCTGGTCGTCGACGACCTCGAACGAGGACGCTCTGTGAGCGAGGCCTGGGCGCGCCGCGGAGCGGGGGGGTCGGGGGGTTAGTGCGGCATGGCCTCACCCGTCGCGACCCCGCCGCGACCGCCGCTGGAAGATCGAGTGGACGTTTCTGGACGCGACACGCCGGTGTCGCCGTACACACCTGTCCACTCGATCACGCTGCGGTGGGCGTGCATGCCTAGCCGCAGCACGTGGGCGGGGGGCCGCTAGCGTCCTTAGACTTGGCGGCTCCGCCGTCCTACCTGTGAGGAGCGCCCGTGGCCGTCCAGCCGATCCGCCTCTTCGGCGACCCGGTGCTGCGCACCAGGGCCGAGCCGGTGGTCGACTTCGACAAGGAGCTGCGGCAGCTCGTACGCGACCTCGAGGAGACGATGCTCGAGGCGCCCGGCACCGGCCTGGCAGCGCCGCAGATCGGCGTGCCGCTGCGCGTCTTCACCTACCACGTCGAGGGTGTGCTCGGTCATCTGGTCAACCCGGTGCTGGACCTGTCCACCGAGGAGCAGGACGGCCTCGAGGGCTGCCTGTCGATCCCGGGTCTGGAGTTCGACTGCATCCGGGCCGCGCATGTGGTCGCGGCCGGTCGGGACATGCACGGCGAGCCGGTGGCGATCGAGGGCGACGACCTGCTGGCGCGCTGCCTGCAGCACGAGACCGACCACCTCGACGGGGTGCTGTTCGTCGACCGGCTGGACCGCACGGCGCGCAAGGCCGCCCTCAAGGCGATCCGCGAGGCCGAGTGGGCCGGCGCCCCGGCTCCCGCGATCAAGGTGTCGCCGCACCCGACGTTCGGTCGCGCGCTGTAGGCGCGGGCCGGCCAGACGCGGATCGCCGGTGCGGGTCCTCTTCGCCGGCACGCCAGAGGTGGCGCTGCCCTCCCTGGAAGCGGTGCTGGCCTCCCGGCACGAGGTCGTCGCCCTCCTCAGCCGGCCTGACGCTCGCGCCGGCCGTGGCCGGCACCTCCGCGCGTCCCCGGTCGCGGCACGGGCGCGCGCGGCCGGGCTGGAGGTGCTCACGCCTTCCCGGGTGGGTGACCCTGGCTTCCTCGACCAGCTGCGCCGACTTGCTCCGGACTGCTGTCCCGTCGTCGCGTACGGCGCGCTCATCCCACCGCCCGCGCTGGAGGTGCCGCCGCACGGCTGGGTCAACCTGCACTTCTCGCTGCTCCCCGCCTGGCGCGGCGCCGCACCCGTGCAGCACGCCATCCTCGCCGGGGACGACGTCACCGGCGCCACCACCTTCCGGCTCGAGAAGGGCCTCGACACCGGCCCGGTGTACGGGGTGCTCACCGAGCCGATCCGTCCCCGCGACACTGCCGGTGACCTGCTCGATCGGCTCGCCACCGCTGGAGCCGCCCTGCTCGTCGCCACCTTGGACGGCATCGAGGACGGCACGCTGCGCGCCCGCCCACAGCCCGCTGACGGGGTGAGCCACGCGCCCAAGCTGGACGTCACGGACGCCCAGGTGGACTGGGGCGCCCCCGCCGCCCGGGTCGACCGGCTGGTACGGGCGTGCTGGCCGGCGCCGGGGGCGTGGACGATGTTTCGCGGCGAGCGGCTCAAGCTCGGACCGCTGCGACCGGTCCCCCGCAGGGACCCACTCCCACCGGGTGAGATGGCAGCCGAGCGGTCCGAGGTCACCGTCGGGACGGCCACCGCACCGGTCGTCCTCGGAGCAGTTCAGCCGCCCGGCAAGCGCGCTATGGACGCTGCTGACTGGGCCCGCGGTGTTCGCGTGCAGACAGCGGAACGGCTGGGATGAGCGGCGCGCGACGCGCTGGCTCACCCGGCCGGCCATCGGGTCACCGCTCCCGCAAGTCCGGCGCCGCCGACCGGTCGCGGGTCGACCCGACCAGGCGGGCGGCGTACGACGTGCTGCGCCGGGTGGGCGAGGGGGAGGCGTACGCCAACCTCGTGCTGCCCCCGCTGCTGCGCGCACGCGGCCTGGCCGGACGCGACGCCGCCTTCGCGACCGAGCTGGCGTACGGCACGCTGCGCCGCCAGGGGACGTACGACGCGGTCCTCGCCGCGTGCGTGGACCGCCCGCTCGCCGACCTCGACCCCGGCGTCCTCGATGTGCTGCGCCTCGGCGCCCACCAGCTGCTGGGCATGCGCGTGGCGCCGCATGCGGCGGTGTCGAGCACGGTGGACGTCGCCCGAGCCGTCGCCGGTGCGGGGCCTGCGCGGCTGGTCAACGCGGTGCTGCGCCGGGTCGCCGAGCGCGACCTCGCGGCGTGGGTGGCGCGGCTCGCACCGCCATACAACGTCGACCCGCTGGGGCACCTGGCGCTGAGCGAGGCGCACCCGCGCTGGATCGTCGAGGCACTGAGCGAGGCGCTCGGTGGCGACGTGGACGAGGTGGCCGCGGCGCTGCGCGCCGACAACGAGCCACCGGAGGTGACCCTGATCGCCCGGCCGGGGCGCTCCACGGCCGAGGAGCTGGTGGCGGCGGGGGCTCGGCCGGGCCGCTGGTCGCCGTACGCCGCCGTGCTGGCCGGAGGAGACCCGAGGAGCGTGCCCGCCGTCCGCGAAGGCCGCGCCGGGGTGCAGGACGAGGGCAGCCAACTGGTCGCGCTGGCGCTCGCCGCGGCGCCGCTGACCGGGCCCGACGCGCACTGGCTGGATATGTGCGCCGGTCCCGGCGGCAAGGCCACCCTGCTCTCCAGACTGGCCGCCGCTCGCGGGGCGGGCTTGCTGGCCGCGGACCGGCAGCTGCACCGCGCCCGGCTGGTAGCCGCTGCCCTGGGCGACCCGGACGACGCGGCCAACCCGGCCGGCGGCCGCGTTGTCGCCGCCGACGGGACCGCCCCACCGTGGCCACCGGCGACCTTCGACCGGGTGCTGGTGGACGTGCCCTGCACCGGCATGGGCGCGCTGCGCCGGCGCCCGGAGGCCCGCTGGCGCCGCCGTCCCACCGACCTCGATGCCCTGCTGCCGCTGCAACGGGCGCTGCTCCACTCCGCGCTGGAGGCCGTACGCCCGGGCGGGATCGTCGGCTACGTCACCTGCTCTCCGCACCCGGCTGAGACGACCGGCGTCCGCGACGGCGTGCTCGCCGGCCGCTGCGACGTGGAGCAGGTCGACGCCCGACCGCTGCTTCCGGCGCTGCCGCAGCTTGGCGCGGGTCCCGACGTACAGCTGTGGCCGCACCGGCACGGCACCGACGCGATGTACCTTGCCCTGCTCCGCCGCCTCGCGTGATCGAGTGGACCCTCCCGTACGGAAACGCCAGCGTGTCGCGACCGCAAGTGTCCACTCGATCATGGGCGGGAGGCGCGTCGGCGGGCGTCGATAGGTTGGTAGCATGGGCGTCCAGATCGCACCCAGCCTGCTCGCGGCCGACTTCGCCCGCCTCGCCGACGCCGCGGCCACGGTGCCCAACGCCGACTGGCTGCACGTGGACGTCATGGACAACCACTTCGTGCCGAACCTGACCGTGGGCCTACCGGTGGTGGAGGCGCTGGGCAAGGCCACCGACCTGCCGCTGGACTGCCATCTCATGATCGAGGAGCCGGACCGCTGGGCGCCGGCCTACGCCGAGGCAGGAGCGGCCGGGGTCACGTTCCACCTGGAGGCTGCGCAGGCGCCGGTCCGGTTGGCCCGGGAGCTGCGCCGTCTCGGCGCCCGGGCGGGGCTGGCGCTGCGACCGGCCACGCCGGTCGAGCCGTGCGGGGACCTGTTGCCCGAACTCGACCTGCTCCTCGTCATGACCGTCGAGCCCGGCTTCGGCGGGCAGCCGTTCCTCGACGCGTGCCTGCCCAAGGTGCGCCGTGCCCGGGAGCTGGTGTCCCGGTCGGGGCTCGACATCTGGGTGCAGGTCGACGGAGGCGTCACCACCGAGACCATCGAACGCTGCGCCGAGGCCGGGGCGGACGTGTTCGTCGCCGGGAGCGCCGTATACGGCGACGAAGAGCCCGCAGCCGCCGTGCAGCGGCTGCGGGCTCTCGCGTCGAAGGAGCGTCCCAGCTGACGACGCGATTAGCGGGGCGTCAGCGCGGCGCCCGTACCGCGGCGGCCGCGTCCACGATGCCGTACCCGAAGACGGGGTCGAACACGCCACGTACGTTCGTCTGCGGGTGACGTGCCGTGGACGTCAGCGTGTCGTAGATGTTGTCCAACGAGCGGCCCTGGGCGGCGAGCAGGGCGGCAACGCCGGCAACGTGCGGGGCTGCCATCGACGTGCCGGCGTACTCGTCATAGGCGTTGCCGTAGCCGCAGACCTCGCCGGAGCGGCTGGTGCCAGCCGGGACCGTTGAGACGATGTCCTCACCGCAAATCGGGAGCAACGACCCGCCAGGGGCGGACACGGTCAGCAGCTCGGGGTCGACGCCGCCACTGCTGTAGGCGGCCTTGGCCTCGCGCTTGTCGGTGGCCACGACGCACATGGCGCCGTAGTCGAAGGCCGGGGTGTTGCAGACCGGCACGGCGTCGTTGCCCGCGGCGGCGATCACCGCGACGCCGTTGCGATTGGCGTACCGGATCGCGTTCTGCACGTCGCTGATCACACCGGTGATGACGAGCGCCTGTACGCCCTGCACGGCGCCGAGGCTCATGTTGATGACGTCGGCACCGTTGTTGGTGGCCCAGCGGATCCCGCTGGCGATGTCCTCGAAGGACCCGCTGCCGTCCTCCAGCACCTTGACCGGCATGATCTTGGCGCCGCGGGCGACGCCGGCGATGCCGACACCGTTGCCGGTGGCTGCGGCGGCGATACCGGCGACGTGCGTGCCGTGGGTGTCGGCCTCGTCCGCTTCGCCGTCCGGGCCGATCCAGCTGCCGTTGCCGCAAGGCTTGGAGCAGTCGACGAAGGTCGCACCCCTGACCAGCTTGTTCTTGAGGTCGGGGTGGCCCAGGGCAACGCCGCTGTCCACGATGGCGATGACCGCGCCCCTACCGGTGCTGACCGACCACGCCTGTGGAGCGCGCACCTGCTGCGGGCCGTACTGCTTGGCGTACAGCGGATCGTTGGGCGCGGTAGTGGCTGCCTGGACCGGCAGCAGGGCACCTGACAAGGCCGCGACCCCGCTGAGGGCAGACACGGCGAGGGTGCGAGCGTTACGAAGACGCATGCGAAAGCTCCTCGGGGTTCCGGGTGGTCCGCCGAGTATCCCTGCGGTTGTGACAGACGAACACCAAGAGATGGTCAAGGCGTCACACCGCGGTGGACCGGCAGGCGTGGCACACTGAGGGCCGCAAACCACAGCACGCGTGCTCCGGGGTCGGTGAAAGTCCGAACCGGCGGTGACAGTCCGCGACCCGGCCGCAGCCAGCGGCCGGTTGACCAGGTGGAACTCCTGGACCGACGGTGAGAGTCCGGATGGGAGGCAGCACGCTCGGGTAGCCCGTGGCCTCGGCCACGGGTGCTGTCCGTCCCCGGAGCCCGCCTGCTTGGCAGGTGTGGAGGAGCCGGGATGGTCAGTGAGCGCGAGGTCGCCGCGATGCGGCGCGCGTTGGACCTCGCCGCCACCGCCGACGCGCCGCGCGGTCCCAACCCTCGCGTCGGCGCCGTCCTCCTCGATGCCGACGGCGATGCGGTGGCCGAGGGCTATCACCGCGGTATCAGCACTGCACATGCCGAGGTCGACGCCTTGAGCGGCGCCGGCACCCGCGCTCGCGGGGCGACGATGGTGGTCACGCTCGAGCCCTGCGACCACGTCGGGCGGAGCGGTGCCTGCACCGCGGCGCTGCTCGCTGCCGGCGTGGTGCGGGTGGTGTACGCCCAGACCGACGGCAATCCCGTGGCCCGCGGCGGTGCGGACACCTTGCGCGCAGGTGGTGTCGACGTCGAGTCCGGCGTCCTGTCCGCGGCGGCGCGGGCGCTCAACCCCGCGTGGACGGCCGCGACCGAGCGCGGGCGCCCGTACGTCAGCTGGAAGTGCGCCGCTACCCTCGACGGTCGCAGTGCAGCCGCGGACGGCACGAGCCGGTGGGTGACCTCGGACGAAGCGCGGGCGGACGTACACCGGAGGCGAGCCGAGCACGACACCGTGCTTGTGGGGACCGGCACCGTGCTGGCCGACGACCCCCAGCTCACCGTCCGCGGTCCGGATGGCCGGGCGCTGCCAGCGCAGCGCCAGCCGCTGCGGGCGGTCATGGGCTATCGCGGCGTGCCCGCCGACGCCCGGGTACGGGACGCCGCCGCCGAGACGATCCACCTGCGGACGCGCGACCCGCGAGAGGCCCTGCGGCTACTGCACACCGCCGGCCGGCAGCTGGTGTGGCTCGAGGGCGGTCCGACCCTGGCCGGGGCCTTCGTCCGCGCCGGCTGCGTCGACGAGGTCGTGACCTACCTGGCGCCCGCCCTGCTCGGCGACGGTCTGCCCGTCCTCGCCGGTGCCGGCATCGGCACGCTCGCGGACGCGGTCCGGCTCGACCTGCGCGACGTCACCACGGTTGGTGCCGACGTCCGCATCACCGCGCGCGTCGCCCGGACGGAGGGCTGACCGATGTTCACCGGCATTGTGGAGGAGCTGGGCGAGGTCGAGGCGCTGGAGGTGCACGACGACTCGGCGGCCCTCACTGTCCGAGGCGCGCTGGTCTGCTCCGACGCCGCCCTGGGCACGTCGATCGCGGTCAACGGAGTGTGCTTGACCGTCACCGACGTGCGAGACGGGACCTTTAGCGCCGACCTGATGAAGGAGACGCTCCTCGCCAGCGCGCTGGGCCGGCTGCGATCCGGTGACCGGGTCAACCTCGAGCGGGCGATGCCGGCCGGTGGACGGCTCGCCGGTCACCTCGTCCAAGGTCACGTCGACGCCGTTGGGGAGGTCGTCTCCCGGACGGCCGGCGGGCGGTGGGAGAGCGTGCGGATCGCCCTGCCGACCGCCCTTTCCCGTTACGTCGTCCCCAAGGGGTCGATCGGCGTCGACGGGGTCTCTCTGACCGTGAATGCCGTCGGCGAGGGATGGTTCGAGGTCAGCCTGGTCCCGACGACCTTGCGTGCCACCACCCTGGGCCGCCGACGCCCGGGAGAGCAGGTCAATCTCGAGATGGACGTCGTCGCCAAGTACGTCGAGCGGCTGCTAGCCGCTAGGGAGGGAGCGGCATGAACGGCGTACTGGAGTGGCTGTTCGAGGCCGAGCTGCATGTCCTGGGCTCGGTGATCCTGTGGCGGGAGATCGTGGGGAACGCCTTCGGCCTGGCCTCGGCGCTCGGCGGCATGCGGCGGCGGGTCTGGGCCTGGCCGGTCGGCATCGTCGGCAACGTGCTGCTGTTCACCGTGTTCCTCGGTGCGGGCTTCGACACCCCGCAGGACAAGACGCTGTGGGGTCAGGCCGGCCGCCAGGTGTTCTTTGTCGCTGTCTCGATCTGGGGCTGGTACCGCTGGCGCAGTGCCCGGGCGAGCGGGGAGGCGAGCGACGGCGGCGCCATCCGCCCCCGCTGGGCGACGTGGGCACAGCGCGGGCAGCTCCTGACCGCGTACGTGGTCGGCACGGCGTTCTTCTGGTGGCTGTTCGGCATCATCGGTTCGTACGGCCGGCTGACGGAGGCCTACATCCTCACCGGTTCGATCCTCGCGACGTACGGGATGGCCCGTGGCTGGGTCGAGTTCTGGCTGGTGTGGATCGCGGTCGACGTCGTCGGTGTGCCGACGCTGGTGCGCGCCGGCTTCTACCCCTCGGCCCTGCTCTACGCCTTCTACGGCGCGTTCTGCGTAGCCGGCTTCCTTACCTGGCTGCGCGCTGACCGGCGGCTGCGGGGAGCCGCTCCCGCGGACGCCGTTGCCGCAGGCCAAGCATGAGCACCGACCCCGTCGAGCGCGCCGTCGCCGACATGGCCGCCGGTCGGGCCGTCGTGGTCGTCGACGACGCGGAGCGGGAGAACGAGGGCGACCTTGTCTTCGCCGCGAGCCGGGCCACCGCGGACCTGCTGGCGTTCACCATCCGGCACACCAGCGGCGTCGTGTGCGTGCCGATGGACGGATGGATGCTCGACCGGCTGCACATCCCCCTGATGACGCCGCACAACCGGGAGCGGATGCAAACCGCGTACACAGTCAGCGTCGACGCCCGCGACGGCACGAGCACGGGCATCTCCGCCGCCGACCGCGCCCGCACCATCCAGGTGTTGGCCAACCCGGCAACAGAGCCGGATGAGGTCGTCCGGCCGGGGCACGTGTTCCCGTTGCGCTACCACCCCGGCGGCGTGCTGGTGCGACGTGGCCACACGGAGGCCGCTGTCGACCTCGCCCGGCTCGCCGGGCTTGCGCCGGCAGGTGTGATCGCCGAGCTGGTCGCCGACGACGGCTCGATGCTGCGGGGGGAGCCGCTGCGCTCCTTCGCTGACGCACACGGGCTCACGGTTATCCGTATCGCCGAACTCGTTCGGCACCGCCGCCGGTACGAGCGGCTGGTCGAGCAGGTCGCGATGACCCGGTTGCCCACTGGACACGGCACCTTTCGGGCGTACGCCTATCGCGACCGGATCAGCGGAGTTGAGCACCTCGCGCTGGCCACCGGCGACGTCGCCGGCCCCGACGTGCTCGTCCGCGTGCACTCGGAGTGCCTCACCGGAGACGCCCTCGGTTCGCTGCGCTGCGACTGCGGCCCGCAGCTGCAGGAGGCGTTGCGGGCGATCCGCGCTGCCGGCCGCGGTGTGGTGGTGTACGTGCGCGGACACGAGGGGCGAGGCATCGGCCTGGTGCCCAAGCTGGCGGCGTACGAGCTGCAGGACGGTGGCGCCGACACCGTGGACGCCAACATCCGCCTCGGGCTGCCGGTCGACGCGCGCGACTTCGGGACGGCTGCGCAGATGCTGCGCGACCTCGGTGTGAGCACCGTTCGACTGCTGACGAACAACCCCGCCAAATGTGTCGCCCTACGCAGCTATGGCTTGTCGGTCAGCGAGCGGGTGGGCATGCCGACGTACGTGACCCCGGACAACCTGCGCTACCTGCGCACCAAGCGGGACAGGATGGGCCATGACCTGCCCGCCCTCGACCACCCGGCGAGCAACCGCGATGCCCGGTGAGCCGGTCGGGTGCCCCGACACTGTCGGTTGGTGACGCGAGCGGGCTGAACGTCGCCGTTGTCGCCGCATCGTGGAACGAGCAGGTGATGCGCGGTCTGCTCGACGGTGCGCTCCGCGCGCTGCGCGAGGCAGGGGTTACTGCTCCTCCGGTGCTGCGCGTCCCCGGCTCCTTCGAGCTGCCGGTCGCCGCTGCCCGAGTGGCTCGGGACGGCGCCGATGCCGTCGTAGCGCTCGGTGTCGTCGTCCGCGGCGGCACGCCGCACTTCGACTACGTCTGCTCGGCCGCCACCCACGGGCTGACCAGCGTCGCCGTGGACACCGGCGTCCCGGTCGGCTTCGGCGTCCTTACCTGCGACACGATGGAGCAGGCGCTCGACCGTGCCGGCTTGCCCGGTTCCCGGGAGGACAAGGGGTACGAGGCCGCGCAGGCCGCGCTCGCCACCGCGCTCGCTCTGCGCGACGCCAGCGGGGGAGGGTCCCTTCGTGAGCAGCGCCCAACGTCGCCCACCGGCCGTCGTACTCCATGATCGCCGTCTCCGGTCGGGGGATGCAGTTGGCTCGGCTGGGTGACCGCGGACGGCGATCATGCCGGTGAGCAGAGCCTTGCCGCGCACTTGGCGCCCGCTGCTCGGGAGGGTCGTCGCCTACAGCATGGCCGTGCTCGTACTCGTCCTGCCGACGGCGCTGTGGCTGCGGCTTCCCCCCGAGAGCCGGCAGGCGTGGAGCGTCGCCCAGCTGGTGACGGTGGCCCTCGGCTACCTGGCCGTCGCCGTGGTCCTGCACCTGCTCGCCCGACCGCGGATGCGGGCCGACCGCGGTGGGCTCACGGTCGTCAACATGGTGCGCTCGCGTCGGCTGGACTGGGCGGAGGTGATTGCCGTACGGATGGGGGCCGGCGACCCGTGGGTGATGCTCGACCTGTCCGACGGCACCACGATGCCGGCGATGGCGATCCAGTCCGCCGACGGCGCCCGCGCCCGCCGCGCGGTCGCTGAGCTCGACGCCCTCGTCATGCGGATGACCGGCGTCGGTCCTGACCGCTGAGCCGTACCGGACGCGACTTCGCCGGCAACCCCCGGACGCCGACCGGGGCGTCCGAATCCCGCCAGGCACGAGCGTCGGCGGCTGGCAGGATCAACTACGTGGCCGGTGCGCTCGTGGGAGACACCGAACGGTGTTATCGCGCGGTGCGTGCTCGCGACGTCCGCTTCGACGGGCTCTTCGTCCTCGGGGTGACGACGACCGGCATCTACTGCCGGCCCAGCTGCCCGGCTACGACACCTCGTCGGCGGCACGTTCGCTTCTTCCGTACCGCCGCCGAGGCCCAGGACCGGGGCTTTCGCGCCTGCAAGCGCTGCCGGCCCGACACCACCCCCGGCTCGCCCGCGTGGGACATCCGCGCCGATCTGACCGCCCGCGCCGTGCGGCTCATCGCGGACGGGGTCGTCGAACGCGACGGCGTCGGCGGGCTCGCCCGGCGGCTGGGCTACAGCGAGCGCCAGCTGCACCGCCAGCTGGTCAGCGAGGTCGGGACCGGCGCTTTGGCCCTCGCCCGCTCCTACCGGGCCGAGGCCGCGCGCTCGCTCATCGAGACGACCGGGTTGTCCTTCGCGGACGTGGCGTTCGCGGCCGGCTTTGCCAGCGTGCGCCAGTTCAACGACACCATGCGCCGGGTGTACGCCGCCACGCCCACGCAGCTGCGGGCCGCCGCCCACGGCACGTCTCGGACGGTCGGCCGGCGCAATGCCGAGCATGCCGAGCATGTCGACCTCCATGGCCAGCACCAGGGCCGGCATGGGGCGCGCGGCTGGCTGTCGCTCAACCTCCCGGTCCGGCAGCCCTTCGACTCCGCCGCGCTGATCGCGTTCCTCGCCGCGCATGCAGTCCGTGGCGTCGAGGAGGTGGCGGACGGCACCTACCGGCGCACGCTCCGGCTGCCCCACGGTCCGGGAGTGGTGGCGTTGACCCCCCGCCCGGACGCGGTGCGCTGCGAGCTGTGGCTGCACGACCTGCGCGACCTGCAGGCGGCGGTACGGCGCTGCCGCCGCGCCCTGGACCTCGACGCCGACCCGTGCGCCGTCGACGAGCACCTGCGCAGTGACCCGCTGCTCGCGCCGCTGGTGGGCCGCCGCCCCGGCCTTCGCGTCCCGGGCGGGGTCGACCCGGCCGAGGTCGCCGTCCGCGCCGTCCTGGGCCAGCAGGTGTCCCTCGCCGGGGCCCGTGCCGCCGCCGAGCGGCTGGTCCGTGGGCACGGTGAGCCGCTGCCCGTGGCCCACGACACCCTCACTCATCTCTTCCCGACTCCGTCGGCGCTGGCGGCCCTCGAGCCGGCTGACCTTGCGCTGCCGCGCGCACGCGCGGTTGGCCTGCTGGCGCTGGCCCGCGGGCTGGCTGGGGGTGAGCTGGTCCTCGACCCCGGCACTGACCGGGCGGCTGCGCTCGCCGCCCTGCAGGCACTGCCCGGAATCGGCCCCTGGACCGCCGGATACGTGTCGTTGCGCGGGTTGGGTGACCCCGACGTCTTCCTGGCCGGCGACCTCGCCGCTCTCCGTTCGCTGGCCCGCCTCGGCGGACCGGCTGACCCCCGCGAAGCCACCGCCCGTGCAGCGGCGTGGCGGCCGTGGCGTTCGTACGCGCTGCAACACCTGTGGACCGCCTACCTGGAGGACCGCCCGTGACCGACCTGACCGCCACACCCGCAGCGCCCGCCATGCCTCCCGTGCCCACCACGCCGGCAGCGCCCACCACGCCCGCCGTGCCGGCCGTACCCGTGTGGACCGTGCACCCGAGCCCGCTGGGCGACCTGCTGATCAGCGCCACTGCCGGTGCGCTCAGCGGCCTGTGGGTGACCCCGCACGACCGCGTACAACGCAGCGGCTGGCACCGCAACGACGCGCATCCGTTGCTGGTGGAGGCGTGCCGACAGCTCGATGCCTACTTCGCCGGGGAGTGCCAACGCTTCGACCTCCCGGTGCAGGCGTCCGGGACGCCGTTCCAGCAGCTGGTGTGGGCGGCGCTGCGCGAGATCCCGTACGGCACGACCACCAGCTATGGCCAGCTGGCGCGGCGGATCGGGCGGTCCGGTGCCTCGCGCGCCGTCGGGCTGGCCAACGGGCGCAACCCCATCTCCATCGTGGTGCCCTGTCACCGTGTCATCGGCGCGAACGGGACGCTGACCGGGTACGGCGGCGGTCTGGACCGCAAGCGGCTGCTGCTCGGGCTGGAGTCCGCGACGCTGGCGGGGGCGCGCGCGGGTGCGGGCGGCGACCTCACCGCAGCAGCACGAACTCCCGAACCGCGTCGTGACCCGGCGCCGGATCCCCGCTGACCCGGACGTCGGCCCGCTCCCTGGTCTGCTCCGCCGCGAAGTGAGCCGCCTCGGCGGCCATCCACTCCAGCCACCGCTCGCGCAGCGCCTCGCCGTCGCGGGCGAGCCCACGCGCCAACCGTACGCCCGCCGGCGCCTCCACCCACACCCGCAGCACCGCATCGGCGTCCACCGCCCGAGGTGCCGACCCGCAGCCCTCGAGCACCAGGACGTCGCAGGGCGGGACGTCGTGCCACTCAGCGAAGGAGCCGCGCACCCAGTCGTAGCGCTGATAGCGACCCGCCCGCCCACGGCGTAGCGGCGCCAGCACCTGGGCCTCCACCCGCTCCCACACCCCGGTGAGCCCCGCCCAACCCTCGTACAGGTCGTCGAGGTGGAGCAGCGCCGCTGCCCCGTCGAGCTGCGATGTCAACAGCTCGGCCAGCGTCGACTTGCCGGACCCCGCCGGCCCGTCGATGCACACCAGCCGCACCGCACCCAGCCGGGGCGGCGTCGCCTGCACGCGGGCGGCCAGCGCCGCCAGCGCCAGCACCGGCCGCCCCTGGGAGGTCACTGAGCCGACGCTAGCCGTGCGGCGCGCCGTGGCCGGCTCGCGCTCGCCGGGCGGGCGGAAGATCCGTAGTCTCCGTCCCCGTGCGGGTGCTGGTGGCGTTGGGTGGCAACGCGCTGGTCGCCGCGGATGGCCGCGCCCGCCCCGAGGACCAGGTCGCCGCGGTGCGGACGGCCGCGGACCGGGTAGCCGACGTGGTCGCCCGCGGCGAGGAGGTCGTCCTTACCCACGGCAACGGCCCCCAGGTGGGCGACTTGCTGCTCAAGAACGACGTTGCCGCCGCCGACGTGGCCCCGGTGCCGCTGGACTGGTGCGTGGCCCAGACGCAGGCGACCATCGGACTGATCACTGTCGACGCGCTCGAACACGCCCTCGCCGCCCGCGGACTCCGACGGGCGGTGTGTGCGCTGATCACCCGCACACTCGTCGACGCCGACGACCCCAACTTCACCAGCCCGAGCAAGCCGATCGGCCGCTACCTGCCGGAAGCCGAGGCGCAGGCGCTGGTGGCGCGCGGAGAGCACTGGGAGGACCGCGGGGAACGCGGCTGGCGACGGGTCGTCCCCAGCCCGGAGCCGCTGGAGATCCTCGACCGGCAGGCAGTCACCACCCTGGTCGGCGCGGGTTTCCTCGTCATCGCCAACGGCGGCGGGGGAATCCCGTGCGTGCGCGAGCCAGACGGCTCCCTGCGCGGGGTCGAAGCGGTCATCGACAAGGACCTCGGCGCGGCCCTGCTGGCGGCGACCGTTGAGGCACAGGTCCTGGTGCTGGCAACCGACGTCGAACACGCCCTGCTGTCCTACGGGCGCCCCGAGCAGCGCGCGTTGCACCGGGTCAGCGTGGAGGAGCTGCGCTCGTACGCCGCGGATGGTCACTTCGCCAGCGGCAGCATGGGCCCGAAAGTGGAAGCCGTGTGTCGTTTCGTCGAGGGGGGCGGGACCCGCGGCGTCATCACCTCGCTCGACCGCATCGCCGACGCCGTCCACGGCAAGGCGGGGACCGTCGTCGAACGGGAATGATCGACGCTCGCAGGGTGCTACGCTCGCTGACCGACCGACCCGCCTTCGGGCGGGTGGCAAGCGGATTTACTCCCACCCGCACCAGCTGACCTTGTGGCTGTCGGGTCCGGTCGAGGCGCCGAAAGCCTGGCGTCCATCGTTGCCCTTCCCGCCGCTGCGGGGTGGGTAGCGGCCGGTGGAGCCTTCCGTACGCCCGTGGACGCGCAGCGCTGCTGTCGTCGGGCGGTCACCACGACCACCGGTGTCAGGAGGACACATCAGCGAGGAATACCGCATCAACGACCGTATCCGCGTGCCCGAGGTACGACTGGTCGGACCCAACGGGGAACAGGTCGGCATCGTCCGCATCGAGGACGCGCTGCGGCTGGCGCAGGAGTCGGAGCTCGACCTGGTGGAAGTTGCTGCCGCCGCGCGCCCACCGGTCTGCAAGCTCATGGACTTTGGCAAGTTCAAGTACGAGACCGCGATGAAGCAGCGCGAGGCTCGGCGCAACCAGACCAACGTGATCATCAAGGAGCAGAAGTTCCGCCCCAAGATCGATGCTCACGACTACGACACCAAGAAGCGCAACGTCGAGCGTTTTCTCCGTGGCGGGGACAAGGTCAAGGTCACCATCATGTTCCGCGGCCGTGAGCAGTCGCGGCCGGAGCTGGGATTCCGGCTGCTGCAGCGGCTGGCACAGGACGTCGCGGAGCTCGGGTTCGTCGAGTCGACGCCCAAGCAGGACGGGCGCAACATGATCATGGTCATCGGGCCGCATCGGAAGAAGGCCGAGGCCAAGGCCGAGCGCGAGGCCGAGAAGGTCCGCGTCGCCGCCGAACGCGACGCCGACCAGATCGCGGACCGGGTTGAGCGGGCAGAGCGGGCCGCCGGGAGTTCCGGTGCGGCCGGCGGAAGTTCCGGTCCGGCCGCTCCCATCCCTGCTGGGGTGCCGTCGGAGTCCGCCGCCGTACCCGTCCCCACCGCGCGCAAGCGACCGGCGATGCGCTGAGCCGCACCGGGCACTACCCGGCGACGAAGACGCGTACGGGCGGAACAGCCAGCGAGGAGACAAAGGGCGACATGCCAAAGAACAAGACACACAGCGGCGCGGGCAAGCGCTTCCGGGTGACCGGCACGGGCAAGATCATGCGGCGGCGGGCCAACCGCAACCACATGCTCGAGCACAAGCCCTCGACCCGCACCCGCCGACTGGCGCCGGAGGTCGTGATGGCCCCGGCCGACGCCAAGAAGGTCAAGCGGCTGCTCGGCCGGTAGCACCTCCGAGCCGCTTCCGCGCCGCCTCCGCCCTTCCCGCCCCGCACCGGGTCACGCACCGACCCGTCCAGTCAGGAGATTCCCAGTGGCACGCGTCAAGCGGGCGGTCAACGCCCACAAGAAGCGCCGGGTCGTGCTCGAGCGGGCCAGCGGCTACCGCGGCCAGCGCTCGCGGCTGTACCGCAAGGCCAAGGAGCAGGTCAACCACTCTCTCGTCTACGCCTACCGTGACCGCAAGCAGCGCAAGGGCGACTTCCGCCAGCTGTGGATCACGCGGATCAACGCCGCCTCGCGGTCCCACGGCCTGACCTACAACCGCTTCGTGCAGGGCCTGCGTACAGCTGGGGTTGAGGTCGACCGTAAGGTGCTCGCCGACCTCGCCGTCAACGACCCGGGTGCCTTTGCCGCGCTCGTCGCCACCGCCCGCGCCGCCCTACCGGCCGACCGCAACGCCCCCGCCGTCGTTTCCGCGGACCGCGACGCCTCCGCTGCCTGATCCAGCGGACTGCGGACGCCTCCGTGTCGCCACCTCACCCGGACGGCGGCGCGGGCGGCTCCAGCCTCCGCTCTGCGCCGCTGCGCCGCGCCCGCCGGCTGCAGCGCCGGGCCGAGCGTGAGCGCAGCGGACTCTTCCTGCTCGAGGGACCGCAGGCCGTCGGCGAGGCCCTGACCCGACCCGACCGGCTGGTCGAGCTGTTCGTGAGTGCCCGGAGCGCGCAACGCCGGGCGGACCTGGTCACCGTGGCAGCAGCTGCGGGGGTGCGCGTCCACGTCGTCGACGAGGTGACCGTGGCCGCCCTGTCCGAGACCCGGACGCCGCAGGGCGTGGTGGGGGTAGCCCGCACCGTCACCGTGCCGCTCAGCGAGGCGCTGGCGGGCACTCCCCGCCTGGTAGCGGTCATGGCTGCTGCCCGCGACCCGGGCAACGCGGGCACGCTGCTGCGCTCCGCGGACGCGGCCGGGGCGGACGCCGTAGTCCTCACCGAAGGATCGGTCGATGTCCACAACGGCAAGTGCGTACGGGCCAGCGCCGGCAGCGTGTTCCACCTCCCCGTGGCTGCCGGCGCCCCGTTGCCCGGCGCGCTCGCGGCGCTGCGGGCAGCAGGGCTGCGGGTCCTCGCTGCCGACGGTAGTGCCGCCATGGACCTGGACGAGGCGGAGGACCTCGGCCTGCTGGCCGACCCGGTGGCGTGGCTGTTCGGCAACGAGGCGTGGGGGCTGCCCGCCGCCGCGCTGGACGCGGTGGACCACCGGGTGCGAGTCGCGATTCACCCCCGGGCCGAGAGCCTCAACCTCGCGGCCGCTGCGGCGGTGTGCCTGTTCGCCACCGCCCGGGCGCAGCGCGCTGCCGGTGCTTGACCGGAGAGGGGAAAGCGCGACATGGCGGTCGACGACAGCGCAACCAGCGCAGAAGAGCTGCCGGTCCCACCGTCGGGACAGCAGGCCGAGATCCGCTGGGGCCCCCAGCAGGCGACGGTGGTCGAGGTGGGCGGCGGCGTACGCACCTACCGGATCGGCGGGCTCGACGTCATCGACGGCTACGGGATCGACGAGATGTGTCCGGCGGTGCACGGGCAGCCGCTGATCCCGTGGCCCAACCGGCTGCGCGGCGGCGCGTACGACTGGGATGGCGAGAGCTATCAGGTCCCGATCGACGAACCGGACAAGGGCAACGCTCTGCATGGCCTCACTCGCTGGCGCAACTGGACCGTGAGGGAGCGAACCGAGAGTTCGGTGACCGTCGGGTTGCGTCTGCACCCCCGCGCTGGATATCCCTTCACCCTCGACCTGGCCGTGCGTTACGAGGTCGGCCCCGGAGGCCTCACCGTCGCCACGACAGCCCACAACGTCGGCGCGCGCGCCTGCCCGTACGCGCACGGGGCACACCCGTACGTCACTGTCGGCACTGAGCGGGTCGACGCGGCGCTGCTGCGGCTGCCCGCCTCCACATACCTGCTCACCGACGAGACGCAGATTCCGACCGACCGGCGGCCGGTGGACGGGACGCCGTTCGACTTCCGACGGCAGCGGCCGGTTGGTGACGTCGCGATCGACCACTGCTTCACCGACCTGCAGCGGGACCGCGACGGGATGCTGCGGCTGGTTCTCTCCGCTCCGGACGCCAGCCGGTCTGTGACCGTGTGGGCGGACCGGAGCTATCCGCACCTGCAGATCTTCACCGGCGACGCCCTTGCCGAGCCCGAGCGTCGCCGTCGCAGCTTGGGTGTGGAGCCGATGACGGCCCCGCCGAACGCGTTCGCGACCGGCGAGGGGCTGCGGCGGCTGGAGCCGGGTACGGCACTGACGACCCGCTGGGGGATTAGCCCGCAGTTTCGCTGAGTCTCCCGCCGCGGCGGACCCGGCGGGATCCTCGCGGCCGGCGGGCGAAAACATCGTCGCCGGACCCGGGGGCGGCACCTAGACTCCCAGCGCACGTCGTCGCCGGGTTCCCCGACCACACCACGAGACCACGAGGGCTCGCAGCATGACCGCACCGCACCGGTCGTACCAGCCGGTCGAGGCCAGCCCGCTGAACCTCGACGAGGTGGCCCGGATGCGCGAGAGCGCTCTGCAGGCCGTTGCCGCGGCCACCGATCTGGCGCAGCTCCGGGACGTGCGCCTGGCCCACACCGGCGACCGGTCGCCGCTGGCGCTCGCCAACCGGGCGATCGGCGCGCTGCCCCCGCAGGCCAGGGCGGAGGCGGGCCGCCGGGTGGGCGAGGCCCGGGCGAGGGTTGCCGCGGCGGTGACCGAACGCCAGGAGCGGCTCGAGGAGGAGCGCGACGCCCGGGTCCTGCTCGAGGAGGCCGCCGACGTCACGCTGCCCTACGACCGGGCACCCCAGGGCGCCCGCCACCCGCTGACGACGCTGCAGGAACACATCGCCGACGTCTTCGTGGCGATGGGCTGGGAGGTCGCCGAAGGTCCCGAGGCGGAAGCCGAGTGGTACAACTTCGACGCCCTCAACATCGGTCCTGACCACCCGGCGCGCTCGGAGAGCGACACGTTCTTTGTGCATTCCGTCGACTCCGGGGTGGTGCTGCGTACGCATACCTCCCCGGCGCAGGCCCGGACGCTGCTCACTCGTCGCCCCCCCGTGTACGTCGTCTGCCCCGGGCGCACGTTCCGCACCGACGAGCTCGACGCCACGCACACGCCGGTGTTCAGCCAGGTCGAGGGACTCGCCGTCGACGAGGGCCTGAGCATGGCCCACCTGCGGGGGACGCTCGACCGATTCGCGGCCAGCATGTTCGGCGCCGACATCGCGACCCGTTTCCGGCCCTCGTACTTCCCCTTCACCGAGCCCAGTGCCGAGCTCGACCTCCGCTGCTTTGTCTGCCACGGCGCCTCGGTGGGCAACCCGGACGCTCCCTGCCGCACCTGCTCGAGCGAGGGATGGGTCGAGTGGGGTGGATGCGGCATGGTCAACCCGCGGGTGCTCGTGGCCTGCGGGGTCGACCCCGACCGCTACACCGGCTTCGCGTTCGGCATGGGCATCGAGCGGACGTTGATGTTCCGCCACAGCGTGGCCGACATGCGCGACCTCGTCGAGGGTGACGTCCGCTTCGTCCGGCCGTTCGCGGCGCAGAGCTGATGCGCGTCCCGCTTTCGTGGCTGCGTGAGCACGCCGACCTCCCGCTCGACGTCGACGGCCGGGCGGTCGCCGCTCGCCTCGTCGCCGCCGGGCTGGAGGTGGAGCGCGTCGAGGCGGTCGGCGCCGAGCTCAGCGGGCCACTGGTCATGGGACGGGTCGTCGACTTCACCGAGGAGACCCACAGCAACGGCAAGACGGTGCGCTGGTGCACCGTCGACACCGGTGACGGTGACCCGCGCGGGATTGTGTGCGGCGCCCACAACTTCGACGTCGACGACCGGGTGGTGGTCGCGCTGCCCGGCGCGGTGCTGGCCGGCGGGTTCCCCATCACCGCCCGGCGGACGTACGGGCACGTCTCCGCCGGGATGATCTGCTCGGCGCGCGAGCTCGGCGTCGGCGACGACCACGCCGGCATCCTCGTGCTCCGCCCCGACGAGGCAGCGCTCGGCGCCGACGCCGGTGAGCTGCTAGGGGCGCGCGACGCCGTCCTCGACATCGCCGTGACCCCCGACCGGGGGTACTGCCTGTCCGTGCGCGGGGTTGCCCGGGAGGCCGCCACGGCGTACGCCGTCGCGTACACCGATCCGCTCGCCGGCGTGGACCCGGGGGCAGCCCTGCCGGGGCGGCCGGCCCGCATCGAGTCTCCGGAGCGCTGCGACCGCTTCACCGCCCGCTCGGTGAGCGGCCTCGACCCCGGCGCGCGCAGCCCCCAGTGGCTGCAACGGCGGGTGCAGCTGGCCGGCATGCGGCCGATCTCCCTGCCCGTGGACGTCACCAACTACGTGATGCTGCTGACCGGGCAGCCGATGCACGCATTCGACGCCACGAAGCTGCGCGGGGGGATCGTCGTCCGCCGGGCCGTGGCGGGAGAGCGGTTGGTCACGCTGGACGGCGCCGACCGCGTCCTGGACCCCGACGACGTCGTCGTGGCCGACAGCTCCGGCGCGGTCGCGCTCGCTGGCGTGATGGGCGGTGCCGCCACCGAGATCGGCCCCGACACCACCGACCTGGTGCTCGAGGCCGCGCACTGGGACCCGTCCTCGATCGCCCGCAGCGTGCGGCGCCACAAGCTGCCCAGCGAGGCCTCCCGCCGCTTCGAGCGTGGCGTCGACCCGGAGGCCGCCGGCGCCGCCCTGCGGCTCGCCGCCGACCTGCTCGTGCGCTACGGCGGCGCGGCGGTCGAGCAGGGGGTGACGGTCACCGGTGCGAGCGCACCACCCCCCGTCGTCGAGCTGCCACCCGAGCTGCCCGGGCAACTCGGTGGGCGTCGCTACGAGCCCGCAACGGTGCAGGCTCGGCTGCGTGACGTCGGGTGCAGTCCCGAGCCGGCCGGTGAGCTGCTGCGGGTCACGGTGCCGTCGTGGCGCCCGGACCTGCGCCAGCCGGCCGACCTCGTCGAGGAAGTCCTGCGGCTCGAGGGCTACGACACCATCCCGGTCACGCTGCCTGTCGCGCCGGCGGGGCGCGGCCTCACCACCGCCCAGCGTCGCCACCGCCGGGTCGGGCAGACGCTGGCAGGCGCCGGCTACGTCGAGACGCCCTGCTACCCCTTCATCTCGGCCGCGGTGCTCGACGACCTCGCCGTGCCCGCCGACGACCCGCGCCGTCGCCTCGTCGCGGTGGCCAACCCGCCCTCGGACGCGGAGCCCTACCTGCGCACCACCCTGCTGCCCGGGCTGCTCGCCGCGGCGCGGCGCAACGTGGGCCGCGGCAGCGCCGACCTCGCGCTGTTCGAGACCGGACTGGTGTTCCGGGCCCGCCCCGGCGCAGCGCTGCCCGCCCCACGACTGCCGGTGGACCGCCGCCCCAGCGACCCCGAGCTGGCCGCCCTCGACGCCGCACTGCCCGAACAACCCCGCCACCTGGCAGTCGTGCTGGCCGGAGACCTCGAGCCGGTCGGCTGGTGGGGTGATGCCCGTCCGGTGACGTGGGCCGACGCGATCGCAGCGCTGCGCTGTGCCGCCGGCTCGGTGGGGGCGCCGCTGGAGGTACGCACCGCCACCCAACCGCCGTGGCATCCCGGCCGGTGCGCCGCGGTGCTGCTCGACGGGCACGTCGTCGGTCAGGCCGGTGAGCTGCACCCTCGCGTTGTCGGGGCGTTGGACCTCCCACCCCGTACCTGTGCGGCGGAGCTGGACCTCGATCGGGTCCTCGCCGCCGGGATCGACATCGTCGCCGCTCCCCGCATCTCGACGTTCCCGGTGGCCACCCAAGACGTGGCGCTCATCGTCGATGCCGCGGTCCCCGCCGCCGCGGTGGAGGAGGCCTTGCGGGCAGGCGCCGGACCGCTGCTGGAGTCGGTCCGCCTCTTCGACGTCTACGCCGGCACGCAGGTCGGAGCCGGGCGCCGCTCGCTGGCGTACGCCCTGCGGTTCCGCGCCCCGGACCGCACGCTCACCGTCGAGGAGACGACCGCCGCCCGTGCGGCCGCGGTCGCGGAGGCGTGGCGTCGCACCGGAGCCGTCGCCCGCGGCGGCTAGCTCCCGGCCTCTACAGTCGAGGCCGCCCCCACCCCCTTGGCACCCCACCACCCTGGAATCCGGAGGCCCCATGGTCCGGCACTTCTTGCGCGACGACGACATGTCTCCCACCGAGCTGCTCGAGGTGCTCGACCTCGCCGACGAGATGAAGAGCAAGCGATTCGACGCCAAGCCGCTCGCCGGTCCGCGCAGCGTCGCGGTGCTGTTTGACAAGCCGTCGACCCGCACGCGGGTGTCGTTCAGCGTCGGCATCGCCGAGCTCGGTGGGTACCCGCTCGTCCTCGAAGCGCAGGGCAGCCAGCTGGGCCGCGGTGAGCCGATTGAGGACACCACCCGCGTCCTGGACCGCCAGTGCGCAGCCATCGTCTGGCGCACCTCCGGGCAGGACCGGATCGAGGCCATGGCAGCAGTGAGCTCGGTGCCGGTGGTCAACGCGCTCACCGACCTCTACCACCCGTGTCAGCTGCTGGCCGACCTGCAGACTGTGCGCGAGCACAAGGGGACCCTGGCCGGCCTCACCCTGGCCTACGTCGGGGACGGAGCCAACAACATGGCCCACTCCTACCTGCTCGCCGGTGCGGCCGCCGGCATGCACGTCCGGGTGGGCTCACCCGAGGGCTACGAGCCCGACCCCGACATCCTGGCCCGGGCACAGGCGCTGGCGCAGTCCACCGGGGGGTCGGCGAGGCAGGTAAGGGATCCCGCTGACGCCTTCGCTGGCGCCGACGTCGTGGCCACGGACACCTGGGTCTCGATGGGCCAAGAGGGGCAGGCCGGCGAGCGCGAAGCGCCGTTCGTGCCGTACGCCGTCGACGACGTGGCCATGGCGCTGGCCGCGCCGGATGCCGTCGTCCTGCACTGTCTGCCGGCGTACCGCGGCAAGGAAATCGCCGGTTCGGTGATCGACGGGCCGCACAGCGTGGTCTGGGACGAGGCGGAGAACCGGCTACATGCGCAGAAGGCTCTGCTGAGCTGGCTGCTGGAGAGATCGGCGTGAGCGGTCGGCGTGGGTGAGCTGCTGGGTCCAGAGTTCTTCCACCGCCCCGTGCTCGACGTGGCTCGCGCCCTGCTTGGCGCGGAGGTGTGCTGCGACGCAGCGGGAGCGCCGGCGGTCTGCGTACGGCTGACCGAGGTTGAGGCGTACGACGGTGCCGGCGATCCGGGGTCGCACGCCTACCGCGGTGTCACCCCCCGCAACGCGGTGATGTTCGGGCCGCCCGGGCGGGTGTACGTGTATCGCAGTTACGGCCTGCACTGGTGCATGAACGTCGTCTGCGGCCCTCCCGGCCGCGCCGCGGCGGCGCTGCTGCGCGCGGGAGAGGTTGTGGACGGGGTGGAGACGGCTCGGCAGCGGCGTCCCGCGGCGGGTGAACGCGCCCTCGCGCGCGGCCCCGCTTGCCTGGCCGCGGCCCTCGGTGTGAGCGGGGAGTGGAACGGCATGGACGCCACGACGGCCGAGTCCGCGGTGCAGCTGCGGGCCGGCAGCTGGGTGCCGGACGAGCGGGTCCGCAGCGGCCCGCGCGTCGGGGTGTCCGCGGCAGCCGAGCGGCCCTGGCGCTTCTGGGTTGACGGTGACCCCTGCGTGTCGTCCTACCGGGCAGCCGCCCCACGACGACGGACGACGGCGCGCCACTCCGGACTACGGGTGGAGCGGAGCGCGTGACCGGCACGGACGTCCTCGCGGAGCTGCGCTGGCGTGGCCTCGTCGCCGAGTCGACCGACGAAGAGGCCTTGCGCACGGCGCTCTCCACTGGGTCGTTGACCTGCTACGGCGGTTTCGACCCGACCGCGCCGAGCCTGCACATCGGCAACCTGGTGCTGATCCTGACGCTCCGCCGTCTCCAGCTGGCCGGGCACCGCCCGGTGGCCCTGGTCGGCGGTGCCACTGGCCTCATCGGGGACCCGAAGCCGGACTCCGAGCGCACGCTGAACGCCCCCGACGTGGTGGCCGGCTGGGTGGAGCGCATCCGCGCGCAGATCGAGCCGTTCCTGTCCTTCACGGGTCCCAACGCCGCGGTAATGGTCAACAACCTGGACTGGACCGCCGGGCTGTCGGCGGTCGACTTCCTGCGTGACGTCGGAAAGCACTTCCGGGTGAACCGGATGATCGCGAAGGAGGCGGTCAGCGCGCGGCTGGGGTCGGAGACCGGCATCTCCTTCACCGAGTTCAGCTACCAGGTGCTGCAAGGGATGGACTTCCTCGAGCTCTACCGCCGTCTTGGCTGCACGCTGCAGCTGGGGGGCAGCGACCAGTGGGGCAACCTGACCGCCGGGCTGGACCTGATCCACCGCGTGGAGGGTCGCTCCGTACACGCGTTGGCGACGCCGCTGATCACCAAGGCCGACGGCACGAAGTTCGGCAAGACCGAGAGCGGGACGATCTGGCTGGATCCGGAGCTCACCACGCCGTACGCCTTCTACCAGTTCTGGCTCAACGTCCCGGACAGCGTGGCCGTCGACTACCTCAAGGTGTTCTCGTTCCGCGCCCGTGCGGAGATCGCGGCGTTGGGCGAGTCGGTACGCGAGCGCCCGGCGGCACGAGAGGCACAACGCGCCCTGGCCGGCGAGCTGACCCGGCTGGTGCACGGGGAGGTGGAGTGTGAGCGCGTCGTGGCGGCCTCCGCCGCCTTGTTCGGTGGCGGCGCCTTGGGCGATCTGGACCCCAAGACGCTGGCGGCGGCTTTGGCCGAGACGCCGGGGGTGAGCGTGCCGGATGCCGGCGCGAGTGTCAGCGGGCTGCCGAGCTACGCGGAGCTGCTGGCAGCGAGCGGCTTGGTGCCCAGCCGGTCGGCGGCGCGGCGGACGGTCGCCGAGGGCGGCGCCTACGTCAACAACCGCAGGATCGGCGATGCCGACGCCCGGCCCGCGACGACCGACCTCCTGCACGGGCGCTGGCTCGTCCTGCGGCGCGGCAAGCGCCACGTCGCCGGCGTCGACGCCGACCCCCCCGGGCGTGCCGAGACGCCGGGCGCGTTGGCCGGTTGACCTCGCGTCGCGTGACCCTTAAGGTCCTCGCTGGACCGGGCGAGCGCCCGGTCGGCCCGGCTTGCTGGGCCTTGCGCGGAGGCGCTCGACAGCCCCCGCCGCGATTGACACTCAGCAGTGCCACAGGTAGTCTCGGCGAGTTGTCCTGGGACGGTCGAGAGACCCGACCGGTGCGCAACCGATCCTTGAGAACTCAACAGCGTGCCAAAAGTTGATGCCAATACCCCGTCACCCTGGCGCACCGTCAGGCCGTAGGTCTACAGGTTTGCCCGGGGACGGATTCCTTTGGTGAAGACGGGCGACTTTCGAGTGGTCCGGCATTCGCCAGGACGACAGGCGGCCTGCACGTGGGCCGTCCTTTATTGATGTCGAACGACCACGCTCCGGCGTGGTTGTCCAAGAGACCTCAATGGAGAGTTTGATCCTGGCTCAGGACGAACGCTGGCGGCGTGCTTAACACATGCAAGTCGAGCGGTGAAGCCCCTTCGGGGTGGATCAGCGGCGAACGGGTGAGTAACACGTGGGCAACCTGCCCCTGACATCGGGATAACCCCGGAAACGGGAGCTAATACCGGATATGACGTGCGAGGGCATCCTCGCGCGTGGAAAGTTCCGGCGGTCAGGGATGGGCCCGCGGCCTATCAGCTTGTTGGTGGGGTCACGGCCCACCAAGGCGACGACGGGTAGCCGGCCTGAGAGGGCGATCGGCCACACTGGGACTGAGACACGGCCCAGACTCCTACGGGAGGCAGCAGTGGGGAATATTGCGCAATGGGCGAAAGCCTGACGCAGCAACGCCGCGTGAGGGATGACGGCCTTCGGGTTGTAAACCTCTTTCAGCAGGGACGAAGCGAAAGTGACTGTACCTGCAGAAGAAGCACCGGCTAACTACGTGCCAGCAGCCGCGGTAATACGTAGGGTGCGAGCGTTGTCCGGAATTATTGGGCGTAAAGGGCTCGTAGGCGGCCTGTCGCGTCCGCTGTGAAAACCCAGGGCTCAACCCTGGGCCTGCAGTGGATACGGACGGGCTAGAGTCCGGTAGGGGAGACTGGAATTCCTGGTGTAGCGGTGAAATGCGCAGATATCAGGAGGAACACCGGTGGCGAAGGCGGGTCTCTGGGCCGGAACTGACGCTGAGGAGCGAAAGCGTGGGTAGCAAACAGGATTAGATACCCTGGTAGTCCACGCCGTAAACGTTGGGCGCTAGGTGTGGGGACCTTCCACGTCCTCTGTGCCGCAGCTAACGCATTAAGCGCCCCGCCTGGGGAGTACGGCCGCAAGGCTAAAACTCAAAGGAATTGACGGGGGCCCGCACAAGCGGCGGAGCATGTGGATTAATTCGATGCGACGCGAAGAACCTTACCTGGGTTTGACATATACGGAAAACTGGCAGAGATGTCAGGTCCGCAAGGGGCCGTATACAGGTGGTGCATGGCTGTCGTCAGCTCGTGTCGTGAGATGTTGGGTTAAGTCCCGCAACGAGCGCAACCCTCGTCCCATGTTGCCAGCGGATAACGCCGGGGACTCATGGGAGACTGCCGGGGTCAACTCGGAGGAAGGTGGGGACGACGTCAAGTCATCATGCCCCTTAAGTCCAGGGCTTCACACATGCTACAATGGCCGGTACAAAGGGCTGCGATACCGCAAGGTGGAGCGAATCCCAAAAAGCCGGTCTCAGTTCGGATCGGGGTCTGCAACTCGACCCCGTGAAGTCGGAGTCGCTAGTAATCGCAGATCAGCAACGCTGCGGTGAATACGTTCCCGGGCCTTGTACACACCGCCCGTCACGTCACGAAAGTCGGTAACACCCGAAGCCGGTGGCCCAACCGCAAGGAGGGAGCCGTCGAAGGTGGGACTGGCGATTGGGACGAAGTCGTAACAAGGTAGCCGTACCGGAAGGTGCGGCTGGATCACCTCCTTTCTAAGGAGCTGCTGGGGCTGGTTCGCCAGTCCCCAGAGCCGCAGCCCGAGCAGCTGTCTCGGGCCGGTAGCTCATGGAGTGGAACATCAACCAGTTGGTGCCCGATGCGGCGACCGCTCAGTACCACCCGGAAGGGTTGGGACCGGTGGACTCGTCACCGACGGCACCTCGGCACGCTGTTGGGTCCTGAGGGATCGGCGCAAGCCCCCCTCGGCCCGGGATAGACCGGTACGGCCAAGCGGCCGGCTGGTCCGCGACCCGGGACGGAACGACCTCCCACCGGACGACCGCCCCAGCGGCGGCACGCGGTGGCCCGGAGGCTCGTGCCCGCCCGTAGCTTGAGAACTGCACAGTGGACGCGAGCATCTTCATCTTTGTGGTCAAGTTAGTAAGGGCGCACGGTGGATGCCTTGGTATCGGAGCCGACGAAGGACGTGGGAGCCTGCGATAAGCCCCGGGGAGCTGGCAACCGAGCTGAGATCCGGGGGTTTCCGAATGGGGAAACCCGGCTGGAGTAATGTCCAGTCACCTCCGCCTGAACACATAGGGCGGCAGGAGGGAACGCGGGAAGTGAAACATCTCAGTACCCGCAGGAAGAGAAAACAACAGTGATTCCGTCAGTAGTGGCGAGCGAAAGCGGAAGAGGCTAAACCGCGTACGCGTAAGAGCCGGCAGGCGTTGCGTACGCGGGGTCGTGGGACCGTCCGGCTGGTGCTGCCGCACCGGCAGGGAGTAAGAAATCGTCGCCGAAGCCGAAGGGCCTGCGAAAGGTTCCGGCACAGAGGGTAACACCCCCGTAGGCGTAATGCGACGACTCCCGGACGAGTTCCCAAGTAGCACGGGGCCCGAGAAATCCCGTGTGAATCCGGCGGGACCACCCGCTAAGCCTAAATACTTCCTGATAACCGATAGCGGACAAGTACCGTGAGGGAAAGGTGAAAAGTACCCCGGGAGGGGAGTGAAATAGTACCTGAAACCGTGTGCCTACAAGCCGTGGGAGCGTCGTCACTTCGGTGGCCGTGACCGCGTGCCTTTTGAAGAATGAGCCTGCGAGTTAGTGGTGCGTGGCAAGGTTAACCCGTGTGGGGTAGCCGTAGCGAAAGCGAGTCCGAACAGGGCGACCATAGTCGCGCGCTCTAGACCCGAAGCGGAGTGATCTACCCATGGGCAGGTTGAAGCGCGGGTAAGACCGCGTGGAGGACCGAACCCACCAGTGTTGAAAAACTGGGGGATGACCTGTGGGTAGGGGTGAAAGGCCAATCAAACTCCGTGATAGCTGGTTCTCCCGAAATGCATTTAGGTGCAGCGTCGCGCGTTTCTTGCCGGAGGTAGAGCACTGGATGGCCTAGGGGGCCGACAAGCTTACTGAAGTCAGCCAAACTCCGAATGCCGGTAAGTGAGAGCGCGGCAGTGAGACTGCGGGGGATAAGCTCCGTAGTCGAGAGGGAAACAGCCCAGACCACCAGCTAAGGCCCCTAAGCGTGTGCTAAGTGGAAAAGGATGTGGAGTTGCCCAGACAACCAGGAGGTTGGCTTAGAAGCAGCCACCCTTGAAAGAGTGCGTAATAGCTCACTGGTCAAGTGATTCCGCGCCGACAATGTAGCGGGGCTCAAGCACACCGCCGAAGCTGTGGCATCCACACTTCGTCTGATCTTCGGGATCCAGGCGTGTGGATGGGTAGGGGAGCGTCGTGCGGCGAGCGAAGCGGCGGAGTGATCCAGCCGTGGACGCCGCACGAGTGAGAATGCAGGCATGAGTAGCGAAAGAGGGGTGAGAAACCCCTCCGCCGGATGACCAAGGGTTCCAGGGCCAGGCTAATCCGCCCTGGGTAAGTCGGGACCTAAGGCGAGGCCGACAGGCGTAGTCGATGGACAACGGGTCGATATTCCCGTACCGGCTGTGGTGCGCCAATGCCGACACCAGTGATGCTAAGCGCCCGAACCCGGGCGTCCTTCGGGACGTACGGGGAGCGCGCGACCCGAACTGGCGGTAGGCAAGCGATGGGGTGACGCAGGAAGGTAGCCCAACCCGGGCGATGGTAGTCCCGGGGCAACGGTGTAGGGCGAGGCGCAGGCAAATCCGCGTCTCATGTGCCTGAGACCGGACGCCGATGCGAATCAGCAGTAGTGGGTGATCCTCAGCTGTCAAGAAAAGCCTCTAGTGAGTGCCACGGCCGCCCGTACCCCAAACCGACACAGGTGGTCAGGTAGAGAATACCAAGGCGATCGAGATAACCGTGGTTAAGGAACTCGGCAAAATGCCCCCGTAACTTCGGGAGAAGGGGGGCCGGAGACGTGTAGGGACCAGCTCCCGAAGCGTCGATGGCCGCAGAGACCAGGGGAAAGCGACTGTTTACTAAAAACACAGGTCCGTGCGAAGTCGCAAGACGATGTATACGGACTGACGCCTGCCCGGTGCTGGAACGTTAAGGGGACGGGTCAGCCGGTTCGCCGGCGAAGCTCAGAACTTAAGCGCCAGTAAACGGCGGTGGTAACTATAACCATCCTAAGGTAGCGAAATTCCTTGTCGGGTAAGTTCCGACCTGCACGAATGGCGTAACGACTTTCCCACTGTCTCAACCACGGACTCGGCGAAATTGCACTACGAGTAAAGATGCTCGTTACTCGCAGCAGGACGGAAAGACCCCGGGACCTTTACTACAACTTGGTATTGGTGGTCGGCTCGGCTTGTGTAGGATAGGTGGGAGGCTGTGAAGCTCGGACGCCAGTTCGGGTGGAGCCATCGTTGAAATACCACTCTGGTCGTGCTGGCTGTCTAACCTCGGTCCGTGATCCGGATCAGGGACAGTGCCTGGTGGGTAGTTTAACTGGGGCGGTTGCCTCCTAAAAGGTAACGGAGGCGCCCAAAGGTTCCCTCAGCCTGGTTGGCAATCAGGTGTCGAGTGCAAGTGCACAAGGGAGCTTGACTGTGAGACAGACATGTCGAGCAGGTGCGAAAGCAGGGACTAGTGATCCGGCCGTGGCTTGTGGAAGCGCGGTCGCTCAACGGATAAAAGGTACCCCGGGGATAACAGGCTGATCCTCCCAAGAGTCCATATCGACGGGATGGTTTGGCACCTCGATGTCGGCTCGTCGCATCCTGGGGCTGGAGTAGGTCCCAAGGGTTGGGCTGTTCGCCCATTAAAGCGGTACGCGAGCTGGGTTTAGAACGTCGTGAGACAGTTCGGTCCCTATCCGCTGCGAGCGCAGGAGACTTGAGGAGGGCTGTCCCTAGTACGAGAGGACCGGGACGGACGAACCTCTGGTGTGCCAGTTGTCCTGCCAAGGGCACCGCTGGTTTGCTACGTTCGGAAGGGATAACCGCTGAAAGCATCTAAGCGGGAAGCCTGCTCCAAGATGAGGTCTCCCACAGGGTTACCTGGTAAGGCCCCCAGCCAGACGACTGGGTTGATAGGCCGGATGTGGAAGTGCGGAAACGCATGGAGCTGACCGGTACTAATAGGCCGAGGACTTGACCACGAACTTCTTGCTACGCGTCCACTGTGCGGTTCCCGAGATACGGTCGGGGTCTCCGGCACATCTCCATAACGTTTCGGCGGTCATGGCGAAGGGGAAACGCCCGGCTCCATCCCGAACCCGGAAGCTAAGCCCTTCAGCGCCGATGGTACTGCGTGGGAGACTGCGTGGGAGAGTAGGACGCCGCCGGACATTCTTTGATGAGGGCCATCCGTGTCGACGGGTGGCCCTCATCGCATCTGTTAGGCCGGTTGTCGTCCGAGGAGGCTGTGTGCCCAGACCGCAGCGGACGCCATCCGAGCGGACGCCGACCAACCAGCCGCCGTCGGGGACGTGGCCCGAGCTGGACCCGGACGTCAGCGCAGCGGAGCTGGACCCCGACGTGCGGTCCGAGGTCGCCGCGCTGAGCGGCCCGGTCGCGGACCGGGTTGCCCGGCATCTGGTGATGGCCGGGCGCCTGCTCGACGACGAGCCGGCCGGCGCCTACCAGCACGCGCGCGCGGCGCGCCAGCTGGCGCCCCGGGTTGCCGCCGTACGGGAGGCGCTGGGGACCACGGCGTACGCCACCGGCGCCTACGCGGAGGCACTGGCGGAGCTGCGGACCGCCCGTCGTATCAACGGGTCCCCCGACTTTCTGGCTGTAATGGCCGACTGCGAGCGCGGCCTCGGCCGACCGCAACGCGCCATTGACATGGCTGGGCATCCCGACGCCGGACGCCTCGACCTCCCAACGCGCGTAGAGCTCCTCATCGTCGTCTCCGGGGCGCGGCGCGACCTGGGACTGGGGGAGGCTGCCGTCGTCGGCCTGCAAGGCCCTGAGCTGCGCTCCGCCGACCGTGAGCCGTGGGGCATGCGGCTGCAGTACGCCTATGCCGAAGCACTGCTCGCCGCCGGCCGCCGCCGCGACGCCGCCCGGTGGTTCGCCCGCGCTGCGGCCGCCGACCCGGCCGGGGAGACGGACGCGGACGAGCGTCAGCTGCGGCTCGCAGCGCAGGGGGACCGGCCTCCTCCCGGCTGACACCGCTGCCGCCGCCCATCCACAAGCATCGTCCACCACCGAGGACGTACACAGACGACCGGCTCGGTGCTGGCATCGGCGCCACGCCGGGCACAGCCTCGACCTACGCCTCCACCAGGCGCGGCCGCGTGCGGCCGAGGCTCGAGCCGGTCAGGGATTCCCATGGTGAGGTCCACGTCCGCAGATGATCGTGGTTCGTCGCACCGCAACGAGGTGCTGCTGGTCGGTCGTGTCGCGGCCGAGCCGGCACCGACGCAGCTGCCCAGCGGGGATGAGGTGGTCAGCGTCCGCTTGATCGTGGAGCGCTGTCCGCCGGCCCCCCGGGAGCAACCCGCGGTCCGCGGACCTGGCGTCGACACGCTCGACTGCTCCGCGTGGCGCCCGGCCGTTCGCCGGACGGTGTTGCGCTGGGGACCGGGTGACGTGGTCGAGATCACCGGGGCCCTGCGCCGCCGCTTCCGGCGTACCGAGAGCGGGCCAGTCAGCCGCTGGGAGGTCGAGATCGCCCGGGCGCGCCGGGTCACGCGGGCACCGTGGTAGGCCCCCACGGTGTCATCGGTCGAGCAGGCGCAGGACGACGCCGGTGCGCGGCTTGGGCCCGAAGGACGTCGACTTGCGCGGCATTCGCTCACCAAGCTGCGACACCGTGAAGACGTCGCTCAGCGCCGGCGGGGCGAGCAGCACCGCGATACCACGTGTCGCGCGAGCCCGCCGCACCGCGTCCGCGGCGTCGTGGTGGAACGCCACCCGGTCCCCTTCCGGGTCCGCACCCCACATGCGGGGCAGCAGCACCTCGTGCAGGACTGCAACGTCCAGCGATCGCCAGGTCGCCGACCTACCCGGAGCGATGCCGGCCGCTAGCCGCTCACGGTCGACATCGGTGAGGATCACCGTCCGTTCGCCGTCGGTCAGCACGAACCGACCCGGGGCCGTGTCTCGCAGCAGGTTGGTCACTGGTTCCTCCCCGCCGCAGCTGGCGGAGAAGGCGCCCGCGGTTGCGGACAAGGCCCAGTCGAGCTCCAGTGCCGAGACCGAACGGTGGATGCCCCCGAGATGCGGCGCGAAACGGTCAGCGTCGACCACCAGCGCAAGCCCCGAGGCGGCCGCGTGAGGTGGCAGCGCCCCCTCATCCCGCAGCGCGAGATAGGCGGCGTACCGATGATGCCCGTCGGCGATGAGCAGGCGCTGGTGGGCCAGCCGATGCGAGATGTCGGTGAGCAGTTGGGGGTCGCTCAGCCGCCACAGCCGGTGGCTGGTGCCGTCCGGTGTGCTGAACGTGACCTGCGGCTCGCTGGCACCCGGACCGCAAACCGCGGCGTCGAGGATGGCGTCGATCGTCCCCCCGCCGCGGTTCAGCAGCAGGATGGGCTCAAGGTTGGCCCGGGTGGCGGCCATCAGGTCCCGGCGACCGGTCACCGCGCCGGCGAACACGTCTTCGTGCGGCAGGATCACCCCCTCATCCCGCTCGTGGAGGGACACCGTGCCGAGCAGCCCCCGGTGACGCGAGTCCCCCACCTGCTGTTCGTACACGTACAGGGCCGGCTCCCCGTCGCGCACCAGGACGCCCGTGGCCAACCACTGGCTCAGTCGGGAGGCGGCAACCTGCGGGCTGGGGCGTTCGTCTCCGGCTGCGTGCGGCAGGATCAGTCGCACAACGTTGTAGGGGTGAGCCCGCTCCCAAGCCCCGGTGCCCTCCGGTCCGATGACGTCGTACGGCGGGCAGGTCACTGCCGCCAGGTCCCCGACGCGCCGGGTGTCGTAGCGCACGCCGCGGAACGGGTGCAGTCGCAGCGGCCCCGCCGGGTGCGGGCCGGAGATGGCGCTGACCCGCTCGGCGGACATTCGCGGCATCCTACGGCGGTTGCCCCTGGCGACGGTGAGCGATGCGCACGTCGGGAGGTGGCGCGGTGGCCCCTGCGCAGCGGTGGACCCCATTTCCGCGACCAGGGCAACCCGCGGCGCCGGCCGAGGCGGTGTCCGCGCCGCAGGGCAGCACCATGGTGCTCCGCGACGCCCACGA
This sequence comes from Jiangellales bacterium, assembly GCA_030447955.1. Taxonomy (GTDB): domain Bacteria; phylum Actinomycetota; class Actinomycetes; order Jiangellales; family Jiangellaceae; genus JAUJNY01. The sequence goes on from JAUJNY010000002.1 coordinate 296,536, forward strand.
CGTCGCCCTGCTCGACCTGGACGGGGTCGTCTACGTCGGTGAGCGCCCCGCCGTCCACGCGGTCGCCGCCCTGGCCGAGGCGACGGCGCGAGGTCTGCGGAGAGCGTTCCTCACCAACAACGCAGCCCACACCCCCGAGGCCGTGGCCGACCTGCTGACCCGACTGGGCATCCCCGCGGCCGCCACCGAGGTCGTCACCTCCGCGCGGGCCGCCGGCCGGCTGCTGTCCCAGCAGCTGCCCACCGGTTCCGCCGTGCTCGTCGTGGGAGGCCCCGGGCTGGAGCAGGCGCTGAGCGAGCGGGGGCTGGTGCCAGTGCGTTCATCCGACGACGACCCCGCCGCCGTGGTGCAGGGGTTCGGCCCGGACGTCGGGTGGCGGCAGCTGGCGGAGGCGGCGTACGCGCTGTCGTCCGGCCTGCCCTGGGTCGCCACCAACACCGACCAGACCATCCCGACCGCGCGGGGGCTCGCACCAGGCAACGGGACCTTCGTCGATGTGCTGCGGGCGACGACGGGCCGCGACCCCGTCGTTGCCGGCAAGCCAGGTCAGGCGCTGTTCACCGAGGCCCTACAGCGCACCGCGGCTCGACGACCCCTCATGGTCGGCGACCGGCTCGACACCGACATCGCCGGCGCCCGCGCCGCTGGTGTCGCCAGCCTGGTCGTCCTCACCGGCGTGACCCGGCCAGTCGACCTGGTGATGGCAGCCGAGGCGGAACGCCCCTGCTACCTCGGCCGAGACCTGCGGGCCCTCCACGCGGTGCACCCCGACGTCGTCGTCTCGCCCAAAGCCGGGCGCAGCTCAGCGCGCTGCGGTCACTGGACCGCCGAAGTGATCGGCGACGACTGCCGGCTGCGTCGGGAGGACCAGCCTGGTCAGCACGACGCTGCGCAGTCCAGGGACGGCCTGGACGCGCTCCGGGCGGTATGTGGAGCTGCCTGGTCGGCATCCCGGTCACCGGCACGCGGGGCTGTCATCGCGGCGCTCGAGGCCGTGCCCGAAACGACCGCTGGAGAGTGAGCGGTGACCGGCGGGCGGTGCGTGCGGCTGCGCGGTCCCGCCGGGCGGGTAGCGTGCGGAGCTGGCGGTTTCACACTTACCGGCGGCTGCCGGAGGAGGTCCCCCCGTGGTCGCACCCGCACGCCCCGACAGGGGATCCAGGTGAGCACCCCCGCACCCGAACCAGGCGCCACCGTGCGCGTCGAGCGAGCCCTCGTCGGGCTGGAGGAGCTGGACACGCGCCCGACGGCGGAGCACGCGCCGCTCTACGCGGCCGTCCACCGTGAGCTCTCCGAGGTACTGGCCGACGCGGGTGCCGGAACGACTGGCCACGCTGCGGACGCCGCGGATGAGGTCCGCGAAAGTGACGGCGGCGAAGCAGACAACCACTCGAACGGCTGAGCCCGCGGTGGCCCGACGAGCGCGGCTGGACGTCGAGTTGGTACGCCGCGGGCTCGCTCGTTCACGTGAGCACGCCGCCGAGCTGCTGGTGAGCGGCCGGGTGAGTGTCGCTGGGCAGGCGGCCGCTAAGGCGGCCACCGCCGTCGACCCGGCCAGCGCCATCGTCGTGGCACCGCGGCCGCAGGGTGCGGAGTACGCCTCCCGCGGGGGGCACAAGCTCGCCGGGGCGCTGGACCACTTCGCCACCGAGGGCCTGTCCGTCGCGGGCCGCCGCTGCCTGGACGCGGGAGCCTCCACCGGCGGGTTCACCGATGTCCTGCTGCGTCGCGGAGCCACCGCGGTCGTGGCGGCCGACGTCGGGTACGGCCAGCTGGCCTGGTCTCTGCGCCGTGACCCGCGGGTGCGAGTGCTCGACCGGACCAACGTGCGTGACCTCACCGCGGCGATGATCGGCGGACCGGTCGAGGTGGTCGTTGCCGACCTCTCCTTCATCTCCCTGCGGCTGGTGCTGCCGGCGCTTCTGCGCTGCGCAATCCCCGCCGCCGACCACCTGCTCCTCGTCAAACCCCAGTTCGAGGTCGGGCGCGCACACGTGGTGCGCGGCGGTGTGGTCCGCGACGCCGGGCTGCGGGCGACGGCGCTGAGCAGCGTCGCCGACAGCGCGTGGAAATCTGGGCTGGGTACCCGGGGCGCCGTCGCCAGCGGGCTGCCCGGGCCGAGTGGGAACGTGGAGTACTTCTTGTGGCTGCGCGCCGACGCGCCCGCCCCGCGGGAGGAGCTTTTCGCCCGAGCCGTGCAGGAGGGGCCGCAATGAACCAGCGGGCGAGCCGCGGATGAGTGCGCCAACCGAGCGGGCCGTGCTGCTGGTCGTCCACACCGGGCGACCGGAGGCGCTGTCCGTCGCCCAGGAGGCCGTGGACGCCTTCACGGCTGCCGGGGTGGGCGTACGGGTCCTGGCCGACGAAGCGGGAGAGCTGGCACTGCGCCGAGCGACGACGGTGGCGGGGGGGACGCCGGCGGCCGGTGGCTGCGAGCTTGTCGTCGTGCTTGGCGGCGACGGGACCCTGCTCCGCGGTGCCGAGATCGCCCGGCCCAGTGGGACTCCACTGCTGGGTGTGAACCTCGGGCACGTCGGCTTCCTGGCGGAGGCCGAGCGCGACGCCCTTTCCCGCACCGTCGCCAACATCGTCGACCGCGGCTACCACGTGGAGCAGCGGATGACGGTGGACGTCAACGTGCTCCGGGACGGTGAGGTCGTGCACCGCAACTGGGCGCTCAACGAGGCCTCGGTCGAGAAGGCCTCCCGCGAACGGATGCTCGAGCTGGTACTCGAGGTCGACGGGCGGCCGCTCTCCCGCTGGGGTTGCGACGGTGTCGTCATGGCGACCCCCACCGGGTCGACCGCGTACGCCTTCAGCGCCGGGGGACCGGTGGTCTGGCCGGAGGTCGAGGCGATGCTGCTGGTCCCGCTGAGCGCCCACGCGCTGTTCGCCCGGCCGCTGGTGGTGGCCCCGTCCTCGGTCCTGGCGGTGGAGGTGCAGCCGAAAACGCCCGGAGGGGTCTTGTGGTGCGACGGGCGCCGGGCCTTCGAACTGCCGCCCGGGGCCCGCATCGAGGTGCGGCGGGGTTGCCAGCCGGTACGGCTGGCGCGCCTGCAGCATGCGCCCTTCACCGACCGGCTCGTGCGCAAGTTCGACCTGCCGGTCGAGGGCTGGCGGGGACGGTCCGCCCGGCCCGGTCCCTAGGCTGCCCGCGTGCTCGAGGAGGTCAGGATCCGCGGCCTGGGGGTGATCGGGGATGCCGCCTTCGAGCTCGCTCCCGGCCTGACCGTCTTCACCGGGGAGACGGGCGCCGGGAAGACGATGGTTGTGAGCGGGCTGGGGCTGCTGCTCGGCGGCCGGGCCGACCCGGGTCTCGTCCGCACCGACGCGCGCCAGGCCGTCGTGGAGGGCCGGGTCGGTGTCGACGCCGACGGGCCGGTTGCGGCCCGGGCGGTTGAAGCCGGCGCTGAGCTGGACGCCGGCGCGCTGCTGCTGTCGCGCACGGTCTCGGCCGAGGGTCGCTCGCGCGCCCATCTGGGTGGGCGCGCCGTGCCCGCCGGACTGCTCGCCGAGCTAGGCGCCGAGCTCGTGGCCGTGCACGGCCAAAGCGACCAGCACCAGCTGCGCCGTCCGGGTCACCAGCGTGGCGCCCTGGACCGGTTCGCCGGAGCCGAGCTCGCCGAGTCCCTGCGGGTCTACGGCGACGCCTACGCCCGGCTGCGGCGGCTGCGTAGCGAGCTCGCCGCGCTCGAAGCGGCCGCCGGCGAGCGGGCGCGGGAGGCCGAACTGTTGCGCCTCGCGCTCGCCGAAATCGCCGCGGTCGACCCGGCGCCGGGCGAGGGCGGCGCGCTGGAGCGGGAGGAGGCCCGGCTGGCCCACGCGGACGCGTTGCGGCAGGCCGCTGGTAACGCCCGGCAGGCGCTCACCGGCGGGAGCGACGACTCGGCGCTGACAGCAGGCGATGCGCTGAGCCTCCTCGAGCGTGCCCGCAAGACTCTGGACGGCGTACGCGAGCACGATCCAGACCTTGCCGCGATCGCCGACCGACTTGCAGAGAGCACGTATCTGGTGATCGACGCCAGCGCGGAGCTCGCGTCCTACGGCGCCGCCGTCGAGTCCGACCCCGGGCGGCTCGCGGAGGTGTCGCAGCGCCGCGCGCTCGTCCGCGGCCTCACCCGCAAGTACGGGGACAGCGTCGAGCAGGTCCTCCATTGGGCGGCCACCGCTTCACAACGCGTCGTCCACCTCGACGGAGACGACGAGCGGGTTGCTGTCCTGCGGATCGAGGAGGAGGACCTGCGCACGCGGCTCGCCGAAGCGGCCGGTCGGCTGTCCGCACTGCGGCGAGCCGCTGCCGAGCGCTTTGCCGCCGCCGTCACCGCCGAGCTGGGCGGGCTGGCGATGCCCCAGGCCCGGGTCGAGGTGGCGGTGACCCAGACACCTGACCCCGACGGCCTCGACCTCGGCCGTGGGGCTGTCAGGGGCGCTAATCCGGATGGAGTGAACGTGCAGGGGCCGCTCGGCTACGGCCCGCATGGCGTCGACGAGGTGGAGATCAGGTTCGCGGCCCACCCCGGGAGCCCGGCCCGACCGCTCGACCGGGCCGCGTCCGGGGGCGAGTTGTCGCGGGTGATGCTCGCGGTGGAGGTCGTCTTCGCCGGCGCCGACCCCGTCCCGACGTTCGTCTTTGACGAGGTCGACGCTGGGGTCGGTGGCAAGGCTGCCGTCGAGGTCGGCCGGCGACTGGCTCGGCTGGCGCGGACCGCCCAGGTTGTCGTCGTCACCCACCTGCCCCAGGTGGCCGCCTTCGCCGACCGTCACCTGGTCGTGCTCCGCGACGACGAGGGTCAGGTGACCAGCAGCGGCGTGCGCGCCGTCGAGGGATCGGACCGGGTACGGGAGCTGTCGCGCATGCTCGCCGGGCTGGAAGGCTCGGCCTCGGCACAGGCGCACGCCGAGGAGCTGCTCGCCGAAGCCGCCACGCGCCGCGCGCGGTAGCGCGCCGTACAAAGGCGCCGCACACCGCGCCGTACGGCGTGCCCGCCGCGGACAAGCCCTGCCCGGCACCGGCCGCTGTTAGGCTGTCGATCCCGTGGACCGGGCGACCAAGCACCTGTTCGTGACCGGCGGCGTGGCCTCATCTCTGGGCAAGGGGCTCACCGCGTCCAGCATCGGCAACCTGCTGAGCGCTCGCGGGCTGCGGGTCACCATGCAAAAGCTCGACCCTTACCTCAACGTCGACCCCGGAACGATGAACCCGTTCCAGCACGGGGAGGTCTTCGTCACCGACGACGGGACCGAGACCGACCTGGACATCGGCCACTACGAGCGCTTCCTCGACACCGACCTCTCGCGGCGCGCGAACGTCACCACCGGCCAGATCTACTCCAGCGTCATCGCCAAGGAACGCCGCGGCGAGTACCTCGGGGACACCGTGCAGGTCATCCCGCACATCACCAACGAGATCAAGGAGCGGATGCTCGCCATCGGCGAGGCCGGCACGGTGGACGTGGTCATCCACGAGGTCGGCGGCACGGTGGGCGACATCGAGTCGCTGCCGTTCCTCGAAGCAGCCCGCCAGGTGCGTCACGACGTCGGACGCGACAACTGCTTCTTCCTCCACGTCTCGCTCGTGCCCTACCTGGCCCCCTCCGGGGAGCTCAAGACCAAGCCGACGCAGCACTCGGTGGCCGCACTGCGCCAGGTCGGCATCGCCCCGGACGCGATCGTGTGCCGCTCGGACCGGCCGATCTCCGCGAGCGTCAAGCGCAAGATCTCGCTGATGTGCGACGTCGAGGAGGACGGCGTGGTCGCTGCCGTCGACGCGCCGTCGATCTACGACATCCCCAAGGTGCTGCACGGGGAGGGGCTCGACGCGTACGTCGTGCGGCGGCTGGGCCTGCCGTTCCGCGACGTCGACTGGAGCGACTGGGACGAGCTGCTGCGTCGGGTGCACGCTCCCCGCCACGAGGTCACCGTCGCCCTGGTCGGCAAGTACATCGACCTCCCCGACGCCTACCTGTCGGTGACCGAGGCGCTGCGCGCCGGCGGCTTCGCCAACGACGCCCGCGTGGTGATCCGTTGGGTGGCCTCCGACGATTGCCGCACCCCTGAGGGTGCCGCCCGCGCGCTGCACGACGCCGACGCGGTCTGCCTGCCCGGGGGCTTCGGCGTGCGGGGCATCGAGGGCAAGATCGGAGCCGCCGGGTACGCGCGCGAGCACGGGATCCCGCTGCTCGGGCTGTGCCTGGGACTGCAGTGCGCGGTCATCGAGTACGCCCGCTCACGCGCCGGGCTGGACGGCGCCAACTCAGCCGAGTTCGACCCCGACTGCGAGCACCCGGTCATAGCGACCATGGAGGAGCAAAAGGACATCGTCGCCGGGGCCGGCGACCTCGGCGGGACGATGCGGCTGGGGTTGTGGCCGGCGGTGCTGGCGGCGGGTTCGCTGGTGCGCGAGCAGTACGGGGTGGAGCGGGTCTGCGAGCGGCATCGGCACCGCTACGAGGTCAACAACGGCTACCGCGAGGTCCTCGAGCGCGCCGGACTGGTGGTCAGCGGCACCTCCCCGGACGGCCGCCTTGTCGAGTACGTCGAGCTGCCGCGCGACGTACATCCCTTCTTCGTCGCGACCCAGGCCCACCCCGAGTTCCGCTCCCGGCCGGCCCGGGCACACCCGCTGTTCTCCGGCCTGGTCGCTGCAGCGGTGACCCGCCAGCAGGAAACCCGGCTGCCGGTCGATGTCGAGCCCGCCCCGGTGCTCGCCCGGGCGGCGTCGTGAGCGAGCCGGCCGAGCCCGCAGCCTCGGCAGAGGGGCTCGTCGACCGGCCGGAGCGCTGGGAGGTGGTCCGCAGCGAGACCGCGATGGACACCGGGCGGGTCATCACGGTGCGCCGTGACGTCGTACGCTCCGCCGCGGACGGCGGCGAGTTCACCCGCGAGGTCGTGCTGCACCCGGGCGCCGTCGGGATCATCGCGCTCGACGAGGACGAGAACGTCCTCCTCGTCTCCCAGTACCGCCACCCCGTGGGCCACCGGCTGCTGGAGCCTCCGGCCGGGCTGCTCGACGTGGACGGCGAGGACTACCTCGCCGCGGCCCAGCGCGAGCTGTACGAGGAGGGGTACGTACGTGCGGGCGACTGGCGGGTGCTGCTGGACGCCTTCACCTCACCCGGCATGACCAACGAGACGGTCCGGGTCTACCTCGCCCGCGACCTCCAGCCGGTCGACGACGTCGCTCGGCACGTCGGCGTCCACGAGGAGGCCGACCTGCCGGTGGTGTGGTGGCCGCTGGCCGACGTGGTCGCGGCGGCGCTGCGCGGCCGGTTGCACAACCCCATCCTGCTGTACGGCGCGCTGGCGGCCTGGGCGACCCGGGCGGGGGAAGGCTACGACGCCCTGCGCCCAGCGGACGCCCCCTGGCCGGCGCGCGACGCCGTACCCCGCCTCCGCCGGTCGTGAAGATCGTCGGGTAGCCGTACCGGGCACGGCAGGCGCGCTCCGACACCCGACAATCTTCACAACCGAGTGGCGACGCGCCGTCCTCCCGACCGGCGGTGGGACGGGGCCGTCTAGGGCCGGGGGGAGTCGAGGCGCAGGCCGCTGCCGGCCAGCTCCAGCGCCGCCAGCCGCTGGACGATCTCAGCGTCGCGGCGACGCCAGCCGTCTGCCGCGCCGGGGGGCAGCTCCTCCAGCGGGCGGCTCAGCAGCGCGCGCAGCGCGAGTACGTCCGCGCCGTCGGGCCGCGCGGCCATGCTCTCCAGCCGCCGGCTGCGCAGCACCCAGCGCAGCCGGGGTGGCAGCCACACGACCAGCAAGAGCAGGATCGGAAGCACGGCGAAGCTGACGCCCAGCAGCAGGGCAAGGTCGGCGACCCTCGCCTGGAACTCCGTGCCGGCCGTCGCAAGCTGGTCGGCGGCGCCGGCAGCACCGTCCAGCGGTCCGCGCAACGTCTCGCCCGCCACCGGCACCGACTCCACGCTCTCCCCGGCCTCGCGCAGGCGCACGGCCAGGCCGGTGCCCGCCTCCTCCACGTCGCGGCCGGGGGCGGCGAGCGACCCCACGGCGGCGTGGACCCGGAGCCCCGCCCACACCCAGAACAGCACCCAGGCGAGGGCGAGCAGGTCGGCCGCGAGCTGGCGGGCGGCGCGGGACGAGGTCTCGGCGTAGACGCGGATTGCCATACAGTCGGTCCTACCCGGCGCACCCTCATCACTAGACTCGGGCTGCCGCCCAGCGCGGGCGGCCCTCGCCGGCGGCCGCGCGGGGCTGGGTGTGCACCGAGAGGTCGGCGATAGCCGTGAAGGTCGGTATCCCGCGCGAGGTCAAGAACCACGAGTACCGCGTCGCCATCACACCGGCAGGAGTGCACGAGTTCGTCCGTAACGGTCACCAGGTGCTCGTCGAGCGGGAGGCCGGCGCCGGCTCGTCCATTCCCGACGACGAGTACGCCGCCGCCGGCGCCCAGACCGTCGACGACCCCGCGGAGGTGTGGGGCGCCGCCGACCTGGTGCTCAAGGTCAAGGAGCCGGTGCCCGACGAGTACCCCCTGATGCGCCGGGAGCAAATGCTCTTCACCTACCTTCACCTGGCGGCTTCGGCCGACTGCACCCGGGCCATGCTCGATGCGGGGATCACCGGGATCGCGTACGAGACCGTGCAGCTCCCCGACCTGTCACTGCCCCTGCTGGCTCCGATGAGCGAGGTCGCCGGACGAATGGCGACCCAGGTCGGCGCACACCTGCTCGAGCGCAACGCAGGCGGCCGGGGGGTGCTCATGGGTGGCGTCTCCGGCGTACGCGCCGCCGAGGTCGTCGTCCTCGGTGCCGGGGTGTCCGGGCTCAACGCCGCGGTCATCGCGCTCGGCATGCAGGCATCCGTGACGATCATCGACAAGAACGTCGGGCGGCTGCGCGAGGTGGACAGCATCTACCAGGGGCACGCGCAGACGGTCGCGTCAAACCTCTTCGAGGTCGAGAAGGCGTGCCTAGCGGCCGACCTCGTCATCGGCGCCGTGCTCGTGCCGGGCGCCAAGGCGCCCACGCTGGTCAGCGACGACCTCGTCTCCCGGATGCGCAAGGGCAGCGTGCTGGTCGACATCGCCGTCGACCAGGGCGGGTGCTTTGAGTCCACCCGTCCGACCACACACGCCGAGCCGACCTTCCCGGTGCACGACTCGATCTTCTACTGCGTCGCCAACATGCCCGGCGCGGTACCGCACACCTCGACGTACGCGCTGACCAACGTCACGCTCCCCTACGCGGTGGAGCTCGCCAACCTCGGCTGGCGCGACGCGCTCAACCGCGACCCCGCGCTGGCGCTCGGCCTCAACACCCACGACGGGCACCTGACGTACGGTCCGGTGGCGGAGGCGCACGGAATCGAGGCTGTCCCCGTCGACAAGGTGCTCAGCTGAGCACCACCGCACCAACCGGGCCGCGCGCCGAGTCACCCATCGAGCCGCCCGTCGAGTCACCCGTCGAGCAGCCCGCCGAGCAACGGGGAGGGGCGCAGCTGGAGGCCGCGGTCGGGCACTACCTCGACCACCTGAGCGTCGAACGCGGCCTGGCGGCCAACACCTTGCAGTCCTACCGGCGTGACCTGCGCCGTTACCTGCGCTTCCTGCAGGCCCGCGGCCGCGACACCCTCGCCGAGGTCGGCGAGCCGGACGTGCTGGCCTTTCTGCGCGGCCTGCGCGACGGCAGTCCCGGTCATCCGCCGCTCACCGCAGGCAGCGCCGCGCGCACCGTCGTCGCGGTGCGCGGCTTCCACCGCTTCGCCCTCCGCGAGGGGCTCACCGTGGGGGACCCAGCGCGCGCGGTCCGCCCGCCGGCACCGCCGCGGCGGCTGCCCAAACCGGTCGGCGTGGAGGACGTGGCCCGGTTGCTGGAGGCCGCCGGCTCCGACGACACTCCGCTGGCGCTGCGCGATCGGGCGCTGCTCGAGCTGCTGTACGGCACCGGGGCGCGCATCTCCGAGGCGGTCGGGCTCGACGTCGACGACCTCGACCTGAGCGGCGCGGTGGTCCGCTTCCGCGGCAAGGGCGGCAAGGAGCGGCTGGTGCCGGTCGGCTCGTACGCGTGCGCCGCCGTCGATGGCTATCTCGTCCGCGCCCGTCCAGCGCTTGCCGCCAAGGGAACCGGCGGACCGGGCCTCTTTCTCAACGCCCGCGGCGGCCGGTTGTCGCGGCAGAGCGCCTGGACGGTGCTGCGCGATGCCGCGGAGCGGGCCGGGATAGCCGCCGAGGTGTCACCCCACACGCTGCGCCACTCCTTCGCCACCCACCTGCTGGACGGGGGCGCCGACATCCGCGTGGTGCAGGAGCTGCTCGGGCATGCCTCGGTCACGACCACCCAGGTCTACACGCTGGTGACCGTGGACACGCTGCGCGAGGTGTACGCGGCAGCGCATCCCAGGGCGTTGCGTTGACGGCGTAGAGTCCCGCCGAAAGATGCTCCCCCGTGCTCCCCGACCGCAGGAGCTCTGACGGCTTGTGACCGAGACGACGTCCGCGCCTGCCGCGGAGCCCGCCGCCCCCACGACGGCGGCCATGCCCGCGCCGGCGCCTTCCGCCGCTCCGGCCCCCGGGCCCGCGATCGCGCCAGTCCTCGGCCCTACCGGCCGGCCGTTGCCGTCCTTTCCCGAGCCCCCCGCGCTGGTCGATCACGGCCCCGCCCGCGTCGTCGCGCTGTGCAACCAGAAGGGTGGGGTCGGCAAGACCACGACCACGATCAACCTCGGCGCCGCTCTCGCCGAGTGCGGGCGCCGGGTGCTGCTCGTCGACTTTGACCCGCAGGGTGCTCTCTCGGTGGGGCTCGGCATCGACGCGCACAACCTCGACCGCAGCGTGTACGACCTGGTCATGGGGCACGTGGGGCACGTCGAGGACGTGCTCACGAAGACGAACGTGCCGGGTCTGGACCTGCTACCAAGCAGCATCGACCTCTCCGCGGCGGAGATCCAGCTGGTGCCGGAGGTGGGCCGCGAGCACGCCCTGCAGCGGATCCTGCGGCCGGTGCTCGGCGACTACGACGTCGTGCTGGTGGACTGCCAGCCGTCGCTCGGGCTGCTCACCGTGAACGCGCTCACCGCGGCGCACGGGCTCATCGTGCCGTTGGAGTGCGAGTACTTCGCCCTGCGCGGCGTGGCGCTGCTGCAGGAGACCATCGAGAAGGTGCGCGAGCGGCTCAACGAGGGGCTGCAGATCGACGGGCTGCTCGCCACGATGTACGACGGCCGCACCGTGCACAGCCGCGAGGTGCTCGCCCGGCTCGTCGACGCCTTTGGCGACAAGGTCTTTCACACGGTCATCTCCCGCACCGTGCGATTCCCGGAGACGACCGTGGCCGGTGTCCCGATCATCGTGCACGCCCCGAACTCACCCGGGGCCACCGCCTACCGCCAGCTCGCCCGCGAGGTGCTGGCGCGTTGGGACGGCGGATGAGCCGCCGCCACGGTGCATGAGGCTCCGGCGGCCGCGGTAGCCCTGGCGTCCGAAGCGGTCCCCGCCGGCTTCGAGGTCCACCTCGACGTCTTCGCCGGCCCCTTCGACCTCCTGCTCGGGCTGATCGCCAAGCACCAGCTCGACGTCACCGAGGTGGCGCTGTCCCAGGTCACCGACGAGTTCATCGCCCACATCCGAGCTCACGGACCGCAGCTGCCCCTCGACACGACGTCGGACTTCCTCGTCGTCGCGGCCACGCTGCTCGACCTCAAGGCTGCGCGACTGCTGCCGGCCGGCGAGGTCGAGGACGAGGGCGACCTGGCCGCGCTGGAGGCGCGTGACCTGCTCTTCGCCCGGCTCCTGCAGTACCGGGCCTACAAGGCGGCCGCGGAGCTGTTCGCCGGGCGGATGGCGGTGGAGGCCCGGCGTTACCCACGTGCGGTGGGACTCGAGCCAGGCTTCACCGCCCTGCTCCCCGAGGTGGTTCTCGCGCTGGGGCCCGGGGAGCTGGCCGCGCTGGCCGCCGTCGCCCTGACGCCTCGGCCGCCAGCCGTACTCCCCACCGCTCACCTGCACCAGCCGCAGGTCAGCGTCGAGGAGCAGGCGGCCCTGCTCGTTGACCGGTTACGGCACGCCGGCACGGCGAGCTTCCGCGCGCTAGTTGCTGACTGTCCCTCCACCGCGCACGTGGTGGCACGGTTTCTCGCGCTGCTGGAGCTGTTCCGCGACCGTGCCGTCGCCTTCGAGCAGGTGGCTGCCCTGGGGGAGCTGACCGTACGGTGGACTGGCCAGGACAGGGGACGAGAGCCGTGAGCGAGCCGAGCCCGGAGCCGTCCTGGCAACTTGTCGAGCCAGAGTTGGCCGGGGAGCCGTCGTTGCGGGCCGCGCTGGAGGCGCTGCTGCTCGTCGTCGACGAGCCGGTGAACGAGGTGACGCTCGCGGAGGTCGTCGAGCGGCCCCGCGAGGAGGTGGCCGCGGCCCTGCGGGACCTCTCGGCCGAGTACACGGCTGCCAGTCGCGGGTTCGACCTCCGCCACGTCGGCGGTGGATGGCGGTTCTACACCCGCCCCGAGTACGCGAGCGTCGTGGAGCGCTACGTCCGCGACGGCCAGCAGGCCCGGCTCACCCAGGCGGCGCTGGAGACGCTGGCGGTCGTGGCCTACCGGCAGCCGGTGAGCCGGGCCCGGGTGTCGGCCGTACGGGGCGTCAACAGCGACGGGGTCGTCCGGACGCTGCTCACCCGTGGGCTGGTGGAGGAGGCCGGTACCGACCCCGACAGCGGGGCCACGCTCTACCAGACGACCACGTACTTCCTCGAGCGGCTCGGCCTGTCCACGGTGGACGAGCTGCCGCCGCTTGCGCCGCTGCTGCCCGACCTCGACACGCTGGAGGGCTCGGTGGAGGGCACGGTGGAGGGCACGTGACCCCGCCGGACCAGGCTGAGCCCGAGGGCGTCCGGCTGCAAAAGGTGCTGGCCGCCGCCGGCGTGGGCAGCCGGCGCGCGTGCGAGGAGCTGGTGGCCGCCGGCCGGGTAGCGGTCGACGGCGAGGTGGTGCGAACCATGGGCCGGCGCGTCGACCCTGAACGCGCGGTGATCCACGTCGACGGACTCCGCGTGGCCACCCCCGACTCCGGGCTCGTGCACCTCGCGGTCAACAAGCCGGTCGGCGTGGTGAGCACGATGAGCGACCCGCAGGGTCGCCCGGACCTCACCGGACTGCTCCGCGGCCGGCCCGGCCGGCTCTTCCACGTCGGCCGGCTGGACGCCGACACTGAGGGGCTGATCCTGCTGAGCAACGACGGTGAGCTCGCCCACCGGCTCACCCATCCCTCCTTCGAGGTTCCCAAGACCTACCTGGCGGAGGTGGCGGGGCCGGTACCACGCGCCCTCGGCCGGCAGCTGCGTGAAGGGGTCGAGCTCGACGACGGCATCGCCCGGGTGGACGAGTTCAAGATCATCGGTCGAGCTGGCACCAGGGTGATGATCGAGGTGGTCCTCCACGAAGGGCGCAAGCACCTCGTGCGGCGGCTGCTCGCCGAGACGGGCTACCCGGTGGAGCGGCTCGTCCGTACCCGGCTCGGCGCGGTGGCGCTGGGCGAGCTGCGTCCCGGCCGCAGCCGTCCACTGACCAGCGCGGAGGTCGGCCAGCTGTACGCCGCGGTGGGGCTCTGAGCGCGCGGGAGGGCTCTACGGTTGCCGGCATGGCGGTACGGGCGCTGCGCGGCGCGACGCAGCTGGACGAGGACTCCCGCGACCACCTGCTCGACCGTGTCGCCGAGCTTGTCCAGCAGGTGCTGCGGCGCAACGACGTCAGCACCGACGACCTCATCAGCATCGTGTTCACCGCCACACCCGACCTGCACGCGGAGTTCCCCGCGTACGCCGCCCGCCGCATCGGCATCACCGATGTACCGCTGCTATGCGCACGCGAGCTGGACGTCGCTGGCGCGATGCCGCGCGTCGTCCGGCTGCTCGCCCACGTCGAGACGGACCGCCCGCGGGACGGCCTGCGCCACGTCTATCTCTACGGGGCGCGGGCGTTGAGGACCGACCTGCCCCGCGACGACGGCTGAACCGGCCGTGACGGTGCCGGCGCGGGTCCTCGTGGTGGGCAGCGGACTGCTCGGCACCTCGCTGGGACTGGCATTGCGCCGCCACGGCGTCACCGTGCACCTGCGGGACGCCGACCCGCGCGTGGCGGGTGCGGCGGTAGCACGGGGGGCCGGCACCACCGATACTCCGGCCGACCAGGTCGACGTCGCCGTGGTAGCCGTGCCACCTACGGCCACGGCGGCTGTCGTCACCGAGCTGCTGGACGCCGACGCGGCACGCGTGGTCACCGACGTCGCCAGCGTCAAGGCGCCGGTGCTCGCCGCGGTCGCGGCCGCGTCGGGTGCCCGGGTGCGACGTTACGTGGCCGGGCACCCGATGGCCGGACGCGAGGTGTCCGGCCCGGACGGCGCCCAGGCAGAGCTGTTCATGAACCGACCGTGGGTGCTCTGCGGCGGGCCCGGAACCGGAGCTGCCGTCGACCCCGAGGCGGTGGAGGCGGTGACCGCCGTGGTCCGGCTCGTCGGCGGGATTCCCCTGCTCATGGACGCCGGCACCCACGACGCCGCCGTCGCGCGCGTGTCCCACGCACCGCACGCGCTCTCCGTACTGGCGGCCGCCCGCCTCGCCGACGCCCCGGCGGCGCACCTGGCGCTCGCTGGCTCCGGGGTCAGGGACGTGACCAGGGTCGCCGCGGGGGACCCGTCGCTGTGGGCGGACATCCTCAGCGCCAACGCACGGGAGGTGCTCGACGAGCTCACCGCGGTGCGCGCCGACCTCGACCGGCTGCTGGCGGCGCTGCGGGCGGGACGGCCCGACGACCTGTCGGAGCTGCTGCGTACGGGTGCCGCTGGCCGCTCCCGGCTGGACCGGGCGTCGGACCGGACGTCGGACCAGACGAGGTGAACGCGGGGCTACCCTCCTCTGACATGCCCGGGCCTGGCGCTTCGCTGGTCGTCGCCGTCGACGGGCCGTCCGGTTCGGGCAAGTCCAGCGTCGCCCGCCAGGTCGCGCTCGCGTTAGGGCTCCGCTACCTCGACACCGGGGCGATGTACCGGGCGCTGACCTGGTGGGCGCTCGAACTCAGCGTCGACCCGGAGGACCGCGCCGCCGTCGCCGAGCTGGCCCGTCGGATGCCGTTGCGCATGGGCACCGATCCGGCGGCGCCGTCCGTGCAGGTAGCCGGGACCCATGTCACCACGGCCATCCGGGCGAGCCGTATCTCGGCGGCGGTGAGCGCCGTCGCGACGAACCTGGATGTGCGCAGCGAGCTCGTCGCCCGTCAGCGGGAGTACGCCCGCGAAGGAGCGGTCGTCATCGAAGGCCGCGACATCACCACCGTCGTCGCGCCCGACGCCGCGGTACGCGTGCTGTTGACCGCGAGCGAGTCGGCACGGCTGGGACGCCGCGCACGCGAGCTGCACGGGCGTGACGACGCCGCCGCGCTCGCCGCCACCAGGGCCCAGGTGCTGCACCGCGACGACCGAGACGCGACGGTCGCCGCGTTCCGTGACCCTGCGGAGGGGGTCGTCGTGATCGACTCTTCGCAGCTGACCCTGGACGAGACGGTGGCGACGCTGTTGCGGCTGGTGGAGGACAGGACCGGGGTCCGCCCCCGATGAGCGCTTCGCCGCTGGCGGACGGGGACGCGGGGACCGGCGCGGTACCCGTCCTTGCCGTCGTGGGGCGCCCCAACGTGGGCAAGTCCACGCTGGTCAACCGCATCCTGGGGCGCCGCGAGGCTGTCGTCGAGGACGTACCGGGCGTCACCCGGGACCGGGTGGCCTACGACGCCACCTGGCGCGGGCGCAGCTTCACCATGCTCGACACCGGCGGCTGGGACCCGGACGCCGCGGGCCTGGCGGCCCGGGTCAGGGCTCAGGCGGAGCTGGCGGTTGCGGCCGCGGACGCGGTGCTCTTCGTCGTGGACACGACTGTCGGCGCAACCGACGCGGACGAGGCAGTCGTCCGGGTCCTGCGCCGCGCCGGCAAGCCGGTGGTGCTCGCCGCCAACAAGGTGGACGGGCAGGCGGGCGAGGCTGACGCCGCCACGTTGTGGAACCTCGGGCTCGGGCAACCGTACGCCGTCTCCGCCCTGCACGGGCGGGGCAGCGGCGACCTCCTCGACG
Organism: Jiangellales bacterium; assembly: GCA_030447955.1. Taxonomy (GTDB): domain Bacteria; phylum Actinomycetota; class Actinomycetes; order Jiangellales; family Jiangellaceae; genus JAUJNY01. The sequence goes on from JAUJNY010000002.1 coordinate 312,602, forward strand.
CCGTCCTCGACGCGCTGCCGGAGGCTCCGGCGGAGGACTTCGACCCGGTGACGGGCCCGCGCCGCGTCGCGGTGCTCGGGCGCCCCAACGTCGGCAAGTCCAGCCTGCTGAACCGGCTGGCGGGGGAGGAGCGGGCCGTCGTCGACGCGGTGGCCGGCACGACGGTGGACCCCGTCGACGAGCTCATCCCGCTCGGCGGCCGCACCTGGCGCTTCGTCGACACCGCCGGCATCCGCCGCAAGGTCCGGGAGGCGGCCGGGGCGGAGTACTACGCGAGCCTGCGGACGACAGCCGCGCTCAACCGCTCGGAGGTCGCGGTCGTGGTCGTCGACGGCAGCGAGCCGCTCGCCGAGCAGGACCTGCGCATCGTGTCCCTGGTGGTCGAGGCAGGGCGAGGACTCGTGCTCGCATACAACAAGTGGGACCTGCTCGATGAGGAGCGGCGTGAGCAACTGGACAAGGAGATCGACCGCCAGCTGGTCCGGGTCACGTGGGCGCCCCGGGTGAACCTCTCCGCGCGCACCGGCCGCCACGTCGATCGGCTCGTCCCGGCGCTGGACGCGGCGCTCGCCGGCTGGGACACGAGAGTCGCGACCGGGCCGCTCAACGCCTTCCTCGGCCAGCTCACCGCCGCTCACCCGCACCCGGTCCGCGGGGGCCGGCAACCGCGCATCCTCTTCGCCACCCAGGCCGACGTCCGACCACCCCGCTTCGTCCTGTTCGCCACCGGTTTCCTCGAGGCGGGCTACCGGCGCTTCATCGAGCGGCGGCTGCGCGAGGAGTACGGCTTCACCGGCTCGCCGATCGAGATCTCGGTGCGGGTACGGGAGAGGCGCCGCCGGACGTGACGGCCTCGTGGGGGCCACCGGAGCCAGCGTCATGCCCCGCAGTGCCTCGACAGTCTGCCCCCGCATACGGGGGCAGAGTGCAGAGGCGCTGAGACGTCGACTCGGAACGACCGTCGTCCGCTGCGGTAGGGTCGCGCCGCAGGTGGCGGGCTGTGGCGCAGCTTGGTAGCGCACTTGACTGGGGGTCAAGGGGTCGTCGGTTCGAATCCGGCCAGCCCGACTGATCCGCAGGTGACCGGAAACGGGTCCTGACCTGCACACACAGACTGAGAGGTCCCTCCCGGTGCACTACCCGGAAGGGGCCTCTCTCTGTTGCCGCTCACAGCACCGCTCACAAATCGAGCAGTGAGTGAGTCAGTCTCGCCGAGCCCGCCGAACGGCCTCGCAGTGGTCGCACTGGCAGAGCGGTCCCCGGTGCTTAGGCTCCTGCGACTGGCGCAGGCCCTCGCAACGCGCGAAGGTGCGGCAGCATCGACGGCGTGCTCCTGACTGCGCTGATGGGCCTCGCCATGCTTGCGCTGGTTATCTCGTGGGAGAAGCAGGTGCCCCGGCACGGCGAGCCCTTTCGTGGACTCTCCCGGAGACGGCGCCTGTTGACGCTGCTGGCCGCCCCGGCCGGTGCGGTCCTCTGTGTGTTGAGCGTGCTCGGTCTCATCTACGCCCCTGAACAGCCGGACGACGGTGGGTATGGCTATGTGCTGGTGATCTTGACGTTGGTCGGTGCCGCTTGTGCCTTTGGCTATCTGCTCATCCTGGCGGTTACACGGACCGCTAGGTCTCTCCGGCTCGACAAGGACGAGCGAGCCTAACTGCGTGCCCTGCGCTCACACTGGGCTGCCTTGGGGGTTCAGCCTGCTCTGGTCACAAACCCGCTCACAAGCGGCGGTAGGTCAGAACCGGATGACACCGGACGAGGCGGGACGGCCGGCGGACTGTCGTGGCACTAGGGCGCAGCGGCGGGCACTACTCCGCCGCTGCTGCCTGCTGGCCACTTATGCCGAGCGCTGAGGCCGCCCGTGCGATGCCGGACGAGCCGGATTCCGGCAGGCAGACGCTCAGGTGCACGTCAACCGTGTGACCGAGCAACGCTGCCGCGCCGCCGGGGGCACCCCGAGGCTGTGCAGCGAAAACGCAAGCGAGTGGCGCACGCTGTGCAGCCGGATCACCGGCACGTCAGCCGCCCGGCAGAGCCGCCGGAACGCGTCGCTGTACGCCTCCGGCCGCACCGGCTGGCCGAGCGCGTCCACGACCTCTACCCGGTGTCGTGCCATGCCTCCCCGGCCCTTAGCCGGTCCTGAGCCTGCCGGACGCGGAGCGCCCTGAGGGCTGCCATGGTGCCCGGGTGGATCACCTCGACCGGGACCGTGCGCCTCCGCTGCGCCGACTTTGGGGCATCGGTGCTGGACTCCCGGCCGCCCTGCACCGCGACGCGTCCCTGACGAACCGTGACGGTGCCCGCGTCCGTGTCCACGTCGGACCACCTCAGCCCGAGGACGTCGGCACGGGTGAGGCCGCTGAGCGTGAGCCGCCACGCCGCCGCGAGCGGGTCGCTGTCGGCGTGCTGGCGGAACCGGCGGAGCGTGGCCGTCGACACGCTGAGTTGGTGGTGCTGCCTCAAGTGCCAGGCGATCGTCTCCGGGCCGGCGTCGAGGCCTTGCCCCGCCAGCTGCTTACGCAGCCGCACGATCAGCTCGACGACCTCGTTCGGGGTGGCATTCGGTGAGGTGTGCGGGCGTCGAGAGCGGGGCTCGAACGCCGACTCGCCCTCGGCCTCGTAGCGGGCTTTCAGCTTGTAGACCCAGGCCCGGTGGACGCCGTACCTAGCATCCCATGCCGACGCTCGCAGATGCGGCTCGGAGGGGTCTCGCGACAGGGTTCTGGCTGGTTCTGGCTGTCGGATCAAATTTCACAGGCTTTCGGGCTCGGAGATCAGCATGGGCCAAGCGGCGGGTGAACGGTCGTGGCTAGGCCTCGCACGCCGATCGGCACCTTCGGCGAGATCTACTTCGAGCAGACCCACGACGGACGCTCAAGGGCGTTGACCCGGTTCCGGGACTACGACGGCCAGTTGCGCCGGGTGCAGGCGACAGCGGCCACTCCGCCGCACCCGGTGGTTACGCCCACATCCCCCGCGTTTCCGCCGCGGCGATCAGGGGCAGGACGGTCCGGGTCATCGGCAGCGCGGACCAGCCGCACACCCGGACCGACGTCGCTGACATGGGCCGGACGTTGGCGACTCTGGCCATCGAAGAGTCCGCTTGGGGGAAGCTGAGGCACGCTCCCAGCAACCCGCCGCGCACGCAAAGGGAGGCGTCGCGGACGTCTGTCGCTCCGTCGGGGCGACCCCCGGGCGGCCGGTCAAGGAAGTCCTGCCCGCGATGCTGCGAATGGCCGGGGTGTTTGCACCGGCGATACGCGAACTGCGCGAGATCGACTACCAGTTCACCCGGCCGTTCGTAATGGACTCCTCCGCCGTCACCAAGTCCTTCGGGCTAACTCCGACGCCGTGGGACGAGGTGTGCCGCCGAACCGCACCTCGGCGCTCCTCGGCCTGACCAACAGTGCACGGCAGTCCGGAGTGACAGCGGTTACAGCGCCCAACCGAGTTCCATCCGCGTCTCTGCTGACTGCCCCGGCTCGAGGACGACGCCGCGGCCTAGATTGAACGCATCCGGGCAATCCGTCTGCGGCTCGACGCAAAGCGCCTCGTCGAGTTCGTTGAAGACGACGAGGTGGTTTGACGTCGAGCGGATCGACAGCCGCAGCGCGCCCGGCCACTCGATGACGACTGGCCAGTGCAAGCCAGTGAAGCAGTCATCC
>JAUJNY010000003.1:0-68361 GCA_030447955.1 Jiangellales bacterium
GCATCACCCCACCGACCAGGCAGCATCGGGCGGACTCACGAAAGATCCGGGCTAGAGATGCTCAACAACCGCGTCTTCATGTGGACCAACCCCGAACGCCTCTGCCGGCTCCTCGGGGCCAGCCGTACCGCAAGCGTGTCCACGACGTTCTCATCCTGGACACCGAACGCATAGTTGAGGCCTATAGCGACAACATCCGCCTCACCGGCACGAACACTGGAGCCACCGTCTTCCCCAGCGCACCGCCCCGGAGGCGCCGAGTCGTTCATAACCATTGCCGACTTCCCATTCACCGAGCGCCGTCGAGGGAGGAGGCTTGAGGAGACCGTTGTTGAACTGTGCGTGATCGGCGGCGTCGACAACGTCGAAGAGTTCGTGCTTCGAGTCGAACGTCGCAGGGGGGCTGACGTAATCGAGAGGGTGTATAAACCGTCCCCGGTTCAGTGACTGGCGGTTTGCGTCTGAGTTGGGGTCGCACATCGGCGTGTTGAGCAAGCAGAGTTCGACAGATCCTCCGAGTGAGCCAGGAGGATCCATTCATGGCCGAGAAGCAGTCCCCATCGGGCCGGGCGAGCGCCGTGGGAAGCGGTTCTTGAGCCCGTCGCAGAAGTAGGAGATCAGGTTGCAGCTGGTGCGCGGTGAGGCCACAATCGCCGAGGCCGCGGCGGCGCAGCAGGTCGACGGTCACCGGTGAGGCGCTGGCCGGGATGCTGCGCCCCGGGCAACGCGAAAGCGAACAACGCCGCCGACCTCGTCGCCACCTTGGACCTGGCGTTGGCCCAGCGGCCCGAGCAGCGGCGCGCTCGGCTACTGGACCGCAGCGACGGCGGCTACTCGCCTCTTCTAGCTCGACGACTCGCGGCAAGGGTCAGCCCGCCGGTCCGTGGTGCGGGCCGGCCTGCCGCAGATCGTCGGTGCTTTGGCTTAATGTCGACGTCGTGGAGCTGCTGCCGCGCGATAGCGCCGCGGCGCGGAAGGCGCGCGGCGCCTTCTTCACCCCGCTACCGATCGCCGAGCACCTGGCCGCTTGGGCTGTACGAGGCAACCCGCTGGCCAAGATTCTCGACCCGACGTGCGGGGAGGCGGTGTTCCTTCAGGCCGCGGGCCGCCAGCTGAAGGCCTTGGGCCGACAAGGCAGCGACCTCGACAACCAGCTGTTCGGCGTCGACCTGCACTCAGCCAGTCTCGACGTAGCGATGGCGCTGCTGGAGGACGAGGACCTTGACGCGCACCTGCTGGTCTCGGACTTCTTCGCCGTGCCCACGCCCGACCAGCTCGGCGGGGTGCTGCCCTACATGGACGCCGTGGTCGGCAACCCGCCGTTTGTCCGCTACCAGGAGCACACGGGTGACTCACGGCGCCTGTCGGTAGCTGCGGCACTGCGGCAGGGCGTTCGCCTGAGCGGCCTGTCATCGTCCTGGGCGGCAACGCTCGTGCACGCCTGCGGCTTTTTGCGACCGGAGGGCCGGTTGGCGATGGTTCTGCCGGCTGAGCTGCTGACCGTCGGCTACGCCGAACCCATCCGCGCCTGGCTTCGCCGTCGCTTCGAGCGGGTACATCTGGTCCTGTTCGACCGCCTGCAGTTCGAAGGCGCGCAGGAGAAGGTCGTCCTCCTGCTCGCCGAGGGCAGCGGCGGCTGCGAGGCGTTCTCGCTCTACCACGTCGACGACGCTGAAGACCTGGCCCACTTGCAGGCCTACGGTCACTGGAACGTCACCCCGGCCGCTGAGGGCAAGTGGACCGACCTGCTGCTGCCGGCTCGCCAGCGCGTCCTGTTCAAGCAGGTCGTCGCCGAGCACTTCCGCCCGCTGAGCAACTACGGAACCTCCGAGCTGGGGATCGTGACTGGAGCCAACAGCTTCTTCACCCTGTCAGAGCGAACCCGCCTCGACTACGGCCTCGCGGAGAGGCAGCTGAAGAAGATCAGCCCCCCGGGCACCAAGCACCTGAAGGGGCTGTGCTTCAGCCGGCGACAGTGGGAGGCGCTGCGCGAGGCCGGCGAGCGTGTCTGGCTGTTCCATCCCGACGCCGACGACGCGACCACCCCGCGGAGGCGCTACACCGATCACGGCGAGGCGCTCCGGGTTAACGAGGCGTACAAGTGCGCCATCCGGAAAACCTGGTGGCGTCCGCCAGTGGTCCCCGCGCCGCATGTGTTCTTCACCTACATGAGTCACCGCTACCCAAGGTTGATCGACAACTCCGCGTCGGTGCTGTTCGTCAACTCTATGCACGGCGTGCGGCTCCACCGCGGCGCGGCCAACGAGGCCCGCGCGGCGCTGCCCTTGCTGTGCTTGAACTCGGTGACCATGCTCGGCGCCGAGGTGCACGGCCGTTCCTACGGTGGTGGGCTGCTCAAGATGGAGCCCCGTGAGGCCGCAGCTCTGCCGCTGCCGTCCCCAGCAGCGCTCGCCCGAGCGTGGGCTGAGCTCAAGCCGCACAAAGCCGCCCTGGAGCGGCAGCTCAAGGCAGGCAGGTGGACAGAGGTCGTTAAGCGCGTCGACGCGGCGGTGCTCGGCACAGCAGCCGGTCTCAGCGGGCAGGACGTCGCCAGCATGCTCGACGCCGCGAGGGGGCTGCGCGAGCGACGGCTCGGGCGCGTCGCGGAGGACGAGCATGCCAGCCTCTGACTCGCCGGCCGACCAGGCGCGCGTCGAGGCTCTCGTCGGCCACCCCCAGGCCAAGCACGAGGCGCTCATCGACCGCATCCAGAAGAACGTCGTCAAGTCTTTCCGCCTCGTCGAGGCGGAATTCTTAGACCTCATCTGGACGCTTGACACGTACCGGATGCAGCAGGTCGTACCGCGAGGCATGGGCAACCCCAAGGCCACCTCTCCCGACCGTCGCCTGGAGGGTATCTACCGCGGCAAGGGCAACTACTTCTCCGGCGTCGTGGCACTCATCCTGGGGCAGATGACCACCAGCCAGTTGGCCTCTCGCAGCGACGTGTGGGGCTTCTCCCAGACCCATCAGATCGACATCGCCTGGCCCGCCCGGGACCAGAAGCCGCTCGTGGACCCACTTATTTGCTGCGAGGCGAAGCTGACCGGCGCCCCGCCCTACATAGGCAACGAAGGCCGGGGAGCGACGGCGGACTGGAGCAACCGACGCAAGGAGCTGAAGTTTCAGGCCACCGACCTCAAGCTCTACCGCCAGGCTCAAGACACCCAGATCGACAACTGGGACCTGTGGCGGAAGACGGCACCGCCGTCGGTGTACTCGCTCTGGGCTGCACGCGTGGCTAATCCAGCTGACATCGAGTACATGATCAAGGAAGCGCTGATCCTCACCGCCACCTACTCCGACGGCGTGGGACTCTACGCGTTTCAAGTCAACTCTGCACAGAGCGGCTACGAGCCCCTGCCGCTCGCCAAGGGCGTTTCCCAGCGCGTGACCAGCCTCGACAACGTACTCGGCTACATCGCTGCCCAGATCCGCCGAGTAGTACTTGACAACAACAACCAGGTCCCGGCTCCTGTCAAGCCACCAGCGCACCCGGCTAGCCCCCCGGACTGAACTCACGGTCAGGCGGGTGGGATCTCCATCCATGCGAGGCGACGTCGAGCCTGGCTCGCGCGGCGCGCACCGCGTCGTCGAGGTCAACCCGATGCGTATTACGGTTGTCGGTGTTCATGGCGAGCGTCCGTCGGTGTGCAGGTGCTCCTGCATTTCTCGCGCAGCTGGTCGCACATGTCACTTGCGGTGGTGCCCTTGGCCGCCAATCACGGGGATGGTGTCGGTACTCGTTATCGTCGATGCGCCGGGGCTGGCTACGTCGACGGATCCGCGATGAGTTGCCGGACGCGATCGTGGACCAGGGCCGCCGCCGCGTCCAGCAACACACGCTCGGCTAGCGCGGCCACAAGACGACCCGCTCTACAAGATCTGCGGCCTGCTTCCACGGAAGCACATCACCGAGTGCCAAGTCGCCCGACTCAACCCACGCATTTTGCTGGCGAACCGACCGGGAAGTGGCGTGGCCTGCTGGGGCTACAAGCGACTGGGGTCGATCGACCATACCCGCACGCCAGTTAAGGGACGCAGGATCGCCGAACAGGTGATCGCGTCATTCCCACCTACCTCATCGGCGAGGTCGCACGCCTGCGCCGGACCTGCGCGCGTAGCGGTCAGGGTCCCGGCCTACTTCGCCCCAGCGGGGTCAGCAACGCCTACGACGAGCGCCAGCCATACAAAATCCGGAAGGCCCTTTCCAGCGGCGGTCGGTGACTCGTCGGTCTCATGCGCTGCCGCGTCGTCGTACTTCTTGGCCGGGCCAGAGGTCTGTATCAAGAGCTTGCTCCAGCTTTGCGATGGTCACCATGTCCGGCCACCGGTCACCCTTCATGACTGCGAGCAAGGTTGAGTGGCTTAATCCAGCCGCTCGGGCCACCTCTCGGAGCGAACGGTCGCCAACCGCGCGCAGCAGCCGGCGCGCGAACAGCTGGGCGTACATGATCAACCGGGGACCGCATAGTCGTGCGTAGGGCCACTCGCCACCCACCACGTACGCAGCCGGAGCGCGCAGCTCCGTCTGCCTTGGGCTCACCCCCTGACCGTAGAGCGGTGGGGTGACACACCGGCGGTGGCTTGCGCATGGTCTGTAAACAGACCATGCTGGAGCCGTGGAGTACCGCGACCGCTCACCGTCTTCGGATTGGGCCAGCGCGGTCGTCGCCGCGCGCGCTCGATGGCGGGGTCTCGTGGACACCGGCCAGCTCACGTGTGGCACTGCGGATCGGTACTTGCGGGCGTTTGAAGCCCTCACCCGCTACGCGCAAGCCCGTGGTGTCGCAAGGTGTGACGGTGTCTCCCCTGAGGTCTGCGAGCGGTACGTCTACGCCAGTGTCTGGGTGGGTGGGCGTCCGAGCGCCTCAACGTCGCGGGTGCGTCTGGCAGCCGTGCGCGACGCCTACCGCGGTCTGATCGACGCTGGCTTGTGCGGAGTCGATCCGACGGCAGGCCTGGCAGTGGAGCGGCGGGTGGGCGTGCCGCCTCTTTGTCCGTTGACGCCTCCGGAGGCGGACCGCCTGCACAAAACCGCACGCGTGCGTACCACGGACACCCTGCGCCCAGCCGTGGTCGTCGCCGCGTTGGCGGGTGCCTCGCACAGCGAGATCGCCGCGCTGGCTGTCGTCGACGTAGATGTCGCGGGCATGTCTCTCCGCCTGGCACGAGGCACGTCGGGGGTCCGATTGGTGACCCTGGACCAGCCCTCGGTGGTGACGTTGCGGTTGCGGGTGTCCGCGCTGCAACGTCTCCATCGGCGCTCAAGTGTCGGCTGGGATCCCGGCGTTGTGCCGCTGGCCCTGCACAAGCCGGCATCGGAATACCGCCGGCAAAGCGTCGCCCCCACGGTCTCGATGAATCTGTCCCGTGCTTTGCAGCGGGCTGGCATCACCCGCTCCGGGGTGAGACCCCGGTCGCTGCGGGAGTACGCCGCCAACCGCGTCTACGCCCAGACCCGCCGCGCTGAGGACGTCGCCCACCAACTCGGCCTGCGATCCCTCGACACAGCATCGCGTCTGGTCGATCCGGGATGGCAGGAGCGGTGGGGTGAGGTGATCCGCGCTGCCAACACCCACCGCTAGTCAGGACCAGGAGCCGCCCCGGCGGAGAACGCGTCGACGCCGAGTCCTGCGCGGCGCCGCCACGGCAACGGCGACTGCTGATGCGGCCACCGTCGCGCTGCTGCGCCAATCGCAGCGGCAGCGCCGCGCAAGCACCGGCACCCAGCTGACGCGGTTGCGCGCGATCGCCGCCGACCCGCACCTGTACGCGATGGCCGCCGCGGTCACCGACGCCAACCAGCGCGACCACCGGGTAGGGGGCAGGCCGCTGACCTACCCCGACTGGTGCCTGGTGCTCTTCGGTGCCTCCGTCCGCGTCTTCGGCTCCGCATCCGCGACGGCCCGGGCCTTCGCCGACCCGCCCGTGTGGCACATCGTCACCGATCAGGCCGCACGCACCCTCGGCGCCGACGCGGTCAGCGGACTCCCACCGCGGGGACCGAACCGGGACCACTGGGGCTACTTCGTCAAACACCGGCTAACGCCGCAGCTGTTGCACACGCTCGTGGGCCTGCAGCGGGACCTGGCCGTGGCCCGCGCGCAGGAGGTGGGCCTGCTCAACCCCGACGACGCGCACTCCGCGGGCAACTACCGACGCGAACACGTGGTCGGCATCGACGGGAAGGTCTTCGACAGCCCACTGCGCACGCTGGACACCCACCGGGTCGACCACCGCACCGGCGAAATCCGTCCAGTCCGCCAAGACCCAGCCCGGCAACGCTACGGCGAAGCCGGCACCGACGGGCTGGCCTGGGGAACCAAGTACGCCATCGCCTCAGTGCGCTCCCCACTGGCCAACCACCGCGTCATCCTCGGCCTGGCCCACTTCCCCACCAACGCCCCCGGCGGAGAAGGGCGGGTCTTCACCGACCTCGCCACCGACCTCGCCCGGCGCGCCCGCGGCATCCACGCGTTCACCGCAGACGGCGCCTGGCGCGGCACCCACCTGGCCACCATCCAAACCACCACCGGCTGCGCGGTCATCACCCCCGCCCGCCGACGAGCCGCCCGCCGCGGCGGCATCACCATCGCCGCCCACAGCTACGCCGCCCAACCCCTGCCCTGGAGCAGCCGACGCGCCCAACGCGAAGCCGCCTGCGGCGGCCACCAACTGTGGGCGGGCGCCGGCACCCTCTTCGAACAGGTCATCCTCGCCGACGGCACCAGCCACTTCGCCGAGCTCACCCGCCACCAAACCAAACGCGACACCACGCTCCGCAAAGACGGCACCCGCCGCCACCAGCTCTACGCCCGCTACACCCTGCCCTGCCCCGGCCACCAGCCACACGACTGGTGGGAGCCCCTGCTGCCCGTCCACGGCGACCAGCAAGCCGGGTTCAACCGCAGCGAATACCTCCGCGCCGTCCCCATCACCAGCGACCGCCACCGCCGGCTCTACGGGATGCGCCAAGACACCGAAAGCCTCAACGCCCAACTCGACCGCGCCTTCTACGGCCGCCGCCTCCCCGCCTGGGGAGTGCACAACCAGACCGCAGTCGTCCTCCTCGCCACCATGGCCGAAAACGCCTGGGCCAGACACGTCTGGAACGCAGCGGTCACCGGGCAGCGCGGCGGCCACCCCCCACCGCAACACCACGCCGCCTAACCACCACACCCCCGTACCCTTCCGGCCCTCCCCCACTGCCCGAGCGCTGCGAGGGCACTCACCCCTGCCCCTGCGACGGTGGCTGCACCCCCGATCCGTGCACCGCCCAGCCCTTAGACTCGCCGCCACCACGCCTCACACCACCGCAGCCCATACGCGTGGAGGTTTTCCGCAGACAATCCCGCACGTCCCGCCCCCGTAGCTCAGGGGATAGAGCAGCGGTTTCCTAAACCGCGAGTCGCAGGTTCGAATCCTGCCGGGGGCGCCGATCGTCAGGCGCCGATCGTGGTTGTTGCGATGGCCATCCATCATCCCCCGTGGAGGTCGGTGCGCCACGTGTGGCCACGCCGGTCCGAGCATCCCCACGGACGACCGGTTCGCCGACACCAGACCTCTAGTCTCCAGGTCCGCCGTTAGGGTCGTGGGTGGCGTCACGGCCGCTGGCAACTCTCAGCGGGTGAGGTACTAACTGGCGGGCAGGTGCACTACATGGGTTCGTTCGCTACAGGTCGTGAAGGTTGGCAACGGTTGCGGACTTCCCCGCCCGTCGATCATTTGCTCAAGGCGTTCACGAGATACTTCGCGAACGGCAGCGACAGGCACGCCGCTTCCATCACGTACTACGGCTTTCTGGGAGTGTTCCCACTGCTCTTGCTCTTGGGGTCGGTCGTCGGGTACGTGGTCCGCAATGACCCCGCCAAACAGCGCAGACTGCTGGCACGCCTGGCCGACTACGCGCCGCAGACGCTGGCGGATCAGCTCGTAACTCTCGCCACAGACCATGCAGGGACGACCGGCCTCGTCGGCCTCGTCGGCCTCGTCGTCGCCGGACTCGGATGGGTGGATGCGCTCCGCGAGTCAATCCGGTCGCTGTGGCATCAACAAGCCCACCAGGGGAAGCTGGTGCCGAAGAAGCTCAAGGACTTGCTCGTCCTCGTCGGGCTCGGCATCGCCATCGGACTCTCAGTCGTTGCCAGCGGCCTCGCCACCTGGTTGACGGCCCGAGGTCTTGGACTCGTAGGAGTCGCCGAGCAGCAGCTCATCGCGGCATCCGTCCTGCGTGTGACCGCGCTCGCGGTGGCAATCGTTACGGACGTTGCCCTGCTGACCTACCTCCTGATCTGGCTGCCCCGGACTGCCCATCCGTTCCGCCGTGTGCTCAGCGGCGCCCTTGTCGGCGCGGTGCTAATCGAGATCGGGAAGTTTGCCGGCTTCTATTACTTCGACGTCATCATCAGTCGCGGCGCCGACCTCTATGGCGCCTCCCTGGCGGCCGCCGTGGGGCTCTTGCTATGGATCAACGCCATGGCCCGCGTGCTCATGTTCGCCGCGGCGTGGGCCGTGACGGCGCCCTACCGCGAGGACGTGAAGCCGTCCGGAACGGCACCCGCCAGCAGTGAGCCGGACGGGTAGGAGAGCCGGTCACTCCAGCAAGGCGAGCAGCCGATCGGCTTGGCGCTCGAGGGAGCCCGGCGGGTTGCGCCGATGCCCTGGGCTTTCCGGCAGGAGCATGAGTAGCCAGAACAGTCCGAACAGCCGGCGGAAACCATTCAGCCGTACGTGCTCCGCCGGTGACAGGTCAAAGCGGGCCAGAAAGGCCTCCGCGTCCATCCCCTCAGCGAGCCACATCGACACGTGCTCCGCCGCGTCTGCGACCTCAAAGGCACGGTCGCTTCGACCGGCGTCCTCGAAGTCGACCAGTCGCACGTGCGTCCCATCCCACAGGTGGTTGGCCAGGTTGCCATCGGCGTGGCCGAACACCGGGGACACCTCTGCCGCCATCAACTTGTCGAGCTCCCGCGCACGCACCCATGCCGCAGCAGAGAGAAAAGCCCGACGGACCAACGGATCCGGCCCCAGCGGCGGGCGATCGGCGCACCAGGTCCGGACCAGGTCGACGGTGTCGGACGGGTGCCAGATCCGCGGCGGCAGCTCGCCCAGCGTCCCTGCCGGGACAGCCCGATGGAGCGTGTCGATGGCCGCGGCCATCGCGTCGAGCTGTTCGGGCTGCACCCGACTCGTGCCGAGCGGGGCGCCAGCCAGCCGCGACATCACGATGTACGGCGCAGCGCCGTCCAGGTCCGCCCTGATCGGCAGCGGGGCCAGCCCCGGCGCGTACTGCGCGAGGAGCGTCAAAGCGCCCCACTCGCGGACCGGCTCGCCCCGGCTCCATGACCGGAAGCGCTTCGTCACGACCGCCGGCCCCAGCTCGACAGCGTGCGTACACGCCAGAGCCGTCGCGGCGCCCGCCCCGTCCTTCGGTACGGCGTCGCCGGTCACGGCCCCGACGGTAGCGACGATCGCCTCGCCGCTACGGGTCCCGCACCGGCCAGTAGTACTGGAGGTCGGGGTCCACCCCGGGGAAGTGGTGCGCATAGTGCTCTGGGTCCTTGCGCAGCAACGCCGCCTGGTGGCTGCGGTGCAGCGGCTCGGCGCCGAGCCAGCCGGGCAGGGCACCCGCTCGGGCGAGGGCCGGCTGTCCACGCGGGCTACCCACACCGGCCGCGGCAAGATCGGCGACGATCGTGGCCGCGCACGTGTCGGCATGGCCGCGCCGTACCCATTCGGTGCACACGGCGAGCCCGTACGCGCCGATCGCCTCGAGGTGCCGCTCCCACATGCGGACCGCAGGGTGGCGTTTCCAGCCGTACGGGTGACGCGTCAGCGCGCGCACCACCTGTAGGGCCTCGACGCGCTGCTTGCCGAGCCTGCGGTCGTCCAGCACCGCGGCGCTTGCGGCGAAGTCGGGGTATGGCAAGAACGTCTGCACCGCCCCATCCTGGTCGCGCCAGCACCGATCGGCGCGTCGAGGGTGCCCGGTTTCCCGCCCGTCAGCCCGCCCGCCGGGCTGCCGTCACACGCCCTCGATCGGCGCGGCCTGCTTGCGGCTCTCCCGAGCCGTCCAGGTGAGCGCCTCGGTGGTGTCGCTGAGGATCTGTGCCACCCCGGTCGAGCTCATGATCGCCAGGTAGACCCGCGTGGGCACCGGAGCCAGGTGCAAGCCGTAGACCAGCCCTGCGGAGACCCACGTGCCGATGCAGACGGGGCAGGACATCAACTCCCCCAGCGTCCACTTCCAACCTTTCCCCGTGGCTACGACGGCCTCGCCGGTACCGCTGGCATCCGGCACCGTCTCGGTGAACGGTTCGCGTATCGGAGCCGCCACCCGCTCGTAGGCCACCAGCCGACCTGTGCGGTAGGTCGCCAACCCGAGCTGCGCGAGGTCGAACGGGCGCAGCTGCACCGACGCATCGCGGCGGTGGAGCAGGCCGGAGAAGCCGACGACGAGCCCGAGGAACGTGCTGGCCAGGGCCAGCTTGGTCGCCTGCTCCTGCGTGTCCATGGGGTCTCCTGCCAGCCTCGGAACTTGGGTGCGCTAGTCATCGACCAAGACTCAACCGCGAGCGTCGCCGACGGCCAACGCGCACGGCTGGTCGATCCTAGGACAGCGCCGCCGGCGGCATACGGGCTCCAGCGGCTGGGTAATCGCGTACCCATGGTGAGCAGAGGCGTGATGACCGGGATTGCCGCCGGTGCGGTCGGAGTCGCGGCGATGACGGTCGCTTCAAAGGTGGAGCAGGCGGTGACGGGCAGGCCTGACTCCTTCGTCCCAGCTCACACCCTGGAACGGCTGCTGGGTCGCCCGACCCTCCCGGACGAGCAGCGCCGTGGGCTCAACTGGGCGATGCACTGGGGCACCGGCATCGCCCTCGGTCCCTTGCGCGGAGTGATGGCCGAAGCCGGGCTCCGCGGACCATGGGCCTCGGCGATGTTCACCGTGATTCGGCTTAGCACCGATCAGATAGCCGAGAACGCCACCGGTGTGGGCGCGCCGCCGTGGACCTGGCCCCGGCGGGAGCTCCTGGTGGATCTGCTGGGCAAGTCGGTGTACGCGTTCGCCACCGGGCTGGTCGCCGACCGGTTGGCCGTCACCCCAGCACCGAGATCCGAGCCGGGGGGTGGTCGGCGCCCGGAGACCCCGGACCCGACCGAGCCAGCCGAGGTCCTGAAGAGCCGCCATCGCCAGTCCGGCTGAGGGTGGTGCGCCCTGACGGCGCCAGTAGCATCGCCCCGGTGACGGCGTACATCAAGAATGTGACCTTCGACTGCCACGACGCCCTGCGCGTGGCGCAGTTCTGGGCGGCCGCCCTCGGCTCGAATGTCGATGAGGACTCCACCCCGGCCAAGGCGTATGTCGAGGCCGCTGGCTGGGGCGGGCCGAACATGTGGTTCAACCAGGTCCCGGAGTCCAAGACTGCGAAGAACCGCGTGCACTTCGACCTCCGGGCTCTCGGCACCGTCGCCGACGAGGTGCGACGGCTGAGCGACCTCGGGGCCACCGTGGTCCGCTCCGCTGACCCCGTCGGCATGCAGGACCCCGAGGGCAACGAGTTCTGCGTCGAGTAGCGAGCTGGAGGGCCGCGTGGGCAGCTCCTCCGGGCGCCGGGTGACCCTGGTCCTGTGCACCCGGGAAGGTGCCGTGCTGGGTGCCCTCCCGTCGTACGACGTGGCGAGCCCGTGGTGGCAGGACGTCAGCGGTGTGGTGGCGGGAGCCCGCAGCGCGTACGGCGCCGAGGTCACCGTGTTGCGCCTGCTGAACGCGGAAGCGGACCGTCCGAGCGGTGGCGGCCCGGTCGCCTACCTGGCCCAGGTGAGCGAGTCACCGATGGTGCGGCTGGCGCGGTGGTCCGGTGATCCCCTCGCGCTGCGCGAGCGGGTCTTCCACGCGGGCGACCCGGCGCGGTGGCTGCGGCTCGCCGCCCGACTGGCCGGTGCGACGAGCCGCACGTCACCGCGGGAGCCGGAGGACTAGCTGCCCCCGAGCCGGGAGAGCAGCATCTGCTTGCTCTGCTCGGCGCCCTTGCGGCTCTCGGACTGGGCGCGCCGGAAGAAGTCGGCCAGCTCGCTGTCGCCATCCCCCTCGGCGTCCTGGATGTAGGTCTCCAGTCGCAGGGCGTTGCTCAGGCACGCCTCCGCGAACCAGATGAGGTTGTAGTCCTTGTCCTTGGTGCCGGTGACCTGTCCGCCTTCGCTGCTGGTCATGGCTACCTCCCTCGGCGTGCTCGTGGTGATGTCGGGGAGGCCTTACCCGGGGGGCGCTGCGTCATGCGGACGGCTTTCAGTGACTAGGCGTAGTCGGCGCGGAACGGGTAGTGGAACACGCTCAGTAATATCGGGGCGATTGCTGTTCACACCTAGTCACCGGTCGTTTCGCGGGCTACGTTCACCACGTCTCGTCGGCGTGGCGAGGCCAGTCCCAAGAGGGGGAACGTATGCGGATCTCGCTTTACAGACGGCGAGCGCTGGCAGCGGCCGGAGGCTTCGCGATGATCGTCGCGGGCCTGGTACCCGGCAGCTCAGCCTCTGCCGACGAGCCGGTCAGCACCGGCTCGGCCAAGGCTGGCAAGACCAGCCAGCAGCTCGTGCAGTTGCGATCGATGGGACGAGCGAATCTCGGTGCGCTCGCGCGCCAGGCAGCCCGGTCGTCGAGCACATCGCCCGGGGCCAGCGCGAACCCTCGGTACGAGATCCCCGACCCGAAGCGACCCAACGCGGCGCCCGACAACCGGGTCACGCCGGCACGAGTCCCACACGCTGACGGCGGTAAGACCTTCGTCTCCGGTCGTTTCCCCAACTCGCTGCCGTTTGAGAGCCTCACCGCGGTGGACAGCCGCTACGCCTTCGACGGGAACCAGTTCTCCGGTGAGCCGCCGGACCAGGCCCTGTGTGTCGGGAACGGCTTCGTGATGGCTAGCGTCAACCAGGCCATCGCGGTCTACGACCGCCAGGGTGCGCAGCTGGCTCCGACCGTGGCCATCAACGAGTTCTTCGACATCGCCCCGGTCATCAACCGGGAGCGGGAGCGCCCGACGTTCGGGAACTTCGCGTTCGACCCGGTGTGCCTGTACGACCAGCAGGTCGACCGGTGGTTCTACGTTGTCACCAACCTCGAGCAGGACGAGTTCACCGGGAACTTCACCGGCGACTCCGACCTCTTCATCGCGGTGAGCGCCTCCGGGGACCCGCTGGGTGAGTACGCCTTCTACGGGATCGACACCACCAACGGTGACGCCACCGACCGCGGGTGCCCGTGCTTTGACGACTTCCCGCACATCGGGACCGACGCCAACGGGTTCTACATCAGCGCCAACCGGTTCTCGATCTTCAACCGACCCTTCAACGGTGCCCAGATCCACGCGATTTCCAAGCGCGGCCTGGCTGCTAACGCCGCCGACGCATCCGCCCCGCTGCCGCCGCTGGTCAGCATCAACGCGGGCCCGATCGACGGTGACCCGTCGTTCACGGTGCAGCCGGCGACCGTACCGCCGGGCGGCCAGTTCGCACCGGACCGGGAGTACTTCCTGTCCACCACGGACTTCGACACGGTGCGCGAGAGCAAGATCGGCATCTGGGCGCTGTCCAACACCGACTCGCTGGACTCCGACAGCCCGCAGCTGCGGCTCACCCGCAACACGGTGAACAGCCTCACGTACGCCTTCGAGCCGAACGTCGTCCAGAAGAAGGGCCGGCATCCCCTGGGCCAGCTGGTCGGGGAACCGCTCAACTCTTTGGACAGCGGGACCAACATGAACGAGGTCAAGTTCGCCGCAGGAAGGCTGTGGGGCGCCATCGGCACTGCCGTCGGACGCGGGGACTCCCGCCGGGACGGGGTGCTGTGGGTGCAGGTGCGGCCGAGCTTCAACGACGGCCGGGTCGACGGGACCATGGTGCGGCAGGGCCGCATCAAGGTCCCCGTCAACAGCCTGATTTACCCCACCCCTGGGATCAACGCCGACGGGCAAGGCACGATGGTCATGAGCGTGGCCGGTCCGCGGATCTACCCCAGCGTCGGCTACATCCGCATGGACCTCAGCGGCGTCAGTGGCCCCGTACGGGTGCCGAAGTTCGGACAGCGACCCGACGACGGCTTCACCTGCTACGCAGCCTTCGTCGGCAGCCGTGACCGTGGCTGCCGGTTCGGCGACTACAGCTCCGCTGTCGCAGACGAGAGAGGCAACATCTGGATGGCCGCCGAGTACATCGACGAAGGTCCACGCATCCCGTTGGCCAACTGGAGCACGCTGATCATCCGGCACAACCCGTCCGACTGACCCTGCGTCGACTCCACTGACCGGGGACCGAGCCCTTGTGGGCTCGGTCCCCGGTTAGTTGTGCGGGCAGCTGGAAGGAGCTGCCGCCGGCAACCGGTGATCATGAGGGTGCGACATCTCATGTCCGGAAAGGTGAACATGGCAACGCAGCAGCTGCGACCCGGTGAACCGCCCCCGGATTGATGGAGGCTCTCAACCCCCGAAGGATGAGAGCCATGTCAGCACCGAGGAAGTACCCCGAGGAGCTTCGGGATCGCGATCGGTCCGGTTGGTCGTGGATTTGATTCAGGACCCCGAGATCCAGTTGAGCGTGACCGCGGCGTGTACTCGGGTGGGTGAGCAGCTGGGCATCAACCGCGACACGTTGGGCGGCTGGGTCAGGCAGGCCCAGGTTGATGCCGGGGACCGGCCGGGGACCTCCAGTGGTGATCGGGCCCGCCTGGTCCGGTTGGAGCGGGAGAACCGTGAGCTGCGGCGGGCGAACGCGATCTTGAAGACGGCGTCGGCTTTCTTCGCGGCGGAGCTCGACCGCCCACAGCCACGCTCGTGACCTACATGACGAGCACAAGCAGACCTTCGGGGTCGAGCCGATCTGCACCACGCTGTCCGCGGCTGGTTGCAGCATCGCCCCGTCGACCCGCCGCGGCCTTCCAGCGCAGGTCGAACGTCACCGCCCCGGCAGCGTCCCGGTCCGACAGCCCATGCAGCGCCTGCAGCACGATCACCGTGGCCACCGCGTCCGCGGGCACACTCGGCCAACCCCGCCCAGACGGAAACAGGTCGGCGAACAACTCCTCGTCGAACAACTCCCACCGATGCGCGGCCAGGAACGCGAAAACCCCACCCACCGGCAACAGGTGACCCGCCCCACCTCGACGTCGTGCAGCCCGCTTCCGTGACTTAACGTAGTTGTGGTAGAACGATGAGTGGACCACGCTCAGTAATATCGGCGGGATCGCTGCTCACACCTAGTCACCAGCCGTTGAGCGGGCTACGTTCACCACGTCTCGTCGGCGTGGCGAGGCCAGTCCCAAGAGGGGGAACGTATGCGGATCTCGCTTTACAGACGGCGAGCGCTGGCAGCGGCCGGAGGCTTCGCGATGATCGTCGCGGGCCTGGTACCCGGCAGCTCAGCCTCTGCCGACGAGCCGGTCAGCACCGGCTCGGCCAAGGCTGGCAAGACCAGCCAGCAGCTCGTGCAGTTGCGATCGATGGGACGAGCGAATCTCGGTGCGCTCGCGCGCCAGGCAGCCCGGTCGTCGAGCACATCGCCCGGGGCCAGCGCGAACCCTCGGTACGAGATCCCCGACCCGAAGCGACCCAACGCGGCGCCCGACAACCGGGTCACGCCGGCACGAGTCCCACACGCTGACGGCGGTAAGACCTTCGTCTCCGGTCGTTTCCCCAACTCGCTGCCGTTTGAGAGCCTCACCGCGGTGGACAGCCGCTACGCCTTCGACGGGAACCAGTTCTCCGGTGAGCCGCCGGACCAGGCCCTGTGTGTCGGGAACGGCTTCGTGATGGCTAGCGTCAACCAGGCCATCGCGGTCTACGACCGCCAGGGTGCGCAGCTGGCTCCGACCGTGGCCATCAACGAGTTCTTCGACATCGCCCCGGTCATCAACCGGGAGCGGGAGCGCCCGACGTTCGGGAACTTCGCGTTCGACCCGGTGTGCCTGTACGACCAGCAGGTCGACCGGTGGTTCTACGTTGTCACCAACCTCGAGCAGGACGAGTTCACCGGGAACTTCACCGGCGACTCCGACCTCTTCATCGCGGTGAGCGCCTCCGGGGACCCGCTGGGTGAGTACGCCTTCTACGGGATCGACACCACCAACGGTGACGCCACCGACCGCGGGTGCCCGTGCTTTGACGACTTCCCGCACATCGGGACCGACGCCAACGGGTTCTACATCAGCGCCAACCGGTTCTCGATCTTCAACCGACCCTTCAACGGTGCCCAGATCCACGCGATTTCCAAGCGCGGCCTGGCTGCTAACGCCGCCGACGCATCCGCCCCGCTGCCGCCGCTGGTCAGCATCAACGCGGGCCCGATCGACGGTGACCCGTCGTTCACGGTGCAGCCGGCGACCGTACCGCCGGGCGGCCAGTTCGCACCGGACCGGGAGTACTTCCTGTCCACCACGGACTTCGACACGGTGCGCGAGAGCAAGATCGGCATCTGGGCGCTGTCCAACACCGACTCGCTGGACTCCGACAGCCCGCAGCTGCGGCTCACCCGCAACACGGTGAACAGCCTCACGTACGCCCTGGAGCCGGACACCGAGCAGAAGAAGGGCCGGCATCCGCTGGGCGAGCTGGTCGGAGAGCCGCTTAACGCTCTCGACAGCCAGAGCGACATGACCGAGATCAAGTTCGCCAAGGGGCGGCTGTGGGCCGCCATCTCCACCGCTGTAGGTCGCGGCGACTCCCGCCGTATCGGGTTGCTGTGGATGCAGGTGCGGCCGAGCTTCAACGACGGCCGTGTCGACGGCACCATGCTTCGGCAGGGTTACGTCAAGATCCCTACCAACAGCCTGCTCTACCCCACGGCTGGGATCAACGCCGAGGGGCAGGGGAATATCGTTGTGAGCGTCGCCGGGCCAAAGATCTACCCGAGCGTCGGCTACCTGCGATTCAACCTCCGTGGCGCCGGTGGCCCCGTGCGAGTGCCGGAGTTCGGACAGCGGCCCGACGACGGCTTCACCTGTTACGCAGCCTTTGTCGGCAGCCGTGACCGTGGCTGCCGCTGGGGTGACTACAGCGCTGCCGTCGCTGATGAAAGAGGCAACATCTGGATGGCCTCTGAGTGGATCGACGAAGGTCCGCGCATCCCGTTCGCCAACTGGAGCACGCTGATCATCCGGCACAACCCCGCCGGCTGAGCCTGCGTCGACTCCGCTGACCGGGGACCGAGCCCACCGGGGCTCGGTCCCCGGTTAGTTCTGCTATTGCACCCTCGCCCTCGACGCCTTCCTTCGCCAAGAGCTGCTGACCCCGGCGTGATGACCAAACGCGAGCGACCGACGTCTGCCAGGTCCGGCGACCCACCAAGCTTCCGATGCCCCACTTGCTCGTTGGAGCTTCGCGACGTCATCGCTGCGCTGCAGGTCTCGTTCGTGGCCCTCGACGACGACGACCGCTATCCGGGCCGCTGCGGCGTCTACCTCGACCGTCACGCCGAGGTGTTGACCGAGCTGGGCGCGGACGTCGCCGCCGCCTTCTTCGCCGACGCGCTGCACGTCGCATCAGTCTTGGAGAGCGTCTGCGGGGCGGACCGCTTCAACCTCGCTCAGCTGGGCAACGTCGACCGGCACCTGCACTGGCACGTGGTTCCCCGAACACACGAAGAGGACTTCCCGAGCTGCACACCCTGGGATGACCCGCGCCGCAAGACGCCGCTGGAGCCCGCGACCAAGGACTCCCTTATCGGCGCGCTGCGGGCAGCGCTGACCTCGCCGCGCGTGCAGCACTAGCCGGGACGACAGAGCGGCGGCCGGACCACGGCTCGAGGAGTGTGCTGACGAGGCAGGGGCTGCCATGCTTTGGCGGCTCTTCGCAATTAAGCGTGGTAGCGGCGGGGTGACACGAGCTTCGACCTGAGCTTGGAACGGGCCTGGGGCCTCACGATTCGTGGTGTCTGGACACGAGTCGAGGAGGCCCCAGGTGCAGGAGACGGTAGCGCGGCGACGGCGATGCTCGGGTTGGACGGGTTCGTTCTACTCGCTGTGTCGAGTACGCCGGTGAGGTTGAGCAGGCGATTGAGACCACCCAGAACGAGGCGTTCTGTCGTGGCTGTGGCGTTCAAGCGCGGCTTCATGATCGGCGTCCGACGTGGGTGCGTGACCTTCCAGCGGGCGGTCGACCGGTGACGTTGGTGTGGGTCAAGCGGGTGTGGCGGTGCAGGAGCACCTGTGTTCGGTCTCCACCTGGACTGAGACGTCGCCGGCGATCCGGGCGCGGGCGTCGTGGACCGAACGGGCCCGGGCCGAGGCGTGCCGCCGGGTCGGTCAAGACGGCCATTGCGTCGCCCAAGTCGCGGCGGACTTCGGGGTCGGGTGGGCCACCGCGATGGCCGCGGTCCGCGAGTACGGCACTCCGCTGGTCGACGGCCCGGCCCGGCTGGTCGGAGTGGAGGCGCTCGGGGTGGACGAGACCGCATTCCTGGCCGCGAACGCCACTCGGAACACGCAGTTCGTCACCGGAGTGGTCGACGTGGGCACCTCCCGGCTGCTCGACGTCGTCCCAGGTCGCAGCGGCAAAGCACTCACCAGCTGGGTGAACACCCAGCCCGAACAGTGGCGCCAAGCGGTGCAGGTGACGGCGCTGGACCCCTTCCGTGGTTACGCCACCGCGCTGAGCACCAGCCTCCCGCACGCCATCCGGGTGCTGGACGCCTTCCACGTCACCCGGCTGGGGTTCACCGCCGTGGACGACGTGCGCCGCCGGGTCCAACAAGACACCACCGGGCACCGCGGCCGACGTGACGACCCGCTGTACCGGATCCGGCGGGTACTGCGCCGCGGGGCCGATCACCTGTCCCAGCCAGCCTGGACACGGCTGCTGGCCGGTCTGGACGCCGGCGACCAGGACGGGCAGATCGCCGCAACCTGGATCGCCGCCCAAGACCTCCGGCTGCTCTACCGGGCGAAGTCTCGCGCTGAGGCCCAACGCCGGCTGCACCACTGGCTGGTCCACTGCGCCGACAGCAACGTCCCCGAGCTGCACCGCCTCGCCCGCACCATCGACTCCTGGCGCACCGAGCTGCTCGCCTACTTCGACACCGGCGGGGTCTCCAACGCACGCACCGAAGCGGTCAACCTACTCATCAAGAAGATCAAGCGGATCGGTCACGGGTTCCGCAACTTCGACAACTACCGCCTCCGCCTCCTGCTGCACTGCGGCGTCGACTGGCACACTCACCGACCGACACCACTAAGAGGCCGGTTACCAAGGTTGGCTGCGTAGAGCCGCTTTGGCCCGCCGACAGCCGACCGAGCCAGGGGTACGCATGCGCAGCGACCTGTTCGCCCAGCAGCATCACGAGACCACGACGGGCGAGCGCTTCGCCCTGCAGAGCTCACGGATGCTCAAGGCGACGCTGGGCCCCGACCTGCTCGCGCTCAAGGGCAGCATGGTCGCCTACCAGGGCCAGGTGAGCTTCCAGCACGAGGGTGCCGGCTCGGTCGGCCGGTTCGTGCGGCGCCTCGTCACCAGTGAGGACGCCCCGCTCATGAGAGTCGCGGGGCAGGGCGAGGTGTTCTTCGCCCACAACGCCGAGAACGTGTTCCTCGTCGCCCTCGAGGGCGATGGGATCAGCATCAACGGCAGGAACCTGCTGGCCTTCGACGCGACACTGCAGTGGGACGTCCACCGGGTCAAGGGCGCCGGCGTCCTCAGCGGCGGG
This sequence comes from Jiangellales bacterium, assembly GCA_030447955.1. Taxonomy (GTDB): domain Bacteria; phylum Actinomycetota; class Actinomycetes; order Jiangellales; family Jiangellaceae; genus JAUJNY01. The sequence continues at coordinate 19,693 of JAUJNY010000003.1, forward strand.
CTGTTCAACACCTTGATCTCCGGCCAGGGCAGCGTGGCCCTCAGCTGTGACGGGGAGCCCATGCTGCTCGACTGCTCCCAGCAGCCGACCTTCGTGGACGTACAGGCCGCGGTCGCCTGGTCCGCGGGCCTCACACCCAACGTGGTGTCGAGCATGAACATGCGCTCGTTGCTGCGCGGCGGCACCGGTGAGGCGTTCCAGTACGCCTTCCACGGCCCCGGTTTCGTCGTCGTACAGCCCTCCGAGGGCCCGACGGTGCCACCGCACGACCACGGCGGTGGCGGAGGCGGGGGCCTCGGCAACCTCCTCGGCGGTGACTGACCGGTGGGCGAATCCCTGTTCTTCGGCGCCATCGCCTCCAGCGCCCTGGTCATCGGATCCGTGGCGGGGTCGCGCATCAAGCTGCCGGAGCGCGTACTCGCCGCCCTGCTCGCCTTCGCCGCCGGGGCGCTGATCACCGCGCTTGCCTTTGAGCTGTTCGAGGACTCCTACGAGCAGGGCGGCATCTGGCGGGCAGCGGCCGGCCTCGCCGCGGGTGCCGTCGTCTTCACGGCGCTCAGCTTCTGGCTGGACCGCTTGGCCGAGGGCCGTCACCCGGAGGAGCACGGCAGCGAAAAGCTCGACCCTGACGCGGCGTCACGGGAGAGCGGGCCGTCCACGGCGTCCACGCACGGCTCGGCCGGTCTCGCGCTGCTCGCCGCCGTCACGCTGGACGGCGTACCGGAGAACGTGGCGCTCGGGGTCACCCTCGGTGAGGGCAGCGGCAGCCTGGCGCTGCTCGCCGCCATCTTCGTGTCGAACTTCCCGGAGTCGCTGGTGGGCAGTGCCTCCATGCGCGCCCAGGGACGCTCCAGCACCTTCGTCCTCGGCACCTGGCTGGCCTGCGCCGTGCTGCTGGCGGTGGCTGTGGTGGTCGGCGCCGGTCCGCTGGCGTCCAGCACACCGGAGACCTTGTCGCTGCCGCTGGCGTTCGCCGCCGGTGCGGTGCTCGCCTCGCTCGCGGACACGCTGATGCCCGAGGCGTACGAGAAGGGCGGACCGCTGGTCGCGCTCAGCACCACGGCCGGCTTCGTCCTCTCGTTCGTCCTGGCCACCCTCTGAGCGCGGGGAGCCACCCCGCCACCGCGCGCGTCCAAGGACCCCCTGCCACGGCGTCGCCCGCCCGGGTTATCGTCCCGCATCTCGGGCAGCTGGCCGGCAACGGCGACGCCGAGGCTGGTGAGGCGGCACCACCACTGGGCTTGCGGCGGGCGGCCCAGGAGACCCGAGGCGAGGACGCATGCGCAAAGACGTTCATGACTGGCTGACACGGCAGACTCATCACTGGTCGCGGTGGCCGGTCGAGACTCTGTTGGAGCTCAAGCGGCGCAGCACCGAGCCCTGCCGGATCTCAGTGGTCCTCCCCGCGCGAGACGAGCAGGCGACTGTTGGGGACGTGGTCACCACGATCCGCCGGGAACTCGTCGACGCGGTGCCGCTGGTCGACGAGCTGGTCGTCATGGACAGCGACTCCTCCGACGCCACCGCGGCGGTGGCAGCCGCCGCCGGAGCCCGCGTCGTGGCCTGCCATGACGTGCTACCCGAGCTCGGCCGGCTCCCCGGCAAGGGGGAGGCGCTGTGGAAGTCGCTGTTCGTCACCACCGGCGACCTGATGGTGTTCGTCGACAGCGACCTGGTGCAGGTCGGCGCCCACTACGTGACTGGTCTCCTCGGCCCGCTGCTCACCGACGAGCGGGTGGGCCTGGTCAAGGCTTTCTACGACCGGCCACTGGTGACCGAGGAGGGCGTCCACCCCTACGGCGGTGGACGGGTGACCGAGCTGGCGGCCCGGCCGCTGCTCAACCTGTACTGGCCAGCGCTCGGCGGGCTCATCCAGCCGCTCTCCGGTGAGTACGCCGCCCGGCGGACGCTGCTGGAGCGCATCCCCTTTGCCTGCGGGTACGGCGTCGAGATCGGCATGCTCATCGACGTCCTCGCCCTCGAGGGTCCCGGCGCGATCGCCCAGATCGACCTGGGCACCCGGATGCACCGCCACCAGGGCGACCTCTCGCTGGGCGTCATGTCCGCGGAGATCCAGGCCACGGCGCTGCGCCGGGCGCCGGCGGGCCTGCGCAACCCCTCCTTGCGGATGACCCAGTTCCGGCGCTCGGGGGACCACTACGAGTGGTCGATCACCGACGTGCCGGCGCACGAGCGTCCCCCGGCGGTAACGGTCCCGGCGTACGCGTCCCGCCGGCTGGTCGTCGAGGGCGAGGTCGCCGGGTGACGTTCACGGTCCTCGTGAACGCCGGCCCCTGGCTCAACGTCCCCCCGCAGGGTTACGGCGGCCTGGAGAACGTCGTCGCCACCCTGGTCCCCGAGCTGCGCCGTCGCGGCGTGCGGGTGGTCCTCGCCACGGTCGCAGGCAGCACCCTCGCCGCGGACGAGACGTTGGTCACCTTCGCGCAGCCTCGCTTCGCCGACCTCACCAGGCCCTACAACACGGTGGCCGGCATCGCCCACGCGCACATGGCCCAGGTGGTGGCCCGGCTGCGCACGGGCGACATCGACCTGGTGCACGACCACCTCGAGGTCGTCGGCCCGGCGCTGCTGGCCGCGCTCCGCGCGGGCGCTCCCGGGGACACCGCTCCCCCGGCACTGCACACCCTGCACTGGGACCCGGAGCGGGCTCGCCCCTTTTACGAGAGCTTCGACGGCGGCGGCGGGGTCTGGTTCAACGCAGTGTCCCAGGCGCAGCTGGACCGCGCGCCTGCCCGGCTGCGCAGCCAGGCCCTGGGCGCGGTGCCGCTGAGCGCCCCCGTCCCGGCCGACCCGCCGCTGCCCATGACCGGGCGCGAGCCGTACGTCCTGCTGCTCGGGCGGATCACTGCGCTCAAGGGGCAGGACGTCGCCGCCCGGGTGTGCCGGCGGGCCGGCGTACCGCTGGTCCTCGCCGGGCCCGTGGCCAGCGCCACCACCGCGGAGGAGCTGGCGACGGGGCTCGCCGACGGCTCGCTCGTGGGCAACCGCGACGTCGACTACTGGTGCGATGAGGTGGCCCCACTGGTGGACGACCGCGCGGTCCGCTGGGTGGGGGCCGTCGGCGGTGCGGCCAAGGCCGACCTGCTCGCGCGGGCGCGAGCGCTCATCCTGCCGATTCAGTGGGAGGAGCCGGGCGCGACGGTCGTCGCGGAGGCGTTCGCCGTAGGGACGCCAGTGGTGGGCACGCCGCGCGGCTGCCTGCCCAGCCTGGTGGAGCCGGGTGCCACCGGCCGGCTCGCGGCGGACGAGGACGGGCTCGTCGCCGCGCTGCGCGACCTGGACAGCCTCGACCCCGAGCGGTGCCGGCGCACCGCCCTCGAGCGGTTCTCCCCCGCCCGCATGGCCGAGCAGTACCTCAGCCTGTACGACGAGGTGCTGCGCCGCGCCGGCGGCGGGCGACGGCCGCCGTCAGGGTAGGAGCACTGCCGCCACCACCGAGCGCCGACGCTCGGACACGTCGGCGAGCAGCCCTGGCGCGTCGTCGAGCGGGACGACGTCGCTCACCAGGTGCTCGCGAACCAGCCCGCCGTGAGCCTGGAGCAGGGTGACCGTCTCGCGGGACAGCCGCTCACGGTCCCAGCTCGCCGCCAGCCCGCGGGGGACCCGTCCGATCTGTGCGCAGCGCAGCGACAGCCCGTTGTGGTGGAACTCCTCACCGAGGCGGACCTCGTCGGCACCCGCCGGGTAGAACGCCAGGTCGACCACCGTGCCCTGCGGCCGGGCACAGCGCAGGGCCGTCGCGAGCGCCGCGGCCTGCCCGCGGCACTGGAAGACGACGCTGGCTCCGCGGTCCCCGGGACCGTGGCCAAAGCGCTGCTTGACTACGACCGCGGGATCCTCACCGCTGCTGTCCAACGGCACCAGGCCCAGCGCCGCCGCGACCGAGCGCCGCTGCGCCGAGCCGTCCACCACGACGACCTCCGCCGCCCCGCAGCTGCGGGCGAACAGCCCGGTGAGCAGCCCGACGACCCCGGCGCCCACCACGACAACCCCCCGGCCGGCGACCCCGTCCCCGAGCCCGCGCACCCCGGCACCAAAGGCGTCGTGGGCGGCGGTGAGCAGGCCGTTGGCACAGATCGGCCCCATGTGCGCGACGAAGACGCCCAGCAGCGGGTCGAGGTCGGGCGGCAGCGGTACGAACCGCTCGGCCATCGGGTCGGCGGTGTGCCCGCTGCGGTGCCCGTACGTCATCGCGACAAGCGAGCCCTCCTCGACCGCGGCGGTGCGGGCGCTCATCACCCGGCCGACGGACATGTAGCCGAGGTCGGTCACCGGATAGCGCTGCACCGGCTCCGCCGCGGGTCGGAACAGCCCGAGCTCGGCGTCCCAGGAACGCTGGACGAAGGGGTTGGTCCCGCGGTACCAGGTGAGCTCGGTGCCCAGTGAGACACCGCTGGCCACCGACTCGACGCGGAACCTGCCGTCGACCAGCGCGGCGTCCGGGACGTCGCGTACGACGGCGAGGCCCGGGCGTTCGACGACGAGCGCGCGGACCTGGCGCGGGCCGGAATCAGCTGACACGGCGGCCCTCCTCGTCCAGGGCGACGGCCCGGCCGGTGGCGCTTGCCTCGGCGATCGCACAGGCGAGCCGATGGGTTCGCAGCGCTTCGGCGTACGGCGCCCGGACGCCCGCGCTGTCGCCACCGCGCACGGCCGCGAGGAAGGCGCGGTCGGCGGCGGTCTTGGCGTCGACACGGGGAGGAGGACTCGGCGCCGTCCGGCCCGCGCAGCACCTCGAAGGTGTCCTCGCCGATGCGCAAGGCCACCCCGTCGCCGTAGACCTCGACGCCGGCCCAGTGCTTCCAGGTCAGCAGCGACGTCGCCACCAGGGACCCCACCGCGCCGGAGGCGAAACGCAGCGTCGCCACCGAGGCGTCGTCAACGTCGCCCTCCAGGCCGCGCTCCACCCGTGCCCCGACGGCGTGCACGGACTCGACCTCCCCGACCAGCACCCGCAGCAGGTCCAGCACGTGGGTGGCCTGCTCGATGACCGGCCCGCCCGAGCTGTCGACGTGACGCCACCACGGCGGCGGCGGCACCTTGTCGAGCCAGGAGCCGAGCGCGAGGCCCACGGGCTTGTCGCGGACCAGCTCGACCGCCCGCTCGACGCTGTCGTAGTAGCGCCAGTGGTAGCCGGTGGCGCTCACCAGCCCGGCGCCGGCCACCGCGGCGGCGACCTCCTCCGCGGTCGCTAGGTCGATGGCCAGCGGCTTCTCGACGAAGAACGGCAGGCCGGCGACCACCAGCGTGAGCTCGGGGGGCCGTGCGCGTACGGCGGCACGCACACGTAGGCGGCATCCAGGCCGGCACCGGCCAGCATCGCCTCGAGGCTGGCGTACGGCCGCGCCTCCCCACCCGCGGCGGTGGCCAGCGCCGCCGCGCGCTCCTCCACCTCGTCGGTGACGCCCACGACCGTGGCGCCGTCGAGGGTGGCCAGGGACGCGACGTGCCGGGACGCCACGGCCCCGGCGCCAACCATGCCGATCCGCAGCGGCTGCATCACACCGGCTTACCCCGCGGGACGCAGTGAACCCCTGCACCGCAAGCGCGCGCCACTACCACCGCGGCACGACGGAGGGCCCCCGGAGGTGGCTACCGCTTCCCGGGCTCTTGCCATGTACCGCCTCCTGGCAGGCCGATGAGCGGACGGCACTTCGCCGAGCGTGGATCGCTACCGCCGCCGAGATACGCGTTGCCCGTGCGCGCCACCTCAACGAGCCGGCTGCCCGCGACTGGGCTGCGGGCCGGCGGAACTGGCTGGGTTTCGTCCGCCGCTGATCCCGAACTGCATCTGACCGACTCGGGCAGGCCGGCCAGCGGGCATTCCGGCGGATACGGCAGCCACACCCTCACGAGCCGAGATCCTGGGCCGGTCGGGGAGATCGTCGGGTCGCGCCAAGCGCTGAGCCATGCCCGGTGCGCCTACCCGACGATCTACCCAACCCCCGCGCCGAGGGCTCATCGGGCGAGTCGGTGAGAGTCGGCGAAACCGTTGTGGACAAAGGATTCCGGGGCACTGGTGTTGTCGGTGCCGGCCGCTACGGTCGGGTCATGTCCAGCAGCCTGGCGCAGCGGCCGACGCATCCGATGGTGGACGCGCTCGCTGCCGCGGGGGCGCTGCTGGATGATGCGCTGGACGGCAACGCGTGGTCCCCTCTCCGATGACGACCTGGCCGACCTGCTGGTCGCGCAGGCCGAGATCGAGGCGAAGGCGGCCGCTGTCGGGCTGCAGCTGACCCGGGAGGCCGACGCCCGCGACCTCGGCGTGCGCCACGGCGCCACCTCCACGCCCGGGTGGCTGCGGGAACGGCTGCGGCTGCGCCCGGCAGACGCCAAACGCCGGGTGCAGCTTTGTGCCGCGCTCGACGGTGAGCTCACCGCGACCGGGGCCGCCTTACGCAGCGGCGCGATCTCCATCGACGCGGCGACGGTCATCCACCGGGCCGTCACCGACCTTCCGGTCGACTCGCCGGCGCGCGGACAGGCCGAGGCCTTCCTGCTCGAGCAGGCCGCCGTGCACGGCCCGGACGGCCTAGCCCGACTCGGCACCCACCTGCTGCACGTGGTCGACCCGGAACGACTGGAGCAGCTCGAGGAAAGGGCCCGCGCCACCCGCGAACTGTGGGTCAGCGACCGCCCCGACGGCACCAGCACCCTGCGCCTGCGCGCCGAGAGCGAAGCGGTGGCCACCCTGCTCAGTGCCCTCGATCCCCTCGCCGCCCCCGCGCCAGCCGCCGACGACACCCCCGACCTACGCAGCCCCACCCGGCGCCGCGCCGACGCGCTGATCGAACTCGCCTCCCGCTGGCTCGACGCCGGACAAGCCCCCACCGCCCGCGCCGCCCGACCACACCTGAGCATCACCGCCGACCTCGCCACCCTGCTCGCCCTGCCCGGAGCACCCGCCGCAGCGACAACCTGGGGTGGCCCGCTCAGCGGTCAAACCCTGCGCCGCATCGCCTGCGACGCCGGCGTCACCCGAGTACTGCTCGACCCAGCCGGTGTCCCCCTCGACGTCGGCCGCGAACACCGCATCGTCACCCCCGGCATCTGGACCGCCCTCGTCGCCCGCGACGTCGGCTGCGCCTTCCCCGGCTGCACCCGACCAGCGGAATGGTGCATCGCCCACCACCGCATCCACTGGGCAGACGGCGGCGAAACCTCCCTACCCAACCTGCTGCTCCTCTGCGCAGCCCACCACGCCACCGTCCACCACCACGGCTGGGACGTCATCCTCTCCCACGACGGCCGACCACAGTTCATCCCCCCACCATGGATCGACCCCCGAACAAACACCACGACGCAACACCTACTGGGACACCGTCCGCCCCAAACATAACCGCGCGCCCGATCCACGGCCGCGTGCTGTCCGGCGGGCGCCCGATCCGGCGTCCGATCCGGCGGGCGCCGCCCATCCGACGGCCGCCCATCCGGCGCATTGCGGCCGTACGCGGCGCCGGGAGACACCCGGGACTCCGGGCGCCTCCCCAAATGGAGGTCGGCCAGCACCGACCAGTGGCACGCGGTCACTCAGCGGCGGACGGCCACGAGCCGGCGGATCGGCACCGGGATCCGCAGCGGCGTCCGCCCGGCCAGCCACCGCGCCGCCGCACGCTCGCGCTCGGGTGCCACGCCGGGGAGGTACAGCGCCTGGACGAGCTCGCTCGCCTCGGCGGGCGTACGCACGTCGCACCAGAACGGACGCCGCTCGTCCGATGTCACCGCCAGGCCGACCCGCTCGGCTGCGGCGACGAGGCCGCCCATGTTCGAGCCCCCAGGGTAACCCGGGCGGGTCCCCAGCCGGCGAACCAGACCGATCAGCGTGGGCAGCGAGCGGGCCGGGATGGGCCGGTCAGAGGCGAGCGTCGCGACGAGCGCCCCACCGGGGCGCAGCACCCGCGCCACCTCACCCAGTGCGGCGCCCGGCTCGGGCACGACCATGAGCGCCATGGATGCGACGACGGCGTCGACGCCCCCGTCGCCCAGCGGCAGCGCCGAAACGTTGGCCACCGCTACGGGTCCGCGCCCGAGGTCGCGGGCACTGGCCAGCTCGGCCGCGGAGATGTCGACACCCAGCCAGCGCACCCCGCGTGCGGACAGCGGCGGTTGCAGCGGGGCGCTCCCGCAGGCGAGGTCGAGCACGACCTGGGCGGCGCGGGGCAGCGCGGCGAGCAGCCATCCGTACGGCGTGCCCCCCGGTCCGACGCTGCGCGACAGCACCCGTTCGGTGATCCCGGGCCGCTCGGCGTGGAAGCGGTGCACGTACGGCTCCCAGTCCGCGCTCACCTCGGCTCGTCTGCCCCACTCAGCAGCGGCAGCCCGGCTTGCGCCCAGTCCAGCAGCCCCCCAGCGAGGTTGACCGCGTCTCTGCCCTGGCCGCGCAGCCACGCGGCGGCCAGCGCGGAGCGGTGCCCCGACCGGCACACCACGACGACGGCGGTGGGTGGTGTCGGGATCTCCGCGACGCGCTCGGGCACCTGGTCCAGCGGCACGTGCAGCGCCCCGGGGGCGTGGCCGGCGTCCCACTCCGCGGGTTCGCGGACGTCCACCAGCACCGCACCGTGCTCCGCGACCAGGCGGGCGGCCTGCACGGGTCCGACCTCCGGTGCGCCCGGCACGCTCCCCGCCTGGCGGTCCGACGCTGTCACAGCGGCTGGACGAACACGTGGGTGCAGGCCTCCGCGCCGAGCTCGACCGTCTCACCCCCGGATCCCACGAGCAGTCCCTCCGGGGCCGGCGAGACCTCGACGACCCGGCCGGGCTGGACACCGGCGCGGCGCAGCGCCGACATGAGCGACTCGTCGGTCTGCAGCGGCTCGGAGAGCCGACGGACGAGCACCTGCGCGCCCTCGTCACCCGGGCTCACCTGGTCGAGCGCGACCACGCCGTGGCGGAACTGCTCGGCGGAGGTCTGCGACCCGAGCTCCTCCAGCCCGGGGATCGGCGTGCCGTACGGCGACTCCGTCGGGTCGTGCAGGATGGTGAGCAGCCGACGCTCCACGGTTTCCGACATCACGTGCTCCCAGCGGCACGCTTCGGCGTGGACGAGCTCCCACTCCAGGCCGATGACGTCCGCCAGCAGCCGTTCGGCGAGGCGGTGCTTGCGCATGACACGCGTGGCGAGGGTGCGGCCCTGGTCGGTGAGCTCGAGGTGGCGGTCCCCCTGCACGGTGAGCAGCCCGTCCCGCTCCATCCGGGCCACCGTCTGGCTGACCGTCGGGCCGGACTGGTGCAGGCGCTCGGCGATGCGGGCCCGCAGCGGCACGATGCCTTCCTCCTCCAGCTCATAGACCGTGCGGAGGTACATCTCCGTGGTGTCGATCAGGTGACTCACGCGCGCTCGCTTCCCGCTGCCGCGGCCGGCTCCGAGCCGCCATTGTCGCCGAAGTGCGCGCCGGCGGAAGCTGACCTAGCGTCGACCGGATGCCGAGCAGCGTTCTGTGGTTGCCGCGCGACGGGGACGTGCTGGCGCTCTACGTGCTCGACCCCGCCCTGTGGGGTCCCGCCGGTGGCCCTCGGCGCAGCTACCTCCTGCGCAGCCTGCAAGCTATGGACGCCTCCACCGGCGGGCACCTCCACCTGCGTCGCGGCGACCCTGTCGAGCAGGTGGTACGCGCTGCCGCGGAGGTCTCCGCCGCGGCGGTCCACGTTGCGGCGGACTTCGGGCCGTACGGGCGCCGCCGCGACGCCGCCGTCGAGCGGGCGCTCGCCGCGCGCGACATCGCGCTGGTGCGGACCGGCTCGCCGTACGCGGTGTCGCCCGGGCGGGTCAGCAAGTCCGACGGCGAGCCGTACTCCGTCTACACGCCGTTCTACCGGGCCTGGCGGGAGCACGGGTGGCGGGCGCCAGCGGCCGACTCCGGCGAGCTGCGCTGGACGCGGGCAGCCGGGGCCCAGCGGCTCCCGGCCGAGCCTGCGCCGCCAGGCCTCGCGTTGCCACCGTCCGGCGAGGAGGCCGCGCAGCGCCGCTGGGCGGCCTTTCGCGACTCTGGGCTCGCCGAGTACGCCGACACCCGCAACCGTCCCGACCTCGACGGCACGTCCCAGCTCTCCCACCACCTCAAGTGGGGCGAGATCCACCCGCGGACGCTGCTCGCCGACCTGACGACCCGGCGGGGAAAAGGCGTGGAGACCTACCGCAAGGAGCTGGCGTGGCGGGAGTTCTACGCCGACGTGCTCTTCCGCCGTCCCGACAGCGCCCGCGAGCACTTCCGTCCCGACTTCGCGGCGATGCGCTACGACGACGCCGACGACCGCTTGGCGGCGTGGCGGGAGGGGCGGACGGGATACCCGTTCGTCGACGCGGGAATGCGCCAACTACGTACGGAGGGCTGGATGCACAACCGACTGCGCATGGTGGTCGCGAGCTTCCTCGTCAAGGACCTGCACGTCGGATGGCGGCACGGCTCGCGCCACTTCCTGCGCTGGCTGCGTGACGGTGACCTGGCCTCCAACAACCACGGCTGGCAGTGGGTGGCCGGTTCGGGCACAGACGCGGCGCCGTACTACCGCGTCTTCAACCCCGTCACTCAGGGCCTGCGGTTCGACCCCGCGGGCGAGTACGTCCGCCGGCACGTGGCGGAGCTGCGCCACCTCCCCGGCGCGGCAGCTCACGAGCCGTGGGAGCACCCCGACGGGTACGCCCATGGCTACCCGCGCCGGGTGGTCGACCACGGGGTCGAGCGCGTCGAGGCGCTGGCGCGTTACGCGGAGCTCCGCGAGGCCTGAGTGCTGGGCACCGCTGGACGCCTCACCAACTGCGCGCTGGCAGACTTCGCGGCGTGACTGCGGCGCCGACGAGGGCAATGTGAGCCGCGACGGCATCGAGCGCCCCGGGGCGCAGGAGTGGGTCCCGTCGGGGGGCGGCCTCGACTCCCTGCGTACGGCCGCCCGCGACTGCCGGGGCTGCGAGCTGTACGGCCCGGCGACGCAGACCGTGTTCTCCAAGGGCAGCGAGCTGGCCCGCGTCCTGCTCGTCGGAGAGCAGCCCGGTGACCAGGAGGACCGCCGCGGTGAGCCCTTCGTCGGTCCGGCCGGCCGGCTGCTCCACCAGGCGCTCGGCGAGGCGGGCATCGACCCGCAGGACTGTTACGTCACCAACGCGGTCAAGCACTTCCGCTTCACCCCGACACCGAAGCGCCGGCTCCACCGAACGCCCGACGTGATCCACGTCGAGGCGTGCCGGCCGTGGCTGTCCGCGGAGATGGCACTGCTCGACCCCGAGGTCACCGTCTGCCTGGGAGCCACTGCCACTCGGGCCGTGCTCGGACCCTCCGCCCGGGTGCTGCGCGACCGCGGGCAGCTGTTTCCCCGGGAGGCCCCACCCGGGGAACCTGCCATGCGCCGGGCAGCCTGGACCACGGTTACGGTCCACCCCTCCGCGGTGCTGCGCGCCGACGACCGCGACACCGCCCAGGCCGCCTTCGTCGCGGACCTGCGCGTCGTCGCCGCGGCGCTCGCTCCGGCCGGGTGAGACCACGACACGGTGAGCACGCCATGACCCTGCTGGTCCCGTCGCGCTATCGAGGACCGGACGGGTCAGGCAACGGCGGGTTCACCGCCGGGCTGGTGGCTGAGCGGGTCGGCGCAGGCGTGGGTAGGCCCGGCGCCCTGGTGACCCTGCGCTCGCCACCGCCGCTGAACACCCCCCTGGCGGTGCACGCCGACGGCGAGGGAGCCGTACGGGTGTGGCACGGGCCGGCTCTTGTCGCCGAGGGGATGCGCTCGGCGATCGAGGTCGAGGCGGTGCCTGCGGTCTCGTACGAGCAGGCGCGCGAGGTCGAGCGCAGCTACCCGGGGTTCGGCTCGCACCCGTTCCCGCGCTGCTTCACCTGCGGACCAGAGCGCACCCCCGGCGACGGGCTGCGCATCTTCCCCGGGCGCACCGGTCCGGGAAGCACTGCGGCCGGCTGGACGCCCGACGCCTCGGTCGCCGACTCGACCGGCGAGGTGGCTGCCGCGGTGGTGTGGGCAGCCCTGGACTGCCCCGGCGGGTGGACTGCCGAGCTCGCCGGTCGCCCGCTGGTGTTGGGCCGGATGGCCGCCCGGCTCGTCGCCCTCCCCCAGGTGGGCGAGCACTGCGTGGTCGTGGGCCGTCGGCTCGGCGTGGAGGGCCGCAAGACGTTCACCGCGACGACCGCGTACGGCGCCGACGGGCGGGAGCTCGGCCGGGCGAGCGCCACCTGGCTCACCCAGCGCGCCGACTGACCGGCCGCCAGCAGCCCACCAGCCCGGGCAGCCCGCCCGCCCCCCAGCCAGCCAGCCCGCAAGCCCGCCAGCCCGCCAGCCAGCCAGCCAGCCCGCCGTCCGCGGTCGGGGAACGCAGGTTGAATCGGCTGGCTGACCGCTCACGGCGATCATGGGCCCCGGTGGAGTGGGGACCAGCTCGGGCACGAACCCCCCCAGGCGGCGAGTCGCGCCAACGGCGTTGCCGAGAGCGCCGAGTACGCCTACGGTCTGCGGTACACGGGAGAGGAGGTGGTCCAACGCATGCATAGCCATAGGACTCGTGAGGTGGCTGTCCGCTAGCCGCCGGAGCACTCCGGACCTGGCTGACCAGGACCGGCCGCGCCGCGGCCGGCGAAGTTCAGGCAGTCACCCGACCCGCGGGCCCCGGGCCTCGTCCACCCGGGCCTTCCCATCACCGGGAAGCGAAACGCCCGCGGGTCGACACGTTCCCGCCCTAACGCACCTGTGCACGGGGCAGCCGCCCGCCGCCCATGACGAAGGCGCTCAGGGGCCAAGCTGCTCAGGGCCAAGCCGCTCAGGGGCCAAGCCGCTCAGGGGCCAAGCCGCTCAGGGGCCAAGCCGCTCAGGGCCAAGCCGCTCAGGGGCCAAGCCGCTCAGGGGCCAAGCCGCTCGACGACCCAGGGACCCGTCGGTCCCTCCTCGCGGCGATAGCGCAGCCGGTCGTGCAATCGGCCCACCCGTCCGTGCCAGAACTCGACGGTGTTGGGGACCACCCGGTAGCCGCCCCACGACTCCGGCAGCGGCACCTGCGCCTGCTCGGGGAAGCGCGTACGCGCCTCGGTCCACCGCCGCTCCAGCCACTCCCGCGACTCCACGACCCGGGACTGTGGGCTGGCCCAGGCGCCGAGCCGCGACTCGTACGGCCGGCTGTGCCAGTAGGCCTCGCTCTCGGCACGGTCGACCCGCTCAGCCGCACCGCAAACGACCACCTGGCGCAGCATCGCGAACCACGGGAACACCAGGCTGGCGACCGGGTTGGCGTCCAGCTCGCTTCCCTTGCGGGAGAGGTAACTGGTGTAGAAGGCGAAGCCGCGCTGGTCGACACCCTTGAGCAGCACGGTCCGGGCGCTGGGACGTCCAGCGGGGGTGGCCGTGGCGAGCACCATCGCGTTCGGCTCCGGCAAGCCGTACGCGCGCGCGGCGGCGAACCAGGAGCGGAACTGGGTGATCGGGTCGGCGGCGAGGTCGGCCTCGTCGAGTCCGCCACCGTCGTAGGCCTCCCGCATCCCGGCGGGGTCCACCGCCTCCTCGCCCGGCGCCACGGGAGGCAGCGTCGCACCCCGCCGTACGCGCCCAACGGTGGGGGTAGGCATGATGAGACGCCCGCATCCGGACGTGGCCATCGCGCACCGGACAGGGTCGTACGGCCGGATAGGGCGCCGCAACCGGACAGGCAACCCCGTGAGGGAGTAGGCATGAGTGAGGCCGGCGATCAGCCGGACGTCAAGGAAGGTCTCGAGGGCGTCCTCGCGTTCGCCACCGAGATCGCCGAACCCGACAAGGAGGGCAGCGCGCTTCGTTACCGGGGAGTCGACATCGACGAGCTGGTCGGACGCGTGCCCTTCGAGAACGTGTGGGGCCTGCTCGTCGATGCGGCGTACCAGCCGGGGCTCGCGCCCGCCGAGCCGTTCCCCCTCCCGGTGCACTCGGGCGAGGTCCGGGTCGACGTGCAGAGCGCGCTGGCGATGCTCGCCCCAGCCTGGGGCTTTCGTCCGCTGCTCGACGTGGACGCCGCGCAGGCTCGCACCGACCTCGCCCGCGCCTCGGTGATGGCGCTGTCGTTCGTCGCCCAGTCGGCCCGCGGCGCGGGCCTGCCGATGGTGCCGCAGGGCGACATCGACCGGGCGGCGACGATCGTCGAGCGCTTCATGACCCAGTGGAGGGGCGACCCCGACCCCAGCCACGTGCAGGCGGTCGACGCCTACTTCACCTCCGCCGCCGAGCACGGCATGAACGCGTCCACGTTCACCGCGCGGGTCGTCGCCTCCACCGGAGCGGACGTGGCTGCCTGCCTGTCCGCGGCCATCGGGGCGATGAGCGGACCTTTGCACGGTGGAGCGCCGTCCCGTGTGCTCACGATGATTGACGAGATCGAGCGCACCGCCGACGCCGAGGCGTACGTCAAGGGCGTGCTGGACCGCGGGGAGCGGCTCATGGGCTTCGGCCACCGGGTTTACCGCGCCGAGGATCCCCGGGCACGCACCCTGCGGCGGGTGGCCCGGGAGCTGGGCGCGCCCCGCTACGAGGTGGCTGAGGCGTTCGAGAAGGCGGCGCTCGCCGAGCTCACCGAGCGGCACCCCGAGCGCGTGCTGGCGACCAACGTGGAGTTCTGGGCGGCGATCGTGCTCGACTACGCGGCGGTGCCGGCGCACATGTTCACCGCGATGTTCACCTGCGCACGTACGGCCGGGTGGAGCGCGCACATCCTCGAGCAGAAGCGGACCGGCCGGCTTATCCGTCCCTCCGCGGCCTACGTCGGACCCGCCCAACGGCGCCCGGAGGAGGTCGACGGCTGGGACGCCCACTGGGCGCGCTGAGCCGGGCCATCTGACCCGCGGAGCCCCAGCCCCATGATCGAGTGGACACTTCTGGTCGGCGACACCGGCGTGCCGCGTACGGGGCTGTCCACTCGATCACGGGAGCGGCGGGTCGCCGCAGTGCGGGTGCTGGGCGACTCAGCGCCGGAGCAGCCGGCTGGCGGCGGCCACTCCACCGACGACAAGCACGACCACGACCAGGAGCGCGACCCGCCCGACGCGCCTGACTCCGACGCCCGTGTCGTCGCGCAGACCCGGTGGCCGCGGCTGCGGCGAGGCCGTCTCGACCGGCTGCGCGTCCTGCCCGACCGGCACCCGGTAGACCGTGCTGCCCTCGCCCTCGCTGCCGACCAGCATCGCCCGCCCGTCGAGGGACCACGCCAGCGACTCCCCCTGGGGCTGGCGGGGCAGGTCAACCGTGCGCGCCGGCTGCCCGGGGGCCGAGAGCACCTGGGCCGAGCCGTAGCCGCGCAGCGCGAGCCGCGACCCGTCCGGGGCCCATGCGCCGTCGGTGACGACCGCCGGCGCCTCGGGTCCGCGCACCAGCCGGTTGACCCCGTCGGTGTGGAGCTGGCGGGGCGCGAGGTAGAAGGCCGCGCCGAGCAGGCTCTTGGTGACGATGGAGACGCGGCCCGTACGGGGGTGCACCAGCAACGCCTCTGCGTCGTGGGCGCCGTCCGGGTAACGCAGCTCGTAGGACTGTGGGACGACGACGGCGGAGCGCAGCGTCTCGGGCTCGGTGATCGCGTGCACCGCCACGGTGGACCGCTCCGCGTCGTTGTCGCCGATGTCGGCGACCCACAGCGAGTCCGCGGGGCCACCGGCGAGCGCCTCGAAGTCGCTGGCGACGACGCCGCCGAGGGTCAGGACGGCGCGGACCGTACCGTCCTCCCCAATCGCGTAGAGCCGGGGCTCGTCCCCGCTGTCGTTGATCGTCCAGAGCACTCCGGGATGGTGGTGACTGACGGCCAGGCCGCTGGACTCGGTGATCCGCTCGTCGCCGAACGTCGCCACCGGGGTGGGACTGCCTTCGGCCTCCGCCCGTACCGGCGCGGCAGCGGACGCCACGCCCAGCCAGGGCAACAGGCAGCACAGCGCTAGGACCGGCGCCGCAAGGCCGTCGCGCGCCTTCACCCCCGCGGCCCTGCGGGTGAGCTGTCCGCAACGGGGACGGCGTCGCCGAGCAGGCCCTCCAGCGCGGGACGCACCCCCCAGGCGGCGCACAGCTCGCGGTACCCCTCGGCAACGGCAGGGTCGGGTGCGTGCCCGGTGTAGACGGCGCGCAACGCCACGTTGCGCGGTGTGTGCCGCGAGGCGACGAACTCGATGACGTCGACCCGGTAGCCGGCCAGGCGGAGCAGGGCTGCGCGCAGCGCGTCGGTGAGCGTGTCGGCGAAGCGCTCCCGCAAGGTGGCGTGCCGGGTCAGCAGTGCGTACGGCGCTGGGGGCGCCGCGGCGCGCAGCTGCACCTGGAGGTCGTGGTGGCAGCACGGGGCGGCGATCACCACTGGGGACTGCCAGCGCACCGCGCGGGCGAGTGCTGCGTCGGTCGCGGTGTCGCAGGCGTGCAGCGCGAGCACCAGCTGGGGGGTCGGCTGGAGCTCGACCGTGGAGATGTCACCCGCGACGAAGCGGACCTGATCCGCCCAGCCGAGGCGCCCGGCGAGCTCGGCGTTGCGCTCCCGGGCGACCGCTCTGAGGTCCACCCCGACCAGCTCGACGTCACGGCCGGCGTCGGCGTGGAGCAGCCGGAACGCCGCGAAGCTCAGGTAGGCGTTGCCGCAGCCGAGGTCGGCGACTCGCAACGGCCCACCCGCCAACCGGTGAGCGACCGGTTGCAGCATCCGCAGGAAGGCGTCGACCTGACGGCGCTTGTCCGCACCCGCACCCATGGCGGCGAACAGCGGGTCGTGGGGCGCCAGGAGGTGCGGTTTGACCCGGTCGTGGGTGCCGAAGCCCGGGACGGTCCGGCTGGGCTCGGGCCGCTCCGGGGGGGCCGCGGTGCTCGGCCCCTCGTGGAGCTGCGCGTCCCCGCGCTTGGTGACCCGCAGCTGGAGGGTGCGCCCGTGGGTGTCCACGTGCCAGTTCCCGTACGGCTCCTCCAGCAGCGCGTCGACAGCGGCTGGTGCGGCAGCGGCGTCAACGTTGCGGGTGTACGCCTGCCGCTCGTCGTAGGTCACGACCTGCAGCGACCACGCGTCGCGCAGCTCGACCCAGCGCAGGTCCGCCCGCCGCCAGCGCGGCGACCCTCCACGCCGGCGGCCGGCAGCCACCGCGCGGACCAGGCGCTCCCGGTCGAGAAGCTCGGCGCGCACCCGCGCAAGCGCGGGCGCCAGCGGCTCGGGCACCAGGCCATTGTCGCCATTGTCGTCGTGCGCGCGGGGCGGCGCTGGCGTAAGAGCACGGTCATGGTGGACCGGCGACCTGGCCGACGGCCGCACGCACGCGGGGGACATCTGCGCCAGCCGGCGACGGCAGCGGTCCGCCCCAGCCGCTGGGTGACGCGCTGAGCATGTCGACGGTCTCCCCCAGCGGCGCAGGCGCCGCAAAGAGGTAGCCCTGCGCGATGATGTCGCCCTCCCACTGCCGCAGGCGGGCCAGCTGGGACTCCCGTTCGACACCTTCGACGACGACGCTCAGGCCCAGTCCCTGCGCCATCAAGACCATGGACCGCACCAGGGAGCACGCCCGCTCGTCGCGGTCGAGACCGGTGACGAAGCTCCGGTCGATCTTCAGGGTGTGCACCGGGAGGTGCTGGAGGTAGCTGATGGAGGAGAAGCCCACGCCGAAGTCGTCGATCACGATGTGCATGCCCTCGGCCGCCAGCCGACCGATCGCCTCGAGCGCGTCGAGGTCGTCGCCGACGAACGCGCGCTCGGTGACCTCGAGGAGGAGCTCCGCGGGCTGCATACGGGCGCGCGCCTGCCGTACCTCCTCGACGAACCCGCGGACCCGCAGCTGGACCGCAGAGACGTTGATGCCGATGAACAGCTCCGATCCGGCGGCAGCAGCGAGTGCGGGAGCGTCCATGACGACCTGGTCGAGGACCTGCGCGGTCACGGCGCTGATCAGGCCGCCCGTCTCGGCGAGGTCGATGAAGGAGCCAGGCAGGACCAGCTCCCCGTCGCGGCGCCAGCGCACGAGCGCCTCGACCCCCATGATCCGCCGGGTACGGATGTCGACCAGCGGTTGGTAGTGGACCTCGAGCTGGTGCGCGTCGATGGCCTGGCGCAGCGCGTCGAGGGTCTCCAGCCGGTGTAGCCGCTCGTCGCGGAGGGCGAGCTCGTACGTCTCGTACCGGTTCTTGCCGAGCGCCTTGGCCCGGTACATCGCCAGGTCGGCGTTGCGCAGCAGCGCATCAGCCTCGTCCCGCGGCTCGGAGACGGCGACTCCGATGCTGGTGCTGACCACCACCTTGTGGCCGGCGATCAGGGCCTCTGGTTGCATGGCGTCGAGGATGCGGCGGCAGGTCGCGTCGACGTCGGTCCCGCCGTCGACGTCCTCCAGGAGGATCGCGAACTCGTCGCCGCCGAGTCGGGCGACGGTGTCGACCTCGCGGACGCAGCCGGAGATACGGCGGGCGACCTCGATCAGCAGCGTGTCACCCGCCGCGTGCCCGAAACGGTCGTTGACCGCCTTGAACCCGTCGAGATCGCAGAACAGCACGACCAGGCGGCCCCCTCGCCGGCGCTGGACCCGCAGGGCGTGCTCGACCCGGTCGAGGAACAGCGTGCGGTTCGCCAGCCCGGTAAGCGCGTCGTGGCGGGCGAGGTGGCCCATCTCGACGGCCAGCCGGAGCCGGCTGAGGGCCTCCTCGGTGAGCGCCCCCAACGCCTCGAGGGCCTGCTGGTCCGCCGCGACGTTGGCCCGCGCCCGGTGGCGCGCCGGGCCGACGACCCAGACGTCCCCCTCGCCGGTGTCGATATGGACCCCGATCTCCCCGCTGGCAGGCGGACCGGGACGCAGCTCGACGCGCTCGTCGCGCAAGAGGTGGCGGGCGCTCTTTCTTAGTGAGTCGAGGACCGCGGTGGGCTCGCGCAGCGACTGCGCCTGCGCCGCCGCGGCGAAGAGCGCGCTCAACCGGCGGGCATGCTCGTTGCCCCGGCTCAGCGCCCGGGCCGCCACCAGGATGGTGGCCAGCGGTACGGTGAGCAGCAGCGCCGCCCACACCGGCAGCTCGCGGACGACGAGCGCGGCGAGGTAGCCGAGGCTGTCAATGGCGACGAACACGCCGAGGGCGCCCAAAACGGTGGGATCGCTTAGCGCCTGCAGGACTCCGCTGCCCTCCTCCAACGCCAGGGAGATGCCGCTGACCACGTAGTCCACGACGAAGTAGACCGCACAGCCGACCGCCACTCCGGCAAGCTCCCGCGGGGTCGCCTCCCGTGCTCGGGTGAGCGCCTCGATCACCCACACCGTCGCCCCTCCAGCGAGCACCCCGAGGCCGGTGTTGAAGGCGCGGATGCTGCGGCGCTTGTCGGCGACTAGCTGCCCGACCAGCACACCGACCGACCACACCGACAGCGCCTCGACCGGGTCCGCGACGGAGGCGAGGAAGATCAGCACACAGGAGTCGAACCCGATCTCGATGCCACCGCCGACGCGGTCGAGCAGCAACGGGAACCAGGACATGACGACGACCACCGGGGCCGCGAGGAACAGCGTGGGGTCCACCGGGTCGGGCCGGGAGAAGAGCACGACGAGCGCACCGACGCCGAGGACGGCTCCGCAGACCGCGACCGTCACGTCGAAGACCCGGCTGGCGCCGACCGTCGGCGATGCGGTGCCCGCCACCGGGGCTCCCTCCTGCCGATGTGGCCGCCAGCCCACGCATTTCGACGCGACGCGAGGTCACCTGGGGGCCCTCTCCCGCCCTATCGGCAGCCCGCGAGCCGGCTTGACAGTGCTGGAGGGAAAACACGCGGAAAGCCGCGATCATGAGCGCAGCGACCCCAAGGCGACGGCGAGCATGAGCAGCGCCAGGACCGTGAGCACGACACGGCGACGCGTCCGCGGGTCCACGGTCCGACGTTAGCTACGGGTGCTCGGCGCGCTGCCCAAGGTCCAGGTCGTCAGGACGTCGTACGCCGCTGCGCGGCCGGCGCCCGCGCCCAGCCGGGAGCGGACCAGCGCGATCTCGCTCGTCGTCCAGTCCGGCCCCTGGTAGTCGCGCAGCGCCGCCACCTCAGCGCGCAGGTCAACCGGCTCGCGGGCCCGTGCCACGGTCAGGTGCGGTCGGTAGGGGCGCTCCTCGGTGGCGATGCCGCTGCGTCGAGCCGCGGCCGCGGCCGACCCAGCCGTACGTACCAGCGTGTCGCGCTCGCCCTCCACGCCAACCCACAGCACCCTGCCGCCGAAGCGTCCACCGCCGCGCAGCCAGAGCCGTCCGGGCTGGTTGCGGCGAGCCGCCCGGCCCATCCGCTCATCCAGCTGCGGGCGCCGTGCCTCGTCTACCTCTCCGAGGAAGGCCAGCGTCAGGTGCCAGGAAGCCGCCGGCACCCAACGCAGCCGCTCGGACTCAAGGCGGACGCGTAGCCGCTCCAGCGCGGCGGAGAGGTGGCCCACCACGGCTGGGGGCGGTACGACGGCGACGAACAGCCTCACTGGGTGGCGAGCGCCAGCCGTTCCCGCAGCGCGTGGACGACGGGGTCGGCGCCCGACGTCGTCAGCGGCTCCAGCGGCCCACGGCCCCACAGCCAGCGCAGCAGGGCATCGGGGGCTCCGGAGATCTCGGCGTCGGCCGGCTGGTCGGACCCGGGGGTAGCGACAACGGCCGCCGGCTCAAGCACGACCCGCCACACCTGGTTGCCACTGCGCAGGGTGACCGTGGCGCCGGCGGCCGCCGCGACCGGCTCGTCGCTCCAGTCGCCGGCGAGCATGCGGACGAGCACCTCGTCGATGCCGTCGACGGCGAGCTCGGGATCGACGGGGCTGACGGCGTCATGGGCGAGCTCGACGTCGAGGCGGTGCACGAGCGTCTCCTGGGCCATCCGGCGGCCCCAGAAGGCCACCGTCTGGTCGAAGGGCCACCACGTCCAGGTGGGCGCCGCCGGATCGCGGGAGCTCAGCTCGCCGAGCAGGTCGTCCAGCGCGCGGTCGAGCAGCTCCAGGGTCGGGGTGTCGTCACGTGGGGGCGGCCAGGGCTGCGGGGGCTGACCGGCGCGCAGGCAGGCGACCTTGTGCAGGTAGACCACGGCGGTGTGCTCGACGGCGTCGCGCACCGTCCAGCCCGCGCAGCTGGGGACCGGGGCATCGAGGCCCCGCTCCGCGCCGGCCCGCATCGCGGCGGCCTCCGCGCGCAGATGATCGACGTACGCAGTGTGCTCCATGGCGATGAGCTGCATGGCGACGAGCCTGCCACCAGAGCAGCATCCGCACCTCAGCCGGCGCCAGCCCGCTGGGCCAGTACGCGCTGGCTCACCTCTACGTCGAGGTGCGGACGCGGGAGCAGGTGCGGGCGGATCACCAGCCCGCGGCGTCGGGTCAGCAGCAGGGTCGCGAGCAACGTGCCCCCAATCGAGGCGAGGCCGCCGGCGATGATGGACCAGCGGGCGCCGTACGTCTCTCCGAGCCAGCCGACGAGAGGCGCACCGAGTGGTGTCCCGCCCATGAAGACGGCGAGGTACAACGCCATGACGCGGCCGCGCACCTCAGGGGCCACCGAGCCCTGCAGGTAGGAGTTGGCTGCGGTGATCAGGGTCAGGGCGCTCATCCCCACCGGGATCAGCGACAGCATGAACAAGGTGTAGGTCGGCATCAGCCCGCAGAGCACCTCGAGGACGCCGAAGACGACCGCCGCGAGCACGACGAGCCGCTGCCGCACGTGGACCCGGCGCGCCGCCAACAGCGCCCCGGTGAGCGAGCCGACCGCCATGACCGACCCGAGCAGGCCGTACTCGGCCGCGCCCTTGCCGAACACCTCGGTGGCGACCAGTGCGGTCGTCAGCTGGAAGTTGAGCCCGAATGTGCCGACGACGCCAACCACCGCGAGCACCTGGAGGATGTCGGGCCGATCGCGCACGTAGCGCAGCCCGTCCCGCATCATCGCCAGGCCTCCGACCGATCCGCCGCTGGCCACGACCGCAGCGGGACGGATAAGCAGCAGCGCGATCAGCGGGCCCCCGAAGGAGAGGGCGTTGAGCAGGAACACCGGACCCGTGCCGACCAGCACGATGAGGAAGCCGGCAGTCGCGGGCCCGACCACGCGGGCGGCGTTGAACGACGCACTGTTGAGACTCACCGCGTTGGTGAGGTCGTCGGCGCCGACGAGCTCGGAGACGTACGCCTGGCGCGCGGGGTTGTCCACGGCGGTCCCGAGGCCGAGCGCCGCGGCGAGCACGTACACGTGCCACACGGCCACGACGTCGGTGATGACCAGCACCCCGAGCACCAGGGCGGTGAGCCCGAGGAAGACCTGCGTGGCCATCAGCAACAGCCGCTTGGGGAAGCGGTCGGCGAGCACACCGGCGAAGGGACCGACCAGGAGGTACGGCAGGAACTGCAGGCCGGTGGTCAGGCCTAGGGCGGTGCCGCTGCCGGTCAGCTCGAGAACGAGCCAGTCCTGCGCGACCCGCTGCATCCAGGTGCCAATGTTGGAGACGGCCATGCCCGACCAGAAGAGCCGGTAGTCGCGGATGCGCAGGGAGCGGAAGGTGGGGCTCAAGCCGTGGTCAGCCTCTCCAGCACCGGGGCCGCGGCGCGCAGGACCTCGCGCTCGTGCGGGGACAGTTCCTTAAGCCGCTGAGCCAGCCACACGTCGCGGCGGCGTCTGTCCTCGGCGAGCAGCGCGCGCCCGGCGGGACTGACGGCCAGCACCACCTGACGCCGGTCGCTGGGGTGAGGGTCCCGGGTCACCAACCCGAGCTGCTCGAGGCAGGCGACGACGCGGGTCATCGACGGTGGCTGGACCCGCTCGTGCGCGGCGAGCTCACCCACGCCCATCGCTCCGTGACGCTCGAGGGTCGACAGCGTGGCCAGCTGGGTCAAGGACAGGGAGGTATCGGCGCGCTCGCTGCGCAGCCGCCGGGCCAGCCGCAGCACGGACATGCGTAGCGCGGAGGCCAGGGCGGCGTCAGAACGGGCGAGCGTGGCTGTCACCTCGTTAGCATACCTCATTAGTCTTGCTAAGAATCCTCCATGCTGAGCCGCCCACAGGATTCCCCGTGATCCACGTGAGCGGGTGGTCGCCCGGGCGGCCGTTCCGGCCCATCGAGCAGGGCTCGAAGCCAACCCGGTGATTGATCCACGTGAGCCTGCGGCCGCGGCTCTCGCGGCCGCGGCTCTCGCGGCTACAGCCTTACCACTGCCTGACGGCTCGCCCGCCTGGGTGGCCGCGCTGCCGCAGCTCAGGGATAGTGCGGGCGAATGACCAAAGGCGGGAGAGCACATCGTGGCTGACAGGTACGACGTCGTCGTGATCGGCATGGGCCCAGGCGGGGAGGTGGCGGCGGGTCGGCTGCTGGCCGCCGGCCGCAGCGTGGCGCTCGTCGAGCGGGAGCTGATCGGCGGTGAGTGCGCCTACTGGGCCTGCGTGCCCTCGAAGACGCTGTTGCGACCGCCGGAGGCGCGCAGCTCCGCCGCCCGGGCGGCCGGGACGAGCCGCCCCGAGCTCGACTGGCCGGCGCTGCGCGACTACCGGGACACCATGATCCGCCACCTCGACGACACGGCACAGGTCGAGGACTACCGCAGCCAGGGAGCGACCGTCGTCAAGGGTGTCGCGCGGCTGGCCGGGCCGGGGCGGGTCGAGGTCGACGGCTCGCTGCTCGAGGCCGAGCACGTGATCGTGGCGACGGGCTCAGCGTCGGTTCGCCCACCGGTGGAGGGGCTCGACGAGGTCGAGGTGTGGACCAACCGCGAGGCGACCGGGCTGCAAGCGATCCCCGGCCGTGCCGTCGTCCTCGGTGGTGGAGCGGTGGGGATCGAGCTCGGGCAGTTCCTTGCCCGCATGGGCAGTGAGGTCACCGTCGTACAGCGCGGCGAGCGGCTCGCCGGCCGGGAGGATCCGCCGGTCGGGGAGCTGGCGCTACGCCTGCTCGCGGCGGACGGCGTCGACGTGCGTACCGGCCAGGAAATTTCCCGCGCCAGCCGGACGGCGGACGGGTGCGTCGTCGAGCTCGGCGACGGCAGCAGGCTGGAGGCCGACGTGGTCGTCCTCGGCGCGGGTCGTACGCCGCGCGGCCGCGAGCTCGGCCTGGAGACCGTGGGGGTGGAGCCCACCGACCGCGGCGCGGTCCCCGTCGACGACCGCTGCCGCGTCTCCGACGGGCTGTGGGCGGTGGGCGACGTGACCGGCACCGCGCTGTTCACCCACGTCGCGATGTACCAAGGCCGAGTGGTCGCCGACAACATCCTGGGCACGCCGCGGCGAGCCACGTACGTGGGAATCCCCCGCGTCATCTTCTGCGACCCCGAGATCGCCGCGGTAGGGCTGACCGAGGAGCAGGCACATGACCGTGGCCTGGACGTCGTCACCACGACCGTGGAGCTGCCGGAGGTGCTGGCCCGGCCCTGGACGTACGAACAGGAGCCGACCGGCCGACTCGGCGTCCTCGTCGACCGGCAACGGCGGGTCCTGCTCGGTGCGTGGGCGGTCGCCCCGCTGGCCGGTGAGTGGATCCACCAGGCAGCCCTCGCGGTGCGGGTGGAGGTGCCGTTGGACACGCTGCTGGACCAGGTGGCGCAGTTCCCCACCTACAGCGAGAGCTATCTCAAGGCGCTCGAGCAGCTCGACCTCTGATCCCGGCGCAGATCCGAGCGAGGCCGGACCGCGGCGCAGCAGCCGCCGCGGCGTAACCTCCCGGCATGGGCACGCGCCCGCGGCCGGGACGGCTCCCGCTCGAGCCCTACGACGTCGACGGGGTCGCCACAGTCGCCTTGGGCACGCTGGCGTGGGCGGTCGCCTTCCTGGTCCTGCTGGCACTGCGGGATCGGCTGGCCGCGGCGGGAGCGAGCTGGTGGCTGTGGACCTGCGTGGTCGGGGCGCTGCTGGGCGTGCTCGGCGTACTGCTCTGCTGGCGGCGTCGCGACGCCGTACGGCACGCCCGGGAGGCGGAGGCCCCGCCACCCCGTTGAGCACCGCTCAGGAGTGGCCGAGCTCCTCGTGGGCCAGCGTGTCGAGCACCGGCTCGGGGAGCGCGCCGCCACCCGGTGGCGTCGACACCGACGAGTGCGCCCCGCAGCCGTGGTCGTAGGACACCACGCGGCCGTCGCTAGGGGACATCTCGTTGGCGCACACGCCGAAGGCGGCCCCCAGCGGGCCGGAGAGGGGCACCAGGAACCCGCAGGTGCTGCACGGCGCGGGCGCGGCGATCGCCAGCGGCGACCGAGGACCGCCGGCACCGTCGTACCACCGCTGCACGGCCAGGTCACGGCCTTCGGCTGAGAGCACCCGCTCCCGACCGAGGCCGAGCTCCTCCACGACGCTCCACCCGGAGTCGCTGTCCGCCGGGTCGCGGTCCGCGCCGGTGTAGCCGGGCAGCAGCCGCGGGTCGTCCGGGGCCGCCGGCAGCAGCGACCCGGGAGCGAGATCTTCGGGTCGCAGCCGCTCCTCCCACGGCAGCCACTCCGGGGCCAGCAGCGCCTCCTCGCCGGGCAGCAACACCGACTCATCGACGGTGACCACCCGAGCCCGGGAGGCACGGGCCACGGTCACCGCCCACCGCCAGCCGACGTAACCGGGCAGCCGGCAGGCGAAGAAGTGGGTGACCACGCGGTCGGCCTCGGCCACATACCCGAGGTGCTCGCCCACCTGGTCCTCACCGCTGATCTGCACGAGCGCCGCCCGAGCGAGCTCGACCGCGTCGACGCAGTACGGGTCGGCCTTGGGTGCGCGCCGGGCAGCCGTCGCCGGTCGTGTCGCGGGTCCCACGAGGCGGGATTCTCCCACGCGGCAGGATGGGCGGGTGCGCAGGCCGGAGGCGGACGGGCTGCCGCGGCGCCGGGGCAGTACCCGCCTGGGCGGAGCCGGCCGGCGGGCGGTGCGGCTCCCGGGCCGTGCCGCTCGGACAACCGCCGGACGAATGCGCCGGCTCAGTCACGCGCACGGAGCCGGCGAGACCGGGCTGGGCCGGCTGATCGAGCTACATGCCGTCAACGCCGCCGGGGACACGCTGATCGCCATCTCGCTTGCGGGGACGCTCTTCTTCTCCGTCCCGACAGGTGAGGCGCGCGGGCGGGTCGCGCTGTACCTGCTGGTGACGATGGCGCCGTTCGCCTTTGTCGCCCCGGTCATCGGGCCGTTCCTCGACCGCTTCCGCCGGGGGCGGCGCTGGGCGGTCGGCGGCACGCTGGCCACTCGTGCGTTCCTCTGCTGGGTGATGGCCGGGGCGGTGGCGACGGGGGCCTGGTGGCTCTACGCCGCGGCCTTTGGCTGCCTGGTCTCCTCGAAGGCGTACGGGGTGACCCGCGCCAGTGCGGTGCCTCGGCTGCTGCCGGACGGGGTCAGCCTCGTCACCGCCAACTCCCGCATCTCCATCTTCGGGGTCCTCGGGGCGAGCGTGGCCGCGCCCCTAGGCGTTGCCGTTGCCCAGCTGGGTCCGCAGTGGTCGCTGCGGCTGGCGTTCGCGGTCTTCGCCGTTGGCGCCGTGCTCGCCGGGCTGCTGCCGGCGCGGGTCGACTCCAGCGCCGGCGAGGAGGACGCGTCAGTCCTCAGCCGCTCCCCGCCTGAGCAAGGCCGGCGCCGGCACGGTCTGCTGTCCGGTCGCGGGGTCGGGCCGCAGGTCGTCGGCGCACTGCGGGCCAATGCCGCACTGCGCGCGTTCAGCGGCTTCCTGCTCATGTTCCTCGCCTTTCTGCTGCGGACCGAGCCCATCGGAGGGCTGAGCGGCACGGCCGCCTTGGGTGTCGCGGCCGGCTGCGCCGGCGCCGGCTCCGCGCTGGGCACCGGCCTGGGCGCGGTGGTGCGGACCCGACGGCCGGAGGCGATCGGCTTCGTCCTCCCCGGCGTGGTGGCGGTGGTCGCCGCGACTACCGCACTCGCGTACGGCCTGCCGACCGTGGTGGCGGTCGCGCTCGCCGCGGGACTGGCCCAGCAGCTGGGCAAGCTGGCCTTGGACGCGTTGATCCAGCGGGATGTGCCCGAGTCCGTGCGCACCAGCGCCTTCGCCCGCTCCGAGACTCTGCTCCAGCTCTCCTGGGTGCTCGGCGGCGGGGTCGGCATCGCCCTGCCGCTGGTGCCGGCGCTCGGCTTCGGGCTGGCCGCCGCGGCGCTGTTGCTCGGGCTCGCCGGCGCGCTGCGCGCCGGCTCGGGCGCTCGCCGGCCAGCGGCCGCCCCCGCGGGGTGACTCAGCCTTCGAGGTCGTCGGCTACGGCACGCAGGACCTGGGCGACCTTGGCCGCCGCCCGCGGTTCGGGATGGCGACCCCTGCGATAACTGGCCGAGACCCCGTCGAGCAGCTTGATCAGGTCCTCGACGATGACGACCAGCTCGTCCGGGTCCTTCCGCAGCGCCTTGGACACCGAAGGCAGCGGGTCGAGCACCCGTACGGACAGCGCCTGCTCGCCGCGACGGCCCTCCGCCACGCCGAACTCGACGCGCTGCCCGCCGTGCAGGGCCGGTACACCGGCCGGGAGGGCGGAGGAGTGGACGAAGACGTCACCGCCGTCCTCCTTGGACAGGAAGCCGAAGCCCTTGTCGGTGTCGTACCACTTGACCTTGCCGCTGGGCACGGGAGACCTCGTCGTCGTCGCTGGTTCAGGAGATCGGTGGATGGTGCCGGCAGCGCCGCCCACCGGGTGCACAGGTTAGGCCGCGGCGACGACCCGCGTCGATGCAGATCCAGCAGGGGCTCAGCCGGCGCGCGACTCGAGGAGCAGCGCTTCGTTCATCGACCCCGACCGGAAGCCGCGCGGGTCGACGCGGGAGCTGCTGAAGCCAGCACCGCGGACGGCCGCATGGACCTGCGGCAGCGCGCTCACCTCTCCAACAGCCGCCGCGTCCACCTCGACGCTTGCCGTGTCGCCGAGGTCGCGCACCCGCAGGTCGCGCACCGCCACACCCGCGTCAGCCAAAGCCGCCCGCAGCGCCGTCTCGGCGGCCTCGACGCGGGCCAGCCGGGCGGGAGTGATCGCGATGCCGTACGCCACCCGGCTGGACAGGCATGCAGCGGCCGGCTTGTCCCAGGTGCGCAGGCCCCAGCGCCGGCTCGCCTCCCGCACGTGAGCCTTGGTGAACCCCGCGTCGCGCAGCGGCGTCACCGCACCGCGCTCGGCGGCAGCCTGGATGCCTGGCCGGAAGCCGGCAACCGCGTCGTCGGCGTTGGTGCCGGTGGCGACGTACGGCAGCCCGAGCGAGCCGGCCAGCGGGACCAGCACGTCCAGCAGCTCGGCCTTGCAGAAGAAGCAGCGGTCCCCGGCGTTGGCGCGGTAGCCCGCGCGCTCGATCTCGGCGGTGGACGGCGTGAGATGACGGACCCCGAGCGACCCGGCGTACGCCGTGGCGTCGGCCAACTCGCGCCGAGGCAGCGAGCCCGACACCGCCGTCGCCGCCGCGACCCGCTCGGCGGCGAGTGCGCGCACCGCCGCGGCGAGCAGAAAGGCCGAGTCGGCTCCGCCGGAGAACGCGACGAGGACGCCGCCCAGCTCACGCAGCCGGACGTCCAGCGCCGCCAGCCGCTCGTCCATGGTCACCGCCGCAGCGTACGACCACCGCGAACGTCACAGGAGGGTCAAGACATCCCCCGATCCGACACGCCCGGCTTGACGGGAGCCACTACAGGCTGTGACGGTCGAGGCTTGCCCTCGTGGACGGTCCGGTCGAGGCCGGCTCTGCCGTCCCGCGTCCCTACAGAGGAGGACCCTGGCCCGTGAGCCATCCAAGCCTCGGTGCGCCGGGTCGTCGCCGTTCCTTTGCCGTCCTCGCCGCCGCGGGCTTGCTCGCGTCCGGCGTGGCAACGGTGAGCACGGCCACGGCTGGCATCGCACCGGTCAGCGTCACGCCCGAGAGCGTGCCGCCCAGCGTGACGAAGACCAAGCCCAATGCCGCCTTCGCGGACGGCACGTACACCGTGCTCCTCAGGGGCGCCCCCGCGGCGACCTACACCGGCGGCGTCGCGGGCTATGCCCGTACCGCGCCGATGGCCGGAGGCCAGTACCGCTCGGACACCGCCGCGGCCCGCGAGTACACCGCCCGGCTGGAGCGCGCTCAGCAGGCCCTCGCCAACCAGGTCGGCGCCCGGCCCTTCTACCACTACACAACCGTCGTCAACGGCTTCGCGGCTCGGCTGACGGCTGGGCAGGCAACAGCGCTGGCCAAGCAGCCAAACGTGCTCGGCGTCGTACCTGACCGCATGTTGCAGCTCGACACCGCAGACTCGCCGGACTTCCTGGGCCTGACCGGGCGGCTCGGCGTGTGGCAGCGTCTCGGCGGGACCGACGGCAAGCGGGGAGCGGGCTCCGGCGTCATCGTCGGCATCGTCGACACCGGCATCAACTCCGACCACCCCTCGTTCGCCCGTATCCCCGGCGACGAGGTCCCGCAGGACTGGTACGGCGTCTGCGAGACCGGTGCCGGTGAAGACGCCGGCAGCTTCTCCTGCAACAACAAGCTGATCGGCGGCCGGTACTTCGTCGATGGCTTCGGCGCCGACCAGATCGCCGACTACGAGCCGCTCTCGCCCGAGGACGTCGACGGCCACGGCTCGCACACGGGCTCGACCGCCGCCGGCAACTACGGCCCCGAGGCCGTGATCGACGGCGTCAACTACGGGACCATCTCCGGCATGGCGCCGGCCGCGAAGGTGGCCGCGTACAAGGTGTGCTGGGACTCCAACGACCCCAACAGCGAGGGTGGCTGCGCGGGCACGGACTCGACCGCCGCGATCGACGCCGCCGTCGCCGACGGCGTCAACGTCATCAACTTCTCGATCTCCGGCACCCTCGAGGACTTCCTCGACCCGGTGGAGCTGGCGTTCCTGAACGCCGCGGACGCGGGTGTCTTCGTCGCGGCGTCGGCGGGCAACTCCGGCCCCTTCCGCCGGACCGTCGCCCACCCGAGCCCCTGGATCACGACGGTGGCCGCCTCGACGCACACGATCAACGAGGCGACCGTCGAGCTGCGCAACGGCGAGCGCTTCGTCGGGGCGTCGGTGACCCAGGAGGGCCTGCCGTTCACTGACACGGTCCTGGCCCGCGACTCCGCTCAGGCGGACGCGAACCAGGACGAGGCGCAGCTGTGCTTCCCGGACACCCTGAGCCGGGCCGAGGTCGCGGGCACGATCGTGGTCTGTGACCGCGGCATCATCGCCCGGGTGGACAAGAGCCGAGAGGTGCAGCGGGCCGGCGGTGTCGGCATGATCCTCATCAACCCGACGCCCAACTCGCTCAACGCCGACGCGCACTTCGTGCCCACGGTGCACCTGCCGGACACGGCCTACGAGGACGTGTACAACTACGTCGAGCAGGCGCCCGACCCCGAGTCGCGCATCCTCGCCGACGAGAACGCCGGCTCCACCACCCAGGTCCCCGAGGTCGCCGAGTTCTCCAGCCGCGGACCGAGCTTTGCCGCGGGCGGTGACCTGCTGAAGCCGGACATCTCCGCGCCGGGCGTCGACGTCGTCGCCGCTGTCGCACCGGAGGGCAACTTCGGGCGGAACTACGACTTCTACTCCGGCACGTCGATGAGCTCGCCGCACATCGCGGGCCTGTCTGCGCTGATCATGGAAGCGCACCCGCGGTGGTCGCCGATGATGATCAAGTCGGCGATGATGACCACGGCGTACGACCACGCCACCACCAAGGGGCCGTTCGCCCAGGGTGCCGGCTTCGTCAAGCCACGGGAGTTCCTCGACCCGGGCCTGACCTACGACAGCGACTACGACGACTGGGTCGACTTCCTGGCCGGCCAGGGGGTCGTGTTCGGCAACGGCGAGCCGGTGTCCGACACCAAGCTGCGGGCGTCGAACCTCAACCTTGCCTCGATCGCCATCGGCGACCTCGCCGGCAAGGAGCGGGTGCGTCGGACGGTGCGCAACGTTGGGGGGGAACGCGCCACGTACAAGGCCAGCGTCGAGGGCCTGGAGGGCATCGACGTGAAGGTCGTGCCGGACACGCTCACGCTGAAGCGTCAGCAACGCGCTGACTACCGTGTGGTCTTTACCCGTGAGGACGCGCCGTTCCGCCAGTACGCCAAGGGGCACCTGACCTGGTCGGACGGGCAGCACGAGGTGCGCATCCCCGTCGTGGTGAAGCCGCTGGCCATCGCGGCGCCGGAGGAGATCATCAGTGAGGGCAACCAGGACTTCGCGACGACCGTACGGGCCGGCTTCGCCGGCACGTTGGTGACGGCCGTCAGGGGTCTGGTCGCGGGCAAGGTCACCGAGGCTTCGGCCAAGAACGACGCCGGTGGCGCCTTCGACCCCAACGACCCGAACAACCACCGGCAGCCGTTCGTCGTCGGTGAGAAGTCCACGCTCACCCGCATCCAGATCGAGCCGGACGACTTCAACGACGACCTGGACCTCTACCTCACCACCGAGGACGAGGCGGGCGAGACCGTGATCGTGGCGGCCTCAGCGACCGGCGCCGCGGCCGAGCAGCTCACGTTCCGCCGGCTGCCCGCTGGTGAGTACACCATCCACGTCCAGGCGTGGGCGGTGAACGGCAACGAGGACACCACGACGTTCGAGGTAGAGACCTTCAAGGTCAAGAAGGTCGACAAGGGCAACCTCGAGGTCACGCCCAAGCGCACCGACGTGAGCGTCGGCGAGCGCGTCCGGATCACCGGCGAGGTGTCCGGGCTCGACAAGGACACGCCGTACCTCGGGTACATCACCTACCGCGAGGCAGGCGAGGGTCCCGTCGGGCGGACGATCGTGTCCGTGAACGACTAGCACCGCAGCACGAGGCACGGGCCTCGGAGGCGTTATCGCCTTCGGGGCCCGTGCCGTTTCCGCCTCGTGGCTGAGCCTTGCACCCCATGATCGATATGCCGGACTGGCGGCTGACAAGCAGTCGGCTGGAAAGGCGGGTGGGTCAGCGTGCGCCACACTCACCGAGCGGCTGTCGCCGCCATGAGCGCTGTGCTGGTGGTTGGTGTTGCCGCCCCGGCTGAGGCCAACGTGCGGCGCTTCGCCGACTCCCGCAGCGACGCGGCCGCGGGCATCGACATCTGGTCGGTGCGAGTGGATAACTCCACGGCTGACCGGCAAGAGGTGCGCATCCGCATCCAGCAGGGCAACGTCAGAAATGGGGATGACCTCGCGGTCTATTTGGACACCCGGCCAGCCGACCCCGGGCCCGAGTTCGTGATTTCCGGCGTCGTGGGCAGCGAGTTCGCGCTTCATCGCATGGAGTGGTGGAAAGAGCCGCGGTCCTTGGTGCCCTTCAAGTGCGGCTACAGCATGAAGATCAAGGAGTCCACCGATCGCACCCGAGTGGTGCTGCCGCGCGAGTGCATCGGCACACCCCACGAGATACGTGTCGCCGTGCGCGCCACCTCAACGAGCCGGCTGCCCGCGACTGGGCTGCGGGCCGGCGTAACTGGCTGGGTTTCGTCCGCCGCTGATCCCGGACTGCATCTGACCCGACTCGGGCAGGCCGGCCAGTGCGCCTTCCGGCGGATACGGCAGCCACACCCTCACAGGCCGAGATCCTAGGCCGGTCGGGTAGATCGTCGGGTAACGCCAGGTGCGGGACTATGCCCGGTACGGCTACCCGACGATCTACCCAACCCCCCGCGCCGAGGGCTCATCGGGCGAGTCGGTGAGAGTCGGCGGAACCCTTGTGGACAAAGGATTCCGGGGCACTGGTGTTGTCGGTGCCGGCCGCTACGGTCGGGTCATGTCCAGCAGCCTGGCGCAGCGGCCGACGCATCCGATGGTGGACGCGCTCGCTGCCGCGGGGCGCTGCTGGACGACGCGCTGGCCGGCAACGCGTGGTCCCCTCTCCGACGACGACCTGGCCGACCTGCTGGTCGCGCAGGCCGAGATCGAGGCGAAGGCGGCCGCGGTCGGGCTGCAGCTGACCCGGGAGGCCGACGCCCGCGACCTCGGCGTGCGCCACGGCGCCACCTCCACGCCCGGGTGGCTGCGGGAACGGCTGCGGCTGCGCCCGGCAGACGCCAAACGGCGGGTGCAGCTCTCAGCCGCGCTCGACGGTGAGCTCACCGCGACCGGGGCCGCCCTGCGCAGCGGCGCGATCTCCATCGACGCTGCGGCCGTGATCCACCGGGCCGTCACCGACCTTCCGGTCGACTCGCCGGCGCGCGGACAGGCCGAGGCCTTCCTGCTCGAGCAGGCCGCCGTGCACGGCCCGGACGGCCTAGCCCGACTCGGCACCCACCTGCTGCACGTCGTCGACCCGGAACGACTGGAGCAGCTCGAGGAACGTGCCCGCGCCACCCGCGAACTGTGGGTCAGCGACCGCCCCGACGGCACCAGCACCCTGCGCCTGCGCGCCGAGAGCGAAGCGGTGGCCACCCTGCTCAGTGCCCTGGATCCCCTCGCCGCCCCCGCGCCAGCCGCCGACGACACCCCCGACCTACGCAGCCCCACCCGGCGCCGCGCCGACGCGCTGATCGAACTCGCCTCCCGCTGGCTCGACGCCGGACAAGCCCCCACCGCCCGCGCCGCCCGACCACACCTGAGCATCACCGCCGACCTCGCCACCCTGCTCGCCCTGCCCGGAGCACCCGCCGCAGCGACCACCTGGGGCGGCCCGCTCAGCGGTCAAACCCTGCGCCGCATCGCCTGCGACGCCGGCGTCACCCGAGTACTGCTCGACCCAGCCGGTGTCCCCCTCGACGTCGGCCGCGAACACCGCATCGTCACCCCCGGCATCTGGACCGCCCTCGTCGCCCGCGACGTCGGCTGCGCCTTCCCCGGCTGCACCCGACCAGCCGAATGGTGCATCGCCCACCACCGCATCCACTGGGCAGACGGCGGCGAGACCTCCCTACCCAACCTGCTGCTCCTCTGCGCAGCCCACCACGTCACCATCCACCACCACGGCTGGGACGTCATCCTCTCCCACGACGGCCGACCACAGTTCATCCCCCCACCATGGATCGACCCCGAACAAACACCACGACGCAACACCTACTGGGACACCGTCCGCCCCAAACACTAACCGCGCGCCCGATCCACGGCCGCGTCAGATCCGGCGCATTGCGGCCGTACGCGGCGCCAGGAGACACCCCGGGACTCCGGGCGCCTCCCCGCGCGGCAGGGGGTGGGCCAGACCAGCGGGCACTGCTCGTTCGGCCCCGCCGCAGACACGCCGACAGCACGGGTCGAGGGGAAGGCGGTGCGCGCGTCGCGACCGGCCGGGACATCCACGGGTAGCGTGTCGCGGTGGCTGCCGAGCCGAGCACCGCGCCGCGCAGCCTCGCCTCCGCGTTGCGCGCCCGAGATGACCAGTGGCTCGCCGTGCTGCTGCGCAGGCGTCCGGATCTGTTGACCCCCGTACCCCTCGATATCGGTCAGCTCGCCGCCCGTGCGGCGACCCGGCACAGCGTGGTGCGGGTGCTCGATCGGCTCGACCGGCTCCACCTGCAAGTCGTTGATGCGCTGGTCGAGCTGCCGGAGCCGGTGACGTACGACGCGCTGCGTGGCCTGCTGGCGATCCCGGCGGAGGTGCTGCGACCTGTCGTCGACCGGCTGGGCGACCTGGCGCTCCTCTGGGGACCAGATGAGGAGCTGCACCTGGTCCGAGCGGTGCGTGAGCTGGTCAGGCCGCGGTCCGGTTCTCCATCGATCGTGGAGCTGCAGCCACCGGCCCCGGCGCCGCGACGCCGGGAGCTGGCGAGCGCCGACCGGACCGCCACCATGGCTGCCACCGAGACGGTGCGCCGGGTGGAGGCGCTGCTGGAGCACTGGGCCGCCGAGCCGCCGCCCCGGCTACGGGAGGGCGGCGTCGGCGTACGGGACCTGCGTCGGACTGCCCGCGCGCTCGACCTGGACGAGACCACCACAGCGCTGCTGGTGGAGATCGTCCACGCGGCGGGGCTGGTGGCGCTATCCGCGACGTTCGACGGGGACTGGCTGCCGACCCCGGCGTACGACGCCTGGCGGCGGGAGCCGGTGGCGCAACGGTGGACCGTGCTCGGCGAAGCCTGGTTGTCCACCAGCCGCGCCCCTGCGCTGGTCGGCGAGCGGGACGACCGGGGTCGTCCCGCCCCGGCGCTCGCGCCGGGCCTCGACCTCCCACCGGCCGCCGACATCCGCCGGGTCACCCTCGAGGCGCTGGCCACGTTGCCCGCGGGAGGTGCCGCCGAGCTAGCCGAGGTCACCGCCGTGGTCGGCTGGCACCGCCCGCGACGTGGCGGTGCCCGCCGCGACGCGCTCGTGAGGTGGACCCTGCGGGAGGCGGAGGCCCTCGGGGTGACCGGACAAGGCGCCCTCGCCTCCTACGCGCGGGCACTGGTCCGGGGTGAACTCGCGGGCTGCAGGGCGGCGCTGGACCGGCTGCTGCCTGTCCCGCTCGACCACGTGCTGCTGCAGGCCGACCTGACCGCTGTCGCGCCCGGTCCGCTGCGGGCCGAGCTGGCCCGCGAGCTCCAGCTGCTCGCCGACGTCGAGTCCACCGGAGGCGCCACCGTCTACCGTTTCGGCGCCGACTCGCTGCGGCGGGCGTTCGATGCGGGACGAGGCGCCGGGGAGGTCCACGCGTTCCTCCGCGGCGCCTCACGCACGCCGGTGCCGCAGCCGCTGAGCTATCTCGTCGACGACGTGGCCCGCCGCCACGGCCGGCTGCGCATCGGCAGCGCCGCCGCGTTCGTCCGCTGCGACGACGAGTCGGTGCTGGCCGAGATCCTCTCCGACCGCCGCTCGCGCGGCCTGCTGCTGCATCGGCTGGCCCCCACCGTGCTCGCCGCCCAGGTCGCTCCGGAGACGCTGATCGAGCGCCTGCGCAGCATGGGCTTCGCGCCCGTGGTGGAAGCCGCGGACGGCTCGGTGGTAGTGCCGCGCACGGCGCAGCGGCGTGCTCCGGCGCGCCCGCAGCCGCAGCCGTCGCCCGGCCAGCGGCTCGCTAGTGACGACACGGTGGCGGCCGCCGTACGGGCAGTGCGCGCAGGGGACCGGACTGCCCGTCATCGCCCAGCCGACGCTCCGCCGCTCGGGCTGGCGCGCAGCGCCTCGATGCAGGCGCTGGCCACCTTGCAGGCGGCGGCACTCAGCGGGGAGTCGGTGTGGATCGGCTACGTCGACCGCCACGGCTCGACCAGCGAACGAGTCGTCGACCCCATCCGGGTGGACGGCGGCTGGCTGACCGCGTACGACCACCGCTCGGGAGAGGTACGCACGTTCGCGGTGCACCGGGTCAGCGCGGCCGCGGTGCTCAGCTGAGCCGTCGGTAACATCCAGCGGTGGACTTCGCCGCTTACGCCGACGCGGGGGTCGCGCTGGTCAACGCCCCGTTGGGCGACCTGGCCGCCCTGCGCCGTCACCTGCGGGACCGGCCGGGCTACCCCGAACGGATCGGCGAGCGGGACCTGGCAACGCTGCGGGCGCTCCAGCGCCGGCTGCGCGAGGTCGTCCAGGCAGCCGACGCCGGTGACGAGCCGGGAACGGTCGCGCGGCTTAACTCCCTGCTGCAGCGGACGGCGGTCTCCCCCCGGATCTCCGGCCATGACGCGAGCTCCTGGCACCTGCACGTGACCGCGCCGGGCACCGCCGTTGGCAACGACATCGCCGCCGAGGTGCTGATGGGGCTGGCGGTCGCGGTGATCGACCAGGGGGTCGACCGGCTGGGGCTGTGCCGGGCGGAGGGCTGCGAGCTGGCCTATCTCGACACCTCGCCCAACCGGTCCCGGCGCTACTGCTCGCAGCGCTGCGCCTCCCGTTCCAACGTCGCGGCCTTCCGTGCCCGTGCCCGTGCTCGCGCAGGGGAGCAGGCGTGAGCGCTCACCCGCCGCTGGGTTCCGGCGCGGACTTCGCCGCCGACCCGGACGGGCTGATCTGGGCGCTGCGTCGGCTGCTGGAAGCGCGCACCCGGCCCGGCTCGCCGCACCCGGACCCGAGCGTCGCGCTGGACCTGCCAGAGCGGCTGCCCGTGGACGGCTGCGGCGGGCGGGCGGCGCTGGAGGCGCTGGCCGGGCCGGTGCTGGATCGCGCGAGCCGGCTGGACCACCCCGGATTCCTCGCCCACATGGACCCCCCCACCCCCTGGCCGGCCTGGGCGGCGGCGCAGTGGACCGCGGCGACCAACCAGAATCTGCTGCACCCCGACACCGCTCCCGTCGTGCGGGCGCTGGAGCAGCGCGTCGTCGCATGGCTGGCCGAGGGCTTCTGCGGCATGGACGGCGGCCACCTCGTCCCCGGCTCGACGGTGGGGAACCTGACGGCCCTGTGGGCCGCTCGGGAGGTCGCGGGTGCGACGAGCGTGGTGGCCTCGAGCGCCGCGCACCTCAGCGTCGCCAAGTCGGCCCACCTGCTCGGGATGGAGCTCGTGGTCGTCGACGTCGACGAACGCCAGCGGCTACGCGTCGATCAGCTGCCCGCGGACCTGTCCCGAGCGGCACTGGTTCTCACCGCGGGCACCGTGGCGACGGGCAGCATCGACCCGCTGGACGCCGGCCGGGACGCTGCCTGGCGTCACATGGACGCGGCCTGGGCGGGGCCGCTGCGGTTCACCCGGCACGCTGACCTGCTGGCCGGGGTCGAGGCCGCCGACTCGCTGGCGCTGTCCGCCCACAAGTGGCTGTACCAGCCGAAGGAGAGCGGGCTGGTGCTCTTCGCCGACACCGCCCGGGCGCACGCGGCGCTGAGCTTCGGCAGTGGCTACCTCGCGGAACCGAACATCGGGCTGCTCGGGTCGCGGGCGGCGGCGGCCGTCCCGCTCGCCGCGACGCTGCTCGCCTGGGGACGCAGCGGGCTCGCCGCCCGCATCGAGGCCGACGTGGACATCGCGCGCCAGCTCGCCCGGCTCGTGGAGGCCGATGCCGGGCTGGAGCTGTGGGCGCCGCCAGTCACCGGAGTCGTCAACTGGCGTCCCCGCGGCGCCGACCCGCGGGCCGTACGGGACCGCCTGCGGGGCGCCTGGGTGTCCCTGTGTGACATCGGTGGGGAGCAGTGGTTTCGGTCCGTGGCAGCCAACCCTGCGGCCGACCCGGGAGCCGTCGTCGCCGCGGTACGCGCCGCGTGGTGAGCGATGTCGGACCGGCGGGGGAGAATGCACGGATGACCGAGGGCCCCCTCATCGTCCAGTCCGACCGGACACTGCTGCTCGAGGTCGACCACGAGCTCGCCGAGGACTGCCGGCGCGCGGTCGCCCCGTTCGCCGAGCTGGAGCGGGCGCCCGAGCACATCCACACCTACCGCGTCACCCCGCTGGCGCTGTGGAACGCCCGAGCTGCCGGGCACGACGCCGAGCAGGTGGTCGACACGCTGCTGCGCTACAGCCGCTACGCCGTACCGCATGGGCTGCTCGTCGACATCGCCGAGACCATGGCGCGGTACGGGCGGCTGCGGCTGGACAAGCACCCGGTACACGGCCTCGTCCTGCACGCGCTTGACCGGCCGGTGCTGGAGGAGGTGCTGAGGTCCAAGCGGGTGGCACCGCTCGTCGGCGCCCGCCTGGACGACGACAGCGTCGCGGTGCACCCCAGTGAGCGCGGCCACCTCAAGCAGGTGCTGATCCGGCTCGGCTGGCCGGCGGAGGACCTCGCGGGCTACGTCGACGGTGAGGCGCATCCCATCGAGCTGCGCACGCAGGACTGGTCCCTGCGGCCGTACCAGCGCGAGGCCGCCGACAGCTTCTGGCACGGCGGCTCCGGTGTCGTGGTCCTGCCCTGCGGCGCTGGCAAGACCCTCGTGGGTGCGGCTGCCATGGCAACCGCGCAGGCAACCACGCTCATCCTGGTGACCAACACCGTCGCGGCCCGCCAGTGGAAGCACGAGCTGCTGCGCCGGACGTCGTTGACCGAGGACGAGATCGGCGAGTACTCCGGCCAGCGCAAGGAGGTGCGGCCGGTCACGATCGCGACCTACCAGGTGCTGACGACCCGGCGCAAGGGTGTCTACGCCCACCTGGAGCTGCTGGACGCCCGTGACTGGGGCCTCGTCGTCTACGACGAGGTACACCTGCTGCCGGCCCCCATCTTCCGGATGACCGCCGACCTGCAGGCCCGGCGCCGGCTCGGCCTGACCGCGACCCTGGTGCGCGAGGACGGCCGCGAGGACGACGTGTTCACCCTCATCGGTCCCAAGCGCTACGACGCGCCGTGGCGGGAGATCGAGACGCAGGGGTGGATCGCCCCCGCCGACTGCGTCGAGGTCCGGGTCACGCTCACCGAGCACGAGCGGCTGCTGTACGCGACCGCGGAGCCGGACGAGCGGTACCGGCTGTGCTCCACGACCGAGACCAAGACCCGCGTCGTCGAGTCACTCGTGGCGCGCCATGCCGGCGAGCCCACGCTCGTGATCGGGCAGTACCTCGACCAGCTCGACGACCTCGCCGCCCGGCTCGATGCGCCGGTGGTCAAGGGCGGGACGACGATCCGCGAGCGGGAGCGGCTGTACGCAGCGTTCCGCGCCGGTGAGATCGGTTGTCTCGTGGTCAGCAAGGTCGCCAACTTTTCCATCGACCTGCCGGAGGCCTCGGTCGCCGTCCAGGTGTCGGGCACGTTCGGCTCGCGGCAGGAGGAGGCGCAGCGGCTGGGGCGGGTGCTCCGGCCCAAGGCCGACGGCCGGACCGCGCGGTTCTACGCGGTGGTGGCTCGAGACACCCTCGACGCCGAGTACGCCCAGCACCGCCAGCGCTTCCTGGCCGAGCAGGGGTACGCCTACCGCATCGTGGACGCCGACGACCTGCTCGCCGGCGACGAGGCCTGATCTCGCAAGCCCTCCAAGATCGAGTGGACACTGCGGGTCGCGGCGCGCCGGTGTCGCCGTACCGAACTGTCCACTCGATCTTGGTCAGCCGAGCCGGATGATGGCGTCAGCGAGCATCCGGCCGGGGGTGACGAGCCGGGCGTTCGCCTCGTCGGAGCCGTACGCCCAGCGCCGAGCCTCTTCCGGGCTGCGCCCGTGTGAGGCGTGCCGGGCCACCAGCCGGGAGCGGCGTACGTCCTCCGGGCAGTCCACCCACCAGACTTCATCCAGCAGGGGGCGCACCTGGGGCCAGTGCAACAGGTAGTTGCCCTCGGTGATCACCAGCGG
Source organism: Jiangellales bacterium (assembly GCA_030447955.1). GTDB lineage: Bacteria > Actinomycetota > Actinomycetes > Jiangellales > Jiangellaceae > JAUJNY01. The sequence goes on from JAUJNY010000003.1 coordinate 59,597, forward strand.
CGTTGCGGCCGGGACCTCCACCGCCCCGGCCACCGGCTCCTCCAACCACCGGCCGAACGCTGGCGCCCAAACGACCGCCTCGTCCGCGGCGCGGAGCCGGCGCAGCAGCGCGACGTAGCCGGCGGCGTCGAAGGTCTCCGGCGCACCCTTGCGCTCGGCCAGCCCGGCGCGCTCGAGGACCGCCTGCGGGAGGTGGAAGCCGTCCATGCCAACCAGCGCCGCGTGGTCAGGGCCGAGCGCGCCAACGAGGTCAGCGGCGAGAGTGGACTTGCCGGCACCAGGTGGCCCAGCAATGCCGAGCAGCACCCGTCCCTGCCGGCCCGCGAGCGCCCGCGCACGGGCCACCGCGGTCGCCCGGTCGAGCCTCACCGAGCGCGCTGCTCGACCTCGTGCCGCACCCGGTGTCGCGCCTCGGCGTACCGCATCGCCTCGTAGGCCACCAGCCCCACGAGGAGCCCGGCGAGCACGGCCAGCGAGGCCAGCGCGGGCAACCGGGCGGCGACGGGTACGGCCAGCACGAGCAGCGCCGCCACGACCAGCCGGGGCACGTTGACCGTCCCGACGTTGCGCCGGCGGAATGCGACGTGCGCGGCCAGATACAGCGTGACGCCACCGAACAGGGCGACCAGCGGGACTCCGGTCAGCGGGTCGCTCAACTCATGATGCTCGGTGTCGGAGACGTACTCGAGCACCTTCTTGAGACCCAGCGCGAGCAGCACGATGCCCACGATGAGCGGGAAGTGCAGGTAGGTGTAGCTGTCGCGGCCCATCCGCGCGCGCTCCACGCCGGTGAGCCCGGAGAGCACCCGTTCGGCGACCAGCGCGACGACGTCGAAGTACAGCCACCACAGTGACACGGTGACCGTCAAGGCGAGCAGCCCGGCAACGACGACCGCCCACGTCAACGGTGCCCCCGCGACGCCGACGCCCACGGCGACGATGGACTCCCCGAGAGCGACGATGACGATAAGGCCGTGCCGCTCGGCGAAGTGAACGGGCGCGTTCAGCCGCCACCCCTCGACCCCACTGAGCCAGATACCGGTGTAGTCAACGAGCAGCGCCAACGCCCACAGCAACGTCTGCCACGGTGGTCCGACGAAGCCCCCGGTGACGAGCAGCCCGGTCGCCAGCGCGACGGTCAGGAAGGTGCGGGCCAGTTGGCGGCGCAGGCCGACGTCATCCCCGGCCGCGATCCAGTACACCGCCAGATGCACAAAGCGGACCACCGCGTAGCAAAGGCCCACCACGGCCGGTGCGATGACACCGCCACCCAGGTCGTCAAAAGACTCGGGGATGGCGAGGGCAACGACGAACAGCGCCGCCATGGCGGACACGACGGCCGCCCGTACGGCACCCTCATCGGCGCGCGCCTGGTTGCCCAGCCAGGCGAAGGAGCACCATGCCCACCACAGCAGGGCGAGCAGCACGACGCCGCGCAGGACACCTCGTCCGCTCGGGTCCCCCGCCATCAGCGCGGTGACCTGGGTGAGGGCGAACACGAAGACGAGGTCGAAGAACAGCTCCAGCGTGGTGACACGGTGTGCCTCAGCGGTGGGTACGACTGACAGCCCCCGGCTCATGCCTGCGCACGCTAGCTGCGGCCCCTCTCCCCTGAGGTCACCCGTTCGCCCATGGCGCACGCTGCGTCGTGTGCCGATCCTGGCGCGAGCCCGTCGATGAGGTCCGGGAGGCGCCCTCCCGCCCTTGATCGCTGTTCCCGGTCCGGGGACGCAGCCAACTGCACTCCCCCACCGGAAACGGCGATCATGCGACCCTGCGGGCCCTCGAGCTCGAGGCCAAGCCCGAGAGGGCAGACTGTGGCGCCGTGACCCTGAGCGTCCGGGAGCGCGCCGTGCTCGCCGCCATCGACCCAGCCGAGCTGCGTGCGGACCTGGCGGAGCTGGTGACGATCCCCAGCGTGGGCGGGACCCCCGCTGAGGTCGAGGTGCAGCGGTGGTGCGCCGAACGGTTCGGGGCGCTGGGCCTGGACGTCGATCACTGGGAGATGGACGTCCAAGCCGTCACCGCCGAGCCCGACGCCCCGGAGCCGGAGGTCGCGCGGACGGAGGCGTACGGCTGCGTGGGAACGCTCGCCGCCGGCAGCGGGGCGCCGGCGCTCATCCTGTGCGGGCACGTCGACGTGGTGCCGCCCGGCGACCTCGACGCCTGGACTGGGCGCGACCCGTGGACGCTGCGGGAGAGCGCCGGCGCCCTGCACGGCCGCGGTGCCGCCGACATGAAGGCCGGGCTGGCCGCCGCAATCGGCGCGGTCGCCGCGTTACGCCGCAGCGCCACCCCACTGGCGCGCCCGTTGTCCGTGCACGCGGTCGTGGGCGAGGAGGACGGGGGTCTCGGCGCGTACGCGACCCTCCAGCGCGGGCACCGCGGCGATGCGTGTGTCATCGCCGAGCCGACCGGCGGCACCGTGATGCCGGCGAACTCCGGATCGCTGACATTCCGGCTCGAGGTGCCGGGCCGCGCCACCCATGGCGCGACGCGCACCTCCGGCGTGAGCGCCCTCGACGCGGCCGCTCCGCTGTTCGCCGCCCTGCGCTACCTGGAACGCGCCCGCAACCGTGACCCCGAGCCGCTGTTCGACCACCTCGACCTCGCGGCGCCCCTGTCCATCGGGGTGGTACGGGCAGGCGACTGGCCCAGCACGGTGCCCGACCTGTTGGTCGCCGAAGGCCGGCTCGGCGTGCAGCCGGGCGAGCCGGTGACCAGGGCGCGAACCGCCTTCGAAGGCGCAGTGGCTGCTGCGTGCGCCGTCGACCCGTGGTTGGCCGAGCACCCGGCCCGGGTGAGCTGGCCAGGCGGGGTGTTCGCCAGCGGCCGGCTGCCGGACGGTGACCCGCTGCTGCCCGACATGGCCGGAGCGGTCGCCGACGCAGGTGGCGCCCGACCCCCGGCGCGCGGAGCGCCGTACGGCTCAGACCTGCGGCTGTACGCCGCGGCTGGGATACCCACCGTCCAGTACGGACCGGGCGAGGCGCGCCACGCCCACGCCGCCGATGAGCAGGTGCGCCTCGACGACGTGGTGCTCGCCGCACGGGCGTACGCGCTGCTGGCGCTGCGCCGCTGCGGCTCGAGCGGCTAGGCTTCCGCGCCCACTCCTCCACCCCACGCCAGGAAGGCGGGCCTTGCCATGCCCTCCCCCGACCCGAAGGAGCCCCCCGACCCGAAGGAGCCTCCCGATCCGGTCCTCGCCGCCGAACGCGCGCACCTGGTCGACGCCCGAGCGGCGCTGCAGCGCATGCGCACGCAGGCGCAGGACCTGTTCACCGGTACGGCGAGCGGCGCCGATCCGGTCTCGACCGAGTACGTCAAGGCGGCCCTGTGGCGGCGCATGCGCGCCCTCGAGGACGACCCTGGTACGCCGCTGTTCTTCGGCCGGCTCGACTTCGCCCCCGGGTCGGCGTACCCGGGCGAGAGCCACCACGTCGGCCGGCGGCACGTCAACGATGAGCGCGGTGAGGCGCTCGTCGTCGACTGGCGGGCGGAGGTGTCCCGTGCCTTCTACCGGGCCAGCCGGAGTGAGCCGATGGGCGTCGAGCGCCGCCGCCGCTTCGGTTTCCGCTCCGGGCAGCTCACCGCCTACGAGGACGAGGCACTGACCGCCCCCGGCGCGAGCGGCCCGGCGGCACCCAGCGCCCTGCTGGAGGCGGAGATCGAGCGCCCGCGGACCGGACCGATGCGCGACATCGTCGCGACCATCCAGCCCGAGCAGGACGACATCGTGCGGGCCGACCTCGCGACGACGGTGTGCGTCCAGGGCGCGCCCGGCACCGGGAAGACCGCGGTCGGGTTGCACCGTGCGGCCTACCTGCTCTACGCGCACCGGCAGCGGCTGGCGCGCTCCGGTGTCCTCGTCGTTGGACCCAACGACTCCTTTCTCCGCTACATCGGTGACGTACTGCCTGCCCTGGGCGAGGTGGACGCCCGCCAGGCCACGCTCAGCGGGCTGCTCGACCGCGTGCCGGTGCGCGGCAGCGACGCCCCGGAGGTGGCAACGCTCAAGGGGGATGCCCGCCTCGCCGAGGTGCTGCGCCGGGCGGTGTGGTCACACGTACGCATCCCGGAGGAGGGGCTCGTCGTCCCCCGCGGCTCACGACGCTGGCGGGTGCCCACCGACGAAGCAGCCGCCATCGTCGGCGAGATGCGCCAGCGGGGTGTTCGGTACGCGGCCGGGCGCTCCCTGCTGCATCGCCGGCTCGCCAGCGCGGTGCTGCTGCGGCTGGAGGCGGCCGGGCAGACCCTCGACGAGCGCGGGACCGAAGCCCTGGCGCGCAGCCGTCCGGTCCGGGCGTACGTCGACGCGGTGTGGCCGGCCCTGGACCCCGTCCGGCTCGTCCACCGGCTGCTGTCCGACCGCGCGTTCCTCGCCGACGTCGCTGCCGGCGTCCTGGACGAGGACGAGCAGGCGGTCCTCGCCTGGCGCCGGCCGCCGCGCTCCGCCGGCGCGGCCCGCTGGTCCATCACCGATGCGGCGTTGGTCGACGAGGCGAGTGACCTGATCGAGCGCACCGGCAGCGAGGGCCACGTCGTTCTGGACGAGGCGCAGGATCTCTCCCCGATGCAGCTGCGCGCGGTCGGCCGGCGCTGCTCGACCGGGTCGTTGACCGTGCTGGGTGACCTGGCCCAGGGCACGACGCCGTGGGCAACCCCGTCGTGGCCGCTGGCGCTGGGCCACCTCGGCAAGCCGGATGCGGTGCTCACCGAGCTCACCCTCGGCTTCCGGGTGCCGGGCGACGTGCTCGACTTCGCCACCGGGCTGCTGCCGCTCATCGCGCCCGGCCTGACCCCGCCCACGTCGCTGCGCCGAGGGCGGGGCGACCTCACCCTCACCCCTGCCCGCGACGTCGCGGCCGCTGCGGTGGCCGCGGTGCAGGCGGTCCTGCAGCGCAGCGAGGGCTCGGTGGGCGTGGTCGTCCCGGACGGGCAGCTCGCGCAGCTGAGCCGGGCGCTGGACCGGGCCGCGGTGCCGTACGCCGTGCTCGGCGACCAGGGCGACGTCGACGCCCGCGTCGACCTGGCCGCTGCCTCCTTGACCAAGGGCCTCGAATTCGACCATGTCGTGCTCGTGGAGCCGGCGGAGATCGTCGCCGCCGAGCCGGACGAGCGGACCGGCCTGCGGCGCCTCTACGTGTGCCTCACCCGGGCGGTCACCTCGCTCACCGTGGTCTCGACGGGGCCGCTCCCGCATCCGCTCAACGACCGCGCCGTGGCAGCCTGAGCGGCGTGGAGCCGCTCGACCGGTGGCTGGTGTTGCTGCCCGCGGCCGACCCCGCCGCGGCGCGAGCGGCCGGAGGCGACCTGCTCGCCCGCTGGCGGCAGCCGCATCGGCACTACCACGGCGAAGCGCACCTCAACGCCGTCCTCGACACGGTCGAAATCCTCGAAGCTCACGCCGCCGACCCCGACGGCGTAAGGCTGGCCGCCTGGTTCCACGACGCGGTCCACGAGGGACGGGCCGGCGACGACGAGGAGGCGAGCGCGCGCCTCGCGGAGGCCGTGCTGCCGAGGCTGGGTGTGGCAAGCAGTCGGGTCGAGTCGGTGGCCCGCCTGGTGCGGCTGACCGCGACCCATGAGCCGGCGCCGGGCGACCGTGACGGGGCGGTGCTCGTCGACGCCGACCTCTCGGTGCTGGGCGGCTCGCCACAGGAGTACGCGTCCTACGCGGCAGCCGTCCGCGCCGAGTACGCCGCGCTGCCGGACGCGGCCTTTCGCGCCGGTCGTACGGCAGTCCTGCAACGGCTGCTCGATCGCGACCCGCTGTACCGGACATCAACGGCACGCAAGCGCTGGGAGCAGTCGGCCCGCCGCAACGTCACCGCCGAGCTGCACCTCCCGGCCACCTGACCGGCCGCCGCTCAGCTGGGTTGGCGACGGCGGCGCAGGCCCGCAGCGCTCAGCCGGGCGACCAGCTCCCGGCTCGGTACGGGCTGAGCCCCGGCGGACAAGACCTCGGCGTAGCGCGCGGCGGGGATGTCGTAGTGGTCGCGGTGGAAGCCCCGAGCCGGGATGCCCACCCGGTCGGCGAAGTCGTGCAGCTCGGCGTAGGAGACGTCGGAGACGAGGTGTGACCACAACCCGCCCGGGCCGGGCCACACGGGTGGATCGACCAGCAAGCTCACGGCGGTCACACCCCTGCCTCACCGCGCCTGGATCCCTCGTCATCGACGAGGCGGCGCCACGCCCGTACGTGGGATGCGTCGACGTAGGCACGCCACGATCCGCCCGGGCGCGCCACCCGGCCGAGATGGAAGCCGCGGATCCCCGCCTGCACTAGCCACGGCACCTGCTCGGGCATCAGGCCGCCGGCGGCCACGGCGAGTGCCGCGGTCTCCGGGTTGGCGGCCGCCCGCTGGCACAGGTCGTCCATCCCGGCCTGGAGCCCCCGCGCGGACCCGGCGGTGAGGAACCGGTGGAGGCCGTGCCCGCCGTGCAGGTCGCGCATGACCGCCCATGCCCGGTCGTGGTCGAGGGTCTGGTCGACCGCCCGGCCAAAGCTCCACGCCAGGCCCCCGAGTGAGTTGACCAGTGCGAGGGTGGCGCCCACGTCGACTTCCAGCGTCGGTCCGAGGAACCCCAGGACGAACTCGGCCGCGCCCGCGGAGGCCAGCTCGTAGGCGGCGCCGGTCAGGCGAGTCAGCTCGGACCCGCTGGTGGACCATCCCTCGTTGGCCTTGAGAGCGGCGACGAGCGGCAGGCTGGTCTCGGTACGGAGGGCGGCCACGGTCGCCGGTGTCGGGACGAGCTCGTCTTCCCCCGGCTCGGCGACGACGAGGAGCCGGTCGGCTCCGCCCGCCTCCGCCCCAGCCGCATCCCCGGGATGGGTGACCACCACCAGTAGCAGGAGGCGGCTCACGACGGGCAGCCGATCGCGGCGAGCACGTGCGTTACTGCCTGGGCCGGACTCAGCTGGTCGACATCGATGACGATGTCGGCCACCTCGGCGTAGAGCGGGCCGCGGCCCTGGCTCAACCGCCGGAGCGCGGCTTCCGGGTCCGTACCGACCCAGGGTCTGCCCTTGCCCTGTTCCTCGTCTCGGCGTACCCGCTCGGCAAGGGTCTGCACCGACGCGGTTAGGAGCACCACCGTATCCACCTGGCGGAGCGACTCGCGAACCTCGCCGTCCTCGATCACACCGGCCGCGAGCGCGACGACGACCGGGGGCGACAGGGAAAGCAGGTGGAACGCCGTCGCGGCCTCGGCAGCACGCAGCGCCGGCACCCCGTCCGCGCACAGGATGTCCCGAGCGCTGCGCCCGTTGAGCTCCTGCAGCGCCTCGTCATTGTCGACGAAAGGTCCACCGAGCCGCTGCGCGAGCGCCCTGCCGAGCGTGCTCTTTCCGGTCCCCATCGGTCCCAGCAGCACGATACGTAGGCCCGGAGGTCCAGCCACCGCGTCAGACTAAGGCGCATGAGCGCACCCGACCCGCTGCTCGAGGCTCGCGCCCGGGTGTTGCACGACCTCGGGGTCCGCGGCCTGGACGTGCCGTCCTTTGTTGATGTCGTTGACGACGCGGTGGCCGCCCGGCGCTGGTGGGTCGAGCAGTGGGCGGACGGCTCGGTCTACGTCGCCGGGCTGGTGGCACAGGACGTCCAGGACCGGCTGCTCGACAACGGGATGGGCCGCTGGCCGGCCTGCACGGCATGCGACGACCTGGTCCCACACGAACTGCGGGTCGAGCCCGAACTCGGGCCCGACCCGCAGTGGGTGTGCGACAAGGCGGGGATGTCGGTGGCCGCCCTGGGCTCGCTCGCTTAGTCCCGGGGATCCGTCACCGTGCGGATCCGCTGGGTCTCCACGTCGCTCGGCGCCGTGGTTCGGACGGTGACCGTCCGGGGCTGCGACTCCCCGGAGCTGCTTTTCGCCTGCTGGGCGACGTTCTGCGACTCGCTCTGGGCCTTGTCGAGCCAGCCCTCCCAGCGCTGCGACATCGGCTTGATCAACCCACCGCCGACACCGACGATGAGGATGCCCGCGACGATCGCCAGGATCGTGTAGAGCAGCGGGTTGGTGACTGCCGTGGCGATCCCGACCTGGTTGAGCGCGGCGATGACGCCGAGGGCCAGGACGAGCACAGAGGCCGCGGTGGCGAGCATCGGTCCGTACGACACGCCGCCGAGCGCTCCGCCGACGATGTCCTTGACCGCCTTGGCGATGGCGGCGGCGATGACGATGATGATGATCGCGATGAAGATCTGCGGCAGGTACGCGACGAGTCGGGCGATGAGGTCGCTGATGGGGTTGTCACCGAACACCCCAAAGGCCATCTGCAGGGCGATCAGCAGGATCGCGTAGTAGAGCAGCAGCGCGACCAGTCCGCTGGGGGTGGAGGAGCCGGTTGCCCGGCTGAGCCCGCCGCGCTGGACCGTACGGTCGAAGCCGATCTTCTCCAGCAGCTTGGCCAGGGCCTTGCTCAGCACCTTGGCCAGGATCCATCCGATGAGCAGGATGACGAGGAACAAGATCAGCTTGGGGACGAACTCGGCGATGATCGCCAAGCCACGCTCGACGTACTCCACAGCTACCTCCAGAGGTGCGGATGTCCGCATCGGCGTTGCCCGGTGGGATCGCTGATGAAACTTCTGTGACCGTAGACGACCCCTGAGGCTGGAAGACGCTTCGCGAGGGCGTGTCGCTGCTCGGCTCGCCGAAGACGTCCCCACACAGCTCAGGGGCGGCTCCCCCACGGGAGCCGCCCCTGTGCCAGCGCAATGCGTTGCGCGCCTACGCAGTCGTCAGAAGTCCATAACGCC
>JAUJNY010000003.1:68461-124135 GCA_030447955.1 Jiangellales bacterium
GACCTCTGTCCTCCCGCTTCGGCGCTACGCGCCTACGCAGTCGTCAGAAGTCCATAACGCCGACCTCTGTCCTCCCGCTTCGGCGCTACGCGCCTACGCAGTCGTCAGAAGTCCATGTCGCCGCCGCCAGGCATCCCGGCGCCAGCTCCGGCCTTCTCCTTCTCCGGCTTGTCCGCGATGACGACCTCGGTGGTCAGGAACAGGCCGGCGATCGACGCGGCGTTCTGCAGCGCCGAGCGGGTGACCTTGGCCGGGTCGATGATGCCGACCTTGATCATGTCGACGTAGTTACCGCTCGCGGCGTCCAGTCCCTGGCCACCCTCAAGACCGCGGACCCGCTCGACCACGACGCCGCCCTCGAGGCCGGCGTTGACCGCAATCTGCTTCAGTGGCGCCTCGACGGCGGAGCGCACGATCGTCGCTCCCGTCGCCTCGTCGCCCTGCAGGTCCAGCTTGTCGAAGGCCGCCTCTGCCGCCTGAATCAAGGCGACGCCACCACCGGCGACGATGCCTTCCTCGACGGCGGCCTTGGCGTTGCGCACCGCGTCCTCGATGCGGTGCTTGCGCTCCTTGAGCTCCACCTCGGTGGCCGCACCGGCCTTGATGACCGCGACACCACCAGCGAGCTTGGCCAGGCGCTCCTGGAGCTTTTCGCGGTCGTAGTCGGAGTCGCTGTTCTCGATCTCGGTACGGATCTGGTTGACCCTGCCCGAGATCTGGTCGGCGTCACCGGCACCCTCGACGATGGTCGTCTCGTCCTTGGTGATCACGACCTTGCGCGCCCGGCCGAGCAGCTCAGTCCCGGTGTTCTCCAGCTTGAGACCGACCTCCTCGCTGATGACCTGACCGCCGGTCAGGATGGCGATGTCCTGGAGCATGGCCTTGCGCCGGTCGCCGAACCCTGGCGCCTTGACTGCCACCGAGCGGAACGTGCCACGGATCTTGTTGACGACAAGGGTGGCAAGCGCCTCGCCCTCGACGTCCTCAGCGATGATCGCCAGCGGCTTGCCGCTCTGCATGACCTTCTCGAGGATCGGCAGCATGTCCTTGACCGCGGAGATCTTGCCGTTGACCACGAGCAGGTACGGGTCGTCGAGCACGGCTTCCATGCGCTCGGCGTCGGTGACGAAGTACGGCGAGATGTAGCCCTTGTCGAAGCGCATGCCCTCGGTGAGCTCGAGCTCGAGGCCGAAGGTGTTGCTCTCCTCGACGGTGATGACGCCTTCCTTGCCGACCTTGTCCATCGCCTCGGCGATCATGTCGCCGATCTGCGAGTCGGCGGCCGAGATCGACGCCGTGGACGAGATCTGCTCCTTGGTCTCGACGTCCTTGGCGAGGCCGGAGAGCTGCTCGACGACGGCCTCGACGGCCTGCTCGATTCCGCGCTTGAGCGCCATGGGGCTGGCGCCGGCGGCCACGTTGCGCAGACCCTCGCGGACCATCGCCTGAGCCAGCACGGTCGCCGTCGTCGTGCCGTCACCGGCGACGTCGTCGGTCTTCTTGGCGACCTCCTTGACCAGCTCGGCCCCGATCTTCTCCCACGGGTCCTCGAGCTCGATCTCCTTGGCGATGGAGACGCCGTCGTTGGTGATCGTCGGTGCGCCCCACTTCTTCTCGAGGACGACGTTGCGGCCCTTGGGGCCGAGAGTCACCTTGACGGCGTCCGCGAGGACGTTCATGCCGCGCTCGAGGCCACGCCGGGCCTCTTCGTCGAACGCGATGATCTTGGACATAGAGTTGGGGTCCTCCCAGTACGGATGCGTCGGCCGGGTCGACGCCCGCGACGGACGGCCCGCCAGCCGTACGACACCCTGCGCCGCACGGTTCAGACCTCGCCGGACCCGGACCAGGTGCTTGTCACTCTCGGACCGAGAGTGCCAGCCCTTTGTTTAGCACTCTCCCTCGTCGAGTGCAAGCGGCGAGGCGTTGGAACCCGCCGCCCAGTGAGCGCCGGTCACAGCGCCACCACACTGGTGCGGTGACTCCCGCCGAACGGCTGCGGGCGGCCGTCAACGCCCTCAATGGCTCGACGCTGCTCGGACTGGGGGTGGCACTGGGCGGTTGCGCCCAAGTCGGCAACGGTCCCGCTGGGCTGTTGCTCGCGGTCGACTACCAACTGCCGGTGCCACCCGCGCTTGCGTTCACCGTCGGCAATGTCGTACTGACCCGACTGAGCGCGAACGAGATCGCCCGGAGGCCGGCGCTGCTGCGCCACGAGTCCCGCCATGCAACGCAGTACGCCTGGTCGCTGGGACCCGTGATGATCCCGCTGTACCTGGCTGCCGCCGGCTGGTCGTGGGTCAGGACCGGGGACCTCGCCTCTCGCAACGTGTTCGAGCGGGCCGCGGGGCTCTCCGACGGCGGGTACATGGAGCGGCCGGTGCGGCCGGTGTTCCGCCGAGCATCGCAGCGCGACCCCCAGCGGGCTCAGCCGGGAGCGGAGGTCAGCGCCCGCACCAAAGCCTGCAGCAGCGACACCACGCCGTTCGGACCGTCCACGACGAGGTCGGCGCGTGCGCGCAGCTTGGCGGGCGACTCCACGGAATCGGCGCACACCACGACCCCGAGCACCCCCTGTTGGCGCAACCCGGTGACGGCGTCCACCACCGGCAGGTCACCCACGTCGTCGCCGGCGTAGAGGACGCTGCGGACCGCTCCGGCACCGCTTGACGCATGGGCCGCGTCGGCCGTCTCGGCGACGAGCTGCGTCAGGGCGACGCCCTTGTCGATGCCCGGCGGGCGCAGCTCCAGCACCAGCCTCCCCGGGACGACCTCCAGCCCCCCGTCGGCGGCGATGGCCTCCACGACTGGACGCAGGGCCTGCAAGGTGCCCGTCGGGTCGGCCGTCCCCCGGGTGTGGACCGCGAGGGAATGGCCCTTGTCCTCCAGCGCTGTGCCAGCAGGTGCAGCCGCGACGACCTCGCCGAGTCGGAGGCGCACCGAGGCGACACCCGGGTGGGGAGCGGGGCTGTTCAGCCGGCCGTCAGCCCACCGCTCCAGCCCGTAGTGGCCGGCGACGACCAGTCCCGGGACATCCGCCAGCCGGCCGACGGCCACCGCCTCCCCCGCCGGGCGGCCGGTGAGGACGGCGAGCTGGCCGACCCTGGGCGCCAGTGCGACGAGCGCGGGGACCGCACCGGGATGGGGGACGACCGCCTCGGGTCGCGCAGCGATGGGCGCCAACGTCCCGTCGAAGTCGAGGGCGACCAGTGCCGCGACCGGCTCGGCGAGAAGCGCTGCCAGCGCGGCCGACCCGGCGCTGGTCAGCGGCCGGGGCAGGCGCTGCTCACCGGTCACCTCCGCATGCCGCCGAAGAAGAGGAGAAAGAGCAGCACGACCACTCCGGTACCTACGAGCGCGACGATCGTCGGCAACGCGCGGTCCAGCCAGGCGCGGAAACGGTACACGGTGGCCTGGCGGGCGCGACGTCAGATGTCGATGCCGAGCCGGCGCGCAGAGCGTGCTCGGGCTCGGGTCGCCCGCAGCCGCCGCAGCCGCTTGACCAGCATCGGGTCGTACGCGAGCGCCTCCGGCCGGTCGATGAGCGCGTTGAGCACCTGGTAGTAGCGCGTGGAGGACATGTCGAACTGCTCGCGGACCGACTGCTCCTTGGCGCCCACGTAGCGCCACCACTGACGCTCGAAGTCGAGGACCGCCCGGTCGCGCGCGGAGAGCTGGTCGGCGGCCTGGCGCGCCAACGGCCCGGTGGCGACACCGGCTGCGCTGTGCTCGGCGGCGTCGCTCGCCCTGCGCGCTGGGTCCATGGCGGCGGTCTCCGGCCTGCGAGGTGTCTGTTGCGGGCATCGTACGGGCGCCTAACCACACGGCTGTCATTCCCGGGCGCGTGTCGTGGCGGTTCCCCGGCCACGAGCGGCGGGGTGCGGGCTCGAGCGGCGCGCTGCCTCGGCCGACGACTAGGTTGGCTGGCAACAGGGAGGATCGGAGGACCCGTGAGCCCCGAGCACCGAAACCTCGTCGTGGTCGCCAACCGGCTTCCGGTCGACCGCGTCGAGAGTGACTCGGGTGAGGTGTCGTGGCGGCGTAGCCCCGGGGGGCTGGTCACCGCACTCGCTCCGGTGATGCGCGGGCACGGCGGCGCCTGGGTCGGCTGGGCAGGCGGCGTCGACGACGCCCCGGAGCCGTTCCGCGAGGACGGCATGGACCTGGTGGCCGTACCGCTGTCTGCCGCGGAGGTCGCGGACTACTACGAGGGCCTTTCCAACTCGACGCTGTGGCCGCTCTACCACGACGTCATTGTCCCGGCGGAGTACAACCGCGAGTGGTGGGATGCCTACGTACGGGTCAACGCACGCTTCGCCGAGGCCGCGGAGGCCGTGGCCGGCGAGGGCGCGACGGTCTGGGTCCAGGACTACCAGCTCCAGCTGGTGCCGAGCATGCTGCGCCAGCGCCGTCCCGACCTGCGGATCGGCTTCTTCCTGCACATACCTTTCCCGCCGACCGAGCTGTTCGCTCAGCTGCCGTGGCGGCGCCGCATCCTCGAAGGCCTGCTTGGCGCCGACCTCGTCGGGTTCCAGCGCCGGGGGGCGGTTGCCAACTTTGTGCAGCTCACCGAGCGGCTCCTCGGGCTTCCCGCGGTGGAGGCAGCTGGTGACGGCGTCGACGCGGTGAGCACCCCAGACGGCCGTACGGTCCGCGCAGCGGCGTTCCCGATCTCCATCGACGCCACGGAGCTCGACGAGCTCTCCCGGACCCCGGAGGTGGAAAAGCGCGCCATCGAGATCCGCGCCGAGCTGGGCGAGCCGCGCCGGGTGCTGCTGGGCGTCGACCGGCTCGACTACACCAAGGGCATCGGCCACCGGCTCAAGGCGTTCGGCGAGCTGCTCGCGGACGGCACCGTGACGCCAGAGGACGCCGTGCTCGTCCAGGTCGCCACGCCAAGCCGGGAACGGGTGGAGCACTACCGCGTGCTTCGCGACGAGATCGAGCAGGCGGTCGGGCGGATCAACGGCGAGCACGCCCGCCTCGGCCACCCCGCGGTGCACTACCTGCACTCGTCGCACGACCGGCCCGAGCTGGCCGCGCTGTTTCGCGCCGCCGACGTGATGGTCGTGACACCGCTGCGCGACGGGATGAACCTCGTCGCCAAGGAGTACGTCGCCTGCCGCCACGACCTGCACGGTGCGTTGGTGCTCAGCGAGTTCGCCGGCGCGGCTGACGAGCTCAGCGAGGCGTTCCTGGTCAACCCGCACGACGTCGACGACCTCAAGCGGGCCATCGTGGAGGCGATGGAGGTGGAGCCTGAGGAGGCTCGCGCGCGGATGGGCGCGATGCGTACCCATGTCTTCACCCACGACGTCACCCGCTGGGCACGGACGTTCCTGGACACCCTGGCCGCCGGCTAAGCCGAGGTCAGGCGCAAGCACCGCCGCCGGTGCAACGACGCGGCAGGTGCGTCGTAAGGTGCGCCCCGTGACCACGGTCCCGCCCGAGCCGGCGCCGCCTGCGGTCGAGCCGGGCACCGAGACGATCGTCGCTCCGGCCGCCGCCGCCAGCGTCGAGAACGCCGTACTGGCCGAGGCTGCGGACGTCGTCGAGGGGGCGCTCGACGCGCGTGAGGAGGAGGCGCTCGAGAATCTGGACAACCCGCGTCGGCTGCTGCTCGTGCACGCGCATCCCGACGACGAGACAACCAGCACGGGAGTGACCATGGCCCGGTACGCCGCGAGCGGTGCGTCCATCACCCTGGTCACGTGCACGCGCGGCGAGGAGGGCGAGGTGGTCTCCCCCGACCTCGCGCATCTCACCTCTGCCGGTGACGCCGCGCTCGCCGAGCACCGGATGCAGGAGCTCGCGGCCGCGCTGGAGGCGCTCGGCGTCGAGGACCACCGCTACCTGGGCGACCCCGGCGAGTACCGCGACTCGGGGATGGCCGGCACGCCGAGCAACGAGCACCCGCAGGCGTTCTGCCGTACGCCCGTGGACGAGGCGGCCCTGCGGCTCGTCTCCGTGATCCGGGAGGTGCGGCCGCAGGTCGTGGTCACCTACGACCCCCGCGGCGGGTACGAGCACCCCGACCACATCCAGGCTCACCGCGTCGCCACCCGGGCCGTCGACCTGGCGGCCGAGGACTCGGTCGCTGGCGGAGAGCCGTGGAAGGTCGGCAAGGTGTACTGGTCGGCCCTGCCGGAGTCGCTGGTACGCGAGGGCCTGCGCCGGATGCGGGCGGCCGGCGACGAAGGTTTCGGCGAGCTCGACCCGGACGGTGAGCTGCCCTTCACCACCCCCGACGCCGAGATCACGACTGTCGTGGACGGCCGCGACTTCTTCGACGCCAAGCTCGCCGCCTGGCGCGCCTACCCTTCGCAGGTCAGCCTGGACACGCCGTTCCTACGCATGGCTGAGGATCCCCGGGAGTTCTGGGGCCGGGAGTACTACCGGCTGGCGCGCGGCCGCGCCGTCCCCGACAGCGACAACCCGGACGGGCGGGAGACCGACCTCTTCGCCGGCATCGCCTGAATCGCTACGCCACCCGGGCGCGGCGCGGCGACCGCGGTCTGAGTGCGGGCGGCACCGAAACGGCTCCCCGTGGTGCCACGGCACCATCTGCGGCATCATTCCCAGGGCAGTGACGGCCACGGGAGGAGAGCGAGATGCCACTCCCGTTCGCGCGCGGCCCGGTGAGTGACGCCCTGCTGCGCCTCCTCCGCGAGCCACCGGGCACCGCCGACCCCGCCGACCCCGCCGACCGGGACGACCCGGTCCTCGGGGCCGGGCTGGGCGCGATCACCGTCGCAGCAGTGCGGGGCAGCGCCGATCCGCTGTCCGACGAGGACCTGCAGCTGTCCCTGCAGCTGTGCTACGAGCTGCACTACCGAGGCCTGGACGGCGTGGACGAGCGCTGGGAATGGCACCCCTCGCTGCTGGCGGTGCGCGCGCAGGTCGAGCGCTGCGTCGAGGACGCCTTGCGGGCGAGCGTGCGCCCCGTCGACCGGCAGGAGGACGTGGACCTCGAGCTGGCCCGGCTGGTGGACGAGGACGACGGCCCGGCGCTGTCGGCGTACCTCATGCGCCATGCCAGCCTCGAGCAGTTCGTCGAGTTCGTGCAGCACCGCTCGGTCTACCAGCTCAAGGAGGCCGACCCCCACGCGTTCGTCGTGCCCCGGCTGCCCCCCGGCCCGGCCAAGGCCGCACTGCTGGAGGTGCAGTGGGACGAGTTCGGCGGCGGGCGCGCCGAGCGGATGCACGCCGCCCTCTTCGCGCAGACCATGCGGGCGCTTGGCCTCGACGACCGTTACGGGACATGGGTGGACCTGGTGCCGGCCGCGACGCTCGCGACGGTCAACCTCATGTCGCTGTTCGCGCTGCACCGGCGCTGGCGGGGAGCTCTGCTCGGGCATCTGGCGGTGCTGGAGATGACATCGACAACGCCCAACCGCCGCTACGCCACCGGGCTGCGCCGCCTCGGCTTCGGCCGGCAGGCGACCGCCTTCTACGACGAGCATGTCCTGGCCGATGCCGTCCACGAGCAGATCGTGGCCGTCGACCTCTGCGGGTCATTCGTCCGCGCCGAGCCGCAGCTGCGCGGCGACGTGCTCTTCGGTGCTGCGGCCACCCTCCTGCTGGAGGCCCGCTTCGGCGCAACGCTGCTGGACGCGTGGCGCTGCGGCCGGTCCTCCCTGCGTCCCCGGGCGGCCCGGCTGACCGCATGAGTGCGGGCGTCGACTACGTCCTGCCGTTGCGCTGGGACGACGACGAGGGTCTCGGCGAGCTGACCGCCTACCTACGCGAGCTGAGCCGGTGGGCTCGAGTTCTCGTCATCGACGGCTCGCCGGCGCCCGTGTTCGCCCAGCACGCGCAGCTGTGGGCCGGGACCGTTGTGCACCTGCGCCCCGATCCGGCCCACGCGTGCGCCAACGGCAAGGTTGCGGGCGTGCGCACCGGCATGGACCGGACCCGGCACGAGCAGGTAGTCATCGCCGACGACGACGTGCGCTACGGGGAGGCGGAGCTGCGCCGGGTGGTCGGGCTGCTGGAGCAGGCCGACCTGGTGCGGCCGCAGAACTTCTTCCGGCCGACCCCCTGGCATGCCGCGTGGGACACCGCCCGCTCGCTGCTCAACCGCGCGGTGGCCGGCGCCGACTATCCCGGTACCTTCGCCATCCGCCGGTCGAGGTGGCAGGCGATGGGCGGCTACGACGGCGACGTGCTGTTCGAGAACCTCGAACTGATCCGGACCGTACGGGCCTCCGGCGGACGCGAGGCGCGGCCCCTCGACCTCTATGTCGCCCGGCTGCCTTCCTCGGTTCAACGCTTCCTCGACCAGCGAATGCGCCAGGCCTACGACGACCTGGCCCAACCGTGGCGGTTGGCCGGCTTCCTGACCGTGTGGCCGACCGTCGTCAGCCTGGTTGGCCGGCGCCGGCCGGGACGGCTGGCCACGCTGGTCGCCGGCAGCGTCGTGGTGGCGGAGGCCGGACGGCGCCGGGCCGGGGGTGCGCGGGTCTTCCCGGTCGCCGCGTCACTGCTCGCCCCCGCCTGGCTGCTTGAGCGCGGCGCCTGCTCCTGGGCAGTGCTGTGGTTGCGGTGGAGGCGTGGTGGGGTCCCGTACGCCGGCCAGCGGCTGCGGGTCGCGGCCCACTCGCCGCGCACCCTGCGCGCCCGCCAGCGCGCGTCCTCAGCTGCCCGGACCGGGCCGGTTGGGGGCACGGAACCCGACCGCGCGGTGGCTGCCGTCGCAGAAGGGTTTGCGGGTCGAGCGACCGCAGCGGCAAAGGGCGACGGTGTCCCGGCCGGGGTCGATCTCCTCACCGCTCGGGTCGAGCAGCCGGAAGCGGCCGCGCACGATTAGCGGACCGTCGCGGTAGGCCCTGATCGTCACGACGTCGTCGACCGCCCGACCGACCCGGTCGACCCAGTCGCCGTCCTGGACAGGCTCCACGAGCCGATAGGTTCCCCCCGCGGCGACGGCGAACCGCCGTAGCGCTGCCGTGCTGCTCCAGGAGGTGACCGGTTGAGCGACTTCGACCCGGCGGCGTACGGCCGTTTCGCGGCCGACGACTACGACCGGCTCGTCGAGAACCTGGACCCGGGGCCGGCGGTGGAGACGCTGGTCAAGCTCGCCGAGGGCCAGGCGGTGCTCGAGTTCGGCATCGGCAGCGGACGGCTCGCCCTGCCGCTGGCCGAGCAGGGCGTGGAGGTCGCCGGTGTCGACGGCTCACCAGACATGGTGGAACTGCTGCACGCCAAGCCGGGCGCTGCGGACATCCGAGTCGAGATCGGTGACTTCTCCACCACGCGCGTACCCGGGGAGTACGGCCTGGTCGTGCTGGCCATCAACACCATCTACGCGCTACCCGACCAGGACGCCCAGGTGCGTTGCTTCGCCAACGCCGCTGCCCACCTCGGGCCGGGCGGACGGTTCCTCGTCGAGGCGTGGGTGCCCGACCCAGGGGCCTTCCGCCGCGGGCAGGCCGTACGGGTGCTCGACGTCCGCGACCAGCGGGTGCTGATCGAGATCGCCCAACTCCTCCCCAGCGAGCAGCACATGCGGACGACGAAGCTGCTGGTGACCCCTGGCGGCGTGCGCATGTTCCCGGCCAATCACCGATACGCCTGGCCGCAGGAGCTCGACCTCATGGCCCGGATGGCGGGGCTGGCGCTCGAGCACCGCTGGCAGGACTGGCAGCGCAAGCCGTACGACGACGACAGCACGACCCACGTCTCGGTGTGGCGCAAGCCCTAGCACTCTCCGCTGCGGCGGGCGGGCTCAGCCGAACACCACCTCCACGTCACGGGCGAAGTGGGCGAGCATCCGCGCCGACAGCACCGGGCCGTCCCAGCGGTCTGGCCCGATGGGGCGTACCTGCGTGTCGAACGCGTCCACCGCGGTGGCCTTACGGGCGACCAGTTCCGGCGACAGCGCCAGCCGTCGTGCCCGCTGCCACGGGATCCGCGGGTCGCCCGGCGCCCCCCAGTGCCAGGCCCACACGGGGTACTCGACCAGCCGTCCCCCGCCGGTCGCGGCGGCGGACGCTGCCGCCCGGCCGCAGGCCTCGTGGTCGGGATGGCCGTCTCCGCGCCAGAGCGCCAGGACAAGCGACCCCGGCCGGACAAGGTCACCCAGTGTCTGGCCGAGCTCGTCCTCGTGCCCGCCGACGGACCCGTCCGGCAGTCCGAGATGGTGAGCTCGGTAACCCCGAACGCCGAGCCGGCCCAACGCGGTCGCGGACTCCTGGCGGCGCAGCTGCGCCAGCCGGGTCACGAGCGGCGCGGTCGAGCCCGGGTGCGAGCCCTCGCCGTCGCTGGCCCAGACGAGGTCCAGTCGCACATCGGCGGCGGCGAGCCCGGCGAGCAACCCCCCGATCCCGAGCACCTCGTCGTCGGGGTGAGCGGCGACCACCACCGCGTGCTCGGCGCCGTCACGCATCCCCGCCACGTCGATTGCCGGCCAGTCCTGCTCGGGGAGCCACTCGCCCCAGACGTCCTCGGCGGTGCCGTCGCCGCTGATGAGCTCACTCATCGGCCGGAGCCTACGCAGCCTGGCGCACCCTGGGCGCGGGCTCGCCCGGCGGCGGAATGGTCGGGCGGAGGCCAGTGTTCCAGCGTGCACCGCAGGAGTCGATGACCGAGAGGGGCATGAACGGTGGCGCTCACGCTGGGGACGGGTCCGTTCGGGCCGCAGCACGCTGGCCACTTCAACGGCCATTGGGACGGGCCGGCACACACCCTGTACTGGGAGGACTTCCAGCCGCGGTTGCGCGCCGTCCTGGCCGGGGAGACGGTGCTCGACTCCACCCGGGCCAAGATGCTGCACGAGACCGGGCACCTGGCGACGCTTTACGTCCCCCGCGAGGACGTGCGCTCCGACCTCCTCGAGCCGACCCAGCACCACACCCGCTGCCCGTTCAAGGGCGAGGCGTCGTACTGGTCGCTGCACAGCGGGGACCGCGTGGTCGACAACGCGGTCTGGGCGTACGCGGAACCGCTGGAGGAGGCCGCCTGGCTGCAGGGGTACGTCGCGGTCTACCCGGACGCGATAGACGAGTGGTACGTGGAGGACGAGCGGGTCTACGCGCATGTGAAGGACCCGTACCACCGCGTGGACGTTCACCCCAGCTCCCGCCACGTGGTCGTGCGCCACGGCGGGCAGGTGGTGGCCGAGTCGACGCAACCGCTGCTGCTGTTCGAGACCAGCCTGCCCGTCCGCTACTACCTGCCTCCAGCAGACGTCGACGCCGACCTGCTGGAGCGCAGCGAGACGGTGTCGGACTGCCCCTACAAGGGCGCCGGCCAGCACTGGCACCTGAAGCTCGGCGACACCACGGTCGAAGACGCCGCATGGAGCCTGCCCGACCCGCTACCCGAGGGGCTCCGCGCCAAGGACCACGTCTGCTTCTACCCCGACAAGGTTGACGTCGAGGTCGACGGACAGCGCCTCGCCGGCTGAGCTCGGACGAACGGGAGCGTCAGGACTGGGGAGGATCACCCGCGCACCGCTACGGAGCATCCTCCCCGGCCATGGTCGGACCGGCCGACCGTACGCTGCCCTGCATGACCTTCTCGATCGTGACCAAGGACGCCGACGGGCAGTCGTACGGCGTGGCGGTGGCCAGCAAGTTCCTCGCCGTCGGTGCGGTGGTGCCGGCAGCGGCGGTGGACGCGGGGGCGTTGGCCGCCCAGGCGATGCCCGACCTGTCCGACCGGGCCGAAGGACTCGCAGCGCTGGCGGCCGGCCGCTCCGCTCAGGACACGCTGGATGCCCTCATGGCTGAGGACGACCAGCGGGCACACCGGCAGCTAGGGGCCGTCGACCTGACCGGCGGGTCGGGGACCTACACCGGCGCGGAGTGCATCAGCTGGGCCGGTGGCTCCTCCGGGCCGGGCTACGCCATCCAGGGCAACTGCCTCGCCGGTGCGGAGGTGGTCGCGTCCATGGAGCGGGAGTGGCTGCAGTCCCCGGCCGACTCCCCGTTGGCCCGGCGGCTGTTGCGCGCACTGGCCGCCGGTGACGAGGCTGGCGGTGACAAGCGTGGCCGGCAGAGCGCGGCGCTGCTCGTCGTGAGCCCCGGGGGTGGGTACGGAGGCACCAGCGACGTCGCCGTGGACCTGCGGGTGGACGACCATCCCGACCCGGTGCCCGAGCTGGCCCGGCTGCTCGACCTGCACGAGCTGTACTTCGGCAAGCCGGATCCGCAGAGCCTGCAGCCGCTGGAGGGTGACCTGGCGACCGAGGTACGGCAGCTGCTCGGCGAGCGCGGGTACACCGGCGCGGACCTCGACCAGGCGCTGCTGGAGTGGATGGGCGTGGAGAACTACGAGGAGCGCCACGTCGCAGGATCCATCGACCCCCTGGTGCTGGAGAAGCTGCGCGCCGGCGCTGCCTGACGTACGTCCATCCGCGCCGGCCAAGCCTCGGGTCAGACCGCGGAGTAGTGCCGGTACCAGTCGCTGGAGAAGAGTCCGTCCGGGTCGTGCCGGCGCTTGCTCTGCACGAACTCCGGAAACCGCGGGTAGGCGGCATGGACCTGCTCGTCGGTGGCCCAGCGGTGGTAGGTGAGGAAGAAGCTCCCGTCGCGCTCCAAGGCGAGGTCGATGAGCCGCCGGAACGCCGCGGCGGCGGACTCGATCCCCGCCTGGGTGTGGACGGTGTGGACGTTGAGCACGATGCCAGCACACCGCTGCCTGGCCCAGGCGAGCACCGTCTCGTCGTCGGCTTCGACGAGCCTGACGGTGCCGTAGATGATGTCGACCTCGTTGCGGCGGCAGTCTGCTGCGGCCGCGGCCATGAAGTCGGGGAGGCGTCCCAGCGGTACGTACACCTCCCCGATCATCTCGCTGGCCGACGTCCCGCCACCATGACGGTCGAGCTGAGCGTGATATCCGGGGACGTAGGCGGCGAGCTGGTGGATGTCGGACCAGTAGAGCTGACCCGAGGTGGCCAGGTAGTGCCGCGTGTACTCGTCGAAGGCGCGCTGCTTGTCACCGTGGGCCAGCCAGAGCAGCTCCTGCCAGTTCTCCCGGCTGAGCGCCAGCTGCCCTTCGCCGATCGGGGTGTCGACCTCGGTCGGCCGGTAGCAGGAGAACACGCCCCAATGCAGGAAGTCGGGCGAGGCGAGGTCGATGGCGAACTGGAAGTCGCCGTAGCGGAAGCCGGCAGCGATCCGGTCCTCGAAGGCGGCCTCGAGCTGGTCGACGCTGAGCAGCTCGACGACGCGTTCGAGCTTGCGGCGACGAGCCAGCCGGAGCGTGACCGAGTAGATCACCCCGAACAGGCCGTACCCGCCCACCACCAGGGCGAACAGTTCAGCGTTCTCACGGCGACTGCACTCGACCACGCTGCCGTCGGCACGCACCAGCCGCAGCGACTCGACGTCCGACACGATCGGAGGGAGCGTCAGGCCGCGTCCGTGGACGTTCGCCGACACGGAGCCACCGAGCGTGAAGTCGTCCGCTCCCGTCTGCTTCTGGACGATCCCCCATTGCGCCGAAGCGCCTTCCTGGGCGCGCAGCAGTGAACCCACCAGCTCCGGCCACTGGATGCCAGCCTCCACCTCGACGAGGCCGCGTTCGCTATCGAGGTCGAGCACCCGGCGCAAGCCACGGGTGTCCAGCAGCACGCCGTCGGTAACGAATTGCTGCCCGCCCATCGCGTGCCGCCCTCCGGCGACGCTGACGGGTCGACCCGCCGCCCGACAGCGCGCCAGCGCGTCCTGGACATCGCTGAGGGAACCGACCTGGACGACCTCCGCGACCTCGGTCTCGTTGAGGGCGGAGTGGATGTCGTTGACTACCAGACCCATGGGACCAGGTGTTGGGTGCGGTCGCGGTAGTCGGCGTACTCCGTCCCGAACGCCCGCAGCAGCGCGCGTTCCTCGATCCGCACCCGGTGCAGCACCCCCGGGACGGGCAGCAGCGCGCCCAGCGCCACGGACAGCCAGTTGCCGAGGGCCAACCCGAAGCCGCCCGAACACAGCAAGGCCCCGGTGTAGGAGGGGTGACGCACTCGGTGGTACGGCCCGGAGGAGACCACCCGCTGTCCGGGCACGACCTGCACCGTGTACGTGAACCACCGCCCGAGGGTGCGTACCGCCCAGACCCGCAGCGCCAGCCCCGCTGCGATGACCGCAACGCCGAGGACCAGCGGAGTCCATCGTTGCCCTGGGATGACCGCCGGCGGCGCGGTCAAGGCGGCCACCACCGCGGCGACGAGCGCCGCGGCGTACCCGAGCAGGACTGCCGTGCGGCTGCCCTCGTCGAGATCCGGACCGCTCCCACCGCGGCGCGCCAACCTCACCTCCAGCAGGAGCCACGCGAGCAGCGCAGAGCCCACGAGGGACGCCGCCGCCGGGTCGGCCAGGACGAGGGGACGAGCCACACGGCTCATCCTGGCAGCGCGACGGCTCGTACGCTGCCTGCGTGGGAGCGCTGGCAGCCCGGGTCAGGCCAGCAGGCCTACCGGATGCGCCCGGGATCTTGTCGATCTATGCGCCCGTCGTGCAAAAGACGGTCGCCTCGTTCGAGACCGAGGTCCCAGACCTCGCGGAGATGCG
The DNA here is from genome assembly GCA_030447955.1 of Jiangellales bacterium. Classification (GTDB taxonomy): domain Bacteria; phylum Actinomycetota; class Actinomycetes; order Jiangellales; family Jiangellaceae; genus JAUJNY01. Next base: position 82,972 of record JAUJNY010000003.1, read on the forward strand.
GCGCCGCATCGTGGTGACGACCTCGTCGCTGCCCTGGCTGGTCGCCGAGGAGGACGGCGAGGTCGTCGGTTATGCCTATGCCGGCCGGCATCGGGAGCGCAGCGGGTACCGCTGGTCGGTGGAGGTCTCGGTGTACGTCGACGCGAGTCATCGGAGGCGGGGTGTCGGCCGGCTGCTGTACGAGCCGTTGCTCGACACGCTCCGCGGGCTCGGCTACGTCAGCGCCCTGGCCGGGATCGCGCTGCCCAATCCGGCCAGTGTCGGGCTGCACCAAGCCCTGGGGTTTCGTCGCGTTGGCACCTTCGAGAACGTCGGGTACAAGCACGGCGCGTGGCACGACGTGGAGTGGTGGCGGCTGGCCCTGCGAAAGCCGCCGAACGAGCCGCGTGACCCCCTGCGCTGGCGGGCTGTTCCGGTCTGAGGAAGACCGAGGGCGACCAGGTGACCGTGCGGCCGGGTCAGCGCTTTCAGCCCGGAGGTGTCGCGGTCACGCGTCCGCGCGGGGTGGCGACGCTTACCGGGGAGGATCGTCCGCACCCCTACGAGCAACCCTCCCCATAGCGGGCAGCCGTCACCACTACCGTGCGGACGGTGGTCTCCGATGACTTCGAGGTGCGCGCCGCGCCGCAGCTACCCGGAGGTGGGCGGCGCGACGGTGCGCCGGGGCTTCGCGTACGGCTCGCTGCCGGGCCAGCCGCTCGTACCGCCCGTAGCTGGGGCCGGCCAGCGGCTGGTCAACCGGCGCTACGCCGCCGCTGCCCGTCGGCTCGCCGGGTGACCGCCCACGCCGTCGTCCGGCAGGTCGTTCCGGCCGGGGTCGAGGAGACCTTCGACCTGGTGCACGACTACCACCGACGACTGACCTGGGACACGCTGCTGCGCAGCGCGTACACGGTCGGCGACGTTCCGCCGGACCGCGGCGTTGAGGCCGTCTGCACCGCCCGGCGGCGGCTCGGCAACCTGAGCTTCCGGACCCGCTACGTCACGTTCTCCCGACCGCTGCTGGCCGCGGTCGTGCTCGTCGACGCGCCGTTCCCGTTCGTCAGGTGGGCCGCGTCAATCCGGCACCGTCCCTTGCCCGACGGCTGCAGCGAGGTGATCTACACCCTCACCTTCACCTGCCGGTTGGCTCCCCTGGTCGAGCCGGTGGCGCTGCCCGCTTTCCGCTGGGAGACCGCTCGCCGGCTGCGGGCTCTCGCAGCCCTCGCAGCTTGCGGCAAGCAGCTAAGCGAGTCTTGCACCAGCCCCTCGCACGGGCGGCCGCCGTTACCGACTACCGCAGCCGTCAGGATGGGAGCCGGCGGGGTGTCCTGGCTCAACACATCGGCGACACATGTCTCAAGACATAGGCGACAGCCTCTGGCGCCGCGTGAGGCTCGACCATGTCGAAGGCCCGGCTGGTCATCACCGCACTGTTCGTCGAGGGTCAACAAGCCGCCGAGGTGGGTCCGGCCTGTCGCCGATGTCTTGAGACATGACACAGAGCCGGCGGGGGGACTCGAACCCCCAACCGCCCGATTACAAGTCGGGTGCGCTGCCAGTTGCGCCACGCCGGCCAAGTCCCCGCGCAGCCTAGTGCCGCGACCTCGCCACTCCGCCTTGCAGCCAGACCGGCCGGCCCGATGCTGGCGCCCGACGGCGCGGGTGCGCCACACTGCGACAACCTTCACTCGGATCGTCCGGCACGTTCCTGCCGGTGGAAGGACTGGTGAGCCATGGCCACCGTCACGTTCGACAAGGCCAGCCGCGTGTTCCCCGGGGCGGAGCGGCCGGCGGTCGACAAGCTCGACCTCGACATCCGCGATGGCGAGTTCCTCGTCCTGGTGGGCCCCTCCGGCTGCGGTAAGTCGACCAGCCTGCGGATGCTGGCGGGCCTGGAGGACGTGAACAGCGGTGCCATCCGCATCGGCGACCGCGACGTCACGCGGGTCCCGCCCAAGGACCGGGACATCGCGATGGTCTTCCAGAACTACGCGCTGTACCCGCACATGACGGTCGCCGACAACATGGGCTTCGCCCTCAAGATCGCGGGCGACAGCAAGGACGAGATCAGGCGCCGGGTCGCTGACGCCGCCCGACTGCTCGACCTTGAGCCGTACCTCGACCGCAAGCCCAAGGCGCTCTCCGGTGGCCAGCGCCAGCGCGTCGCGATGGGTCGGGCCATCGTGCGCGAGCCGCAGGTCTTCCTCATGGACGAGCCGCTGTCGAACCTCGACGCCAAGCTCCGCGTCTCCACCCGTACGCAGATCGCGTCGCTGCAGCGCCGGCTCGGCGTCACCACCGTGTACGTCACCCACGACCAGGTCGAGGCCATGACCATGGGGGACCGGGTAGCCGTGCTCAAGGACGGGCTGTTGCAGCAGGTCGACACCCCGCTCAACCTCTACGACCACCCGGTGAACGCCTTCGTCGCCGGCTTCATCGGCTCCCCCGCGATGAACCTGATGAGCGTGCCGGTCGACTCCGGCGGCGCCCGCATCGGCGACTACACGTTGCCGATACCCCGGGAGCTCCTCGCCCGCGCGTCCGGCAACCGGATCACCGTCGGCATCCGGCCCGAGGCCTTTGACCTGTCTCAACGCGAGGGCATCCCGGCCACCGTCGACGTCGTGGAGGAGCTCGGAGCGGACGCGTTCGTCTACTCCTCCGCCGACTTCGACGGCACCCACGTGTCGCTGATCTCCCGCCACGCGGCCCGTACGCCTCCCGGCAAGGGCAGCCAGATCCGGCTGACCGTCGACCCCGCCAAGACCCACGTGTTCGACGAGCAGACCGGCGCACGGCTGTCCAGCTGAGCTCCACCGCCCCCCGGCTGCCCGCCTGTACGGCCACCCCGTGCCGCTGCGCATCCTCGCCGCACCGCAGGACCCCCAGCTGCTCGACCTGCCCTGGGAGGTGCCGCTGGAGGCGTGGCCGGCGGACCGGCTGGTGGCGCTGCCGCGTGGGTTGTCCCGCCACGTCGTTCGCTTCGTCCGGCTCGACGGGCGGGTGTACGCCGTCAAGGAGGTCGTCGAGCGGCTGGCGCAACGTGAGTACCGCCTCCTGCGCGATTTGGAGCGCAGCGGCGTACCCGCCGTTGAGGCGGTCGGCATCATCGCCGGCCGGGAGTCGCCGGCGGGCGCGCCACTCGACCCGGTGCTCATCACCCGGCACCTGCAGTTCTCGCTGCCGTACCGGGCGCTGTTCTCGCAGACGCTGCGCCCGGACACCGCGGGCCGGCTGGTCGACGCCCTGGTTGTACTGCTGGTCCGGCTGCACCTGGCCGGGTTCTTCTGGGGCGACTGCTCCCTGTCCAACACGCTGTTCCGCCGCGACGCCGGCGCTTTCGCGGCGTACCTCGTCGACGCCGAGACCGGCGAGCTGCACGACGAGCTCTCCCCCGGCCAGCGGGCCTACGACATCGACAACGCACGCACCAACATCGCGGGCGAACTGCTGGACCTGGCCGCCGGTGGGCTGCTCGACGAGCACGTCGACCCGGTCGACTTCGCCGCCGACGTCGGCGCGCGATACGAGCGGTTGTGGGGAGAGCTCACCGGGTCGGAGTCCTTCGAGCTCGACGAGCGCTGGCGCATCGCGCAACGGGTGGAACGGCTCAACCGGCTCGGCTTCGACCTGGCCGAGCTCGACATCGTCACCGACGTCGGCGGCCGCAGTGTGCGCATCCAGCCCAAGGTGGTGGACGCCGGCCACCACTCCCGACGGCTGCTGCGGCTCACCGGCCTAGACGTCGAGGAGAACCAGGCCCGTCGCCTGCTCAACGCCCTCGACCAGTACGCCGCCGCCACCGACCAGCAGGGTGAGGACGAGGAGATCGTCGCCCACCAGTGGCTCACTAGGGTTTTCGAGCCCGTGGTGCGTTCGGTGCCTGCCGACCTGCGCGGCAAGCTCGAGCCGGCTGAGGTGTTCCATGAGGTGCTCGAGCACCGGTGGTACCTCTCCGAGCGATCCGGTCGTGACATCGGCCTCAAGGAGGCGCGGGATGCCTACCTGCGCGACGAGCTGGCGCACCGGCCCGACGAGCAGGCCGTGATCGGCGGCGTAGGACCGGCTGACGACGATGAGGCGGCGGACCCCGAGCCCTTCCGCATCCCGTGGGACCAGCTGCGTGGCTAGCCGGCTTGCCGGCGCGCACGAGCGACCTCGTGCAACACGATCCCGGCGGCGACGCCCGCGTTGAGCGACTCGACCTCGGCGGCCATCGCGATGCACACCCGCGACTGGCAGGTCTCGGCGACGAGCCGGGACAGGCCGCGACCCTCCGCGCCGATGACGAGCACCAGCGGGTCGGCGGCCACCGAGAGGTCGCCCAGCTCCGCCGAGCCTCCGGCGTCCAGACCGACCACGGCCAGCCCGGCGTTGGCGTAGGAGCGCAGCTGGCGGGTGAGATTGGTGGCACGGGCCACCGGCAACCGTGCGGCCGCTCCCGCCGATGCCTTCCAGGCGGTCGCCGTCATCCCAGCCGACCGGCGCTCGGCGACCACCACGCCGTGCCCGCCGAACGCCGCAGTTGAGCGGACGACGGCGCCGAGGTTGCGCGGGTCGGTGACTCCGTCGAGGGCCACGATCAGCGGAGCCACCGCGGCGTCGTACGCCCGCTGTAGCAGGTCGTCCGGATGCGCGTACTCGTACGGCGGCACGGCCAGGGCGACACCTTGGTGAACGGCGCCTCCAGTCACGCGGTCGAGCTCGGCCCGCGGCGTCTCCAGCTGGGGGAGCCGGCGCTCGGCCGCCAGCCGCAGCACCTCGCGGACCCGGTCGTCGGCCTCGATACGCTCGGCCACCCACAGGGTCGAGGCGGGTACCCCTGCACGCATGGCTTCGAGGACCGCATTGCGGCCGGCAATGGTCTCCCGCCCGTCCGCGGCTGCGGCCGTGCGCCGGCTGGCGCGGCGTTCGGGCGTGCGGTCACCACGACGTTCGGGGCCGGAGTCCGTCCTCCGGCCGCTGGCCGCTCCCCGTGCCGCGGGGCCAGTGCGGCGGGCGGCCGGATGGCCGGGACGCTCCTCGGCCTTGGGCGTCGCGCCCTTGGCCTGCAGCCCGCGGCGGCGCTGCCCCCCGGAGCCGACGACCGGACCCTTCTTGGACCCGGGGTTGCGCCTGGCCCCCCGCCGTCGGGAGTTACCGGCCATCACGCGCCTGCCGGGTCGAAGGAGGTGTCGGCGAGCTCCCAGCGGGTGCCGGCGGGTGTGTCCTCGATGACCACCCCCGCAGCCTTCAACCGGTCGCGGACGGCGTCGGCGGTGGCAAAGTCGCGATCCGCTCGTGCCCGCGCGCGGACATCGAGCTCGGCCGCGACCAGCCGGCCGAGGGCCTCCCGCGACGTGTCCTCACCGCCGGTCGTCGCCGCCGACCACGGCGGCGCGAGCGGGTCGAGCCCCAGCACCCCGAGCATCGCCCGTACCGACCCCAGGACACCCCGCAGCGCTGGCCCATCACCTGAACCGAGGCGGGTGTTGCCCTCGCGGACCACCTCGTGCAGGGCAGCCAGCGCCGCCGGCACGCCCAGGTCGTCGTCCATCGCGGCGGAGAAGTCGGCGCACAGCGGTCCTGCCTCGACGGGACCGGTCAACTCCGCGGCACGCCGGACGAAGCCCTCGAGCCGGCGGTAGGCGACCGCCGCCTCGTCCAGTGCGGCAAAGGAGAACTCGATGGCCGAGCGGTAGTGCGCCGCCCCGAGGTAGTAGCGCAGCTCGACCGGACGGACCCGCTTGACCACCTCGGTCACCAGCAGCGAGTTGCCCAGCGACTTGCTCATCTTTTCGCCCGCGGTGGTCACCCACGCGTTGTGCATCCAGTAGCGGGCGAAGGCGTCACCGGCCGCGCAGGACTGGGCGACCTCGTTCTCGTGGTGGGGGAAGACGAGGTCCAGGCCACCCCCGTGAACGTCGAAGACCTGTCCGAGGTACTTCTCGGCCATCGCCGAGCACTCCAGGTGCCAGCCAGGACGACCAGGCCCCCAGGGGGTGTCCCACGCCGGCTCCCCCGGTTTGGCACCCTTCCACAGCGCGAAGTCGCGCGGGTCGCGCTTGCCGCCCGGATCGGCGTCTTCGGCCGGTTGCAGCTCATCCAGCCGCTGACCGGACAGGGATCCGTACCCGGGGTACGCGCGCACGTCGAAGTAAACGTCGCCGTTGCCGGGCACGTACGCCGCGCCGCGGTCGACCAGCCGCTGGATGAGCGTCACCATCTCCGGGACGTGGCCGGTGGCCCGCGGCTCGTACGTCGCCGGGAGGCAGCCGAGCAGGTCGTACGCCTGCGAGAACGCCCGCTCGTTACGGGCCGCGATGACCCAGTAGGGGACCCCCTCCGTGCTCGCCCGCGCCAAGACCTTGTCCTCGATGTCGGTGACGTTGCGGACGAAGGTGACGGTGTGGCCGCTGGCCTCCAGCCATCGCCGCAGCACGTCGAAGTTGATGCCCGACCGGACGTGGCCGACGTGCGGCGGTGACTGCACCGTCGCCCCGCACAGGTAGATGCCGGCCTTCCCCAGCTGCAGCGGGACGAAGTCGCGGACTGTACGGGTGGCGGTGTCGTACAGGCGCAGGCTCACCCGGGCCAGGGTAGCCGCGCGTCCGGGGCCGCCTGGGCCGGGGAAAGCAGCGGCTGCATGGGCGGCCGTGGCAGACCTTCGAGTGCCTCTACAGTCTGCCCCCGTATGTGGGGGCAGACTGTAGAGGCACTGCTGAGCGTCTCGGATGGGCCGGCGTCGGCGGCCAGCCGTGGGTTAGGAGGAGGCGAAGGAAAGCCGGCTCAGCCGTGCCAGGTGACCTTGTCCGGCGTCACCCGGACGACGACACGGACAGCCTCCGGGCCGTCCCAGGGATAGCTCTCGTGGTCGGTGTACTTGCGCACCAGCTCGTCGATGAGCTCGCGTCCGCCCGGCTCGGTCACGGTGGCGCGACCACGCACCTCGAGGTAGCTGTACGGCGCGTCGCTGGGATAGAGCAGCACCGAGACGCGTGGGTCACGCGCGATGTTGCGCTCCTTGCGCCGGCCCCGCGTCGTGGAGAACACCACGTCGTCGCCGTCCCGCTTGACCCACACGACGGACAGCTGCGGCTGCCCGTCGGGCTCGAGGGTGGCCACGGTGGCGAAGTTGGGGGCGTCGAGCGCCGCGCGGGCGGGCTCGGGGAGGGTGGCGGGCTCGGGGAGGGTGGCGGGCACGGACGACGCAAACTCGCGCGAGCGGTGGACCATTCCGTCAGCGCAGCCGAACCACCAGCGCCGTGGCGATCGCGGCGAGGCCCTCGCCGCGCCCGGTGAGGCCGAGGCCGTCGGTCGTCGTAGCGCTCAGCGTCGCCGCTGCCCCGCAGGCCTCGCTCAGAGCCTGCTCCGCCTCGATCCGCCGGAGGCCCAGCCGCGGGCGCTCGCCAACGAGCTGGACGGCGACGTTGCCGATGGCAAATCCGGCCGCGTTCAGCCGCCGTGTCGTCTCGACGAGCAACCTCAGCCCGCTCGCGTCTGCCCACTCTGGATGGACCGTCCCGAACTGGGTGCCGAGGTCGCCGAGCCCGGCCGCCGAGAGCAGGGCGTCGCAGGCGGCATGGGCAGCGACGTCGCCGTCGGAGTGCCCGGCGAGGCCGGCCGGCTCATCGGTCCAGTGCAGCCCCGCGACCCAGCACGGCCGGTCGGCGGCGTAGCGGTGGACGTCGACGCCGACGCCGACCCGCGGCAGCGCAGCAGGCGTCACCGGCCCTCCCGAGTCGCGAGCAGGGCCTCGGCGAAGGCGAGATCGAGCGGGCCGGTGACCTTGAAGGCCTCCGCCGCTCCGGGGACGACCCGCACTGCGGTCCCGCAACGCTCCACCAAAACCGCGTCGTCCGTCGCTTGCGGTGCGGGCTCGCCGGCAGCGGCGGCATACGCCGCCTCCAGGATTTCCCGACGGAAGCCCTGCGGCGTCTGCACCGCCCGCAGCCGGGCGCGCTGCGGGGTACTCACGACCAGTCCCTGCTCGTCGACCTCCTTGACTGTGTCGCTGAGCGGAAGGCCGGGAACCACGGCGTCGATCCCGTCGCGGACCGCCGCCTCGACGGCGTCCACGAGAGCGACCGGCGCCAACGGGCGGGCTGCATCGTGAACCAGGACGACATCGACATCCGCCGGTAGCGCGGACAGCGCCGCGGCGACCGAACCCTGCCGGCTCTCAGCGCCGGCAACCACGCACACCTCGACGGGCGCGACCTCGCCGAGTGCGGTGCGCAGCAGGGCTCGCACCGCGCCGACATCGGCCGGCGGGGCGGCCACCACCACCGTACGCACGGAGGCGGCAGCAGCGAGCGCGCGTACGGCGTGGACCAGCAGCGGTTGCCCGGCCAACTGCCGTAGCGCTTTCGGAGGTCCGGCCCCCAGCCGCTCGCCACGGCCGGCGGCGGCCACGATGGCGGCGGTGCTCAGCCGGCGAGGACCTCGTCCAGGATCGTCTCCGCCTTGTCCTCGTTGGTGTGCTCGGCGAGGGCCAGCTCGGAGACGAGGATCTGGCGAGCCTTGGCGAGCATGCGCTTTTCGCCCGCGGAAAGGCCGCGGTCACGCTCGCGCCGCCACAGGTCGCGGACAACCTCGGCGACCTTGATGACGTCGCCAGAGGCGAGCTTTTCGAGGTTGGCTTTGTACCGCCGGGACCAGTTCGTCGGCTCCTCGGTGTAGGGCGCGCGCAGCACCTGGAAGACCCTGTCGAGCCCCTCCTGGTTGACCACGTCGCGAACGCCAACGAGGTCGACGTTGTCAGCCGGCACGCGGACGGTGAGGTCGCCCTGAGCGACCTTGAGGACGAGGTAGCGCCGTTCCTCTCCCTTGATGACCCGGGACTCGATCGCCTCGATGAGGGCGGCCCCGTGGTGGGGGTAGACAACCGTCTCGCCGACCTTGAACGCCATGTGCCGGTACCCCTTTCGCAGGTCCTGAGGGTAGCACGGGCGCACTGACACCCCTGAACGTTTGCGCAGGTCAGGGGGTATGTCGCCGCGCAAAGGGGTCTTGACAGGAGGTGCCCGTCCGTGCTCCGCACGCGTGCGGACACCCCTCGTGCAGGACGCCGCCATACTGATCCGGTGGGCGCGCGAGGCGGAGGTCGCCTCGCCCTCGCTCTGGCCCGCAGCTGCCACCCGCTGCCAACCATCGCGGTGACGGCGCTGGGCACCGCCCTCGCGGCGGCCGGCGGGCGCTCACCCGGTGGCTGCCTACTGGTGGCTGCCGCGCTGCTGAGCGGGCAGCTGTCGATCGGGTGGCTGAACGACCTGCTCGATCGCGACCGGGACGCTGCTGCCGGGCGCGGCGACAAGCCGGTCGCCCGCGGCGACGTGCCGCCGCGAGTCGTGGCAGTCGCGGCCGTGCTCGCCGCCGGCGCATGCGTACCACTGTCCCTCGCGTCCGGCTGGCGGGCGGCGGCGGCCAGCCTGACCGTCGTGGCCGCCGGCTGGTCCTACGACCTGGGGCTCAAGGGCACCGTCTACTCGCCGCTGCCGTACGCGGTCGCCTTCGGTGCCTTGCCCGCGTTCGTGACGTATGGCCTGCCGGGCGCTCCCGCCCCACCGTGGTGGCTCGTCCTCGCCGGTGCCCTGCTGGGCGTCGGGGCCCACGGCGCTAACGTCCTGCCCGACCTTGCCGACGACGCGGCGACGGGGGTACGTGGGCTGCCGCACCGGCTCGGTGCCACCTGGACGCGGAGGCTCGCCGCTGCGTTGCTGCTGGGCGCCGTCGTGGTGCTCGCGGCCGCTCCGCCGGGCCCGCCCGGCGGCGCCGGCGTGCTGGCCGCCGCCGTCGCGGCGCTGCTCGCTGTCACTGCGGTGGTGGGGCCGGGCGGCCGGACCGGACAGCTGCCGTTCCGGGCCGCGATCGGCACCGGTGCGGTGGCCGTGGCGCTGCTCGTGGCGCGCGGCGGCCTTGCCGGTTGAAGCCGGGGGTGGCTAGCTACCCTGTGCCGGTGCCCGTCCCCCGCAGCCGGTGGAGCATCGAGCGACTGCGGTGCTCCCTGCTGGCGACGGCGTGCTCGTACGCCGCGGCCGTTCTGCTCCTCACGAGCTGTGGCGTCGACGTCAACTCTCAGACCCAGCTGGAGTACACCCCCGCGGACGGCGTACAGGCCGAGGCCGGCGAGCTGTCGGTGCGTGGAGTCGTCGTCGTCTCCGCGGGCGACGGGTCGGCGCGTGTCCTCGCCGGGATCGCCAACAACGGCGCATCGGCCGACCAGCTTGTCGGTCTCGACGTCGCTGGAGTCTCGGTCGAGTTGCCGGCGGATGGCCTTCAGCTGCCACCCGACGGCTTTGCCAGCCTCGGCATCGAAGGCGCTCCGTCGAGCGTGGCGAGCGGCACGCCCGAGACCGTTGCCCCCGGACGGTTCGTCCCGGTCACGTTCGTCTTCGCCGCGGCGCCGCGGGTGTCGGTGGATGCGCTGGTGCAGTCACCGGACGGTATCTACGCGACGCTGGCCCCGACACCCGTACCAACCAGCTGATCCCCGCGTCAGGGTTCGAACTTGTATCCCAGGCCGCGGACGGTGAGTAGATGGCGCGGGTCGCTGGGGTCGGCCTCGATCTTGGCCCGGAGCCGTTTGACGTGGACGTCGAGGGTCTTGGTGTCCCCGACGTAGTCGGCCCCCCAGATCCGGTCGATGAGCTGGCCGCGGGTGAGCACCCGCCCGGCGTTGCGCAGCAGAATCTCCAGCAGCTCGAACTCCTTGAGCGGCAGTCGCACCGAGCTGCCGCCGACCGTGACGACGTGGCGGTCGACGTCCATGCGGACCGGACCGGCCTCGAGGACGCTGGGCATGAGCTCGCCGACGTCCTGGCCGCGGCGCAGCACCGCCCGGATCCGGGCGACGAGCTCACGCGAGGAGAACGGCTTGGTGACGTAGTCGTCGGCTCCGAGCTCCAGTCCCACCACCTTGTCGATCTCGGAGTCCTTGGCGGTCAGCATGATCACCGGCACCGTGGACTTCTGCCGCAGCTGGCGGCAGACCTCGGTGCCCGGCAGGCCGGGCAGCATGAGGTCAAGCAGGACGAGGTCGGCGCCACTGCGGTCGAACTCCTCGATGGCCGCATCGCCGGTCGGGGAGACGGCCACCTCGAAGCCTTCGCGGCGTAGCACGTACGACAGGGCCTCGGAGAAGGAGTCCTCGTCCTCGACCACGAGCACACGCGTCACTGGCTGACCTCCGGGACAGGTACGGGGGCGCGCGGCTCCTCCGCCGGGCTCAGGTCGTGCAACGGCAGTCGGAGGGTGAAGGTGGAGCCGGCGCCGCGGACGCTCCACACGGTGACCTCACCGCCGTGGCTTGCCGCAATGTGCTTGACGATCGACAACCCGAGCCCGGTCCCTCCGGTCTTGCGGGAGCGAGCGGGGTCCACGCGGTAGAAGCGCTCAAAGATGCGGTCCAGCTCCGGCTCGGGGATGCCGACGCCCTGGTCGGTGACGCTGATCTCCACGACGTCCTCGCGCCGGCGCACCCCGACGGCTACGCGGGTGCGGTCGGGGCTGTAGGCGACCGCGTTGTCGACGAGGTTGCCGAGCGCGATCACGAGCTGCTGCTGGCTGCCCAGCACCACCGTCCCCGACTCCCCGCCAGAGACCAGCGTGATGCCTTTGGCGTTGGCGTCGACCCTGCTGCGGTCGAGCGCGGCGGCCACCACCTGGTCCACCTGCACCTCGGCCGGAGCCTCGAGCGGGTCGTCGTACTGCACCCGGGACAGGTCGATGATCTCCTGGACGAGCCGGGCGAGCCGCGCCGCCTCATGTTGCATGCGATCGGCGAAGCGGCGTACGGCCGGTGGGTCCGCACTGGCCTCCTGCACCGCCTCGGCGAGCAGCGCCATCGCCCCCACGGGGGTCTTGAGCTCGTGGGACACGTTAGCGACGAAGTCGCGCCGCACCTCGTCGATGCGCCGCGACTGGGTGCGGTCCTCGACGAGCGCGAGCACCAGGTCGTCCGGCAACGCCGCCACCCGCGCGGAGACGACCAGCGTCTGATGCCCGAAGCGGCCACGAGGGATCTCCAGCTCGGCCTGCCGGGTCTCGCCGTCACGGCGCACCGCACGGGCCATCTCCAGCAGCTCAGGGACCACGACCACACCGTCGCGGACAAGACCGAAGGCGTACGCCGCGGGGCTGGCGCGCAGCACCTCGTTGCGAAGGTCGAGCAGGACGCCCGAGGACCCGAGGACCGAGAGCACCGCCTCCACGCCGTCGGGGACCGGCGAGTCCAGCTGCGCCGGCCCGACGTGCAGCGCCGTCCGCGGCTTGCGTCCGGCGCGCAGGCCGAGCGCGAGCACCGCCGCCACTCCGACGGCGGCACCAGCGGCTCCTACCACCATGAGGAGCAGCGGGTCCACCCGGTGATCGTAAGGCGATCCGAACGTGTCTGGCGGCCGTCAGTGTCACCCAGCGTCCACTCCGCCGCTCAAAGTTCACCGCGGCAAGGTGCGACGTTCACTTAAGCGGCGCGGGCTTCGGCGGTGCGCTGGCTCCCCGACGTAGGCTTTGCGTCTGTCTGAGGGGAGGTGCTACGGCGTGCGGGAGAGCTACCACGAGCAGCTGGACTCGATCTCCGACCGACTCGTCGTCATGACCTCCATGGTGGGGACAGCGGTCGGCGCCGCAACCCGGGCGCTGCTGGAGGCCGACGTCTCCTTCGCCGATCGGGTCATCGCTGGCGACGCCGAGGTCGACACGTTGCGTACCGACCTCGACGAGAGCCTGCTCGAGCTCATGGCCCGGCAGGCTCCCGTCGCCGGCGACCTGCGCACAGTCGTGGCGTCGCTGCGCATCTCCGCGGAGGTCGAGCGGATGGGCGACCTGGCGGTGCACATCGCCAAGGTGGCGCGGATGCGCTACCCGGAGGTTGCGGTCGTGCCCGAGCTGCGTTCGACCATCTCCTCCATGGGGGAGACGGCCGAGCGGATGGCGGGGAAGGCAGGTGCGGTCATCGCCAACCGCGACCTGGCTGCGGCCGCCGAGCTCGAGACCGACGACGACGAGATGGACCGGCTGCACCGTTCGCTGTTCCTCGTGCTGCTCGACCATGACTGGGTGCACAAGGTCGAGCCGGCGGTCGATGTGGCGCTGCTCGGCCGTTACTACGAGCGCTACGCCGACCACGCGGTATCCACTGCGCGGCGCATCGTCTATCTGGTGACCGGCCGCTATCCCCAGGACGCGACGCCGGCCTGACCGGGGCTTGGCCGCGGACGCTCAGCGGCCCTGGTCGCGTACCGCGGCGGCGGCAGCCGCGGCAGTCTCCGGGTCGAGATACTCCCCGCCCACGGTGAGCGGGCGCATGTCGGCGTCCAGCTCGTACAGCAGCGGGATGCCGGTGGGCACGTTGAGAGCCGCGATCGCCTCGTCCGAGATGCCGTCGAGGTGCTTGAGCAAGGCGCGCAACGAGTTGCCGTGCGCGGCCACCAGCACGGTTGCGCCCGCACGCAGGTCTGGGACGACGGTGTCGTACCAGTAGGGCAGCATGCGCTGGACCACGTCCGCGAGGCACTCGGTGCGCGGACGCGCCTCCGGCGGCAGGGTGGCGTAGCGCGGGTCCCCCACCTGTGAGACCTCCGCGTCATCGGGGAGCGGTGGCGGCGGGACGTCGTACGAGCGGCGCCAGAGCATGAACTGCTCCTCGCCGAACTCAGCGAGCGTCGCCTTCTTGTCCTTGCCCTGCAGCGCTCCGTAGTGGCGCTCGTTGAGCCGCCAGGACCGGCGGACTGGAATCCACAATCGGTCGCAGGCGCGCAACGCCAGCTCGGCGGTCCGGATAGCCCGCAGCAGCACGGAGGTGTGGACCACGTCGGGCAGCAGCTCCCGCTCGGCGAGCAGCTCACCGCTGCGGCGAGCCTCGGCTTCCCCTTTCTCCGTCAGGTCCACGTCCACCCAGCCGGTGAACAGGTTGGCCCGGTTCCACTCGCTCTCGCCGTGCCGCAGCAGGACGAGCCGGTACGGCGGAACGCTCGCAGCCATGCGCGCGAGCGTACCCAGCGGCCATGGCGCCCGGCCGTACCGTCGAGAGCCTTTGCCGCGCGCACCACGCAAGGCTTTGCGCGCAAGGGCCCCTTGCCCGCGGTGTACGCACCCAAGGGTCCCTTGCCCACCCGCAGAACCGCAGCGAAGGTGCCCCTGGGTGCGTTGGAGCGCAGGACGATGGGATGGACCATCCGCCGGTAAGGAGGGACCCGGTCGTCCACCGGGCAGGAACGCCGCTGGCCTCGTCCACAGCGCCCGGCAGCGGCCCTCGGCGTACGTTGCGCTGTTCGGCCACCGTGGAGCCGTGCCGCCTCGCTCCTCTGTCGACGACTCGCTCGTGCGAGCCTTCTTTGCCGTCCGCGGCGGCGTCGTCCGGCGCAGGCAGCTCATGGAGCTCGGCATGACCGGTTCGACGATCGACCGGCACACCGGTGCGGGCGGGCGATGGCAGCGCCCGCTCCCCGGCGTGGTGGTCGCACACAACGGTCCGTTGACGCCCAACGAGCGGCTGCTGACGGCCTCAACTACTGCGGACGGGACGCCCTGCTCACCGGCGCGGTGGCGCTCGACCGCCTGGGGCTGCGGTCCGTACGGCGGCTGCCGCAGGACGTGGCGGTACTCGTCCCGCACAGCCAGCGCCGCAAGAGCCACGGCTTCGTCATCGTCGAGCGGACGATCAGACTGCCACGCCCGGACCTGGACGCTAATGGGCTGCCCTGGGCTCCGCCGGCGTGCGCAGTCGTCGACCTGTGTCGCCGCCTCCACGAGCTGGACGTCGTGCGCGAAGTGGTCGCCGAGGCGGTGCAGCAGGGCCACTGCAGCGTCGAGCGACTGGCCGTTGAGGTCCGTGACAGTCAGAGCCGCGGGTCGGGACTGCCGCGCAGGGTGTTGCGTGAGGTCGCCGCGGGCGTCCGCTCAGTGGTGGAGGCCCGTATCCGCGAGGGCATGCGCCGTGGCGGCATTCCGGACCCGCTGTGGAACGTCGACCTACTGGACGCCGTCGACGGCACCTTCCTTGGCTGCGTCGACGCGTATTGGGACGAGTACGGCGTCGCCTTGCCGATCGACTCCATGGAATGGCATCTGGGGCCGAAGCGGTACAAGCTCACGCAGGCCCGCCAACGAGACCTGACCGAGCGGGGCGTGCTCGTCCTTCCGGTCGCGCCGTCCGTCGCCCTCGACGACCTCCCCCGGTTCCTGCGCCAGGTACGCAACACGCTGGCCGAGGGCGCCACCCGTCCACGGCCACGCGTACGGCTGCGTCAGGGCCCCGCAGCCCAGTAGCGGCCGAGCCGAGCCGCCTGTCTTGACCCGGAAGCGCACCCCTGTCTGATTGCGCTCAAGGGACCCTTGCTTGCAAACCTGATGCGTCCAAGGGTCCCTTGGTTGCGCATGGCGCTGTCAAGGGGCCCTTGCACGCATTGGGGCCAAGGGCAGGGCCGCTGCCGGTGGTCGCTCAGCGGGGGTCGATCAGCCGGTGGCCGCTTTGCCGGGAGTCGCTCAGCTGGGGTCGGGCTCGGGCGGGCGCAGGTGCTCGAAGGCGGCGAGGTTGGCCGTCGACTCACCCCGGGCGAGGCGCCACTGCCACTCGCTGCGAATCGAGTCGGCGAACCCGAGCTCGAGAATCGTGTTGAACGAGCCGTCGGCGTAGGCGAGCACCCCGCCGAGCAGCCGGTCGATCTCCTCGGCAGTCACCGCGTGCAGCGGCAGCCGCCCGACCAGATAGACGTCCCCCGCCGGGTCAACCGTGAAGGCCACGCCGTACATCCGTGCGTTGCGCTCCAGCAACCAGCGGTGCAATCGCGCGGGGTCCCCTTCCGGGCGGCGAGCGACAAAGGCGTTGACGAGCAGGCTGTGGTCGCCGACGGCGAGGTGGCACTCCGTGCGTTGCTTGCGCTCACCGGGAAGCGTCACTACGAACACACCGGGCTGTGGCTCCTCCCAGGGTGCCTCCCCCGAGCTGAGCACGTCCCGCACGGTGGCGCTCGCTCGAGTCGCCAGCGACGGTACGGGCGTCCCGCCGCTCACCCGCTCACCCGGCTCACCCGGCTCACCCGCTCGCCGCCACCGCCGGCGGGGACGCAGCCGGCGGCGACGCATGGTGGGCGACTGCGTCGGCGTACACGTCGAGCGTGCGGGCGGCGGTCACCGACCACCCGAACCGGCTGGCGTGGACCAGCGCCCCCGCGGACAGTTCGGCCCTCAGCCGCGGTGATCCGAGCAGCCGCCCGAGCGCGGCGGCCCACGCGCTCGGCTCGTGTGACGCGACGAGGAGGCCCGACGCTCCGTCGGAGATTGCCGTACGCAGGCCCGCGACCCCAGCGGCGACCACCGGGGTGCCGCAGGCCTGGGACTCGACGGCCACCAGCCCGAACGACTCGTTGTAGGAGGGGACGACCGTGACGGTAGCCGCGCGGTACCAGTCGGCGAGGCGCTCCTGTGCCACCGGCGGCTGGAACCGGACGACGTCCGCGATGCCCAGTGCGGCGGCGAGGCGGGCCAGCTCCTCCGGTCGTTCGAGGCCGCTGCCGCTCGGCCCCCCGACCACAGCCACCACCAGCCGGGCGCGCAGCGAGGGGTCACGGTCCAGCAACTGCGCGGTCGCGCGCAGCAGCACATCCGGCGCCTTGAGCGGCTGGATCCGCCCGGCAAAGAGCAGCACCTGCGAGTCGGGCGGCAGGCCAAGGCGAGCGCGGGCGGCGCTGGCGGGTCCCGGGCTGAACACGTCGAGGTCGACCCCGGGGTGCACCACCGCGACCCGCGCCGGGTCGGCCCCGTACAGCCCCACCAGCTGGGCAGCCTCCTCGTCAGTGTTGGCGACCAGCCGGTCGGCGGCGTCGACGACCTGCTGCTCGCCGATGAGGCGCGCCAGCGGCTCCGGGGTGTCGCCCGCAGCCAGGGCGGCGTTCTTGACCTTGGCCATGGTGTGCATCGAGTGCACGAGGGGCACTCCCCAGCGTTCCCTCGCCAGCCATCCGACCTGCCCGGACAGCCAGTAGTGCGAGTGCACCAGGTCGAAGTAGCCCCGCTCCTGCGCCGCCTCCACCCCCAGCATGCCCGCGGTGAACGCGCACAGCTGTGCCGGCAGGTCCTCCTTGGACAACCCCTCGAACGGCCCCGCGGTGACGTGACGCACCCGGACCCGCGGGGAGAGCTCAACGTCCGCCAGCAGCTCGCTGGCCGTCGCCCTGGTGAACACCTCGACCTCTACGCCCAAAGTGGCCAGCCGCTCGGCCAGCTCCACGACGTAGACGTTCATCCCGCCGGCGTCACCAATGCCGGGCTGGTCCAGCGGCGAGGTGTGGACGCTGACCATGGCAACGCGGCGCGGCAGCCCGGTGCGACGTGCACCGGCTGTCCGGATCTCCCGCACCGTCACCGTGCGCCTCCTTCAGGGCTGCTGTCCCAGCCGAACCGCGGGCGATCCTGCCCCATTCCGCCGCGGCGATCGCGCTCAGTCTCAGCTGCCGGCGCGCGCGTGGGCGAACGCGTCGTACGTCTCCGCGCCCAGCAGCACGAAGCGGGCCTCATGCACCTGCGTGGGTGTCTCGGCCACCGTCTTGACGGCGATGCGCGCCGCGTCGTGCAGCGGCCAGCCATAGACGCCGGCCGACACCGCGGGGAAGGCGACCGTGCGCGCCCCGAGCTCGTCCGCGACGGCGAGCGCCTCGAGATAGCAGGACGCCAGCAGGTCGGGGTCGCGCTGGCCCGCGGTGTAGTCCGGTCCCACCACGTGGATGACCCAGCGGGCAGGCAGCTCGCCCGCCGTCGTCCAGCCGGCGCGCCCGGTGGGCAGGCCGTGTGGGAAACGGCGGACGCAGTCCGCGAGCACGGCCGGTCCCCCGGCCCGGTGGATGGCACCGTCGACACCGCCGCCGCCGCGCAGCCGCGTGTTGGCAGCGTTGACCAGTGCGTCGACGTGTTCGCGGGTGATGTCGCCCCGGGTGAGGGTGAGTCGCATGGCCTCAGCCTGCCCAGCCGCGGGGCGGGCGAGCCGCAGAGTGACTCGCAGCGGACGGAAAGGTCTGCCGCCCGGTCCTTCATAAGGCACCATTGGTCCTTCGACCTTCGGCGTAGAGCCGATCCGCACGCCCGAGGAGATCAGGTGTCCCGTCCCCGCACCACGACTGTGGTGTCCACCGCGCTCGTCGCCGTCCTCGCCACGGCCGGCGTCGGCGCCTGGGCCATGGCGGGGAGCGGCGCCCTGATCCCGAGTGCCGCCGGCGAGCCGCGACCAGCGGTGCCCCATTACGCCTCGTACGCACCTGGCGAGGCCGAGGGCGTCCGGCCGCCCTCCGACCAGGCGCGCGGCTGGGTTTCCTACCGCCCGAAAGAGCGGTCGACGCCGGTCGCGCAGCCGACGCCCTCTCGCACGCCGACTCCGACGCCGACCTCGACTCCCACTTCCACTCCGACCTCTTCGCCGACCACGCCGACGGTGGCGGTAAGCCCGGTCCTCCTCGACCGTAGCGACGCCGGGATCAAGGTCCGCGAGCTGCAGGCACGGCTGCTGTCCATCGGGTGGGGCGCCGGTCCCGTCGACGGCCGCTACGGCGACGCGACCGCGGCCGCGGTGGCCGGCTTCCAGGGCAAGCGGGGCTTTCCCCGCACCGGCGAGGTCGACCAGCTGACCTGGGACACGTTGCTCGAGATGACCCTGGCCCCGACGCGGACCGCGCTGTTCCCCGGCAGGCCGGCGGCGGCCGTACCAGACCCTGAGGCCCCGCCGGAGCCGGAGGAGTCAGTTGGCCCGGTGCTTGGCCCGCGTTCCGTACTGGACCCGAGGTGCCTGACGGGTCGGGTGCTGTGCATCGACAAGACCACGCAGAAGCTGCGCTTCGTCGTCGATGGCGACGTGGTTACGAAGTTCGAGGTCCGTTTCGGCGCTGAGGGCACGCCGACGCGTGAGGGAGAGTTCGCCGTCTTCCTCAAGGACGCCGACCACGTCTCCGGCTTGTTCGGCAGCGCGATGCCGTACTCGATGTTCTTCGACGGCGGTCAGGCGGTGCACTACTCCTACGAATTCGCCGACGAGGGCTACGAGGGCGGTTCGCACGGTTGCGTTAACACCCGTGACATGGAGGCCACCGCCGAGGTGTTCGACATGGTCCGGGTCGGCGACCCCGTCATCGTCTACTGGTCCTAGCGTCCGGCGGTCACCAAGGTCCGTACGGGCCGGGGTGTCCGCTGCCTCCTCGCACCTGACGCAGCTTGGGCCGGGTGTCGACGAGGTAGACAATGGCGGCGACCGCCCCGAGCAAGTTGAGCAGGCTGAGCGGCGACTGCACGACCACGTTGACCGCCAGGGCCACGACGAGGATGGCCAGCCAGACGTTCTTGGTCAGCTTGCCCACGAGGGGAAAGGCGTCGGCGCGCTGACGCAGCGCGTCGGCGAGTGCCCATGCCTTGAGCGCGAACCCGGCGACCAGCAGGGCGAGCAGGACGAGGTACTGGAACTGGCCGAAGGCGTTGAGCACGCTGCCCAGCCTACGAGTGCGGGCTGCAACCAGCCGCGGCGTCGATCCCGTCAGCGCTGGTCGAGTAACCAGCCGTGCGTCCGGCTGATGTCCGCTAGCAAGGTGAGGTGGCCGTCAGTGGCGGACAGCACGACGTCTGCGCCGGGCACATGGGTGGCGAGCCACTGACCGTGCGCGAACGGCACCATGAGGTCGTGCTCGCCCTGCACCACGCGTACCGGCACGCGGATCTCCGCCAGGTCGAAACCCCAGTCACCGGCGACAAAGGCCCGGTCGTCGTCGAGCCATCCCTCATAGCCCGGCCGCAGGCCGGAGGCCATCCAGGCGTACAGGAACTCCGCCCGCTCCCCGGTCAAGGCAGCCAGGTCGACCGGCGGCAGCAAGCTCTCCATTGCCTGGTTGATCGTCTGCGGCGTCGAGCCGAGGAGGCCGTCCCGCTGGGGGCCCAGATAGTCGCGCAGCGACTGCTCGCCGGCCCGGGCGGCGGCGAACTCCTCGAGGTTGTCCTGACCCATCCCCTGGTACCAGTCCAGGCCGTCAGCGTCGTACGGCGCCACCCCGGCCAGGCAGGCCGCGGCGATCACCCGCTCGGGGAGCAGCGCGGCGCAGGCGAGGACGTGCGGCCCGCCACCGGACACCCCCCAGCTGCGAAAGCGCTCGACACCGAGCGCGTCGGCCAGTGCGGCGGTGTCGGCGGCGACGTCCGCCACCCGACGACCTGCGTGACGCTGGGAGCCGCCGTATCCGGCCCGGTCGAAGCTCACCAGGCGGATGCCGCGCTCGGCGGCGTCCTCGGCCCACGGCGCGGCCAGCAGTCCCGAACATGGCGTCCCGTGATGCACGATCACCAGCTGGCCGGACGGGTCGCCCGCCTCGTACGCGCGCAACGTGCGGCCGTCCGCCGTGGTGACGTCGAATTCGCGGGCCGGTGCTATCGCTCCACTCACGCTGTCCTCCTAGGTGCCTGCTGAAGCGGGCGGGGAGCCGCCGTCATGGCGGTGTTACCCCGGAGGGCAGGGCGGCGCGGATCTCCCCGACCGGGCGACCTCCGCCGAGCACCGGCATTGTCGCGAGCTCGTCGAGGACGGGCGCATCGACGCCGAGCCGGCGCAGGGCGGCGACCACGACGGCGGGACGAGCCCGCTGGCTTCCGTCCTCGAGCTTGAGCGCGATGGCCCGACCGTCGTCGAGCGCCAGCGCGTACACCGCCTCCGCGCCGGCCTTGGCCAGTAGGCCGGGGACGCCGCGCATCAGCGCCGTCTCGTCCCGCGTGCTGCCGCTCGCCCATGCGGGGTGGGCGCGCACGGCATCGGCGACTCGCCGCTCCGGCGTGCCGGGAGCGGAGCTCACCAGGGTCGAAAACGCGCGGGCGAGCCCGGTGAGGCTGATCGCGAAGAGCGGAGCCCCACAGCCGTCGACCCCAGTTGCAGCAACACGTTCACCGGCTAACTCCTCCAACGTGGCACGGATCCGCTGCTGCAGGGGGTGCTCGACAGCGCGGTAGTCGTCGGTCGGCCAGCCGGCGGCCACGCAGGTCGCGAGCATGGCGGCGTGCTTGCCCGAGCAGTTCATCTGCGCGGGTGTCGGCTCACCGCCGGTCCTGATCGCGCTGAGGCGGGCCTCGTCGTCCAACGGCCAGTCCGGTGGCGTACGCAACGACGACTCCTCGAGCCCGGCGCCAGCGAGCAGGCGCCGTACGCCGTCGAGGTGGAAGGGCTCACCGGAGTGGCTGGCCGCGGCGAGCGCCAGCAGCTCACCGTCGAGCTGCAGCCCGGCGCGCAGCATCGCCACCGCCTGTACGGGCTTGACCGCCGAGCGCGGGAACATCGGCTCCGCGACCTCGCCGACGGATAGGGCGAGCGACCCGTCGCCTCCCAGTGCGGCCACCGACCCGCGATGGCGGGACTCGACGAAGCCGGAGCGCACGACCTCCGCGAGTACGGGTGGCGCAGACAGCTGTGCCGGCACGAGCGGGGAGCGTAACCGCCGCTCAGGCAGCCGCCGGGCGGCGCTCCTTGACGTTGAGCAGCCGGCGTACCTCGGTGGGCGCCATCGGCGGGCGCTGTGCCAGCGTCGCCAGGTGGGCCGCGCGCTCGACCAGCTGGGCGTTGTCCCGGACCGGCTCGCCGCGGGCAAAGCTCAACGTGTCCTCCATGCCCACGCGCAGATGTCCCCCGGCGGCCAGCGCGGCGAGCGCGACAGGAAGGGTCGTACGTCCTACCCCGGTCGCCGACCAGCTCGTCACCGCCTCCGGCAGGGCTTCGACGGCGGCGACGAGCGCAGCCGCGCTGCCCGGCATCCCTCCCGGCACGCCCATCACGAGGTCGCAGTGCACGCGTTCGCCGTACGGCAACCCGTGCCGGTCCAGCAGCCGGTGCAGCGCTGCGACGTGGCCGAGGTCGAACAGCTCGAACTCCGGGACGATCTCCCGCTCGCGTGCCCACTCGTACAGCTGCACCACGAACGGCCACGGGTTCATGAACACGTCGTCGCCGAAGTTGACGGTGCCCATCGTCAGCGAGCACGAGTCGGGCTCGGCGTCGAGCACCGCCAGCCGGTCGGCGTAGGTGTCGTGCACGCTGCCGCCGCTGGACAGCTGTACGACGAGCTCGGTCTCCTCGCGCAGCACCCGTACGACCTCGCGGGCGCGGCCGAGGTCGAGCGTGGGCTCGTGTCGGTCGTCGCGCAGGTGGACATGCACCAGCCCGGCCCCCGCGGCCGCACAGGATTGAGCGGTCGCGACCAGCTCGTCCAGCGTCGTGGGCAGGGCCGGCACGTCGGCCTTGCTCGACTCGCCGCCCGTCGGAGCCACGGTGATCAGCGTCGCCGCGGGCGGCGTGCGGACGGCTGGCACGCGCGGATCCTGCCACAGTGCAACCCGCAGGACCCGGTCCTGCCAGGGCCCTCCGTAGCTCTGGCACCATCGGCGCCGTGCGCGCGCTGCTGCAGCGGGTCAGCGCCGCCAGCGTCCGCGTGGACGGCCAGGAGGTAGCCGCTCTCGAGCGGCCGGGGCTGCTCGTGCTGCTCGGGGTGACGCATGAGGACACCGGGGACGATGCGGTGCGCCTGGCCCGCAAGTGCTGGGAGCTGCGCATCCTGGACGGTGAGCGGTCCTGCTCCGACATCGGCGCCCCGCTGCTCGTGGTCAGCCAGTTCACGCTGTACGCCGAGACCCGCAAGGGTCGTCGTCCGTCATGGAACGCCGCCGCGCCGGGGCCCGTGGCCGAGCCGCTCGTCGACCGCTTCGTCGCCGCCCTTCGCGAGTCAGGCGCGAGCGTGCATACGGGCGTGTTCGGCGCTCACATGCAGGTGGCGCTGGTCAACGATGGCCCAGTCACGCTGTTCCTTGAGTCATGAGGCCCGGTGTCCGGCGGGAGCTCACCGGGGCGCGCTCAGCGCAGGCGCGCCCGCACGTGCAGCCCCGCATCCGGTGAGACGACGACCTCCTGCGCCGCAGCGACGCCGCCGGCTAGCAAGGTCACGTCGACCGGCACGCTGCGCTTGACCAGGGCAAGGGCGATCGGGCCCAGCTCGTAATGACGTGCCGCCGACCCGACGAAACCCACCTCCCGGCCGTCGTGCACCACCGCGTCGCCATGCACGGGCAGCCGGTCCACCGACCCGTCGAGGTGCAGCATGACCAGCCGGCGCGGTGGCCGGCCGAGGTTGTGCACGCGCGCGACCGTCTCCTGCCCCCGATAGCACCCCTTGTCCAGGTGGACTGCCGTGTCCAGCCAGCCCACCTCGTGCGGGATGGTGCGCGCGTCGCTGTCCTGCCCCAGCCGCGGCTGGTGGGCGGCGACGCGCAGCGCCTCGTACGCCCACACCCCCGCCGGCCCACCGCGCTCCTGGACGGCCGGCCCCAGCGACTGTCGGGGCACCAGCGCCTCCCCGGCCGGGCGGGACCACACACTCGCCCACTCGGAGCTGACGTCGGCAACCTCGACCCGCAGCATGAACCGCATCGACTCGAGGAACTCGACCAGCGCCGGTGCCGTGCCCGGCTCGACGCTCAGCCAAGTCGCCGAGCCGTCGTCGACGACGCGGAGATGGTGCTCGACGCGCCCGTGCGGGTCGAGCACCAGGGCCTCGGCCGGTGTCCCAGGCGGCAGCGCCGCCACGTGCTGGCTCACCAGCGAGTGCAACCAGGACAGCCGGTCCGGGCCGTGGACCCGGACCACCCCGCGGTGGGACTGGTCGACCGACGCCTCTCCCAGCTCCAGCCGGCGCTGTTCACGCATCGGGTCCCCGTAGTGCGCGGCGACGCCCGCGTCGGGCGGCTCCGCTTCGACCGCGCCAGGCAGCGCCAGCAGCGGGCTGCGGTACGCGCTCAAGCCTTCCCCCCGCGTTGGAGTTCGGCTGACAGGTGCGGCTGAAGCTCCTGGCCCATGGCGGCCATCTCGAAGACGTACATCAGCGCGCCGTGGACGTATCCGTACAGCCGGCTGCCGGCGCGGTAGTCCAGGGCGGTCTCGGTCTTGAGCACTCCCCGGGTCGCCAGCTGCAGCCGCGCCGGCTCCACCTGCCCGAGGTAGATCTCGACCATCCCGGCCGCATGCACGAGCAGCACCTCGATGCTGCCGTCGTCCTGCGGCCGCCAGTAGCCGGATTCGCTCGCCAGCGGAGCCCCGGTGACGCCATCGTCCTCCAGGCGCCACGAGCGGCTGGTGTAGCTGAGGAACGGCTTGCCGGGGGTGTAGCCGAACTCGACCTCCTGGCCGAACCGGAACGCTTCGACGGTCGGGTAGTCACCGACGCCGGCACCCGCCCAGCGCCCCAGCAGCCAGGCGATCGGTACGCACGCCGGGTGCAGGTCCGAAGGGATCTCGATCAGGGCTGCCCCTTGAACAGCCGGTAGACCGTGTAGCCGGCGGTGCAGGCGATGAGCAGGCTCACGACCAAGAGCCCGCCGGTAAGCACGCCCTCGAGCATGCCGGCGAGTCTATCGGCGGAGCAGCGGCTAGCGTGCTGGACCCGCTCAGCCATACCCGCCGACCTGGGCCGCGCCGGAATCGCCCCGGGGCGGACTGCCCTGCTCTACCGTTGTGGCTTCGTGGCTCCTCGACCGCCAGCTACCGGAGGCCATCGCCCCCATGGACCTCGACCGGCACACGCTCGTCTTCATCGGCGGTCTGCATCGGAGCGGGACGACGCCGATGGCGCGATGCCTTGCCGAGCACCACGAGGTGAGCGGCTTCCGTGGCACCGGCGTCGAGGAGGACGAGGGTCAGCACCTGCAGACGGTGTACCCGCCGGCTCGGATGCGCGGTGGTCCGGGCCGCTTCGCCTTGTCCGAGCGCAGCCACCTCACCGAGTCGTCCCCACTGGCGACTTCCGAGAACGCACAGCGACTCCTGAGCGAGTGGGGCGCCTACTGGGACCTGCACCGCCGCGTGCTGTTGGAGAAGTCGCCGCCCAACCTGCTGATGACCCGATTCCTTCAACACCTCTTTCCTGCGGCGCGATTCGTCATCGTCGTACGGCATCCCGTGATCGTGGCGCTTTCCACCAAGAAGTGGGCCCGGTGGCAGTCGCTGGAGAGCCTTCTCGAAAATTGGTTTCGGGCACACGACATGTTCCAAGCCGACGCGGCGTACCTTCGGCACCTGCACGTGGTGAAGTACGAGCACTTCGTCACCGACCCAGGGCAGAGCCTGAAAGAAGTAGCGGAATTCATCGAGCTGGAGGGTGAGATTCCGGCCTCGGTGGTGCAGGGCCACCGCAGCCGCGCCTACGAAAGGACGTGGCATGAGTTTGGACGAAGCGCCCATCCGTGGCAGCAGTTGCGCTTCCGCAGGATCTGCGAGCGGTTCGAGGACCACGCTCGGCAGTATGGTTACAGCATCCGCGATCTTGACCGCTGCGATCCCTTCCCCGGCTGAGAGCTGCAGTGTCCGCGTCTGGTGAGCGCCCGGCTGTCCGTGCACGGGTGAGAAGTGCCGGGTGGCAGCCTAGCCGCCGTATCCTCGCCGGGTCCGCGTACGAGGAGCCGACGCGCGGCCATCGAGTCCAAGGGGGGTTGGTGTGACGACCATCGAGCACGCCGCGCAACCTCCCGGGTTCGCGGAGCCGACAGTTGTCGACCGTCTCCGTCTCGGGGAGCGTCGCCGGCTGCTGCCGACCGGATGGCCGCTTAGCGCGTACCTGCTCGGGTACCCCGTGTGGTGGGCCTGCGGCATCGCCAACTTCATGCTGCCGATCCTCGCGGTCCCGATGGCAGTCGAGCTGATCCGTCGTCGCAACCTAGCCGTTCCTCGTGGCTTTGGGCTTTGGCTGCTCTTCCTGCTGTGGGCCACGCTCGGCATCTTCGTCCTCTGGGCGAACGCACCGGGAGCCGTCCCCGGGGGTGGGCCCGAGCGCCTCTTGCCGTACGCCCTGCGTCTGTCGTTCTACCTCGGTGCCACGGTGCTGCTTCTCTACATCGGCAACCTGCGTGAGGACGAGCTCTCGCGAGAGCGGGTAAGTCGCTTGTTCGGGTTCATGTTTGTCGTTGCCGTCGCTGGCGGGTTCCTCGGCCTACTGGCCCCGCGCTTCGAGTTCAGCTCACTGCTCGAGCTGATCCTTCCCCGCTCTGTCGAGGGGGTGCTCGGCGAGGGCATCCACCCGGCCGCCGCGCAGGTGCAGAACGTGCTGGGCTATGTCGAGCCGAGACCGAAGGCTCCGTTCGAGTACACCAACGAGTGGGGAGCGAACATCACCCTCCTCGTGCCGTTTTTCATCCTGGGGTGGCTCGGCCGCGGGGCGGGGTGGCGCCGCCTCGCCGGGCCCTTCGTGCTCGCCGCCGCGGTCGTGCCGATCATCTACTCCCTCAACCGTGGCGCTTGGATCGGCCTGTGCCTCGCCGCTGGCTACGTCGCGATGCGGCTGGCCGCTTCCGGCCGGCTGGCCGGCCTGATCGCGATCATCGCGGCGCTCGTAACCGTCAGCGCGTTGTTGGTGGCGACTCCTTTGGGATCGCTCATCGGCGAGCGGCTGGCCAACCCGCACAGCAACGAGCGGCGTGCCCTGCTCGCTGACGAGGCGGTGCGAAGTGGACTTGCCTCACCCGTAGTCGGGTTTGGGTCCACTCGTCCGATCCAGGGCAATCTCTCCTCGATCGCTATCGGAGGCAGCGAGTCCTGCCCCCAGTGTGAGGCCCCACCGTTCGGCACCCACGGGCACCTCTGGCTGCTGATCTTCGCTCAGGGGCTGGTGGGTGCTGGGCTCTTCCTCGGCTTCCTCGCGACCCGCTTCCTGCGACATCGTCGAGATCCCTCGCCATACTCCGTCGCGGCCTGCACGACCGTGCTCATGTTCGGCCTTTACACGCTGTACTACAACCTGCTGCCGTTTCCCCTCGTGATCCTCTGCGCCACTCTTGCGATCGCGTGGCGGGCTGGCGCGCCGCCACCCGGGGGCAGCAAGCCCGCGACCGAGCAGCCAGCGATCGGAGCGACCGTATGAAGCCGTTCCGAGAGTCAACCGTCGGCACCTTCCCCGGCACCGACCCTGTGCACGCCCAGGCACGGATGGTCGCCGAGCTGCTCGACACCACTCGCCTGCTGTGGCGCGAGCCAGCGAATGTCACACTCGTCGGCCGGGCAGCGTCCGTGCCGCCGGGGCATGTGCTCCTGCGCGACCTGCACGTGATGCCCAACGCTCGGCAGCCGCGGTTGCTGGCTCCCGCCGGTGCACCGCACGCCGCTGCGGCTGCTCTTCGCAGCTACGCCCACGGCGCCGGGCTGATGCACCGAATCGGCCGTTCCGTCGCCGCAATCACGCTGGCAGTGCCGCACGCCGAGCGACTGCTCCCAGATCGGGTTCGGGTCACCGTGCCTGTCGATGATCGTCTTGCCGTCGAGTCACTCGAGGACCACCTCAGCAAGGTCATCGGTGCGCCCGCCCTCATCGGCGTACGGGTCGGCGTACCGCGGGCCAACCGCAAGCCCGTGCTGCCAGTGATGGACCGGCGGGGCAGGCTGCTGGCCTACGTCAAAGTCGGTCACAACCAGCTGACCCGCCAGCTGGTCGAGCAGGAAGGCGAGGCTCTCCGTGCGGTAGCCAGCGTGGCGCCGGCTGGCATCCAAACTCCCCGCGTGCTCCACCGCGGCGCCTGGCAGGACCTCGAGTTACTCATCCTCTCACCCCTGCGCGTGACGAACCGCGGCTTCCGGACGTCCGACGCGCTCCCCGGGGACGCCATGCGGTCGCTGTCCGAAGCGTTCGGCGTCGTCCGCCAGCCGCTTGGCGACAGCCCCTTCTGGGACAAGCTGACCGCTGCCGCCAAGGCGGTGGAGGAGGACTCAACCGCTCACTGCCTGCAGGCTGCGCTCGACGCCGTCCATGCTCGGTACGCCCACACCCCCGTACGCTTCGGCTCCTGGCACGGCGACTGGGCCCCATGGAATATGGCCAGGCAGCGCAAATCGGTGCTGCTGTGGGACTGGGAGCGATTCGCCAACGGGGTCCCGCTCGGGTTCGATGCACTCCATTACCGAATGCAGTCGGCGATGGCGTCGAGTGGCCCGAACGCCGTTCGGAACACCCTGCCCCGGGACGCGGGAAGGGCGCTGGACCTGGTCGGCGTACGCGGTCGAACCCAACTCACTGTGGCGCTTTACCTGACCGAAATTTGCCTGCGCTACGTCCTCGACGCGCAAGGGCCGACCGGCGAGCCGCTGAAAGCACTGGCCCAGTTGACCACGGACACCCTGGCGGACTACGTGGAGCAGTTGTGAGCGTACTGTCCGTTCCGCGGGCCGAGCTTGTGGGCGCGGCCGGGCGACTGCGGGCAGTTCGATCCGCAGCGCCGCGGCACTTGAAGCAAACGGGGCGGCGCGTCGCCCGTGGGACGGGCCAGCTTACCGCGGCGTTACGGATGCACCCGGACTTCCTCATCGTCGGCGCGCAGCGCTGTGGGACAACCTCGCTGTTCCGCGCCCTCATTGCCCATCCAGACGTCACCCCGCCGCTGTTTCACAAAGGCGTGCACTACTTCGACGTCAACTACAACCGTGGCCAGAACTGGTACATCGGCCACTTCCCGCTGCGCCACCGACCGCGCCTTGGCCGATTGGGTCCGACCCGGACGGGCGAGGCTAGCCCTTATTACCTGCACCACCCCCTCGTGCCCGAGCGGATCGCTGCGGACCTGCCGGACGTGCGCTTGATCGTGTTGTTGCGCGACCCGGTGGAGCGGGCCTACTCGGCGCATCGCCATGAGTTGCTGCGTGGCTTTGAGACCGAAGATTTCGAGCGCGCTCTCGACCTCGAGCCACAGCGGCTCGTCGGCGAGGAGGAGCGTCTACGTGAAGACTCCGGCTACCGCAGCATCGCGCACCAGCACCACGCCTACGTTGGCCGCGGGGAATACGCAACCCAACTGCAACGGCTCTTCACCTTCGTAGGACGTGAGCGGGTGCTTGTGCTGGACAGCGACGTTCTGTTCCAAAACCCTGAACCGTCCTACACCCGTGTGCTGTCCTTTCTCGAACTCCCTCCCTGGGGCCCGGCGCCATTCAGGCAGCACAACGCACGGCCTCGGGGCCCGATGGCGGCGAGTACGCGAGCCCGGCTCGAGGAACACTTCGCCCCGCATGACGCGGCGCTCGCCGAACTCATCGGCGAGACGCCGAGTTGGCGGAGGTGAACGGTGTCCGCTAGGGAGCGATCCTCGGCAGCCAGGGCGGCGCGTGACCGGGTACCACTGGCCTGGTACGTCACCTTGCTGCGGCAGCAGTGGCGGTTGCTGTTGGCAGCGGTTGCTACCGGTCTGTTGTTGGCGTCCGGCTTGCACATCATGCGGCCGCCAATTTATGAGGCCCGGGCGTCCGTGCTGGTCGGAGACTCGCCCTTGGACAAGGACCCACCGCGGGGTCTGCCAGCGCAGCCGCCGAGCATGGACACCGAGGCAAACGTCCTCAACTCCGCACCCGTCGCTGCCAGGGTGGCTCGAAGGACGGACCTGCCGGACGCCCGCGCCGCCGTCGAGCGCCTGCAGGTCAGCGTCCCACCCAACTCGACGATCTTGGAGGTCACCTTCCAGCACGAGCAAGCCGACGCGGCCGCGCGGGGCGCCAATGCGGCGGTCGCCGCTTACCTCGACCTGCGGCGCACAGTTATCACCGACCGGCGAAAAGAGGTTATCGCGCAGCGCAAAGAGTATGCCGGGATGCTGCGCGAGGAGCGGACCGCGCTGGAGGAAGAGCTGGCCGAGCCGTCCGTGGGAGCCGAGGAGAGACGAGTCGGCCTGCGGCTGAGGGACTCGCTGCTGCGGGCGATCATCCTGGTCCGCAGCCAGAAGGCGTTCGCTCGCCAGCTGCCGGTCGACCCGGGACAACGGGTGTCGAGGGCGGTGGCGCCCACGTCGACCAGCGGACCTGACCCTTCCGTGCCGCTGCTCTCCGGCACCGCAGTCTCCTTGCTACTCGGCCTGGGTGCAGCACGCTTCCGAATGGCCCGGGCAAGGACACAGCAGCCGGCGCACGTACCGATACCCTCTCGACCGGAGCGGGACCGTCCAGTGCGCTCTAGACCCCTCAGACGAGCTCCGGTCCAGCGGGATCAGTGAGAACCCGGACGCCGGGCCGTACTGACTGGTACCCTCTTCTCACTACAAGAGGTTTGTCGAGCCACCGCACTGGGCATGACGAACTAGTCGGGGGAAGGTAGCCGCGTGATCGTCGCGCTCGTGGTTTGCCGGGGGGTGCCACGTACGTGTTCTGGATACGCTCGCTGACGGCTGCCGTCGGCGCCACCGTCCTGACCCTAGGCCTGCTCAGCAGTCAAGTGTCCGCGGTGCAAATGCCCCAACCGTCGATCGTCAGCGCGGACCCGGCGGACGAATCGCCGCATGTGTCTGATGGGTCGGTACGGGCAATACTGCAGATCGGCGATACGGTGGTGGTCGGCGGCACCTTCACGGAGGTGCGGGAGCACGGCAGCACGCAGCCCATCAAACGGTCGCGGATCTTTGCCTTCAGCGCCAGCACCGGCAAGGTCAGTCCCACCTTCAAGCCCGCCTTGAACGCCGAGGTGCTCTCCCTAGCGGCGGCTCCGGACGGGCGATCGGTCTACGTCGGCGGCGCCTTCACCAGCCGAGACGGTGTATATTCACGGAAGGTCGTGCGGCTCTCCTTGGCCGACGGCACCCGTTGGCCCGGTTTCGAGGCCCCGGCGATCAACGATGCGGTCACAGACCTCAAGCTGTCCGGTGGACGGCTGTACGTCTCGGGCGAATTCACACAGGTCGGCGGCCAGACCCGTGCCGCACTCGCGGCGCTCGACGCCGATACCGGCGAAACCGGCGCGAACGTAGACCTCAGGTTCTCCGGCGCGATGCGCGGCGGGGAGTTGCAGGTCATCAAGATGGACATCTCACCGGACGGCTCACGACTGGTGGCGGCAGGCAACTTCTCCCAAGTCCTTGGCACGCCCCGGTACCAGCTCGCTGTTCTCGACCTCACCTCCGCCAAGCCGACGCTGGCCAACTGGTCGACCACCCGCTACAAGCCCGACTGCAACCTACGATTCCCGACCTACATGCGGGACGTCGACATCTCCCCGGACGGGACCTACTTCGTCGTCGTGACCAGTGGCGCCTACCGCAAGGGCCTGCTGTGTGACACCGCCGCCCGTTGGGAGTTGGGCAGCACCGGTCTCAACTTGCAACCCTCATGGGTGAACTACACCGGCGGCGACACCCTGTTCAGCGTCGCGATCACCGGGCCGGTCGTCTACGTCGGCGGGCACCAGCGTTGGACCAACAACCCCTACGCCGGCGACGCGCCCGGCCCCGGCGCGGTCGAGCGGTACGGCATCGCGGCACTCGACCCTCTCAACGGCCTGCCGTACACATGGAATCCCCGCCGGGACCCCCGCGGGATCGGCGTCTTCGACATGCTATCCACCGCCGACGGGTTGTGGCTCGGCAGTGACACCAACAGGATCGGCGATGAGTGGCACGAGAAGTTGGCCTTTATGCCGCTGGCTGGCGGTTCGGTCACGCCGCTGGCCAGTCCCGGCCGACTGCCTAATGACGTCTACCTGCTGGGCCGCCGGCTGGCCGATGGCACCTACAGCGATGCGGTAGCCAAGAAGAGCGCCTTCGACGGCACCGTGGCCGGGGGTACGGCGACGGTGCAGTCCAGCGTTCCGTGGAGCCACACCCGCGGCGCCTTCATGCTGAGCGGCTACCTTTACTACGGGTGGGACGACGGCACCCTGCGGCGGCAGTCCTTTGACGGCACCACGCTCGGCGACGTCCAGACGCTCGAGTTGCACGGTCTCACGGCCGGAGCCCCGTCATACTTCGACGTCACGTCAATCACCGGCATGTTCTTCGACAACGGCCGCCTCTACTACACGCAAGCTGGCCAGAGCCGGCTCTTCTACCGCTACTTCACCGCGGAGAGCGGGGTCGTCGGCGCCGAGCGCTTCGTGAGCTCGGACAACCTCAACGGGCTTGACTGGTCGAAGGTCAACTCCATGTTCTTCGACGCGGCGACGGACACGATCTACGCCCTCACCGGAAGCCACCAGATGAAGAAGGTCTCGCTGGTGGAGGGTCGCCCGGCCGGAGCGGTGACAGCGGTGGCGGCCAGCGCCGGGTGGCGGTCCCGGGGAGCGGTCGTCTTTGCGCCGGTGCAGGGAACCACCGCCCGCACGCCATGAAGACGCCCGGCCGACTCCAAAGAACCGAAGGATCTGAGACAGCGATGACGGCTGCGGGCCAGTCGACCCGAGTCCTCTTCATCGGCGGCATAGGCCGTAGCGGCTCCACGCTGCTCAGCCAGATGCTGGGACAGGTGCCGGGCTACTTGGCCATCGGTGAGTTGGACCACCTTTGGTCGCACTCGCTGCGCCAGGACGTCGAGTGCGGCTGCGGTAAGCCGTTCCAGGACTGCGAGTTCTGGTCGGAGGTTGGCGTACGCGCCTTCGGCGGCTGGGACCAGCTGGATCTGGACAGCGTGCAGGCGCTGCAACGCCGCGTCGAGCAGACCAGGCGCGTGCCGCTGCTCGTCGCTCCGCGTCTGGCGCCGTCCTTCCGCGATGCGCTGCGCAGCTACGCGGACTTGCTAGGACGCGTCTACGCCGCCATTGGTGAAGTGAGCGGCGCGGACGTGGTGGTGGACTCCAGCAAGTCGGTCGCTCCGCTGTACGTTCGTCGGCACATCCCCAGCGTGGACCTGCGCGTCGTCCAGCTGGTGCGGGACCCACGTGGCGTGGCCTACTCGTGGAGCAAGACGGTCCAGCGCCCTGAGCAGGCTGGCCACCAGTACATGGCGGTATGGTCCCCGCGACTGTCCTCCCGCCGGTGGATGTCGAACAACCTCCTGGTGGCTGCGCTGGATCTGGCGCGGGTGCCCCGCATGCGCGTGCGGTACGAGGACTTGGCGCGGGATCCCGGCGGTACCCTCCGGCGCATCCTCGCCTTCGCCGGCACCCCGTCGGCCGCGGAGTTGCTGGGCTTCGTCGAGGGAACGTTGGCGGAGCTGCATCCCACGCACACGGCCTACGGCAATCCCATGCGCTTCGACACAGGGCGGATCCAGATCCGGCTCGACGAGGCATGGCGGGAGAAGCTGCCGAGCCGGCAACGCGGCACGATCGAGCTCCTCACCTGGCCGTTGCGGCTGCGCTACGGCTATAACGGCCCAGCGCGCCCGGTCGGTAAGCGGACGTAACGCGATACGGCGTTGTCAGTGCTGACCATCACGATGAGCCGTGCTTCCTCGGCCCCCGGTTTTGCTGAGGTGGGCCCCTCTTCCGCCGGAGCCGATACGCTGGCAACGTCAACGTGCGTGGGCCAGCCAATGCGCGCAGGTCCAGTGCCAAGGTTACGGGGAGCCGCATGCCATCGGACATCGGGAGTGACCCGCGGAGCGGCGTATTCGGCGTAGCTCTCCGCAGGAGCGGCATGCTTATGGTGCTGCTGGGGCTGCTCGGTGCGACGGCGGGGGTGCTGCTGGGTTTGAGTAGGCCGGTTTCGTACACCTCGTCCGCCACCGTCCTCGTCAACCCGGTGCCGGGGGCTCCTTTCTCACCCGAAACCCGTGGAGACCAGGCCCACCTCGAGACCGAGCAGCAGTTGGTGACCACGCCGGTGATCGCCGAGCTGGCAGCCGATCGACTCGGCGACGACGCCGACCCCGACCGGTTGAGCCAGGGCGTGTCCGCCGTCGTTCCTTCGAGTACCCAGCTGCTGGAGATCTCCTTCGAGGCCGACTCCGCCGACCTGGCACAGCGGGGGGCGCAGGCCTACGCCGAGGCCTTCCTGGACTTCCGCGCCGAGCAGGCCGAGGATGCCGCCCAGCGCGAGCTCGTCGGTATCAACAACCAGCGCAGCACCATCACGGGTCGTCTCTCCGACGTTACCGCGCGGCTGGCCGAGGAAACGGACGTCGACCGTCGCGCCTTCCTCAACCAGCGCATCGATCTGCTCCTCGAGCAGTTGGCCGCGCTGGATTCCCGGCGGGTCCAGCTGGCGAGTACCGACGTCGATCCCGGCCGCATTATCGACGACGCCGACGAGCTGCCGACGTCGGCAACCTTGCTGCCGGTCCCGCTGCCGGTCGCCTTCGGCTTGGGCGGGGCGGTCCTCGGGCTCCTCGTGGGCTTACTAGTGGCGCTGCTGCGCCAGCGCGCCGATGACCGGGTCCACGACGGGGGCGCGCTGTCCGCCGCCGGGATCCGCGTCCTCGCCGAGTTGCCGGCGCCGGGTCGGCGGTCCGCAGAGCCGGTGGTCCTTACGGAGCCGGACAGCCCGGCGGGGGAGGCCTATCGGCGGTTGCGCAGCGCCGTAGTCACAGCCGAGGTGGGCCAGTCCTCAACCGTCGTGCTGGCCGGGGCCTCGGCCGACCGGTCGGTGGCCACCACCGCGACTAATCTTGCCATTGCCATCGCCAGGGTCGGCGACACCGTGACGCTGGTCGACGGGGAGCCAAAGCGCAACGATCTGGTCAGCATGCTGCACGTGCAGGACTACCCAGGGCTCTCCGACGTGTTGCTCCACGGACGCGACGTCTCCTCCGCAGTTCAGCCCACCCGTTTCCGCTCGTTGTCGGTGTTGCCCGGCGGGCTGGACCGGGCGGCGGCCGCTGAGCGCTTCCTGAGCGATGACATGCGCCGAGCGCTGGAGACGCTGCCGCGCCAGTCCCAGCATGTGCTTGTCGCCGCGTCGTCGATCGCGAGCGCGGACGGCGAAGCGCTGGCCCGGCTGGCCGACGGCGTGGTCCTCATCGTGGACCGCGGCTACACCACCTATGCCGAGGTGACCACCGCCGTGGAAGAGCTGGACCGACTCGGCGTACCGCTGATCGGAGCTGTGCTCGCCATGCGAAGCCAACGTAAGATCGGGCACTGGCAGCGCACGAAGCGGCGGGGCGCTGAGGCGTCCAGCGGCAGCCTCTCCCGGCCGACGACTGACCAGCAGGACGACGTCCGGGTCATCCTCCCGCGCTGACCCTCGCTGAACCGCCCCCGGCCCCTCTCCCCCTGAGGACGTCACCGACTATGGACGAGCGGTCCACCGCTGTCCGCGGCACCGCCCGTTCCCGCCCACGACAAGACCTCGCTGCGTTGGCCCGCGGCGGCAGCCTCAATCTCGTCGGAGCGGCATCGACGGGCCTCCTACAGTTCGCCCTCGTCGTCGTCATCACCAACGGTTTCCCGCAGCGCGACGCCGGTCTCTTCTTCGCGGCCACCGCCACCTTCATGATCCTCAATGCTCTCGCCCAAGGTGGCGCCGGCGCCGGAGTGATGCGCTGGGTGCCGGCGTACCTCGTCACCGGGCGCGGAGCGGACGTGCGCACCTGCCTCCGCGTGGCGTTGGCGTCCGCAGTCGTCGGCAGCGTGCTATTGGCCGCGGTGGTATGGATCACCGCCCCGCAACTCGCCGTCGTCATGAGCCGCGGGGACGACTCCGCGGGGATGGTGCCACTGCTGCGCGTGCTCGCCGTCCTGCTGCCGGTCGCCGCCGCGTACGAAGTCATGCTGGCCGCCACCCGGGCTCATGGGACCATGCGGCCCACCGTGCTGATCGACAACATCGGCCGGATGGGAGCCCAGCCCCTGGCGGCGCTGGTGGTGCAGGCGGCTGGTGTGGGACTGATCGCCCTGGCCTACGCCTGGTCCGCTCCGTACCTGCTCGCCGCGTTGGCCGCTGCCTGGGCACTGCGTGCTGCTAGCCGTCGTCGCAGTGCCCAGGCACGTACGCCCGGAGACGCTCCCGCGCGACCGTGGTTGACGGTGGCCGTTGAGTTTTGGCGGTACACGTCCCTACGCACCGTCGCCCGGATTGGCCAGTCCGCGCTGCAGCGCTCCGACATCATCCTTGTCGCAGCCCTGCGCTCGCCGGCTGAAGCTGCCATCTACACAGCGGCGACCCGATTGGCCGTCATAGGTCAGCTCGGCGGACAAGCGATGGTCCGCGTGTTGCAGCCCACGCTGAGCCGGCTGCTCGCCCTCGGCGACCACAGCCGCACGGAGGCGGTCTTCCAGACGTCGACGGTATGGTCAGTTGCCCTCACCTGGCCGGTCTTCCTGACCAGCGCTGCGCTGGCCCCCGTGCTCCTCCCGCTGTTCGGCGAGGGCTACGGCTCGGGCGCCGCAGCACTTGTGATTCTCTGCCTGGCGATGATGGTGGCCACGGCGGCCGGCCCCGTCGACGTCACGCTGGTCATGGGCGGGCGCAGCGCGCTCCAACTGTTCAACGTCGCGGCGGCGTTGATCGTCAACGTGGCGCTCAATCTGCTGCTCATCCCGCGGCTCGGCATCACCGGAGCGGCGCTGGCATGGGCGGCTGCGATCCTCACCACGAACCTGATGGCCCTGGCGCAGGTCCACCGACACCTGGGGATGCTTCCGGTCAGCGGGGGGCTTGCCTGGGTCACCGGCAGCGCGACGCTGTGCTTCGGTGTGGCCCCGCTGGCGCTGCGGCTGACAGTCGAACCGAGGCCACTGGTCATCGCGGCCTGGCTGTTGCTCTGCGCCGCAGCGTACACGGCCGCCTTGTGGCGCCGCCGCGAGCAGATCGGCGTCGCAGAGGTGCTGGACATGTACCGCCATCGACGGGACCGGAGCCGGCGGGTCGATGGGTCGACCGAGACGATCGAGAGACTGTAACGGCGGTCATCGCGATGTCTCCTAGAACCGCCAAGAATGGTCTCCTAAAGGATCACGCGGTGACTGCCATCTTCGCGCCCGAGCCACGCCGGCCCCGATCCCCTTCACTACCCTGCCGAACGGCCACTATCTGTGGAGAAAAGTTCACAGAAAGTAAGCCGCTAGGCAGTGTTGCACATGACCCGGGGCTGCCTTACGATCGGGCGTCCTCAGGTAGAGGACGCCGTCGAATTGCGCCGAACCTGCCCCTCCGACGGTCCACAACTCGGTAGGGCAGGAGCGGGAGACCCATTGATCGCGGCCATGCCGCGTGGGGTTTAGCCGTCTACGGACGGCCGGGGACCTCCACCCCGAACCCGACAGCTAATCTCGTAGGCGCGGGGAGGGGTCTTCGTTGGACATTCGTGTTCTTGGGCGGGTTGAAGCCGCTCTTTCCAGGGCCAAGTTGCGATTGGGTGCAACAGTGGTGGCCGCCTTGCTGATCAGCACGACGTTGTCGGGGCCACTGAGTCCTGCGGAGGCCGCTAGTTCTGCCAAGCCCATCATGTTTGGCGCGTCGGGCTCGACGCGGACGTTGGTTGAAGCGCATGAGCGGGTCCTCGGTCAGAAGCTTCGCGGTTTACGCGTCTACAAGCAGTGGGATGACGCGCTGTTCACATCGAGCCAGATTTGGGCTCGCGACACGGGTCACACGTTGTTCATGTCGATTAGCTCCGAGCGGAACAACGGGTCGAAGATCCAGTGGGCGGACATCGCCGGCGCCCAACCGGGGAGCCCGTTGTTCCAGGATATGCAGCGACAAGCCCAACAAATCAAGGCGTTTGGAGCTCGGGTCTATATTGCATTCGACCACGAGCCGGAGACGAAAAGTACGAGAGGGACGCCAGCTGCCTTCGCTGCCGCCTGGCGGAAGCTGGTCACCGTCTGGAGGGCGGCAGGTGTACAGAATGCCCGCTATGTGTGGACCATGACCGCCTATGGTTTCAAGCGGACGGACAACAAGCGCGCCGGGTTGTACTACCCCGGAGACTTGTACGTGGATCACATTGCGGCCGACGGTTACAACTGGTATCGGTGCCGCGATGCTCAGGGCGACTGGGTTGAGCTCTCCTCGGTCATCGAAGGCCAGCGGCAGTTTGGCAAGCAGCACCCCACCAAAGGCTTGATGATCTGGGAGTTCGGCAGCGCCGAGGATCCAGCGCGCCCTGGAAGAAAAGCGCAATGGTTCCGCAATGCCGCAGCGCTGTTCAAGAAGCCGGGCTACGAACAGTACAACGCTGTGCTGACGTGGGAGGGCCGCAACTACCCCGGCGGGCGTTGTAAATTCGACTACGCGAGCTCGGACTCCGCCACGGACGCCTGGGTTGAGATGGCAAAGGATTCGGCATACGCAGCCATCACGGTTACCTGAGACGTGCTGATAGATGGGCGCGTGCAATGAGGTAGGCGTTGCCTCGAGCCGGCGAGGCATCTCACAGGGCTCAGCCGTGCCGGCTAATGCCCGCCGCTGCGGGCGCCCCGGGGACGTTCGACTACGCTGACTGAAATGTGAGACCCTCGGTGCCCGGTCGCGACTAACCCGCGGCCGGGCACCGGCGCGTCTTGGGGGGCGGAAAGGTGAGGACGTATAGGTACCTTTTCGCCATAGGCGTCGCGTTGCCGGCCCTGTCGTGCGCAGCGACGGCACCAGGCGGTGACGGCACCGACGGAGCTGTCCAGATCGAACTGCATCTCGACTTCAACCGACCGCAGACCCAGGGGGCCGAGCGCTCGTTTGATGCGGGAGCGGGTGGTTGGGCCGACGCGTTGGTCATCGAGTCGCCGCCGGGCGTCCTACAGATCGTCGAGGGCGCTGAGCCCTCAAGTCGCGCCGTCGCCTTCCCGCTGTCCTGCCGAGCAAGCGCCTGCCCCCGCGCGCTTGTTCAGCTACCGGACGACGATCGACTCGATCCCAACCGGCGGAACTTCGAGTACGGCGCGAGAATCCGGCTGCCACCTGATCAGACCGCCGTCGGCTCGAACGTGGTGCAGAAGGGCCGCTACGGAACCCCCGGTGGACAATGGAAGTTACAGGTTGACGGTGCGGAGGGCCGTCCGAGCTGCGTGCTACAGGGTGAAGTCGGCGAGGACCGTGAGACCGTGCGGCTGGTAGCCAACCGAGGCATAGCGGACAACCGCTGGCACTGGGTTACCTGCCAGATCACAGACAGTCAGCTGACCATCACGATCGACGACATGGCCCAGACGATCGACGCCGAGGTGGGGAGCGTCGGAAACGCCGCCGGGGTGCGCATCGGCGCGTCAGGTCCCAAGCCCACCGACGACCAGTTCCACGGCGTCATTGACGACGTGGTTTTCTGCCTGGATGAGTGCCGGCTGGGCTAGACGCAGGCGTCGGAACCCTCGTCGCGGATGACGCCTCCGTTGATCGTACGGAACCGCCACGAATAGCCAGTGTCAGCCAGCGTCATGAACAACACCCCGTACATGGCGTCGTAGCGAAACTGTGAGCCAGGCTTGGTGGTGTTGAACCCGTACCTGGACTTGCCGCCAAGTCCGCTGACGAACGACCGAATGCCGTTAGGTGACGGTCCGCCGGCCGCAGACATCCGGCCGAAGCGTTCGTAGGAGTGGTCGTGGCCCTGCAGGATCACGTCGACCCCAGCCTTGTCGAGCGGCGGCCACAGCGGGGCCACCATCGTGATGCCCCCGTGGTGGCCGGACGAATACTTGGGATGGTGCATGTACGCCAGCGAGCAGCGGCGAGGGTTGGTGGCGAGGTCGGCTCTTAACCAGTCAACCTGGGCCGCGCAGTCGATGCGGTCGCAGTTGGAGTTCAGCGCATAAAGCCGCCACGAGCCAAGGTTGTACGCGTAGTACCCGGGTGCACGGCGAGCGCGGGTGCCGAAGTAGGAGAAGTAGCCGCTCGCCTGGCTGGTGCCGTACTCGTGATTGCCGAGGACGGGGTTGGTTTTGGTTTTGAACAAGCCCCAGCTCGGGTCGTAGGAGGCGTTGAACGCCGACAGCGCACCGACCTCGTACTGCTGGTCGCCAAGGGTGAGAACCGCGGTGGGATTCCGTTTGGCGATAAGCCTGGCCGTGGCCCGGTGCTGGCACGTCCTCGTGGTCGTCGAGTACGGCGGCTTGCACGCAATGTCACCGGCCGCCGCGATGGTCACCCGCTTGGCAGCGCCAGCGGTCGGCGGCTCAGGGCTGAGTGAGCCGTGGGCGGGAACCCCGTGAAGGACGGCGAGGCACAGCAGGAACGCGGTCATGATGCAAGGGCGCTTCATCAGTCCTCCTGCAGGGTCAGCCCGGCTCGTCACTGATGTCGACCGCCGAGGTGGCGGTGCGGTGAGTGCGGCCCGCCTTGGACAGTCGACCGGATCCAAACGGTTGACGGATACCCCCTAGGCAATATCCCTACGGATTTTGATGTAGTCGATGTCTCCGACGAAGGGATCGCAGCCGACATCCGCCCAGTTGCAATACAGTTTGCCGCCCACGGCCAGGTCAAGCCTGTTGTCGATCGAGCCCAAGGCGCCCGAGCGATACCGCCGGAACCCGTCGATAGTCATTGCTACTCCGGTTGGGGTGCGCTCGCACAAAATGGTGTGCCACTGTCCATCGTGTACGGCGATCTGCGGGCGTACTGCTTTCGTGGTGTGGTTGACATCACGGAAGTGGCAGCCGATATATCCCAGCTTGTTCAGACCGATCTTCCACATGCCGCCGGATGTCTCGGACTGACCCTTCTGGACGATGTTCGAATCCGCCTTGGAGGTCCGAAAACGCATTTCGATCGAGTAGTACCCGGTCCCCGGGTCGAGTAGGCCGTCAGGGTCATTGGGTACCACGACCAGGCGAGCTGCCACAGGATCCGCTTTCCAGTTGGCATCGAAGTGGTAAGCCGTCCCCGTTTCGTGGCCCATACCACGGCGAACCAAGTCTCCTATCGCCCCGGTAAAGCCGTAGCCCGAGCTGTCCGTCATCGCCGTTGAGGTTGACGGCTCGTCCATCTGCCAATCAGCCACCGTGGTCAAGGTTGAGTCGATC
This sequence comes from Jiangellales bacterium, assembly GCA_030447955.1. GTDB lineage: Bacteria > Actinomycetota > Actinomycetes > Jiangellales > Jiangellaceae > JAUJNY01. The sequence continues at coordinate 123,558 of JAUJNY010000003.1, forward strand.
AGGTTCGAGGCCTGTGCTGGCGCGCCCAGCACTGAGCCAAAGAGTACCGCCCCAATGACCACAGCCGAACGAACTATACCGCGCACGCTACCCACTTCCCCCATCACTCAGCGGTTCAAAGGAGGCTGGCCCGCTCTCAAGAGCTTCGATTACGATACGGCGTAGCGGTTCATCGCACAAGGGTGTCACTGTAATTGTATGCGGGCCTACTAAGCGTGAACTTCGGACGGAAGCGGTACTCCAGAAGATCGCCGAACAAGGCGGTGTGCGTACGCGCGGTCACTTGTGTCTGATGTCGGCCGTCGATGGGTGGTCGGGCCGACAGAAGGGACGGCGGCTCACTGTGCGCCACTCATCCCGCACTCCGGCTGATCTTGGCATAGCACGTTCCTGCGGCGGTGAAGGCCGCGGAGAGCCAGCGTTCCCTGATGAGCCTCGATGCGGAGTCTGAGCCTCGATGCGGAGTCGCCGACGAAGCTCCGTCGTTGGGACCGCCCGATCCACCCCTACGGGGCATGCACGTAGTTTCCTCTAGGCTCCTCCTGTGCTGCCCCCACTCCGGCCGAGGTGGCCACGCC
>JAUJNY010000003.1:124235-126191 GCA_030447955.1 Jiangellales bacterium
AGTTTCCTCTAGGCTCCTCCTGTGCTGCCCCCACTCCGGCCGAGGTGGCCACGCCGTCGCAGTTACATGTCATACGCACGCAGCCACCGGTCCCGCAGTTCGCGGGCGATTTCCTTCCTGGCCGCAGTGATCGTCGCCGTCGGCGTGTTCGCGGCCGCCCTCCGGCCGCAACCAGTCAAGGAACCGCAGCCTCTGCCATCGAGCGTCCTCGAGGCCACCGGCAGGGGAACCGGCACCGCCCGAGCGCCGCTGGTCTTCGGCGCCACTGCTCACGGCAAACAAGAGATCCTCGACCACGAGAAGGCGGCGGGCCGGCCAATGGCTGGCGTGCGCGTGTACAAATCTTGGGACAGCAAGCTGTTCTCCGCCAGCGAGATCTGGGCCCGCGACACCGACCACACACTGTTCCTCTCCATCAAGGCGCAGCGCACCACCGGTGAGGTCCTGAGATGGCGCGATATTGCTGACGCCAGCCCCGGCAGCCGCCTGCACAACGAGATGCTGGCGCAAGCCAGGCAGCTGCGGGACTTTGGAGCCAGGGTTTACGTCACGTTCAACCACGAGCCGGAGGCGCACACCAGTGCTGGCATGGGTAGCGCCGCCGACTTCGTCGCGGCCTGGCGCAAGCTAGTCAACGTCTACCGCAACCAAGGCGTCGAAAACGCCCAGTTCGTGTGGACGATGACCGCCTGGGGGTTCAAGCGCACCGACGAGGACGCCGCGCACTACTACTACCCCGGTGACGCCTACGTCGACCACATTGGTGCGGATGGGTATAACTGGTACAAGTGCCGAACGGACGACGGTCGGTGGACTGAGATGGCGGAGATTCTGTCCGGGCACCGCCAGTTCGGTGCAGCACATCCGGATAAAGGCCTGATGCTTATGGAGTGGAGCAGCGTCGAAGACCCGGCGGTCCCCGGCCGCAAGGCTGCTTGGTTCCGTGACGTCACCGAGCTGTTCAAGCAGCCGGGGTGGGAACAGTACCGCGCCGTACTGCATTTTAGTGGGCGCAGCCTCGACTCCGACCGGTGCGAGTTCGACTACCGGACCTCCCGATCGGCCACGAAAGCGTGGCGCGACATGGGCAGCGACCCCGCCTTCCAAGGCTGAGGCGGCGTCCCGCGGGGGGCCTCTTACTTGGCTTCGCCGGCTCCTCGGTGGTGCCGCAGCTCTCAGACAGCTAGGGGGATCCGCTCGGGAGGCCGAGCGGTTTCAGACCCCGGTACCCACCCTCACGTAGTCGATCTGTCCTACGAACGGGTCGCATGAGACCGTCTGCCAGTCGCAGTTCAGCTTGCCACCAATGAAGAGCTTCGCGGCATTGTTGACGGGGCCGATGCTGCCGCTCCTAGTGAACGTCTTCCCGTCGATAGTCACTGCCATCCCTGTTGCGCTGCGCTCACAGCGCATGGTGTGCCAAGCCCCGTCGTTGACGGTCACAGCCGGGCGAAGCTGCATGTTATTACGGGCGCCGTCCCGGAAGTGGCAGGTGACCCCACTACTGTTCATGGCGATCTTCCAGTACCCGCCTGGGGCCGTCGCCTGCCCCTTCTGGATGATGTTCGGATGCGACTGCTTCGTCTTAAAGCGCAACTCAACCGACCAAGGTCCGCTGTTCGGGTCAAGCACGTCACTCTCGTCGACGACGACCAGTCGATCGGACACGGGTATGACCCCCCAGTTACCCGGGAACCCGTAGACCTTGTTGCCCGTCTCGGGACCGGCAACGCCCGGCTTCACGAGTTTTCCGATCACGCCGGTGATGCCGCTCCCCGAGCTGTCGCTCATCGTGGTGGCGCCAGTCGCCTCGTTCATCTGCCAGTCAGCGACGGCGACAGGATCCGCCATGATCGCGGCTTGGGCGGGCGAGGTGCCGAGTGCGGCGGCGGCGCAGCCTACGATGGTCGCGGCAAGCAAGCGCATACTGTGGACCCCCCGTGAGTCGGTGATGCT
>JAUJNY010000003.1:126291-194321 GCA_030447955.1 Jiangellales bacterium
CGCTGGCCCTGGGCGGCGGTGGCGAACGCGATCTGCCCTGCGACGCGCGCGGCACCCCGTGGTTCGCTGCGAAACTCGGGGTAGCGATCAAGCAGCCAGCGCAGCGCGGCGGCGATCGTGGCCCAGCGGCTGGAGAAGTACGACCGCTGATGCCACAGCACCTCGACGCCGACGTCGGGAACATTGCGGATGGGCGCCTGGCGCGCTGCCCGCAGCAAGAACTCGTAATCCTCGCCATAGCTGCCGAGGATCTCCTCGTCCACCAGCCCGAACCCGTCGATCAGCGCGGACCGACGCATGAGAAACGTCGACGGGTGCAGCTCGGTGAGCCGGGATCTCAGCAGGTCGCGGAACTCCACCCGCTCTGCTGCGAGCGCACGCCGCACGACCCGATCCCCGTAGCGCACGCGAATACCACACGTGACGAAGGTGGCGCTTGGGTCGGAGCGAAGCGCCTCCACCTGTGTGCGCAGCTTGCTGGGCAGCCACACGTCGTCGTCATCGCAGAAGGCCACCAACTCGCTCTCCGCGGCCAAGATGCCGGTGTTGCGCCCGCCGGCGAGTCCTGGCGACCGGTTGTTGCGGATCACCTGCACTCCGCGGTGCGAGTCGTTCACCTCGAGCTGGGTCATGGGCTCGCTCTGGTCGAACACCACCACGCACTGGACGTCGCCGGGGTAGTCCTGCGCGAGGATGCTGTCGAGCGCACGGCGCAACAGCTCCGGCCGGTCACGGGTCGCGACCACGGCGGAGACCGTGGGCCACGGCCGGTTCCCGCTGCGCTGTGGTCGGGTTGGCTGGCTCTGCGTCGTCAAGACAGCCGCTCCGGGATGTATCCGTATCGGGCCCGCAGCGGCAGGGTGACCGCGGTCACGACCCTTCGCCGGCGCGCTGGAAGCTCAGATTGCCAGGCATCGTCGCGGCTTACCGCCAGCTCACCCGTAGTGAAACGCATCGGGTTACCCGCGACGGTGTGCGTCGTCGTGAGGTGGACTACTCGCTGGTCAAACATCGGCAGTCGGTCCGCGGCTTCGGGGACATCGAGGAAGTCGACGATGCCGCTGAGTTCGCCGACGGGGTCGCGCAGCACATCCTCGTAGCGGATCCGCCGCACCGGTGTCCCCACTGCCGAGAGCAGCTCGAACATTGAATTGTGCGCGTCCCAGAGCACGCCTGCCCACACCGGCGAGTACCTCGGCATGTACGCAGGTTCGGCCGTGACCTCCGGACGCACCACCTGCTTGCTCCACGAGTACGCAACACCGGGGCTGTCGCGTACGAGATGGAGCACCCGCAAGTCGACCTCTCTGGCCCACCGCAGCGCGAACGCGAGCGACGCATGCTTGCTGGAGTCAACGACCACCGCGCAGCCGCTCACCTGCCGGACTGCGTCGTACAGTCGCGCGTAGAGCCCGACGTAGCGCTCGACCGAGCTAGCCATCCCGCGACGCATCCGCGGAGCGGCGAGTTGCGGGATGAAGCGGTTGCGGTCCACCACTCGCTTGAGGGCCAGCATCGCATCCGCGTCGATGTTGTCCCAGCCGCCGTAGGCGATCTCGCCGACCTTTCGCCAGAACGGGCAGTCGTGGAACGGCGTCCCGCATCCGCATAGCTCGTCGTCGCGGACGGAGCGCTCCCACAGGTGCACGGTCTCCCCGATGGCACACACCTGAGGCAGCTCCCCCAGCAGCTGCTGGAGCAGCGTCGAGCCGCTGCGCCCGAAGCCCCCGATGAAAGCTACCCGCACGGGGTCGACGGCGCGGTTCGGCCGGGTGCCGGCGATGAGCGCGTCCAGCAGCTCGGCGGTGCGCCGGACCGGGGCGGACATTGCGGCCTCACCGCTGGCTACCTGACCAGAGGTGGCGACACGAAATCGTGCAGGTTGGGTGAGTGCCTCGTCCAACGTACGGCGCAGGGCGTCCTCGGACTCACAAAGCGCGATCAGCCCCTCCTTGGCGAGGCGGCGGGCAAAGTGAAGTTGGTGCTCGTCCACGTGTTCGCCCTCGGCGCTGTCGCGCGGCACGACGATGGGGAGGTGGCCGGTGCGTCGACACTCCATGATCGTTGCTGGCCCACCGTGCGAAACGACTACCGCGGCCTCGCCCATGAGCCGCTGAAGCTCCTCATGGCTGAGGAACTGCCGGGCGTCACCGGACCCGGGGGGTCGGGCGGTGCCGTACTGGAGCACGCAGCGCACCCGGCTGGCCCCGCCGTCGGCCAGCCAGCGGTCGAGCCAGCTCACCACCCGTTGAAAGGGATGGTGGTCGGTGCCGACGACCATGAGCAGGAGCGGCTGGTCGGGGGGTGCCGACATGCTCACAGCAGGTTCCCCACCACGACCGCCTCTGGGTAGAAGCGACGCTGCTCGTCCCACTGCGCGAGGAAGAGAGTGGTGAAGGGTCGGCACAGTCGCGCCGTCAGGGTGGGGAGGTCGATCCGGTCGTAGACCTCGATGTATGCCGTCGGCACGCGCTTCAGTCGGGCGAGCACGAAGAAGGGGAGGGCGACGCCCGCTCCCGTCGTGAGGATGAGCGCGGGGCGGCGGTGGCTAAGGATCCGGGCGGCGAGGGCGGTGTTGCGCAACAGGTTGGGCACATTACGGGTGGTCGGATGGTGCGCCCAGACGACATTCTCGCCAGCAAGCAACGACTCTGCGTCCGGCGTGCGGAAGGTGACCCACAGCCGCGGGCGGGAGCGCCACCACGGCTCCAGGGCGACCAGTTGCGCAAGGTGTCCGCCGCTGGAACACACGAGCAGGACCTCACCGGCGCCGACTTCGACCCCGGGCTTCCGGCCATTCGACATCGCCCACAACGCATCCACGCACATGACTCCAAGCACCGAATCGTCGTCGACCGACCCGTCGCCGGTTCACAGTTCCACCGGCGGAGCCGACTCGTCTTCCGCTCCCGGTGACGCAGTGACCCCGGTGTGTGGAGAGTAACCGGATGGCTGCGCTGGGGTGAGCAGTTCGGCCAGGGGGCTGCCTCGCCGCCTACCTCGGTACCCGTGTCGACAAGCGTTGAGTGTATGCCGTCGCACCACCACGCGGCGCGGGTCCGCCGCAGCGTGGCTCGGGATACCAGGCCCCGTGACGCAGCTGTCCCCGACCGAGCTGCCATGGACTCGACGCCAACAACTCAGGTCCAGCGCCAGTCGGCCGACCGCAGACAGGTGACCGTCTCCCGGCGCCGGCTGCTCTGCGGAGCCGCCGACAGTTTGCAGGCCCGGCGTCAGCCGGTGTCCCGCGCGCAGGGACGGCGACGAACTGCTCAAGTCCCCGAGGAGTCTTTCCATGTTCCCAGTGCGTTCACACCGGATCCGGCGTGAGCCGCCCGGTCGGCACAGCACCCAGCGCTCACGCGAGCCGCGGCGTGAGCCGCCCGGCCGGCACCGGGCCCAGCGTCCTCAGCGCCCAGCACGTCCCGCACCCGCGACATCCGCCGTGCTGGCAGCTGGCGCGCTAGCCATCACGGTCGTCGCTGGGGCACTCTCCGCACCGACCAATGCCGCCACCCCGGAGGCACCGATCATCTTCGGCGGGGTGGGTGCCTCGCAGGCCGAAGTGCAGTCACACGAAGCGGTGCTCGGCCACACCATGGCCGGCCTGCGGGTCTACCGTAAGTGGGACAGCCAGCTGTTCAGCCGCAACGATCTGCACTTCCGCGACACCGGCCACACGCTGTTCTTGTCCATCCGCTCCGAGCGCAACGGCTCACCAATCAAGTGGGCCGACATCGCCGCCGCCGAGCCGGGCAGCAAGTTGCATGACGACATGCTGCGCCAAGCGCACGAGATCAAGAACTTCGGCGACAAGGTCTACATCGTCTTCAACCACGAGCCGGAGGCACACCAGGCTCGCAACATGGGTACCGGCGCCGACTTCATCGCGGCTTGGCGCAAGCTCATCACAACGTACCGCGCAGCCGGCGTCACCAATGCTGAATACGTGTGGACGGTCACCGCCTACGGCTTCGTCCGCAAGGACGGATATAACGTGCGCAACTACTACCCTGGCGACGCGTACGTCGACCACATCGCGGCCGACGCCTACAACTGGTACAAGTGCCGGCGATCGAACGGCCGCTGGGCGCCGCTGCGGAACATCATCGAAGGGCAGCGGCAGTTCGGCCTGCAGCACCCGGACAAGGGCCTAATGCTGCTGGAATGGAGCAGCACTGAGGACCCGGCGCAGCCCGGCCGCAAGGCTCAGTGGTTCGCCGAAGCACAGGAGCTGTTCAAGGAGCCGGAGTACCGGCAGTACCGGGCGCTGCTGCAGTGGAGTGGGCGCAACCTTCCCGGGTCACCCAGCTGTGGCATGGACTACGCCACCTCGCGCTCGGCGCAGGCGGCATGGGCGGAGATGGGCAACGACCCCGCGTATTTGGGAGGTCTTACTGGTCCCGGGCCGAAACCGACGCCTACCCCTACCCGGACCCCGACTCCCACTCCGACGCCAACACCGACCCCGACGCCTACCCCGACGCCAACTCCTACCCCGACTCCCACACCGCCCACGCCAAGCCAGGGACGGATCATCTTCGGCGGGGTCGGTGCCTCGAAGGCCGAGGTGCAGTCGCACGAGTCGGTGCTCGGGCGCACGATGGCCGGCCTGCGCGTCTATCGCAAGTGGGACAGCCAGTTGTTCAGCAGCAACGACGTGTATTTCCGCGACACCGGTCACACGCTGTTCTTGTCCATCCGCTCGGAGCGCGCCGACGGCTCAACGATCCAGTGGGCTGACATCGCCGCCGCCGAGCCGGGCAGCAAGTTGTATGCCGACATGCTGCGACAGGCCCAGCAGATCAAGGACTTCGGCGCCAAGGTTTACATTGTCTTTCACCATGAACCCGGGGCGTCCCCGCAGTTCGGCACGCCTGCGGAGTACGCCGCCGCCTGGCGTAAGGTGGTCGACGTCTACCGCGGGGCAGGCGTGACCAATGCGGAGTACGTACTGACGCTCAGGGCCTTTGGGTTCAAGCGGCAGGATGAGCGCAGCGCCACTGCTTACTACCCGGGTGACGCCTACGTCGACCACATCGCAGCTGCCGGCTATAACTGGTACACCTGCCGACAGCCGGACGGTCGCTGGGCGCCGCTGCGCGACATCATCGAGGGCCAGCGGAGGTTCGGCCTGCTGCATCCGGACAAGGGCCTGATGCTGCTGGGGTGGAGCAGCGTGGAGGACCCGGCGCAGCCCGGCCGCAAGGCCCGGTGGTTCACCCAAGCGCAGGAGTTGTTCAAGCAGCCGGAGTACCGGCAGTACCGGGCTGTGCTGCAGTGGAGCGGGCGCAACCTCGCAGAGCCAGCTGTCTGCGGCTTCGACTACGCCACCTCTCGCTCGGCGCAGCAGGCATGGGCGCAGATGGGTAACGACCCCTACTACTCGGCCACCCGGTTGGAGTGACTCGTTGAGAGCCCCCGCTCGGATCAGCCGGGCGGGGGCTCTCTCTTCTCGCCGGACGCGGCGTGACTTCGACACTGTCGATCGGCGGCACACCGCCGTTGCCGCGCTGTAGCCTTGACCGGCGACTCTGCTCGCACGGGTGGCCCTACCGCTGATCGATGGTGACGTCTTTCCGGAATCGACTGTGCTCGGCGGGCCCCTGCTAGGCCGAAGACATCGTCACCATGGCGGGGGAGCCCGGAACGCGGTCCTCATGCGGTACGTGGCCGAACCGGCGAAAGGAGCCGTGCCATTAGTGCAGTAGCCGAGCCGCTCGGGCAGCGGCCGACCGTACGGGTCGCCTATCTGGTGTGGACGCATGCCCAGCCGGACCACGTGCTGCGCCTGCTCCGTACCCTTCGTGCGTTGAGCCCCGACTCCCACATCGTGGTGCACCATGACCGTACGAACTGCGCCCTCGACGAAACCGCGGTTGCTGCTCTCGGTGGCACCCATGTGCTGTACGCCGCGGAGCCGATGCGGTGGGGGGACGTCTCCATGCTGGACGCCCTGCTGCGCTGCCTGCGATGGATTGAGGAGAACCTCGACTACGACTGGATCGTGCACCTGTCCGGCGCGGACTACCCGGTGCGGCCGTTGCGGGAGCTAGAGGAGCGGCTCGCGAGCGAGGACAAAGACGGGTACATCATTCATGACAGGCTCGGCACTGAGGACGAGGTGCGGGACCGCCGAGAAGAGGCCTACCGGCGGTATTTCTACCAGTACTACCAACTGCCTCAGTTACGGCTGTCTCGGCTGCTGCCCGGCCAGGCCCGGACTGCGCTCCGTCGGCGCACCGAGCGGCTCAAGGCGGTGCCAGCGGCCATGTACGTCAAGCCGCTACCGCGCGGTCAAGGCGTCCGCGTGGGCCGCCGCAGCCGGCGCGCCCTGTTCCGGGGCGGCTACGCCTGCTACAAGGGTTCGCTGTGGGTCGCGTTGTCCCGCAAGGCGGTTCGGTGCTACCTCCGCACGCTGCGGGAGCGCCCGGAGATCTATCGCTACTACGCGCGAACGATCAATCCGGACGAGTCCATCACCGCAACCGTCCTGGCCAACGACCCGACCGTCCAGCTGGACCCCGACCCGCTGCGCTACACGAACTGGGTATCCGGCCGCCCGCACCCTGAGGTGCTGACCACCAAAGACCTCGAGGCCATGCTGGCCAGCGGCAAATTTCTTGCCCGCAAGTTCGACCCTGCTGCGGACGAGCAGGTGTTCGATGCGCTGGACCAGCGGCTCGGGATAAACGTCGACGGCCTTGACAGCCAGCCTCGGTCAGCTTCTTAGCTCCTCGGCCGACCGTGCGTTCACTGCGGCCTAGCGATACCCATACCGCAGACGCAGTGGCCAGGTGGCCGCCTCGACGAAACGCTGCTTGGACTTGGACAACTGCTGGCGCCACACCTCGTCCAACCGCAGCTCCAGTACGCCGGTCTTGAACCGGACTCTTCCGCCGGCGACCGCATGAGAAGAGGCCAGTTGCAGGCCCTTGTCGGTGAGAAAGGCCAGCTCGAGTGGATCGGACAGCGGCCGGTGAAGAGCCATCACGCGGCGCAGTTGCCCTTGCGGATCGCGCACGAGGTCCTCGTAACGCAGCAGGACGCTAGGGACGCGCAGCGCAGCCAGTGCGCCCACCATCGCATTGACCGTGACCCATCGCCTACTGATGAGCACGGCCGACCGCTTGAGCATGTACGGACGTGGGCCGGCTCCTTCGGGCAGGGGCACCTGGCGACTCCAGGAGTTGACAACCCCGCGGGGGTCTCGGACGACGTGGACGAGGCGGAGGTCGACACCACTCGCCCGGTGGAGGATGTAGGCGAGCGAGGGGCGCTTCGTGGAGTCGACCACGACCTCGGCGCCGGACACCTGTTGGACCGCGCCGTACAGCTCGACGAGCAGCTGTGTGTACTGGTCCAACCGCCGGCGGAAGGTCGGCCACAGCCAGGGTGCCATGATCAGCGGAAGGTACAGCGTGCGGTCGACCGACTGTCGCAGGTCCAGGACCCGCTTCACGTCGACACGGTCCCAACCACCGAAGGCGACCTGACCAACCTCCGTCCAAAACGGGCAGGCGGAGAACGCTCGGCCGCAGGCACACAACTCGTTGCGGAGCGGACCGGAGTCCCACAGGTAGAACAGCTCACCAACCTCGAAGTGGCCCGGCAACTGACCGAGCATGAGGTTCAGCAAGGTCGATCCGCTACGTGGCATGCCACCGAGATACAACACTGGGATGCGCTCGCGAGTCCCCCTGGCGGCGGCATCCCCAGCGACTTCGGACACAGGGCCGCCTTCCACCTGTAAACGAGTCAGTGGTCGAAGTATCCACTGAGGCAGTCTCAGACTACGCTGCGTGAGAAGTCGTTCGCCAGGGGCACGCCGAGGACATCGAGTGTGCGCTGGTGGGTAGGGCAGTCCCGTGTCGCAGCGAGCCGTCGTCACCGGAGGAGCCGGGTTCCTCGGGTCGCACCTGTGCGAGCGGCTGCTCGCCGAGGGCTACCAGGTGGTGTGCCTCGACAACTTCCTCACCGGACGACCGGCCAACGTCGAGCACCTCCTCGCCGAACCGGGGTTCCGGTTGCTCCGTGCCGATCTCTGCGACTACGTCCATGTGCCGGGGCCGGTCGACGCCGTACTGCACTTCGCCTCCCCCGCCAGCCCCGTCGACTACCTGCGGCTGCCGATCCAGACCCTCAAGGTGGGCTCCGTGGGCACGCTGCACGCGCTGGGGCTCGCTCTCGACAAGGGCGCCCGCTTCCTGCTGGCCTCGACCAGCGAGACCTACGGCGACCCGCAGGTCCACCCGCAGCCGGAGTCGTACTGGGGGCACGTCAACCCCGTCGGCCCGCGCGGGGTGTACGACGAGGCCAAGCGCTTCGCCGAGGCGCTGACGATGGCGTACCGGCGCAGCCACGGCCTCGACACTCGGATCGTCCGGATCTTCAACACCTTCGGCGCCCGCATGCGCCCCGACGATGGGCGCGCGATCCCGACGTTCATCCGGCAGGCGCTGGCGGGGGACCCGTTGACGGTCGCCGGGGACGGCTCCCAGACGCGCTCCGTGTGCTACGTCGACGACCTGGTCGAAGGCGTTGTGCGGATGTTGCGCTCGCAGCACGCGGGCCCGATCAACCTGGGCAACCCGCATGAGCTCTCGGTGCTCGAACTCGCCCGCTGGATCATCGACCTGGCCGGTTCGAGGAGCGGGGTGGCGTTTGTCTCCCGTCCGGAGGACGACCCGAGCGTGCGCCGACCCGATACCCGGCTGGCTCAGGAGGTGCTCGGCTGGGAGCCGCAGGTCCCGATCGAGGACGGTCTCAAGCGGACGATCGCGTGGTTTCGCGAATCGGTCAGTACGCTCCCCGTCGGGCGAGCACGGCCTTCAGCGTCTTCCACAGGATCAGCAGGTCCTGGGTAAAAGACCAGTTCTCCACGTAGTAGAGGTCCAGCCGCACGCTGTCGTACCAGGAGAGGTCGGAGCGGCCGCTGACCTGCCACAGCCCGGTCAGACCGGGCTTGACGAGCAGTCGGCGGCGCGCGTCGTCGGCGTACGTCGCCACCTCGTCCGCCAACGGCGGTCGGGGCCCCACGAGGCTCATCTCCCGACGCAGCACGTTGATCAGCTGGGGTAGCTCGTCGAGGGACAGTCGGCGCAGCGTCCGCCCCACCCGGGTGACGCGCGGGTCGGAGCGCACCTTGAACAGCGCGCCGTCGACCTCATTGACCGAGTCGAGCTCGCTGCGCAGGTCCTCGGCCTCGACGACCATGGAACGGAACTTCAGCATCGTGAAGGGTCGGCCGTTCCGCCCGATGCGGGTCTGCCGGAAGATCACCGGCCCCCCGTCGTCGAGCCGGATGGCGAGGGCGACCGCGGCCATCACCGGCGCGAACACGAGCAGCAGCAGCGCCGACCCGGCCAGGTCGAAGATCGCCTTGCCAACCCGCTTGCTGCCGGCGAACTCGGGTTGGTCGACGTGGAGCAACGGCAGCCCGGCCACCGGCCGGACGTGGATGCGCGGACCGGCCACGTCAGTCAGCGAGGGCGCGACGACCAGGTCAACGTCGAGGCCCTCGAGCGACCAGCCGAGCCGGCGGAGGTAACCCCCGGTGAACCCCGGTGTCGAGGTCACCGCCACGACGTCGGCGCCGGTCGCGAGCACCGCCTCGCGAACGTGCTCGCTGTCGCTGACCACGGGGATGTCGTCGATATCCCGGAAGCGCTGGCTCAGGTCGGGAAGGCAGGCCCCCAGCACGCAGTAGCCGGCGTACTGCTCCCGTCGCAGCACCTGCACCAAGTCCACTACGTGGGGTCGTGATCCCACGACGAGCACGCGGTGAACCCACTGACCAGAGGCTCGCCGCCAGTGCAGCCAGGAACGTCCGCTGTAGCGGCCGACCAGCAGCAGCACCGCGCCAAGCGGGAAGGCCACGGCGACGTAGCCACGAGCCAAGTCCACATCGGCGAGGTAGGACACGATCGCGACCAGGCCGGCGGCGAGGAGGGTGCCAGCGGCGACCCGCTTGTACTCCTCGGTTCCGAGCCCCACGATGCGGTGGCTATAGGCCCCACGGGCTGCGAGCACGAGAAGCCAGACCACCGCCAGGGTGGCACCCACGGCGACGTAGGGGACGGGGCGAGCGCCAGGCAGGGTGGCCGCACCGCCGAAGCGGATCTGTTGGGCCACCACCAGGGACACCAGCACGGCCACGATGTCGGTCATCGCCAGCAGGGCCACGTAAGCGGGGGTCCACGACGTGGTCCCAGCGCCAATCGGATCGACCCCGGGGGAGATCGTGACGGACTGCCGGCGTCGCTCGGCGCTGCGTGGTACGCCTGGTGCAGTGATCGTCATCTGTCCCCCTGTCGCCGCTCCCGCTTAACGAGCGGCGGTGACGCCTGGTTACGAGAGCGCGCAGGCTCTTTTCGTTCGGTGAGCACCGGACCACTACGGAGAGCGACCACGGCCGTGCACAGCATGAGCAAAGTTACGCAACGTTACTAGCGTGCGTCAACCCGGCGTCGAACTCTGGAGCCGTTCAAGTTTTGATCCGCTGAGTTCCCGCTACTGAGGCGCAGAGACGTTACTGACCATTCGGTCCATCCCCGGCCTGAGGATGGCTCAGCTCCGCAGCATCGAGGTGAGCAGATACGTCGTCGGTGCGGCCAGGGCCACAGCGAGCGCCCCACCGGACGCCGCGGACAGCGCCGCCACGATGCGCTGCGGCCGGGAGCCCGAGCCGGATCCCGCCAGTGCCCGCGGCTGGAACACCGACTGAGCAGCGGCGTATCCGGACAGCGCCACGACCGCCGCCGTACCCGCCAGCGCGCCGGCGACCACGCTGGTGAACCAACCGGTCGGCGCACCGGCGTCGACCAGCATCCATCCAGCGCCGCCGAGCACCGCCGCCGTCAGCGGTGCCAGCCCCCAGCGCAGCGATCGAGTCCGCGGGACCGCCTCGGCGAGCCCGGCCACCGCCACCCCCAACAGCCCGAGGACGGTTCCGGCCCGCCCGCCGCTGGCCTGCCGGGTGGCTAGCCAGAGCACCGGCAGGACGCAGAGCGCCACCACGGTGAGCGAGAGGGTGAGCGAGGCGAGCAACGCGGGACGGCCGTCTCGACGCAGCAGCTGCAGTACGAGGGCGAGGACGACGACCAGGCCGAGCACCGCCGCTGCCGGCCCACCGCCACCGTCCGCACCGGCCAGCAGGACACCGGCGGTGGCCGCTCCGGCGGCGAGCAGGCACAGCAACAGGGACCGCCGCTGCGTGGGCAACGTCTGGACGATCATGGCGCGGCTCGCGAGCAGCGCCTGGACCACGAGGAGCCCTCCGGCAAGCGGAACCGTGCCCGCCGCAGCGGCGAGCCCCAACGCGCCGGCCAGACCGACGCCCACCAGAGCGGGCATCCGCGAGATCCTGCCAGTCGCCGAGCGGCTCAGCCGCCGGCGTACGGCGGCAGCACCTCCACGTGAGACCCCTGGCCGAGCACGACGTCCGCCGGGTCCCGGGCGCCGGCCGGGGTGCCGTCGACGATGAACGACGAGATGGCGAGGACGGCCCCCAACCGCGGTCGGTCGACGCGGAGACGGGCGACGGCCGCCAGCGCCTCGGCCAGCGTGGCGGCGTGGACGGTGTCCTCGGCCACCCCCGCGGCGGCGCGGGCCGCGGCCCAGTATCGGATGCACACCTCCGGCACGTCCCTCATCCTCTCCCACGGCTGCCTCGTACGGTGTGCTCGTGGGCGGCCCGACCGCGTCGGTGCAGCTGGCCCGGCGCTTGGAGCCGGCGGGGCTCGCCGACGTGAGGCGCCTGATCGGCGCCGCTACCGACGTCGACGGGGTGCCCCCGCTGTCCGAGCACGTGTCGCTGCACCTGCGATACGGCGGCGACGCCGAGACGCGCAACGTGCTCGTGCGCGCGCCCGACGGCAGCCTCGCCGGCTACGCCCACCTCGACGTCACCGACGAGGTAGCCGGGGCGAGCGCCGAGCTCGTCGTCCACCCGCAACAGCGCCGCCGCGGCTATGGCCGGGCGCTGGTGGAGCGGCTGCTCGCCGAGGCACCGGAGGGTCGGCTGCGGCTGTGGGCGCACGGGGAGCACGCCGACGCCGCCCAGCTGGCGGCCGCACTCGGCTTCACCCGCGTACGGACGCTGTTGCAGCTACGCCGCTCGCTCTACGCGCCGTTGCCCGCGGCGAACCTGCCGGCCGGCACGACGGTCCGCACCTTCGAACCCGACCGGGACGCCGCCGACTGGGTCGCGCTCAACGCCGCGGCCTTCGCGGGGCATCCCGAGCAGGGTGAGTGGACGCTGGAGGACTTGCAGCGGCGGATGCGGGAGCCGTGGTTCGACCCGGCGGGGTTCTTCCTCGCCGAGCGGTCCGGGCGACTGGTGGGCTTCCACTGGACGAAGGTGCACGGCGGCGCCAGGCCGAGCGAGTCCGCTGGCAGGCGCGACGGGCACGGCCACGACCCGCTCGGCGAGGTGTACGTCGTGGGCGTACACCCGCAGGCACGCGGAGCAGGGCTGGGTCGCGGGCTCACCATCGTCGGCCTTGCGCACCTGCGCAGCCTCGGCCTGCCCGCGGTCATGCTCTACGTCGAGGAGGAGAACACCGCGGCGATCCGGGTGTACGAAGGCCTGGGCTTCACCCGCTGGGACACCGACGTGGTCTACCGCTCCCCCGAGCGTGACGGTCCGATACCCCCGGTGGCATAGACGGTGCGAGACTGAGCCGGTGAGCGCTGCCGCCCAAGGCGTCGTCGAGGACGTGGGTCGTCCGGACGACGACGACACCAGCCCGCTGCCGGACGACCGCTTCCTCGACCGTGAGCTGTCCTGGCTGGCCCTCAACGACCGGGTGCTGCAGCTGGCCGAGGACGTCGAGGTCCCGTTGCTCGAGCGGGCCCGCTTTTGCGCGATCTTCGCCAGCAACCTGGACGAGTTCTTCATGGTGCGGGTCGCCGGTCTCAAGCGACGCATCGCCGCCGGAGTGGCCGTCCGCGCCGCCAGCGGTCTGCAGCCCCGAGAGGTGCTCGAGGCAATCTGGTCGCGGACCCGGGAGCTCAACGCCCGGCACGCCGGGCTCTTCCACGGTGAGCTGCTGCCGCGGCTGGCCAAGGAGCACATCGAGGTGCTGCGCTGGGACCAGCTGGAGGACGCCGAGCAGGACCGCTTGCACACGCTTTTCTCCCAGCGGGTGTTCCCGGTGCTCACGCCGCTGGCGGTCGACCCGGGGCACCCGTTCCCGTACATCTCCGGGCTCTCGCTCAACCTGGCCGTGGTGGTCCGCAACCCGCAGACCGGCATGGAGCACTTCGCCCGGGTCAAGGTGCCGCCGCTCCTGCCGCGCTTCACGCAGGTCTCCGAGCAGCGCTTCGTCCCGCTCGAGGACGTGATCGCCGCCCACTTGTCCCAGCTCTTCCCCGGCATGGAGGTGCTCCAGCACCACACCTTCCGGGTCACCCGCAACGAGGACGTCGAGGTCGAGGAGGACGACGCCGAGAACCTCCTGCAGTCGATGGAGCGGGAGCTGATGCGCCGCCGCTTCGGCTCCGCGGTGCGCCTCGAGGTCGAGGACACCATGGACCCTCATATCCTCGACCTGCTCACCCGCGAGCTCGGTGTCAGCGAGCCCGAGACGTTCCACCTGCCGGGACCGCTCGACCTCACCGGGTTGCACGTGATCGCCGACCTCCCCCGCGCGGAGCTGAAGTACCGCCCGTTCCTGCCGGCCACGCACCGCGACCTCGCCCATCTGGAGTCGGCATCCCCGGCCGACATGTTCGCGGCGATCAGGCACCACGACGTGCTGGTGCACCATCCGTACGACTCGTTCTCCACCAGCGTGCAGCGCTTCATCGAGCAGGCCGCGGCCGACCCACGCGTCCTCACCATCAAGCAGACGCTCTACCGCACCAGCGGCGACTCACCTGTCGTCGACGCTCTTGTGGACGCCGCCGAGTCAGGCAAGCAGGTGCTCGTCCTCGTCGAGATCAAGGCGCGCTTCGACGAGCAAGCCAACATCGCCTGGGCGCGCAAGCTGGAGCAAGCCGGCTGCCACGTCGTGTACGGCCTCATCGGGCTCAAGACCCACGGCAAGCTCTCGCTCGTCGTCCGCGACGAGCCGGAGGGCATTCGCCGCTACGCCCACATCGGTACGGGCAACTACAACCCCAAGACCGCGCGCCTCTACGAGGACCTCGGCCTGCTCACCGCCGACGCCGAGGTCGGGGAGGACCTGAGCGACCTGTTCAATCAGCTCTCGGGGTACTCCAACCGCACCGACTACCGGCGGCTGCTGGTCGCCCCCCACTCGGTGCGCCGCGGCATCGTGGAGCGGATCGAGCGCGAGGTGCGCCACCACCAGGCCGGCGAGCCCGCCGGCGTCCGGATCAAGGTCAACAACCTGGTCGACGAGGCCGTGGTGGACGCGCTGTACCTCGCGTCCCGGGCTGGTGTACCGGTCGACATCTGGGTGCGCGGCATCTGCGCCCTGCGCCCTGGCGTCGAGGGCCTCAGCGAGACGATCCGCGTCCGCAGCATCCTGGGTCGCTTCCTTGAGCACTCGCGCATCTTCGTCTTTGCGGGCGGCGGCGACCCGGAGTACTGGATTGGCTCCGCCGACCTGATGCACCGCAACCTCGACCGCCGCGTGGAGGCGCTCGTCCGCATCATCAGCCGTGAGCACAAGGAGGAGCTCTCGGCGCTGTTCGACCTCGCCTTCGACGCGGGCACCGCTTCGTGGCACCTAGGCTCGGACGGCGAGTGGGTGCGCCACGACAGCGCCGGTGGGCGCCGGCTGCGTGACCTGCAGGAGCAGCTGATCGACCGCGCGCAGCGGCGTCGCCGCAAGAGCGGCGAGGTCAGCGCCGCGTGAGATCCCCGGGGGTCACGGCTGGGACGGCCGTGCGCGAGGTCGAGCGCAAGTTTCGTGTGCACGAGGGGTTCCGGATGCCCGAGCTGGCGGCGGGCTGCGGCGCGAGCGTCGACGAACGCGGAACCGCTGCACTCACCGCCACCTATCACGACACCGAGGACCTGCGGCTGGCTCGCGAGGGCATCACGCTGCGGCGGCGCACGGGAGGTGGCGACGACGGCTGGCACCTCAAGATCCCGGTGCGCAGGTCGAGCAAGGCCGGCCGCGACGGCATCCGCGACGAGATCCGCCTCCCCCTCGACTCCAGCGACGGGCAGCCACCGGCTGAGCTGTTGAGCCTCGTCGCGGCCGTGGTCCGCGGCAACGCCGTACGACCGGTGGCCACGCTGCGCAGCGAACGCACCACCCGCGTGCTGCGCGACGCGGCGGGCCGCCCGGTCGCCGAGCTCGTCGACGACGTCGTCTCGCTGCTCGACGGCCCGCCAGCGGAGGTCGCGGCCCGCTTTCGCGAGCTCGAGCTGGAGCTGCTCACCGACCCCGGCGACGAGCGCGTTGCGGTCCTTGCCGAGCAGGTGTCAGCCGACCTGATCGCCGCGGGCGCGGTCCCGGGCGAGTTCGTCGCCAAGGTGGTCCGGGCGCTCGGCCCGACCGCCGCGGCACCACCGGAGGTCCCCGAGCCGCCGGAGGTGCGCCCCACCGACCCGGCCCGGCTGGCCGTCATCGGGCACCTGCGGCGCCACGTACGCGCGCTGCGCGCCGAGGACGTGCTCGTCCGGCGCGGCGCCGAGGATGCGGTGCACCAGATGCGGGTGGCCGCCCGCCGATTGCGAAGCGGGCTCCAGGTCTTCCGCCCACTGGTCGACCGCCAATGGGCCGACGCCCTGCGGGATGAGCTGAGGTGGGTTGCCGCCACCCTGGGCGATTACCGCGACGCCGAGGTGTTGCTCGCTCGCCTCGAGCGCCGGCTCGACTCCTTGCCGGCGGACGAGCCGGCGGTCGCGGAGGCCCGTACGGTGATCCGCCGCCGCCTGCACGAACAGATGCGGGTCGCGCGGCACGCCTCGCTGGAGATGCTTGACTCCCCCCGCTACCTGCGGCTGCACGACGCGCTGGTTGCGGCGGCGAACGAGCCCCGCACGACGGCCGCGGCAGAGCTGCCGTGCGCCCAGGTGCTGACCCCTCCGGTGGGCAAGGCCTACGGAACGCTGGCCAAGAAGGTCAGCCGGCTGCTCGCGGACGAGGAGGCGGGGCTCCGAGCCGGGGTGGGCGGCGCCCCCGACGAGGAGTGGCACGAGACCCGGATCGCCGCCAAGCGGGCCCGGTACGCGGTGGACGCCTGTACGCCGGCCTTTCGGGACCCCGCCGCGGCCCTGGGCAAGCAGCTGTCCCGGGTCACCGAGGTGCTCGGCGAGCATCAGGACGGCGCGGTGGCGGCGCAGACGCTCCACCAGCTAGCGAGCAGCACCGCCGTCGCCACCGGCGCCACGAGCGGCCGCAGCGGCGTGGCCGACATCCTCGCCGTGCTGCAGCGGGCCGAGCGGGACGCGGTGAGCGCTAGCCGAGCCGCTTTCGCCGACATCTGGGCGCAGGCGTCCGAACGCCGCTGGCGGCTCTGGATGGAGGAATGAGCGACCTGGCCGTGCCGGCCGCCGGGGAAGCCACGGGTGACGTGGCGGTGCGGGCCGCGGGCGCCGTGGTCTGGCGGCCCGGGCCGGACGAGCAGCTCGAGGTACTGGTGGTGCACCGTCCCAAGTACGACGACTGGTCGCTACCCAAGGGCAAGCTCGACCCCGGTGAGCACCCACTTACCGCGGCCGTCCGCGAGGTGCACGAGGAGACCGGTCACCACGTCACGCTGGGCCGCCCGCTGCCCGCCCAGCGCTACCGGGTGTCCGCGGGGACCAAGGAGGTCCACTACTGGGCGGCGCGCGCCGACGGCTCGGCCGCTGCCTGGCCGGGCACCGACGAAGTCGACTTGATCGAGTTCCTTCCGCCGGAGCAGGCCCTGGACCGGCTCAGCTACGACCGCGATGCCGTGCTGGTCCGACAGCTGCTCGCCGGCCCCGCCGCGACCGTCCCGCTGGTGGTGCTGCGCCACACCGATGCGGCCCCCCGGGAGGCGTGGTCCGGAACCGACCAGGAACGCCCGCTGCACCCGAACGGCCTCGACCTCGCCGAGCGGATCATCCCGCTGCTGAGCGCTCTACGCCCCAAGCGGGTGGTGGCCAGCGACGCGCTCCGCTGCGTTCAGTCCGTACGTCCGTACGCGCGCGTGATCGGCGCCGCCGTCGAGCTCGAGCCGCGCGTGTCGGAGGAGGGGTTCGAGCGGCAGCCGACCCAAGCGGCGACAGTGCTGCGGCAGCTGCTTGCGGCTGGCGTCCCGACGCTGCTGTGCACCCACCGCCCGGTGCTGCCTGCGCTGACCAGCGCCCTTGCGGGACACGCCGCCCCAGGGGTAGAAGTCCCCGATGAGTCGTTGCCCCCAGGAGGCTTCATCGCCGCGCACGCGGCTGCCGGGCAAGTCGTCGCCGTGGAGCTGCACGAACCCTGAGCGCTGCGGGATGACCAGACCGGCCGGCTGACGAGCCAGCCGGCTGCCGGGCACTATTTGCGAACGTCGAGGAAGGTCCATGGGCAAGCATGCGCGCCGCCGGCGCCGCGGAGGCGGTTCCGCCGCTGTTGGCTCCGCGGCTGCGCTCGCGTTGGCTGTCGTCCTCGCCGGCGGCTACGCGGCGACCAGCGGCGAGGAGCCTCCAGACGCGTCGGCACTCGAGCCGAGGGCCGTCACCTCCTCCGCGCCCTCGGCGCCCCCCACCACACGGTCACCCTCGACTCCACCGGCGCCTCCCACCACACGGTCACCCTCGACTCCGCCGGCGTCCCCCACCCGCGGACCCGGGGCCTCTCCCTCCCCCGAACCATCGACGTCCCCGCGACCGTCGGGGCCCCCGGGACCGGGCGGGACAGCGGCGTTGAGCCCGGCACAGGCGGCCTGCGGGCGCGAGGTCTCGGCCGCGGACGTCGCGGTCGCGGTCGCCGCCCGCCAGGTATCACGCTGGCAGCGACACCTCGACGCGACCGCTGTCTTGCTGCGCCGGCCGGACGACCCGGGCGCCACTGCCGCCTTGCGCCGTACCCGAGCCGGCGCCCGGGACGGGATCGCCCGCTTCAACACCGCGGACCGGACCTACCGCGCCGCGTTCGGCGCCTGTGCCGAGCTCACCCAATCGATCAAGGGCAGTCGCTGCCAGCGGCGCACCGCTGCGGCAAACGCTACGGTCGCCTGGGCCCGCGCAGCCATCGACGACTGGTCCCGCCACCTGCTAGCGGCGCAAGGGGCCGGCCGTGACCCGAGGACCGCGCGCCTCGTGACGAGCGCGCAACCCGACATCTTCGCCTTCCGTTCCGCCCACGCGACACTGCGCCGGGCACCCAGCTGCCCCCTCGAGGAGACCTCATGAAGAAGACCGCCGCAGTCGTCGGCGTGCTGGTGTGCCAGTTGTTGCTCGGCGGGAGCCTGCTCGCCGGGCTCGCCTGGGCATCCCCGAGCGGCTACCTGCGACTGGCGCATCTGTCCCCCGACGCCCCCCGGGTCGATGTCTACCTCGAGGGGCCGAGGGGCGACGAGCCGACCAAGGTGCCGGGGGTCGGGTACGGAGTTGTGTCCGACTACCTGACGCTGCCGGCGGGCACCTACACCGTGGCGATGCGACCCGAGGGCACCTCGGCCAGCGCCCCGGCGGCAGTCTCCACCGACGTGTGGGTCGAGAGCGGCAAGGCCGTCACCGTAGCCGGCATGGGAGCGCTGGCCGATCTGCGCCTCGAGGTGCTCGTCGACGACCTGAGCCAGCCGGCGGAGGGGACGGCCGCAGTCAGGGTCATCCACGCCTCGGCCAACCTCGGCACCGCCGCGGTCAGCGTCGGTGGCCGGCAGCTGGCGACCAGCGCGGCGCTCGGGGACACCACGGCCTACCAGGACCTGCCAGTGGGGCAGGTCCAGCTCACCGCCACGTCGCTGAGTGGAGGGCGGGGGCTGTCCGAGTCGCTGCAGCTGGAGCCGGGGACGGTCTACTCGCTGGCCGTGCTCGACCGACCCTCCGGCGGCGTACGGCTGCGCGCGCTCGTCGACGCTGCCGGCCTGGACCGCGTCCCGGCGGTGGGGGCGGACGCGGGCTACGGCGGTCTGGCCCAGCCCGCGGAGGCGAGCGACCGGGGCGGTAGCGGGCTCGGCCTCGTCGCGGGTCTGCTGGCGGCTGCCGTCGCCGGCACCGCGCTACTGCTGCGAAGGAGCCGGACCGCACGGTGAGCACCGCAGCTCACCGTCGCAGCGCCCGGCTCGCCCCCGGGTTCACCTTCGCCGGGGTGACGATGATCGGCCTCGCCGCGGTGGTGGCGTTGGCGTGGCTCTTCTCGACTTCGGTCTCGAGGTCGACGTCACCGTCGTCAGCACCGCCGTCGCTGTATCCGTCCGCTCCGACGGCGACAGCGACAGCGACAGCGGTGGTCCCCGGCCCGGCCACCCGTGCGGCGCCGGTGACCGTCTCCGTCCCCAGCATTGGGGTCCACGCCGAGGTCACCGAGCTGGCCCTGCCGCCCGACGGCCGGATCCCGTCACCGGCCGACCCGACCGCCGTCGGCTGGCTGTCCGACGGGCCCGCCCCCGGCGAGCTCGGGACGGCCGTCCTCGTCGGTCACCTCGACTCCGACAACGGTCCGGCGGTATTTGCTCAGCTGTACGAGCTCGGCGCCGGTGACCTCGTCGTCGTCCGACGCCACGGGGAGGAGCCCATCCGCTTCGAGGTGAGCCAGGTCTCGCGATACCCGCGAACGGAGCCGCCGGAGGACGCCTTCGGTCCCTCGCCCGTCCCCGAGCTGCGCCTGGTCACCTGCGACGGGCCGTTCCTGTCCGGGCCCTCCGGGGGTTACCGCGACAACATCGTCGTGTCGGCGCTGCCGAGCGAGGCGGGCGTCTAGCCAAGCGGAGCCCGTTCACGTGGCGGCAACCGCCATGATCCAGAGCCTTTCCCGGATGACGCGCCCGCGTTCACGATGCGTTCACCTTCAGCGGGTCGCCGCGTCACCTGTCCTGCCTACGGTCGGCCGCGTTGCGGCAGCAGCAGCACAGTCGGCTGCCACAGCACCGTCATGCAGTCGACGTGCCCACCGGAAGGACACCTTCGTGAACCTCAGCACCACCCGGCGCGGGTTCGCGCCCGCCGTGGCGGTCGCGTCCATCGCGCTCGTGCTCGCCGCGTGCGGCAGCGGCGACCCCGTCACTTCAGGTAATGACCCGATCGAGACGTCCGAGCCGACCGAGACGAGTGCCAACGGAGGCGGCACCACTACGCCACCGCCCGAGGATGGGCCCGCGGAGCTCAGCGGGACGATCAAGGTCGACGGCTCCAGCACCGTTTTCCCGCTCACCAGCGTCGCCGCGGAGCTGTTCCGACAGGAGCACCCGGACGTCCGGATCCCCGTCGGCGAGTCGGGCACCGGCGGTGGCTTCGAGAAGTTCTGTGTGGGCGAGACCGCTATCTCCGACGCCTCTCGGCCCATCGATCCCGAGGAGGCGAAGATCTGCAAGAAGAACGACGTCACGTACGACGAGTTCTCGATCGCCAACGACGGCATCACCGTGGTCGTCAACCCGGCCGTCGACTTCGTCAGCTGCATCACCACCGACGAGCTGCAGAAAATTTGGGACAAGGGGTCGGAGGTCGACAGCTGGAACGACGTCAACCCGGACTGGCCTGATGAGGAGATCTCGCTGTACGGCCCGGGCACCGACTCAGGCACGTTCGACTTCTTCACCGAGGCAATCAACGGTGAGGAGGGCATCAGCCGCACGGACTACCAGTCCTCCGAGAACGACAACGTGATCGTCCAAGGCGTCAGCGGGGACGAGAATGCGATGGGCTACTTCGGTTACTCCTACTACGCGGAGAATCAGGACAGCCTCAAGGCGCTCGAGGTCGACGGCGGCGAGGGCTGTGTCGCCCCGGCCCCGGAGACCGTGCAGGGTGGGGAGTACTCCCCGCTGGGTCGCCAGCTGTTCATCTACCCCTCGCAGGCGGAGCTGCAGAAGCCGGAGGTGCAGGCGTTCGTCGAGTTCTACATCCAGAACATCGACTCGGTCGTGGAGAAGGCCGGCTTCATCCCCCTGAACGAGCAGCAGAAGCAGGAGCTGGAGCAGAAGTTCCAGCAGCTGACCTCCGGCTGACCCACCCGCTGCGGACCTGGCAGGATTTTGACGTGAGCACTGTCACGCGGCAGGCGTCGCCCGGCGCGGGGACCTCCCTGCGCCGGGCGCGTCCTCGCTACGGCGAGCGCGCGATCGAGGCGGGGCTCTTCCTCGCCGCCTTGGTCTCCGTTGCGACGACGATCGGGATCGTCGCTGCGATCATTGGGCCGACGATCTCCTTCTTCCGGCGACCGGCGGTCGACCTGGTCTACTTCTTCACCGGCACCGAGTGGACCGCGCTGTTCGCGGAGAGCCAGCAGCAGTTCGGCATCCTCACCTTGATCTCGGCGACGATCACGACCACCGTGCTCGCCGTTGCCGTGGCGATCCCGCTCGGCGTGGGCTCCGCGATCTACCTCTCCGAGTACGCCTCCAACCGCGTCCGCAAGGTGCTCAAGCCGACACTCGAGGTGCTCGCGGGTATCCCCACCGTGGTGTTCGGTTTCTTCGCCCTCACCTTCTTTACCCCCGTGGTGTTACAGGCCTTCCTGCCCGTGGGCACGTTCAACATGCTCAGCGCCGGACTCATCATGGGCATCATGATCATCCCCACCGTCGCTTCCCTCTCCGAGGACGCGATGACCGCGGTCCCGCAGTCGCTGCGCGACGGCGCGTACGGCCTGGGCAGCACCAAGATGCAGGTCGCCACCCGGGTGGTGGTCCCGGCGGCGATCTCCGGCATCGTCGCCGCCTTCGTCCTCGGGATCAGCCGCGCCGTGGGCGAGACCATGATCGTGGCGCTGGTCGCGGGACAGAACGCCAACTTCTCGTTCAACCCGCTCGAGGACGGCCAGACGATGACCGGTTTCATCGCGCAGGCCGCCTCGGGCGACCAGCCGCTGGGGTCCATCGGCTACGAGTCGCTGTTCGCCGTGGCCTCCGTGCTCTTCGCCCTGACGCTGCTGATGAACCTCTTCAGCATCCGGCTGGTCCGCAGGCTGCGGGAGGAGTACGAGTGAGCGCGTCCACGACTGAGGTAGCCACCTCTGCCGCCCGCCCGTTCGACGTCGCCACGGGGCGCGCTCACGACCGCTCCCCCAAGGAACGCGCCTTCCGGGTGATGCTGCTGGCCTGCCTGGCTGTTGGCATCTTCTTCCTCGGCGTGCTGCTCACCCGAGTGCTGGTCGACGGGTGGAGCCGGCTGGACTCCCAGCTGTTCACCGAGCAGGCTTCGGCCATCCTCCCGGAGACCGCGGGTGCGCAGGCGGCGATCCTGGGCTCGATTTACCTGATGGGCCTGACTGCGATGTTCTGCCTGCCCACGGGCGTGCTGGCCGCCATCTATTTGGAGGAGTACGCCGATCCCACCAAGCGGGTCAACCGGCTGATCGAGCTCAACATCCAGAACCTCGCCGCCGTCCCCAGCGTCGTCTACGGCATCCTCGGCCTCGGCATCCTCGCTCGCGGGTTCGGCTTCGGTTTCGGGCTCATCACCGGTGCTCTGACCCTCTCTCTGCTCGTCCTCCCAGTGATCATCATCGCCAGTCGCGAGGCGATCCGAGCCGTGCCTGACAGCATCCGGCAAGGTTCCCTGGCGCTGGGCGCCACCCGCTGGCAAACGGTGCAGCGCCAGGTGCTCCCCGCAGCCGTGCCGGGGATTGCCACCGGCTCGATCCTCGCCCTCTCCCGGGCGATCGGTGAGGCGGCGCCGCTGGTCATCCTCGGAGTCGCTGCCTTTGTTCCATTCAACCCCGAGAGCCTCACCGACCCGTTCACCGCGCTCCCGATCGTCATCTACAGAAGCGCCAGCGAGCCCTCCGCGGACTTCCGCATCCTCTCCAGCGCGATCATCGTCGTGCTGCTGGCCGTCCTGCTGCTGATGAACACCGCCGCGATCTTGATCCGCAACCGGTTCCAGAAGCGCTGGTGACCTTCCCCTCCCCCGATCGGCCCTCCGGCCGTACGATCCGTAAGGGACCGCGAATGACCGATCACCTCACGACGGCGAGCCGCCAGATGAGCGATACCGACGACAAGACTGGGGCCGCGCCCGGCACGGGGGCCTCACCAGCCTCCGGGCAGCGCAACGCGCTGCACCTGCAGCGTCCGGAGCTGCAGGGAGACGGCACCCGCGCCCAGCACGTGGAGCCGCTCATCGAGGTGGACCGGCTGAACGTCTACTACGGCTCCTTCCACGCGGTCCGGGACACCCGGATGACCATCGGGCGCAAGCACATCAGCGCGATGATCGGCCCCTCCGGATGCGGCAAGTCGACGGTGCTGCGCTGCTTCAACCGGATGAACGACCTCATCCCAGGCGCTCGCGTCGAGGGCAGCGTCCGCTACCACGACCAGGACCTGTACGGCCCCAAGGTCGACCCGATCGAGGTCCGGCGGCGGATCGGCATGGTCTTCCAAAAGCCCAACCCGTTCCCGAAGTCGATCTACGACAACGTCATCTACGGCCCGCGGGTCACCGGGATGAAGGTCAACAAGAAGTCCGCCGACGAGCTTGTCGAGGTCTCCCTGCGCGGCGCCGCGCTGTGGGACGAGGTCAAGGACAAGCTCGGTGAGAGCGGACTCTCGCTCTCCGGTGGACAGCAGCAGCGGCTGTGCATCGCCCGGGCGATCGCCACCCGCCCCGAGGTCATCCTCATGGACGAGCCCTGCTCGGCCCTCGACCCGATCGCGACCGGCAAGATCGAGGACCTCATGCAGGACCTCACCGCCGAGTACACGATCATCATCGTGACCCACAACATGCAGCAGGCCGCCCGGGTCTCCGACCGGACCGCCTTCTTCACCGCCAACGTGGACGACAAGGGCCAGCGCTACGGCGAGCTCGTCGAGTTCGACCTCACCAGCCGGATCTTCACCAACCCCAACGACAAGCGCACCGAGGACTACATCTCGGGTCGCTTCGGCTGAACAGTCTGTCCCCGGATGTGGGGGCAAAGTGTTCACCCTCGGGCCAGCCATCCCGACTGGTCGGCTGGGGTCCCCGCTCAGAGCCAGCCCGGGAGCCCCGGCGGGCCGGCGTACGGCCACCAGGACGTGCCGTAGGACTCCCACCACAGGCCGAGCAGCCACGCGCCGGCGACAACGAGGCCGGCCACCACCCACCCGCCGCGAGGCGCCTGCTGGGTGGCAGCAAGCGCGATCCGCAGGCCGCGCCGCACCGTGCTGCTCCCCGGGCCGCCCCACGCGGTGAGCCCGGCGGTCAGCCCGGCCGCCAGCAGCGGCGCCTGCGTCCCTCGGGTGGCGGCAGCGACTGCGAGTGCGGCGAGGCCAGCCACGGTCGAGACGACGATGAGCTGCAGCCCCGCGGGGATCACGGCGACGAGCGCATGCCAGGGAGCCGCGAGCGCCGACAGCCACGGGTCCACGCCGCGTGGGCCGCGCGCCAGCCGGCGCTCCATCGAGCGGCGCTGCACCCGGTCGGTGGTCCGGGCCAGGACCAGGAGGGCACCGAGGACGCTGAGCGCCACGTACGGGGCAAGCGCGGTGCCGGTCACCGTCGCACCGAGCAGTCCGAGCGCGGTGAGCCGTCCGGCCGCCGCGGTGAGCGGACGGGGCGGCGGGACGGCCGGTCGGCCACCGTACGGGTCGGGCGCCGGCAGCGCCTGGGGCAGCGCCTGGGGCAGCGTTGCCGGCAGCGGCTGGGGCATCGGCGGCGGCTGTGGCGCCGGAATGTCGTGACGGGTCGGCGGGACCGGCCGGCCGGTGACGAGGGTGGCGGCCGGGTCGTCCCGCCCGGCAGGCACCGGTCCCCGCTCGGCCAGCCGATCACGCAACCAGGCCATCGGGGGGCGCTGGCCGGGATCGCCACGCAACGCCTGCTCGAGGAAGGGCCGCAGCCGGGCGTCCACGCCGTCGAGGCACGTCTCCCCCCGGCGGATGCGGTCGAGCAGGGCGACGACGTTGCCCTCCCCGTACGGCGGGTGGCCCGTCGCGGCGAAGACGAGCGTCGCCGCCCAGCCGTGGACGTCCGTGGCTGCCGTCGGCTCGGCTCCAGCGACCGTCTCCGGCGCCAGGTAGCTCGGCGTTCCCACCATCAGCCCGGTCCCGGTGAGTCGGGCCTCATCGGGGCCATGCGCGAGGCCGAAGTCGATGAGCACCGGCTGCCCGTCGTGCAGCACCACGTTGCCCGGCTTGACGTCGCGGTGGACGACCCCGGCTGCGTGCACGGCGGCCAGCGCGTCGGCCAGTCCGTGGGCGAGCCGCAGCAAGGCCTCTCCACGCAGCGGCCCGTGGTCGCTGACGACCCGGTCGAGGGAACGACCCGGCACATAGCGAGTGACCACGTAGGGCGCGTCGGCGGTGGTGTCGGCGTCGAGCACCTCCGCGATGCGCGGTCCCCGCACCCGGCCGAGCGCTACCACCTCGCGGGCCAGCCGGGCGCGGCCATCGGCGCCCGCGACGACGTTGGGGCGCAGCGCCTTGACCGCGACCAGGCCCCCGTCGGGAGCGACGGCGAGGTGCACCACTCCCATGCCGCCCTCACCAATCCGCTCGAGCAGGCGGTACGGCCCGAGCGTCCCGGGCGTCGACGGGGCGTCCACGGATCGACGGTAGCTGCAGCATCGCCACCCACCGGGCAACGTCGACGGCGCCCGGCGCGGCCTTGCGCAGACGAGCAACAACCGAGGATCATGGCAGCCTCGAATCGGTTACGGCGAAGGGGCCGACATGGTCAGGCAGTACGCGAAAGTGGTGGGAGTCGTCGTCATCCTCATCGGCGTCGTCGGACTGCTGTTCGGCAACGAGGACTTGTTCGGCCAGCTCAACATCGACATCGTCGAAGACTTCATCCACCTCGTCACGGGCGGCCTGATGGCCTTCGTCGGTTTCCGTTCGGCGGACGAGAGCGCGGTGCGCTCGGTCGTCGGCGGCCTCGGGGTGGTCTACCTCGCGGTGGGCGTCATCGGCTTCTTCGTACCGGAGCTGTTCGGCCTGCTGCCGCACGGGTACGACCTGCTGGACAACGTCATCCACCTGGCGCTCGGGGTGTTGGGCATCGCCGTGGCGTGGCTGCTCCCGCAGCGGGCAGAGCGAGGTATCGCCCGCTGACCCAGCGTCCATCACGCCTTGCCAAGGCGGTCGGACAGGGCGGCGACGTGCGCCGCGTCTTCTTCCACGTGGGTGGGCCGAAGACGGGCACGACGTACCTGCAGAGCATGCTCTTTCGGCATCGCCACGAGCTGGCCCGTGACGGTGTGCTGTATCCCGCCCGCCGGCAGAGCGACCACTTCCGCGCCATGCTCGACCTGCGCGACCTCCCCGGCGCGGGGCGCCGCGTCGACCCCACGGTCCCCGGCACGTGGGACGACGTGGTGTCGCGGACCAAGGGGTGGCGGCACACGGTCGTCATCTCCCAAGAGAACCTCGGTCAGGCGACCCCCGAGCAGGTACGCCGCGCTGTGCGGTCGGTGGAGCCCGCGGAGCTCCACGTCGTCTACAGCGCCCGTGACCTCGAGCGGGTGATCACTGCGCAGTGGCAGGAGACGCTGAAGCTCGGCGGGCACAAACGCCTCGGGCGCTATGTCAGGGACCTCGTCGAGGACAGCGAGGGAGGAGCCACCGGCCGGCTGTTCTGGGAGGTTCAGGACGTCCCGGCGGTGCTGCGGCGATGGGGCGCGGATGTCCCGGCCGAGCATGTGCACCTGGTCACCGTGCCTCCGGCGGGTGCGCCGCGCAGCGTCCTGTGGGAGCGATTCGGCTCAGTCCTCGGCATCGACACCGCCCGCTACGCCGCCGAGGACGCCCGCCTCAACGTCTCCCTCGGGGCTGTCGAGGCTGACGCGCTGCGCCGGATCAACCAGCGGCTGGCTGGAACGCTCGCGCTCCCGGCCTACGACGAGCTGGTCAAGCGCCTGATCGCCGAGCAGGTCCTCGTCCAACGCCCGGACGCAACTCCGATCACGCTGCCTGCGGGGCGGCGCGCGTGGGTCCGGAAACGCGCCGAACGTCTGGTCGCCGAGCTGGACGCCGCGGGGTACGACGTCGTCGGCGACCTCGAGGAGCTGCGGCCCAAGCTCGACGAGGACTCCCGGGACGCACCTCCGCGGGAGGTGGAGCCCGCAGATGTGCTCGACCCCGCCCTGGACGTCGTCGCCGCGCTGCTGCTGGAGGTGGAGCGTCAGCAGGCCCAGCCGGCCCGCACCTACCTGCGCCAAGCGGCGCTGACGGTCGGGCGTCGGCACGGCTCGGCGGCCTGGGCGGCTGACCTGTTCGCGCGGGTACGCCGAGGAGGCGGCTAGCCTCTTTGCTCGGCGCGTTGCGCTGCGGGATCTAGTAACAGCCGTCACACTGGCCACAGCGTCGCTTCGGCACAGGGCCGGTCGATCGACGCGTTTGTCGACTCGGCCCGAGGGGTACGGCGATCTCCATGACGACACAAGGCAGCTACCGCCCCATGGCGGAGCCCAAGCGTGCCAACACCGCCGGGCTCTGGGTAGCGGTTCTCGGCATCCTCATCTACAACGTCGGCGTCTACCTCAACTGGATCAAGGATTACGAGGGCTCCCCAGACGGGGATTTCCAGGGCTACGAAGTCGACAACCTGATCCCCTGGATCGGCTTCCTCGGCCTCGGGCTTGCGTTTGCACTGATCTACGCGATGGGCCGGGCCTACCGCCGCCAGCACCGTGGCCTCACGCTGGTCACGATGGCCGTCGGTCTCGGCACCTTCTTGCTTTGTGTGGCGTGGGCGCTCTTCCCCGACCAGCCTGGCTTTGCCAGTTTCGGCACAGAGATCGAGCGGGACATCGGCGTCTTCGTCTCCCTGCTGGGATCGATCATCTGGCCCATCGGCGCCGGCCTGCTGGCCAAGGAGCCGACCGACGGGCCGGAGGAGGACGAGATCGAGGAGGGTCGTCAGCGCCGGAGCACCGAGACCGTCGTTGAGCCTCGTCGCACCACCGAGGTTCGCGAGCCCCGCCACGTCGAGACGGAGACCCGTCGGACCACCGGCCGGGTCGAGTCGAAGAACGTCGACCGCGACCGTGACGTGGAGACGCGCGGCGCGACCGACCCCTACCGGGACCGGGACCGGGACCGGGACCGGGACCGTCCCTGATCTTCCTACCTGACCCCGGAGCCCCGGGTGCGGCCTCGTCGCACCCGGGGCTCCTCTATGTCATTGAAACCCCTCCGCGCGATTCTCCGAGGTGAGCTTGCAGTGGCACGTCCCCACGTGCTGGTCGTCGTGCTGGCCGGCGGCGCCGGCGGCCGGTTGGAGCTGTTGACGACCCGCCGGGCAAAGCCGGCGGTGCCGTTCGCCGGCAGCTACCGGCTCATCGACGTTCCGCTCAGCAACTGCATGCATTCCGGTCTTTCCGACGTGTGGGTGGTCGAGCAGTACCACGCGGCTTCGTTGGAGCATCACCTCTCCAACGGCCGGCCCTGGGATCTGGACCGGACGCTCGGGGGCCTGCTCGTGCTGCCACCCCAGCGCGGCGACGACCGGCAAGGTTGGAGCGAGGGCACCGCGGACGCGCTGTGGCGCAACGCTCCAACGATTCGTGAGTTCGAGGCTGACGCCCTGGTCGTGCTCAGCGCCGACGCGGTGTACCGGATGGACTACGACGCCCTCGTTGGCGAGCACCTGGCCGCGGGTGCCGTCGCCACCTTGGTGACCACCCGGGTGAGCCCAGGCGACGCTGGTCGGTACGGGGTTGTCGAGGCGGCGGATGGTCGCATCACCGGCTACTCGTACAAGCCCGACGATCCGAGCGGCGACCTCGTGAGCAACGAGGTGTTCGTCTTCGACCCCGCGCCGGTGCTCGAAGCCCTCGACCAGCTCGCTGAGGAGGACGCCGAGGGAGGCCTGCAGGACCTGGGGACCGCATTGCTGCCGCAGCTCGTGGCAGCGGGCGCCGCCCGCGAGCACCGCTTCGAGGACTACTGGTCCGACGTGGGCACGGTTGACGCATACCACTCCGCCCACATGGACGTACTGCCACCCGAGCCCGCAATCGACCTCGACGAGGCGCGTGCCCCCTTTCGTACTCGCAGCGGCTCGCATGGGCCGGTGCACATTAATCGGAGCGCCGAGGTCCACGACTCTCTGCTTGCGCCGGGGTCACGGGTCGACGGGCGGGTCGAACGCTCGGTCCTCTCGCCCCGGGTCGTGGTCGAGCACGGCGCGGTCGTCCGCGAGAGCGTCCTGCTGCCTGGTGCGGTGATCCGCAAGGGGGCCCGGGTCATCCGCACCATCGTCGACGACCACGTGGTTGTCGGGGAGGACGCCGAGGTCGGCGGCGAGGGTGAGGTCACGCTGCTCGGGCTCGCCAAGGAGGTCGCCGCCGGGACGCGGCTCCCGGCAGGGGCCCGGCACCCTGAGGACGAGTGAACGCATGCTGGCTACCGGACCCCCGCCGCGCTAGCTGGCCCCAACGTGATCGAGTGGACACTCCCGGCCAGAACACGCGGGTGTCACCGTACGGAACTGTCCACTCGATCATGACGTCGGCCGGTTACCGAGCTACTGGCGTTGCTCCTGCACCGTCTGCACGGACTCCCGGGCGCTGCCCTTGACGGACGTTGCCGCACTCTTGCTTTCCTCGGCGACGGTCGAGGCTGCCTCGGTGGCCCGTGACTTGACCGTCTCCAGCGCCTCCTGGGCAGGCTGCTGCAGCTGCTGGCCCATCTCGCTGGCGACCTGACCGAGCTGCTGAGCGACCGGCTGGGCCTTTTGCTGAGCGGCCTCCTTGGCCTTGAGCGCCAGCTCCTGCTCGCGGGCGCTCGCCGGCAGCACCGCGCCGGCCAGCCAGCCAGCGCCGAACGCGATCAGCCCGGCGGCCAGCGGGCTGCCCTGGGCGCGCTGCGACGCGCTGGACGCCACCCCGCTCGCCGTCGATTTCACCGTTGTCGTGGCGGTGCCAGCAGGCTGCTGGACTCCCTCCACCGCCGCGGACGAGGTCTGGCTTGCGCTCTCAGTGCCGCTGGACGCGACTCCCATGAGATTCTCCTTCGCCGTCATAATCGAGCTGCGGGCCCGGTCGACCCTGCGCTGCACTACCCGCGACGGGCTGACCTTCTCGGTCAGGGCGTCGACATCACGGCCGAGCTCCTCCCGGGTGGCCTCGATCTCCTGCTTCAGCTCTTCAGGGTCTTTGCCCATTCGGCGTCCTCCTTCAGGGTTTCCACGGTCTTCTCGGGGACCGGGTTGACGGATCGCATCTCGGCGCGCCCCTTGAAGAAGAGGACAGCGGCAACGATGGCCCACAGCACGGCGACGATGAGGGCCGCGAAGAACAGGTGCATGATCTCGCCGAGTGCCCACATGATGGCCAGCGAGAAGAACAGCGCCAACATCCAGCCCGCAAAGCCCGCACCACCCAGGAACCCGGCACCCTTGCCGGCCTTGACGGCCTCCTGCCGCAGCTCCGCCTTGGCCAGCTCAAGCTCCTGGCGCATCAACGTGGACAGGGTGCGCGTCACGTCGCTGACGAGCTCACCGACCGGACGCTGGTCCTCGACGGGTGTCGCGGCGTACGCCCCATGAGCCCCCGTCTCCCCCGCGTACGTCCCCGGGGGACCGCTGTCCGCCGCGTACGCGCCGTGCGACACGTTGTCCGTCACAGGTCACCGGTCCTGGACGACGGCCCGTACGAGCCGTAGGTGCGGTCCCGCTCGTCTCCCGGGGGAGGCAGGTCCGGGTCGGTGGTGAGCTCTGTCGGCTCGACCCGGCTGGTCTCGACCTGGCTGGTCTCGTACCGCGTCGTCTCGTACTGAGTCTCGACCGGCATGGGGTCGGTGAGCACGTCATAGCCCGGCTGCACCGGCACCTCGTCGACCTCAACCGAGGTGAGCACGGTGGGCTCGACGTCCGTCACGGGTACAGCGACGGGTGCAGGCTCCAGCTGCCCGCTCTGCCGGCTTCCCGACGCCGCCCCCCGGACGATGCGGCCGGCGATGAACCCGACGACGCCGGCCCCCGTCAAGAATGCTGCCGGGCGCTGCCGGGCGACGCCGCGGGCCTCCTCGAGCAGGTCGCTCGGCTGGCGTTGCTCAAGGTAGGTCGCCAACTGACCGCTGCGGTCCGCCGCCTGGCGGGCGAGCTGGGTCGCCACCCCCGACTGGCCGCTGTTGTCGGCCAGCTGGGAGAGCTCGGCGCTGAGGGTCCGGATGGCTTCGACGACGCGGTCCCGTTGGGTGACCGCCTGGTCCTGAGCCTGCGTCTTAGCCTGCGTGACGAGCTCGCGGGCCTGCTGCGCCGCGTCCGAGGTCACCGCCTTGGCCTCCTGGACAGCCGTGCTGCTGACCCCCTTGGCTGCGCCAGCTGCCTCCTGCCCGACTTGACTGGCCTGTTCCTTGGCCGTGTCCGTCGTGGACGTGCCCGTCCCTGATGTCTCCATCGGAGCACTGCTCCCCGACGGATATGGATCGTTGTACGAAGTCATGCCTTCCTCCCTTGAGTGGGGCGTGTGCCCCGCCCCTGGAGGGCATACCCACCCAGGCGCGCCTCCACCGTATCGGTGACATTCGGCCATCACGCCGTTGGCCGGGAAGCGGGCGTTCATTGAGCGAAGCGGCGCTTTCGACATCACGACAAGTTCGGGCGCGCCCTGTGGGGCCATGCCGTCAGGTCGTTGAGGGTTCCGCGCAACGCGTCCCATGACCAGGCGGTGTCCGCCGTCGTGTCGGGGGTTTTTTGCAGCAGTTCCACGAAAACGGCAAGGTCGGCCAGCGACCACGCCAGGTCGTACCGGGTTAGCAGATCGCGACTCAGCGGTCGGCCGCTCTGGGCGGTGTACTCGGCGGCCGCCAGTCCACCGGTACGGGCGTCGAGCAGCCACAGGTCCCGCTCCGAGGGTGCTAGCAAGGCGGTGTCCCAGTCGACCAGCGCCATCCCGTCCGAGGTGCGGATCAGGTTGCCCGGGTGCGGCTCGCCGTGGGTGAGGACCATCCGGTTTGCCGACGGCCCTGCGACCGCCACCAGCCGGTCGTGCTCGCGTAGCACGCGCGTCACGTCGTCCCTGTGGCGGGCCAGCAGCGACCGAAGGCGCTCACCGTAAGGGCCGGGCCAGCCGTCGGTGGTGGCGAGATCGCAGAGCACTGCCTCGAGCCCGGCTCGACCGGGGAGCGCGAACGTCTCCACACCGACAGAGGCGCGGAAATCCGCTTCGTGTCGCACGTCGTGCAGCGAGCACAGCAATCCGATCAGCTCTGCCGCGTCGTCCGGTGAGAGCGAGTCGTTGAAGTTGCCCGACTCGCCGGCCACATGCGGATACAGAGCGAGCGCGTATCTCCCGTACAGCGGGCAAAGAACATCGCCATCCGGCGTGCGCACTGGCGCCACGACGAAGGAAAGGCCGGCGGCTCGGGCCTCGGCGGCCACGTTGAGTGCAGCGGCCAGGTGGTCGAAGGACGCCCGGGGATCTTGCTCGTCGAGTACGTCGACCGAAGCGAACCATAGTCCGCCCGCCGCATCTTCGACCGTCCAGTGATGGCTGCCGTAACCCACGGGCTCATACACCACTGTCGTCGACGGCAGGTTCCACCCATCGGACACGGCCACCGCGACGACGGAGTCTGAAAGGTCGCCCGGCCTGGTCTGCATGATTTCGACGCTAGACGACCAGTTCCGCCGCTCCCGCGCCGGGTAAGCGTGTCAAAATCGAGCCCTGTCTCGAGCTCAGGAGATCACCGTAGTGCCTCGAGCCCCCGCCCAGGCCGTCTCCGTAATGCTGGTGATGAGCACGTGTACCGCCCCGGTCAACGACGACGCTGGTGCTGCCAGACGCCGAGGGCCTGCCGGAGGGCCCCGAGCCGCGGATACCGCCTCCTGCGGTGCTGGGATCGAGGAGCCGTACGTCCTGGGGTGGACGGCAGTGATGGCGGGCTGAGGCTCGGGTATGTCGCCGTCGACGACCCCGCCATCGAGACGGCCGCTGGCGTTGGTGTCGGGGACATGCTCGGGGACGTCCGGGAGGCGTACGGAGATCGCGCGGGTATCCCCGAGCCGGCAACTCATCTACCGGGTTGTCGCCGGCACCGAGGACTGCGTGCGCAACGTGGTGATCACCAGCGGAAGCGACGACCGGCTCTGTTGCTGACGACATCGCAGCCGGTGAGGACCGACATCGCAGCCGGAGAGGACCGACATCGCAGCCAGTGAGGACCGCCCGTCATGATTGCGTGAGCCTTGGCTTCTCCTCGACGGCTTGGGATGTGCTGCCGATGGACCCCCTGCGCCTGGTCTACGCCTTGGTGGGCGGGCTTTCGGTGCTGCTGGCGTTCTGGTCGAGCCGGATGCGAGACCTGCCGGTCAGCCAGCTGGGCTGGGCGGCCGTCGGCTTCGCCGGCGCGGTGCTGCTGTTCCGCCGAATCCCGGTGCTACTGCTGCTGCGCCGACCGTTGTGGCTGGCCTTGCGGGATGCGGTGTTCCTCGGCTGGTTTGGCCCCATCGGCGTCAACGCCGTGTTCTACCTCACCCACGCCGAAGAGCAGGACGCCCGGGAGCGGCTGTGGGCGGCCGGCAGCCTCGTCGTTGCGGTCAGCACGCTCGTGCACGGGATCTCCTCCGCACCGGGACGGCGCGCCTACGGCCGGGCAGCGCGGCGCCCGGGCGCCTCCGTACCGCTGGCGCCGGGGTAATCCCGATGACCCTTCTTCTCGCCTTCAGCGTGGTCCTGCTGGTCGGTGTATTGATCTCCGGGTTGGCGCATCGCAGCGTGCTGTCCACCGCGGTGCTGTTCCTGTTAGCCGGCTTCGTGCTGGGAGAAGGGGTAACCGGGGTGGTACGGCTGCGCCCCGGTGACGAGCTCGTCACAGTGCTCGCCGAGCTTGCGCTGTTCTCCGTCCTCTTCACTGACGGCCAGCGGGTGGGGTTACGAGACCTCGCTACCGCCTGGCGGCTGCCGGGACGGGCACTGCTGCTGGGAATGCCGCTGACGTTTGTCATCACCGCCGGCCTCGGGGCCGCCGTGGCCGGGTTGCCCTGGCCGGAGGCGCTGCTCGTAGCCGCCGTTCTCGCGCCGACCGACCCGGTGTTCGCGGCCGCGATCGTCGGGCGTGAGGAGGTGCCGGGCCGGCTGCGGCACCTCCTCAATGTGGAGTCCGGGCTCAACGACGGTCTCGCGTTGCCCGTGGTGCTGGTGCTCCTCGCTGTCGTCGGTGGTCCGGACGTCGAGTACGCCGCCCTCGCCGGTGAGCTCGGGCTCGGGCTGGTGATAGGTGTCGCCGTCCCGCTGGTCGCGGTGGCGCTGCTGCGCAGCCGTTTCACCGCCACGACCTCGACGTACGAGTCGCTGACCTCGGTCGCGGTCGGCTTGATCGTGCTATCGCTGGCCGAGCTCACCCACGCCAACCTCTTCCTCGCCGCCTTCGCGGCAGGGATCACCGTCGCGACGCTGGCACCGGAGCTGCGCGACTCGTTCCACGAGTTCGGCGAGCTCGTCACTGAGCTGCTGAAGCTGCTTGCGATCCTCGTCTTCGGAGCGCTGATCTCGCCCGTGTTCCTCGGCGAGATTCCCGCATTGGGTTACCTGTTCGCGGTGCTGTCCCTGGTGGTGGCCCGGCCGGTCGCGATCGCCTTGTCGTTCCTCGGCAGCCACCTACCGTGGCAGGAACAGGCGGCGGTGGCCTGGTTCGGCCCGAAGGGCTTCGCGTCCGTGGTCTACGGCCTGATCGTGCTCGACAGCGGCGCGCAGCGGGCCGACGAGATGTTCCACCTCGTCGCGCTCGCGGTCGTGCTGTCGATCCTCGCCCACTCCTCCAGCGATGTCCCGATCGCGCACTACTTCGCTCGACGACGGGGCCGCGAGCGCCGACTGGACGATGACCGCGCCACGTTGGAAAGCGACGACCTGCCCGCCGCGTCGTTCACCGGGCTGCCGGCCGGTGAACACGAAGTGCGAAGGGAACAGAGGCGCTGAAGGGGCGTCAACCAACGCTGCGGCGCCCCGTACGGTTGAGCGCGATGGTGCCGACTCGACCACGCCCACCGCGTCCAGGAAGCCGCCGCCGTGGGAGCGGGCCAGGATGCCCGGAATGTGGCGTCCGGTCCGGTCGGCGATGAGCCGCTGGGGGCGCCTACGGCAGAGCTTTTGGTTCCTGCCGGCCATGCTCTGCGGCCTGGCCGTTGTCCTGGCCGAGACGTTGATCTTCCTTGACCGTCAGCTGAGCGACGTCGATCTGGGACCTCTCGGCTTGCTCATCACGCGAGTCGGCGAGTCCGGGAGCCGAGACCTGCTCGGCGCCGTCGCCGGTTCGATGCTCACGGTGGCCTCCACCACGTTCTCGATCACCATCGCCGTACTGGCCCTGTCGTCCTCCACATACGGCCCGCGGCTGGTCCGCAACTTCATGGCCGACCGCGGGAACCAGTTCGTGCTCGGGGTCTTAGTCGCGACGTTCCTGTACAGCCTGCTGGTGCTGCGCTCGATCCGGGTCCTGGACGAGGGCAGCACCGACTACTTCGTCCCTCACCTCGCCGTCAACGTGGCGGTGCTCCTTGCGGTGCTGTCGATCGGTGCGCTGGTCTACTTCATTCACCACATCAGCGACTCGGTCCAGGTTTGGACGCTGGCCCGGGAGGTCCGCACCGACTTACTCGCCGCGGTCGACCGGCTCTACCCGGAAAAGATCGGCTGGGACTCCCGGGACGTCGCGAACGGGGAGGCCCCGAGAGACGTCCCGGCCAGCCTCGACATCGACGGTGTCCCCGTCCCGTCGCAGGCGACCGGGTACGTCCAGGGTGTCGGCCACGAGGACCTGCTCGCGCTCGCTCACAAGCATGACCTGGTGGTGTCGCTACGCGTCCGGCCCGGCAGCCACACGATCGACGGCGCCACGTTGGCCGTCGCCTGGGGACGATGCCACCCGGACGACGACGTGCTGGCAGAGATCGGCCGGGCCGTCCGGATCGGAAAGGCACGCACTCCGGACGAGGACGTGGAGTTCTCGGTCTTGGTGCTGGAGGAGATGGCCGTCCGGGCGCTCTCCCCCAGCACCAACGACCCGTACACCGCCATCAACGCCCTCGACGATCTGTCGGCCGGGTTGGTGCTCCTCGCCGGCCGCCGCACGCCCTCCCCCTACCGGTACGACCGACAGGGACACCTGCGAGTGGTTGCGCCCACGGTCGTGCTGACCGACCTGATGGACCACGTGCTCGACGCCATGCGCCAGTACGCGGTTGAGCACCCCAGCGTGTTGCATCGCACCCTCGAGCTGGTGGAGCAGGTCGGCGCCGCAACCGGGCAGCCGGCGGCGCGTGCCCGGATGGATACACAAGTCCAGCGGCTGGTCGAGGCCTTCGCGCTCAGCTCACCCCAGAGCTGCGACGCAGAAGAACTGAGCCGGCACGCCGATCGGGTTCGCCGGTCACTCGCCGGCCCTGTCCTGCGAGGTCACCCGTAGCGGTGGCAGGCCGACCACCTCGAGGGTCGTCGACGCCAGGCCGATCCCAGCGTCGTCGAGCTCACTGAGCACCTCCCGGGACATCTCGTCCTTGACATCGCGCGCGCCGTACACGCCGGTGAGGAACCGGACAGTGAGTTCCAGCCAGTTGTCGGTGAGCCGCCAGTAAACCTTCGGCTCGAGATCCGCGCCCCGCACGAAGTATCTGCGCTGCATCGTCTCGAGCGCCGCGGCAGGCAGCTCGCCCGCGGCGACCGTATGGCGGCGAGCTGCCGCCAGCAGGATCTGCTCGGCGACGTGCCGGTCGTCCCGGTAGGCGATCGGCACCAACATCTCCTCCCACAGGTAGGGGAAGTCGCGGGTGTAGTTGTAGACCGCCTCGTCGAACACCTTGTCGTTGGTGACGGTCACAACCCGCCCGGTGTACTGCCGGCTGCGCACCCACTGGGGCGGGTCGGCTCCCTGCACTGACGGCGGCTGCCCCATCTCCATGATCGTCGTCTTGATGAACCCGAGCGCGATGACGTCACCGCGCACTCCCCCCATCGTGATCCGGTCACCGACGTTGAACGTGTCGCCGCGCAAGATGACGACGTAGCCGGCCACGGCGGTAATCACTTTCTGCAGGGCGAAGGCCAGGCCGGCGGTGACCAGCCCCAGCCCGGTGGCGAGCCGGGTCGGATCGTCGAACCAGATCGACAACACGCCGAGCAGCAGCAGTACGGCGAAGCCCAGATTTATCGCCTGACGGGTCCAGAACCGGGCACGCTCGCCGCCGAGCCCGCGCTGCAAGAGGCGGGAGAGACTGCGGGCGACCCACCGTAAGACCGTCAGGACGAGCACGAGCCCCAGCGTCAGCAACAACTTGATGCCGTTCTCCTCGGAAAAGAACAGCAACCGGATCTCCTGACCGAACAACTCAACAGTCATGCCGGTCAGTCTGCCGATCACAGCGCTGGTCGGCTGACCGTGCATGCAGTCGTACGTCGGCGCGGCAAGCCCGAAAGGTCGGGAGAGCGCGCTTACGGGCATCGAACGGGTCGGTCCGGCGCCGCCGGCGGTGCGGACGCCGCCACGAGCAAGGACGCCTACCTGCGCGTTCTCCCCCGCGAGCGAGTGGGCTGTCGGCCGAGCAGTCGGTCCGGTAAGACTTGCCGATGCGCACCTCCATCCGGTCCGCAGCCGACGCAACCGTGCGGCTGCTGGACGGGGTCGTTGTGTTGTGAGTCGTCCTCTGGTTGATCGCGGGCGCGTGCCTCAGCGACGAGCGTGGGCAGGCATCCCGACGACGCCGATCCTGGGGCTGTACCTGCCGCTGCGACTCGAGCGTCGCCGAGAGGTGGCCGCCATCCAAGGAACCTTCGCGACGTCTGGTCGCGACCCAGGTCTGGACCGTTATCTGGCTGAACGGGCGATCAGCGTCCTCCCGTACGCCACCGTGCGGGAAGCCGAGCTGCGGCGCCTTGGACTTCACCCTCCGCGCCGTCAGACCCCTCGTCGAGTTGAGTTATGAGCGATGCTCGCGAGGTCGGCCCCACCCTTCCCCGGGAGAGGCGGGTGGGCGGCTACGCGCGGTGGATGATCCGGCTTCGCTGGTTTGTGGTCACGTTTTGGGCGCTCGCCACCGCCGCATCGGTGCTCGTCCTGCCGCCCCTCTCCGCCGCGCGGAACGCCGACCTGCAGGGCTTCCTGCCCACGGACACTCCGGCGGTACGCACCGAGATCCACTCGGTCGAGATCTTCGGATTTCCGCTGCTCGGGCGGACGGTCCTCGTTCAGCGCGATCCTGCCGGCCTATCGGCCGCCGACCAAGCTCAGACGGTGGCGCGTGCGGCGCGGGTGGCCCGCGGAGAGTACGACGACCTGGGGCCCCTGCGCGGTGCGTTGCCGGTCATCAACACTTTCGGCGCGTTCCCCGGCTCCACGGAACGGGACACGACCGCGTTGACGTACCTCTTCTACGGCCGAGACACCTCTTTCAGCGGACAGCTGCACTCCGCTCGCAACTACGCGGATCGATTCTTCGAGACCGACGAAGACGTCGTCGGTGTCACGGGGTCGGTGCCCGCCCGGCTGGCCCAGGCGCGCCTCATCCGGGAGTCGCTGCCCACCGTGGAACTGGCCACGCTGGCCGCAATCATCCTCATCGTCGGCGTGAGCTTCAGGTCGGTCGTGGCGCCGCTGGTCGCGCTCGTCACGACCGCCGTGGCCTTCACCCTGACGCTGCGGCTGGCCGGCTACGTGGCGAGATTGCTTGGGGTCGCGGCTCCCGACGAACTCGAACCGCTCGTCGTCGTCCTGCTGCTCGGCATCGTCACCGACTACGTGGTGTTCTTCACCTCGGCGCTGCGTCATGAGCTCGCCGAAGGCGCCGGCCGGCACGAGGCCGCACGAGCCGCCACCATGCGCTTCGCGCCGATCGTGGCGGCTGCCGGGCTCGCCGTGGCCGCCGGCACCGCCACGCTGGTGGTCGCCGACTCCGTGTTCTTCGCTGCTATGGGTCCGGGGCTAGCGTTCACCGTGTTGATGGGTCTCCTCGTGGCCGTCACCCTTGTACCGGCGCTGATGGCACTGCTCGGCCGGGCCATGTTCTGGCCAACGCACCACCGCTTGAAGCCCGCCTCTGTCGGCGTCCTGGGGGCTGAGTCCGTCACCGGCCGGGCGGGTGCCTCGACCAGGTGGCTGCCGACGAAGCGTCGGACGGCGGCGGTCACGGTCGGGGCCTGCGGCACCGTGCTCCTGCTGGCGGCTCTGCCGTTGCAGCGCCTGGACCTCGGCGTCTCCTTCGTCGCCTCGCTGCCGGGCGGCAACGGCGTACGGGAGGCCGCTGCCGCGGCGCAGTCGGGATTTGCACCCGGAATCCTGTCTCCCAGCGTCCTGCTCGTCGAGAACGTGGACGTCGACGGCGCGCGATCAGAGCTTGCCCGGATGGGCGAGCTGCTCGACCAGGTCCCCGGCGTGGCGGGCGTGCTCGCCCCCGGTAACCAGCCG
Source organism: Jiangellales bacterium (assembly GCA_030447955.1). Lineage (GTDB taxonomy): Bacteria > Actinomycetota > Actinomycetes > Jiangellales > Jiangellaceae > JAUJNY01. The sequence continues at coordinate 165,661 of JAUJNY010000003.1, forward strand.
CGGCAGCTGGAGGTAGGCACGCTGCTATCCCCTCGAGCAGGCGCTGCGCGCTTCCTCATCGTCCTCGAAGACCCGGCGCTGGGGGCACAGGCGATCGACACGCTCGAGCTGATCAGGAACCGGGTGCCCGCCCTGCTGACCGACAGTGGGCTGGAGGGTGCGACGGCCGCCCTCGCCGGTGACACGGCTGTCGCCGCCTTCACCGTCCAACAGACCCAGTCCGACCTGTTACGGATCGCGATGGCCGCGCTGCTTGCCAACCTCCTCATGCTCGTACTGTTCCTGCGCGCGCTGCTGGCCCCGCTGTACCTGCTCGCTGTGACGGTGCTCTCCGTGGCTGCATCGCTCGGCCTCACTACGTACGTGTTCACCGAGCTGCTCCCCGGCGACGGGCTGACCTTCTACGTCCCGTTCGCCGCAGCGGTCCTGCTGCTCGCCCTGGGGTCCGACTACAACATCTTCGCGGTCGGCCACGTCTGGGAACTCGCCCGCCACCGACCGTTGCACGAGGCGATGGCGGAGTCCATGCCGCGTACGACTCGGGCGATCACTGTCGCCGGCATCACCCTCGCCGTGAGCTTCGCCATGCTGGCGCTGGTGCCGCTGCGGTCGTTCCGGGAACTGGCATTCGCCATGTTCGTCGGGATCCTGCTGGACATCTTCGTCGTCCGATCACTGCTCATGCCGGCGCTGTTGACGCTGGTGGGGCCGGCGAGCGCCTGGCCCAGCAGGCGGCTGCACCATCCGACGACCCCCGCCCATCCGCGCAGCGAGAGCTGAGCCGCCGAGCGGCGCAGCAGCTCCGCAGCTCAGGTGGGCCCCAACTCAGGTGGAGCTCAGGTGGGTGGGCCGTCTGGGACTCGAACCCAGAACCCGCGGATTAAAAGTCGCGTCGACGGCGTGCCGGGGGATGCCGCCGGGTGACGTTCCCGCAGGTCAGGTCCCGTCTGCCGCGTCGTCGCGTGTCGGCTGCTGCTGCTCACAGGCGGGGTGTGCCGGAGATTCTGTGAGCAATCCGTTGACAGTCGGAGAGCATGCCCGGGGGTGGGGCGGTGCGAGGAAGCCGGCCTCAGTGGATCATCGCGGAGCGGTGGCCCCCGTACTCTCGCTCACGTGCCCAGCGGGAGTGGCCTATGGCTCAACGAAGCCATGCAGTCCCTGTTGGCCCTCAGCTCTTTCGTCCTTAGCGTGGGCCTCGTAATCCGAGGCGTCTGGACCAAGCGCGCGGCCAGCTTGGAAGCCCGGCTGGAGCGCTACGCGGACGCCTGGCCCGACGGGCGGCCACGGGCCAGACACCGTCTCGTCGTCGTCAACCATGGTCCGGCGAGGGCGCGCGACGTCACCGTTCGGCTGGTCAATGAGCACGGCGCTGATTACGTGGGGACGTTGCTAACCGACAAACACCTGCTGCCTGTCCCAGTGCTCCACGCAGGCCAGGACTTCCATAGCGAGGTGGTGGTGTCCTATGGCGCTAACCCCGCTCGAGGAGTGGTGCTGGCGTGGAGCGACGGCCGGCGCAAACGCCAGACCCTCACCGTCTGGCTGAGTGCCCGACAGATCATCTGACTCGAGCCTGACGGTGATCGCTTCGGGATACTGGTGAAACGCGAGTCCTCAGAACGATCACCGACCACGCACGAGGATGCCGACGCGTCGCAGGTCGTTGACGGCGGCGGTGAGGACGTCACGGCGTGCGGGTGAACCGGGGGGCAGGTCCCGGGCCTCGTAGGCGCAGCGCCGGAGGTACAGCTCGACGGCACGCGCCGCCGCGGGGGCGGTGGAAACGGCTGTCGCGGCCGGGCCGAGGGTGAGGACGCCAGCCCCCTTCGCAGACGGCACAGTCCGGGGTGACCAGGCCGGCGTACCGCTCCGCGCACAGGGGGCACGTCCGGCGGGGCGCGGGCGCTGTCAGAACATCCTCGTGGCGAGGGACCGCCCGCCGGGGTCGGTGCGCGCGGTGTGCTCGGCGAGCGCCTCGGCGTACGCCCGGTCGGTGAAGTCCTCGAGCGTGTCGAGGCCGCGCTGGTGCCGTCGCCACCCTTCCGGTCCGCCCGTGATCACCTCATGGCAGCGGTCGCAGCGCCGCTCCCCGGGGCCGAGCTGGTCGGCGGTCTGCTGGACGGGATTAGTTCCCTAGCATCGCTTCCAGCTTCCCTTACAGCATGCTTTGTGGCATCGTTCCGGGCATGACGGACAAGGTGCGAGAGAACCGACTTCGACGGACGGCTGAGCGGCGAGGCCTGCGGTTGGCCAAGTCCCGTCGCCGCGACCCCAACGCACACGACTTCGGCACGTATTGGCTGCTCTCGATCCGGGACAACGCGCACGTGTTCCCGGGTGGCGGGGCGTACCGGGGCGCGCCCGGCGCTGACCTGGACGAGATCGAGCAATGGCTGTCCGGCGCCCATGCCACCGAGGTCTCGGCAGGCTAGTAGTCACGGGACTGGCCGGTCCCTCCCCGCCACACCGTGGGATGCGCAGCGGGGAGGGCCGACGATCAGGGGCGAGGTCCAGGGAGCGCCGCTGCCCGGGCCTCCCGGCGCTGGGACCGCAACGTGGCCTCGATCGCGTCGACGTTCGCCACCCGCGGCCACCACGGCGGCGGTGTTTCTTCGCCGCAGACAACCTCGTTGTGCAAGGCGTGCAGGACGGCCTGATCACGGGGGATGGCGGCGCGGTCGCCGATGCCGAGGACCTGGCCGTCGTGGAGTCGTACGGGACGCCGGGCGACGACTGTCACCGTCTCGGCGGTCATGACCGGACCCCCGCGAGCCGGTCGAGGTCGCGCTCGAATGCGTCCCACGCGGCCTCCGAGGGCTGGGCCTCACGCATCGCGGCGACCGCGGCGGTGGCCGGCTGTCGAGTAGCGCCGAACCGGGCGTCCTCGACAGCCTGCCTTCGGGCCTTCGCGGCGGCCGCGCGGGCGGTGGCACCGAGCAGGCCGGCAAGTTCGGTGGCGGTGACGGTGTAGATGATGTCGCTCATTCGGGGTCCTCCAGGTTCGTCGTTACTGACGCTACGTGCGGGGTGTGACAGGGCGGCGGCCGGTGGCGAGGTTCTCCCTCGCATACCGGTCGGCTTCGGCGTCGTCGCGGGCGAACGATCCCCGGTGTGCCTCGTCCTCGTGGTCGACGAGGTTCCCGTCCTCGTCCTCCGACCACGGTGCCACGATGCGGCGGCCTTCGGCGCGCGCGGCGGCGATCAGGGCGGCTAGCCGGGGGTCCCCCCTGAGGTGCGCGCCGCCCCACACGAGGACGTAGTCGTCGTCCACGGGGTCGGCTAGCTCGCGGACCTGCTCCTCGAGGCGGGCGGTGCGACGGTGCAGGTCGCCGGTCTCAGTCATGCGATCCTCCGCGGTCCGGTGCGTTGGGCGGTGGCGTGGAGCTGGGCGACCTGCGCCTCGAGTGCGGTGATCTGCGCCTCGAGCGCGGCGACCTTGGTGGCGTGGAGGGCGACCCCGGCGACGGCGGCGACGACGCGCCCCCGGGCCAGCGGGTCGGCGTCGGAGTAGTTGCGGACCCGGTCCAGCTCGCTGAGGACCACGGCCAGGACGGCCGCGGCGGTGCACCCGGGGTCCACGTCGGGTCCTACGTTCGCGGGGTCGCCACCGGCCGGGCGGGCCGGTTTCACGCTCACGGACGCGGTGTTGGGGTCTACAGGACCCACGGGGTCTACGCGGCCGGTGTGGCGGGAGCGCGCTCGCCTCGCGCTCTCCCGCTTGGCCTGGCGGCGGCGTTCGACGTCGCGGTACGGCACGACCCCGATGGTCGGTGGCGGCGCTGACAGGTGGGGGGACGACGCGGCCCCGGTGAGGCTGCCCCTCGGGGGTGTCAGCGTCCCGGTGGCGGTCACGACGTCCCCCACTTCCCGGCGAGGGCGAGCAGCCCGCGCCGCTCGGAGTCCTCGGCAGCCACGAGGACCCGCAGCTCGTGCGGGTCGATGTAGGCGGTGATCGCCTCCGCGACGATGGTCCGCAACGTGGGCGCCTCGATGGCTTCGACCTCGACGGCGGGGCCGTCCCATCGCCTGCGGCTCTCGGTGATCGGGTCGTGCCAGGTGTTCTTCTTCGGGGCGGTCCCGAGCAGGTGCATGTCCTCGACTTGCTCGGGGGTGCACGCCAGGCGCCGCCAGCGGAAGGACCGTCCGCCGGAGTAGCGGGTCAGCTTGTCCTGCAGGTGCGCCTCGATCTCCACGCCGGCCGGGTCCAGGTCGCCGATGTAGAGGATCGCCACCTCGCGGGGGTCGTGCTCGTACTGCCGGGCCGCGGTGTACGCGAAGCTCGCCGAGGTCTGCCCGGATATGGGGTACAGCGGCACGTCCCACTCCGAGGTCACCGGGTAGAGGACCCCGGCCGCGGACTTCGACTCGCACCACACCTCGACGAGCACGTTCGAGCTTGACCACAGTGCCCGCCGGTAGCTGGCACCCAGCTCACGCAGTGCGTCCTCCACCCCGTCGTAGGTGGTCGCGCGGTGCACCCAGCGGGTGGCGTCGACGATCCACTCGTAGGGGATGTCGCCGGCCTCCCGCATGTCCATCAGGGCGCGCTGCACCTGCCGATAACCAGCCTCGGTCTTCGGCACCACGCCGAGCGCCACGGCGCGGTAGTAGGTGAAGCGCACGCCGGTCGGCTGGGCGTCAGCGACGATCTCGTACAGCGCACGACGTCGAGACAGCATCTGCGCCCTGGTCGACCGACCCCGTCTTAGGTGGCCTGCACCGTAGGCCGCCGGACTCGCCGCGGCCGTGCCCTCGCCGGCGGGATCGGTCATGGCTGGTCCAGGTCGCACCCGAGGTGAGTGGTGAACCCGCCGGCCGCGGCGGCCTGGTCGAGCGATGTGCCGCAGACGGTGCAGGAGCCCGCGGGGACGTCCTTACTTGGCCCGTATCCGTCACTCGCAACGCTCGCAACGCTCGCAGCGCGCCGGTCCGGCGAGTGTTGCGAGTGTTGCGAGTCAGTGTTGCGGGCCTTCTCAGGACGGGCGATGCGCCAGCGCAGCGCGTTGTCGTGACCCGGTGGCAGCTCCTCGGCGATCCAGCCGGCGCGGCGCATCACCGGCGCCTGCCGCTTCAGCACGGTGGTCACCTGCCGGGCGCTGGCCGGCCACCCCTTCGGTGCCCGCCACGCATCCTCACCCGGGATGACGGTCGGAGTGACGGCGGTGAGCAGCTCCGCGGAGGTCCCCTCGAACACCTCGGTCAACACCTCACCCATCGCGGTGACGAATGGGTCACCGGTGAGCGAGTCGACGGCCAGCGAGCCGGCGCGGTCGGCGTAACGGATCAGACCGGACGTGCCGAGCACCTGGTCGACGGCGGCCAACACGCGGGCGTAGTCGGCCATCCGCGGCTTGGTCGCCAACTCAACAGAGGGCAGCACGGCCAGCACACTCGCGGTCAGGTCAAGCAGGCCGCCCAGCAGCTGCGGGTGCAGCTCCTGCCACTGGGGCCAGAACTCCTGCTCCTCGAGGCGGTCGTCGTCGGAGATGAGACGCAGGTCGATCGGTAGCAGCCGGTCGGCGAGGTCGCCGCGGACGGCACCGAGGTCGATGCCGGTGACGACGATGCAGCGGCGGAAGGCGAACACCACGAGCTGCCCGTCGGTGTAGAGCTGCCGGCGCACGTCACCGTCGCCGGTGACCGCGCGACACAACGTGTCGGACAGCCAGTCCGGCACCGTCGACAGGTTGTCCAGCGTGACCACCCAGGAGCCGGAGGCAGCGGTCACCCAGGCGTCGGAGTCCCGGGGCGCCTTGCGGGCTGGGGCCGGGGACGGGTCCACCAGCAGCGACAGCACCTTGCCGGCCGTCGTCTTGCCGGTGCCCTGCTCCCCAAGCAAGGCGACGATGGGATGCGGCACGGCGGGCAGCAGCGCGGCCACCAGCCAGGCGAGCAGCAGCGGCCGGTCCTTGGGGTCAACGTTGACCAAGGACCACAACGTGTTCAGGTCGCCGCCAGGTGACGGTTTGGGCAGCGGCCCCGTCAGCGTGGTGCGGCGGAACATGGGAACTCCCCACCCGGTGACCTCCCAGCCGCCGGCGGTGAGCCGTACGGCCTCCCCGGTGGGGGTGCCGAGATCCAGCCAGTGGACGCCGTCGCGCTCTGCGACCCGCAGCTCCACCGGCTCGGGGTCACGTTCCTGGCCGTGGCCCTCCAACACGAGCAGCGCGTCGGCGAGTGCCTGCTGCGACGCTGCGCCCCCGGTCGCGGCGAAGTACCTCCGCGCCAGCGCCGCCCGCAGAGAGACCTTCCCACCGCGCAGCGGATAGGTGAGCGGGGCACCGTCGGTGGGCACGGCGAACACCGTGCCGTCGGTAGCCAGCCGCAGCTCGAAGTCCTCGAGCGCCATCTCCACCAGCCTGGTGGCGGCGGACGGAGTGCCCGCCTTCGCTGTCATGCGGGCACCTGGCCGGCGTAGACGAGGCAGCACAGCCCGGCGCGGCCCGCGGCTTCCCGGTCGGGGACGCCGAAGCGGCCGCAGGCACCTTGGCACGGGGTAACTGACGTGTCGGCGGTGAGTGCATCGGCGGCCGCTGCGTCGGGAGGATGATGCCGGCACAGCCACGGGTCGCGGTGACCGCAGACCAGGGGCTCGCATCTGGCGGCGGCCTCGCGGCGGCGGGCCAGCTCGTCGGCCAGTGTGTATCGCGGCGGGTGAGTACTGTGTTCCGCGGTGAGCATGCCCCGCTCCCTCTGGAACGGTCGACCCGGACAGGTCGGCCGTTCCGCTTGTTGGGGGGCCTAGGGCGGGGGATCGGCCCGTTGATTTGTTATCCGCTGGCGGTCGCATCCCCGCAGGTCAGCGGCGGTCTGCTCACGACTTGCTCACCGATCCGCTGGGTACCGGCTGCTGCTCGGCGTCCACTCCAAGCAGCCGCAGCAGCCCCGCGGTCGGCACGACGTAGCGGGTGCCGACGCGGAGCACTGGGACGGGAAAGTCCCCGCGCCGGGCGAGGTCGTAGGCGGCGGTGCGCCCAATGCCGAGGACGTCAGCGGCGGTGACCAAGTCAGTGCGGAGCCCCAACCTCCGCACCTTGTCGGCGGTCCATGTGACGCTCATGCCCCTGTACCTCCCGGTAGGCAGGTGGTCCCGATAGCAGACTCTGACACGGAGCCACCCCCCGCGGTAGAGACCTGATATGGTCTCGATATGGCCCCTTCCGATCAGCTGTTGAGGCAGGCCGTCGAGCTGGAGGGGTCGGACGTACGGCTCCCGCCCGCGCGGCACCGTTGGCTGACACCAGTCGGTGTGCATGTCGACGGCGAAGACCTCGTGTACGACCACGCCAAGTCGAGACGCTGCGGTGGCGAGCTTCTGCCCAGCAAGGGCATGCTGCGGGAGTTCCTCCTCCTCGCCGGCGCCGATGGTCAGCGGATCGCCGACTACGCGACCGAGCACGGCGTCCTGGGCCTGTGTGAGCACGGAGCCCCGCACACCTACTGCACCGAAGTCGAGGAAGACGGGACACCGTCTGTCGACAACCCCGCGGACCGTGAGCCGCTGGACTCGTGGCGTTTCTACGCCCGGTTGGCGGCGACCACGATGCGAGCCGCGCACACCTTGCGCCAGGGGGCAGCCCGGCCGATGCCGACCGAGGACCTAGACCTCCTGCTCCGTTGGGGCACGCACGGGCAGGACACCGCTGCCGACGTGAAGAACACGGTCGAGGGGGGCCGTCAAGGGGTGGCCCACGTCTGCACCCGCTGGCTGCTCGAGGCGGACGCCCGCCTCGTCATGGCCTGGGATGCCCGCGCCACCCTGCCGCAGCTCACGATCGGTGCCCCCGTCCCGGACGCCGGCATGTTCGCCGGGCTAGGCCTGCAGGTGGCGCTCGCGTGCGCCCGGTCGGACGGTGTCGCTATCTGCGACGGCTGCGGTGGGCTGCACGCACCCACACGGCAGCCACGCCCCGGTCAGCGCACGTACTGCGCCGACTGCCGTCGCGATCGCGTACCTCAGCGGCACGCGGACCGCGACCGGCGCAAGCGGCGGCAGGAGACAGCAGCGAAGGAGAGGCGGCCACGGTGAAGGGCTCCACCTACAAGCGGTGCTCCTGCCCACCGGAGTACGACGCACGCGGGCGACGGAAGACCTGCCCGAAGCGACACGGCTCCTGGACGTTCGCGGTCGACGTCGGCCGCGACCCGGGGACCGGCCGCCGCCGCCAGGTAGTGCGCGGTGGGTTCCGCACCCAGGCGGAGGCGGCCGCCGCGCTCGCCGAGGTCATGGCGGAGGTCGACGCCGGCCGGTACCGCGACGACGGGCGGCGCACGGTGGAGGCGTACCTGCGGGAGTGGATCGACAACAAGGCCGCCAGCGGGCTGCGCCCCACCACGGAGCGGGCCTACCGGCAGCACATCGACGCCTACTTGGTGCCCCACCTGGGGCGGCTGCGGCTGCGGGAGCTACGCCCGGTGCACGTGTCGCGGATGCTGCGGGAGGTCGCCGCCAGCAACGCCACCCGGTCCCGGCGGATCGGGCCGACGTCGCTTCGCCGGCTGCACGCCACCCTGCGCTCCGCGCTGTCCGACGCTCGCCGCGAGGGGCTGGTGAAGGTCAACGCGGCGACGGACGCCGCCGTGCCCAAGGCGGAGCGGCCGAAGGTCCGGCCGTGGGAGCCGGCCGAGCTGGGGGTGTTCCTCGACGCGGCGGCGGGGCACCGGCTGGGGACGATGCTCGAGCTGGTCGCGCTCACCGGGCTGCGCCGGGGGGAGGCGTGCGGGCTGCGCTGGGACGACGTCGACCTGGCTCGCGGTGTGCTGGTGGTCCGGCAGCAGGTCGTCCAGCTCGACGGGCAGAGCCGGCGGTGCCCGTCGTGCGGAGCCGAGCACCGGGGCATCGTCTTCGGGGCGCCGAAGACCGCCAGCGGTGACGCCCGCCGGGTCGACCTGGGAGACCGAGGGGTTGGGGTGCTGCTTGCGCAGCGGCTCGCGCAGGACGTCGAGCGGGCCGAGTGGGGAGAGGCGTACACGGATCACGGGCTGGTCTTCGCCCGCGAGGACGGGAACCCGCTGGCGCCGGAGGCGGTGACCAAGGCGTTCGGTGACCTCGTGCGCGCCGCCGGTCTGCGGCCGATCCGGCTGCACGACCTGCGCCACGGGCGGGCGTCGCTGCTACTGGCCTCAGGGGCGCCGCTGGCGGTGGTGTCGAAGATGCTCGGGCACTCGTCCATCACGATCACCTCGGACACGTACTCGCACCTGCTCGAGGGCGTCGGGCGGCAGGCCGCGGAGGCCGCAGACGCCTTGGTGCCGCGGCGCCGTGAGCAATCCGTGAGCAAACGGGCCGCTGAGGGGTCACCCGACCGAGGCGGTGAGGACGTTCCCGCAGGTCAGGTGGGTGGGCCGTCTGGGACTCGAACCCAGAACCCGCGGATTAAAAGTCCGCTGCTCTGCCAGTTGAGCTAACGGCCCGACGACGTGCCAACCCCAGCAGTATCTCGCCGCCGACGTTGCCAGCTCTGCCGGGTGTTGGTCCTACTGTCGCGCCATGGCGCGCTTCGACCGGACGGTGATCATCTTCAACCCGGCCAGTACCGGCGAGGCACCGCGGTTGGCCGAACAGCTGAGAAGCGATCTCGAGCAGCGCCTGCCGGAGATGTCGATCACCCTTCAGCCGACCCGATACGCAGGGCACGCTCGGGAGCTGGCTCGTCAGGCAGCGGCACACGGACGCCCCCTCGTCGTCTCGGTCAGCGGCGACGGCGGGTACAGCGAGGTCGTCGACGGCGTCATGCAGGCCGGCAACGACCAGGTCGTCTGCACCGTCATGGCAGCCGGGAACGCCAACGACCACAGCCGCTCGACACGACGCCGGCCGCTGGCAGACGCCATCGCGCTCGGCGACGTTCGGCGCATCGACCTGCTGCGCCTCACCGTCGGGACCGGTACGGACGCTCGCGTCCAGTACGCCCACTCCTACATCGGGCTCGGCCTCACCCCGACGGTCGCCATCGAGCTCGAGCGGGGCGGGAAAGGCAGCCTGCGCGAGATTGTCTCGACGCTGCGGACCTTCGCCCGATTCCGCCCATTCGTCATCGAGCTGACCGACGGCACCCGACGCACCTTCGACAGTCTGGTGTTCGCCAACATCGCCCAGATGGCCAAGTACGCGGAGATCAGCGACGACGGCCGACCCGACGACGGGCGCTTCGAGGTCATCATGTGGCCGCACACGGCCAAGTGGCGCGTACTAGGCACTGCGGTCAAGGCCATCACCCTCGGGCTGGGCCCGCAGCCAAGCGAACGGGAGTACCACTTCACGACCGTCAAGCCGATGCCGATGCAGGTGGACGGGGAGGTCCTCGAGCTAGCCGCCGGCGAGACCGTCGCTGTCGACATCGCCGCTCAGGCGCTGGCCACCATCTCCTGAGCTCGCCAGGCTCCCCGGGCGCCTCGGCTCTGCGGGGCCGCTGGGGCGGATGAGCGCGGCCGGTTGCGGGTAACCCACAAGCGTGGCTCGCACTACCCCAGGCATGGTTGTCGGAGGCCGCTACCGGCTGACCGCGCGCATCGGCAGCGGTGGCATGGGCACGGTCTGGGCCGCCCACGACGAGGTCCTCAACCGCGAGGTGGCGGTCAAGGAGGTCGTGCCTCCGCTCGAGCTCGACGAGGAGCAGCGTCGGATCCTGCGCGAGCGCATCCTGCGCGAGGCGCGAGCCGCCGCTCGGATCAGCTGCGCGACCGCCGTCGCGGTGTACGACGTCGTCGAAGCGGACGACCGCCCTTGGATCGTCATGGAACGGCTGGCGCCGCGCACCCTCGCGCAGGTCCTCCGCGAGCGCGGGCCGTTGGCTCCCGACGCGGCGGCGCGCGTAGGACTTGATGTGCTCGCCGCGCTCGAGGCAGCGCACGCGGCGGGGGTGCTGCATCGCGACGTCAAGCCGGCAAACGTCATGCTGACCGACGCGGGCACGGCGGTGCTGACCGACTTCGGCATCGCCACGCTCGAGGGCGACCCTTCCTTGACCTCCACCGGCGCCCTCGTTGGGTCCCCCGCCTACATGGCACCGGAACGCGCCCGTGGGCATCCCCCGAGCCGCGCCTCGGACCTTTGGTCACTCGGGGCGACGTTGTTCGCCGCGGTCGAAGGGCGCTCGCCCTTCGACCGGCAGGGGCAGCTGCCCACCCTGGCGGCGGTCGTCCACGACGACGCGCCGTATCCCCACCGGGCTGGTGCTCTCGCTCCCGCGATCATGGCGCTGCTCGAAAAGGACCCGGCCAGCCGACCGGACGCCACCCGGCTGCGCGAGATGCTCGAACGCGCGGCGCTCAGCGCGCCCCCGCAAGCCGTACCTCCCGCTCCCCGGGGTGGTCCGCTGCCTGGGGGACAGCGCTCCCAGCCGCTCTACCCGGCTCGCATCATTGCTTCTCCACCCCCGTCACGGGTGACCCCGCAGGTCCGGTCGACCCCACTCCAGCCCGTACGGAGCGAGTCGCGACCGGTGGCCCCGCTGCTTCCGGCCACGCGCCGGCGCGGCCGCTCGTACGCCCCACTTGCGGTTCTCGCGGCATTGCTCCTCGCCGGGCTCCTGGCGGCGAGCGCCTTCCTGGGTCTGCGCGACGAGCCGACGGCTCCCGAGTCCAGCCCACTCGCAATTACGACCGGCACCGAGGAAACCCCCACCGCCCCGGTGGTGGTCGTGCCCAGTACGCCTGTCGCTCCGGAAACAGACGCGGAGCCCGACAACTCCCCCGATGAGCCCGACAACTCCCCCGATCCAGGGCCCGACAACACTGGGAGTCCCGAGCCAGCCGAGACGGAGGCCGAGCCCGAGCCCACCAACACCAGCAACCCGAACACAGGTGCCCAGCCCCGCGTGCCCGCCGGGTTCGACATCTACCAGGATGAGACCGGCTTTTCTTTGGCGATCCCCACTGGCTGGCAGGTGAGCACCGAAGGGCCGCGACGGATCTTCAAGGAACCGGGCACCGGACGCTTCCTCATGGTCGACCAGACCGACACGCCGCGGGACGATCCGGTGGAGGACTGGGAGGAACAGGCAGCCTCTATTAGCCTTCCCGGCTACAACACCATCCGCGTCGACCCCGCCGAGTGGCGCAACTGGGAGGCTGCGGACTGGGAGTTCACCTGGGAGTCTGACGACGGCCCGCGCCACGTGCTCAACCGCAACGTGATCACCGAGCCCGGCGAGCAGGCATACGCGTTGTACTGGTCCACCCCGGAGTCGGAGTGGGATGCCAGCCTCGCGACGTTCGAGGTCTTCGAGCGGACCTTCCGGCCGGTCCAGTAAGCGCTCTCAGCGCTGCGGTGACCAGCCCTGCGGGTCGACGCCACCGGGAACCGGCGCGGCCGGGTCGTACGGCTGCCGGGTGAAGATGAAGCTGGCGATGTCGAGGTAGCTAGGCGCGCCGTCCGTCCCGAGGAAGGGGCGCAGCACCTCGCCGGCGAAGTAGCCGTCCAGCCCGACCCACCCACCGTCCGCCAGAGCGCGGAAGCGCGAGCGCCGCCCGGTGCCGGCCAGTGCCCCCAGCTCGAGCATGCCGTCACCGCGGAGCCGTAACGCGAAGGGAGCGGGTCCCCAGTACCAGGTGCCGAGCAGGGCGAGCACCGCCTGGTCTGGCGGCTGTTTCAGCGGCGTCCACTCCTGCGGCGATGCGGGCTCCAACCGGCGAGCCAGCCGCAGCAGGTCGACGGAGAGGTCCGGGTCGAGCCCGGCGGTTGCGTTGGCGAGGACGACCGCCCCGGTGCGCTCGGCGGGGTCCAGCAGCAGCTGGGCGAGGAACCCCGGCATCGACCCTCCGTGTCCCGCCAGGCTGCGCCTGCCGACGACGAACGTCTGTAGACCCAGGCCGTACGCCGCCGCGTCGCGCCCGGTGTCGGTGGCCCCCGGCCGGCGCATCTCCTCAACGGTGTCGACAGCGAGCTGCCCGCCGGTGTCGCCGAGCAGAAATGCGGCCCAGCGCGCCAGGTCTGCCGCCGTCGACCACAGCTGCCCGGCCGGTGCCATCGCTCCGGCGTCATGTGCCGGCTCGGGCAGCACCAGGTCGGCCCACGGATGGACGGCGAGGCCGGCGGCCGCCGGAGCCTGCGGCAGCAGTGTCGTCCGGGACAGGCCCAACGGTTCCAGCAGCTCGGTGGCCAGTGCCTGCCCCCACGACACGCCGCGCAGCCGCGCGACCACCTCGCCCAGCACGCCGAAACCGAGGTTGGAGTAGTGGAAGCGCGTCCCGGCGGGGTGGCGGACCGCCGCCGCGCCCAAGGAGGCGCTCAACGCGTCCCAGTCGCTCCCCGGGGTGCGCTCCCACCACGGCCCATCGGTCTCAGCCTGTACGCCGCCGGCGTGTCCGAGCAGCTGGCCGATCGTGCGGTCACCGATCCCCTTGCCGGCGACGTGCCGGTCCACCGGGTCGTCGAGCCGCAGCAGTCCCTCGTCGCGCAGCCGCAGCACGAGTACAGCGGTGAACGTCTTGGTGATCGAGCCGATCCGGTACTGCGTGTCCGCGCCCGGAGCCGACCCGTCGACGTTGCCGTATCCCGCCGACCACGCCAGCTCCCCGCCGCGGGCCAGGCCGGCCACGAGGGAGGGCAGCCGGCCGGAGCACTGGGCGCGAGCGGCCCGTACTCCCAGCCGGTGTTCGGTGGAGGGCAGCACTCGGGAACCGTAACGAGCCGCTGCCGGCTTTCCGCGGTGAGGGCGGCGCGCTTCAGCCCCAGCCGAGCTCGTGCAGGCGGTCGTCGTCGATCCCGAAGTGGTGAGCGACCTCGTGGACGACCGTCACCCGTACCTCGTCGACAACGTCGTCCCGCGACCGGCAGGCCCGCAGTAACGGCTGTCGGAACAGCGTGATGCGGTCGGGCAGCACGCCGGCGTACCAGCTGTCCCGTTCGGTCAGTGGGGTGCCCTCATACAGCCCCAGCAAGTCCCGGTCCTCGCCCGGCGGTTCCTCCGCGACCAGGACCACGACGTTGTCCATCACGGTGGCGAGCTCGGACGGGATCGTGTCGAGCGCGGTGGCGACCAGAGCCTCGAACTCCTCGGGCGACACGTCCAGCACCGGGCCATCCTGCCCCTGCCGGTATCGTCACACCCCGGCCCGGTCTCCCGCCCTCATCGTCTAGTGGCCCAGGACGCCGCCCTTTCAAGGCGGTAGCACGGGTTCGAATCCCGTTGGGGGCACGGTCGTCGCCGTCGTGTAAGGTCCACGTCGCTGCCGGGTCCCGTGGAGCAGTTGGAGTGCTCGCCGCCCTGTCAAGGCGGAGGTCGCGGGTTCAAGTCCCGTCGGGACCGCGCTATCCCGCCCCGGTGGGAGCCCTCCCCCGGAGCTCATCAAGGGACTCGGCTAGACTCCCCGCCTGCCCGGGCAGGTAGCTCAGTTGGTACGAGCGTCCGCCTGAAAAGCGGAAGGTCGGCGGTTCGACCCCGCCCCTGCCCACCACTCCAGTCGGTCGCCTCTGACAGCAGGGGCAACCCGTGCCAGATCATCAACTCACGGTCCCTCCGGTTCGAACGACTCTCCAGGTCGCCGGGAGCAGCAGCCCGGCGATCGCTGCTTTGACCAGCCCGCCGACGATGAAGGGATAAAAGCCTGCGTCGAGCGCTTGAGCCGCCGAAAGATCAGCGACGGCGGCCAGCCACGGAACCCCGAAAGCAAAGATCACAAGCTGCCCGGCGATGAACAACGGCAGCGCCCGCGTCACCCGCCGGTCGTGCCCTTGCTGGGCAGCCAGTCCGATGAGCAGCGCCGCTGGCACAAAGCCGAGCAGGTACCCGCCGGTGGCCCCGACCACCACCTCGACCCCGCCCGAGGCTTCGGAGTAGAACGGCAAGCCCACCGCGCCGAGCAGCAGGTAAAGCACCTGCCCCGCGACGCCGCGGACCGGACCCAACGCCGCGGCCGTCAACACGACGGCGAGCGTCTGCCCGGTGATGGGCACCGGTGACCCCGCGACGGGGACGGCAACCTGAGCGAGCAAGGCGGTCAGCAGCGCAGCTCCGGTCACCAGAACGGCGTCGCGGACCCGTGCACCCGGGACAACGTCGGCCAGCACGGGCAAACGGACGGGCAGTGGGGCAGCGGCCGCCATGACATCTCCAGTCGTCGGAGGACAGGTGGTGTCTAGCAGGACCTCGGCGATGTCCGAGTCAGGGGTCCGGCGAGGCGCGACGCCCGTGGCATCGTCGACCAGCGCACCGCCCGGGCGCATTGATCATGGAGGCGACCGGTCGCGTACGGTCGTCGGCATGACGCCGGAGGAGATCGCCGACCTCGGGCACCTGCGCCGGGCGCGCGACCTCATCGACCGTGACTACGCCCAGCCCCTCGATGTCCCCGCCATGGCGCGTACCGCCCTGATGTCGCCCGCGCACTTCTCGCGCAAGTTCCGTGCGGCGTATGGCGAGACGCCCTACTCCTACCTCATGACGCGACGCATCGAGCGCGCGAAGGCTTGTCTGCGTCAGGGGATGTCAGTCACCGACACCTGCGTCGCCGTCGGTTGCACGTCGCTCGGCTCGTTCAGCGCGCGTTTCACCGAGATCGTCGGCGAGACGCCGTCGCAGTATCGCGCCCGCGACCACCGCGCCCACGAGGCCGTTCCGTCGTGCGTGAGCATGGTCGCGACGCGACCGCGGCGTACCGCGGTCACGGTCTGAGAGCCCACTGAGCAGGATCGAAGAAGCACGCGACGGGTCGTTGCTCCTACGGTCGCCGCATGGCTGTCACCGTCTCCGCAATGTTCATCCCCGTCCACGACCCCGACGCCGCGCTCGGCTTCTACCGCGACGCGCTCGGCCTGGAAGTCCGCAACGACGTCGCGTCCGACGGCTTCCGCTGGGTCACCGTCGGCGCCCCGGGACAGGATGTCGACATCGTCCTATTCCAGCCGCATGGCGGTCGTTCGCAGGTCGAGGGCGACGCCCTTATGTCGCTCATGACGCAGGGGTCGCTGCAGGCTGCGATCTTCCGCTCCGACGACCTCGACGCCACGTTCGAGAAGGTTCGGGCAGCGGGCGCCGAGGTCCTCCAGGAGCCGGCGTCCCAGCCCTGGGGCGCGCGCGACTGCGCGTTGCGCGACCCCTCGGGCAACCTCGTCCGCATCGCGCAAGCCTGACCGTCGTCCGCCCCGAGTCGAGTCAGGCGACGCCGATCGAGACCGCGAAGGCGAGCCCCGCCCAACACATGGAGACAGGATGAGCAAGGCCAAGAAGACCGATTCGCAGTCGCCTGCGCTGCGCGTCGCCGCCCGCCACGATCTGATCCGCGTGCAGGGCGCGCGAGTGAACAACCTCAAGGACGTCAGCGTCGAGCTGCCAAAGCGCCGGCTGACGGTGTTCACCGGCGTTTCCGGCTCCGGCAAGAGCTCGCTGGTGTTCGGCACGATCGCCGCGGAGTCGCAGCGGCTGATCAACGAGACGTACAGCGCCTTCGTTCAGGGGTTCATGCCGACACTGGCGCGGCCCGAGGTCGACGTGCTCGAAGGGCTGACGACCGCGATCATCGTCGGTCAGGAACGGCTGGGCGCTGACCCCCGGTCCACGGTGGGCACGGTCACGGACGCGAACGCGATGCTGCGCATCCTGTTCAGTCGGCTCGGCAAGCCGCACATCGGGTCCCCCCAGGCGTTCTCCTTCAACGTCGCCTCGATCAGTGGCGCCGGCGCGGTCACCTTTGAGCGCGGCGGCCACACGACGAAGGAGCGGCGAAGCTTCAGCATCCTCGGCGGCATGTGCCCGCGCTGCGAGGGCCGGGGCTCGGTGAACGACATCGACCTGTCTGCGTTGTACGACGACGACTTGTCGCTCAACGAGGGCGCGCTCACGATCCCCGGCTACACCATGGACGGTTGGTACGGCCGAATTTTCCGCGGCTGCGGCTTCTTCGACCCGGACAAGCCGATCCGCAAGTACACCAAGAAGGAACTGCGTGACCTGCTCCACAAGGAGCCGATCAAGATCCAGGTTGACGGGATCAACCTGACGTACGCAGGCCTGATCCCGCAGATCCAAAAGTCGTTCCTGTCCAAGGACGTCGACGGGATGCAGCCGCACATCCGCGCCTTCGTGGAGCGCGCGGTGACGTTCACGACCTGTCCTGAGTGCGACGGCACCCGGCTCAGCAAGGAGGCCCGGTCCTCGAAGATCAAGGGGATCAACATCGCCGACGCGTGCACGATGCAGATAAGCGACCTGGCGGATTGGGTCCGCGGGCTTAAGGAGCCCTCGGTGGCGCCGCTGCTCGAGGCGCTGGGGGAGACCCTCGACTCGTTCGCGAAGATCGGGCTCGGCTACCTCAGCCTCAATCGCCCGTCAGGCACGCTGTCGGGCGGCGAGGCGCAGCGCACCAAGATGGTCCGCCACCTCGGGTCCTCTCTCACGGACGTGACCTACGTCTTCGACGAGCCCACGATCGGGCTACACCCACATGACATCCAGCGGATGAACGAGCTGCTGCTGCAGCTGCGTGACAAGGGCAACACGGTGCTCGTCGTGGAGCACAAGCCAGAGGCGATCGCGATCGCCGACCACGTCGTCGATCTCGGCCCGAGGGCCGGCAGCGAAGGTGGCGAGGTGGTCTTCGAGGGCACCGTCGAGAGGCTGCGGGCCAGCGGCACCATCACCGGCCGCCACCTCGACGACCGGGCGTCGCTCAAGCCAGAGGTGCGCACGCCCACCGGCGCGCTGGAGATCCGCGGCGCGACGGCTAACAACTTGCAGGACCTCAATGTCGACATCCCGCTCGGCGTGCTCTGCGTCATCACCGGGGTCGCGGGCTCGGGCAAGAGCTCGCTGATCCACGGCTCAGTGTCGGGCCGGGACGGGGTGGTGTCGGTCGACCAGACAGCGATCAAGGGCTCGCGGCGCAGCAACCCGGCAACGTACACCGGACTGCTCGACCCGATCCGCAAGGCGTTCGCGAAGGCCAACGGCGTGAAGCCGGCGCTGTTCAGCGCCAACTCCGAGGGTGCCTGCCCCAACTGCAACGGCGCCGGCGTCATCTACACCGACCTGGCGATGATGGCCGGCGTCGCGACGACCTGCGAGGTCTGCGAGGGGAAGCGGTTCCAGGCATCGGTACTGGACCATCACCTCGGCGGCCGCGACATCAGCGAGGTGCTCGCGATGTCGGTGACCGAGGCCGAGGAGTTCTTCGGCACCGGCGAGGCGCGCACACCGGCCGCGCACGCCATCCTCGACCGGCTCGCCGACGTCGGGCTCGGCTACCTCAGCCTCGGCCAGCCACTCACGACGCTGTCCGGCGGCGAGCGGCAGCGGCTCAAGCTGGCCACGCATCTGGGCGAGAAAGGCGGCGTCTACGTCCTCGACGAGCCGACCAGCGGCCTCCACCTCGCCGACGTCGAGCAGCTGCTCGGCCTGCTCGACCGGCTCGTCGGCTCCGGCAAGTCGGTCATCGTCATCGAGCACCACCAGGCGGTCATGGCGCACGCCGACTGGATCATCGACCTCGGCCCCGGAGCCGGCCACGACGGCGGCAGGGTCGTCTTCGCGGGCACACCCGCCGACCTCGTCGCCGCCCGCCGCCCCACGCTCACCGGCGAGCACCTCGCCGCCTACGTCGGCACCTGATCGCGACCACCGCACGCTCGAGTGGTCAGCCCCCAGCGGGTCGGTAGGTGCAGATGAGCACCCCCGTGGCCGACGTCGAGGTCGAGACCAGCTCGAGGGTGCGCGCCTGGCCGTCGTCCGGGAACACCCGCTTGCCGCCGCCGAGCAGGATCGGTTCGATCATCAGGCGGTACTCGTCGACGAGGCCGTTCTGGATGAGCTGCGCGGCCAGGGAGGGACTGCCCATGACCTGGATGCCGCCGACGCTGTCTCGGAGGTCGCGCACCGCCCCGATCGCGTCGTCGCGGGGAAGCAACGTCGAGTTCGACCATTCGAGGTCGTCCTGAGTGAGCGTGCGTGACGCGACGTACTTCGGGATCTCGTTCATCCGGTCGGCGAAAGGATCACCGGCGCGAGCCGGCCAGGCGGCCGCCATCGTCTGCCAGGTTCGACGACCGAACAACAGCGCCTCGGTGGTCCCCATCACCTCGTCGATGACCAGCCCCATCGTGTCGTCGAAGAACGGCATGGACCATCCGCCGTGTTGAAAGGCCCCGTCGGTGTCCTCTTCGCGCCCGCCGGGAGCCTGGACGACACCGTCGAGGCTCATGAAGTCACTGACGATGATGCCCATCGCTGCTCCTCATTCGCGGTCCTGCCAGGTGCACACGCAGATCTCGTTCCCTTCGGCATCGGCCAGGATCCAGAACGAGCGGGCTTCCGCGTCGCTGACCAGCACGCCACCTGCCTCCAACGCTGCCTGCACGCGTGCGTCGGCCTCGTCGTGCGGCACGGTGATGTCGAAGTGGATGCGGTTGCGCTGCGGGCGCGGCGCATCCAGCTGCTGAAACCAGATGGCCGGGCCCTGCCCGACCGGATCGACGACCGCGTCGGTCGGATCCTCAGAGCCTGGCTCGTCGGCGTACCCCATCACCGCCTTCCAGAACGGCCGGATCGCCAAGATGTCCAGTGCGTCGATCGCGATCTCCAGCATCTGCACGGACCGTCGGCCGTTCCGCGTGCTCGTCCCGGCGGTCGTAAGGCCGAGCGCATGGACCGCGTCGGTGATGCAACGTGACAGGTCGACGTCGGTGGAAGTGAGGCCGCCGATCATCGCCGTCCGCAGGCTCAGCTCGACGCGCTCGGGGCGCAGATCGACATGCAGGTGGCCGTCGGCGTCGTCGCCGCAAGCAGTCACTGCCGCTCGGGCGGCCTGGAGAGCTTGTGCGGTGGAGTTGACGTCGACGGACGTGACGAGGGTGCCGAGTAGGTAGCGCCAGGCGGAGTCCTCGATCGCTGCGGAGGCCTGCGTACGGGTCAGGACGTCGCTCATGGCTTTCAGGTCGCCGGGACGCCGTCGGCCGCGCTGCGCAGCGCGGCGATGTCGAGCTTGCTCATGCCGAGCATTGCCTGCATGGCGCGCTGGGACCGCCCCGGGTCCGGATCGGTGAACAACTCCTCCATGCCGCTCGGTACGACCTGCCAGGACAGGCCGTACCTGTCCTTGAGCCAGCCGCAGGGCCCTTCGGCGCCACCGTCGGACAGCCGTTCCCAGTAGTAGTCGACCTCGTCCTGGGACTCGCAGCTGATCTGGAAGGAGACGGCCTCGGTGAACGGGAACTGCGGCCCACCGTTGATGCCGACGAACCGTTGCCCGTCCAGCTCGAACTCCACGGTCATCACCGTGCCGGCCGGGCCGGGCGAGCCCTCCGGATAGTGGGCGACACTCACGATCCGTGAGTTTTTGAACACGGAGGTGTAGAAGCCCGCGGCCTGCTCGGCCTCGGTGTCGAACCACAGATTCGGGACGATCTTCTGCATGGCCCTGGCTCCTCTCCGGCGGCGGGAGCCCGCCCCCACCACGAATACTGCCCTGTAGACCGCCGCAGGGGCAGAAACTCATCGTCCTCCCGCAACCACCACGGGGAAGAAGCCGGGAAATCGGCGGCTACGGAGTGTTGTCCCGGGCCACGTCGGTCTGCCATTGTTCGCGACAGAACGTCGCGGGGGTCGCGGTCGCCACTCCGGGGACCGGCTCGACGGCGTCGCTACCACGGAGGTCCCCTTGACACGTAGGAGCCGGCAGACCCTTGTGGCTGTCGCAGCAGGTGCGCTCGTCGCGTCCACCGCGGCGGTCGGACTCAATCTCACCGGGGCGCCCGCCCCGGTGTCAGCCGTTTCCCCCGAGGGCGACGTTCCGAACGCCCTGGGCGCGCATCTCGAGCAGCTGCGCCAGTCCATCCCCGGCATGGACGAGTCCCGCGAGGGACCGTGGTCCGCGGCCGAGGACGAGTTCGAGGCGCGGGCGTACCCCGCGGACACGATCTCGATGGCCAAGATCGAGGGTGCGCGCGACGCCTACCGCAGGTTGGCGGCCAGCGGCCCGCCCAACAGCGTGCGGGTCGCGCTCCGTCAGGGCTTGCCTGCTGAAGACGCCTCCTCCTGGCGCCTGGTCGGCCCGAGCAAGGCGGTCTACCCGGACACCAAGTTCCGCAACGTCACCAACTACGTGCCCAACCGGTACGTCGCTGGTGGCCGGACGACCGACATCGCCATGGCCGAGACCTGTGTGCCTGGCAACTGCCGGATTTACGTCACCCCTGCAGGCGGCGGCGTATGGCGTACCCACGATGCGCTCGCCAAGAACCCGAACTGGGACTACCTCGCCGGCCCCTTCGGCATCAACGCCGCCGGCAGCGTGACCATCGACCCCAACGACCCGACCGGGCGGACGATCTACGTCGGTACGGGTGAGGCCAACATCTGCGGCAGCGGCTGCGTGGCCGGAGTGGGCATCTACCGGTCCACCAACGGCGGCAAGACCTGGCAGGGACCGATCGGCAAGAAGATCCTCGGCGGCAAGGGCATCGGCGAGATCATCATTAAGCCGGGCAACCCTCAGGTCATCTATGCCGCAACCACCACCGCACTGCGCGGCATGTCGTCGGTGTGCTGCGTCGGCGTCACGCGTCCCGTCCCCGGCGCGAAGGAGTGGGGCCTGTACAAGTCCCGCGACGGCGGCCAGAACTGGCGCATGATCCACAACGGCACCCGTGACGAGAGTGAGTGCACCGGCAGCATCGAGCAGTTCCTCAACACCGAGCCCTGCTCCCCGCGCGGTGTCCGGCACATCAAGCTCGACCCGTCCGACAAGAACACGATCTACGCCGGCTCGTACGCCCGCGGCATCTGGCGCTCGAAGGACCAGGGCAAGAACTGGACGCAGATCAAGGAGTCGCTGAACCCCGAGATCATCCAGACGCGGCCGGCCTTCGACGTCACGACCCTGCCCAACGGCAACACCCGCATGTACGTCCACGAGGGCAACTTCTTCGACCCCTACTCGCGGCTCTTCCGCAGCGACGACGTGGCCACCGGCCAGCCCTCGTTCAAGAACCTGACGAGCGCCAACCCGGCCGACCGTGGGTACGCGACGTACAACCAGTGCGGCTTCCAGTGCTGGTACGACATTTTCGTCTACACCCCGCCGGGCCACCCGAACATCGTCTACACCGGTGGCTCGTACGCATATGACGAGACCGACGAGATCTCCAACGGCCGCGGTGTGGTGCTCTCGACCAACGCCGGGCGCAGCGGCACGGACATGACCTTCGACAGCACGGACCCGGTGCACCCCAACGGCCTGCACCCCGACCAGCACGCGATGGTCACCAACCCGAACAACCCGTTCCAGTTCTTTGAGGTCAACGACGGCGGCATCATGCGGTCGAACGGCAAGTTCGCCGATGTCTCCTCGTGGTGCGACGGTCGGACGTTCTCCGACCGCAACGAGGACGGGTCCACTGCGGACGAGAAGGCGCGCTGCGAGCAGTTGCTCTCGCGGGTCCCGGAGCGGTTGAAGGGGATCAACAACGGCCTGTCCACCTTGCAGTTCCTGAGCCTGTCGGTGAGCCCGCACGACCCCGAGGGCAACCTGGTCCAGGGCGGCACGCAGGACAACGGCACCTGGGACACCAACGGCAACCGGGTCCGGTGGACCAACATCATGATCGGTGACGGTGGCCAGTCCGGGTTCGACGCCAAGAACGAGAACTTCCGGTTCCACACGTTCTTCGACGTGAGCCCGGAGGTCAACTTCGAAGATGGCGACATCGGGAAGTGGATCTGGACCGCGGACCGTACCTTCGGCATCCCGGACAACCAGTTCTACGCACCGGTGATCAGCGACCCCAAGATCAGCGGCACGATGTTCGCCGGCACCGGGCACGGCGTGTACCGGACCAAGACGTACGGCCTGGGCAAGCGGTCGTACTTCGAGGCCCAGCGCAACTGCAACACCTGGACCGGCAACTTCGACCCCGACAAGGCGCCGTGTGGCGACTGGAAGCCGATCGGTCAGCCGATCGCTGACACCAACGACGACCCGTACGACGCCTTCGACGGCGAGGCCGTGGTGCAGGTTGAGCGCACCCCGGCCGACCGCGACACGGCGTGGGCCGCGACCAACTTCGGCGAGGTCTACATCACCCGCAACGCCCAGGCCAAGCCGAACAACGTGGTCTGGAACCGGGTCGACAACGACTCGCCGATGACGCCGAACCGCTTCGTCAGCAGCATCGACGTCGACGACACCAACCCGCAGCGGGCCTACGTGTCGTACAGCGGCTACAGCAAGACCACGCCGGACACCCCCGGACACGTGTTCCGGGTGGACGTCGCCGGTGGTGTCGCCACCTGGAAGAACCTGACCAACAACCGTGGTGACATCCCGGTCAACGACCTCGTGCACGACGAGGCGACCGGCGACCTGTACGCGGCCAGCGACTTCGGTGTGACGAGTCGCATCAGGGGCAGCCGCACGTGGGCGGTGGCCGGTCCCGAGCTGCCGAACGTCACGGTGGCTGGCCTGACCATCGTGCCGGAGAAGCGGATCCTCTACGCCGCTACTCACGGTCGCAGCGCCTGGCGGCTCGACCTGCGCTAGGTGTCAACCACAACGCACAGCACGAAGGAGAGGGGCCGCTACGGCGGCCCCTCTCTTTCGTAGGATCGGCGGTCGTGGCGGCTCTGGCACCTTCGCGCGCTCCCGGGGCCCGGGCGGCGGACCGCCGCGGTCGCCGCTGGCCGAGACCCAGCTGGCGCACGCTGGGTGCCGCACTCGTGATCGCCCTTTTCGTCCCACCCCTGGTGCTGCTGGTGAGTGGCTCACTGCGCCAGCCTGGCCTGCCCCCGCCGCTCACCCCGGAGTTGGTGCCCGATCCCTTGGTGACCGGCAACTACGCCGAAGCCGTCGACCTCGGCGGGCTGCTGCGGGCGACGGCCAACTCCCTCCTGGTGGCCGCCTTGGCGGTGCCGCTGAGCGTGGCCGTCGCGTCGCTGGCCGGGTTTGCCTTGACCCAGTTGCCAGCGCGGGTGACGCGTGCCGTGATCGCCGCGTCCCTCGTCGCCCTGATGGTTCCGGTCACCGCGTTACTGGTCCCGCGTTTCGCGGTGTTCCGGGTGCTGGGGCTCACCGACGGCTTCGTTCCGCTGGTGGCGCCCGCCCTCATCGCCACCTCGCCGCTGTACGCACTCGTCTACTACGTGGCGTTCCGCGCGCTCCCGCGGGACCTGTATGACGCCTGTCGGCTGGAGGACGTCTCTCCGCTGCGCACCTGGTGGACGGTGGCCATGCCGCTGGTCCGGCCGGTGACCGCGGCCATCGCTGCGCTCTCGTTCGTCCTCACCTGGTCGAACTTCCTGGACCCGCTGGTCTACCTCTACGATCGCGAGCTCTTCACGCTGCCGCTGGCGCTGCGGTCGCTGTCCACCCTGGACCCGACGAACTACCCGCTGTTCCTCGCCGGAGCCGTGGTGGCCACGGTGCCCGCGCTGGTGGTCTTCGGCATCGCCCAGCGTCGCTTCCTCCACGAGTATCGAGGACCTGGATGGCTCGGACGATGACCTCATCGGTGAACGTCGTGCGGCGACACCGCATGCTGGCCGCGGTCACGCTCGCCGCCCTTTGCGTCCTCGCTGCCGGCTGTGCTGGGACAACCCAGGAAGGGGGCGGCTCAGCCGACGCGGACGCGGTCAGCTTCCTCGTCTTCGGCGACCCCGACGAGCTCATGGCGTACCGCACGCTGGTCGACGCGTACGAGCAGGCGACCGACGGTGCCGACGTTGCGCTGGTGGAAGCCAGCGACCGGGAGGACCTCATCGCGCGGCTGTCGACGTCGATCGCCGGTGGGGAACCGCCGGACCTGTTCCTCATGAACTACCGCTACTACGGCCAGTTCGCCGCCAAGGGCGCCATCGAGCCGATGGAGTCCCGACTGCGGAAGTCGTCGGTGCTGCACGCGGAGGACTTCTACCCCGTGGCCACCGAGGCCTTCCGCTGGCAGGGCGAACAGCTGTGCATGCCGCAGAACGTTTCCAGCCTCGCCGTCTACTACAACCGCGACCTGTTCCGCCAGTACAGCGTCCCGGAGCCTCCAGACGAGTGGACGTGGACCGATCTGGTCAGCAAGGCGCAGGCGCTGACACGGGACGCCAACGGCAAGCAGGTGCAGGGAGGTGAGGCGGAGGGCGGCTCCGCGGTGTCGGTGTACGGCCTCGGGGTCGAGCCGACGATCATCCGCATCGCTCCGCTCGTGTGGTCCAACGGCGGGGAGATCGTCGACGACCCGCAGCACCCGACGCGGCTCACTCTCGACACGCCGCAGGCCAAGGAGGTGCTGCGCGACTTCCTGGAGCTCCGGCTGGCGTACGGGGTGATCCCCACCGACGACGAGGTCGAGGCCGAGGACGATGAGACCCGCTTCGCCAACGGCCGGCTCGCGATGTACCTGTCCTCCCGTCGCTCGACGACGACCTTCCGCTCGATCGAGGACTTCGAGTGGGACGTGGCGCCGCTGCCGATCTACGACAAGCCCGCCGGCATCCTGCACTCCGATGCGTACTGCATGACCGCCGCGTCGCAGAACCAGGACGCCGCCTGGGCGTTCGTCGAGTTCGCGTTGAGCGCGGAGGGGCAGCGGATCCTGGCGCGGACCGGACGTACCGTCCCGTCGAACATCGAGGTGTCCCGCTCCCAGGCGTTCCTGGACCCTGCGCAGCCCCCGCGCCGGGCGCAGGTGTTCCTCGACGCGATCCCGACCGTACGGGCCGTCCCTTCCATCTCGACCTGGCCGGAGATCGAGGATGCCAGCGAGGGCATCCTGGAGAACGCGCTCTACCTGGGCCAGACCGTCGACGAGGTCGCGCGGCAGCTCGACGAGGCGACGAGGCCGCTGTTCGCTCGCGGCGAGTCCCCGTGAGTAGAGCAGCGCGTCGGACAACGCTCAACCACGTACGTGAGCGCCGGTGAGCGGTGTCGTCCTGGAGGGCGTCCGCGCTCACTACGGTGACACCGAGGTGCTGCGCGGGATCGACCTGAGCGTGCCGGCTGGTGAGCTGCTGGTCGTCCTCGGCCCGTCCGGCTCGGGCAAGTCGACGCTGCTGCGGGTGGTGGCCGGGCTCGAACCGCTCACCGCGGGGCGGGTACGGATCGGTGGCCGGGACGTGACCGGCATGCGCGCCGGCAGGCGCAACGTGTCGATGGTCTTCCAGAGCTACGCGCTCTTCCCCCATCTCACGGTCGAGCGCAACATCGCCTTCGGCCTGGAGGTCCGCGACGTCCCCAAGCGGGAGGCACAGCAGCGCTCCCGCGCGGCGGCGGCGCTGGTCGGCTGCGAGCCGCTGCTGCAGCGACGGCCGGCGCAGCTGTCCGGAGGCGAACGTCAACGGGTGGCCCTGGCGCGTGCGCTGGTCCGCGAGCCCGACGTGCTGCTGCTCGACGAGCCGCTGTCCAACCTCGACGCCGAGCTCCGGGTGCAGACTCGAGCGGAGCTGCGTTCGCTGCACGCTCGGGTCGGGGGCACCATGCTGCACGTCACCCACGACCAGGTGGAGGCGCTCGTCCTGGGCGACCGGGTCGCCGTGCTGCGCGACGGGCTCATCGAACAGGTCGGAACGCCCGACGAGATCTGGGGCTCTCCGGCGACCAGATTCGTCGCCCGCTTCGTCGGCACCCCGGCGATGAACCTGCTCCCCGCGGACGGCCCCCTGCGGCTCCCCGGCGTGCCCGCAGGTCGCCTCGAGGCCGGCGTACGACCGGAGGCGCTGGTGCTCGGTGGCGAAGGCCTTCCGGCCCGGGTGGAGCTGGTCGAGGTCGTCGGCGGCGACGCCCACGTCCACCTGCGCGCCGACGGGCTGCCGCTCGTCGCGCGCGTGCCTGCCGCCGGTCGACCCTCCGTGGGGGACATCGTCCACGCTGCCGTACATCCCGACGACGTCCACCTCTTCGACGTCGACACCGGCCGGCGGGTGCGGCGAGCATGAGAGCCCCGAGCGAGCGCAGCCAGCTGGCGCTCATGGTGGCGCCTTTCGTCGTCGGCCTGGTCGGGCTCGTCCTCGTGCCAGCCGCGGTGACCGTCGGCCTGTCCCTGACCGAGTACGACCTGATCCGCCCGGCGCACTGGATCGGGCTGGCCAACTTCACCGAGCTCTTCGCCGACGGCATCTTCCGTATCGCCCTGGTCAACTCGCTGGTGTTCGCGGCGGTCGCGGTGCCGCTCCGGCTGCTGGGGGCGCTGGCGCTGGCGTTGCTGCTGCACCGCCGCGCGCTCGGTGTGGGGACCGCGCGCACGGCCGCGGTGCTCCCGACAGCGGTTCCCGAGATCGCGTACGGCCTGCTGTGGCTGTGGCTGCTCAACCCGTTCTACGGCCCGATCAACCTGCTGCTGCGGGTCGGCGGGGAGAACGGGCTGACCGTCCTCGGGCGGACCCCGCCGCAGTGGCTCACCGACCCCACCGACGCCCGTGCCGCGATCGTGCTGATGAGCCTGTTCACCATCGGTGAGTCGTTCGTCGTGCTGCTCACCGCGCGCCAGTCGCTGCCGGGTGAGGTCTACGAGCTGGCCGAGGTCGAGGACGCCACCGGCTGGGACGTGTTCCGCCGCATCACCCTGCCGCTGCTGGCGCCGGTGCTCATCCTGTTGCTGCTGCGCGACACGATCCTGAGCTTCCAGCTCAGCTTCACGCCGTCCCTCGTGGTGACCGACGGGGGTCCACCGCCGTACGCGACGACGTACCTGTCGCTGTTCGTCTACACCAACGCCTTCGAGTACCTGCGCTACGGCTACGCCGCCGCGGCCACCGCGGTGATGCTCGCGCTGACCGCGTGCGTCGTCGCGCTGCAGTGGCTGATCGTCCGGCACTACCGCAGGGCGTACGTCGGCTAGCACGATCTTCTCCGGCGCTCGTCGGCCACCGCCGCTGCAGCAGCCGAATCCTCACGTGGATCAAGCCCGGGAACGCCCAGCCCGCTGGTCGACGTGAGCTAGCGGCCGTCCTAACGACCAAGAGCTCACGTCGACCAACCCCACCAGCGTCCGGACCACTGATCGATGGGGCCTGACGGTCGCCTGCCGAGCCCACCGTCGGATCAAGGCGGCGCGCCTAGCAGCAGGAGCTACTTCGAGGATGACGCGCGACGGATCACGAGCGCGGCCACCGCCACCGCCGCGGCGGGTCCGAGGAGGGCGAGCAGGAAGCTTTCCGGCAAAGGCGCCGCAGCCGCGACCACGGCTACCGCTGCTGCCAGCGCACCGCAGGCCGCCAGGGGTGCCACGGCGACCGCCCAGGACTCGGCGTACGGCCGGACGGGAGCGGCGGCGCCCTCGACCGACTCGACCAGGTCAAGGGCGAGGACGGCACCGAGCAGCAGCATCCCGAGGGCGGCGGCCCAGCCGAGGGCCAGCGTCCCGGCCGCTGCCACCGGCACGACGGCCACCGCCGCTGTGCCCAACGCCGGCAGATGAGCCCAGCGCAGCCGCGGCTCGACGCCAGCCCCTACCAGGACGGCCGCACCGAGCGCGGCGAGGGGCCACAGCCGTGGAGCGGCGCTGGCGACCAGCGCCCAGGCGCCTACACCCGGGAGAGCGGCTGCTGCAGCGCCGAGTCGGGGGTTCACCGCACCGCCCGCGGATCCATGCGCAGGGCCACCCGGTCGAGCAGGCCGGGCGCGTGCTCGTCGTCACCCCAGGGCACGACCACGACGCCGATTGCCTCCAGCTCGACGGTGAGCGCGATGCGCTCAAGCCGCCACAGCCGCAGCGCCAGCGCCTCCACCGTCGAGCCGGGGCGGGGCAC
>JAUJNY010000003.1:194421-299383 GCA_030447955.1 Jiangellales bacterium
GCGCTGACCGCCCAGTTGACCCGGCGGACGACGTCCCCGGTGACGTACGGCCGTACGCCGGCGAACTCGACGCCGTGGCCCGCCCGGCGGCTGCCGTGGGCCCCGAAGCGCTCGAGCAGCAGCGGGGGGACGGGCAGTCGCTGGGCGAGCGCAGCCGGTGGGTAGACGGTGAGCTCCCCGCACGGCAGGTAGGCCTCGGCGATCTCCAGCCGACCGGGCGAGCGCGCGACCAGCCGCAGCGGCCCCAGCGTCCAGCGCCCCCAGCGCCGCGGTCGCAGGACCCAGCTCACCTCGCCTGCGGCGCCCGCCGGGACGAGCACCGGCCGGGCCGACTCATCGGCACGTAGGCGCGCGGGCAACCCCAGGCGCAGCGCGCACCCTCCGAGCGGTGGCTGCGCCCGCCACGAGACGGCGACCTCGACCGGCTCGTCCTCCACGCAGCGCGACGTCGACACCGAGACGCTGACGGGCAGCGAGCCTGGGCGTCGACGCCGCCCGGCCGCCAAGGCACCCAGGCAGGGTGCTGCGATGACCGCCAGGACCGGTGCGCGGAGCAGCAGCGCGGCCAGCAGGGCAAGCACCCCGACGGTGGCGAGCCGACCGGCCAGCGGCGCCGGTCGCCAGGCCAGCGCCACCTCCACCGGTAGGGGCGCCGGCCCCGCAGGCGTCAGCTGCCGCGAGCCAGGCGCCGCAGCCGTGCCGGACGGCCCGGGCGGGACGGGCGCTGCAGGTGGCGTCGGCGAGATCTGCCCGGCGCTCCTCACCGGCGCGGCGGTGGCAGCTCGTCGGCGAATGCCGAGGTCGGCTCCCAGCGCGGTCGGGTGGGAGGAGTGGAGACCTCGGTGAGCAGCTCGGCGACGACGTCGTCCCCGGTCACTCGGCGCACCCATAGCTCCGGGCGCAGCCCGAGCCGGTGGCCCAGCACCGGCACGGCCACGCGCTTGACGTCCTCGGGTGTCACGTAGTCGCGGTCGTCGAGCACCGTACGGGCACGCGCGACCTGGACGAGCGCGAGGCTGCCCCGTGGGCTCGCCCCCACGAGCACCTGCGGATGGTCACGGGTGGCGTGGACCAGGCGGACGGCGTACGCGAGCACCTCGTCGGCCACCTCGACCTCCTCCAGGGAAGCCGTCATCGCCACCAGGTCACGGGGCCCGGCGACCGCCTGCAGCCGCGGCTGCTCGGTGCGCCGGTCGAGTCGTCGGCGAACCATGCCGGCCTCGCCCTCGGAGGTCAGGTAACCCAGCCGGACCCGCATCGTGAACCGGTCGAGCTGCGCCTCCGGCAGCGGATAGGTGCCCTCGTACTCGATGGGGTTGTCCGTGGCGAGCACCGCGAACGGCTCCGGCAGCGGTCGGGTCTCGCCGTCGACGGTGACCTGCCGCTCAGCCATCGCCTCCAGGAGCGCAGCCTGCGTACGGGGTGGCGTGCGGTTGATCTCGTCGGCGAGCAGCAAGTTGGCGAAGACCGGACCGGGGCGGAACACGAGGTCCCCGGTGCGTTGGTCGTAGACCGGTGCCCCGGTGACGTCACTGGGCAGCAGGTCGGGAGTGAACTGGATGCGCCGGAAGTCCAGGCCGAGGGCCGTCGCGAACGAGCGGGCCATCAACGTCTTGCCGAGGCCGGGCACGTCCTCCAGCAGCACATGCCCGCCCGCAACCACGCCGGCGAGCACCAGCTCGAGCGCCGCCCGCTTGCCGACGACTGCGCGTTCCACCTCGGCGAGAACCGCCCGGGCCGTGGTGGCCGTGTGGCGCACGGTCCAGGTCGGCGCTTCGGAGGTCACAGCCGCTCCAGCCGGTCGAGGGCGCGGGAGATCAGGTCGGCCGGCGGTCCACTCCGGTCCCGCCGCCGATCACCCGGATGGTCGGGGTCGAGCAGCTCCCACACGACGTCGTCGCCGACCTCCACCCGCCCGCGCTGCGGGTCACGGTGGAGGTCGACGTGGGTCCTGGCGGCGAGCCGAGCGGCGAGCACCCGTTGCAGCCGAGGACGCAGCGCCACCTCGAAGTCGTACGGGGATCGCAGCCCCCACTCGAGCGCCGAGCGGGTCGGCGCAAAGCCGGGGAAGTCGGGCTCGACGCTCACCCGGGCGCGACGCTGACGCCACCAGCGGAACGGGTCAGCCGTCGGCGGGCCGGCAGCAGAGACCCGCCACACCGCCAGCACCGCCGCGGCGATCAGCACCGCAGCCGCCAGCAGCCCCGCCGGGCCGGCGAGCAGCAGCCCCGCACAGAGCAAGACGCCCGGCCACAGCCGCGGCACCCGCCGGCGAGGGGGTCGGGCGGGGGCCTGCGGAGCGCTCGCGTACGGCGGTCCGGCCAGGTGGCTCACGTCGAGTACCCGGAGCCGGGGGCGCCGGCTGCTCGGCCGGACACCCGATCGGACACCCGGGCAGCAAGGTCGGAGGTGATGCGGGCGAGCGCCTCCTCGGCGGCTGCCCGCTCACCGTGGCCGAGGGGGTGGGAGGAGAAGCGCGCCTCGCCGAACAGCCGGGTCAGCGTGGCAGCCGGTCCGGGGCTCACCAGCCCGGCCGCGCTCGTCCGCGCCAGCAGCTCCTCGGGTGTCTCGGCGTGTCCTCGGGCGGTGCCCGAGCTCGCCAGCTGCGCCTCCATGGCCGCGTAGCAGGCAACGACAGCGGCCCGTGGCTCGGTCGCCGCGCTCAGGGCGGCCTGGCCGGCGCGCACGGCCTGATCGACGGCGGCGAGCCCCGCGGCATCCGGCTCCGCGTGCTCACCCGAGTCGGCCGAAGCGGCGGCCATGCTGGCCAGGCGGGCCCGCCACCACACCAACGCCGCCCCGGCTGCGAGGACCAGGGCGAGCACGGCGCCCGTCGTCGTCCAGGTCCAGGATGACTCGCCCCGCGTCGACGCCTCTCCGGCCGCGGGTTCGGCCGCGGCCGGATCGGGACGTCGAGGCAGTGCCGGGGGGTCGACCAACCCGTTGCGCAGCACTACCCACAGCAGCAGGGCCAGCACCACCCCGACGACGACGGTGAGCGGGTCGAGGCGACGCCGCACCGCCCGCCCGCGCGGGTCCCTGCCCACGCCGTAGAAGGCCTGGAGCACCAGGGCCGCCACCACGACGCCGACGAGGAGGGCAAACAACGTCGCGATCAGCTGAGTCGACGCGGCGCCGCGGAGCAGCGGCGCAGAGCTGAGGCTCACCCGGCCCGCCGCTGCGATGCCGGCGCTGGTCAGGGCGAGCAGCGCCAGGACCGCGACCACGACGACGATGCCCCGCGCCGCCCCGGTGCGCGGCCCAGCCGGCGGCCGTACGCTCACGCGCCCTCCCTGCCGCGATCGAGACGATCGCCGTCGCGGCTGCCTCACCCTAGGCCGGTGCGAGGGTACGGGTCAGCGGGCCGCCGCCAGCCCGTGACGCTGTCGTGACCTCTCCGAGTCCGAGGCGGCCCCGCCTACAGTGAGCCGGAGCACCCGCGGCCACCCGGTCGCGGCGCGGCGCGCGACGAAGGGACCAGCCACCCGTGACGACCAGCGCCACGCCGCCCGGCGCACCCGGCGGCGTCTTCGCCCGGCACACCGGCCATGAGCAGGTCGTCTTCTGCCAGGACGCGGCCAGCGGGCTGCGGGCAATTATCGCGATCTCCTCGACCGCTCTCGGCCCGGCCCTCGGTGGGACGCGTTTCTTCCCGTACGAGTCCGAGGACGCGGCGGTGGCGGACGTGCTCGCGCTGTCCACCGGGATGACGTACAAGAACGCCCTCGCCGGCCTGGACCTCGGCGGCGGCAAGGCCGTGATCATCGGTGACCCCGTCCGCGACAAGACCGAGGCGCTGCTGCGCGCGTACGGGCGTTTCGTCGAGTCCCTCGGCGGGCGCTACATCACCGCCTGCGACGTGGGCACCTACGTCGCGGACATGGACGTCGTGGCGCGGGAGTGCCGGCACGTCACCGGCCGGTCGCGCTCCGACGGTGGCGCTGGCGACTCCAGCGTGCTGACCGCGTACGGCGTGTACGAGGGCATGCGGGCCGCTGCCGCGCACGCGTGGGGCACCCCGTCGATGCATGGCCGGCGGGTGGGCGTCGCCGGGGTCGGCAAGGTCGGCCGCCACCTGGTCGAGCACCTGCTCGACGACGGCGCCGAGGTGGTCGTCACCGACCTCAACGAGTCCGCCGTCCAGAACCTGCGCTCCCGCCACCCGCAGGTGCAGGTGGTCCCCTCCGTGGCGGAGCTGGTGCGTGCTGACATCGACGTGTACGCCCCCTGCGCGCTGGGAGGCGCGCTTGACGACGACACCGTCGCCGTCTTGCGCGCATCGGTCGTCTGCGGGGCGGCCAACAACCAGCTGGCTCACCCCGGAGTGGGAAAGGCGCTGCAGGAGCGCGGCATCCTCTACGCCCCCGACTACGTGGTCAACTGTGGCGGGGTGATCCAGGTCGCCGACGAGCTGCGCGGCTTCTCCTTCGAACGAGCCAAGGCCCAGGTGGCCAACGTCTTCGACACAACCACGCGGATCCTGGAGCTGGCGGAGGCGGCGGGCGTGCCTCCGGCGGTGGCCGCTGACCGGCTCGCCGAAGACCGGATGGCCGAGGTCTCCCGGCTGCGCGGCATGTGGCTCCCGCCCACGGGCTCCGCCTGACGGAACAGCGGCAGAGGTTGTACGGTTTACGTACGAGCTGAGTGACCAAGTCCCGGGCGGCGGCGCGCAACGGCCGCCCCATTCGTGTGCTAGGGGGTCGACCCTATGGGGCGCGGCCGCGCGAAGGCCAAGCAGACGAAGGTAGCCCGCCGTCTGAAATACCAGTCCATCAACACCGACTTCACCGCGCTGCAGCGGGAGCTCGGGCACGAGGACGCTGACGGGCACGTCGAACCCTCGATGGACGGCCACGACAGCGAGGCCGATGACGTCGAGGACGATTTCGACTACGGGTTCGACGACGAGGACGACGACGACCGCTGAGGTCGGCGGGTGCTCAGCGGTGTGCGCCGTACAGCGTTGCCGAGCCGTCGCCAGCGCTCACCGTCCCGCACCGCCAGGCGCTGACCCCGCGCCGTGCCAACAGCCGCACAGCCGAGTCCGCGGCGGCCGCGGGCAGCACCGCAACCATCCCGACCCCCATGTTGAGGGTGCGCTCCAGCTCCTCCGCGGTGACACCGCCGACCGCGCTGACCAGGCCCATGATCGGCGGCGGGCTCCAAGTGTCCCGCTCCACCCGGGCACTGAGATGCGCCGGTAGCACCCGGGCCAGGTTGGCGGCCAGCCCACCTCCGGTGACGTGTGCCAGCGCGTGCAACTCCAGTTCGTGGGCCAGGGCGACGCAGTCGGCGGCGTAGATGCGCGTCGGCTCGAGCAGCTCCTCACCGAGGGTGCGCCCCAGCTCGGGCACGTCGCGGTGCACGTCCCAGCCGGCGTCGGTGAAGAACACCCGCCGGACCAGGGAGTAGCCGTTGGAGTGCAGCCCGCTGGAGGCCATCGCGACGAGGGCATCCCCGGCGACGACCCGGTGCGGACCTAGCAGCGCGTCGGCCTCGACCACGCCGGTCGTCGCGCCCGCCAGGTCGTACGCGTCCGGATCGAGCATGCCGGGATGCTCCGCGGTCTCCCCGCCGACCAGGGCGCATCCGGCGAGCCGGCAACCGGCCGCGACGCCGGACACGATGGCCGCCACCCGGTCGGGGTCCAGCCGGCCGCAGGCGATGTAGTCGGTGAGGAACAGCGGCTCCGCGCCGCACACCACCAGGTCGTCGACCAGCATGCCGACCAGGTCACGCCCGACGGTGTCGTGGCGGTCCATGCGCCGGGCGACCTCGACCTTGGTGCCGACACCGTCGGTGCTGGTGGCGAGCAGCGGGCGCCGGTAAGCCCGTAGGGCGCTGGCGTCAAAGAGGCCGGCGAACCCGCCAAGATCCCCGACCACCTCCGGGCGGCTCGCGGCCGCGAAGCTGGCCTGCATCAGCTCGACGGCGCGCTCGCCGGCGGCGATGTCGACTCCGGCCGCCGCGTACGTCGTTGCCGCGGCAGGGCGTGGGCTGCTCGGCGGCGGCCCCGCACTCACGGACGGGCCAGCGCGTCGGCAGCTCCTCCGCCCCCGACCAAGGCGGCGAGGCCGTCGCCGGCGGCGACCGGCCCGGGCGGTGGCACCGCCGACTCGTCGCCCAGCGGCAGCTGCTCCTGCTCGAGCACGTGCTTGCCGCGCATCACCGCGGGCGGCAGCTCCACGGGGTAGACGCCGTCGAAGCAGGCCCGGCACAGCCGTTCCCGACCCTGACCCGTTGCTGCGACGAGCCCGTCGAGGCTGACGTGGCCGAGGGAGTCGGCCCCGATCGAGCGGCACACCTCCGCGACGGCGAGCCCGCCCGCGATCAGCTCGGCGCGGTTGGGAAAGTCGATGCCGTAGAAGCACGGCCACTTCACCGGCGGTGACGAGATCCGCACGTGGACCTCGCGGGCGCCGGCCTCACGCAGCATCCGCACGACCGCCCGCTGGGTGTTGCCGCGCACGATCGTGTCGTCGACGACGACCAGCCGCTTGCCGGCGATGACGTCGCGCAGCGGGTTGAGCTTGAGCCGGATGCCGAGCTGCCGGATGGTCTGGCTGGGTTGGATGAACGTGCGGCCGACGTAGGCGTTTTTGACCAGGCCGATGCCGTACGGGATGCCGCTGGCCTCGGCGTACCCGACCGCCGCGGGCGTGCCCGACTCCGGCACCGGGATGACGAGGTCGGCCTCCACCGGGTGCTCCAGGGCCAGCCGGCGGCCCACCTCGACACGGGCCGTGTGCACGCTGCGGTCGCTGATGCGGGTGTCGGGGCGGGCGAGGTAGACGTACTCGAACAGGCACCCCTTGGGGTCTGGCGGGGCGAAGCGTTGGGAGCGCAGGCCGGCGGCGTCGATCGTGACCAGCTCACCGGGCTCGACCTCGCGGACCGTCGCCGCGCCCACGATGTCGAGCGCGGCGGTCTCGCTGGCGACCGCCCAGCCGCGCTCGAGCCGACCGAGCACCAGCGGCCGAATGCCCTGCGGATCGCGGGCGGCGTACAGCGTGCACTCGTCGACGAAGACGAGGGAGAACGCCCCGCGCAGGCGGGCGAGCACCTCGAGCGCAGTGGCGTCGAGGCTGCGGTACGGGCCGGCGCCGAGCAGCGCCGTGATCAGTGAGGTGTCGGTGGTGCTGCCCTGGTCCAGGTCGCCGGCCCGGCGCGACCCCACCCGCTCGGCGACGAGGTCGGACAGCTCCGCGGTGTTGGTGAGGTTGCCGTTGTGGGCCAGGGCGACGGTGCCGTCCGCGGTGGGGCCGAGCGTGGGCTGGGCGTTCTCCCAGCGGCTGGAGCCGGTCGTGGAGTAACGGGTGTGCCCGACCGCCAGGTGGCCGCTGAGCGGGGACAGCGTGGCCTCGTCAAAGACCTGGGAGACCAGGCCCATGTCCTTGTAGACGACGATGCCGCGCCCGTTCCCGACGGCGATGCCGGCGGACTCTTGGCCGCGGTGCTGCAGCGCGTACAGCCCGAAGTAGGTGAGCTTGGCGACGTCCTCGCCGGGCGCCCAGACACCGAAGACCCCGCAGGCGTCCTGCGGTCCGGGCCCCTGGGGGTCGAGGTCGTGCGTCAGTCGACCGTCGCCGCGTGCCACCCGCCAATCCTACGGACACCTCCCGCCGCCTCGCCCGAGTGGACAGTTCCGTACGGACACGCCGGCGTGTCCCGACCAGAGCTGTCCACTCGAGTCACGGGGCGAGGCGCTGCAGCAGCAGGGTCTCGGCCAGGCACACCTTGGCGAACTGCCCCAGGTGCAGGCTCTCGTCGGCGCCGTGCGCCCGGGAGTCGGGGTCCTCCACGCCGGTGACCAGCACGGCCGCCTGCGGGTAGGCAGCTGCCAGCTCGGCGATGAACGGGATCGACCCACCGATGCCGACGTCGACCGGCTCGGTACCGAAGGCGTCACGAAAAGCACCACGCGCAGCGTCGTACGCCGGTCCCGTCGCGGCTAGCTCGACCGGAGCAGCCCGGCTCCCCCGGGTCACGCTGACCTGGGCCCCCCAGGGGGCGTGGTCCTCCAGGTGTCGGACGAGGGCGTCCATGGCGCGCTCCGGGTCGTCGCCCGGCGCGATGCGCAAGCTCACCTCTGCCCGGGCCCGCGGGACCAGGACGTTGGCCGCGTCCGCGACGCGCGGAGCGTCCAGACCGATGACGCTCACTGCGGGACGGGTCCACAACCGGTCGGGTAGTGAGCCGGTGCCCACGAGCGACACCCCATCCGGGATACCACCCTCGGCTCGGAACCGTTCCTCGGAGTAGTCCACTGCCGCGGCCGAGGTGGCCGTCAGCCCGGCGACCGCCACGTCACCGCGGTCGTCGTGCAACGTCGCGAGCAGCCGGCACAGCGCGCTCACCGCGTCGATCGCGGCGCCGCCGTACATGCCCGAGTGCACGCCGTGCTCCAGCGTGCGCACCTCGACCACACAGTCCACCAGGCCGCGCAGGCTCGTGGTCAGCGCCGGCGTCTCAGTCCCCCAGTTGACCGAGTCGGCAATGACGAGCACATCGGCGGCGAGGAGGTCGCGGTGGGCGGCGAGAAACGCCGCCAGCGTGGGCGAGCCGATCTCCTCCTCGCCCTCGACGAAGACCGTGACGCCGACCGGTGGGCTGCCGCCGAAGGCCCGCAGCGCCGCCACGTGCGCGAGCACCCCCGCCTTGTCGTCGGCGGCCCCGCGGCCGTACAGCCGCCCCTGCCGCTCTTGCGGCTCGAACGGCTCGCTGGCCCAGTCCGCCCAGTCCCCTGTCGGTTGGACGTCGTGATGGGCGTACAGCAGCACGGTGGACGCACCGGCGGGGGCGGGGACCCGGCCGATGACCGCGGGGGCACCACCGGCGACGGTGAGGACCTGTACGTCCGGAACTCCGGCGTCGCGGAGCAGCGTGGCCACCAGCTCGGCACTGCGCAGCACCTCTCCGGCACGTTTCGGGTCGGCGCTGACGGAGGGGATACGGACCAGGCGCTCGAGATCGGCGCGGACACCAGGGAGGACCGCCTCGACGGCGGCCGCG
This sequence comes from Jiangellales bacterium, assembly GCA_030447955.1. Lineage (GTDB taxonomy): Bacteria > Actinomycetota > Actinomycetes > Jiangellales > Jiangellaceae > JAUJNY01. The sequence continues at coordinate 203,434 of JAUJNY010000003.1, forward strand.
AGGTCCGTCATGACCGCAGACTAGGCATCCCCGGATGGGCATGATGCAATGGCCGCCCACCACCAGCCTCGCTGCCCCAGCCGCCACCTCCGAGGGTTCCCCCGTGCGCCTGCCCGCGATCCGATCGACGACCGCCGCGCTTGTGGTCGCCGCGGTCATCACCGCGTCCCTGCTCGGGACGACGCCGCCCAATACGGGCTCCCTCGCGCAGGCGGCCTCAACCGACGACGGACGACCCAACGTGGTGCTGTTGCTGGTCGATGACGCCACCGTCCGTGACGTCATGGATGAGCGGGTCATGCCCAAGGCCGCACGTTGGCTGGTGGACAGGGGCGTGTCCTTCTCGACCAGCTACGCGCCGTTCCCGCTGTGCTGCCCGGGGCGGGCCAGCTTGTTGACCGGTCAGTACGCCCACAACCACGGGGTCCTCGACAACTCCGCCCCGTGGGGCGGCATACAGGCGTTCGAGGACCACAGCTCGATCGCCACCTGGCTCCAGGGCGCCGGCTACTCGACCGCGTACGTCGGGAAGTACCTCAACGGCTACGCGGGCCAGCCGAGGTACGTCCCATCCGGCTGGGAGACGTGGGTCGGGGTGGCCCGCGGGATCCACGACTACTACGGGGCCAGGCTCAACGTCGACGGCCGGCTGCGCTCGGTGGCTGGCCGGTACCAGACCGACGTCCTGTCCCGGCGCGCCCGCGCTTATGTGGCCGAGGAGGCGCCTGCCGAGCCGTTCTTCCTCTTCGCCTCCTTCCTGGCACCGCACCACGGCTCGCCGCAGGAGTTCGATGACCCGCCCGTGGTGTACGGCCTCCCGATCGTCACCCCCGCGGTGGAAGATGACTACCGCGACGTCTTCGCCGGCGAGCAGCTGCCGCGCAGCGCCGCCTTTGACGAGCGCAACGTCTCGGACAAGCCCGCCAGGATCGCCCAACGCCCCCCGCTGAGCGCCGACGAGGTCAGCGCGATCACGGAGGCGTACCAGCAGCGGCAGGAGTCGCTGCGCTCCGTGGACGACGGCATCGGTCGCATCATGGCGGCGCTGCGGGACAGCGGCGAGCTGTCCAACACCTACGTCATCCTCACCAGCGACAACGGTTACCTGCAGGGTGAGCACCGCGTGCGCAGCGGCAAGATCCTGCCGTACGAGCCGTCGGCGCGGGTGCCCCTGGTCGTGCGCGGCCCGGGCATCCCCTCCGGCGCCGTGCGCTCCCAGCCGGTGGCGGCCATCGATGTCGTCCCGACGATCCTCGACCTCGCAGCGGCGGAGGATCAGCTTGCTGGCTTCGTCATGGACGGGCGCTCCCTGCTGCCCAAGATCGCCTACCCGCAGTACGGCGACGACCGCGACCTCGTCCTCGAAGCCGGACCGAGGGGGCGCATGACCAACTATCGCTACCACGGCCTCCGCACCTCGAACGGGTGGAAGTACGTCGAGTACAACACCGGGGAACGGGAGCTGTACAACCTGCGTAAGGATCCACACGAGCTGCACAACCTCGCCTACCAGGGCGCGTACGCGTCGCAGCGAGCGGACCTGAGGAAAAGGCTGGACGAGCTGAAGTTCTGCGCGGGGACGGCGTGCCCCTGAGCAAGCCCAGTCCCGGGTAGGGCGCCTACGCTGCGCGAGTGACCTGGGTCGATGCTCTCGGCTGGGCCAGCTCGCTGCTGCTCGTCGTCTCGCTGATGCAAGCGCGGATGCTGCGCTTCCGGGTGCTCAACTTCGTCGCCTCACTCGCACTGGTGGCGTTCAACGCGATCCTCGCGGTGTGGCCAAACGTCGCGCTCAACCTGGCCGGCGCCGCCATCAACGCCTACCACCTGGTCCGGTTGACCCGTGCCCGCCATGACGATCGGGCCTTCGACGTCGTCGAGGTCGGCGCGGATGACGCCTACCTGCACTACCTGCTGCGCCACCACGAGCCCGACATCCAGCGACACAACCCCGGGTTCCGCTGGGATCCCGCCCTCAGCGCGGGCGGTCCGGGCTGGGCGTACCTCGTCGTGCGCGACGCGGACACCGCCGCGGTGGTGCTGCTCAGGGGCCTGGGTGACGGGGCGGCGCGGGTGGAGCTGGACTACGTGCTGCCACGCTTCCGCGACTTTACGCCGGGCGAGTTCGTGTACGGCCGGTCCGGGCCGTTGGCGGCGCGCGGAGTGACTCGCATCGTCGCCGACGACCGCAGGGTGGACGGCCCCGCCTACTTCCGCAGGCTGGGCTTCCGCCCGGACGGCGACCGGCTCGTCCGTGAGCCGGCCTGATCAACGCAGCGGCAGCCACGCGGTCAGGTCGGCCCGCTCACCGCTCGCGGTGACGCTTCCGGCCGCGCGGGCCGCGCCCCACGACAGCTGCCCGGACGCGAGCAGCAACCAGGTAACCGGGTCGGTCTCGACGACGTTCGGCGGGGTTCCCCGGGTGTGCCGCGGGCCGTCGCCGCACTGGACGACTGCGTACGGCGGCACGCGCACCTCGACGGTGCGGCCGGGTGCCCGGGTGGCGAGCTCGTCCAGCGACCACCGTACGGCCGTGCGGACGTCCTCGCGGGTGCTGTCAGCGCCCGCGTGAACGACCCGGTCGAAGGCGGCCCGGCCTGCCTGCGGGTCGCTGCGGCGGCGCGGCGGCACGGGCTACTGCTCGAAGTCCTCGACCTCGTCGACCGGACGGGGCTCCGCTGCGTCCGGGTCCTGCCCGTACTCCTCGCGGGCACGCCGCTGGCGGAGCAGGTCCCAGTACCGGTCGAGCTGCTCCTCCAGCGCGCTGAGCCGCTCGCGCTCAGCGTCATCGAGGCCGCGGCCGACGGCATGGTCGCGCAGCTCATGCTCCTCGGCGACGAGCTCGTCGATGCGGGCCAGCACGTCGCGGTCGTCCATGGTGGTGAGCCTACGTTTCTCGGCCTCGGGGACCACAGTGGGGAGGATCGTCCGCATCAGTGCGGGTGATCCTCCCCAGTACGGGCGGTTGTGATCCGCGCCGCGGAGTTCTCGGCGCGGCTCAGTCGAAGAGGTCGGGGAGCGTGCGTTCGTGGGCCTCGCGCAGCTCAGCGAGCGGGATCGTGAACAGATCACGCAGCTCGAGCTCCGGATCCACTCGGCTGTCGGGGCCGGCGTCGGCGATCACGCCGATGCGCTCCACGGGGTAGTCGTGCTCCGCACACAGCTCGCTGAACCGCGCCTCCGCACCCGGCGACAGGGCCACCACCGCTCGGGCGGCCGACTCGGCGAAGAGAAACGCGAACGGGTCGGTCCCCTCCGGCACCTCCACCCGGGCGCCGCTGCCGCCCCGCAGGCACGACTCGACCAGCGCCTGCGCGAGTCCACCGTCAGCGAGGTCGTGGGCGGCGTCGAGCAGCCCCTCGCCGGAGGCGGCGACCAGGATCTCCGCGAGGCGGCGCTCGGCCTCCAGGTCGACCCGCGGGGGTACTCCCCCCAGGTGCCCGTGGACGACGTTGGCCCACTCCGACCCGTCCAGCTCGTCCCGCGTCTCCCCGAGCTGGAAGAGCGCGGCACCGGCGCGCGAGAAGCCGAGCGGCGTACGCCGCCGGACGTCGTCGAGCACCCCCAGCACACCGACGACCGGCGTCGGCAGCACCGCGGTGTCGCCGGTGGAGTTGTAGAAGCTGACATTGCCCCCCGTCACCGGGACGCCCAACACCCGGCAGCCATCGGCCAGGCCGCGCACCGCCTCGGCGAACTGCCACATGACGCCCGGGTCCTCCGGCGAGCCGAAGTTGAGGCAGTCGGTGACCGCAAGCGGCCGGGCGCCGGTGACCGCGACGTTGCGGTACGCCTCCGCGAGCGCCAGCTGCGCCCCCGCGTACGGGTCCAGCGCGACGAAGCGGGCGTTGCCGTCCGTGGCCACCGCAACGCCGAGCCCGCTGTCCGCGTCGACGCGGATGACCCCGGCGTCCTCCGGCTGGGCGAGCACGGTGCTGCCCTGCACGTAGCGGTCGTACTGCTCGGTGACCCACGTCTTGGCGGACAGGTTGGGGGCGGCTGCCATGCGCAGCAGGGTCTCCCGCAGCTCGGCACCGCCGGCCGGGCGTGGCAGCCGGTCCGATCCGGCGGCGATGAGCGCGTCCTGGGCCTGCGGACGGGCGTACGGCCGTTGGTAGACCGGGCCCTCGGAGGCGACGGTCCGCGGCGGTACGTCGACGACGACCTCGCCGGCCCACTCGACGACGAGCCGCCCGGTGTCGGTGACCTCGCCGAGGACGGTCGCGGGCACGTCCCACTTCGCACACACCGCGAGGAATCGCTCGACGTCCGCGGGCCGGACGACGGCCATCATCCGCTCCTGCGACTCGCTCATGAGGATTTCCTCCGGCGTGAGCGAGGCGTCCCGCAGCGGGACCCGGTCGAGCGTGATGTGCATTCCGCCGTCGCCCGCGCTGGCCAGCTCGGACGTGGCGCAGGAGAGGCCGGCCCCGCCGAGGTCCTGGATGCCGGCGACCAGTCCCTCGCCGAACAGCTCGAGCGTGCACTCGATCAGCAGCTTCTCGAGGAACGGGTCGCCCACCTGGACGCTGGGCCGCTTGCTCGGCCCCTCGTCGCCGAAGGTCTCGCTGGCGAGCACGGACACCCCGCCGATCCCGTCACCTCCGGTGCGGGCGCCGTAGAGAACGACGCGGTTGCCGACCCCCGAGGCGTGCGCGCGGTGCACGTCCTCGTGCCGCATCACCCCCACGCAGAGCACGTTGACGAGCGGGTTACCCGCGTAGGAGGAGTCGAAGACGACCTCGCCGCCGACCGTGGGCAGCCCTAGGCAGTTGCCGTACCCGGCGATGCCGGCGACGACCCCGGGCAGCACCCGGCGGGTGTCGGGTGCGTCGGCGGGGCCGAAGCGCAGCGGGTCGAGCAGGGCAACCGGGCGCGCGCCCATCGCCAGGATGTCGCGGACAATGCCGCCCACGCCGGTGGCCGCACCCTGGTACGGCTCGACGAAGCTCGGGTGGTTGTGCGACTCGACCTTGAACGTCGCGGCATACCCCTGCCCGATGTCCACGACGCCGGCGTTCTCGCCGATGCCGGCCAGGGTCTTGCCCAGCGGGGTCTCGTCCGGCAGCTCGGTGAAGCGGCGCAGGTGCACCTTGCTGCTCTTGTACGAGCAGTGCTCGCTCCACATCACCGAGTAGATCGCCAGCTCGCAGGACGTCGGCCGGCGGCCGAGGGTCTCGCGGATGCGGGCGTACTCGTCACCGCGCAGGCCCAGTGCCGCCCAGGGTTGCTCGACGTCCGGGGTCTTGGCGGCGTGCTCGACGGTGTCGGTCATGCCGCCGCGACGCGGTGGAGCAGCGAGGCAAAGAAGCCCAGCCCGTCGGTGCTTGGCCCGGTGAGGGGGTCGACGGCGTGCTCGGGGTGCGGCATGAGCCCGACGACGCGACCGCTGGCGTCGGTGACGCCGGCGATGTCGCGCGCCGAACCATTGGGGTTGCCCCCGACGTAGCGCAGCACGACGCGGCCCTCGGCCTCGAGGGAGTCGAGGGTGCGCTCGTCGGCGACGTAGCCGCCCTCACCGTTCTTGACGGGGACGACAATCTCCTCGCCGGGTTCGTACGCCGATGTCCACGCGCTCGCGCTGGACTCGACCCGCAGCCGCTGGTCGCGGCACACGAAGCGGCGGCGGTCGTTGCGGATCAACGCGCCGGGGAGCAGGCGGGCCTCGCAGAGCACCTGGAAGCCGTTGCAGATGCCGAGCACCGGCAGTCCCGCGCCGGCCGCCTTCAGCAGCGGACCCATGACGGGGGCATGGCGCGCGATCGCCCCGCAGCGCAGGTAGTCGCCGTACGAGAAGCCGCCCGGCAGCACAACCGCCTCGACACCGCGCAGGTCAGCGTCGGCGTGCCACAACGCCACGGGCTCACCACCGGCCAGCGCCACGGCGCGCACCGCGTCGCGGTCGTCCAGCGACCCGGGGAAGGTGACCACACCGACGCGCATCAGCCCTCCACCCGCACGCGGTAATCCTCGATGACGGGGTTGGCGAGCAGCGTCTGCGCGGCCCGTTCGGCGGTGGCGAGCTGCTGGTCGCTCGCCTCGCCCGCGAGCTCGAGCTCGAAGCGCTTGCCCTGGCGGACCGCGGTCACGCCGGCGAAGCCGAGCCGGGCGAGCGCCCCCTGGACCGCCTGTCCCTGCGGGTCGAGGATCTCGGGCTTGAGCATGACGTCGACGACGACGCGGGCCACGGGCCCTCCCTCGGCGCTTTTCGTCGGTGGGTGACTGTCGGCGGTATCCGCGAGCCTACCGGCGTAGAGAGGTGAGAGCTGGACGGCTCAGCCGGGCCAGGGCGCGCCGGTCAACCGCTCGTAGGCCTCGACGTAGCCTTCCCGGGTGCGTTCGACCACCTCGTCGGGCAGCGGCGGTGGGGGCGTGTCCGACGTACGGTCCCAGCCGGAGGTCGGTGAGGCGAGCCAGTCGCGCACGGACTGCTTGTCGTACGAGCGTTGCGGCCCCCCCGGACGCCACTCGTCGGCAGGCCAGTACCGGGAGGAGTCTGGTGTCAGCAGCTCGTCGGCGAGCACCAGGCTCCCGTCAGGCCGGGAGCCGAACTCCAGCTTGGTGTCGGCGAGTAGCAGCCCCCGGTCGCGGGCGACCCGCTCGCCGCGGGTGTAGACCTCGAGGGTGAGCCGGCGCAGCTCGGCGGCCAGCTGCGGCCCCAGGCGGCCAGCGACAACCTCGTACGTGACGTTCTCGTCGTGGTGCCCCTGTGGTGCCTTGCTGGCCGGGGTGAACACCGGCTCGGGCAGGCGGGATCCCTCGACCAGTCCAGGCGGCAGGGCGACGCCGCACACCGCTCCGCCGAGCCGGTACTCGGCCAGCCCCGACCCGGCGAGGTAGCCACGGGCGACGCACTCCACCGGGTGCATCGCCAGCCGCTCGCAGAGCACCGCCCGGCCGTGGACCTCCGCCGGCACGTCGTCGGCAGAGATCACGTGGTGCGGCGCCAGGTCGGCCACCCGCTCGAACCACCACAGGCTCAGCCGGGTGAGGATCCGCCCCTTCTCCGGGATCGCGCTCGCCAGCACATGGTCGAAGGCGGAGATCCGGTCGCTGGCGACGACCAGGATCCGGTCGTCCCGGTCGAGGGGCAGGTAGAGGTCGCGCACCTTGCCCGAGTAGACGTGCCGGTAGCCGGGGAGCAGGACGTCACCCATACGGGGATCCTCGCGCACGGCATGCGGCATGCGCGGCCGTTGGTTCGTACCATCCTCCGCATGGCTGGCCCGCGCACCCTCCCCGCTGTCCTTGTCGCCCTGCCGGTGCTGCTGGCGTTCGCCGGCTGTGCGCCGGTCGAGGAGACCCCGGCAGCGCGCCAGAGCACGCCCCCTGCCGAGACCGGAGGCTCGCCCGGCACGCCGACCGCGAACCCGTGCGCTCCGGAGTCGTTGCAGACGATGGAGGCGGGCACGTTGACGATCGCCACCGACGAGCCGGCGTACGAGCCGTGGTTCGTCGACAACGACCCCACGAACGGCAAGGGGTTTGAGGGTGCCGTGGCGTACGCGGTCGCGCGGGAGCTCGGCTTCGCCCGCGACGAGGTCGAGTGGGTGCGTGTGCCGTTCAACGCGGCGATCCAGCCGGGGCCCAAGCAGTTCGACTTCGACATCAACGAGTTCTCCATCACCGAGAAGCGCCGGCAGGCCGTCGACTTCTCCGCCCCGTACTACGACGTCACCCAGGCGGTCATCGCGGTCAGGGGCAACCCGGCGGCTGACGCAAAGTCGCTGGCCGACCTCCAGGCGCACAAGATCGGCGCGCAGGTCGGGACCACCAGCCTGGACGCCATCGAGGAGGGGATCACCCCCGAGCAGGACGCCGCCGTCTTCAACACCAACGACGACGCCAAGGTGGCGCTGCAGAACGGCCAGATCGACGCCCTCGTCACCGATCTCCCCACCGCCTTCTTCATCACCGCGGTCGAGCTCGACGGTGGCGTCATCGTCGGTCAGCTGCCGCAGCCGGAGGGGACACCGGAGCAGTTCGGGCTCGTGCTCGACAAGGGCTCCGCGCTGACCGACTGCGTGAGCGAGGCGGTCGAGGCGCTGCGCGCCGACGGCACGCTGGCCGACATCGAGGAGCGGTGGCTGGCCGAGGTCGCGGACGCACCCGTCCTGCGGTGACGTCGACGCCGGTGGTCAGCCGGCTGCAACAGGAACGTGAGGCGTACCGCCGCGGACGGGCGCGACGTTCGACGCTCGTTGCGCTGCTGAGCACCACCGCCTTCGCGACCGTGCTGTGGCTGGCAGTGACCCGCTCCCCGGGGTGGCCGCGCGTCCAGGATTTCTTCTTCAACGTGGACGTCGCGCGCGCGTCACTGCCGCGCATCGCCGAGGGGCTCTGGCTCAACGTCCGCGTGCTCGCCGTCTGCGCGGTCGCCGTCCCCGTCATCGGGCTCGCCGTCGCGGCGTTGCGCACGCTGCGCGGCCCGGTCTTCTTCCCGGTACGGATCCTGGCCGCCGTCTACACGGACGTCTTCCGCGGCATTCCGTTGATCATCCTGCTGTACCTCGTCGGCTTCGGCGTCCCCGCGCTGCGGCTGCAGGGCGTACCCATCTCGACCACTGTGTGGGGGGTCGTCGCCATCGTGCTGACGTACTCGGCTTACGTCGCCGAGGTGTTCCGCGCCGGCATCGAGTCGGTGCACCCGAGCCAGCGGGCGGCCGCGCGGTCCCTCGGGCTGAGCTACGGCCAGACCATGCGCATCGTGGTGCTGCCGCAGGCCGTCCGCCGGGTTGCACCGCCCTTGCTCAACGACTTCGTCGCGCTGCAAAAGGACGTGGGCCTGATCTCCGTGCTCAGCGCCGTGGACGCCGTACGTGCCGCGCAGATCGAGGCCGCTGACTTCTTCAACTTCACGCCGTACGTGATCGCCGGCCTGCTCTTCGTCCTGCTCGCCGTCCCGACGGCGCGGCTCGCCGACTGGGCGACGTTGCGCGCCACCCGGCGGGAACAGGCGGGAGGCACGGTGTGAGCGGACCCGCCCTGTCCTGCACCGGCGTGGTCAAGCGATTCGGCGCCCTCGAGGTGCTGCGTGGCATCGACGTCGACGTACACGAGCACGAAGTGGTCGCGCTCATCGGCGCGTCCGGCTCGGGCAAGTCCACGCTGCTGCGCTGCATCAACCTGCTCGAGGTCGTGGACGACGGGGTGATCCGCCTGGACGGCGAGGACATCACCGACCCGCGCGTCGACGCCGACCGGGTGCGGGGACGCATCGGCGTGGTGTTCCAGGCCTACAACCTCTTCCCGCACCTCAGCGTGCTGGACAACGTCACGCTGGCGCCCCGGGTCGTGCACGGCGTGGCACGGCGAGAGGCGCAGGCAAGCGCCATGGCGCTGCTGGCCCGCGTCGGCCTGGCCGACAAGGCAGGCGCCTACCCGGACCGGCTCTCCGGGGGGCAGCAGCAACGGGCTGCGATCGCCCGCGCGCTCGTCAACGCGCCGCGGCTGCTGCTGCTGGACGAGGTGACCAGCGCGCTGGACCCCGAGCTCGTCGGCGAGGTGCTGACGCTCGTCCGCGAGCTGGCCGGGCAGGGGATGACGATCCTCATGGCCACCCACGAGATGGGCTTCGCCCGGCAGGTGGCCGACCGGGTGTGCTTCCTCGACGACGGCGTCGTCCGCGAGCAGGGACCGGCGGCCCAGGTGCTCGGCGACCCGGTCGAGGCGCGGACCCGGCAGTTCCTCGCCCGCATCATCGAGGCCGGCCGGCTGTAGCGCTCGGAGGTCGCGCGCCCGAGTGGGGTCTCTCCGCAGTGCCTCGGCACTCTGCCCCCACATACGGGGGCAGAGTGTCGAGGCACTCGGGCATGTACTCGGCGGGCGGTGCAGTCCGCGCAGCGCGGCCTGTTGCGCGCTAGAGGATCGGCTCGGGGTCGTACGCGGCGGCGTCCGGATGGGCGGCGGTGACCTCCCGGACGCGGCGCACGACTTCACCGACCTGCGCGGCCGCCGCACCGGTGAAGGACAACGGCTCGGCGAGCAGCGCGTCCAGCTCCCGGCGCTGCAGCGGCAGCCGCGGGTCGCGGGCCAGCCGATCGATGAGGTCGTTGTCTTCCGCGCCTTCCTCGCGCATCCGCACGGCGACGGCGACCGCGTGTTCGCGGATCACCGCGTGCGCCTGCTCACGGCCCACCCCCTGCCGTACGGCCGCCAGCAGGATCTTGGTGGTGGCGAGGAACGGCAGGTAACGGTCGAGCTCGCGGCGGGCCACCGCCGGGTAGGCGCCGAACTCGTCGAGCACGGTGAGGAAGGTTTCGAGCAGCCCGTCGACGGCGAGAAAAGCACCGGGCAGCGCGACCCGGCGGACCACGGAGTCGGACACGTCGCCCTCGTTCCACTGGTCACCGGCCAGCTCCCCGACCATCGAGAGGAAGCCGCGCAGCACGACGGTCAGCCCGTTCACCCGCTCGCAGGAACGGCTGTTCATCTTGTGCGGCATCGCCGACGAGCCGACCTGCCCGGGTCGGAACCCCTCGGTGGCCAGCTCGGCGCCGGCCATGAGCCGGATCGTCGTGGCCAGGCTCGACGGTCCCGCGGCGACCTGCACGAGGGCGGCGACGACGTCGAGGTCGAGGGAGCGCGGGTAGACCTGCCCGACGCTGCTCAGCAGCCGCGGAAACCCGAGCTGCTCGGCGATCCGGCGTTCCAGCTCGGCCAGCCTGTCCTCGTCGCCGCCCAGCAGGTCGAGCTGGTCCTGAGCCGTTCCCACCGGGCCCTTGAGCCCGCGCAGCGGGTAACGCTCGAGCAGCGACTCCAGCCGCTCGTAGCCGAGGAGCAGCTCGACGGCGACCGACGCGAAGCGCTTGCCGACGGTCGTCACCTGGGCGGGGACGTTGTGGCTGCGCCCCGCGATGGCCAGGTCGACATGCTCGGCAGCGAGCCCGCTGAGGCGCGCCAGTGCGGCCACCGTCTTGTCGCGCACCAGCTCAACCCCCGAGCGGACCTGCAGCTGCTCGACGTTCTCGGTCAGATCACGGCTGGTCATGCCCTTGTGCACGTGCTCATGCCCGGCGAGTGCCGAGAACTCCTCCAACCGCGCCTTGACGTCGTGGCGCGTCGCCAGCTCCCGCGCGCGAATCGACGGGAGGTCGACCTCGTCGACGACCTTCTCGTAGGCCTCCACGACACCGTCGGGGACGTCCACGCCGAGGGACTGCTGCGCGCGCAGCACCGCGACCCACAGCCGGCGCTCGAGCACCACCTTGTGGTGCGGTGACCACAGCCGCGTCATCGCCGCCGATGCGTAACGGTTGGCCAGCACGTCGGGGACCACGGTCTGGGTCACCCGGGGATTGTCCCGTACGACGTGCCGGGGCCCCGCCACCAGAGGTGACGGGGCCCCGGACGGATGAGTCAGCTCAGCGGGCAGCCGAGGTTGTTGGCCTCGTCCAGCGTCTCGGCGAGCGAAAGGATCTGCGAGCGGTCTCCGCTGGCGAGCGCGCTGTTCACCTTCGTGATGATCATGAACTGAGTGAACCGGCGGTAGGGGTACGCCACCCCCTCGTGGGCTGCGTTGAGGACTGCGGCGGTTGCGGCCCGCAACAGGATCTCGGCGGCTCCGTCAAGACCGCTGCCGCCGCGCAGCGACAGAGCTTGGAGCAGCGTGAGGTCGCCGTATTCGGCCAGCGTCGGCGGAAGGTCGAAGACGTTCTCCAGCTGCCGGTTGGGGCGGTACACGGTCCCCACCCAGCTCTCGGTGTGGTTCTTCCAGTAGCCCGGCGTACAGCCCTCGGTGCCGATGTTCTGGGCCGTCGCAACGGGCGCGAGCGCTACTGAGCCGGCCATGACGGCGGCGGCAAGACCGGCGGTGATGCGGTGACGCATTGTGACCCCCTTCAGGTTCAAATGTCCGGTTCCGGACCTCCCGGACCCGCGACTATTACGCAGCGTAGAGGAGACATGCCCACTGTGCTAGCTAATTCGACAGCAGGGCCGCAAATCTGTCACTCTGCGTTGCTACTGCCGGGCGCCTCCAACGAGCCGCACATCGCCTGGAGGGCGATGTCCCTACGGTGATGTGAGCCGTCGAGCCGGATGCAGCTGACCGCCGCGTACGCGCGCTCGCGCGCCTGGGCGAGGTCAAGGGCGGTGGCGGTCACGGACAGGACCCGCCCCCCGGCGCTGACCAGGCGGCCCGACTCGTCGAGGCGCGTGCCCGCGTGCAGCACCTCCACCCCCTCGACCGCGGCAGCGTCGGCAAGCCCGTCCACCTCGTCGCCGGTGCGCGGGGCGCGCGGGTAGCCGGCCGCGGCGACGACCACCGTGACCGCCGCCGCCGGGTCCCAGCCCAGCGACGGATGATCGCGCAGCCTCGCCGTCGCGGAGGCGTACAGCAGCTCCCCCAGCGGCGACCTGAGCCGGGCCAGCACCACCTGTGTCTCCGGGTCGCCGAAGCGCGCGTTGAACTCCACCACCCGCAGCCCCCGGCTGGTCAGCGCCAGCCCGGCGTACAGCAACCCGGAGAACGGCGTCCCCCGCCGGCGCATCTCCTCCACGGTCGGCTTCACCACGCGGGCGACCACGTCGGCGGCCAGGTCGCTTGGCGCCCATGGCAACGGCGTGTAGGCGCCCATGCCGCCCGTGTTGGGACCGGTGTCGCCGTCGCCAACCCGCTTGAAGTCCTGCGCCGGCGCCAGCGGCAACGTCGTCACGCCGTCACAGACGGCGAACAGCGACACCTCTGGCCCATCGAGGTACTCCTCCACCAGGACCCGGCCGCACTGACGGGCGTGGGCAAGGGCAGCGTCGCGATCCGCGGTGACGACGACGCCCTTGCCCGCGGCGGAACCGTCCGCCTTGACGACGTACGGCGGGCCGAACGCGTCGAGTGCGACCGCGGCCTCGGCCGTCGTGTCGCAGATGTGCGCCAGTCCCGTAGGCACCTCGGCGGCGGCCATGACCTCCTTGGCGAAGGCCTTGCTGCCCTCGAGTCGCGCCGCTGCCGCGGAGGGGCCGAAGCAGGCGATGCCCGCAGCCCGGACCGCGTCAGCGGCGCCGGCCAGCAGCGGCGCCTCCGGCCCGACGACGACCAGGTCCACACCGAACCGGCGGGCCAGCGCGGTCACCGCAGCGGGATCATCGGCGGCGACGGCGTGAACCGGCGCCAGCGCGGCCATGCCGGGGTTGCCCGGTGCGGCGTGCAGCTCGGTCACGTCGGGGTCGCGGCTCAACGACAGCACCAGGGCGTGCTCGCGGGCCCCGGCGCCCACGACGAGGACCTTCACGTCGGCCGACCCTAGGGCCGGTGTGCCTCCCCTCAGAGCAGGGGGCGCACCGCGATCGTCTGGTCTCGACCCGGGCCGACGCCCACGGCGGACACTGGGGTGCCGGCCAGCTGCTCCACCGCGGCGACGTAGCGTCGTGCCGCGGGCGGCAGGTCGTCGAGGGACCGGGCGCCGCAGATGTCCTCCCACCACCCGTCGAGGTACTCGTACACGGGCCGGGCGTGGAAGAAGTCGGTCTGCGTCATCGGCATCTCGTCGTGGCGGACCCCGTCGACGTCATAGGCCACGCACACCGGCACCTTGTCCATGCCGGTGAGCACGTCCAGCTTGGTGAGGAACAGGTCGGTGAGGCCGTTGACGCGGCCGGCGTAGCGGGCGATCACCGCGTCGAACCACCCGCAGCGGCGCAGCCGCCCGGTGGTGACGCCCACCTCGCCGCCGGTCTTGCGCAGGAACTCCCCCCAGTCGTCGTGCAGCTCGGTGGGGAACGGCCCGGCGCCCACCCGGGTGGTGTAGGCCTTGCAGATCCCAACGACGCGGCTGATCCGCGTGGGGCCGATGCCCGCGCCGGCGCAGGCGCCGCCGGCCGTCGGGTTGCTCGACGTGACGAACGGATACGTGCCGTGGTCGACGTCGAGCAGCGTCCCCTGCGACCCCTCCAGCAGCACCACCGCGCCGCGGTCGAGGGCGGCGTTCAGCACCAGCGACGTGTCGACGACGTACGGCCGCAGCGTCTCGGCGTACGGCAGGTAGGCCTCGACCACCTCGTCCACGGTGATCGCCCGCCGGTTGTAGACCTTGACCAGCAGGTGGTTCTTCTGCTCGAGCGCGCCCTCGACCTTCTGCCGCAGGATCTTCTCGTCGAAGAGGTCCTGCACCCGGATGCCCACCCGGGCGACCTTGTCGGCGTACGCGGGCCCGATGCCGCGCCCGGTCGTCCCGATCTGGTTGCGGCCGAGGAACCGCTCGCCGACCTTGTCGACGGTCGTGTGGTAGGGCGTGATGAGGTGCGCGCCGCCCGAGAGCAGCAGGCGTGAGGTGTCGACGCCGCGGTCGGCCAGCCCGCGCATCTCGGCGAGCAGCACGCCCGGGTCGACGACCACACCGTTGCCGATGACCGGGATGCAACCGGGCGTGAGGACGCCGCTGGGCAGCAGGTGCAGCGCGTACGTCTGTTCGTCCACGACCACCGTGTGCCCCGCGTTGTTGCCGCCCTGGTAGCGCACCACGTAGTCGACGGCCCCGCCGAGCAGGTCGGTGGCCTTGCCCTTGCCCTCGTCACCCCATTGGGCGCCGACGAGGACGATCGCGGGCATCTGCGGGTGAGCCTCTCGCGTTGACGGGCCTGCTGATGGGGCATCGTGATAAGCAGCGCGGGAATGGGGGCCGCTGTCGGCGGTCGTACGGCCTCCGGCCGCCGCCGAGGCTACCGGGGAGGGCCGATGCCGCGCCGCCTGCTCGTGATCACCAATTCGGACGCCGGCTCCACTGCCGAGCGCGGCGTCGAGGAGGCCCTGACCGTGCTGCGCGAGCGCGCCCATGTCGAGGTCGCCGCGACCTCCGGCGTCGAGCAGCTCGACGGGGTGCTGGACGGACGCGACGGCCGCTATCTGGTGGTCGCCGGCGGGGACGGCAGCCTGCACGCCGTCGTCGCGGCGCTGCACCGGCGCGGCGAGCTCGCTGACGCCGTCCTGGGGTTGATCCCGTTGGGCACCGGCAACGACCGCGCCCGCGGCCTCGGGCTGCCGCTCCGGCCCGCCGCCGCCGCGCGGGTGGTCCTGACCGGGGAGCCGCTGGAGCTGGAGCTCCTGGAGGACGAGGCGGGCGGCGTCGTCGTCAACGCCGTCCATGTGGGCGTCGGGGCGGAGGCAGCCCGACGAGCGCTGTCCTGGAAGCGCCGGCTGGGCAAGCCTGCGTACGTCCTCGGCGCCGCGCTCGCCGGCACCACCCGCGGCTGGCGGCTGCGCGTCGAGGCCGACGGCGAGGTGATCTCCGACATCGACGAGCGGCTGCTCATGGTGGCGGTGGGGCTCGGGTCCAGCATCGGTGGTGGGACCCCGCTGGCCCCGGAAGCGCGACCTGACGACGGCGTGGCCGAGGTCGTGGTGTCCCGCGCCACCGGCCCGTTGGCGCGCGCGGGGTACGCGCTGCGGCTGCGCCGCGGCACGCACGGCGAGCGTCCGGACGTCGTCACCGTCCGGGCCCAGACGGTGAGCGTCAGCGGCCAGCCCTTCCCGGTGAACGCCGACGGGGAGCTGTCCGGCCCGGTGAGCGCGCGGACGTGGACGCTGCGGCCACGGGCGTGGCGGCTGCTCGCCCCGCCGCAGGCGCCGGAGCGCGGAGCGCCGAGCGGCTGAGCTCAACGGCGCAGCAGGTCAGCCGGCTCCCAGCTCCTCAACGGCGAGCGGACTGGAGTCGCGCAGGAACTGACGGCAGCGCTGCGCCTCGTCGCTCTCCCCGATCTCGCCGGCCGCCCGGCCCAACGCGTGCAGGCTGCGCAGCCAGCCCCGGTTGGGCTCGTGCTCCCAGGGCACGGGGCCCTGTCCCTTCCAGCCGGCGCGGCGCAGCTGGTCCAGGCCGCGGTGGTACCCGGTGCGCGCGTACGCGTAGGACTCCACCACCCTCCCAGCGGCGAACGCCGCGTCGGCGAGCGTCGCCCAGGCCAGCGGGGAGCCCGGGTGACCGGCCGCGACGTTCCCCGGGTCGACGCCGGCGGCCAGCGCCTCCCGGGTCGCGGCGTCGTCGGGGAGACGGGTGGGCGGCGGGCCGCCGAGCAGGTAGTCGGAGAGGCTCACCCCCACATCCTGGTGCACGTCCACCGGCGCGGGGAAGGATGCCCAGTCATGGAACCGGAGGGACACCTTGTCGCTGTCGGTGACACCAGGCTGCACGTGGTCGAGCGCGGCGACGCCGCCGCGCCGCCGCTGCTCGTCCTGCACGGCGGCCCCGGCCTCGATCACCACGTCTTCGCCGACTACCTGGACCCGCTGACCGACGCGGTGCGAATCGTCCTGGTGGACCAGCGTGCCCAGGGCGGCAGCGACCGGGACGCGCCACGCCACACCTGGACGCTGGCGCACATGGCCGCAGACGTCAGCGCACTCGGTGACGCACTGGCGAGCGACGGTCGCTATGCCGTGCTGGGCCACTCCTACGGCTCCTTCGTGGCGTTGCAGCACGCGGTGGACCAGCCCGGTGCGGCGACCGCCACGGTCGCCGTGTGCGGCATCGCATCCTCGCGCTGGCTGGCCGACCTCGACGCCCGCCTGGCGGCGTTCGAACCGGTGGAGCTGCGCCAGCAGGTCACCGACTCCTGGGCCAGGGAACCGTACGTGCGCAGCGCGGAGGAGGTCGCTGGGCTCCTGCACGAGCAGACCCCGTGGCACTTCGCCGACCCCACCGACACCCGGATCGAGGAGTACGAGCGGCGCAGCGGCGGGGGACGCTACAGCCCAGCCGTGCTGGCCCACTTCGCGTCGGCCGACTATGGCGCGATCGAAGTGGTCGACCGGCTGCGGGACGTGCCCCAGCCGCTGCTCGCCGTCGCCGGCCGCCACGACCGCACCTGTCCACCCGAAGCCGCCGAGGAGATCGCTGCCGCCGCACCTCGGGGTGAGGTCGTCGTTCTCGAGAACAGCGGGCACATGCCCTTCGTGGAAGAGCCTGCGGAGTTCTGCTCGACGGTGCGGGACTTCCTCATCCGAGCGCTCGTGCTCTGACGCGTTTGCTCAGCTCATCCGGGTGCCGGCGGAGCGGAGGTCTTCACAGGCCTTGACGACGCGTTGGGCCATCGAGGCCTCGGCGGCTTTGCCGTAGGAGCGGGGGTCGTACGCCTTCTTGTCCCCGACCTCCCCGTCGACCTTGAGGACGCCGTCGTAGTTGCGGAACACGTGGTCGGCGAGCGGCCGGGTGAACGCGTACTGCGTGTCGGTGTCGACGTTCATCTTGACGACGCCGTAGTCGAGGGTCTCCCGGATCTCCTCGAGCAACGACCCGGAGCCGCCGTGGAAGACCAGGTCGAACGGCTTCTCGCGACCCAGTTTTGCCCCGACCTCGTCCTGGATGTCCTTGAGGATGGACGGGCGGAGCTTGACGTTGCCGGGCTTGTAGACCCCGTGCACGTTGCCGAAGGTGGCGGCGAGCATGTACCGCCCGACCTCGCCGGCGCCGAGCACCTCCGCCGTGCGCATCGCATCACCCGGCGTCGTGTAGAGCTTCTCGTTGATCTCGTTGGCGACGCCGTCCTCCTCACCGCCGACGACACCGATCTCGAGCTCCATGACGATGTGGGCCGCCGCGCACCGCTCGAGCAGCTCCGCGGCGATCCGCAGGTTCTCCTCCAGCTCCACCGCGGAGCCGTCCCACATGTGGGACTGGAACAGTGGCTCCCGTCCGCCGTCGACCCGCTCCTGCGAGATCTCCAGCAGCGGGCGCACGTAGCGATCCAGCTTGTCCGGCGGGCAGTGGTCGGTGTGCAGCGCAATGGTGACGTCGTACGCCTTGGCGACATGGTGGGCGTACTCGGCGAGCGCCTGCGCGCCCAGCACCATGTTCTTGACGTTCGCGCCGGAGAGGTACTCCGCTCCCCCGGTCGAGACCTGGACGATGCCGTCGCTTTCCGCCTCGGCGAAGCCGCGCAGGGCCGCGTTGAGCGTCTGCGAGGAGGTGACGTTGATCGCCGGGTAGGCGAAGGCGCCGGCCTTGGCCCGGTCCAGCATCTCGGCGTAGGCCGCGGGTGTCGCGATGGGCATCGGAGCTCCTCGTCGTACGGGTGGAATGACCGGACTCGTCGGCGTCCCCATTGTCCACGCGTACGGCCGCCGGCCGGAAGGGACGTGGCTCGCCGGGATTGCGCCTTGGCGGAACCACGACGCCACGAGGGACGTCGGAGCGCCATGCGGGCGCTCGCGGGCGGCGCGTTGACGCAGGACACGGAATCTGGCGTCAAGGTCCTTTGGTCCGCTCAGCCGCGGAGCAGCTCGCTCGCCTTTGCCGCCGCGGTCAGGACGGGGTCCCACACCGGGGAGAACGGTGGGGCGTAGGAGAGGTCGACCATCGCCAGGTCGTGGACGCTCATGCCGTTCCAGAGGGCGACCGCCAGCGTGTCGATGCGCTTGGCCGCCTCCTGGCGTCCCACGATCTGCGCGCCGAGCAACCGGCCGCTGCCCGCCTCCGCGAGCACCTTGACCCGGATCGGCTGCGCCCCCGGGTAGTAGCCGGCCCGCGTCGTCGCGTCGATGACCGCGGTCACGTGCCGCAGGCCGGCGCGCTCGGCGTCGACCTCACGCAGGCCGGTGCGGGCAATCTCGAGGTCGCACACCTTGCTCACGGCCGTCCGCACGATGCCGGGGAACGTCGCGTACCCCCCGCCGAGGTTGGCCCCCAGCACCCGGCCCTGCTTGTTGGCGTGGGTGCCGAGGGGTACGTGCGTCCAGGTCTGGGAGACCCGGTCGAAGCTCTCGACGCAGTCCCCGGCGGCCCACACCCCGGGATGGCCGGGCACGGCCATCCGTACGTCGACTCGCATTCCCCCGGTGTCCCCGAGCGGCAGCCCGGCCGCGGCGGCCAGCGTCGTCTGCGGGCGCACGCCGAGCCCGAGGACCACCACATCGGCGGCGTACGTCGTGCCGCCCGCCACCACCCCACGTACCCGTCCGGCAGCGGACTCGACCCCGTCCACGGCGGTGCTGGTGACCACGTCGATGCCCATGCCCTCCAAGGCGTCGTGCACGAAGGCACCCATGTCGGGGTCGAGCGTGGTCATCGGCTCGGCCGCCTTGTCGACCAAGGTCACGGACAGCCCGCGGCGCACCATGGCCTCCGCGACCTCCACGCCGATGTAGCCGCCGCCGACCACCACGGCGCGCCGCGGCGGGTCCGGTTGCCGCTGTAGGGCGTCGATGAGCCGGGCGCCATCGTCGAGGGTCTGCAGCCCGTGCACGCCCGGACCGTCAATGCCGGGCACCGGGGGCCGGATCGGCACCGCCCCGGTGGCGAGGACCAGCTGGTCGAACTCCAGCCGGGACGTCGCCCCCGTCTCGAGGTCGCAGGCGTCGACGACACCGGCGTCCACGTCGATCCCGGTTGCCTCGGTGCGCATTCGTACGTCGATGCCCCGGCGGCGGTGCTCGTCCGGGTCGCGGGCGATGAGCTGCTCGGCGCTGGCCACGTCGCCCGCGACCCAGTACGGGATGCCGCACGCCGAGTAGGACGTCCAACTGCCGCGCTCCAGGGCGACGACGTCGAGGTCGCGTCCGCAGCGCTCCGCTGCGCGCAGCGCCTGGGAGGCAGCCGTCATCCCCGCCGCGTCCCCGCCGACGACCACGACCCGCTCGCCCATGCCCCCATCCTGCCGCGTCCCCCACGCCGGATTGATCACGTACCCCCCCCGCCGGCCGATGGCGTCGCCGGACCGTTCGCGCGCAGGGGACCCTTGGGTGCAGCCCCATCGCGCGCAAGGGACCCTTGCGCGCGTAGACCGCAAGCAAGGGACCCTTGCGCGCATTAAGGCAGCGTTGGGGCGCGGTGCCGGCCAGGCCCAGCCGTGGGGTCCATTCGGACGCGGGTGGTCAATCCGAACCCTGGGCGAAGACGTGGCGGCGCACCCAGGCGTGCATCGCGATCGCGGCCGCCGCGCCCGCGTTGATCGAGCGAGTGGAGCCGAACTGCGCGATCGACAACACGTCCGTGCAGGCGGTACGCGCCTGCGCGGAGAGGCCCGGCCCCTCCTGGCCCAGGAGCAGCACGCAGGCCCGCGGGAGCTCATACGTCTCCAGCGGCACCGCGCCGGGCAGGTTGTCCACCCCGATCAGCGGCAGCCCGGCGTGCCTCGCCCACTCGCTGAGCTCGCTCATCGTGGCGTGGTGGCGCATCCGTTGGTAGCGATCGGTGACCATGGCACCGCGACGGTTCCACCGGCGGCGGCCGACGACGTGGACCTCTGCGACCAGGAAGGCGTTGGCGGTGCGCACGACCGATCCGATGTTGAAGTCGTGCTGCCAGTTCTCGACGGCCACGTGCATGTCGTGCCGGCGGGCGTCCAGGTCGGCCACCACAGCCTCGCGGCGCCAGTAGCGGTAGCGGTCGACCACGTTGCGGCGGTCCCCGTGCGCGAGCAGTTCGGGATCGAGGCGGGCGTCGTCCGGCCACGGCCCGAGCCAGGGGCCGACTCCCACGTCGAGCTCGTCACCCGCCGTGCCGTCCTCCCGGTCCTCGTCCGATTTCATGCCGTCCATCTTCGTGGCGCCACCCGCGGGCGCCCGTACGCTGGCCGCGTGCGCGCCCTCCCGCTCGTCGCGGCCCTGGGACCCGACTGGCTCGACCCGCTGACGATCCTCGACGCGGCGGGGCCGTACGCCTTCTGGACCGCGGTGCTCATCGTGTTCGCCGAGTGCGGCTTGCTGATCGGCTTCTTCCTGCCCGGTGACTCGCTGCTCTTCGTCGTCGGGCTGCTCGTCGCCGGCGGGTCGATTGGCCTGCCGGGTGGGATCGCGACGGCGTGTGCCGTCCTCACGCTGTCCGCGCTACTCGGCAACCTCGCCGGCTACGCCATCGGCCGACGGGCCGGCCCGGCGGTGTTCAACCGGCAGGACTCGCGACTGTTCAAGGCCGAGTACGTCGACAAGACCGCGGCGTTCTTCGACCGGTACGGACCGCGGGCGGTCGTCCTGGCCCGCTTCGTACCGATCGTGCGCACGTTCATCACAGTCATGGCCGGTGTCGGCCGGATGGACCCCCGCCGCTACTTCGCCTACTCCACCCTCGGCGCTGTGCTGTGGGCCACCGGCGTCACGCTGCTCGGCTACTGGTTGGGCAACGTGACTTTCGTACGTGACCACATCGAGCCGATCCTGCTGCTCATCGTCGCCGTGTCCCTCATCCCGGTCGCGGTGGAGCTGCTGCGCGCACGCTCACAGCGCCGCGACGAGCGCTACGACGAGGAGGCCGAGCGCCAGCGCGTCTACCGCGAGGACGTTCGCGGCGAGCGGGACTGACCCCTTCTGACCGGTTCCCTGCGGCCCTGCGCTGGTGCGACGGAGCCGGATCCTGCTGGCTCCTTCACCCGGTCTGCCCCGCCCTTACCCGGCACGCGTACCGGGTGAAGCCAGGCCCAGGGTGGTGGACGTGGTCAATCCGGCGATGGTCGAAGAGGCTTGACAACTCCGGCGCGGGGTGGTGCCATGGATCCGTGATACTCCACTGTGGACGGTCGGAGCATCCGGCACTGCCAGTTGCGCCGCCGGTGCGTGCAGTTGATGGGGTGCTGGCCCCGCCACCTGACCGGAGCCTGCGCGCGTCGGATGCCGAGCGTGAGCGGATCGTCGAGGCGCTGGCCGAGCACAGCGCCGCCGGGCGACTGACGCTGACCGAGCTGGACCAGCGGGCCGACGCCGCCTATGCCGCCGTGACGCTGGCTGAGCTCGACCGGGTGCTCGTCGACCTGCCGGCGTTGCGGCCGCGCACGGGCGCAGCGCCTGCGCCGCCCAACGGGGCGCGAAGGCAGGAGGAGGCCGCGCGCCGGCTGACGGACATCGCGGCCGGGCCGGCAACGAGCTGGGCGATTACCGCGGTCATCTGCCTGGCGGTGTGGGTGGTCACGTCACTGGCTAGCGGAGGGCCGACGTACTTCTGGCCGATGTGGGTCATCGGGCCGTGGGGGCTGGTCGTGTTGCGTTCGTCGCTCGGCGGACGAGCACAGCTGTGCGGCGTCGCCCGCCCCCGCCAGCACACCACCTCCTGACGTCGCCGCCGACCGCGGGCCCTCAGAGCCCGAGCTCCGCCAGGCCGTACGCCGCGTGATAGGTCAACCCCTCCTGCTGTACCCGCTCCCGGGCGCCGGTGGCGCGGTCGACGACGACCGCAACCGCGACCACGTCAGCCCCGGCCTCTCGGAGCGCCGCCACCGCGGTGAGGACGCTGGCTCCCGTCGTCGAGGTGTCCTCGACCGCGAGCACCCGGCGCCCGGCGACGTCCGGGCCCTCCACTCGCCGCTGTAGCCCATGGCTCTTGTCGCTCTTGCGCACCACGAACGCGTCGAGGACCCGTCCGCGCCGGGCCGCCGCGTGCAGCATCGCGGTGGCGACCGGATCGGCACCCAGGGTGAGTCCGCCGACCGCGTCGTACGTCAGGTCCGCGGTCAGGTCGAGCATCACCTCCCCGACCAGCGGCGCGGCCGCACCATCCAGCGTGATCCGGCGCAGGTCCACGTAGTGGTCGGCTTCCTGGCCGCTGGACAGCACCACCCGTCTCCGGACGACCGCCTTGTCGCCGATGTGTCGGAGCAGGTCGTCGCGCGCGCTCACGGCCGAGGAGCGTACGGGTCGAAGCCGCCTGCGGAGTAACGTGCCGGGGCGCCCGGACGGACCGGTGCGGCATCGCGGCGAAGGAGCGGCCATGGCTCTCGACGACGACATGACGACCCCGGCGGACGGCACCGTGCACGGTCCCGCCGACGCTGCCGCGGGTGGCATCCCCGGCGAGCATGACGGCGGCGCGGATGGCGGAGCGGACGGTGGCGCCGACGGCGGGGCGGACGGTGGCGCCGACGCTGGGACCGATGGTGGCGTGGACGGTGGTGCCGACGGTGGGGCCGACAGCGGGGCCGACGGGGGTGCCGACGGTGGCGCGGACGGCAGGGCGGACTCGTCGGCCTGAGTGGAGCCGATCGTCCGGCCCTGCGCCGCTGCATTGGTGACGAGTTCTCCCGCTTCGCCGCCGACCACTGGGGCCGGCGGCCCTTGCTGTCGCGTGCCGCGCAACGCTCGAACGGCAGCGTCGGCTCGGATGGGTACGCAGACCTGCTCGACCTGGACGCCGTCGACGAGCTGCTGTCTCGGCGCGGCCTGCGCACCCCGTTCCTGCGCGTCGCCAAGGACGGCGTGGTCTTACCGGCCGGCCGGTTCACCCGCCCGGGCGGCACCGGAGCGCAGATCGGAGACCAGGTCGCCGACGACCGGGTGCTCGAGCTGTTCCTGGACGGCTCCACGCTGGTCCTGCAGGGGCTGCACCGGGTCTGGCCGCCACTGATCGCCTTCGCCGGCCAGCTGACCGCCGATCTCGGACACCCGGTGCAGGTCAACGCCTACATCACCCCGCCGCAGTCGCGCGGCTTCTCCGCCCACTACGACGTGCATGACGTGTTCGTCCTTCAGGTCGCCGGGCACAAGCGGTGGTCGGTGTACGAGCCGGTGGTGAACGCACCGCTGCCGGACCAGCCGTGGACCAACCATCGCGCGGCCGTTGAGAAGGCTGCGGCCAGCCCGCCGTTGCTCGACACGCAGCTCGGCCCCGGCGATGCGCTTTATCTCCCCCGCGGCTTCCTGCACGCAGCAGAGGCGTTGGGTGAGACCTGTGCGCACCTCACCGTCGGAGTGCACCCGGTGACGCGCTGGGCGCTGGCGCAGGCGCTGCTGGCCGGTGCCGCGGACGATGCGGAGCTGCGTACGTCGCTGCCGCTCGGGCTCGACCTAAGCGACCCCGAGGCCCTCCGCCCGGAGGTCGAGGCGACCGCTCAGGCACTGACGGCCGCGCTCGGCCGGGCCGATCCCGGGGCCGCGCTCGAGGTGGTGCGCCGGGACACCTGGCAGGCGACCCGGCCGGGTCCGCTGAGCCCGCTGGCGCAGGCGCGCGCGCTGCGGACCCTGGACACGGGCACCCGCGTACGGGTGCGTGATCACCTGCGGCTGCGGCTGCGTGCCAGCGCGGAGCACGTCATTCTCGACCTGCCCGACCGCACGCTTGAGCTGCCGGCCGCCACGGAGCCAGCGCTGCGGGCCCTGCTCGCGGGGGCCGCCCTCGCCGTGGCGGACCTACCAGGCCTCGCCGTCACCGAGCAGCTGGACCTGGCCCGCCGGCTGCTGGGCGCGGCGGTCGTGGTGGCCGCGCAGCCGTGAGCGAGGCGCCGGCGCTGCGCTGCGCTCCCGCCGCCCAACAACGTCGCGACCAGCTCCCCGGCACCGCGGCACCGGTCCTGCGCTGGCTGCTCGTCGAGCATCCCGGCGCCTGGGGCCGCGACGCGCTGCGCGAGTCACACCTCGACGGGGCCGTCGTCCGCGACCTGGCCGCCCGCTCGGCCGGGACCGGCCTGCGGGTACTGCTGGTGCGCCGTCCCGGTCGCCGGGTGCAGCGCCCGCTGCGCCACTGGGCAGTCGTCGACTCCCGGCCGGGCAGCGAGGGAGTCCGGTGGGGGAGCTTCACCACCGACGCGGAGCTGTACGACGTCCCGCTTGACGAGCCGGTCCCGCCCGGAGCGGACCCGCTGTACCTCGTGTGCACGCACGCCCGTCACGACCCGTGCTGCGCCATGCGCGGGCGCCCGCTCGTTGCCGCGCTCGGCGCGCTGCGACCCGGGCAGGCCTGGGAGTGCTCGCACGTCGGCGGCGACCGCTTCGCCGGCAACCTCGTCGTGCTACCCCACGGGCTCTACTACGGGCACGTGTCCCCCGAGCAGGTCGGTGGCCTGGTCGAGGCGTATGAAGCCGGCGAGGTCGAGCCCGCCCAGCTGCGCGGTCGCTCGGCCTTCCCGGCCGTGGTCCAGGTCGCCCAGCACCACGCGCGGCTCGCCCTCGACCTACGCGACGTCGAGGCGCTGCCGCCGGAGTCGGTGACCTCGCTCGGCGACGCCACCTGGCGGGTCACGCTGAGCGCCGGAGGCGCCCAAGCAGTGGCGACCGTGCGCGTCGAGGCGGACCCGGACCCGGTCCGGCTCACCTGCCACTCTGCGGAGCCCGAGCGCCGCCGGATTTACCGGTTGCTCGACCTGGACCTGCCCGGGCCCCGCTGAGTCCGCACTCATCCGGCCCCCGAGCCGACAGACCCGGCCTTGTCGGGACGGCGTCGGTGGGGGACTACATCGATGGTGGTACTCGAGCCTCGCCCGGGCGGGACGACCAGGCCGCCCGCCGGATCCGAATCCGGACGGGCGGCAGGTCGCCATCTTGTTAGCGCAGCAGCTGGCCGCGAACCGCCCCCGCCGGGAACTCGGCGTTGTGCAGGTTCACGTAGAACTGGCTCGGGTGTTCGGCGATCACGCGGGCAAGGTTGCCCCTGATGAACGCGCAACCGGAGTCGATGGGGTCCAGCGTGACGACGATCGGCCCGGCGACACCGCGCGGTCCGGCGTGGATGTGCGCCGCGGTGATCGGACGGACGGCAGACGCGTTGATCTGCCAGCACACCTTGCCGTCCGGGTTGACGCGCACCTTGGCAAGGCCGAAACCGTCGCTGTCGCCGGGGCCGGGCACCTCGTTGCCCCCGACGAGGACCGCGTCCCGCAACATCCCATCCCTGGCAGCGTCACCCGGCAGGGCGAAGGCCAGCATTCCGGCCACCGCGACGGCAGCCCCTGCGATGAGGACAGCGATGCGTCTCACAGACGCTCCCCTTTCCCTCCTGGCCGTCGCTGGTCGGCGGCTCTAGGCCACGGCACGGCGGGGAAGGGACGGCTGTCCGGGTTCACCGCGGATCGTGACGGCTGGATCGTAGCCGTGCCGGGTCTGGCCAGGAACACCGCAGCCGTGCCGATCACGGCGTGCGCACTCGGCGGGCCCGCAGCCCCGTGCATCCGGGTGGCCGGTAGGTCGCGCCGGGGGCTCAGCCGACCTGATGGACGTCGAGCGCGTCCTTGGCCGCGTTGAGGTCGACGTGGACGGTGTCACCGTCGCGCACCTCACCGGCCAGGATGGCCCGGGCCAGCTGGTCTCCGATAGCCGACTGCACCAGTCGGCGCAGCGGGCGGGCACCGTACACGGGGTCGAAACCGGTCAGCGCCAGCCACTCCCGCGCCGCGTCGCTCACCTCTAGTGTCAGCCGGCGCTCCCGTAGCCGGGCGGCGAGCAGCTCGACCTGCAGGTCGACGATGCGGGCCAGCTCGGCGGTGCCCAGCGGGTCGAACACCACGACCTCGTCGAGCCGGTTGAGGAACTCGGGCTTGAACGACTGACGCACCACGCCCAGGACCGCCTCGCGCTTGGCCTGCTCGGTCAGCGTGGGGTCGGCGAGGTAGCCGGAGCCGAGGTTGGACGTGAGGATGACCAGCGCGTTGCGGAAGTCCACGGTGCGCCCCTGCCCATCGGTGAGCCGCCCGTCGTCGAGCAGCTGGAGCAGCACGTCGAATACCTCGGGGTGGGCCTTCTCGACCTCGTCGAGCAGGAGCACGGCGTACGGCCGCCGGCGCACGGCCTCGGTGAGCTGACCGCCCTCCTCGTAGCCGACGTAGCCGGGCGGCGCCCCGACGAGCCGGGCCACCGAGTGCTTCTCGCCGTACTCGCTCATGTCGATGCGGACCATCGCCCGCTCGTCGTCGAACAGGAACTCCGCCAGCGCCTTGGCCAGCTCGGTCTTGCCGACGCCGGTGGGGCCGAGGAACAGGAACGAGCCGGTCGGCCGGTCGGGGTCCGCGATCCCGGCTCGGGCCCGGCGGACGGCATCGGAGACGGCGCGCACCGCGGCGAGCTGACCGACCACCCGCCGGCCGAGCTCGTCCTCCATGCGCAGCAGCTTGGCGGTCTCGCCCTCGAGCAGGCGCCCGGCGGGGATGCCGGTCCAGGCGGCGACGACCTCGGCGACGTCGTCGGCACCGACCTCCTCCTTGACCATGGCCTCGGCGGAGTCCGCGGCCGCGGCCGCTTCGGTGAGGTCGCGCTCCAGAGCGGGGATCCGCCCGTACAGCAGCTCGCTGGCCCGGCCGAGGTCTCCCTCGCGTTGGGCCCGCTCGGCCTGCCCGCGCAGGTCGTCCAGTTGCTCCTTGAGCTCGCCGACTCGGTTGAGCCCGCTCTTTTCCTGCTCCCAGCGAGCTTCCAGCGCGCGCAGCCGCTCCTGCTCGTCGGCCAGCTGGGCGCGGATCCGCTCCAGCCGCTCGCGGGACGCCGGGTCGTCCTCCTTGTCCAGCACGAGCTCCTCCATCCGCAGCCGGTCGGTGGCGCGGCGCAGCTCGTCGATCTCGACCGGGCTGGAGTCGATCTCCATCCGCAACCGGCTGGCGGCCTCGTCGACCAGGTCGATCGCCTTGTCGGGCAGCTGGCGCCCGGTGATGTAGCGATGGGACAGCGTCGCCGCGGCGACCAGCGCGGCGTCGGCGATCTGCACCTTGTGGTGGGCCTCGTAGCGCTCGCGCAGCCCGCGCAGGATCGCCACGGTGTCCTCGACGCTGGGCTCCCCGACGTACACCTGCTGGAAGCGCCGCTCCAGCGCGGGGTCCTTCTCGATGCGCTGGCGGTACTCGTCGAGGGTCGTCGCGCCGACCATGCGCAGCTCCCCGCGGGCCAGCATCGGCTTGAGCATGTTGCCCGCGTCCATGGCGGACTCGCCGCTGGCCCCGGCGCCGACGACGGTGTGGAGCTCGTCGATGAACGTGATGATCTTGCCCTCGCTCGCCTTGATCTCGGCGAGGGCAGCCTTGAGCCGCTCCTCGAACTCGCCGCGGTACTTGGCGCCGGCGACCATCGCGCCGAGGTCGAGGGCGACGATCCGCCGTCCGCGCAGGCTCTCCGGGACGTCGCCGGCGACGATGCGCTGGGCGAGCCCCTCGACCACCGCCGTCTTTCCGACCCCCGGCTCGCCAATGAGCACCGGGTTGTTCTTGGTGCGCCGGCTGAGCACCTGGACCACGCGGCGGATCTCGGCGTCGCGCCCGATGACTGGGTCCAGCTTGTTCTCCCGGGCCCGCTCGGTGAGGTCGACGCCGTACTTCTCCAACGCCTGGTACGTGCCCTCGGGGTCGGGGCTGGTGACCCGCGCGCCGCCGCGGACGGAGTCGAAGGCGGCCAGCAGAGCCTCGGCGGTTGCACCGTGGCGGGACAGGATGTCGGCTGCGGGGGACGCCACGGCGGCGAGCGCGGCCGCCAGGTGCTCGGTGGAGACGTACTCGTCGCCGAGCTCGCGAGCGCGCTCACCGGCGGCCGCCAGCACCTGGTACAGCGCGCGGGAGAGCTGCGGCGGGCCCACGCTCGCGCCACTGGCCGTGGGCAGGGCCCGCGCCGCCTCCGCCGCGTCGCGCCGTACGGCCTCCGGATCGGCGTCGGCCGCACGCAGCAGCGGCTCCGTGGTCCCGTCGGGCTGTGCCAGCAGGGCGGCAAGGAGGTGCACCGTCTCGACGTGCGGGTTGCCGGCGGTCGAAGCCTGCCGGACCGCCGTGGTGAGGGCCTCCTGGCTGCGGGTCGTCAACTGGTCGCTCATCGTCTCGGAATTCCTCGGTCGGGTCGGCTTGTCAGACTCTCGCCGGGTCCGGGCCCGGCCACGGTCTGACTGCTTGGGCGTGGGAAGCGGTCACCGGCGGGGTGGTGGCCGCCACGCGACGAGTGCCCGGGAGCTCTCCACGCGGGCGGGCAGATAGGTCCGTCGGTGGGTGCGGTCGACACCCTCGAGTTCGTTGCGGAGCGTCGCGAGCTCGGCAAGGACCTCGCCGAGCCGGGTACGCAGCGCCGCGACGGTGTCGTCCAGCTCGATGATCCGCTTGATGCCGGCGAGGTTGACGCCCTCGTCCTGGGAGAGCCGCTGGACCTCGCGCAGCTGCTCGATGTCGCGCGGGGAGTAGCGTCGCCCGCCTCCCCCGGTACGGCCGGGCGAGACAAGACCGAGCCGGTCGTACTGCCGCAGGGTCTGCGGGTGCAGCCCCGACAGCTGAGCCGCGACGGAGATCACGTACACGGGCGTGTCGGCGGGCATCTCGAGGTCCCCCGCTGCGCGACGGTGCTCAACGCCGGTCACGACGCAGCCGCCTCGATGAGCTCGGCCCGGGGGTCGTCGGGGGCGCTGGCTTCCTGATAGGCGCGCAACGCCTCCCGTGCCGGTCCCTCGACCCGCTGCGGTACGGCGACGGCCACACTGACCAACAGGTCACCCCGGGTCCCGTCGGAGCGGCGCGCGCCCTTGCCGCGGATCCTGAACGTCCGGCCGTTCGGCGTACCGGGGGGGACCTTGAGCGTCACCTGCCCGCCGTCGAGAGTGGGCACGGGCACCTCCGCGCCCAGGGTTGCCTCCGGGAAGGTGACCGGGACGCTGAGCGTCAGGTGATCACCCCGGCGGCCGAACACGCGGTGCGGGGTGACGTGGACGCTGACGTACAGGTCGCCGGCCCGACCGCCGCGCTCCCCCGGAGCGCCCTTGCCGGCCAACCGGATGCGCTGGCCGTCCTGGACACCTCCGGGGATGCGGACATTCATGCTGCGCGTCGTCGTGCCGCGACCTGAGCCGTGGCAGACCTCGCAGGGGTCGTCGACCACCAGGCCGCGACCGCGGCACTGTCGGCAGGGCTCGGTGACGGCGAAACCGCCGGCGGCTTGGCTGGTGTGCCCGGTCCCGTCGCAGGCGGGGCACACCCGCGGCATGGTGCCTGCCTTCGCGCCGGTACCCGCGCAGGTCGTGCAGGCCGCCGCGCTGGTCATGCGCAGCGGCACGGTGACGCCGTCGACGGCCTCCCGGAACCCGATCCGCACCTCACTTTCGAGGTCGGCGCCGCGCCGGGGTCCGCCGGTGCGCGGCCGCTGGTTGAACAGCCCGCCTAGGACGTCACCGAATCCGCCGCTCGCACCGCCAGGCCCGCTGGCCCCGCCCGCGAACAGATCGCCCAGATCGAAGCTGAAACCGCCGCCGCCGGCGTTCGGCCGGCCGAAGACCCGAGACCCACCGGCGCCGAAGAGGCTGCGCGCCTCGTCGTACTGCTTGCGCTTGTCGGCGTCGGACAGCACGTCGTAGGCCTCGGAGACCGCCTTGAACCGCTCCTCCGCGGCGGAGTCGCCGGTGTTGCGGTCGGGGTGGTTCTCCCGGGCCAGCCGACGGTAGGCCTTCTTGACCTCGTCCGCGGCAGCGTCCTTGGGGACGCCGAGGATGGCGTAGTAGTCCTTCTCGATCCAGTCCTTGGTGCTCACGGCGTCCCTCCCTCCGGTGCTCAGGCTCAGTCGGCGCCCGGTGCCGGCTCAACCGGCAGCGCGACGGTCGGCTCGGCGACGGCGACCCGCGCCGCTCGTACGACCCGCTGTCCCAGCCGGTAGCCCGGCATGATCACGGCGGTGCACGTCGGGCGGTCGACCTCGTCGGAGTAGGCGTGCAGCAGCGCCTCGTGCACGGTCGGGTCGAAGGCGTCGCCCACGTCTCCATAGCGGACGAGCCCCAGCTTGGTCACCGCCTGCTCCAGCGCTTCGCCGACCGCACGGAAGGCGCCGTCGAGGTCCCCGTGCTCGCGCGCCCGGCCGATGTCGTCGAGGACCGGCAGCAGCTCACTGAGCGCTCCCGCCAGGGCCGCCTCGCGCGCCACGTCGCGGTCGCGCTCGACTCGGCGGCGGTAGTTGGCGTAGTCGGCCTGCACCCGCTGCACGTCGGCGGTGCGCTCGGCCAGTGACTGCTCCAGCGCGGCGAGCGTCGACTCGGCGGCCGCGTCGGGCGTCGCCGGGTCCGCTTCGGCTGCGGAAGGCGGAGACCGCGGAGCCGCCGCGGAGACGCCCGCGGGCGCCGGCGGCGGCGGGGCCGTAGCGATGTCCCGCCGCCGTCCGGTCACCGGGTCGACCCGGCGCTTGTCCCGAACCACCGGCTGCTGCGGTTCGTGATCACTCACTGGGCGCCCTTGCTCTCGTCGACGATCTCGGCCTCGACGACGTCCTCTTCACCGGCGCTCGAACCGGCGGCACCGGCGGCACCGGGGTCGGTGGACCCGCCCGGCTGACCGGCTCCGTCCGCCCCCTGGGCGGCATTCGCGTAGATCGCCGTACCCAGCGCCTGGCTGGCCCGGGACAGGGTGTCCGAGGCGCCGCGGATGGCCGCGCTGTCCTCACCCTCGAGCGCCTTGCGCAGGTCGGCGAGGGCTGTGTCGACCTCTGCCTTGGCCGCTGCGGTCTCCGGCTTGTCCAGGGTCTCGGCGTTGTCGGCGAGGAACTTCTCGGTGCCGTAGAGCAGGGACTCCGCGGAGTTGCGCGTCTCGACCTCCTCGCGCCGCCGCCGGTCCTCCTCGGCGTACTGCTCGGCGTCGCGCATCATGCGCTCGATGTCGTCCTTGGGCAGGCCCGAGCCACCGGTGATGGTCATCGACTGCTGCTTGCCGGTGCCGAGGTCCTTGGCGGACACGTGCACGATGCCGTTGGCGTCGATGTCGAAGGTCACCTCGATCTGCGGCACGTTGCGCGGTGCCGGGGCGATGCCGGTCAGGTCGAAGTTGCCGAGCGACTTGTTGTTGCGGGCCATCTCGCGCTCGCCCTGGTAGACCTGCACCATCACCGAGGGCTGGTTGTCCTCGGCTGTCGTGAAGACCTCAGAGCGCTTGGTCGGGATCGTCGTATTGCGCTCGATGATCTTGGTCATCACCCCGCCCTTGGTCTCGATGCCGAGTGAGAGCGGCGTCACGTCGAGCAGCAGGACGTCCTTGACCTCACCCTTGAGCACGCCGGCCTGCAGGGCGGCGCCGACCGCCACGACCTCGTCCGGGTTTACGCCCTTGTTGGGGTCCTTGCCGCCGGTCAGCTCGCGCACGAGGTCGACCACCGACGGCATCCGCGTGGAGCCGCCGACGAGCACGACATGGTCGATCTGGCTGACCGCGATGCCGGCGTCCTTGATCACCTGATGGAACGGCGCCTTGCAGCGGTCGAGCAGGTCGGCGGTCATCCGCTGGAACTCCGAACGGGTGAGCTTGACCTCGAGGTGCAGCGGACCGGCCTGCCCCAGCGTGATGTAGGGCAGGTTGATCGTCGACTCGCTCGAGCTGGAGAGCTCGATCTTGGCCTTCTCGGCCGCTTCGGCCAGCCGCTGTAGAGCGATCTTGTCCTGGGCGAGGTCGATGCCGTTGTTGTTCTTGAATGTCTTGACGAGGTGCTCGACGATCCGAGCGTCCCAGTCGTCGCCACCGAGGTGGTTGTCCCCGCTGGTGGCCTTGACCTCGACGACACCCTCGCCGATCTCCAGCAGCGACACGTCGAAGGTGCCGCCCCCGAGGTCGAAGACGAGGATCGTCTGGTCCTTCTGGCCCTTGTCCAGGCCGTACGCCAGGGCGGCGGCGGTGGGCTCGTTGACGATCCGCAGGACGTTGAGGCCGGCGATCTCCCCGGCCTCCTTGGTCGCCTGGCGCTGGGCGTCGTTGAAGTAGGCGGGCACGGTGACGACCGCGTCGTTGACCGGCTCCCCGAGGTAGCTCTCCGCGTCGCGCTTGAGCTTTTGCAGCACGAACGCCGAGATCTGCTGCGCGGTGAACGTCTTGCCGTCGATCTGAGTGCTCCAGGACGTGCCCATGTGTCGCTTGACCGACCGGATGGTGCGGTCGACGTTGGTCACGGCTTGGCGCTTGGCGACCTCACCGACCAGCACCTCGCTGTTCTTGGCGAAGGCCACTACGGACGGAGTTGTCCGCGAGCCTTCGGCGTTGGCGATGACGGTGGGGTCGCCGCCCTCCAGCACGGCGACGACGGAGTTGGTGGTGCCGAGGTCGATCCCGACTGCGCGGGCCATAACAAGGTCTCCTTCGTCTGAACCTGAGTACGTTGGGCTCAAGTGTGACCGGGTTTGGCTCTTCCTGTCAATTTCTATGAGCCGGAGCGGCTCAAGGTTGCGCAGGCTGGGACGGCGAGCGGCGCGGGGTCCAATCGGTCGCGCGCCGTACGCTTAGCGGCATGCTGCGCGCCATGCGAGACGCGACCGGGGGGCCGAACGTGCGCATCCGGCTGCTGGCGCTCGCCGTGGCCATCGGGCTGCTGCTGCTCTCGGCGCCCATGCTCATACCGGTGTTGCGCTGGGCGCTGGACGTCTTGACATGAGTACGGCGGCCCCGACGGGTGGTCCTGTCCCCGTCGGCCGGTCGCCGCTTACTCCCGGCTCAAGCTCCCGCCTGCGCGGCGTGGATGCGGCGCGCGGCACCGCGCTCGTCGGCATGATGGCCGTCCACGTGCTGCCCGACGTCGGCCCGGATGGCCAGGCGAGTACCGCCTACCTCATCCTGAGCGGCCGGGCGGCTGCGCTCTTCGCCGTGCTCGCCGGTGTGGGCCTCGCGCTGCTGTCCGGCGGTGTCGCGCCGATGTTCGGGGCTCGGCTGGCAGCGATGCGCAGGCAGACGCTAGTCAGGGCGGTCGTGCTGCTGGCGCTGGGGCTGCTGCTCGGCAGCCTCCCAACCCCTGTGGCCGTGATCCTGCCGTACTACGCACTGCTGTTCTGCTGCGCGCTGCCGTTTCTGGGCCTGTCGGCCCCCCGCCTCGCCGCGCTGGCGGCCGGCTGGGCGCTACTCGCCCCGATCCTCAGTCATGCGGTGCGCATCGTGCTGCCGACGCGGACGCCAGGCAACCCCTCGATCGATTCCCTCGCCGACCCGCTGGACCTGATGCGCAACCTCACGCTCACCGGCTACTACCCCGTCCTGCCCTGGATGGCCTATCTGCTCGCGGGGCTCGCCGTGGGGCGGTTGGCGCTGCGCTCCCAACGCGTAGCGGCCGGGCTGTTCCTCGGCGGCAGCGCGCTCGCCCTGCTCGCTGCAGGCGGCTCGGCGCTGCTACTGGGGCCGCTGGGTGGCTACGCCCGACTGCTGGCGTCCGTCCCTGCCCGCGACGTCGCGTTCGCCGACGGGCTGGACGTCGCGCTGGACACCGGGCTGTACGGCACCACGCCGACGACGTCGCCCTGGTGGCTCGTGGTGGCCGCCCCGCACTCGAGCACCCCCCTGGACCTGCTGCACACGATCGGAACGGCGTTGGCCGTGCTCGGCCTGATGCTGCTCCTGACCCGGGTCGTCGCCCGGCTGCTGGTGCCGATCGCCGCCGCCGGCAGCATGACGCTGACGCTCTACTTCGTCCACGCAGCAGCGCTCGGGACACCGCTGGGACCGACAGAACCGGCGCAGCTGCTCGTCGTCCACGTCGCCGCTGCCCTCGTGCTGGCCTCGGCCTGGCGGGCGACGTTGGGCCGCGGCCCGCTGGAGCGGTTGACGGCGACCCTTGTCCAGACCTATGCCGGCAGCGACCGTCCGTGAACGCAAAGTAGTTCCCTCGACACCTGCGCCCCGTTCAACGCCAGCGCCGCGAGCCCCGTAACCACCACCGCTACACCGACGGGGCGGAACGCAGGGAAGGCGGCCTGGGCGTGCTGCAGGTGCTCGGTGAACCAACGGTGAGATCGCGGCTGCGGCGGGCGCCTCGGCTCCGTCGCTGCACGCCGGCAGTGGGCGCCGTGGTCAGCGCAGCGTTGCTGCTCACCGGCTGCTCGGGCGGCGACGGCGACGCAGCCGCCAGCCCGAGCGCCGAGGCATTCCAGCCGCGGGTTGCCCAGGTGTCCGCGGCGCCGGCCTTCCCCCGCCGTACGGGCGATCGGGTGCAGGTCGCTGGTGGCGGCGTCGGCGAGGACGCCTGGGAGGTGTACGCCCAGCCGAGCGAGCTCGGGATGTGCCTGCAGATCTTCGCTCCCGAGCGGGGTGAGGACACCAGCTGCGGCTTCGAGGTGCCGCGCCGCCACGACATCGCCCAGCTGACGTTCGATGATCCCCGCGGCACCGGCCTGCGCGTCGTCGCCGGCCCGGTCGTCGACTTCGCCGCCAGCGTCCGGCTGGAGTTCCGGCGCGGTGAGCCGGTCGAGGTGGACCCGGTGGCCGGAGACGCTCGGACGCCGACGCACTTCTATGCGGCGCAGGTGACCGGACACGCTCCGCTGACAGCCGTCGTCGCCATCGACAAGGCCGGCCGCACCATCCAGCGCCGCGTGATCGCGGCGCAGTGACTCCGCCCGGACGTCTCGTCCTCCCGGGTGCTTCCCGCAACAACAGACCTCACGGCTGGCACGGAGCCGGCCGTGAGCACGGCGGCCGAGCATGGTGCGCGGCCGCGCGAGAGGAGAACTCCATGACATCCGGACGACGAAGGAAGCCGCTGGCCCGTGGCCTGCTCATCGGCACGCTGTGCGCGCCGCTGCTGGCGCTGGCCACACCGGCTGCCGCGAACCACCCCGTGTATGTCGAGGGCAACTGCTTCGGCCCCGGCGCCGGCGATGCCGCCACCGGGTTGCGGCAGTCCCCGGTGACGCCCGGGACCTGCGGGGACTACGACGGCGACGGCCGCATCGGCAGGGCCGAGGACCGCGACGGCGACAACAACTACGGCAGCATCAACGCCGCACTCACCGCGATCGCGCAGAACGGGCGCGTCGTGATCGTGGCTTCCGGCACGTTCCCGGAGGTCGTGAAGCTGGCGCCCACAGCCGGCGGCAACGTCTCCCTGGAGGCGGCTGAAGGCGTCGACGCCAACATCGACGCGGTCGTCCAGGGCGACCCGGGCAACACCGCTCGATCCGCCGCCCCGGGGATCATCATCGACGGCTGCGGGCAGTGCCGGGTGACGGTGCGCAACGTCATGACCCGGAACTGGACCGACGGAGTACGTGTCCTCGGTCGCTCGCACGTCCACCTGGACGAGCTGCGTGCCGAGAACAACATCGACTACGGCGTGCACGTCATGGGCAGAGCGAAAGTCTCGATCAGCAACAGCCAGATCAACGCCACCGGCTTCCGGGCCGACGCGGAGGGCCCCGACCAGCCCGACCCGGGCGTCGGCGTCTTCTACGAGGGCCGGTCGAAGGGCTCCATCCACCGCAGCAGCGTGACCGGCAGCGCGCTTGCGGGAGTGGCCAGCGACGACGGCGCCGCTGGCACCATCCGGCTCAAGCTGGTGCAGCTGTTCGACAACAGCACCAACTTCGCCACGTCCCAGCGCTGGTAGTCCGAGGCGCTCAACCCGTACGTCGGCCGGACTCGCCACCATCGCAGCTGCGCGCTGCGTCATGGCGAGCCGGTCGACGTACGGCTGCGTGGTACCGCGCGCCCCTGCTGCTGAGGCGCCGACCCGTACCATCGAAGGTGCGGGCCAGCCAATCACCCGCTCCCCCAGCGAGGTTCCCGCCCGGAGAGGCCGCGCCGCAGCATGCCTACCCGTACCCGCGACGACCTGCGCAACGTCGCGATCATCGCTCACGTCGACCACGGGAAGACGACTCTGGTCGACGCGCTGCTGTGGCAGTCCGGGGCCTTCCGGGCCAACGCGGACATCGCCGAGCGGGTGATGGACTCCATGGACCTGGAGCGCGAGAAGGGCATCACGATCCTGGCCAAGAACACCACGGTCCGGGTGCACGACCCGGACGGAACTGCGGTCACCGTCAACGTGGTGGACACCCCCGGCCACGCCGACTTCGGCGGTGAGGTCGAGCGCGGCCTGGAGATGGTCGACGGCGTCCTGCTGCTCGTGGACGCGAGCGAGGGCCCGCTGCCGCAGACCCGTTTCGTCCTGCGCAAGGCGCTGCTCAAGCGGCTGCCGGTCGTGCTCGTCGTCAACAAGGTCGACCGCTCCGACGCGCGGATCGCCGAGGTGGTCGACGAGACGTACGGGCTCTTCATGGACCTGCTCGACGACCAGAGCGACACCCGGGCGCTGGACTTCCCCATCGTGTACTGCTCCGCACGCGCCGGCCGAGCTTCCCTCACCCGCCCCGCTGACGCGACGATGCCCGACGGGCCGGACCTGCGGGCGCTCGTCGACACGCTGCTGACGACGGTGCCGGCGCCGGTGTACGACGACGCGGCCCCGCTGCAGGCGCACGTGACCAACCTGGACGCCTCGCCGTACCTGGGCCGGCTGGCCCTCTGTCGGGTCCGGGCCGGCCGGATCCAGCGCGGTCAGCAGGTGGCCTGGTGCCGCCAGGACGGGAGCGTGAGCCGGGTCAAGGTCGGGGAGCTGCTCGTCACCGAGGCCCTCGACCGCGTACCGGCCGAGGCCGCTGGACCCGGTGAGCTGATCGCGGTCGCCGGGATCCCTGAGATCACCATCGGCGAGACGCTCGCCGACCCCGACGACCCCCGTCCGCTGCCGCTCATCGACGTCGACCGGCCGACCGTCTCGATGACCGTGGGCATCAACACCGCGCCGCTGGCCGGGCAGAGCGGCAGCAAGGTGACCGCTCGGCTGCTGCGCACCCGGCTGGAAGCCGAGACCGTCGGCAACGTCTCGATCCGGCTCGAGCCCACCGAACGGCCCGACACGTGGGAGGTGCAGGGCCGCGGAGAGCTGCAGCTCGCGGTGTTGGTCGAGCTGATGCGCCGGGAGGGCTTCGAGCTCACCGTCGGCAAGCCGCAAGTGGTCACCCGGATGGACGGCGACACGGTGCTCGAGCCCGTCGAGCGCCTCACCGTCGACGTGCCCGAGGACTACCTCGGCGTGGTCACGCAGCTGCTCGGCCTGCGCCGCGGCCGCCTCGAGCACATGGTCAACCACGGCAGCGGCTGGGTGCGCATGGAGTACCTCGTCCCGGCCCGGGCGCTCATCGGCTTTCGCACCGAGTTCCTCACCGAGACCCGTGGCACGGGGCTCGCGCATCACGTCTTCGAGCGCTACGAGCCGTGGGTCGGTGAGCTGCGCACCCGGCCGACCGGCTCCCTGGTGGCGGACCGACGGGGGGCGGTGACTGCGTACGCGTGCTTCAACCTGCAGGAGCGGGGTCGCCTGTTCGTCGGCCCGGGTGACGAGGTGTACGAGGGGATGGTGGTCGGCGAGAACGCTCGGGCCGACGACATGGACGTGAACCCGTGCCGGGAGCGGAAGCTCACCAACGTCCGCTCCTCGACCAGCGAGGAGCTGGAGCGGCTGGTGCCGGCGCACGTGCTCTCACTCGAACAGGCGCTGGAGTTTGCCCGCGAGGGTGAGTGCGTCGAGGTCACGCCGGGTGCGGTACGGCTGCGCAAGGTCGTGCTGTCCGCCAGCGACCGGGGCCGGGCGACGGCCCGCGCCAAGCGGGGCTGAGCGCCCTTCGCGCGTTCGCCGGCTGGGCTCAGCGTTCGCAGCCCGCGGCCCGCTCGAGACCCCGGCACAGGTCTCCCTTAGCCTCGTTGGGCCCGCCGAATCCACGGTCGGTGTTCAGCCCGCCGTACAGCCGGTCGTCGGCGGCCCCACCCAACAGGACGTCGCGGCCGCCAGGGTTGTTGTCGGGGTTGCCCTGGTCGGCCTGCAGGTAGTCCCGGCCGTCGCCGCCCTCTAGCCGGTCGTCACCACCCGTCGCGGCGTAGTACTGATCGGCATACAACTTGTCGTCGCCGTCGCCGCCGTACAGCTTGTCGTCCCCACTCGAGGCGAACGTCGAGGAGAAGTCGGCCTCGATGTAGTCGTCGCCGTCCTTGCCGAACAGCACGTCGTCGTCGTAGTCACCGCTGAGGCTGTCGTTGCCGGCTCCGCCATCGATGTTGTCGTTGCCGTAACCGCCGAAGAGGTAGTCCGTGCCGTCCAGGCCGCGCATGACGTCGTCACCACCGTGCCCCAGCAGGAACTGGAAGCCGGCCGCGCCGGTGATGCGGTCGGTGAAGTCGCTCCCGAGGACGACATCGATGGAGACCAGGCGGTCGCGACCCATGCCGCTTGCTCGGCCGGCGCCGACATCGACGACGACGCCGCGCGGGCATACGTCGCGGTGTCGTCCGACGCCTGTTCCCGCGAGAGCATGCCGCCGTTGAGCAGGTCGCGACCGGATCCGCCGGCGAGGTCGCCGTACCAGTCCTCGCCGTAGAGCAGGCCGTCGCGACCCCCGTGCAGCTCGTCGTCGTCAGCTCCACCGGACAGCCGGTCCGCACCGCGGCCCCCGCAGACCACGTCCCTGCCCTCCATGCCTTGGACGCGGTCCCAGCCTGCGCCCGCGAACACAACGTCCCGCCCACTGGTGCCGACCAGATGGTCCGGGCCGTCCGTTCCCACGATCGTCGCGGTCTGGCCGGCGCAGTGCGGAGCAGCCGCCGCAGGAACGGGGGCGTACCAGCCGAGCCCGAGCGTCAGGGTCATCGCCGACAGCACCGTGCCGGCCCGACGCGCCCTGGTCCGAAGGGCGATGTCAGCCCCTCCTCCGCGGGTCCGTTCTCCAAGGTACGCCCGGTATTACTGCTTGTGAACCCTTCCCTCGGTGCTTGGCGCTGGCGCGCTCGGCGCTGGTCAGACCGGGTGGCCGTCCTTCCAGACCTGCGCGACGAGGGGCACACCGGGGCGGTAGGCCAGGTGCACGTACGACGGCGCGTCGAGGACGACGAGGTCGGCCCGGGCGCCGGGGCGCAGCACCCCCACGTCGTCGCGGTCGAGCGCCGCGGCGCCACCGGCCGTGGCCGCGTGGACGGCTTCGGCCGGCGTCATGCCCATCTCGCGCACGGCCAGCGCGATGCAGAACGGCATCGACGTGGTGTACGAGGTCCCAGGGTTGCAGTCGGTGGCGAGCGCGACGGTGACCCCGGCGGCGAGCAGCCGGCGGGCATCCGGGTAGGGCGAGCGGGTCGAGAACTCCGCACCGGGCAGCAGCGTGGCGACCGTGCCGGAGTCCACGAGCGCCGCGACGTCCGCGGCGGAGAGGTGGGTGCAGTGGTCGACGCTCGCCGCGCCGAGCTCGCAGGCCAGCTGCACGCCCGGCCCGGGGCCGAGCTGGTTGGCGTGTACCCGCGGCCGCAGCCCGGCCGCGGCACCCGCGCTCAGCACCGCACGGGAGGCGTCGGCGTCGAAGGCGCCGCGGGGCTCGCAGAACACGTCCACCCAGCGGGCGTACGGCGCGCACGCGGCGAGCATCGGTCCGGTGACGAGTCGCAGGTAGCCGTCGGGGTCGCTGGCGTACTCCGGCGGCACGACGTGCGCGCCGAGGTAGGTCGTCTCGGTGGTGAAGCCGCGCGCCACGGCCAGCGAGCGGGCCTCGTCGTGGACCGTGAGGCCGTACCCACCCTTTATCTCCACCGTCGTGGTGCCCTGCCGGCGCATCTCCTCGACCAGCCGCGCGACGGTGGCCGTCAGCTGCTCGTCACCGGCTGCCCGCGTCGCCTCCACAGTGGTGGCGATGCCGCCGGCGGCGTACGGCATGCCGGCCATGCGGGCGGCGAACTCGGCTGACCGGTCGCCGGCGAAGACGAGATGGGCGTGGCTGTCGACGAAGCCGGGGACGACGCAACGTCCGACGAGGTTGACGTGCAGGTCAGCCGATGGCGCCTGGCGCGCCGATCCCACCCAGGCGACCCGGGCCTCATCGAGGACGAGGGCGGCGTTCTCGATCTCGCCGAGCTCGGGGTCCTG
Source organism: Jiangellales bacterium (assembly GCA_030447955.1). Classification (GTDB taxonomy): domain Bacteria; phylum Actinomycetota; class Actinomycetes; order Jiangellales; family Jiangellaceae; genus JAUJNY01. The sequence goes on from JAUJNY010000003.1 coordinate 243,689, forward strand.
CGTGGCGAGCAACCCGATGCCGGTGAGCAGCGTCGCGTTCACGCATCCTCGCCCGGCCGGCCGGAGTAGGGCGGGGAGAGGAACGCGAGGACATCGAGGTCCTCACTCACGTCGACGAAGCGGTGCCGCTCCCCGGCAGGCACGAAGATCACGCTGCCCGGGCCCACTGGGATCCGCTCGCCCCCATCATCTGTACGCGCGAGGACACCGCGCCCGGCGAGCACCACGTACACCTCGTCCTCGGCGTGCGGCAGCTGGTCGTCGTGACCGTGCCGCGGGACGAGGTAGCGACCGACGCTCATCAACGGCAGGCGCAGCTGCTCGACGTAGTGGTTGGGGGCATCGGCAGGGATCTCGTCCTCACCGACGCGCGGAAGCCGCTCCATGGTCCTCACCTCCAGATCCGGGTGATGCTGTGCTGCAGCGCAGCGCCGACGTCTCCGAGCACATGCTCGCCGTCACGGACCACGTCCCGGCCATTGACGACCACGGTGTCGATGTCGGCGGCGGTTGCGGCCATGACGGCCTGTGCGGGGTCGACGCCGGCGGTGCGGACGGTGTCGAGCCGCACGGCAACGAGATCGAGGGGCGCGCCCGTCGCTATCCGTCCGGCCTCTGGCCAGCCGAGGGCCGCGTGCCCGCCCACCGTGAGCATGTCGACGAGCTCGGCCGGTGCGAACCGTCCTCGCTTGCCGCTGGCGAGCCGCTCGTGCCATTCCAGGGTGCGGGCCTCCGCGAGCAGGTCGACGACGGCGTGCTGGTCGGAGCCGAGGCACAGCGTGACGCCGGCGTCGTGCAGCGCCCGGGCCGGGCCGATCCCGTCGGCGAGGTCACCCTCGGTCGTGGGGCACAGGCACGCCGCCGCTCCGGAGGCGGCGAGCAGGGCCACGTCGTTGGCGTCGACATGGGTGGCGTGCACGACCGTGGTGTCGGCGCTGAGTGCCCCGTGGGCGTCCAGTAACGCCGCAGGGCTGACGCCGTATGCCTGCTGGCAGCTGTCGACCTCCGCCCGCTGCTCGGCCAGGTGCACATGCAGCGGACGACCGGCGCTGGCGGCAACTACGGTGGCGATGGCCTCGCGGGGCAGCGCGCGTACCGAGTGGATGGCGGCGCCCACCCGGGTCGAGTCGTCCGCGCTGGCTGCCCGCAGCGCCCAGCGCTCCGCGTCGCCGTCGGAGAAGCGCAGCTGCACGCCGGAGGGCGGCTCGCCGATCCCCCCGGCGAGGTAACACGCGTCCAGCAGGGTCATCCGGATGCCCGCCGCCCGCGCCGCCTCGCGCAGCGCCTCACCCATCGCGGTGGGCTCGTCGTACGGCGTCCCGTCCCGCTGGTGGTGCAGGTAGTGGAACTCCCCGACACAGCTGACCCCCGCGAGCGCCATCTCCGCGTACACCGCGGTGGCGAGCTCGCGGTAGGAGTCGGGGTCCAGCCGCTCCGCCAGGGCGTACATCCGCTCCCGCCAGGTCCAGAACGTGCCGCCGGCGTCATGGGTGCGTCCCCGCAGCGCCCGGTGGAACGCGTGGGAGTGCGCGTTGGCCAGGCCGGGGAGGACGAGCCCGGGCAGCCGTACGTCCTCCGGTCGGGGATCGACGCCGACCTCGACCGAATCGATCGTGGCACCGCCGCTGACCCGGACCCGGCCGGCGACTCCGCCCGTCACCCACGCCCACTCACCCCACCAAGATCGAGTGGACACTTCTGGTCGCGGCGCGCCGGCGTTTCCGACCGGGGGCGTCCACTCGATCATGGGCCGGGACCGGCGAGCTCGGTGATGACGGCGCTGAGCGCCTCCACACCGGCAAGGCAGTCGGCCGGCTCGGCGAACTCCGCCGGGGAGTGTGAGACGCCGGTCGGGTTGCGGACGAAGAGCATCGCCGTCGGCACGCCGGCGGCGGCGAGGATGCCGGCGTCGTGGCCCGCGGCCGTGGGCAGCACGGGTGCTCCACCCAGCAGTACGGAGATCCGCTCGCTCAGCGGCCCGTCGAAGCCGACGACGGGGGTCACGGACTCCGCCGTGACCTCGACCGAGGTGCCGTCACGCTCGGCCCGATCCCGAGCCTGCTGGGTCAGCGCCGCGAGCAGCGCGTCCAGGCTCCGCTGGTCCGCGGCGCGGGCGTCAAGCCACGCCTGCACCCGCGCGGGGATCGCGTTGGTCGCGTTCGGCGTGACCTCGACGCGGCCGAACGTGGCGCGGGCCCCGGCCAGCCGGGCCTGCTTGTTGGCGGCGAGCGCGGTCATGGCGTAGGTCAGCATCGGGTCGGCGCGGTCGTCCATGCGGGTCGTCCCCGCATGGTCGGCCCGGCCGTCGAAAGTGACCCGCCAGCGTCCGTGCGGCCAAATGTCGCTGCCGACGCCCACCGGCGCGCCGATGTCGACGAGTGCACGGCCCTGCTCGACGTGCAGCTCGACGTAGGTCCCGATGCGCGCCAGCCGCTCGTCGTCTCGCCCGAGCCGTGCAGGGTCATGACCTGCGGTGGCCAGCGCCTCGGCGAGCGTGATGCCCTCCCGGTCGCGCAGCGCCCTGGCCCGGTCGGGGTCAAGGGCGCCGGTGAGCAGCCGGGAGCCAACGCACGGGACTCCGAAGCGGGCGCCCTCCTCGTCGGCGAAGGCGCACACCGCGACCGGACGGCGCAGCGGCGCCCCGTCGAGCCCGTAGAACGCGTCGACCGCGTCGAGCGCGGCAAAGGCCGACACGATCCCCAACGGCCCGTCGTACGGCCCTCCGTCGGGGACCGAGTCGAGGTGCGACCCGAGGACGAGGGCGTCTTCGCCGCAGGGGTCGCCGCGCCAGGCCCACAGGTTGCCGTTGCCGTCGGTCTCGACCCCCATGCCGCGGGCGCCGGCTGCGGCGGTGAACCACTCCCGGCAGCCGGCGTCCGCCGGCGTCCACGCGAACCGCCGGTAGCCGTCGGATCGCGGGTCCCGGCCGATGGGGAGGAGCGCCTGCCACAGGTCCTCGAAGGACTTGTCAGACCCGTGCCGGGCTGGGGCCCGGTGGAGGTCTGACAAGTCGCCAGTCACCCGCCGCCCTGGCGTCACCCGCCGCCCTCGAGCATCGGGATTCGCAGGTCGCTGCGCGCGGCGACCTCGGCGGCGGCGTCGTAGCCGGCGTCGACGTGGCGGATGACGCCGGTGGCCGGGTCGTTGCTGAGTACGCGCTCCAGCTTGGCTGCGGCTAGCTGCGTGCCGTCGGCCACGGACACCTGCCCGGCGTGGATCGAGCGACCCATGCCGACCCCACCGCCGTGGTGCACCGACACCCAGGAGGCGCCGGAGGAGGTGGCGACGAGCGCGTTGAGCAGCGGCCAGTCAGCTATCGCGTCCGAGCCGTCAAGCATGGCCTCGGTCTCGCGGTACGGCGAGGCCACCGAGCCGCAGTCCAGGTGGTCCCGGCCGATGACGATCGGGGCCTGGACGGCTCCGGAGGCCACCAGCTCGTTGAAACGCAGTCCCGCGAGGTGCCGCTCCCCGTACCCGAGCCAGCAGATCCGCGCCGGCAGCCCCTGAAAGGCCACCCGCTCACCGGCCAGCCGGATCCAGCGCGCCAGTGGCTCGTTGCCCGGGAACAGCTCGAGCACCGCCCGGTCGGTCGCGGCGATGTCGGCCGGGTCCCCGGACAGCGCCGCCCAGCGGAACGGCCCCTTCCCCGCGCAGAACAACGGACGGATGTAGGCCGGCACGAAGCCCGGGAAGTCGAACGCACGCTCGTAGCCGGCGAGCTTGGCCTCCCCCCGGATCGAGTTGCCGTAGTCGAAGACCTCCGCACCAGCGTCCAGGAACCCGACCATCGCCTCGACGTGGCGCGCCATCGACTCCCGCGCCGCCTTGGTGAACCCCGCGGGGTCGCGCGTGCGGGCGTCGGACCAGTCCTCGACGCCCACCCCCACCGGCAGGTAGGCCAGCGGGTCGTGAGCGCTGGTCTGGTCGGTCACGATGTCGACCTCGACCCCACGGGCGAGCAGCTCGGGGACGACCTCGGCGGCGTTGCCCAGCACCCCGATGCTCAGCGCCCGCCGCTCGCGCCGGGCCGCCTCGGCCGTACGGATGGCGTCGTCGAGGTCCTCGGCGCGCACGTCGAGGTATCGGTGCTCGAGCCGGCGCTCGATCCGGGACGGGTCACACTCCACGCATAGCGCGACGCCGCCGTTCATGGTGATGGCGAGCGGCTGGGCGCCGCCCATGCCGCCCAGTCCCGCGGTCAGCGTGAGGGTGCCGGCGAGTGAGCCACCGCCGTTCTTGCCGGAACGCTCGCGCTTGGCGGCGACCGCGGCGAATGTCTCGTAGGTGCCCTGCAGGATCCCCTGAGTGCCGATGTAGATCCACGACCCGGCGGTCATCTGGCCGTACATCGTCAGGCCGAGCGCCTCGAGCCGACGGAACTCCTCCCAGGTGGCCCAGTCGCCGACCAGGTTGGAGTTGGCGATCAGCACCCGCGGCGCCCACTCGTGCGTGCGGAGCACGCCCACCGGCTTGCCGGACTGCACGAGCAGCGTCTCGTCGTCGGCGAGCGTGGTGAGGGTCCGGGTGATCGCGTCGAAGCTGGGCCAGTCGCGGGCCGCCTTGCCCGTGCCGCCGTAGACGACGAGGTCCTCCGGGCGCTCGGCGACCTCGGGGTCGAGGTTGTTGTGCAGCATGCGCAGCGCGGCCTCCTGCGGCCACGATCGGGCGGTCAGCTCGCTGCCCCGCGCGGCCCGGACGACTCGGCTCATCGGCGTCCTCCTCCTCCCCCGGCACCTGGTCGAGTGGACACTTCGGTACGGAAACGCCAGCGTGTCGCGACCCGAACTGTCCACTCGATCTTCATGACAGGGGCCCGGTCACCGTCTCGGCGGCCGCGACGACGCCACCACTGCGCACCAGCTCGACGACCGCGGCGATCTCCGGGGCGAGGTGCCGGTCCGGGCCCGGCCCGGGCGCCAGCCGCCGTACGGCGTCGCGGACGGCGCCGGTCGCGGCGGCCGGTGCGAGCGGCGCGCGCAGGTCGAGGGCGCGCGCCGCCGTGAGCACCTCGATCGCCAGGACAGCACGCAGTCCGTCGAGGGAGCGGTGCAGCTTGCGGGCCGCGGTCCAGCCCATTGAGACGTGGTCCTCCTGCATCGCGCTGGACGGGATCGAGTCGACGCTGGCGGGCACGGCGAGCCGCTTGAGCTCGCTGACGATCCCGGCCTGCGTGTACTGCGCGATCATGTACCCGGAGTCGACGCCGGGGTCGGCGGCGAGGAACGCGGGCAGCCCCGAGCTGCGCGCCACGTCGAGCAGCCGGTCGGTACGCCGCTCGGCGATCGAGGCCACGTCGGCGACCGCGATCGCAAGGAAGTCCAGGACGTATCCCAAAGGCGCACCGTGGAAGTTGCCGTTGGACTCCACTCGCCCGTCGAGGGTGACCACCGGGTTGTCGATCGCGGCGGCGAGCTCGCAGCCGGCGACCGTCGTGGCGTGGGCAAGGGTGTCGCGGGCTGCACCGTGCACCTGCGGGGCGCAGCGCAGCGAGTAGGCGTCCTGCACCCGCGGGCAGTCCGGCACCCGGTGGCTGAGCACGATCGGGCTGCCGGCGAGCAGCGCTCGCAGGTTGGCGGCGCTGTCGGCCTGCCCGGGGTGCGGTCGCAGCGCCAGCAGGTCTGCGGCGAAGGCGGCATCCGTCCCCAGCGCCGCCTCCACGCTCATGGCCGCCGCGATGTCGGCGGTACGCAGCAGGATGTCCAGGTCAGCGGCCGCCAGCACGAGCATCCCGAGCATGCCGTCGGTGCCGTTGATGAGGGCGAGCCCCTCCTTGGCGGCGAGCTCGACCGGTGCCAGGCCAGCCGTACGCAGCGCCGCGCCCGCCGGGTGGCGTTCCCCGGCCGCGTCGTCGACCTCGCCCTCACCGATCAGGGCCAGCGCCACGTGCGCCAAGGGCGCCAGGTCGCCGGAGCAGCCGAGGCTGCCGTGCTCGGGCACCACCGGCGTGAGGCCCGCGTTCAGGAGCCCCTCCAGAGCGCGCGCGACCTCGACCCGCACGCCCGTACGACCGCTGGCCAGCGTGCGCAGCCGCAGCAGCATCATGGCGCGGGTGACCTCCCGCTCCACCGTCGGACCGGAGCCTGCGGCGTGCGAGCGGACCAGGCTGCGCTGCAGCTGCTCGCGGCGCTCCACCGGGATGTGAACGGTCGCCAGCGCGCCGAAGCCCGTCGAGACGCCGTAGTGCGGGGCCGTGTCATCGGCGAGCGCCTGGACGACCTTCCGCGAGCGCTCCATCTCCGCCACCGCCTCGTCGGTGAGGTGCACCCGTGCCCCGCGGCGCGCGACCTCGACGACGGCGGGGGGTGACAGGGCCTGCGGGCCAACGGCGACTGGTTGATCGACGTCCACGAGCCCATCTTCGCGCGCCGCCGTACCCTGTCGCCCACAACCTCGCCACACACCGGTCGCCGACATACGGGAGGAGCCGTCGTGCTGCGCATCGCGGCGGTCGTGTTGTCGCTCGCGGCGACCGTGGTCGCGCTGGCGCTGCTCGCACGGGCTGTCGCGCGCATCGTCGCGGTCGTGCGGCTGGGGCAGCCGGCGCCGGGCCGGACCAGCCCCGTCGGGCCGCGGCTCGTCACCACGCTCAAGGAGACGCTCGGCCACACCCGGATGCTGAAGTGGACGCTGGTGGGTGCCGCTCACTGGTTCGTCTTCGTCGGGTTCGGCGCGCTTTTCTTCACGCTGGTCACCGCGTACGGGCAGGTCTTCGACCCTGATTTCGGGTTGCCGCTCATCGGCCATTGGTGGCCGTACGAGCTGGCCGCAGAGACGATCGCCGTCCTCACCGGGCTGGGGATCCTCGTGCTCATCGTGGTCCGCCAACGTGCTCACCCCCGCGAGGTGGGGCGGCGCTCACGCTTCGCCGGCTCGACGTTCTGGCAGGCCTATTACGTCGAGGCCACGATCGTCGGAATCGTCGCCTGCGTCCTCGCGCTGCGCGGGCTGGAGGGTGCCCTGCGCGGTGTCGAGGGATGGAGCCTGCACCACGCCTTCTCTTACCCGCTGGTGCTCGCATTCCGCGGGCTGTCGGCGGGGACGCTGGAGACGGCCATCGTGGTGGTCGCCACGCTCAAGATCCTCATCTCGATGGCGTGGTTCGTCGTCATCGCGCTCAACCTCACGATGGGCGTGGCCTGGCATCGCTTCACGGTGTTCCCCAACGTGTTCGCCAAGCGCCACACCGACGGGCGTCCGTCACTGGGTGCCCTGCCGCCGGTCATGGTCGGCGGCGAGCCGGTCGACTTCGAGAACGCCGAGGAGCTGGACGAGGACGCTGCGCTGGGCGTCGGCAAGGTCGAGGACTTCAGCTGGAAGGGGCTGCTCGACTTCACCACGTGCACCGAGTGCGGCCGCTGCCAGAGCCAGTGCCCCGCCTGGCACACCGGCAAGCCGCTCTCCCCCAAGCTGCTGATCACCCAGCTGCGCGACCACGCGTACGCCAAGGCGCCGTACCTGCTCGCTGCCGAGGCCGACCGGCAGAGCCTCGACGCGCTGGTCAAGGCCGAGGCCGAGCGGCCCATCGTCGGACCCGCCGCGGAGGGCGGGGTCATCGACCCGGACGTGTTGTGGTCGTGCGTGACCTGCGGCGCCTGCGTCGAGCAGTGCCCGGTCGACATCGAGCACGTCGACCACATCGCTGACCTGCGCCGCTACCAGGTCATGCTGGCCGACAACTTCCCCAAGGAGCTGGGCGGGCTGTTCCGCAACCTCGAGCGGTCGGGCAACCCGTGGGGCGTCAACGCCAGCAAGCGCCTGGAGTGGGCCGCCGGGCTGCCCTTCGAGGTGCGCCAGGTCGGCGTGGACGTCGAGGATCTCGCCGAGGTGGACTACCTGTTCTGGGTCGGCTGCGCCGGTGCCTTCGACGACCGCGCCAAGAAGACCACGCAGGCGGTCGCGGAGCTGCTGCACACCGCCGGGGTCTCCTTCGCCGTCCTCGGGGACGGAGAGTCCTGCACCGGCGACCCGGCCCGCCGCGCGGGCAACGAGTTCCTCTTCCAGATGCTGGCGCAGCAGAACGTGGAGGTGCTGCGCGAGAGCGGCACCACCCGCGTCGTCGTGACCTGCCCGCACTGCTTCAACACTTTGCGCAACGAGTACGTCCAGCTGGGGCTGCAGCTCGAGGTCGTCCACCACACCCAGCTACTCAACCGCCTCGTCCGCGAGGGGCGGCTCACCCCCGTCGCCGCCGCCAACGGCGCCCTCGACGGGTCGGTGGACGGGCGGCGGGTGACCTACCACGACCCGTGCTACCTGGGCCGGCACAACCAGGTGTACGAGCCGCCGCGCGAGCTCGTCGCGGCGGTGCCCGGAGTGCAGTACGCCGAGATGCCGCGCTCGGGCTCCCGCTCCTTCTGCTGCGGTGCGGGCGGGGCACAGATGTGGATGGAGGAGCGCATCGGCACCCGCATCAACGCCGACCGCACCGCCGAGGCCGTCGCGACGGGCGCGACAGCGGTCGCGACCGCGTGCCCCTTCTGCCGGATCATGCTGTCCGACGGCGTGACCGCTGCCCAGCAGGACGGCAGCGCCGGCGACGACGTCGAGGTGCTCGATGTCGCGCAGCTGCTGCTGGCCGCCGTACGGCGCGGCGCTCCGTCGCCCAACCCCGCTGTCCCCGCCAGGAGCACCGCGGGAGAGCAAGCGCCGCCGCGGGGCTGAGCCCCCCGCGGACGTCGTTCCGGCACTGCTGCTTTGCCCCCTCAGGCGCCCGCTGGCAGCCTGGTGCGTCACTCGACGTCTGTGATGGCGTCCTTGCGCGTCTGGTCGGCGTCACGCTAACGGTTGCATGATGTCGTGTGTGGTGTCATAATGACGTCATGGAGTTGGGACCGTACGTCGAGGCGGTACGCCACGACCTCGGAGCGGCGGCTGAGGCTGCCGGTGCCGACGTCGAGGCCGCCGCGCAGCGGCTCGCGTTCGCGCTCGACCCCAGCATGCGGCTGGCGCTGCTCGACGCGCTAGGCGACGCTGCAGCCGAGATCAGTGCGGCGCTACCTGTTGGAGGCATCGAGCTCCGGCTGCGGGGGCGCGAGCCACGCTTCGTCGTGCTAGTCCCCGAGACGCAGGGGTCCCCGATCCCGCCGGGTTCGCCCGATCTACCGCCGACCCCCGCACCCCCGGGTATGCCCACCGCGGAGGGTGACGACGCCACCGCCCGCGTCAGCCTGCGGCTACCCGAGAGCCTCAAGGCGCAGGCCGAGGAAGCCGCCGCCCGCGAAGGCGTCTCCCTCAACAACTGGCTGGTCCGCGCCGCCACCCGAGCCCTCCATCCCTCCGCTCCTCCCCCACCGTTCGCTCGCCGACTCTCCGGCTGGGTGCGCTGAACCCCTGACCGCACCACGACAGAACCCCACGAACCACCACAAGAAACAAGGAGAACTCCGATGGCCCTGATCGAGAACGCCGTGCACGCCGACCTGGCGCACGCGGCCGCGCCCGTCCCCCACGCGGCGCACCTGTACGAGATCGACCGCGAGGAGCGCCCGATGCGGCGGCGAGTCGCCTCGAGCGGCCGCCTCGCCCGAAAGGCCCGCGACTGGTTCCGCAGCTGAGCTGTCAGTCCGACCGCTCAGCCTGAGCTGTCAGTCCGACGGCTCAGCCTCACCCATCACGACGGAGGCACGCATGCACCGATTCCCCACCCCTGCCCCCACCACCCTGCGCGTCGACCTGGCAGCCGGGTCGGTGGCCATCGACACCGTCGACGGTGGCGAGACCACGATCGAGCTGTCGCCGCTGTGCCAGGGTGACGACGCGGCGGCGGAGCTGGTCGCGCGTGCCCGCGTCGAACAGGTCGGCGACGCCGTAGTCGTCAGTGTGCCCACGACCAGCGGGACACTGCGGCGGGTCCCCGACGTCGAGCTGGTCGCCCGGGTCCCCACCGGCAGCAGCGTGGACATCCGCACCAAGTCGGCGGACGTGACAAGCACCGGAGAGCTAGCGCGCTTCGACGCCACCACCGCGTCCGGCGACATCCGCGTCCAGCACGTCACCGGGACAGTCGAGATTCGCACGGCCAGCGGCGATGTCTCGATCCGCCGGGTCGACGCGGACGCGCAGGTGCAGTCCGCTTCGGGCGGCGTCTCCATCGCGGCTGCGCTGGGTCCGGTCACGGTGGGGACCGCGTCAGGTGACATCGACCTGACCCGAGCCAGCGGACCGGTGACGGCCACAACCGCGTCGGGTGACATCCGGCTGGGCGAGCTGGCCGCCGGTGCCGACGGGCGTACGGCCTCCGGAGACATCGAGGTCCGTACGGCCCGCTGCGGGCCGCTCCAGCTCAACTCCGCCTCCGGCGACGTCCGCGTCGGAGTGCCCACCGGCACGGTCGCCTGGCTCGACGTGGCATCGATGTCCGGTGACGTCAGCTCGACGCTGGACCCGACAGACGGTCCGGACGAGGACGGCCCGACCCTCGAGGTGCGGGTACGCACGATGTCGGGAGACGTCGGCGTACGCCGCGTCGGCCAGCCGGCCGAGGCAGCCCGCAGCTGATCGCCGCCCCCACCCCTCAGGTGCGGGCGCGGTGGAAGTTGAGGTAGGACCTCGACGGCGTCGGGCCGCGCTGCCCCTGGTAGCGCGAGCCGTGCCGGGCGGAGCCGTACGGCTCCTCAGCCGCGGTGCTCAGCCCGAAGAAGCACAGCTGACCGATCTTCATGCCCGGCCACAGCTTGATGGGCAGGGTTGCGACGTTGCTCAGCTCCAGGGTCACGTGACCGGTGAACCCTGGGTCGACAAAGCCCGCGGTTGAGTGAGTGAGCAGTCCCAGCCGGCCGAGACTCGATTTGCCTTCGAGCCTCGCGGCGATGTCGTCCGGCAGCGTCACGCCCTCAAATGAGGAGGCGAGCACGAATTCACCGGGGTGCAAGATGAACGGCTCATCCGCTGCGGGCTCGACCAGGCGGGTGAGGTCGGGCTGCTCCTCGGCGGGGTCGATGTGCGGGTAGCGGTGATTCTCGAAGACCCGGAAGTACCGGTCGAGCCGGACGTCGATGCTCGACGGCTGGACCATCGCGGGGTCGTACGGGTCGAGCAAGACGCGCCCCGCCTCAATCGCCGCCCGGATGTCGCGGTCCGAGAGCAGCATGCGCGGACCCTACCGGCCGGTTCTGACGCTTCGGCTACCATCGCAGCCGCGGCGCCGCTGGCGTCCGGCGGGTGTAGTTCAATGGCAGAACATCAGCTTCCCAAGCTGACAGTGGGGGTTCGATTCCCCTCACCCGCTCCCCCTCGGTGACCTGCATCGTCGGAGGTCAGAGGCATGATCGCCAGGCTCGCAAGTTCCCGGCGAGTGACCGTGATGACCCGCCTCGTGCCCTTGTTTGCCGCCGCTTAGGGCACAACTAGGGCACGACCCGCGATCTTGGTCACGGTCACCGGTCAAAAGGGACTCGCCGAATGGCCGGCGGGCGAGCTGGCGGAGAATGACGTGCTGGCCGGCTATCGCGTCCGTGCGGCCGGTCTCGAGGTGCACGCGGCGTGAGCAGGGCGGAGATCGGCAGCCGTCGGGCGTAGGTGCCGGCGCGAGCAACGTCGAGCGTGGACGGGTGGCTGGGCGAGTCTGGCGCTGAGCTGCTGGACGAGTTGCAGGCGGCATTGACCCGCTACCTGGTGCTGCCGACGCCTGAGGGCACCGACGCGGTGACGTTGTGGATCGTTGCCTCGCACGGGCAGCCGGCGTGGCAGCACGCGCCACGATTGGCGGTGCAGTCGACGGCCGCGCGAGACCGGCGATCCGCTGCGCCGGGCCCAGCCAGACCCCGACCGCGTTTCGCCACGTTCGCCATGGCGGCGTTGGCCGGCATCGGCGACTGCCTGCCGGACACGGTGACCGACCGGGCCATCACCATTCGGATGCGCCGCCGCGCCCCTGGCGAGCAGGTGGCGCAGTACCGGCACCGCCGCGACGCGCTACCGCTGCACGGGGCTGCGTGACCGACTCGCCTCCTGGGCGTCCGTGGGCACCTCGAGCAGTTGGAGCAGGCAGAGCCAGAGCTGCCGCTGGAAGACCTGCCGCAGACACGTGGAAACCAATGATCGTCATCGCCGACCATGCCGGGAGCGCTGGCCGGGCCGAGCCCGGACGGCGGCGCTCGCCCTGTCCGTAGAGGCCATCGACGCGGACTTCGAGGCCTCGCTAGGGGTCCGGCTGCTCGCCGACGTACGGGCGAGTTCGACGAGAACGCCATCGCCTCTGAGGAACTGGTGCGCCTGCTGCGGGGACGGCCGGAGTCTCCGTGGGGCGCGTTCGAGTTCGACCAGCGCAGCCTCGCCCGCCGGCTGCGTCCCTACGGTTTGCGACCCGACCGGATCCATCTCCCCGATGGCAAGCAGGCCCGTGGCTACCGCTTGGAGGACTTCGCCGACGCCTTCGCCCGCTACCTGCCGCCGCCGCAGGGCGACGGGGACAAGGTGCCGTCTAAGGCACCGTCACGAGCCGTCACACCGTCATCGGCCCAGGTCAACCGGGTGACGAACATCGACCCCATACCGGTTACGACCGTCATCTCCGGCCACACCGTCACCGGGCTGACCAGGGGCGATGATCTTCCACAACGTCGAATCCAGAGAGTGACCCGCCCGGGCGGAGCCGGTGAGGTTAGTGTGGGTGAACCGGCTGTGGAGCTGCCGCAAGCCGTTGTGCCCGAAGGTCGCCTAGCCAAACGCTCGGGGAACATGACCAAGCGGCCCATGTGCCGCAGTCCACGAAGGCGAGGCCGTCCGATTCTGCCGCGCGGACCGCACCCGTACGGCGCTCGCGACAATGTCCACAATGACCAGGTCCGACGTGTCGCTCGTCGGAACTATCTCGGTCAGTTGGTATAGCTCGTGGCGCTCGGGGTGCCACGCGAAAACCCTCTCGATGCGCCGGTGGGAGCCGGTTGCGTGGAATATCAAGTAATCGTCGTTTAGCCACGCCAACCAAAACCATGGATCGCGTCCGTTGCGTTCGGTCAGGACTGCTTGTGGTTCTAGGTCGCGGCTGGTGACAATGAGCCCGGGAGAGCCAGTAGTCGTGCCGTCGGTCTGCACTTTCGGGGTGGCGAACGCGATCCGGTTCGCGGCTAGCGCCACCGGTTCCCACTGGTTACCGGGCAGCGGGAAGGGTACGGCTGTCTCCGCCACCTTCCTCAGCACCGGCGAGTAGGTTACCAAGAGGCCCGGCCCGTCTTCCATCTTTGCCGGGCGATTTACTGTCACAGCGGATCCGTCCCGCTGGTAAGTGAGGTTGCGCAGCTGAGGGGAGAACGACGGATTGACATGCCTGGTTTCGCCGGTTACGACATCGACGACAGCTCGCCGATCGTGACCGCGTTGCTTCCAGTCGAACGCAAGCGTCGTGGCGCTCGTCCATTGCGGGTTCACAGTGGTCCGGCGTCCGTCGTCGGGGGAGTAGAAGGTGTACTTCGCGGTGCTGAGATCCATCACCGCTACCGGCCCCCACCTCGATCCCAAGGTGGCCGGCGGGTCCACCGACGTGGGGAAGGCCCAGTAACGTCCGTTCGGAGATAGCGAACCGGACCAAGTCGTGTCCGGGCCCGCCCAGGTCGTGGGGTCAAGACCTAACTCGCTCATCACCAGTGAGCGCCACCGACCATCCGCGCCGTAGAAGTAAGTCACCTGATCGTGCCAACCTGTGACGCGGTCATACGGCAGCCAACGAAGAACCTGCACGACCGCACGGCCCGGTGGATCCGCCAACAGGGAGGTCATCCGGCCCGAAGGCGGGAACTCCATGCGCTTCGGCAGGTTCGAATCGAGCAGCGGATGCCTAGCGTCAACGCTCAAGTCGAACGTCTGCACCAACGAAGCGTCCAAGCCCTTAGCCTGCGTCGGCGGTGGCGTGCGTGCGTGTCCGGGCCGACTGCCCTCTCCGCCGCCTGTCGAGCGGGCTGCGTTGGAGACCTGCTCTTGGGGACTCCCACCGCTGCACCCAGTCCCGGCCAGGACGCCTACAGCAAGTACCAGAGCCAAGGCGTGCCTCGCCCGACGCCGTCGATCGATCAGCATCTCGCGTTGCGATCGCCTAGTCGACCGTTCCTGACACTTCCAGCAACGGTGCCCGGTCCGGACGCGGCTGTCATCCAAACGACCATACTCGTCGCTGTACGCGATTGTCGTGGTGCGAAGGAACAGTCCTTGTTGACCGAGAGTACTTCCTCACGCCCGGGGGGCTGTTCATGCCCGCAGTGCTTCTACGGGCTGGACTGCGGCGGCCTTCGCAGCGGGATAGCAGCCGGCGACGGCGCCGATGAGGGCGCCGGCGACGGCGCCCAGTGGGATTGCGGCCGCCCAGATCGTGAGTGGCCATCCTCGGGCGGCAGCGATCGCCAGCGCTGATCCTTGCCCGATAGCTGCCCCGATGAGCCCTCCGGTGCAACCGGTGAGCATCGCCTCGGCGATCACTTGACCGACGGTTGCGAGCCTTCCAGCGCCAAGTGCCCGGCGCAGCCCGATATCGCTGCGCCGCTCAATAACGGCCATAAGGGTCGTGTTTCCGATGGCTAGCGCCCCCACGGCGACGGTTATCGCTCCGAGAGCAATCAACAGGTTACGCACGTCGGAGGTGATGGCTGTACGGAGCCGCTGCGGTTCCGGTGGCAACTTGACGACCAGAGAGTCGACCGCTTCGGGTCGCAAGAGTAAAGGGGCAGCCTGCGCGACGGCGGCCATCGCACCCTCGCGGACGTGGAGCACCACCTCTTCCGGCCCGAACCGCTGGACATTGGCTGTTGTCGACAGCGTCCGCGGACTCGGAACAAGGATCGACAGTAGGGCCTCGGCCGAGGCAGGGTCACTCGTGGAGACGGTGCCGACAACCATTAGCGGGGTCTCGTCTACGAACACAACGTTTCGGCCGAATTCAAGGTTGAGCCCGAGCGATTGGTAGTGGGTCAGTTTGCCTGAGCCGAGGTGTCGATCAGTCCAGCAACCTGGTCCGTGGGGTCCTCGACGGTGGACGCGGCGAGGCGCGTTGGAGGCTTGCGTGACCGGTCAGCATGACTGGCCTAGCTGTCCTGGTCTACTGCTAAGAAGGACCAGTCGGGGCATGTTCCGCGAAGGAACGGCAGGATTTCGGCCCAGTTATCGGGCTCTACGCAGCCAACCTTGGTAACCGGCCTCTTAGTGGTGTCGGTCGGTGAGTGTGCCAGTCGACGCCGCAGTGCAGCAGGAGGCGGAGGCGGTAGTTGTCGAAGTTGCGGAACCCGTGACCGATCCGCTTGATCTTCTTGATGAGTAGGTTGACCGCTTCGGTGCGTGCGTTGGAGACCCCGCCGGTGTCGAAGTAGGCGAGCAGCTCGGTGCGCCAGGAGTCGATGGTGCGGGCGAGGCGGTGCAGCTCGGGGACGTTGCTGTCGGCGCAGTGGACCAGCCAGTGGTGCAGCCGGCGTTGGGCCTCAGCGCGAGACTTCGCCCGGTAGAGCAGCCGGAGGTCTTGGGCGGCGATCCAGGTTGCGGCGATCTGCCCGTCCTGGTCGCCGGCGTCCAGACCGGCCAGCAGCCGTGTCCAGGCTGGCTGGGACAGGTGATCGGCCCCGCGGCGCAGTACCCGCCGGATCCGGTACAGCGGGTCGTCACGTCGGCCGCGGTGCCCGGTGGTGTCTTGTTGGACCCGGCGGCGCACGTCGTCCACGGCGGCGAACCCCAGCCGGGTGACGTGGAAGGCGTCCAGCACCCGGATGGCGTGCGGGAGGCTGGTGCTCAGCGCGGTGGCGTAACCACGGAAGGGGTCCAGCGCCGCCACCTGCACCGCTTGGCGCCACTGTTCGGGCTGGGTGTTCACCCAGCTGGTGAGTGCTTTGCCGCTGCGACCTGGGACGACGTCGAGCAGCCGGGAGGTGCCCACGTCGACCACTCCGGTGACGAACTGCGTGTTCCGAGTGGCGTTCGCGGCCAGGAATGCGGTCTCGTCCACCCCGAGCGCCTCCACTCCGACCAGCCGGGCCGGGCCGTCGACCAGCGGAGTGCCGTACTCGCGGACCGCGGCCATCGCGGTGGCCCACCCGACCCCGAAGTCCGCCGCGACTTGGGCGACGCAATGGCCGTCTTGACCGACCCGGCGGCACGCCTCGGCCCGGGCCCGTTCGGTCCACGACGCCCGCGCCCGGATCGCCGGCGACGTCTCAGTCCAGGTGGAGACCGAACACAGGTGCTCCCTGCACCGCCACACCCGCTTGACCCACACCAACGTCACTGGTCGACCGCCCGCTGGAAGGTCACGCACCCACGTCGGACGCCGATCATGAAGCCGCGCTTGAACGCCACAGCCACGACAGAACGCCTCGTTCTGGGTGGTCTCAATCGCCTGCTCAACCTCACCGGCGTACTCCGACACAGCGAGTAGAACGAACCCGTCCAACCCGAGCATCGCCGTCGCCGCGCTACCGTCTCCCTGCACCTGGGGCCTCCCTCGACTCGTGTCCAGACACCACGAATCGTGAGGCCCCAGGCCCGTTCCCAAGCTCAGGTCGAAGCTCGTGTCACCCCGCCGCTACCACGCTTAATTGCGAAGAGCCAGTTATCGAGGCTCTGCTCATGGGCCGGTCGCAGACTGACCTGCCCCTCAGCCGATACGTCGTAGCCCCACCGAATCGAGCAGATCGGTCGGACAACCCTGGCCATCAGGAGGTCCGGTGTAACCGTCAGGAACGAATCAGCACGCCAGGCAACGGGCCGCGAGGTTGTTCCAGGTGCGTCGAAGAGACTGGGGCAAGGGCCCCACGACATAAATGGGTGCCCAGCGCCTCGCATATTCGGTGGCACATCAAGTCCGGGCGCGCAAGCTCGTTGTTGTAAGAGGCTTGGATTATTTGGATCCAGCCCATGTTGCGGAAGTAGCCGGCGGCCTCATATTCGACTGCCGCCTCTAGAACAGGAAAACCGGTCGCCATGTCTGCGGGCGGGGTGACGAATCCCAGGCGGTCGTACCCCCAATGCGCAGGGTCTTGGTTCGCCTCATACCTGACGCGAACGCGACCGTCACGGTCGTGGACGCGAAACGGCACCTCGAAGGCGCACTCGTTCACCAGGGGAGAGTACCGCAGGGGCGTCCGGCCCAGTCACGCCGACTTCGGCCTGGCTGCGTGGGTAGGGGGCTATTTGACGGCTCATCCGACCACGTGCGGGTGGCCTGTCGGCTGCCAGCCGAGAGACTACAGGCGTAGAAATTTCGTCGGGTTGCTCCGAGAGTGTCACGCTGCGGGCCGCATGGCGAACCGGGTGCAGCTGACCACAGATGGGCTGAAGGTCTACCTGACCGCCGTCGATGGTGCGTTCGGGTTCGACGTGGACGCCCAGCTCGTCAAGCTCGACGGCAGCGAGCCCACCGGCCCCCAGACCCGCTACAGCCCCGTCCCTTGCATCGGCGCGGAGGTCAAGAAGGTCTCCGGCGCTCCGGACCCGCGGCACATCTCAACCAGTCATGTCGAGCGACAGAACCTCACCACGCGGATGGGTGGGGAGGCGCCGGTCCAACCCGGCTGACCAACGCGTTCTCCAAGAAGGTGGACAACCTCATGACCGCCGTCTCCCTGCACTTCATGCACTACAACTTCGCACGGCCGCACATGACGCTGACGAAGAAGAACGGCCGTCCGACTACCCCGGCGACGGCCGCTGGCATTGCGGACCACGTCTGGATGCTGACCGACATCGCCGCGCTGCTCGACCGGCCTCAGTCAAACTGACCCACTACCCGCTCGGCGGCGGCGGTCGCGGGTGACGACATTTCAGCCGGCATCCATGCCTGCCGGAGGCCCGGCAGGCAGCTGTAGCTCAAGACGGGCGTTGCTGGGAGACTCCACGTGATGCGCGAGGTAGGCCCTGCGTTTCCACTCCGAAGCCTGTGGGGATTCCACATGCTGATCGTGGTGGCGCTTACGGCCGTGCTCGTGGTGGCCATCGCAACCACCCCTCCGGACAGCGGAGCCAACATCGGGGCTGGGCTCATCGGCGTTGCCCTGTTGGCACTGGGGCTGCCCTGGTCCCTGCCTGTCCTGCTAGAGCCGTACCGGTTCGACGGTCTTAGCGACGCAACGCACTTTGTGATCGCCTTTGGACCCGCCTTCCTCAACGTGGCTCTGCACGCCGCCGTGCTTGTCTGCGCTGGGCGCCGCGATGAGTAGCGAGATCACCCACTGTTGCGAGCAGGTCTTGTACCGCCAGGTGTCTGGGGCCTCATCTACGGGCACCTGCGTGGACGCGTCCCCCACCCTGGCCCGCATGACCTCATGGCCGTCAGCGTCTCGGCTGCCCTGCGGTGGCTCAAGGTGCTCACGTCCATGCACACCATGGCCGTCCGGGACGGCCAGGCAGAGGACACCAACCCAGCCAACTTCTCAGGGCTTCAACCTCTCAGAGTTGACGTGCTGGAGGTACCGCGTGCGGCTGGCATGAGCGGCTTACCGGGCTAGCAACCACAGGTTCACCTGGCGCAGCCCCGCCGATTATGGGGTAGTGGCTCGCACGGAAGTATGACCGCCATTGTCGGCCCGGGCCTCGGCCCGTCGATGCCGACGAAGCCGTCAACCACCCGCGTGCCTCGTGGACAAGGCTCCGTGAACCCCTTCATCTCGGACTTGGCAGATGCTGCCGTCTGCGAGACACGCGGTTCTCGACAGAGTGTCAAGTCCGTGCGGTACAGCACGCCGGGACCGATCGACCCTCGACTACGAGGCTCCATGCCCGTGCTCCCGGTGCCCAAGGCGCAGTTCCGCCGATTATGGGCTGGTGGATCGCACCGAGCTATGAGCGCCATTGTCGGCCCCGGCCTGCTATTCCTGGTGTCCGGTGGTGGCCAGCCGACGGAGCCCTCAGACCACCTCGTGCCTGGTGGGCACAAGGCGGCTCGCGGCGCTAGGCACACTGTCCGGTCCCTGGGGTACAGCACGTTGGGACCGGTGGACCCTCGCCCGCTTGGTCCCCCGGTGTCCGTGCTCTTGCCGCCATCCCTGTAGGTGTAGCCCTCAGACTCCTTGACCGTGGGGTACAGCCCCCCGTCGCTAACTGGTCCCACAGGCCCGGGTTGGTCCGATGAGCAACCGGCAAGCGAGACCGACAGCGCGACCAACAGACCTACGGTCCTGACTGGGTTGGACATACCGCTGAGACGCCGCACCGACTCCGATGGGTTCCATGCCGAGGGTTCCTCTCCCGGCTGTCAGCGTCCTGCCCAACACTCTCACGGCGACAACGGGGCAGCCCCACGACACATCCATGACACGAGAGCCCTGAACTAGCCCGGAACGTCGGGCCAGATCAGGGGCTCTCTGTAACCCAGCCACCACACCACGCCGTCCCCGGGCTTGCGAACCAGCGTGATCGTCCTCAGGTGATCGACGGCGCGCAGATCTCTTCCTAGTCAGGCCGGTTGTCTGACTGTTCGCAGGTGAGAGGAAGCAGCTCTCGGATGAATCTCTCGACGCCCGGTAGCCGGCTGTGAGTCGCCGCTGCATGAGGCAAGAGAGACACGTGGTAACGACGGTCCCTACAGGAGAACTTCACGAAGGGCCCGCTTACGCCGCGTATGACAAGGCCCGTGGTCCTACCTAGATCGATCCGCCGGACGAACTGTCCCGGTGTGCTTTTTGCTTGGGTACTGGTCTCGTACACCGTCACGTAGTCGCCTCTCCAGCTACCGCCGACGCGTGCGGCTCGAAACTCGTGCTGAACGACACCGACGTCAACGGCGCCCAGGCGGCGGAACGTGGCGATCAGGCGTCTCTCCCAAAAGGTGTCTCTTGGCCCAACAGTTGAATCCGGCGTCGGCCCTGTCAAAACGGGCGGCTCAGTCTTGAGCGTCGTGGTTGGAATACGATCCCGCACGGCCATAGCGAACCGCACAACGTCGCGTTCATCGACGTTGGGGGGCGACTCCGAAACGGAGTGCACCGTGACGACGGCCACGGTCCTTCCGGTCTTCACCAGGACGACCTGCTGGAAGCGATGCCGGCCAGACTCCTCGGCCGCATCCAGGTCGAAGATGGTCATCATGGCGGTAACTCCCCCCTCCCTCGCATTAATGAAGCTCATCACGTCGTCTGAGGGCGGGAACACACGTCCATCGAAAACACAGGGCTCGAGCCCCCGCACCAGGTGGTCGAAGGCGTCTTCCGCGGTCGCTTCGTCTTCGAAGGCCGCGATCTGCGACGCCACGGCGTAGTCGTCGCCGGCTGCCAGGACCGCACGCTGCCAACCCAGGTCGTTCGGCACGCATCCCGCCCAGTCCACGGCCGGCGGCAGCTCGTCGACCGGGCGGAGGTCTTCATGAAGGAATTCCAGGTCGGTTGCGGTGAGAAACGCCGGCACCGTCGTGGCCGTGGTCGTCGGCGTCGTGGGTGACGGTGTCGTGGGGGACGGTGTCGTAGGTGACGAGCTAGAGGAGCCGTCCCCCACACCGCCAGGACCCCCGCCGATCGGCACCCGACCGGTGAGGGTCGTCACGCCCAGGACGACTGCGGCGACCGAGATCGCGGCGGCCACCGCAGCTCGGCGGCCACGCTGGACCGATGCCCGCCCGATGAGCTCGAGCGAGGTCGGCGCGTGGACGCGGGAGGAGATGTCGCGGGTCAGGTCGGTGAAGGCCTTGTCGAGGTGGTGTGGGTCCTCAGGCATGTCGCACCTCCGGATCACTGTGGGCCGGCTGGGCCAGGAGCGGGGCGAGCGCAGCGCGACCACGCGACAGCCGTGCCTTCACTGTCCCGGTGGCCACGCCCTCCACATCAGCGATCTCCGCCACGGAGAGACCGGCGATGTGGTGCAGGACGAGGGCGCGCCGGGCTGGCTCCGGGATGCGGGTGAGGGCAGCCACCAGGGAAACCGACGCCAGGCTCGGCTCCGGGACGTCAGCCGGTGGGCCGTGCCTGATCAGGGCCCGTGCGGTGTTCCGCGCCTTCCGCCAGCGGCTGACGGCCAGGTTGTGGGCAACCTTGCGGACCCAGCCGCTGGGGTCGTCGTACGCGGTGATCCGCGCCCAGCTCGTCCATGCGCGAAGGAAGGCATCCTGGGCCACCTCTTGCGCCTCGGCGAGGTCCCCGGAGAGCGCGTAGATCTGCGCGACCACGCGACCGTACGTCGCCTCATAGAGGTCGACGAACGCCTCTTCGGCCCGCGCATCAGGCACGCCCCACCTCCTGCTCCCCTCACCATTGGACACGCCCGAGCCGGAGACGGGGTTGCATCCAATTCAGGGTGCGGGTCGACGCCCCCGGTAGGTGGGGCGGCGGATGTGTCATCAGGCTCCCCATTGGCAGCGTGAGAGTCAGGCAGGACACTGAGAGCCGGGAGGGACCGTACCGATGTCGCTACGCAGGACCGCAGGTCTGTTGGTCGCGCTGTCGGTCTCGCTGGCTGGTTGCTCGCCGGACCAACCGGGCCCCCTGAGACCGGACACGCGCTGACGCAGTGGCCGATGACCTGGCCGCTCGTCGCCACCTTCCCTGGCGCCACCGTGACGGGGCAGACGCGGTCGTGGAGCCATTCCCCACGGAGCACGCTCGCAACGCCACCCGGGCCCACGAACACGGCACGTTTCACCCCCAACAGAGCGAGGCTGGCCGCATGACCAACTGCGGTGGCTTCCCGCCGCAGCACGCGCAGCCCACCCGAAGCGTGCCCTCGAGACTTCGGGGCGTGAGGCCGCGAAACGTACGAGCGGTGACCGTTGAGGTCGCTGCAAAGCTAGCCGTCTCGTTTCCGGTTCCTTCCGCCGCGCGGCGCTGACCGGCCGGAGTCAAGTCCGGCACCCGCACATGACCGTCCACGCATTCAGGCGCAAGAGCCCGACCCCGGTTGCCACGGCCGGGCGAGGCGAGGTCACTGACACTCTCCCCGGCGCAAGCTGGACCGAGCCGTCGGTGAACCGTCCAGGCTGCCCAGGCGTCTTAGGTGGAGTGAGGAGGTGTCGTGGCGCGGCATGACGAGGCACTGTTCGTGGAGTTCGTCCATGTCCGCTCGCCAGCTTTGTACCGGACGGCCTGCCTGCTGGTGGGCGATCGAGCGCTTGCAGAGGACCTGCTACAGCAAGCACTGGTGCAGTTGTACGCCCGTTGGGGCTGGCCTGCGGGAACCTGCATCGGCGGAGTCTTATGTGCGGACCACCCTCGTTCGGTCATCGATTTCGTGGCGACGACGTCAAGCTTGGAAGTCTGAGACGCTGGTGGCGGAGGTGCCAGCGGCGAGCACTCCGGAGGGTCTCGCAGAGGTTGACGAACGACTTGTCTTGCTGCCCCTGCTGCGATCGCTCCCAGCGCGGCAACGCGCCGTCGTGGTCCTGCGCTATTACTGTCAACGGCAGCCGAAAACTCACCCCTTGGCGGCAGGTGAATGTTGACCCCCTGGGTGGTCATGGTTCGTCGGTGGTGGCCGCGGGGACGCGGCCGAGGTTGCGGTCTTTGAGTCGGTAGCTGTTGCCTTTGAGGGCGATGACTTCGGCGTGGTGGACGAGGCGGTCGATCATGGCGGCGGCCACGACGTCGTCGCCGAACACTTCCCCCCAGCGGCCGAAGGGTTTGTTGCTGGTGACGATGAGGGAGGCCCGTTCGTAGCGGGAGGACACGAGCTGAAAGAACAGGTTCGCCGCTTCGGGTTCGAAGGGGATGTAGCCGACCTCGTCGACCACGACGAGGGGGTAGCGGCCGAGGCGGACCAGCTCGGGCTGCAGCCGGCCGGTGGTGTGGGCGTCGGCGAGGCGGGCGACCCACTGCGAGGCGGTGGCGAAGGCGACCCGGTGCCCGGCCTGGCATGCCCGGATGGCCAGCCCGATCGCCAGGTGGGTCTTGCCGGTTCCGGGTGGGCCGAGGAAGACCACGTTCTCCCGGGCGGTGACGAAGTCCAGCGTGCCCAGGTGGGCGACGGTGTCCCGCTTGAGGCCGCGGGCGTGGTCGAAGTCGAACTCCTCCAGGCTCTTGCGGGCGGGGAAGCGGGCGGCCCGGATGCGGCCTTCCCCGCCGTGGGACTCCCGGGCTGAGACCTCGCGTTGCAGGCAGGCGGCCAGGAACTCCTCGTGGGTCCAGGATTCGGCCCGGGCTCGCTCGGCCAGCCGGCTCACCGACTCCCGCAACGTCGGCGCCTTCAACGCCCGGGTGAGGAACGCGATCTCGGTGTTGACGTCGCGGGAGGTGGCCGTGGTGGCGGTCCGGGTGGGGCTCATCGGTGTGCTTCTTCGCCGAGACCGAAGGCGGCGTCGTAGTCGCTTAGCGCCCGGTTTTCGACCTCGGTGCGCGCCGGTGGCGGTAGCACGGCGAGGCGGGCCAGCCGCAGCGTCTTGGCCGCCGCCAAGTGGGCGGGGTCGGTGAGGGTCTGGTGGCGGGCCCAGCACCGCTCGTGCGCGGCGACGATCCGCCCGTCACAGTGCACCCGGACCCGCTCCAGGTCGGCGAGCACCTCGACCCGCCGGCCCACCACCGCCGGGTGCACCGAGTAGTCGTTGCCGTCCAGGCGCACGTAGTGATCCCGTGGCAGCCGAAGTGTGCTGCGCCACCCGGTGCCCGGGGCGAGCGGTGGCAGGGTGAGCATCGCCGCCCGGTCGGCGTCGATCCGCTCGGCCGGGGCGCAGCCGAGGACCCGCTTCGGCCGGGTGTTGGCCAACCTCAGCCAGCCGGCCAGCTGGGCGTTGAAGTCCGCCGGCGAAGCGAAGCTGCGGCCGGGCAGGAACGAGGTCTCCAGATGCCCGTTCGCCCGTTCGACCAACCCCTTGGCCTCCGGGTCACCCGGTCGGCAGATGAGCACCTTGGCACCCAGCACGCCACGGAAGCCGTGCGTGTCGGTGGTGAGCTCACTTTGCCCACGCCGCCACCGCCCGACCGCGCCCTCACCGTCCCAGACCAGCACCCGCGGCACCGCCCCGAGGTCGGCGATCAGCGTCCACCAGCCGGCGAACAGATCCTCCGCGGCCCGGGACGGGACCAGCCGGGCGGACAGCCAGCGGGCATACCCGGTGATCATCACCAGCACCGGCAGCCGGGTCGCCGTGCGGGTCTGACCGAACCCGACCGGCAGCTCAACGTCGGGGAACCAAAAGTCGCACTGGGCGACCTCCCCAGCCGCATACGCCGTGCGGCTGGCCGGATCCGGCGGCAGATACACCGGGCGCAGGTCAGCCACCCGCTCCCGCAGCAACCGGATCGAGTGCGCCCAACTCACCCGTTCAGCGATCACCGTCGCCGGCATCGTCGGCCACGCCGCCAGCAGCTCCCGGACCCTGGGCTCCACCTCGTCGAACACCGAGCCTCGAGCCGGTCGCTCATACCGGGGTGGCCCCGGCGTGCCGAGCGCCCGGCGGACCGTGTTCCGCAAGCACCCCAGCACCCGCGCGATCACCTTGATCGGCATCCCCTCCGAGCGGTGCAACCGACGGATCTCCGCCCAATCCTCCACGGACAACACCTCGCTGCCTCCCCGGCTCGACTCGAGCCAGGGTCTCGACAAGGGGTCCAATTTCCACTGCCGCCGAGGGGTCAGTCTTCAGGTGCCGTCGACAATTACGAAGACATGTCTGAAGAGCAGATCGCCTTCGTCCTTGGGTGCTCACGAGGCGCCGTGAAGAGCCACGCCTCCCGCGCTATGGGTGCCTTACGCAAGGCTCTTGCGGAGGCTGATGCAGACAGGAGGCCAAAATGACTTCTCACCTTGACGAGGCACTCCGTGACCGGCTCAGGGCAGAGGTTGAGGGTTGGCACCCCAGCCAGGACTTCGAGGCGGTGACCGTCGCCCGAGCGTTGCAAGCACGTCGGCGGCGGCGGCGGAGCCTCGGTGCGGTCACTGGCCTGACTACCGTAGCGCTCGCATTGTCGGGAGCGATGCTGTCTGGCGTCTTGCCACACTCCGGCCTGTCCAGGAACGACGTCGCCAGCCAACCATCGACACAACGGCCGGAAAGCAGCGCGCAGACATCGGTGAGAGAACCCACGTCCTCAAGCAGCGACGAGCCGCTGAGGTGGGCGAGAGGTCTCCCGTCCGGTCCCCCACCGACTTTGCCGTTCGAAGTCGGCAATACTGTCTTCGACGTCGATCAGCGTACGCGGATCCCGGCCGATGGTGGTGGCCTCGTGGGCCGTGTCGAGGGGGGTTGGCTTGTGCTAAAAGAACACGAGAGCAAGGGACGGTTCTGGTCCCGCTACGGTATCCTGCGGCCGTCTGGGTCCTTGGACTCACTCCCAGTTCCAGACGCTTGGAACAGCAGCCTGTATCCCGCAGCCGTCTCCCCCGACGGTCAGCTGGTTGCATACCAGGGCTTAGTAGCCGACGTCCGTGACTTCGAGATCGTCGGTCAGCTTCCCGTCGAGGCCGACTTCGTATTCGGTTGGTCACCGGTTGGCATAATCTATGCGACTAAGGGGCCATCAGACCAACAGGAGCTTTGGCAACTCGGGAGCGACCCCGTTCAGTTGACTAAGTCGGTGGGACTGATTTCTCGTGAGCACACTCTAGCCATCAGCCGAGACGGCGCTTGTGGTGGCGTCCATCGGCTTACCCGCAGCGGTTCGGTAGAGCTGGTGCTGGAAGGATGTGCAGGAGATCGACCGGTCAGCGTGTCCGAGAACGGCATTCGCGTTCTTCTCCACTCAGGCGAGGTTGTGGATATCTCGATCAATGAACGCTTTGGAAGCGCTGATATCCCAACCGAGATCCTCGAGGCGGGCTTCGGATGGCAGCCGGTCTGGGAAGGCAATGACGCGTTCCTCTTTGTGGTCGAGGGAGAGTTCAAGCGTGAATCACACGAGAATGATATTGTTGGTCAACACACGGCGATAATCGTCCGCTGCCTGGTCAGCCGAAGCGAATGTGAACAGGCAGGCCCTGAGCTGCGCCCGAACGCGACGGAGGATCTAGTGTTTGACTTCTTCAAGTAGGGCGTCGCTCATTGGAGCAGCCCAGCTGACCGACCGCTCGACCATCGCCACCCTCGTCACCCGCCGACCGGTCTAACGCGTCCGATGCGTCGCCCGTCAGTGGGCCTTGGCAGTTTCTCTCGGCCCTCCGGAACAGCTTCCTCGGATAGTCACTGTCGCACTCAGCGGTGCCCAGATCGTTGCGACGCGCAGAGCCGGCTGGTCCACCAAGAACCACCCGCGAAGGTCAGCTGCCGCGTGTCCCATAGGTTAGCCCGACGCTGCTCATCCGCCGGCTCTACAGGCGCCGTTTTGCGTCGACGTCGTAGATGGCCAGGCAGCCGTGATCGTACCGGGCGACGAGCTGTTGCTCAGTAGGCTGGCCCTTGCGCTCGAAGAAGGGAGTTCCCGGATCGAGGAAGGAAGCGTCACCACTCCCAAGCTGGTAGCCCTCGGTGTCGTGCATATGGAGTTGGCACTCAACAGTTCCGAGTTTGCGCCCCAGCACGTCAAGATCGACTACCGCTGGTAGCTCTTTCACTAAGACATAACTCCGACCGTCGTAATAGAGGAAGTTCGGGTAGTCTCCGTGCACATCGTTCACATCCGCTGGCGGGGGCACTCCCTTCCAGACGCTGAAAGTTGTTGCTGTCCGCCGACTCCACAAGCAGCTGTGACCGCTACAACGGACAACACAGCAGCGAGACTGCGTCCACGCAGCGACTGCCGTTGCGCGTGCTCAACTCCCGTATCGGGTCTGCTCACCGCTTCCATGGGCACAGCTCCGACGGTGCCGCAAGACAGTGATCGGCTAGTCCGGCGGTCCATGGTGCCATCCCTTCCCCGGAGTCCCGTCATGGGTTCGACGCACTCGACCGTTGCACGGTTCCGCACTGTCTGACCGGCTCTAGGAGGGGAACGAGGTAGCCGCCCTCGGGTCGGGGTGACGACGTGGGGTGTGCAATCGCACGCCGCAGCGCCGGGGAGGGAGCCGCAGGGGGTGGCGAGCCACCCGGGCAGCTGACATTCCTCGAAGCCCGACACCGTGCCCACTCTTGGTCCGGGCGCGGTGAAGCGCCTGGGTCGGCTGGTCCGTCGGTGGGGCGGCGACGCCGGAGTCGCAAGATCACGCAGCGTCTCACACAGCTCCTGGTCAGACATGGGCCTTCCGTGGCCACCGGGACGCGCAGACCAGGTACACACGCGGCACCGCCCATCACATCGGCGGCCACCGAGATGCGTGTGTAGATCTCATGGGAAAGGGCGTACCCACGCCCGTCCACTCTCAACTTATAGCGCACCGGGGGGCTTGCGGCAAGACCCGGATCGTGCCCCAGAACCGCCGGCCGAGGCCAGAACCTACGGACTGGGAGTCACGAAATGCGCATGTTTTTGGCGACGTACGGGTCGCGCGGGGACGTTGAACCGGTGGTGGGACTCTCCGTGCGGTGGGGGGCAATCGGCACGCAGGTGCGGGTGTGCGCGCCGGACCGCGCGACCGAGGAATGTGATGCGCTGGTCGTGAACGGCGTGGTACCAGCCGGAGTGTGCCGATGACCGAGCACGCGGTGGTGATCGCCGGAGGAGGCCCGACAGGACTGATGTTGGCTGGCGAGTTGGGGCTGGCAGGGGTCGACGTTGCCATTGTCGAGCGGCGCGCCAGCCAGGACCTCCCCGGTTCGCGCGCTGACGGTCTGCACGCACGCACTATCGAGGTCTTCGACCAGCGTGGCATCGCCGACCGGTTCCTGTCGCAAGGGCAGGTTGCTCAGGTCGCGGGGTTCTCGATGATCCGTTTGGACATCAGCGACTTTCCCACCCGGCACAACTACGGGCTCGGGCTGTGGCAGAACCACATCGAGCGCATCCTGGCCGGCTGGGTAGGCGAGCTGGCGGTACCGATCCATCGCGGAAGTGAGGTTATGGGTATCGCCGAGGACGACACGGGGGTCGACGTCGGGCTGTCCGACGGCCAACCGCTGCGGGCCGAATATCTCGTCGGCTGCGATGGCGGACGCAGCCTGGTCCGTAAGGCGGCCGGCATCGAGTTCCCCGGGTGGGATCCGACGACCAGCAGCCTGATCGCCGAAGTCCAAGTGGCCGAGGAGCCGGAAATGGGCATCCACCGCAATGCCTTTGGCGTCCATGCCTTCGGCAAGGAGGAGTACGAGATCCGCGACGGCAAGGTGGTGTTCGTGGATGGAGGGCCGGTACGGGTCATGGTGACCGAAGAGCACGTCGGACCTCCGACCGAACCGACCCTGCGCGATCTAAGCGCGGCGCTCGTCGCCGTATACGGGACCGACTACGGGATCCATAGTCCCACCTGGATCTCCAGGTTCACTGATACGACCCGGCAGGCCGCCGCCTATCGCGAGGGACGGGTGTTGTTGGCCGGTGACGCAGCACATGCGCATTCCCCGGTCGGTGGCCAGGGCCTCAACACCGGTGTGCAAGATGCGGTGAACTACCTGGGATGGAAGCTCGCCCAGGTAGTTCACCGAACAGCGCCGGAAAGCCTGCTGGATACCTACCATGCCGAGCGCCACCCGGTCGCTGCTCGCGTGCTGCGAGACACGCTGGCGCAGACCGCGCTCATGCGCGTCGACGATCGCATGGAGGTGTTGCGCGACACCACCATGTCCGAGCTGCTCAGCATGGAGGAGCCGCGTAAACGATTCGCCGGGAGAATGTCCGGTCCCGTATCTCTTACGACCTGGGCGAGGGACACCCGCTGCTCGGACGCCGCATGCCCGATCTCGATCGGGTCACCGCCGCCGGCCAACTACAGGTTTCTGCCCTGCTGCACGGCGCCCGCCCGGTGCTGCTCAACCTCGATGAGCCCGATGGTCTAGACATCACTCCATGGGCGGATCGAGTTGCGGGGGTCGAAGCCACATACGTTGGTAGCTGGGAGCTTCCGGTGCTGGGCGCGGTCACTGCTCCCGCTGCCGTGTTGATGCGGCCCGACGGGTACGTCGCCTGGGTGGGAGAGGGAACCAACCGGGGGCTGGAGGACGCGCTTACCACCTGGATTGGGCCACCCACTGCGACGTAGCCCATCCCGTTGGGAGTTCTAACCCTCCTGCTTGTGTCCGCTGCGTTGACGAGCAGCCTCTCCCGAGTGCCAAGGATCGAGCCGATGTCTGGCCTGACGCCGGCCCCAGCCAGCTGCCGGTTCGACGCTTCTGCAGCAGTAGCACCGGGTCGCAGAAGCACCAGTCCGCTCGGGTGCAGGCACCAGCTGCGACTTCCAGCGCGTCGCCGACGGGACCGGGCCTCTGTGAAACCCGACCGTAAAGCCTGCTGTGGCAGGTTGTCGTATCGGCGGGAGGCCGTTCGTGGTGGGTGTACAAGGCCGGTCATCGGCACCGCCGGAACTGAGGAGAAGTGAGATGACGCACTACTTGTTGAGCGTGCACGGCCCCGCCGAGAGGAACGAGTTCGGCAACTACGGATCCCAGGAGGCGATGGAGGAGGCGTTCGCCGCGACCGGCGCCTTCAACGACAAGCTGCAGGCCGAGGGGTACTGGCTCTTCGCGGGTGGGCTCCAGCCGGCGTCGACCGCGACTGTCGTCGATGGCCAGGGGGAGACGCCGGTCATGACCGACGGCCCCTACCTGGAGACCAAGGAGGTCATCGGGGGTTTCTGGATCATCGACGCGCCCGACCTCGACGTGGCGCTCCAGCTGGCCGCCGAGGGGTCCAGGGCCTGCCGGGGCAAGGTCGAGGTCCGCCCGTTCGAGGGCCCTGCCGATTGAACGACTCGTCGATGCAGGTGGTGGCGTCGGCCGTCGAGCGGGTCTTCCGCGAGGAGTACGGCCGCCTGATCGCCTCGCTCGTCCGCCGCTTCGGTGACATCGACATCGCCGAGGAGGCGGCGGGTGGGGCGCTCGTGGCCGCGCTGGAGAAGTGGCCGGAGTCCGGCGTACCTCCCAACCCCGGCGGCTGGCTCACGATCACCGCGGGCAACCGCGCGATCGACCGGATCCGCCGCGAGAAGCAGCGCGACGCCAAGCACCAGGCGGCCCTCATGTCCTACGACGACACGCCCCACGAACCCACCGGACCGGTCGAGGACGACCGATTGCGGCTGCTGTTCACCTGCTGCCACCCGGCGCTCGCACCGGAGGCGCGGATCGCGCTGACGCTCCGCCTCCTCGGTGGGCTGACCGTGGCTGAGATCGCGCAGGCGTTTCTCGTTCCCGAGACCACGATGGCGCAGCGGATCACCCGGGCGAAGAAGAAGATCGCGGCGGCGAAGGTGCCCTACCGGGTGCCCGAGGCCGCCGACCTCCCCGAGCGGCTCGGCGGCGTGCTGGCGGTACTGTTCCTCGTCTTCAACGAGGGCTACCTCGCCACCGGCGACGGCGACCCGGTGCGCGCCGAGCTCACGGGCGAGGCCATCCGGCTGACACGGGTCCTCCGCCAGCTGCTCCCCGAGGAGCCGGAGGTGGGCGGTCTGCTCGGACTGCTGGTGCTCACCGAGGCCCGGCGTGAGGCCCGCGTGCGCAATGGGCAGCTGGTCCCGCTCGGCGAGCAGGATCGCGCCGGCTGGGACCGCGGGCTGATCGCCGAGGGGCACGACCTGGTCCGCGAGTGCCTCGCGATCAACCGACCCGGCCGTTATCAGATACTCGCCGCGATCAACGCCGTCCACACCGACGCCCCCACCGCGTCGGACACGGACTGGTCGCAGGTGGTCGCGCTGTACGACCAGCTGACCCGGCTCGACCCGTCGCCGATCGTCGCACTCAACCGCGCGGTCGCGGTCGCGGAGCTGGACGGCCCGAAGGTCGCCCTCACTCTGGTCGACCGGCTGCCGCTCACGGGCTACCACGCATGGCACGTCGCCCGCGCCGACATGCTCCGCAGGCTCGGCCGGACCGCCGAGGCGAAGGAGTCGTACGACGCCGCCATCGCCGCCACCCA
Source organism: Jiangellales bacterium (assembly GCA_030447955.1). Lineage (GTDB taxonomy): Bacteria > Actinomycetota > Actinomycetes > Jiangellales > Jiangellaceae > JAUJNY01. The sequence goes on from JAUJNY010000003.1 coordinate 274,453, forward strand.
GAACTCCGCCGAGCGCGGCTACCTGAGCAGGAAGCGCGGCGAGTTGGTCTGAGCGGACTCCCCACCGGGGCAGGATCCCAACGTCGCCAGCGTTGTCGGGCCGGCGACGTCGGTCGGGTCGGGTCCGCTTGCAGTTGCGCGCCCTCGCCATAGGCGGGTCAGCAGGGTTTGGGGTACTGACCGGGGGTCATGCACTGGACCTGCTCCGCCTCGCCGGCGACGAGCCGCTTCTCGTTGAGCTGCCAGGTCCAGACCCGCACCTCGTACGGCGCGGAGGTGTCGCCGGTGCCGACCCAGCTGATCAGGCCGCCGTCGACGAGCGCGGCGCTGGCGACTTCCGGGGCCGAATAAATGCCGCCGTCGGCAACTAGGTCCGCCGGGGAGCCGGTGGCCGGCTCGGCCTGGACCACCGTGTCGCCGTCCCAGGTGAAGACCTTGAGCCATGCAGCGTCGCCGCCGCTGAAGCTCAGGACCACCTCGGCGCTGCCGTTCCCATCCAGGTCCGGGGTCCCGGAGATGGTGGGGGCGAGCGCCTCGCCGAAGCGGAGCTCGTCCGTGGCGCCCGCGGCCAGCTCGACCTGCAGCCGCACGTCCTTGCTGACCATGCTCACGTCCTGACCCTCCTTGACATCGGCCTTGGGGACCCGGATTCGGATGATGTCCGCAGCACCGTCGCCGTCCACGTCGGCGCGGGCCCGGTCATACTCCGCCAGGGTCGGCCCGCTTGGCGAGGACGTCGGCGTGTTCGGGGCCGAGGTCGGCGAGGTGCTCGGGGAGTTGGCGTAGCCGGGGTCCCGGGCCGGGTCGGGGAAGTCGACCACGGACGCGGAGCCGACACCGACGGCCACGACGACGGCGCCGCCGCCGGCCGCGAGGGCGGTGACCCGGCGGCGGTGGGCGCGGGCCTTGCGCGTGATGCCCGGCATCGGGTCACCAACGGGGTTGGTGTCGACAACGCGGGCAAGGCGGTCGAGCGCCTCGAAGATGGGGTCGGTGGTGTTGTTCATCGGAGGTCACTCTTCTGTGTGCCGGGGATGTCTGGGGTCTGGGCCAGGGCGGCGCGCAGATGCGCCAGACCCCGGGATGCATTGCTCTTAACGGTGCCGACTGAGCACTTCATGATGTCCGCGGTCTCCGCCTGAGAGAGGTCGCACCAGTGCCGTAGGACAACAGCGGCCCGCTGCCGCTCAGGCAGGGCCCGCAACGCGGCCAGCAGCGCCTGGGACTCCACGACGGCGTCTCCCTCGCCGGGGGTACCGACGCGCCAAGACGCCTCGGGGATCTCGTCGGTCGACCACTCTCGGTCGCGGGAGCGGCGCCACCAGGACGTCCTCAGGTTCACCATCACCCGGTACATGTAGGTCTCGGGCGAGTCGTACGTCGAGATCTTGTGCCACCGCGGCAGCACCTTGGCGTATGCCGACTGCAGCAGATCCTCGGCCTGGTCGAGGTCCCCCGTGAGCAGGTACGCGAGTCGCCTGAGACGACGGCTGCTGGCGCGCACCCAGTCCTCGAAGCCTTCCTCCGCCGGGGCGGCGACGTTGCCCCGCGGGATGGCTGCTTGTCCGTTCATGTCCCGAAACACGCGAACATGGTCCCGCGCGTTGCGTCCACGTACAGGATGCTTCAGGCGGGTCTCAGACCGCCCGGACCCGAAAGGTGAAGGGTCGCCACAGAGGGTCGCGGACCTCCCTTCTCATGCCCGGCGTGGCGATCGCGAGCTGTCCTCCGGGGGTGAGAGCCGGGTGATGTAGGCCGGCTGGTCGTCGGCCGGCTGGCTCCTCGGTCCCGACGGCAGCTACGTCACCGGGCCCGCATCCGCGTCGCTGGTGGACTGTGAACCGTCCCGACGCTTGATTTCCATGGAGACACCGCTTGGGATTGCGGGTCGGGGCGCTCGTAGGAGTGGGAGTCGACGTCTGCGCCGTGAGCGAGCTCGTCGTCTGCGCAATGGGCGCAGGAGTCGTCGAAGCCGGCGGGGCAGTACGCCCGGGTGCGCTTCGATGATTCCAAATTTGCGGGTAGCGGGTCACAGGCCAGCGCGACGGACGGAGCCTCAGGTCCCGCAAAAGGTCCGGTAGGTGCCGAAGTCCTGCGGGGCGGCTGCGGCGTAGCGCTCGAGGCCGGGGCGCTCGTCGTATGGGCTCGCAACCGCGTCCAATAGCCGTTCGACCGGACCCAGGTCACCGTCGGTCGCGGCGGCGAGGGCCTCCTCGACGAGGTGGTTGCGCGGAATGTAGACGGGGTTGACCCGGTCCATCAGATCAGCGTCCGGCCCCAAGACGCGCCACCGCTCCACCCAGGCGTCGAACGCCGCGAGATCCAGAAACAGCCCGCGCGCAGGCTCGGCGTCGCCACGGGCGGCCGCGCCGAGACCGCGGAAGAACGACGTGTGATCGACCCGGTTTGCTTGGAGCAGGGTGAGCAAGTCGTCGACCAGCGGCGAGACCACCGCGTCGGCGAGATCGTCGGGAAGGCCGAGCTTGGCCCGCATGCCGGCCGACCAGGCGGCGCCGTACTGCCGGCGGAACGCGCCGAGTGACTCCACCGCGAGTGCGACCGCCTCCTCCTGCTCGTCGGAGAAGCGGGGGAGGAGGGCCTCAGCGAGCCGGGCGAGGTTCCACTCCGCGACCACCGGCTGGTTGCCGTAGGCGTAGCGCCCGCCCCGGTCGATCGAGCTGTAGACCGTGCCCGGGTCGAACGCCTCCATGAAGGCGCACGGCCCGTAGTCGATCGTCTCTCCAGAGATAGTCATGTTGTCGGTATTCATCACCCCGTGGACGAACCCGACGAGCATCCACTGAGCCACCACCGACGCCTGGGCGGCAACCACCGCCTCGAACAATGCGAGATAGGGCCGCTCGGCCTCCGCGGCGCCGGAATGGTGACGGGCGATCGCGTGGTCGGCGAGGCGGCGCAGAAGGTTGACGTCGCCCGTGGCGCGGGCGTACTCGAAGCTACCCACACGCAAATGGCTGCTCGCGATCCGCGCGAGCACCGCTCCCGGCAACAGGGTCTCGCGGCGTACCGAGCGCCCCGTCGACACCACCGCCAGAGAACGGGTCGTGGGGATGCCGAGGGCGTGCATCGCCTCGCTGACGACATACTCGCGCAGCATCGGACCGACCGCGGCCAGGCCGTCGCCGCCGCGCGCGAACGGCGTGCGCCCCGAGCCCTTGAGGTGGAGGTCGCGAAGGTGGCCGTCGGCGTCGACGACCTCACCGAGGAGGAGTGCGCGCCCGTCGCCGAGACGTGGGCTGAATCCGCCGAACTGGTGCCCGGCATAGGCCTGCGCCACCGGAGCAGCACCGCTGGGCACCAGATTGCCGACCAGCAACCGCAAGCCGTCGGAGGTACGAAGCCAGGCCGGGTCGAGGCCCAGCTCGGTGGCCAGCGGCTCGTTCAGCACCAGCAGCCGCGGGTCGCGAGCCTCCTCCGCCTGCCAGGGAAGTGCCATCTCCGCGAGCTCGCGGGCGAAGCGGTCGTCAAGGGTCACAGTCGGTGGAGGCGCGATGCTCACATCATCGAGAGTACGTGGGACCCACAGCACGTCCACCACGTCGGCGCATGCCAGTGTCGGCCGCTGGGAAGTGGGTGGACGTCCAGCAACGGTCCCGGCATGGTTGGCTTCATGGCCACAGAGCAGGGCGCATCTATCTATCAGCACCCGTTGGCCTATCTCATCGGGCTTGAAGGCGTCGCGCTCATGAAGGCGTTCGCTGGTGAGTTCGACGAGGAGTTCACCGCCGCGCGGCTCGCTGAGGTTCGATCCCTGCTCGATGCCGCCAAAGTCCTCGGCGGTGGCATCGAGGTTCCACGCATGTCGAGTGTGGACGGCTACGACGGATGGGCTGCTAGCTATGACGAGCCAGGCAACGGCATCTTCGAGATCGAGGAGTCGGTTGTGCATCCGATCCTTGATTCGCTGCCACCTGGGGTTGCCGTCGATGCTGCGTGTGGCACCGGACGGCACACTTCGTACTTGGCGAATCGCGGTCACCAGGTCCACGGATTTGATACTTCGCCCCAGATGTTGGCGATAGCAAGAGCGAAGGTGCCCAGCGCGCGCTTTGCCGCGGCAGATGTACGGTCGCTCCCTTTGCCCGGTACCAGCGTGGATCTCTTCACCTGTGCGTTGGCGCTCGCCCACCTGCAGCATTTGGAGCCCGTCTTCGAGGAAGCAGCGCGGGTCCTGCGGCCGGGCGGTCACCTCGTAATCTCAGATGCGCGAGGTCATTTCATTGGGTCTACGTTGTACCCGTTGATCAAGCGAGATCGCGATGATAGATACGGCTACATTCCCACCTGGCGACACCAGACCAGCGACTACCTACGCGCCGCCCTGCCGAATGGCTTCATCGTTCGGGGCTGCCACGAACCGCGGCGGCCCCGGCCTACCGTGGACCTCCCTTCGCGTCCCGACCCCGCGCCACCGGAACATCCGGGCCAGCCCCCCGACATCTGGGAACTGCACGCCTGGGCGGCTGAAGCAGCGAACGCGGTCTACCGCGACGATCCCTGTCTCGTCGTCTGGGACTTTGAGCTGACACAGGCCTGAAGTCGGTTCGGTGGCAGGGGCGGCGTTTGGCGCCGGCTGCACCCATGCGGTGCGGAACTGGCTGGCCAGGGCGAACGGCTGGGAACCCCTCGGGAGTTACTAGTAACCCTGTGTATAGTCCGGTGCTGTGGCGATGAAACATGTCGTGTTGGGGCTGCTGGCTCTCGGTGATCGGCATGGCTATGACGTGAAGCGGCAGTACGAGGCCCGGTTCCCGGCGGCAAAGCCCCTGGCTGCAGCGCAGGTGTATGCGACGCTGGAGCGCCTGGAACGCGACGGGCTGGTCGCTCAGGGTGGCGTCGATCGTGCCGGCGGACCGGACCGGACGTCCTATACAGCCACGCCGGCCGGCCGGGCGGAGCTGCACCGCTGGCTGAGCGAGGTGGAGCCGCCCCTGCCGTACGTGGGCGCGGCCCTGTTAACCAAGGTGACGCTCGCTGTGCTGGTGGCCGATGACGCAGCGGCGGCGGGGTATTTGCGCCGCCAGCGGGCCGCGCACCTGGACCGGATGCGAGAGCTCACCCGGCTCAAGAGCGACCCGGCGTCGTCGCTGGCGTGGGTGCTGGCCGCCGACTACGCCCTCAACCACCTCGACGCGGACCTGCAGTGGATCGACACCGCGATGATCCGGACCGCAGACCTGTCGAAGGAGATGCGCCCATGAGCCGCGCATCCCAACTGCCGGCCCCGGCGACAGCGGCCACCATCTCCGCCCGCGGCATCGTGAAGTCCTACGGTGCGACCCCGGCGTTGCGGGAGGTGTCGTTCCGGGCCGAGCCTGGCGAGATCGTCGCCATCACCGGACCGTCTGGGTCCGGCAAGTCGACCCTGCTGTTGTGCTTGGCCGGCATCCTTCAGCCCGAGGCGGGGGAGGTGTGGTTCGCAGGTCGCCGCATCGACGACGCCGGCGAGGAGGCGCGCTCTCGAATGCGTCGCACGGTGTTCGGTGTGCTGTTCCAGTTCGGGCAGCTGGTGGCTGAGCTGACGGCTGCTGAGAACGTGGCCCTGCCGCTGCTGCTGTCCGGGGCCAGGCGACGCGAGGCGCTGGCCGTGGCGCGTACCGGGCTGGACCGGGTCGGTGTCGCTGACCTGGCCGACGTGCACCCCAGCCAGATGTCGGGGGGACAGGCGCAGCGGGTGGCGATGGCACGAGCCCTGGTCACTCGGCCCGACGTGCTGTTCGCCGACGAGCCCACCGGGGCCTTGGACAGCCTCGCCGGAGAGCAGGTGCTCACCGAGCTGACGCGAGCGGCCAGGCAGGGCGGCACCACCGTGCTGCTGGTGACGCACGAAGCCCGCGTCGCCGCCTACGCCGACCGTGAGCTGTCGCTCCGAGACGGTGTGGTCGACGGGCCGGCGCACGAGGTCGAGTACGGACCCGGCCGATGAGCGAGCGCCCTCGAACGGCCACGATTGTGTGGCTCGGAGCCCGCGGCGGCCGGGCCGACAAGGCCCGGATCCTCGCTACGGCGGCCGTGACCGCCGTCGCCGTCGTCGGGCTGCTCAGCGCGGCGTGCGTAGCGTGGATCGGCCCAGGCGACGGCCCATACACCAGCAACCTGCTGATGGAACCGGGCTTGCACCCCGGAGTGGTGATCGCGCTAGTGCTGCTCACCGTGCCTGTGCTGGCGTTGAGCGGCCAGTGCGCGCGCATCGGCGCGCCCGCCCGCGACCGCCGACTCGCCGCCTACCGCCTCGGCGGAGCCACCCCTCGGGACGTCGTACGGATCGTCGGCGCCGAGACCGGTTTGGCGGCAGGGATGGGTTCCGTCCTGGGCGCGGGTCTGTTCCTGCTGGGTCGGTGGCTGCTGGACGGTCCCACCACCGTCGTTGGGACGTACACAAAGACAACGATCAGGAACACTGGGCCGGACAGCCAGTCCATCCTGCGTGAGGACGTCGTCGGGCGGGTGCACTTGTTGCCGACGGACGTGAGCCTGCCATGGGCGGTCGTGGCCGTGGTGGCGGTGAGCCTGCCGCTCGGCACGGTGCTCTTCAGCTGGCTGGCGCTGCATCGGGTAGTCGTCAGCCCCTTCGGGGTCGTCCGCCGCGCCGACGTACGCCCCCCTCGCGCCCTGCCGGCAGCGTTCTTCGTGATCGGGACCGCCAGCCTGGCCGTGTTCTCGCGGATCCGCTCAAGCAGCGGGTTGCCCAACGAAGCGGTGCCAAGCGTCGTCGCCGTCGTCGTGGCGCTGTTCCTCATGTGCGGGGTTGGCATGATCCTCGGCATCGCGGCCATCTCATCGTTCGTGGGCGCGTTCGTCGCAAGCCGCACGAGCAGCCCAGCGCTGTTGATCGCGGCACGACGACTGGCCGCCGCGCCCTACACGTCGAGCCGGGCGAACGCGGTGATCCTGCTGGTGGCGATGATCGGCGGCGCGACGCAGGGTGTGCGGGCCAACATCTTGGTCACCACCGATCCAGCCGACACCTTCTATTTGGACACCCTCAACCTCGTGAACGTGGTCTTGATGATCGCGATCGTGCTGGCGGCGACCGGTGCCCTCGTGCACACCGCCGACACCGTGGTCACCAGCCGGCAGAACCTCGCCTCGCTGGCCGCCGCCGGTGTACCCCGAGCGGTCCTGCGGCGCAGCCTGCTGCTGGAGTCGTTGCTGCCGCTCGCACCGGCGACGGTGCTGGCCACGGCTGCGGGCATGCTTGCGGTCCGCGGCGTCCTCGGCACCACCGACACGGTCACGCATGGCCCGTTCCGCCACCAGGTCATCGAGGTGGTCCACATCCCCATCCCGTGGATCGAGATGGGCATCCTCATCCTCGGCACCCTGGCGACCACCGCGCTGATGGCGTGGGCTGCGCTGACCTTCGTCCGACGGAGCACCGACCCCCGTGAGCTGAGAACCACCGCGTAGCGGAGTCTCCCGGCACTACCAACAGGGCTTCTATCAACCCTTATAAAAGACTATATGGCTTTCCGTTATACGGGCTGATAACTTCTGAGGCATGGATTCTGCTGGGAACAATTATGACCCGGGGCTGGAGTTCATCGCTCGTCAGGACTGAATCGCGAGGGACGACGGCCCTGGCGCCGCCGTCCGGCTGCGGGCACCGTGGCTGCGAACCGGCCCCCTTTCAGGAGGGAAGCGTCCCATGAGCAGCGCTCCGGCGGTCCCCGGCGTCGAGGTCCGCGGGGAGTGGCAGGAAGGCTACGAGCAGATCCTCACCGCGGAGTCGCTCGGGCTGTTGGCGCGACTGCAGCGCGAGTTCGGCCCACGGCAGGCTGAGCTGCTGCAGCGGCGGGCGGTCCGCGATGCCGAGCTGGCCGACGGCGCCCTGCCGGACTTCCTGCCTGAGACCCAGCAGGTGCGTCAGAGTGACTGGCAGGTTGCGCCGCCCGCGGCCGGCCTGGTCGACCGCCGGGTGGAGATCACCGGCCCGACCGATCGGAAGATGGTGGTCAACGCGCTGAACAGTGGCGCCAAGGTCTTCATGGCCGACTTCGAGGACAGCAACACCCCGACGTTCTCGAACATGGTGAACGGCCAGCTCAACCTGCGCGACGCCTGGCTTCGCCAGATCGACTTCACGTCGCCGCAGGGCAAGACGTACGCGCTGGCCGACCAGGTGGCCACCTTGGTCGTGCGCACCCGCGGCTGGCACCTGCCCGAGCGCCACGTCCTCGTCGACGGCGAGCCGGTCTCCGGCAGCCTGTTCGACTTCTGCATGTACATGACGACCAGCGCGCAGATCGCCATCGATCAGGGCTTCGGACCGTACTTCTACCTGCCGAAGCTGGAGAGCCACCTCGAGGCGCGGCTGTGGAACGACATCTTCAGCTACGGCCAGGAGGCGCTGGGCATCGCGCGGGGCACGATTCGGGCGACCTGCCTCGTGGAGACGATCCTTGCCGCGTTCGAGATGGAGGAGATCCTGTACGAGCTGCGCGAGCACTCCTCCGGCCTGAACGCCGGCCGCTGGGACTACATCTTCTCGATGATCAAGAAGTTCCGGACCCGCGGAGCGGAGTTCCAGCTCCCCGACCGCGCCGACGTGAAGATGACCGTCCCCTTCATGCGTGCCTATACCGAGCTCCTGGTCAAGACCTGCCATGACCGTGGGGCGCACGCGATCGGCGGCATGGCAGCGTTCATCCCGAACCGCAAGGACGCTGCGGTCAACGACGCCGCCCTGAGCGCCGTACGGGCAGACAAGAGCCGCGAGGCCGACGACGGCTTCGACGGCTCCTGGGTCGCCCACCCCGATCTCGTACCGGTGGCGCTGGAGGTCTTCGACGCCAGGCTCGGCGACAAGCCGCACCAGCTCGACCGCATGCGCGATGACGTGCAGGTGACGAGTGCCCAGCTGCTGGCCGCCAAGGCGACGCCGGGTCAGGTCACGGAGGCGGGCGTGCGCAACAACGTCAGCGTCGCCATCCAGTACCTGGAGTCCTGGCTGCGTGGGAGCGGCGCCGTGGCTATCTTCAACCTGATGGAGGACGCCGCCACCGCCGAGATCAGCCGATCGCAGATCTGGCAGTGGGTGCGGGGCGGCGCATCGACCGCCGAGGGCATCGCGATCACACCGGAGTGGGTCCGCCAGGTGGAGGACGAGGAGTTTGCGAACATCCGGGCGTCGGTTGGTGCGGACGCCTTTACCGCAGGCAGGTACGAGGAGGCGCGCGAGCTGTTCGAACAGGTCGCCCTAGCCAACGACTTCGTCGAGTTCCTCACCCTGCCCGCATACGAACGGCTGGGCTGAGTGGCTAGCCTGCCCGCCCCCGCCCCCGCCCCCGCCCCCGCCTCCGCGGACGCCGGAAGCATTGCCGGGCTCGCCGAGCGCTTACGAAAGGCCGTCGGCGTCGGGCGCGTCCTCACCGACCACGCGCAGCTGCGCACGTACGAGTGCGACGGCCTGACCAACTTCCGGGTCACCCCCGCGGTCGTCGTGCTGGCCGAGAGCCGCCAGCACGTCATCGACACGGTGCGGCTGTGCGCCAAAGCGGGTGTGCCGTTCGTGGCCCGCGGTTCCGGCACCGGTCTGTCCGGTGGCGCGCTGCCAGTGGCGGAGGGCGTGCTGCTGGTGCTGTCGCGGATGCGCGCGCTCCGGCCGGTCGATCCTGACAACGCCCGTGTGGTGGTCGAACCCGGCGTCATCAACCTCTGGGTCACCCGGGACGCGAGCCCGCATGACCTGGCCTACGCGCCTGACCCGTCCTCGCAGCTGGTCTGCTCCATCGGCGGCAACGTGGCCGAGAACGCGGGCGGCGCGCACTGCCTGAAGTACGGCTTCACCGTCAACCACGTCCTCGGCGCGGAGGTCGTGCTGCCGGACGGCTCGGTCGTGCACCTCGGCGGCACGGCGCCTGAGCACCCCGGCTACGACCTGCTCGGGGCCTTCATCGGCAGCGAGGGCACGCTCGGTGTGGCCACGTCGCTGACGCTGCGCCTGGTGCGGGTGCCCGAAGCGGTGCAGACGATGCTGGTCGGATTCCACAGCGTCGAGGACGCCGGCGGCACGGTGAGCGACATCATCGCCGCGGGCATCGTGCCGGCCGCGATCGAGATGATGGACGCGCTGGCCATCGAGGCGGCCGAGGCGGCCGTGCACTGCGGCTACCCGGCGGGCGCGGTCGCCGTCCTGGTGATCGAGCTCGACGGTCCTCAGGTCGAGGTCGACGCGCAGTTCGCGCAGGTCGAGCGGATCGCGCTCGCCCGGTCGGCTTTCGAGACGCGGATCGCGCAGGACGCCGCTGAACGCGCGCTGATGTGGAAGGGCCGCAAGTCGGCCTTCGCCGCCGTGGGTCGAATCAGCCCCGCGTACTTCGTGCAGGACGGCGTTATCCCTCGCACGCAGCTGCCGCAGGTGCTCAGTGAGATCGGCCGGATGGCCGACGCCGCCGGGCTGCGCGTGGCCAACGTCTTCCACGCCGGCGACGGCAACCTGCACCCGCTCGTGCTGTTCGACGACGCGGTGGAGGGCCAGGCGCACGACGCCGAGGAGCTCGCCGGCGCGATCCTCGACCTCTGCATCTCCTCCGGCGGCTCCATCACCGGCGAGCACGGCGTCGGGGCCGAGAAGCGGACGAAGATGGCGGTGCAGTTCACGCCGGAGGACCTCGACACCATGCAGCTCGTCCGCTGTGCCTTCGACCCGGACGGCATCGCCAACCCCGGCAAGATCTTCCCCACGCCACGGCTGTGCGGGGAGCGCCCAGGACCGCGAACCGGCGAGCACCCGGTGCAGGCCGCCGGCCTGGGCGAGGTGTTCTAGGCGTGACCGCCGCCGTGCTGGACCGGCGTCTTGGCACCGCGGACGACGCCGTCGCGGGGGTCGTACCAACCGAGGTGGTCCGCCCCTCCGGTGCGCAAGAGGTGGCCGAGGTCCTGCGCCAGGCACAGCGGGACGGGCGCACCGCGCTGGCCGCCGGGGGTCGTACGAAGACCGGTTGGGCCCCTCCACCGAGCTCCGCGGACGTGCTCATCGACACCACCGGGCTGGACCGCCTGGTGGAGCACACGGCGGGTGACCTGGTCGTCGTCGCGGAGGCCGGACTGCGGCTGGCGGCGCTGCAGCAGAGGCTCGGCGCAGCTGGCCAATGGCTCGCACTCGACCCCCCGGAGCAAGGAGCAACCCTCGGCGGCGTCGTCAGCGCAAACGCCTCCGGACCACGGCGGCTGCGCTACGGCACCGTGCGCGACCTCCTCATCGGCATCACGGTTGTGCTCGCCGACGGGACCGTCGCCGCAGCGGGCGGCAAGGTCGTCAAGAACGTCGCCGGCTACGACCTCGGCAAGCTCTACACCGGCGCCCACGGCAGTCTCGGCGTCGTGGTGTCGACCACCTGGCGGCTGCATCCCCTCCCTGCCGCGCGGCGCGTCGTCGTCTTGGACCTGGCCGACCCGCTGGACGCCGGGCCGCTCGCCGTGAGGATGGCCCGCTCGACCCTGACGCCCTCGGCAGTGGAGCTGCACGCCACGACGGGCGGCTCCGGCGCGCTGGTCATGGTCTTCGAAGCCATTCTCGAGTCGGTACGGGCGCAGGCCGACGCCGCCGTCGCCCTGCTGGGCGGCGGCCACCAAGGCGATAACCTGCCCGACCAGTTCGGCAAGCGCCCCGGCGGCGACGGCGACCTCGTCCTGCGCCTGGCGTTCGCGCCGGCCGCGCTGCCTGCGGTGCTCGCGGCCCTGCCCGAAGGCACGGCAGTCACGGCGTCCGCCTGCACCGGGGTCGCGTACGCCGCGCTGCCCGCCGAGCACGCCGCTGCGCTGCCCGCGCTGCGCACCGCCCTTGCCCCCCACGACGGCACGGCGGTCGTACTCTCGGCCCCGCCGGCCCTTCGGGACCGGTTGGACCACTGGGGCCCCGTGGGCGACGCGCTCGGCCTCATGCGGCGCGTCAAGGACAGGTTCGACCCGGACGGGCGGCTCGCGCCGGGGCGCTTCGTGGGAGGGATGTAGGTGTCCGCGCGTCCCCAGCCACGCAGCACGGCGGCCCCGGACGCACCCCCGCAGGGCGCCCCCGGCGCGTCGCGCGGCACCGTTCCAGTCGAGGGCTCCGCCGCCGACCTCTCCCCCGGCGCCGCCACCGGTTCCCAGCGGGCGACCGACCAGGCGGCTGCCGAGGCCGTCGGTGCGCGCCGGCCGCTCGACCTCGGCCAGGGCGGTCCGGTGGCCGCCAGCGCCGCAGCGGCCACGGTGGGTGCGGCTGCCGGCACGGGCACGGTGGAGCTCGGCCTGCCGGGGCTCAGCGCCTCGATGTTTCCGGCCTTCGACGAGCACCACCCGCCGGACGCCGCGCTCGTGGCCGACTGCGTCCACTGCGGCTTCTGCCTCCCCACCTGCCCGACGTACGTCCTGTGGGGCGAGGAGATGGACAGCCCGCGCGGCCGGATCGACCTGATGAGGCAAGGGCTGGAGGGCGACGCGCTCGAGCCCTCGGCCGTTCGTCACCTCGACCAGTGCCTGGGGTGCATGGCCTGCGTGACGGCCTGTCCGTCCGGTGTCCAGTACGACAAGCTGATCGAAGCCACCCGCTCGCAGCTCGAGCGGCGGGTCCAGCGGCCGCGCGCGGAGCGGCTGATGCGCGAGGCGATCTTCCGGCTGTTCCCCTATCCCAGGCGGCTGCGCGCGGTGCGCGGGCCGTTGTGGGCGTACCAGGTCAGCGGACTCGGCGGGGTGCTCCGGCGCATCGGCGTGCTCGACAAGCTCCCCGCCGGGCTGCAGGCGATGGAGTCGCTGGCCCCCAAGCTCAGCAAGGCCGCGAAGCTCCCCGAGCGCACGCCGGCTCAAGGCACGAAGCGGCGGACCGTCGGGCTGCTGAGCGGCTGTGTCCAGGGCGCCTTCTTCCCCGACGTCAACGCCGCGACCGTCCGGGTGCTGGCTGCGGAGGGGTGCGAGGTCGTCGTCCCGCGGGCACAGGGCTGCTGCGGTGCCCTCTCGGCGCACGCCGGACGGGAGCGCGAGGCGCTCGCCTTCGCCAAGCGGGTCATCGCGACGTTCGAGCAGGCCGGAGTCGACACCGTCGTCGTCAACGCCGCCGGCTGCGGCTCCAACCTCAAGGAGTACGCCCACCAGCTGCGCGATGAGGCCGGCTGGGCCGAGCGGGCCGAGCGACTGGCGGCGAAGGTCCGCGACATCACCGAGCTGCTCGACGAGCTGGGACCGGTCGCAGCACGCCACCCGCTGCCGATGACGGTGGCCTACCAGGACGCTTGCCACCTCGCGCACGCGCAGGGTGTACGGGACCAGCCGCGCCACGTGCTGCGCGGCATCCCGGGGGTCGAGCTCGCGGAGCTGGTCGAGGCAGAGATCTGCTGCGGCAGCGCGGGGACCTACAACCTGCTGAACCCCGAGCCGGCCCGCGAGCTCGGCGAACGCAAGGCGCGGGCCGTCCTGGCGAGTGGCGCCGACATCATGGTGACCGCCAACCCGGGCTGCTGGATGCACGTCGCCACCAGCCTCGCCCGCTTGGGCGAGCGGATCCCGGTCGTCCACACGGTGCAGGTGCTCGACGCGTCGATACGCGGCATCCCGGTGCGCCAGCTCCTGATGACGGCCCTGGAGGGGCCGGGCACCACCCTCGCGCGCCCTTCCGCCTCCCTGCGCTGACGCCCCGCGAGGACTGGGGACCCAGTCGTGGTGGTCATGGTGGTGGTGGTCGTGGTGCCTCACGCCGCCGTCAAGACGATCACGTCCAGCCTGCGCGGGCCGTGGACGCCCTCGACCCGGTCCAGCTCGATGTCGCTGGTAGCCGAAGGCCCGCTGATCATCGTCAGCGGACGGGTGGGGTCGAGCAGGGCCAGGCCCTCGGGCACCGTCGTGACGATGCGCTCGGCGGGGACGACGCAGACGTGGTGGTCCGGCAGCAGCGTGATGACGCGCCGGCCTTGGTCCGGGGCGGCGTCCAGCACGACGGTGCCCGTCTCGGCGATCGCGACCGCGCAGCCGGTGATTACGGTGTCGACGCCGTCGAGGTCCTCCGTCGTCAGGCCACCGTCGTCGGTGACCACCATGACGCTGTCGGCCACGCCGGCCAGCCAGCCGGCCGGCAGACCGGTCGGCACGACGACGCGCGTGACGCCAGCGCCCGCAAGGATTGTCCCGATGAGTGCGGCGAAACCCCGGCGGTCGGTGTGGTGGACCGTGGCGCGGTACTCGGCCACCCGCTGCGCGAACAACTGCGCCGCAGCGTTCGCTTCGAGGTCGCCGCGGACCCGGTAGTCGCGCGGGACGGCAGGGACGGGAGCGGCGCTGCCAACAGCGGCGCGGATGCGGGCCAGCGTCGCCTCGCGCGCGGTCATTGGGCCTTCCCGTTCTCGCTGCGCTCCCGGGCGGCCCACCACTCCCGGAACGTTTCCGCGGGTGGTCTGGGTGCGTCCCGCGCTCCCGTCCACGCTGCCAACGGAGCCGGCAGCGAACGGATGATGCCCTGCGTCTTGTCACGCCGACGTCCCAACAGCCGGGCGAGCCGGCTGGACCGCTGCGCCCGGCGCCACCGGCCGGCGTCCGCCATCGTCCACGCGGCCGCGGCCATCGCGACGGCCTCGGGCGTGGGAGGGACTCCCCGCTCGCGCTGCGCCTCGACGTGCTCGGCCCGCAGGTGCACCAGGATCGACGGGATGTCGATCTTGACGGGGCAGACGTCGTAGCAGGCGCCGCACAGCGTCGACGCGTACGGCAGCGACGCGTTGTCCTCGATGCCGGTCAGCTGCGGCGACAGGATCGCGCCGATGGGGCCCGGATAGACCGAGCCGTACGCGTGCCCACCCGTGCGCTGGTAGACGGGGCAGACGTTGAGGCATGCGGAGCAGCGGATGCAGTGCAGTGCGGCGCGGCCTACCTCGTCGGCGAGCACCGACGTACGGCCGTTGTCGAGCAGCACCAGGTGGACCGACTGGGGACCGTCTCCGGCATGGACGCCGGTCCACAGGGACGTGTAGGGGTTCATCCGCTCGCCCGTGGACGACCGCGGAAGCAGCTGGAGGAACACCTCGAGGTCTCGCCACGACGGGATCACCTTCTCGATGCCCATCACCGTGATGAGCGTTTCCGGAAGGGTGAGGCACATCCGCCCGTTGCCCTCGGACTCGACAACGCACAGGGTGCCCGTCTCGGCGATGGCGAAGTTGGCCCCGGACACCGCCACCTTGGCGGACAGGAACCGCCGGCGCAGGTGGTGGCGGGCAGCCGCTGCGAGCGCACGCGGGTCGTCGGCGAGCCCGGGGTCGATGTCGGGGATCGTGCGGAGGAACAGGTTGCGGATCTCGGCCCGGTTGCGGTGGATGGCCGGCACGAGGATGTGCGAGGGCAGGTCGTCGCCGAGCTGGACGATGAGCTCGGCCAGGTCGGTCTCGTAGGCGTCGATGCCGGCCTGCGCGAGCGCTTCGTTCAGCCCGATTTCCTGGGTGGCCATCGACTTGACCTTGACGACCTCGCGGTGGCCGGTTGCGCGCACGAGCCGGGTGACGATCTCGTTGGCCTCATCGGCGTCGCTCGCCCAGTGCACCACGCCGCCGGCAGCGCTGAGCTGCTGTTCCAGTCGGACCAGGTGCTCGTCGAGCGCCGCCATGGTCGCGGCCTTGATGGCCTGGCCGGCATCGCGCAGCTCTGCCCAGTCGGCGGCCTCGGCCACGACGTTGGCGCGTTTGTCGCGGATCGTTGCGGTCGCGTGCCCGAGGTTGTGCCGGAGCTGGGGGTCGGCCAGTGCCAAACGGGCCGCTGCGGGGAAGGTGCGGGTGCCGCGCAGCATCCCCACACCGGCGGGTGCGTGGATGGGCGCCGGTGGCGGCTGGGCATTGCTCACTTGGCCGCGTCCTCGGTGGCGGCGAGGATCTCGGCGAGGTGGACGGTCCGTACGCCCGCGCGCAGCCGGGAGAGGCCGCCGCCGATGTGCATCAGACAGGAGCTGTCCGAGGCGGCGCACACCTCAGCACCGGTCGAGAGGACGTCGTTCATCTTGTCCGCGAGCATGGCCACCGAGGTGTCCGCGTTCTTGACCGCGAACGTCCCGCCGAACCCGCAGCACTGGTCCTGGTTGGGGAGCTCGACCAGCTTGAGGCCGCGGACGTGGCGCAGCAGGGCCAGCGGCTTGTCACCGACGCCCAGCAGCCGCAGCGAGTGGCAGGTGGGGTGGTAGGTCACGGTGTGGGGGTACGCAGCTCCGACATCGGTCGCGCCGAGCTGGTCGACGAGGTACTCGGAGAGCTCGAACGCGCGGGCAGCGACCGCTCGGGCGCGCTCGGCCAGGGCCGGGTCGCCGGCTTTCGCCGCGATCATGGCGTGCTGGTGGCGGATCGACCCGATGCACGAGCCCGACGGCGCGACAACCGCGTCGAAGCCCTCGAACGTCGCGACGAACCTGCGTACCAGCCCCACCGCGTCACGGTGGTAGCCGGTGTTGATGTGCGCCTGCCCGCAGCACGTCTGCTCGGCGGGGAAGACGACCTCGCAGCCGAGCCGTTCCAGGACCGTGACGGTGGACCTGCCGACGTCAGGGAACAACGTGTCGACCAGGCACGTCACGAACAACGCGACTCGAGGGCGCCGGTCCACCCGGGTCAGTACCCGTCGGCGGTCTCGGCCATCGGCAGCTGCCGGCTGACGACGGCGAGGGGGTCTGCCACGGGCAGCAGCGGCGCCGCGCTTTCGAGACGGGCGAGGACGCTGGCGCGCAGCCGCTCGATGTGGGCGTGAACGGTTTGTGACAGCACCTCCCCATCGGCGTTGAGCATCGCCTGCGCAAGCGCGACGTGGTCCTGTGAACAGATCACCAGGCGTCCGTCGAAGTGCCGCTTCTGAAGCCAGAACCGCTGAACGCGGCGGCGCGTCTGCTGCAGGCTCTGGGCGACGAAACGGTTCTTCGCCGCCTCCATGATGACAGCGTGGTAGCGCCGGTCCGCGTCTCGCCAGGCCTCGGCGTCCCCGGACTCGGCGCTGTCCACCAGGCTCGACGCGAGCGCGAGCAGGTCATCCAGCTCCGCCCTGGACAGGGTGTCGGCCGCGCGTCGGTAGACGTAGGTGTCGAGGACGTGCAGCAGGTCGCAGGCCTCGTTCACCTCGTCGGCGGTGATGGTGGCCACCGCGAAACCCGACTCTGGCAGGCGTTGCACCAGGCCATCGCGTTCGAGCCGCAGCAGCGCCTCCCGTACGGGCGTGCGGCTGACGCCCATGCGGGAGGCGAGCTTGTTCTGCGACAGCGGCGTACCCGCACCCAGCCGAGACTCGACGATGGCCAGCAGCAACGACGAGTAGACGTCGTCGACCATCGACGCCGACTGCCCGTTGTCCCCGACGTCCCCGGGCATCACATGACCCTGTCCACGAACTCCCGGTCGTGGACCTTGACGGGGACGTCCATGAGCTCCAGCACGCCGCGGGCGACGTGCTCGGAGTAGCGGCGAAACGCTTCCTCGCCCTTCTCCTTGGTCGCGCGCATGGGGTTGCCGATGGTGCCGCTGTCGATGAACTCGTGGTGGTCCATCGGGAAGCTGAAGTACTGGTAGCCCTCGAACTCGACGTCGGGAGCACCGTCGGACTTGCGGAACGACTCGGGCAGGAAGTCGGGGATCCGCGCCCGCGTGTCCGCGGCGCGCTCCATCCGGACCAGGTCGGCGTTCCACGCCATGTCCTGCGAGGTCTCGAGCTCACTGGAGTGCCATCCCGGCGTCTCCTCCGGGGGGTTCTCCATGAGCCCCTCGAGGATGCCGACGTAGCGCTCCATGTAGGGCTTGACGAAGCCGATCATCGCACCCGTCTCGTACCGCAGCCGGCGCAGCACCGGGTCGACCACCTTGGTGTTGGACCCGTGCCCGTTGACGAAGACGATGCGGTTGAAGCCGTGATGGATGAGGCTACGAGCGACGTCGTACATCAGGTTCAGCAAGGTACTGGAGCGCAGCGTGATGGTGCCGCGGCCCTGACCGGGCTCGTGCATGTGCTGGGGCGAGTAGCCAGCCCACAGCGGGGGGGTGTGGAGCACCCCGATGTGCTCGGAGATGCGCGCACTGACCTCGACCGCGGTGATCGTGTCGGTGTAGAGCGGCAGATGGGGGCCGTGCTGCTCCGTGCTGGCCATCGGCACGAGGACGAGGTCCTTGACCTCGAGGTACTCGCGGATGTCGACGTAGGAGAGGTCGGCGAGGGCCCACGACCGGAACTTGGAGCGGAACTCCTCGTCGCCGGTGGTCAGGTGAGGGACGTTGCGGACAATGCTCGATGTCATGCGGGGTCCTCCCGGATCAGGTCGAGGAAGAGTCGAGCCACCAGGCGGCCGAACTCAGGATCGTTGACGTGGTGCGCGTACGTGCGGACCGGGATGTCCGGTCGCAGCTTGTCCCGCAGGGCCTGCCGGAACGCGGAGTCCGCGGCGGGATCCCAGAACGGACCGGCCGGCTCGTTCGGGATGGACAGGCCCCCGGTGGGGATCGCGATCTCGATCGGGCCCCGCGCCGCCCCGAGCCGTTCGGCGAAGATCCCCGCGATCGTGAGCATGTCGTCGGCCGACGTCCGGATCAGGCGGAACTCCGGGTTGTGGTCGTAACTCGGGCGGTCCGCGAGGGCGGGGGGGATCTGGGAGGGCTCGAAGACGGCGAAGTCGATGCACCCCGGGACGATCACCTGCGGCAGGCCGAGCCGTCCCACGGTGCGCAGCCGCTCCGGGCCGCCGTCGTGGATGCCGCCGACGAGCGGGTCGGTGACCTCGTTGGTGGTGTAGTCGATGACCCCGCGAAAGTAGCCTTCACCAGCCAGCTCCTCCATCGCGGGACCACCGACGCCGTTGGAGTGGAAGACGATCGTGGTGAAGCCCGCCTTCGCGAGCTCGTCCCGCAGCGCCATCACGGCGCGGGTGGTGTTGCCGAGCATCGTGACGGCGACGGTGCGATCCGCGCTGCCCCGGTCATGGGCGTTGTCACGGCCGTGCTCGACCATCCCCGCGACCGCGGCGACGACGTTGTCGAAGATCGTGCGTGCTATCGCGTTGAGCCCGAGGATGTCGACCACGGAGTGCACGACCATCATGTCGCGGGTGCCGACGAGCGGGCCGAACTCGTGCCGCCCGGAGGCGATCGGTGAGATGACAACCTTGGGCGCGCCGATCGGCAACCGCATCAAGGCGCTCGCGGTCATGACGGCGCCCTCGGCGCCTCCGATGCCGATGCCGCCCACGATCCGCCCTTCGGCGTAGAGGTCGGCGACGAGGTCGGCGAGCATCGTCCGCATCGCCGCGACCGCCCGCCCCCGCGTACCGGCGGCCCGCAGCTCGGCGAGTGAGCCTCCGGAGTGACGGGCGACGTCGTCCGCGGACACGTCAGCGACGATGTCGAGGGGCTCGCCGAGGATGCCGCAGTCCACGACCAGGGCCTCGAGCCCGCGATCGCGCAGGCGATCGCGGAGATAGGCGGCCTCGGGACCCTTGGTGTCCAGCGTCGCGAGGACGGCGATCGTCGCGCTCATGACCGCCTTTCCGGCAGGCTCCGGGCCGGCTGCTGCGGCTGGCCCGGTGGCCCCGCCAGTTCGCTGCCCGCTAGATGAGGGGAAGGAGGTGCTCGGCGTGCTGCTGGGTCAACCAGTCGTAGAACTCCTCGCTGAGGGTGCTCGAGCCGTGGTCCTCGATGAACTTCATTTGCTCGTCGCTGATGTCCACCGGCTCGGTCTCCAGCGCGTTCGGGAAGGGGTTGGCCGGCGTCCGGTCGATCGGCGCGACGAACTCCGCGGTGAGCGCCCCGTCGTAGCCGGCCTGCTTGAGGGTGTCGACGACCCTGCGCCAGTCGTAGTCACCCATGCCCGCCGGCATCCGGTTGTTGTCGGCGGCGTGGAAGTCCGCCAGCCGCGGGCCGCAGTCGAGGATCGTCTGGTACAGGTCTGCCTCCTCGATGTTGATGTGGAACGCGTCGAGGCAGACACCACAGTCGTCACCGACCGCTTCGGCGAGCGTCATCGCCTGCGCGCCGCGGTTGATGAAGTAGGTCTCGAACCGGTTCAGCGGCTCGATCGCGAGCTTCACGCCGAGGGGTTGTGAGTGCTCGTAGATCTCCTTGAGACCGGAGACCGCCCACTCCCACTCCTGCTCGGGGGTGGCGTCCGGGGTGATCTTGCCGACGGTGGCCGGCACGATCGTCATCTCGGTGCCGTCGAGCGCGGCCACGAGGTCGATGCAGTCCTTGGTGTACTGCACGGACGCTCGCCGCGCGCCCTCGTCGCCGGCGACGAGGTTGCGCTCGCCCAGCATCAGCGTGACCGACCCCCAGCAGCGCAGGCCGTACTTCTTGAGCAGCGGCCGGACCTCGTCGGGCTTGTACTGCTCGGGTTCGCCGCTGATCTCGATGCTCTCGTATCCGTACTTGGCGAGCCGGGCAAGGGTGATCTCGAGCGGCTCGGCCCGCATCCAGTTGTGCATCGACAGGTGCATGTCTGACTCCTTGCTCGTCTGCGGTTACCGACCTGACCTGGGGGCTCCGAACCCCAGCTTGCCCGGGTTCATGATCCCGTCGGGGTCCCAGGCGTTCTTGACGGCGAGCATGACGTCGAACGCCGACCCGTACTGCGGGCGCATGAACCGGCCCAGCTTCAAGCCGACGCCGTGGTGCTCGTTGATGACCCCCCCGTGACTCAGCGAGGTCGCGACCGCGGCGTCCCACAGCCGGTCGTGCAGCGCCAGCGCCTCGTCCGGATCGTCGGGTGCGTCGTCGACGTAGAAGCGGTCGTAGATCATCCCGCCCCATGGGTACCAGTGGGAGAAGTGCGCCGTGTACCGCGCCCCGTACTCGGCGAACCCCTCCTCGATCGTCCGCTTCTTGGCCTCGTACAACCCGGGCAGCGCGGCGAAGCGGGCGCAGGTGTCCGTCGTGCCGAACACGACGGGCGGCGCGGGGGCGTTGTGCTTGGCGAACGGCTCGTACTTGCCGTCCCACCACGCCTGAGCCGGGCCGGCGCCCAGGTCAACGCCGTCGTTGAGTGCACAGACGGCGCGGACCCGCTCCTCCTCGAGCGTCATCGAGGACTCATGGCCGTCGAGGACGACGATGAGCAGCACCCCGGCCATGTCGAGGCTCAGCATCGACGTCAGCTTTGCGCTGTCGGCCTCGTCGTACAGGCGCATGGCGGCCGGCACGATCCGCCGGGTCATAATCAGGCGGGCGGTCTCGAGGCCGGCCGGCACCGTGGCGAACTGGAACGACAGGAAGCGTCTGCCTTCGGGCAGCGGCTCCAGCCGCATAGTCGCCTCGGTGATGATGCCGAGCGTGCCCTCGGACCCGATGAGCGTCTGCAGGAGATCGGGCCCGGCGGCGTGGTTGGGGACGGGCAGGGTCGAGATCCGGCGCCCGGGAGGGACCACCGCCTCCACCTGCAGTGCGAGCTGCTCGGCCTTGCCGTACTTGGTCGACACCACGCCCGACCCGCGGGCGGCGAGGGAGCCGCCGATGGTCGCCCCGAAGTGGTGCGAGCCGGGGTAGTGGGGCAGTGTCAGACCGACGCCGTTGAGCTCCTTCTCCAGGACCGAGCCGTCAATCCCGGCCTGCACCGTCACGGTCAGGCTGGACTCGTCCACCTCGACGATGCGGTTCATCCGCGTGAGGTCGATCGCGATGCCGCCGTAGAGGGCGAACGTGCCCCCTTGCGTGCCCGAGCCGCCGCCTCGAGGCACCACCGGCACGCGGTACTCCGAGGCGATGCGCACGATCCCCTCGACGTGTTCCGTGCTCTGCGGCCGCACGACGACGTCCGCCACCGGGAGGGGGAGGTCGCGGTAGCGGAGGAACTGCGACATCCACGACCAGTCGGCGGACTGCTCGGCGAGCGCAGTGGCGTCGGTACTCACGCTGTCAGCACCGACGACCCCGCCGAGGTCACGGACGAGCTGCCCGAGGACGAACGGGTGTGCCGCGCCGGCCCCGGTCCCCGCCGCGGGTCGAGTCACGTCGCCGCCTCTCCCGTCGACCCCCGCGACGCCCGGGAGCGGACAGCGGGTCACCCCCCGGTGCTCTGCATCCAGGGCGGTATACCGGCAGCACGGTAGGGGTGCCCGTCGCTGGATGTCAACGTGGATACAGTGTGGAATTCGACCAGCCGATTCGCTACCTTGTGACGCTCGCCACCCTTGCTGGTGCGCTGTGACAACCCCAACTCCTGGGAAGCGGAGAGGCGGTACGCGTGGCCGACACCTCGATCCAGTCGGCCCGCCACGATGTCGCGCGTCGACTGCCGGGGCTGGTCGTCCCGCTGGTGCTCGCGCTGGCAGTTCTCTGGGTGCTCTTCCTGGCCCGGGGCACGCCGGCCGAGCCCGCGGTGCGGGACCCCGGCAGGTTCGCGGTCACGCTGCTGGACGGCATCACCTCCGCCGGGCTGTTCTTCGTCGTCGCCTCCGGATTCACGCTGATCTTCGGCTTGATGCGCACTGTCAACATGGCGCACGGCTCGCTCTTCCTGCTCGCGGGCTTCACCGCGATTTCTCTCCAGCAGGCGATGGTCGGCAAGACCCGCAACATCGCGCCCGCGGACGTCTCGCTCGTGTCCTGGATCGTGCCGCTGCTCGCGGCCGCCGCGCTCGCGGCGGTGCTCGGCGTGCTGCTGCAGCAGGTGTTCTTGCGCTGGAACCAAGGACAGGAGCTGCGGCAGGCATTGATCACCATCGCCATCTCCGTGGTCCTTGCTGACCAGATGCTCCGTCAGTTCGGCGGTTTGGCCAAGACGATGGTGTGGCCGGGCGCGGTCTCGCACTTCATCGAGATCTTCGGCGAGCGGTACGCGACCAGCCGGTTGTTCATGCTCGCCGTCGCGGTGGTGGTCGGCGTCGCCCTGTGGCTTTGGCTGACCAAGACCCGGATGGGCATGGTCATCCGGGCGGGTGTCGACGACGAACCGATGGTGCGCGCACTCGGCATCAACGTCACGCTCGTCTTCGCGGTCACCTTCTTTGTGGGGGCGTTTCTGGCCGGTGCGGGCGGCGTCATGGGGGCGTCGTTTGCTGGCGTCGCCACCGGCAAGGACGGCGACTGGCTGCTGAACTCGCTGGTGGTCGTCATCATCGGTGGGCTGGGCTCGATCAAGGGCGCCGTTGCCGGTTCGCTGCTCTACGGCCTGGTGGTGGCGTTCTCGCCGGCCTACCTCCCGACGCAGTACACCTTCTACGCCGTCATCTTGTCGTTCGTGCTGCTGGCCCTGGTCCTGGCGGTACGTCCCTACGGCCTGTACGGACGGCCGGCATGACCGCACGCAGGCTGCTCACCCCGGCGAACGCGGTCCTCGTGGTGGTGGTGGTCCTGCTGCTGGCGCTGCCTGCGTTCGGCACCGACTTCTTCGTCAGGTTCGTCATGACGCAGACGATGATCCTCGGCCTGATCGCCGCGACGATCGTGTTCCTGACCTCCCACGGCGGGATGATCTCGTTGGCCCAGCTACTGCTGGCGGGGATCGCGGGGTTCATGTTCGGCAACGCGGCGCTCGAGTCGGGCGCCCGGGGGCTCAACCTCGGGTGGCCGCCTTGGGTCGCTGTCGTTTTCGCGCTTGGCGTGACCACGGTCGTGGCCTTTTTGCTCGGCGCGCTGGCGAGCCGGACGACCGGCATCTACTTCTTGATGCTGACGCTGGTGTACGGCGTCATCGGCTACTTCTTCTTCGCCCAGGTCGTCACGGTCTCGGGTCCGGGAGGAGTGACGAGCATCGTCGCGCCGGAGCCGTTCACTGACCCGGTCAACCTGTACTACGCCGCGGTCGTGCTCTCGGTCCTCGCCTACCTGGCGTTCCGCGCCATCGGGCGGACCAACTTCGGCCTGGCCCTGCAGGGTGTGCGCGACGACCCGGTGCGGATGAGCTCGCTCGGCTTCAACGTGGCTCTGCACCGCACCCTCGCGTTCACGCTGGGGGGGTTGGTCGCAGGCGTCGCGGGGCTGCTCAACGTGTGGTGGCGGGGGCAGATCGACCCCGCCTCGATCGCCATCGGCCCGACGCTCATTGTCTTGATCATCGCCGTCATCGGCGGGATCTCCTACTTCGAGGGCGCCTGGCTGGGGGCGTTGGTGTACGTGCTGCTCAACACCTACACCAAGTCCATCCCGCTGATCGACCGCATCGGCCTGACGCCTGACCGGTTCAACACCGTCATCGGGCTGATAGTGCTGCTGATCATGGTCCTGTCGCCCGAAGGGCTCGTCGGCATCCTCGAGCGAGCAGGTCGGGGCCGTGGCGTCTCCAAGCCGACCGAGCACTCGATCGAACTGCCGACGACGTCCCCCACAACCGTCCAGACGGGCGGGCGAGAGCCGTGAGCCGACTGGTCCCGCGTTCAGCGCATATCACCGCACGTCACAGCGGAGCGACCGTCGCCCCGCCGACAAGGGAAGGAACCCACCGAATGACGAGGCGATCCCGCAAGCCGAGGTGGCTGTTCCCGGCCGCCTTCGTATCGGTCTTTGCCCTGCTGGCCTCCGGGTGCGCGGGCGACGACGGAACCACAGCAGAGCCCACTGAAGGTGCAACGGGTGCGAGCAGCGACGGCCCCGTCAAGCTCGGCGTCCTAGGCGAGTGTGAGGGGCCCTTCGGAGGGTTCCACGAGGACACCGTGGCGGGTGTGGCTCTCGCCATGGCGAGGTTCGCCGGCGCTACCGTCAACTCGGAGACCACGGCTCTGGAGGGTTGGGAAGGGGCCGAGGTCAACGGCACGCCCATCGAGCTCGTCGGCATCGGCTGCGGTGACGACACCCCCGCCACGATCCAGGAGGAGATCCGCCAGCTCGTCGAGCAGGAGGGCGCCAACGTCGTCATCGGCCCGCTGTCCGGCGACGAGGGCATCGCAGTCGCCGAGTACGCGAAGGCCAACCCGCAGCTCACCGTGCTGTCCGGCATCGCTGGATCGCAGGAGCCGACCCTCCAGGTCCAGGCACCGAACTACTTCCGCTTCCATGGAGACGGCGCCATC
>JAUJNY010000009.1 GCA_030447955.1 Jiangellales bacterium
TGCAGCCGTCGATCTCGACGCTGCGCGGGTCGTAGCGGACGAGCCGGGTCAGCAGCGGGGCCGCTGCATGGATGGCGTTCTCGCCGAGCCAGCCACGGGCGCTGTGGGCCCGCCGCCCTGGCACCGTCACCCGCACGCGCAGCGTGCCCTGGCAGCCCGCCTCGACCTGGCCGTTGGTGGGCTCCATCAGGATCGCCAGGTCGGCCTCGAGCAGGTCGCGCCGGGTGTCGACGAGCCGCTTCAGGCCGTTGCGGTCCGCCTCCACCTCCTCGTTGTCGTAGAGCACGTAGGTCAGGTCGTACGCGGGGTGCGTCAGCGTCGCGGCGAGGTGCAGCAGCACCGCGTCGCCGCTCTTCATGTCCGAGGTCCCGCAGCCGTACAGCCGGTCACCGTCCCGGCGGCTCGGTACGTTGTCCGCGATCGGCACCGTGTCGAGGTGACCGGCGAGAAGGACCCGGCGCGTCCGGCGGAAGCTGGTGCGGGCGACGACGTTGTTGCCGTCCCGGACGACCGACAGGTGCGGCTGCGTGATCAGGGCGTCCTCGACGAGGTCGGCCAGCCGCACTTCGCTCCCGGAGACGCTGGGGATGTCCACCAGGGCAGCGGTGAGGTCGATCGGGTCGCTGTCGAGCCGAAGGCTCACGGGGCGGCTCCGGACAGGGCTGCAGGTGTGCTCATGACGCCCAGCGTACGGAAGAAGCCCCGCCTCGGGCCTCCGCGGCGGCGCGTCGTCAGCACGTATCACTGCGCGCTGCCGCCGGCTCATCGGGATGGCTGCGCGTCGGGTGCCGCTGAGCTCTTGTCCCTGGGGGGAAACACATGTTGACCACGTCTGCCCCGCGCCGGCGCCGTGCGCCGCACGCCAGAACCGCTGCGGTCACGGTCACCGCCGCGGTCGCCCTTCTCCTGCCGGCGCTCCCGTCAACGGCCGCCGCAGCAGTTCCGGAGCGGCCGGGTGCGCCTGTCGGGGCGGGTGACCCACCCGACAGGGGGCGCAGCGCGGAGGCGCTGGCCCAGCGGGCGGACCGCGAGGGTCCGCTGCGGGTGATCGCCGAGATCGACACCAGCCGCAACGGCCAGGGGGTCGCCGCCGAGGCTGGCCGCGGCGGAGCGACCCAGATCCGGGCCTTCGACGTCCTGCCCTACGTCGCGCTCCGCGGCGACGGCGGGGCCCTGCGCGCCCTCGGGCGCAACCCGCACGTGCTCCGGGTGTCCGAGGACGTCGCCGAGCCGCCGAGCCTTGCGTCGACCCTCCCCGTGATCAACGGTGACGACGTGCAGTCGCTGGGCTTCACCGGAGCCGGCCGAACCGTCGCGATTCTCGACACCGGCATCGACGCGGACCACCCGTACTTCCAGGACAACAACGGGACCGCGGCGAGCACCCGGATCCTGTCCCAGGCCTGCTACTCGACCCCGTCGAACAGCACCGACGAGTTCAGCCTGTGCCCGGCGCAGGTGACCTCGTCGACCGCCGCCGGCAGCGCCGACATCGACGGCAACGCGCAGTGCGCGGCCATCGCGAGCCGCTGCGACCACGGCACCCACGTCGCCGGCATCGCCACCGGGGACGCGACCGGTGTCACCGGGGCCCCAGGCAACGGGGTCGCCCCCGACGCCGGCATCGTCGCCATCCAGGTGTTCACGCGCTTCGACAGCGCCACCGACTGCGGCACCTCACCGGCGCCCTGCATCCTCACGTACGCGTCGGACCAGATCGCGGGGCTCAACCGGGTCGCCGCACTGCACGCGGCCAACGCCGCCTGGAACATCAGCGCCGTCAATATGAGCCTCGGCGGTGGCAGCAACGCGACCGCCTGCGACGGGGACGCCCGGAAGACGGCCGTCGACACGCTGCTCGGTGCGGGCATCGCGACCGTCATCGCCTCCGGGAACACCTCGTTCCTCAACGCGGTGGGCGCGCCGGGGTGCATCTCGACCGCCGTCACGGTCGGCAACAACGCCGACGACGACACCGTGTCCGCCAGCAGCAACCGCGGCCCGCTCCTGGACATCTTCGCGCCCGGCCAGGGCGTCAACTCCTCGGTCGTCGACGACGGCTGGGGCAGCAAGACCGGCACCTCGATGGCGGCGCCGCACGTCGCGGGCGCCTTCGCGGTCCTGCGCGAGGCCTACCCCACCCGCACCGTCGCCGAGCTGCTCGCCGACATGACCAGCACGGGCGTTCCGATCACCTACGCCACGGACATGAGCACGCCGCCGGCCACCGGCACGACCCCGCGGCTGGACCTGCTGGCCGGCCTGCAGGCCCCGAACCTTCCTCCTGCGCTCGCTGCCGACGCGGGGGCGCCAGGCGTCGACGAGGGTTCCGTCGCCACCGCCACCGGCTCGGTCACCGATCCCGAGGGGGACCCCCTGAGCGCCATGACCGCCTCCGTGGGCGCGGTCACCCGTACCGGCGGTGCCTGGTCGTGGCCTGGCGTCCGGCTGACGGACCGGCCCACTCCCAGGTGGTGACGATCACGGCCACCGACGACAAGGGAGAGACCGGCACGACGACGTTCTCGCTGGACGTCGCCAACGTCCCCCCCGCGGTGTCGATCGATCCGGCGCAGGTTGTCGTCATCTCGGAGGGAGGTACGGTCACCGTCACCGCCGGCTTCAGCGACCCGGGCTGGCTGGACACCCACGTCGCCACGATCGACTGGGGCGTCCCCTCCGGGCAGCCGGGGAACGAGGTGTCGGCGCCCGCCCTCACCGTCACGGACGTGGGTGGTCCCGGCGCACCTCGTCGGGGAACCGTCACGGGCTCCTACCGGTACGGCGACAACACGGCTGGGGCGGGCTTCCCGATCACGGTCACCGTCACCGACAAGGACTCGGGCACGGGCAGCGGTTCGGTCGCCCTCACCGTCTCGAACGTCGCCCCCGCCACGGCCATCGACGACGGCAGCGCCGTGCAGGTGAACGGCGTCCCCACGGTTGTCGCGCACGCGGGCCAGAACGTCGCTCTGGATGCCGGCGCCGCTGATCCCGGCAGCGACGACCTCACGCTGGCCTGGAGCTTCGGGAACGGCACGACGTCGTCGAGCACCTCACTGGTGAACCCGCCGACGCTCGACGCGCTGCCCAGTCCCACCGTGCAGCCGCGCACGGTCAGCGACAGCGTGAGCCACGCCTTCACCCGCGCCTGCCTCTACCAGGTGGGTCTCACGGTGCGCGACGACGACGACGGCGGGTCGGTGTCGGACAGCGTCCCGGTGGTCATCACGGGGAACGCCACGCTCGTTCGGAGCTCGGGCTACTGGAGCGCGGAGTACCGCGCGAAGCGGAGCACGGACTTCACGACGGCCACGCTGCAGTGCTACCTCGCGATCGGGCGTCACATGACCTCGGTCTTCGACGAGGCTCGTCCGCTGACGTCGTCCGCCGACGCCGCCGCGGTGCTGAAGACCGCGACGTCCAGCTCGGCGGACGACATCTTCGACGCGCAGCTGCTGGCGGCCTGGTTGAACTTCGCCAACGGGACGTACGAGCTCGACCAGCTCGTGGACACCGACTTCGACGGCGTCGTGGACCGGACGTTCCTCGCGGTCCTGGTCGACGCCGAGGCCCTGCGCCTGGACCCGAACCGCACCCGCAGCGCTGTGCTCGAGAGCAAGAACGTGCTCGAGCGAGTGAACAACCCGTGAGCGACGGCGGAGCGGAGGCCTCAGCCGGGTCCTCCGCTCCGCGGTGCTGCCGGCTCGGTCGGGGTGCGGTCGCCGCACTCACGGTAGGGGCAGCCCTCACCGCGTGCGCTGCTGACGGGCGAGGGGGGTCGGACGACGTCGCGCCGGTGCTGCCGGCCACCTCCGCCGCGCCGTCGGGCCCTCCCTCGGTCTCGCCCGCCGACCCTGGCGCTGTGGACAGGCCGGTGATCGTGACCCTGTCCGTCAGCTGGCAACCGGAGAACGAGCTGCTGGACCACGAGATCGCAGGGCAGCGGGACCGCGTCGGTCAGGCGGAGGGGGAGGTGCTGCGCGATCTGGGTCCCCACGGGCGGCTCTTCAGGCAGCTGCACGAGAGCGCGCAGACAGCTCTGCTCGTGGACGCGCTCGGCCTTGACCTGCTGCGCCGGCACCCCCTGGTCGCAGCGGTGCAGGAGGACCGGGCCGCGCCTGCGGGAGCGGGCTGAGGCTGGTTGCCGGCGAACCGGTTTCAGGGGGCGACCCCGTGCTCGCGGAGCACGTCGTTGAGGGCGAGCTTGTCGTGCACCTGGCCCGGCTCGAGGTAGCGCAGGACGAGCAGGCACGGCATCCCGAACTCGCCCCCCGGGAAGGACTTCACGCGGCTGGAGCCCACACACACGGCGCGCTCCGGCGCCTCGCCGCGGGCCAGCTCCTTGCCGGTGTCCGCCTCGAAGACGCGGGTGCTCGCGGTGAGGATCGAGCCCGCGCCGAGCTTGGCTCCGGTGCGTACGCGGGCGCCTTCGACGATCATCGACCGCGAGCCGACGAACGCCTCGTCCTCGACCACGACAGGGGCCGCCTGGGCGGGTTCGAGGACCCCGCCGATGCCGACCCCGCCGGACAGGTGGACGTTCGCGCCGACCTGCGCGCAGCTCCCCACCGTCGCCCACGTGTCCACCATCGAGCCCGCGCCGACGTAGCCGCCGATGTTGGTGTAGCTCGGCATCAGCACGACGCCGGGCTCGAA
>JAUJNY010000001.1:0-8757 GCA_030447955.1 Jiangellales bacterium
GACCCTCCAGGTCCAGGCACCGAACTACTTCCGCTTCCATGGAGACGGCGCCATCTGGAACGCCGGCATGGGTGACATCCTCCACAACCAGGAGGGCTGGGACACCGTCGCCGTCATCGCCGACGACTACAGCTTCGGCCACACCTCCGCGGCCGGGTTCATCGCCGACTTCTGCGGTGTCGGCGGTCAGGTCGTCTCGCGGGTGTTCCCGCCGCTGGGCACGACCGACTACTCCTCGTACATCCAGCAGCTGCCGAACCCCGAAGAGGTCGACGGCTACTTCTGGGTCGTCGGCGGCACCGGCACCCAGGCGGCTCTCGAGGCGTTCGTGAACGCCAAGGGCGAGCTAACCGGTGACCAGCACGCCGGCAACCTGTTCTTCAACCCCGGCCTCGCCTCCGCGTTGGGGACCGACATCGCCGGCGCGTACGTCGGCGGTTTCGCCACCCTCCCGGGCGACGTGAAGACACCGGAGATCGACGACTACCTCGCCAGCGCCGACGAGACGTGGAAGACGCTCGCAACCGGCCTCACCGGGGGGGAACCGGGTGAACCCTCGGTCGCTGCCGGCTTCGGGTTCATGTACGGCTACTACTCGGCCGGCGTCGCGCTGACGCAGGCCTTGGAGCAGACCGGTGGCGATCCGTCGCCGGAGGCCCTGCAAACGGCGCTGTCCGAGCTGACGCTCGACCTCCCGTACGGCGACGTCAGCCTCGATGAGAACCGCAGCGGCATCGTCGATGTCGGCCTGTCGCAGCTGGTCGAAAAGGACGGCGAGATCGTCCAGGAGACGGTCGCCATCATCCCGGATGTCGACCAGAGCTTCGGCGGCACGTTCAGCACCGACACCGAGTCACCGAGCCGCGACTTCCCGCCGTGCGAGGAGCGCGACCTGCCGTGGGTCGGCAACGCGATCCCCGTCGAGAACGGCGTCCCGCAGGAATAGCAGTCCGACTGAGGAACGAGCGATGACAGCGGACACCACCACCCGAACCGTCCCCGACCAACACGTCGTGGAGCTGCGTTCGGTCGTGGTGGCGTTCGGCGGCCTGCTGGCCCTGGGCGGCATCGATCTCGATGTCGCCCGGGGCGAGCGGCTGGCGATCCTCGGTCCCAACGGGGCGGGCAAGACCACGCTGTTCAACGTGGTCGCCGGGGACCTCGTGCCCAAGGGCGGGTCGGTCACCATCAAGGGAGTCGACTGCACGCGGCTTCCGTCCCGCCACCGGCCGCGCCTCGGTGTGGGCAGGACCTATCAGAAGGCGCGCTCGTTTCCCGGCCTGACGGTCGCGGACAACCTCTACCTCGCAGTCGTCGGACGCCACGGGCGTCACCTGGCGTTGCTGCCGAGAGGCAGCGACCGCACGTGGCGGGACCGGGCGACGGTCGCCGCGGAGTCGGTGTGGTTGCAGGACCTGCTCAACACCATGGTCCGTGACCTGTCCCACGGCCAGAAGCGACAGCTCGAGATCGGCATGGCGATCGCCACCGACCCCGACGTACTGCTGCTGGACGAGCCGGCATCGGGGCTCTCGCGCGGTGAGCGGGAACGCCTCACCGCTCTGCTGGACTCACTGGCAGCGGACTCGACACTGCTGCTGATCGAGCACGACATGGACGTCGCGTTCCAGGTGGCCCGCCGCATTGTGGTCATGTCCGACGGCAAGATGGTCGCGTCCGGTACACCTGAAGAGGTGCGGGCCAACCCGTTGGTCCACGAGATCTACCTGGGCAGCGAGGCGCTCACGTGACCGGCACGCTGCTGGAGGTACGCGGCCTCTCGGCGGGCTACGGCGAGTCGCAGGTCCTCGACGGCGTCAGCTTCGGCATGGGCGTGGAGGCGGTCGGCATCCTCGGGCGCAACGGCATGGGCAAGACGACTCTGTGCGCCACGCTCATGGGGCTTGTGCGTCCCTCCGCGGGCGAGGTGCTGCTCACCGGCCAGCGCATCGACGGCAAGTCACCGGAGCACATCGCCCGCAGCGGCATCTCCTACGTGCCGCAGGGGCGCCGGCTGTTCCCCTCCCTGACCGTCGACGAGCACCTGGCCATGCTGGCCAAGGGGACAAAAGGGAAGCGGTGGACGCCCAAGGCGGTCTACGAGCTGTTTCCCCGGCTGGCCGACCGCAAGGGGAGCAGCGGCGGGGCCCTCTCCGGAGGCGAGCAGCAGATGCTCGCCGTGGGTCGCGCGCTGCTCCTCAACGGTTCGCTCGTACTCATGGACGAACCGTCCGAGGGTCTCGCACCGACCATCGTGGACGTCCTCGTCGAGGCCGTGCACCACCTTGTCTCCGAAGGCACCGCCGTCCTCGTCGTGGAACAGAAGCTGCGGGCCGCGACGGCGATGGCGGAGCGCCAGTTGATCATGGTCTCGGGCCGCATCCAGGCCGAGTCGACCGCCTCCGAGCTGCTCGCCAACCCGGACCTGCAGCGTCGCTACCTCGGCGTCGGCAGCGCCGTCGACGCGGGCGAGCATCCCCTCGAGCCGCAGCAGAACAGGACCGTGTGATGACCGGCTCCATCAACGTGGCACTCCTCGGCTCGAAGTTCATGGGGCGGGCCCACTCCAACGCCTGGCTCAAGGTCGGCAAGTTCTTCGACGTCGACCCGGTTCCGGTCATGCATACGGTCGTCGCGCGCAACACCGCCGAGCTCGACCAGTTCGCGCGTCGTTGGGGATGGCAGCACTCGTCGACGGACTGGCAGTCGGTGGTCGCCTCGGGCGACATCGACCTGGTGGACATCGGGACCCCCAACGACGTGCACGCGGAGCAGGCGATCGCGGCGCTGGAGGCTGGCAGGCACGTTGCCTGCGAGAAGCCCCTTGCCGGCACGCTTGCCGACGCGGAGGCGATGGCCGCAGCCGCCGAGAGCTCGGCCGCGAAGACCTTCGTCTGGTTCAACTACCGCCGGGTGCCGGCCGTCGCCCTGGCGCAACGGCTCGTCGCTGCGGGCGCCCTGGGGCGGATCTATCACGTGCGCGCGGCGTACCTGCAGAGCTGGGGCGGTCCGGACACGCCGCTGCTGTGGCGCTTCCAGGGAGACATCGCCGGCTCGGGTGCCCACGGCGACCTCAATGCCCACATCATCGACGCCGTCCGGTTCGTGACCGGCGAGGAGATCGTGACGGTCGAAGGGGCCATGGAGCACACGTTCATCGAGGAGCGCGAGCTGCTCGAGGGCTCCGCGGGCGGGGAGATCGCCGGCTCCGGTGCGGCGACGGCGGGCAGCAAGGGCCGCAGCACCGTCGACGACGCGGTGATGTTCCTGGCCCGGACGAGCGGTGGGGCGCTCGCGAGCTTCGAAGCGACCCGCCTCGCGACGGGGTACCACAACGCCAACCGCTTCGAGATCCACGGTGAGAAGGGCGCGCTGCGCTTCGACTTCGAGCGCATGAACGAGCTCGGCTTCTACAACCTCGACAGCGACGACGCGGTCCAGGGCTGGACGACGATCGACGTCACCCGGAGCGGCGCGGGACACCCCTACGTCGAGGCGTGGTGGCCCGACAGTCACGGACTTGGGTACGAGCACAGCTTCATCAACCAGGCGAGCGACATCCTCAACATCGTGGGCGGCAAGGAGCCGCTCGTCGCGATGCCTGACTTCGCCGACGCGCTGAAGACCCAGCGCGTCCTGCATGCGGCGGTCGAGTCGGCCCGCAACCACGCGCCGGTCGAGGTCGCCGATCTCTCGAGCCTTCGAAGGGACGTGACATGAGCGAGAGCAAGCCGTACGAACCGACCTACATGCCGGTGGGCGTGCTCACCGCAGCACTGCAGGAACTCACGCCGCGCGAGCAGCGCGACGCCGACCCAGACCTGGCCATCGAGCAGTGGCTCGGGTTCGCCAGGGACCTGGGGGCGGACTGCATCGAGCTGTCGGCAGCGCTGCACCCGTCGGTCGCCGACGTCCCCGCGGAAGCGATGCTCGACCCGGTCGCCAACACCTTGGATCTGCGCGACCCCTTCGACGAGCAGCGCGCCAAGCGTGTTCTGGCGGCGGTCGACGAGACCGGTGTGCAGATCGCCGACGTCGCCTACTTCGACGACATGCTCCACGAGGATCCGGCCATCCGCCGCAAGAAGCACGACTTCATGCTGCGGGTGATGGACACCGCCGTGCTGCTCGGCCTGCCCGCTGTGACGGGCTTCGTCGGGCGCAACCAGTCCAAGTCGATGGACCAGAACCTCATCGACTTTGAGCAGGGCTTCATCCCGCTGCTGAAGCAAGCCAAGGACCGTGGCCTGTCGTACCGGGTCGAGCAGTGCCCGATGCCGGGCTGGACACCGAGCGACAACTTCCACAACAACATCGCCTACACACCGGCCATGTGGATCACCCTCCACAAGATCTGCGAGCGGGCCGGCGTGGGCGACCAGTTCCGCATCCACTACGACCCGTCCCACTCCATCCTCATGGGGCAGGACAGCCGGTCGATGTTCCAGTACCTGGCGGACGAGGGCTACAACTTCCTCATCGCCGGCATGCACGTCAAGGGCCAGGTCATCGACGCCAGGGGCGTGTCGGCCTGGGGGTACGGGGGCCAGACCGTCCAGCGCGGCGACTGGGACGGGGACCAGATCTCCGCGAACCCTGCCGACCTTGCGAACGCCTGGAAGAAGCAGACCGTGCTCTGTGAGCACGAGCTGCCCGGCACCGCCCGGCACGACCCGCTCGGCTACCTGCAGAACCGCACGGTGGACTGGCTCGACCACCAGCTGGCCGCCCGTGAGCTGCTCGACGTGGACGTGGCCACCATGCCGCTCATCGTGGAGCACGAGTACCCGGCGGCGCGCGTGCAGGACAAGGACCTCCTTCAGCCGATCCTGGCCGGTTCGATCGACTTCACCCGGCACATCGACCGGGCGGCGGCGGCGATGTACGCGCTGCAGCATGAGGTCCTCGCCGCGCAGGGCATCCCCGTCCAAGGCATCGGCCGCCAGGCCTTCCGCAGCTAGGAGCGCTCCGGCATGAGCAGCTTCTTTCCCGACGTACCGGACCGCGTCCGGCCGGCCGGCGGCGGCGACTCCGCCGACTCCGCCGGCTCTGGCGGTCTCGCCTACCGGGTGTACGACCCGGACCGCCTGGTCGGCGGCAAGCGCATGGAGGACCACCTGCGCATCGCCGTCTGCTACTGGCACAGCTTCAACTGGCCGGGAAGCGACGTCTTCGGTGCCGGCACGTTTGACCGGCCATGGCTGGACGCCGCCACCGACCCCATGGAGGCAGCGTTCGCCAAGCAGGACGCGGCGTTCGAGTTCTTCGCCAAGCTCGGCACGCCGTTCTACTGCTTCCACGACGTGGACATGGCACCGCCGGGGGACACGCTCAAGGCGTCCAAGGCAAACCTGGACCGGCTCGTCGACCGGGCCGCCGAGAAGATGTCCGAGACCGGCGTCCAGCTGCTGTGGGGGACGGCCAACCTGTTCTCCCACCCGCGCTACGCCGCGGGCGCGGCCACCAACCCCGACCCCGAGGTCTTCGCGCACGCGGCCGCCCAGGTGCGCGACGCCCTCGAGGCCACGCACCGGCTCGGTGGCGCCAATTACGTGCTGTGGGGCGGACGAGAGGGCTACGAGACGCTGCTCAACACGCGGATGCGCCAGGAGAGCGACCAGCTCGCGCGCTTCCTGCGGCTGGTGGTCGAGCACAAGCACAAGATCGGCTTCCCCGGGACGCTGCTCATCGAGCCCAAGCCACAAGAGCCCACCAAGCACCAGTACGACTACGACTGCGCGACCGTGCACGGGTTCCTCGACCGCTACGGGCTGACGGGCGAGTTCAAGGTCAACATCGAAGGCAACCACGCGACGCTGGCCGGGCACTCGTTCCACCACGAGGTGGTGTACGCCGTCGACCACGGCATCTTCGGCAGCATCGACGCCAACCGTGGCGACGCGCAGAACGGGTGGGACACCGACCAGTTCCCCAACTCGGTCGAGGAGCTGTCCCTGGTGCTGTTCGAGATCCTGTCCTCCGGCGGCTTCACCACCGGTGGGTGCAACCTCGACACCAAGCTGCGGCGGCAAAGCCTGGACCGGACTGACCTGTTCCACGGCCACATCGGCGGCATCGACACGCTCGCACGAGCCCTGCTGGTCGCCCAGGCCCTGCTCGACGACGGCGTTCTCGACCGAGCCCGAAGCCAGCGCTACAGCAGCTGGGACGGTGACCTCGGCCGCCGCATTCTGGACCCGCGGAGCAGCCTGAGCTCGCTCGCCGACGAGGCACTCCATGCAGACCTCGACCCGGCGCCGGTGTCTGGTCGTCAGGAGCTGCTGGAGAACGAGGTCAACCGCATCCTGTGGTCCACCTGATGGCCCGCAGCCGCGGTGAGCTCGTCGCCCACTTTCAGGACATGGCGGCGCGCAGAGAACCGATCGTCGGAGGTGGTGCCGGCACCGGCCTGTCCGCCAAGTGGGAGGAAGCCGGCGGCATCGACCTCATCGTCATCTACAACTCGGGCCGCTACCGGATGGCTGGGCGGGGGTCGTTGGCCGGCCTGCTGGCCTACGGCAACGCCAACGAGATCGTGGTCGACATGGCCCGCGAGGTGTTGCCGGTGGTCCGGCACACTCCGGTGCTGGCCGGCGTCAACGGGACCGACCCCTTCTACCTGCCGCAGCTGTTCCTCGGCGAGCTCAAGCGCATGGGGTTCGCCGGCGTGCAGAACTTCCCGACAGTGGGGCTTATCGACGGTGTCTTCCGGCAGAACCTGGAGGAGACCGGCATGGGGTACGCGCTGGAGGTGTCGATGGTCCGGCAGGCCCGTGAGCTCGACCTGCTGACCACGCCGTACGTCTTCAGCGAGGACGACGCCGCCGCCATGGCAGAGGCGGGTGCCGACATCGTCGTGTGCCACATGGGTCTGACCACGGGCGGCAGCATCGGCGCGGAGACGGCGCTGACGCTGGACGACTGCGTCGAGCGCGTCGACCGCTGGGGTGCCGCCGCGCGCGCGGCCCGGCCCGACGTGCTGGTGCTCTGCCACGGCGGCCCGATCGCCGAGCCCTCCGACGCCACGTACGTGCTCCAGCGCGCGAAGGACGTCCACGGTTTCTACGGCGCCTCGAGCATGGAGCGGTTGCCTACCGAGCAGGCACTCAAGGCCCAGACCCAGGCGTTCAAGGCCGTGACGTTCTGACGACCCGGACCTCCGCGTGAACGCACCGCTCGTCGCCGGCGTCGACTCCTCGACCCAGTCGACCAAGGTCGAACTGCGGGAGCTGGAGACCGGCGCGCTGCTCGCGACCGGACGCGCTCCGCATCCGGCGACGTCCCCACCCGTGTCCGAGCAGGACCCCGCCTCCTGGTGGTCGGCGCTGGTCGAGGCACTGGCGCAGCTGCGCCCGCACCTCGACCGCGTCGTTGCGATGTCCGTAGCCGGTCAGCAGCACGGGCTCGTGGTCGTCGATGCAGCCGGTACGACGATCCGCCCCGCCAAGCTGTGGAACGACACGACCTCCGCGGCCCAGGCGGCGGCGTTGCGGAAACGCCTCGGTGCCGGCGAGTGGGCGTCGCGCTGCGGCCTGGTGCCGGTGGCCAGCTTCTCGATCACCAAGCTCGCGTGGCTGGCGGACGAGGAGCCGCACCACCTGGCGCGCGTCGACCGCGTGATGCTGCCGCACGACTGGCTGACCTGGCGGTTGACCGACCAGCACGTCACCGACCGTGGGGATGCCTCCGGCACCGGCTGGTGGTCACCGGTCGACGGCAGCTACCGCGTCGACCTGCTGGGTCTGGTGGTCGACGACCCCGAGGCGTGGCTGTCCAAGCTGCCTGCCGTCCGCGGGCCGACGGAGTGCGTGGGACCCGTGCGCGGCGACGTCGCGGACGCGCTCGGGCTGAGCCGCGACGTCATCGTGGGCGCCGGGACCGGCGACAACATGGCAGCAGCGCTGGGCCTCGCCCTCAAGCCGCGGGAGGTGACCCTCTCGCTGGGGACGTCGGGGACGGCGTACGCGGTCGCCACGTCACCGACGACGGACGCGACCGGGGCGGTGGCCGGCTTTGCGGACGCGGCAGGCGGCTTCCTGCCCTTGGTCGCCACCCTGAACGCGACGAAGGTGACCGAGACGGTCGCGCGGTGGCTGGACGTGGACGTGGCCCGGCTGGCGGAGATGGCGCTCGCCGCCGCAGCCCCTCGTGCGGAGCTCGCCCTCGTCCCGTACTTCGACGGGGAGCGCACGCCTGATCTTCCGGCAGCAACGGGCGTATGGCGGGGGCTGCGCAACGACACCACGCGTGAGGACCTCGCCCGGGCGGCCTTCTCCGGCGTGGTCAACGGGCTGCTGGCGGGCGTCGACGCGCTGCGCAGCGCCGGCGTCGAGATGGACGGCTCCCTGCGGCTCATCGGCGGCGGCGCACGCTCGGCGGCCTACCGGCAGATCACCGCGGACCTGTGGGGGTCGCCCGTCACCGTCCACGCAGCTGCTGAGCCGGTCGCGACAGGTGCCTGTGTCCAGGCTGCCGCCATGCACTCCGGCCGCGGACCGCTGGATGTCGCAGCGTCGTGGCGGCTGGACGCCGGCACGCAGGTGGAACCCGATCCCCAGGTCGACGGCGCAGCACTGCGTGCCGCCTACCGCGATGCAGCCAGGAGCGTGTGATGGCGACGGTCGTCCTTGCCGGAACGCTCGACACCAAGGGCCACGAGTACGCCTTTTTGCGGGAGCGCGTACGCGAGCACGGCGTTGAGGTGCTGCTCGTCGACGTCGGCGTCTACGCCCCGCAGGTCGAGCCCGACATCTCCCG
>JAUJNY010000001.1:8857-77045 GCA_030447955.1 Jiangellales bacterium
TGCTGCTCGTCGACGTCGGCGTCTACGCCCCGCAGGTCGAGCCCGACATCTCCCGCGAGGAGGTGGCGGCCGCTGGTGGGGAGGACGCGGACGCGCTGGCCGCTGCGGGCGACCGTGGCGCGGCGACTGCGGCCATGGGCCGCGGCGCCGCCGCGCTGCTGCGCGCGCTCTATGACGAGGGCCGGCTGCAGGGGGTGCTGGGCATCGGTGGATCGGGCGGCTCGTCGATCGTGACGACGGCCATGCGTGCCCTGCCGGTCGGCGTGCCGAAGTTGATGGTCTCGACGCTGGCCTCGGGTGACACCCGGCCGTACGTGGGCGCGGTCGACGTCACGATGATGTACTCGGTCGTCGATATCGCCGGGATCAACTCGGTCTCCGCGCGGATCCTGACGAACGCCGCCGGTGCGATCGCCGGCATGGTGCAGGGATCCGTGCCCGCGCTGGACCACAAGCCCGTGGTCGGCGCGTCGATGTTCGGTGTGACGACGCCGGGCGTCACCCATGCGCGCACGCGGCTGGAGGATCTCGGCTACGAGGTGCTCGTTTTCCACGCGACCGGGACAGGCGGGCAGTCGATGGAGGCCCTCGTCGCGGGCGGCTTCTTGGCGGGCGTCCTCGACCTGACGACAACGGAGCTGGCCGACGAGCTGGTCGGAGGGGTGCTGTCGGCCGGACCGGACCGGCTCGAGGCGGCCGGCGCGGGGGGCCTGCCACAGGTGGTCTCCCTCGGCGCCCTCGACATGGTCAACTTTGGACCACGCGAGACAGTCCCGGCGCGCTTCGCAGATCGCAACCTGTACGTGCACAACCCGACGGTGACGCTGATGCGTACGACGCCGGAGGAGTGCCGCGAGCTCGGTCGCCGGATCGGGCGCAAGCTGTCCGCGGCGTTAGGCCCGACGGCGCTGTTCGTGCCGCGCAAGGGCGTCTCGATGATCGCCGTCGCGGGCCAACCGTTCCACGACCCGGCCGCTGACGAGGCACTGCTCGCGGGCCTGACCGAGACGCTGGCCGACGTCGAGGTGCACGACCTCGATCTCGACGTCAACGACGAGCGGTTCGCCGTGACCATGGCGGACCGCCTGCACGAGATGATCACAGAGTCCGCACCAGCAGGAGGAGACCGATGAGCACGTTCATCCCGCTGGCCGACGTCCGCCGAGAGCAGTTCGACTGGGGGGTGATCGGCTGGCGCCTGGTCCCAGCACAGGGCGCCAAGCAGCTGGTCGTCATGGACGTCGAGCTGCAGCCCGGCGGCGGTCACGACTTCCACCGCCACCCCGGCCAGGAGGAGATCATCATCGTCAAGGAGGGCGCGATCACGCAGTTCGTGGGTGAGGAGTCGGGCACGCTGACAGCCGGCGACTCGGTCTTCGTGCCCGAGGGCGTCGTCCACGCCTCGTTCAACGACGCCGAAGCGACCGCGTACCTCCAGGTCGTGATCTCCCCTTCGCTGGGAGGCGAGACCGGGTACGGGTTGGAGGACGTAGCCGACCAGG
The DNA here is from genome assembly GCA_030447955.1 of Jiangellales bacterium. GTDB lineage: Bacteria > Actinomycetota > Actinomycetes > Jiangellales > Jiangellaceae > JAUJNY01. The sequence goes on from JAUJNY010000001.1 coordinate 10,360, forward strand.
AGCCGTGGGCCTCGCTGCGTACGCGCGGCTCCGACTAGTGCGACTCGCGGATGACGCCGTCGCCGCTGGAGCCCACCAGGAAGTCGAGGTCGGCGCCGCGGTCGGCCTGCATGACGTGGTCGACGTAGAGCCGCTCCCAGCCCCGCGTCGGCGCGGCCAGGGACGCCAGCATCGCTTCCGCGGGCTCGCGCCGCGCCCAGTCAGCGGCCGGCACATCGACGTCGAGGCGCCGGGCGGGCACATCGAGGACGACGGGGTCGCCGTCCCGCACCAGCGCCAGCGGACCGCCCACAGCCGCCTCCGGAGCGGCGTGCAGCACCACCGTTCCGTACGCGGTGCCGCTCATCCGACCGTCGCTCACGCGCACCATGTCGCGCACCCCCTTGGCCAGCAGCCGCTCCGGCAACGGCAGGTTGGCGACCTCGGGCATCCCGGGGTAGCCGCGCGGCCCGCAGCCGCGCAGCACGAGCACGCAGCCCTCGTCGACGTCGAGACCTGGGTCGTCCAGCCGAGCCTTCAGGTCCTCGACGCTGTCGAAGACGACGGCCCGCCCCCGGTGACGCAACAGGTGCGCCGACGCCGCCGCCGGCTTCACCACGGCACCGTCGGGGGCAAGGTTGCCGCGTAGCACCGCGATCCCCGCGTCCGACTGCAGCGGCTCCTCCCGCGGCCTGATGACGGTGGGGTCCCAGGTCACGGCGTCCTCGAGGTGGTCGACGAGGGTCCGGCCGGTGACCGTGAGGGCCTGCGGATCGAGCAGGTCCCTGACCTGGGCCAGCACAGCGAGCATCCCGCCGGCGCGGTGGAAGTCCTCCATGAGGGAGCGGCCGGCCGGGTGCAGGTCGACGAGCAGCGGGACGCCTGAGCCGGTCCGGTCGAAATCGTCGAGCGTGAGCTCCACGCCCAGTCGACCGGCGATGGCGAGCAGGTGGACGACCGCGTTTGTGGACCCCCCGAGGGCGGCCAGCGCCACGATCGCGTTGCGGAACGACCCCCGGGTCAGCACCGTGCTGGGACGACGCTGCGCGGCCGCCAGCTCGACGGCCAGCCGGCCGCTGTGCTGCGCCATCACCAGCAGTCGGCTGTCAGGGGCCGGCGTGCCCGCCACGCCGGGCAGCGTCATGCCGAGCGCTTCGCTCAGGCACGCCATCGTGGACGCCGTGCCCATCGTGTTGCAGTGCCCGCGGCTGCGGATCATCGCGGACTCCGAGGCCAGGAAGTCCTCCCGCGCCAGCGTTCCGGCACGTACCTCCTCCGACAGCCGCCAGACATCGGTCCCGCAGCCCAGTGGCGCGCCGCGGAAGGTGCCGGTCAGCATCGGCCCGCCGGGGACGACGACGGCAGGCAGGTCCACGGACGCGGCCGCCATGAGCAGCGCCGGGATCGTCTTGTCGCAGCCGCCCAGCAGCACCACCGCGTCGACCGGGTTGGCGCGCAGCAGCTCCTCGGCCGCCATCGCGGCCATGTTGCGCCAGAGCATCGCGGTCGGCCGCATCTGCGTCTCGCCCAGCGACACCATGGGCAGGTTCAACGGAACGCCGCCGGCCTCCCACACCCCCTGCTTCACGCTCGTCGCGATCTCGTCCAGGTGGCTGTTGCACGGCGTGAGGTCCGAGGCGGTGTTGGCGATGGCGATGTGGGGCCGTCCGTCGAAGGCGTCGTCGGGCAGCCCCCGGCGCATCCAGGCACGGTGGATGAAGGCGTTGCGGTCGTCGCCCCCGTACCAGTGCTGGCTGCGCTGCTGCGCCACAGTCCACGCCCCCCGCATTGCGACCCGACGGTCCACCATGCCGCCACGATCCCCCAACCGGAACCGACCGCACCGTACCCACCGCGGGGAGCTGGTGCGTCGTCATCGCGGCGAGACGCTGCGATGAGGACCGTCAGGGCCGACGTTGCCAGCGACGCGTCGTACGAGCTCGCCGAGGGACCGGTCTGGGACGCCGACCGCGAGCGGCTGCTGTGGGTCGACATCGCCGGGGGCAGGGTGCTCTGCGGCCGCTTGCAGGCGGGGCACGTCGAGGTCACTGGCGAGCTCGCCTTCCCCGGCACGGTCGCAGCCGTCGTGCCGACCGCCGACGAGGGGCTGCTGGTCACGCTCCGCGGGGGGTTCGCCACCGTCACTCCCGACGGGACCCTGCGGATGGGACGTCGCGTGCTGCCCCCCGCCGTCGACAGCCGCTTCAACGACGGGGCCTGTGACCCCTCCGGCCGCTTCCTGGTCGGCAGCATGGCGCTTGACGGCCGGGAGCGGAGTGAGCGGCTGTACCGGCTCGACGGCGCCGGTGCCGTCGAGGTGGTCGATGACGGTTTGACCCTTTCCAACGGGCTGGGCTGGTCGCCGGACGGCCACACGTTCCACCACGTCGACAGCGTTCCGGGCATCGTCTGGTCACGGACCTACGACCCCGCATCGGGAGCCATCGGCCCGCGCCGGATCGAGCTGCGCATCCACGACGGCACACCCGACGGGCTGTGCGTCGACACGGACGGCAACTTCTGGGTCGCCGTGTGGGGGGCGGGGCAGGTCCGTTGCTTCGATGCTGCCGGCGAGCATGTCGCGACCGTGGAGGTCCCCGCCCCGCACACCTCCAGCGCCGCCTTCGTCGGTCGGGATCGCGACCGGCTGCTGATCACGACCGCGCGCACGGACCTCTCCGCCGCCCAGCTCGACGCCTATCCGCTGTCCGGCCGCCTGTTCCTCGCTGACGTCGGGGCGCGCGGCGTCCCGACCGCGGCGTGGGCCGGCCGTTGCGAACACGTCAGCTAGGACAGGGAGTCCCATGCACCTGCTGCGTCTCGGCCCGACGGGCGGCGAGCGGCCTGCTGCCCAGGTCGGCGCCGCTGAGTACGTCGACCTGTCCGACGTGGTCGGAGACTTCGATGAGGCTTTCTTCGCCGGTGGAGGTGCCGGCCTGCTCCACGACATCGTCGCGCAGCGGTCGGCCTCCGGCCAGACCTTCCGCCTTGGGGCGCAGCGCATCGGCGCACCGATCGCCCGGCCGCACCAGATCGTGGGCATCGGATTGAACTACCGGGACCACGCCATCGAGGCGGGCATGCCGATCCCCGCTGAGCCGATCGTGTTCACCAAGGCGCCGAACACGCTCGGCGGACCGAACGACGACGTCCACATCCCGCGTGGCTCTGCCAAGACCGACTGGGAGGTGGAGCTGGGGGTCGTGATCGGGTCGCGCAGCCGCTACCTCGAGGACGAGCAGGCAGCCCGCCGCGCCATCGCGGGGTACGTGGTCGTCAACGACGTCAGCGAGCGCAGCTTTCAGCTCGAGCGCGGCGGGCAGTGGGTGAAGGGCAAGTCCGCGGAGACGTTCAGCCCCTGTGGCCCAATGCTGGTCACGCCGGACGAGATCCCCGACGTCGCTGACCTGTCGATGTGGTTGGACGTCAACGGCGTGCGCCGACAGACCGGTTCGACCGCGACGATGCTGTTCGGCCCGGCCTTCCTCGTGCACTATCTCAGCCAGTTCATGGTTCTCGAGCCGGGCGACCTCATCAGCACCGGCACGCCGCCGGGAGTTGGCATGGGCCTCGACCCGCCGGTCTTCCTCCGGGTCGGTGACGTCGTCGAGCTGGGCATCGACGGCTTGGGCAGCCAGCGCCAGCAGGTGGTCGCGGCGCCGTGAGGGCCTTTGTCCTCAGCGGGCCGCGCCGGGCGGGCGTGGTGGACGTCGCCGCGCCGGTCGCGGACGTCGCGCAGGTCGTCGTTGACGTCGAGCGGGTCGGCGTCTGCGGTACCGACGTGGAGTTCTTCACCGGCGAGATGGCCTACCTGCACGACGGCCACGCCGCCTACCCGATGCGGCTCGGTCACGAGTGGTGCGGAACGGTCTCATCCGTCGGCGCGGGGGTCGACGCGTCCTGGGTGGGCCTGCGGGTCACCGGTGACACGATGCTCGGCTGCGGGCGGTGCGGTCGGTGCCGGTCCGGCCGTCAGCACCTCTGCGAGCACCGCAGCGAGATCGGCATCCGCGGTGGGTGGCCGGGTGCCCTGGCCGAGCAGCTCGTCGTGCCGGTGACCGCCCTGTACGTGCTGCCCGAGCAGGTCGACGTTGTCGCCGGGGCGTTGGTCGAACCCGGCGGTAACGCGCTGCGCGCGGTGCAGGCGGCCGGCCTGGCAGCCGGAGACCGGGTCCTGATCTGGGGGCCGGGGTCGATCGGGCTGCTCGCGGCTGCGTTCGCCGTCGCGCAAGGGGCTGAGGTTCACTTGGTGGGCAGCGATCCCGCGTCGTTGGCCTTCGCGAGAGCGTTGGGCTACGCGTACGTGTGGACAGTCCAGGATGTGCCGCCCGTGCCCTTCGACGCAGTCATCGATGCGACGTACGGACCGGAGGTCCCCCAGGCGGCCCTCGAGCTGGTCGAGCCGGGCCGGCGCGTGGTGCTCGTCGGCCTTGCCGGCTCCCCGAGCCGGATCGACACGCGAACGCTGGTGCTCAAGGACGTCACGGCCGTGGGCATCCTCAGCGCTTCTCCCGGCCTGGCTGCCACCATCACGCACTACGCCTCCGGTGCGGTGGACCCGCGGTCGCTCGTCGCCGCGACCGTGGGTCTGGAGCAGGTCGGGGACGTCCTCGCCGGCAGCCGCCCGCGGGGTGCCGGGGCGGGACCGAAGTGGCACGTGGATCCGCGTCGGTGACCGATGACAGGGAGGCGCGATGAGAGACGTCGAGGGGTTGTCCGCTCTGGTGACCGGGGGCACCAGCGGCATCGGCGCCGCGAGCGCCACCCTGCTTGCCGAGCGCGGCGCGCGCGTCGCGGTGGCGGACCTGGCTCCACCGCCCGGCGCCGACCACCTTGCGGTGCGCTGCGACGTCACCAGCCGCTCGTCGGTGGAGGCTGCCGTCGCAACCACGGTCGAAACCTTCGGTGGGTTGGACATCGTGGTCAACAACGCCGGCATCGGCGCGGTGGGGGATGTGACGGCCAACGACGACGACGAGTGGCGCCAGCTGCTCGACGTCAACGTCGTCGGCATGGCGCGGGTGGCGGCCGCGGCGGTGACGCACCTGCGCCGTTCCGAGCACGCGGCCATGGTCTTGACCTCGTCGGTCGTCGCGACGCTCGGCGTACCGGGGCGCGCTGCGTACGCGGCCAGCAAGGGCGCGGTCCAGGCGCTGACCCTGGCCATGGCCGCCGACCACGTCCGCGAAGGCATCCGGGTCAACTGTGTTGCCCCGGGGACGACGGACACCCCCTGGGTCGGGCGGCTGCTCGCCGCCGCGGACGACCCGCGTGCGGCAGCGGCGGCGCTCCGGGCCAGGCAACCGCTCGGGCGGCTGGTTTCCGCCGATGAGGTCGCCCGCGCCATCGCCTACCTCGCGAGTCCCCTGTCCGGCTCCACCACCGGCACGGTGCTGACCGTCGACGGTGGCATGTCCGGCCTGCGGCTGCCGACCTGAGACGGCGCTCAGCGCACCAGGTTGAGGCTGGACAGCACAACGAAAACCAGGACGAGCGTCTCGAACCGGCTCTGGTCGATGCGGTGCACGACCGCTCGCCCCAGGACGGCCCCGACGAGCACCGCCGGGACCAGCCAGGCGTCGAGGACCAACGACTCGACGGTGATGAGGTCGAGCCCGAGGCTGAACGGGACCTTGAACAGGTTGACGGCAAGGAAGAACCACGCACTGGTCCCGAGGAACCCGAGCATGCCGATTCCGGCCGACAGCAGGTAGATCGACATGACCGGTCCGCCCGCGTTGGCGACCATGGTCGTGAACCCGGCGAGCACCCCGAACACCACTGCTGTCGCATGCCGGCGACGGTGCTGCTCCGCCCGCACCGCCTCCGGGTCTCCGCCATGCCGGCGCCACCGCTGCCACAGGTGTACGGCGACCAGCACGAGCAGCACTCCACCGATCGTTCGCCGCATGCTGGTGTCGTTCACGTTCGCGACGAACGCCACCCCGACCACGACCCCGACCGCCACCGACGGGAACAGGCGCAGCAACGTCGGCCAGTCGGCGTGCTGCCGGTAGATGCTCACCGCGACCACGTCACCGACCAGCAGGAGCGGCAGCAGCGCGCCGGTGGACTCCCGGGCGGGCAGGACCACCGCGAACAACGCGACGCTGACCGAGGCGACGCCGCCAATGGCGGTCTTGGCGAAGCCGACGCCCGCCGCGGCGGCTATGAGCGCGAGGAGTTCGACTGAGGTGAAATCGCTTATCAAGCCGGGTCGTCGGTGTCGAGGTAGAGGCAGAAGGGGTGCCCGGCAGGGTCCAGCATCACGCGCACCGTCTCCTGTGGCTGGTACGACGCCAACTCCGCACCGACGCTGAGGGCATACGCCACCGCCTCCTCCAGGTCGTCCACCTGGATCTCGAGATGCATCGACATCTGCGGTTGGCCCTCCACCGCCGGCCACACCGGGCGGGCGTAGAGCTGCTCCGTTTGGAACCCGAGGTTGTAGCCGGCGTCCTCCGACGGGGCAACAGCGGCCCCATCCTCGGTTTCGCCAAAGACCTGCCAGCCGAGGAGCCGCGCATAGAAGTGCGCCAGCGCTGGTCCGTCCGGTGCGTCGAGGTTGACACCCCACCATTGGGTCGTGGTTCGCAGCGCCATCAGCCCACCCTCCCACGCCGATGCGGCACGGGTCAGGTCACGGCGTTCGCCGCGAAGAGCTCGTCGAGCCGGTCAAAGTTCTCGTCCATGCCGCTGTCCATGCCGCTGAGCATGGCGTCGCGGTCCTCGACCGAGAGAAAGACCGACAGGCCGTCGATGCGGCTGCGCCCAGCGCCGATGTCGGTAAACGTGAGGACCTCGAGTGTGGGGTGCCCTGGCTCGCCCTCGAACTCGAAGGTCTGCACAATCCGGCTGGGCGATGTGACCTCGTGGAACGAGCCGTGGAAGCCCCACTCCCCCCTGCTGCCAACGATGAGGTAGCTCCAGCTACCGCCGGTCCGGGCGTCGAACTCGCGCATGGTCAGCTGGGTGCCGCGCGGCCCCGTCCACCGGGCGATGAGGGCGGCATCGGTGTGGGCCTCGAAGACGAGCGTTGCGGAGGCCTCGAACTCGCGGGAGAAGGAGATGCTCTGCTCCCCGGCGTGGGCTGTCACGGTGCGCTTATGGGTCATGTCGAACCCTTCCTCTGCTCGAGCAGCTCGTCGAGCCGCTCGAATCGCGATTCGAGGCGGCGTCGGTGCGCCTCGAGCCAACCGGCGGAGCGGGCAAGGGATGCGCCCTCGAGGTGCACGGGGCGGGTCTGCGCCACCTTGCGCCGAGAGACGACGCCTGCGGACTCGAGCACCTTGATGTGCTTCGACACCGCCTGGAGGGAGATCGGGAACGCAGCGGCGAGCTCATTGACCGTCGCGTCCCCGTCGGTGAGCCGCTCGACGATCGCTCGACGTACGGGGTCGCCCAGGGCGGCGAAGGTCACCGCGAGATCATGCTGCTCCGCCATCACCCTCGTATTCAACCGTTTGGTTGAGTACGACGGTACGCCCGCCGTTGTCGCGAGTCAAGAGGGGGATCAAGAAGGGGAGTTGTCGCTGCGCATCCGCAGGAGGAGATCCACCCGGTCCCGGGCGCCCGTCTTGAGTAGGACGTTCGAGACGTGGTTGCGCACGGTCTTGGTCGAGAGCTGGAGCTCGCGTGCGATCGCCGGACTGTCGCGGCCGTCGAGCAGTAGCCGTAACACCGCCGTCTCGCGCTCGGTGAGGCCCGGGTGCCGCGCCGGCGGTGGCTCCGGATCGCCGGCGAGGGCGGCGCGCACCCGCTCGGCCACTCTCCCGCCGAAGACGGCCCCACCCGCCGCGGCGGTGCGTACGGCCGCGAGCAACTCCTCCTGTCCGGCGCCCTTCAGCAGGTAACCCCGGGCACCGGCCCGCACCGCGGCCAGCACCGAAGCGTCGTCCTCGAGCATGGTGAGGGCGAGCACCGCCGTGCCAGGACAGGTCGCCGCGATGCGCCGGGTCGCCTCGACACCGGAGACGTCCGGCAGGTTCAAGTCCATGAGCACCACGTCGGGCCGGCTCAGCGTGGCCTCTCGTACCGCCTCGGCACCGCTGCCCGCAGTCGCAACCACCTCCATGTAGGGCACGGACGCGAGCAGCCCGACGACACCGTCCCGGAAGAGCGGGTGGTCATCGACGACGAGCACGCGCACGCTCATGTCGCCGCTATGGGCAGCGCGGCAGCCACCACGGTGCCGCCTTCCCGGCAACCGCTGATCCTGATCGTGCCGCCGACCTCTTCGGCGCGCTCACGCATGGAGTCCATGCCCGTGCCCCTGCGTCCATTCGGGGAGCCCGCTGGACTGCCTGGGATCCGCAGCCCGCAACCGTCGTCGACCACCTCGACGTGCAGCGCATCGGCCTCCGCGTGAAGCCGAACGACCGCGGTGCTGGCGCGCGAGTGCCGGACGACGTTGGTCAGCGCCTCCTGCACGATCCGGTAGGCAGCCACCTCGACTGCGGCCGGCAGCCGCCCGTCCACACCTCCCAGGCCACCGGCCTCCAACCGGACGTCCGCCGGACCGGAGAGGTCGCTGGCGAGGCGCGCTACGGCGCCGGTCAGGCCCAGGTCGTCGAGGGCTGGTGGTCGCAGGCCTTCGACGACGCGGCGTACGTCGCTGACCGCTCCCTGCACGACGGCTCGCGCCTCGAGCAGCAGCGGCTCCGCCCGTGGGTCGTCGCGCAGCACGTTGCGCGCCGTGTCGACCTTGAGTGATGCCGCCGCGAGCACCGGCCCGAGGCCGTCGTGCAGGTCGCGACGCAGCCGCCTGCGCTCCTCCTCCCGGGCGAGCACGAGCCGGTCGCGTGAACGGCGCAGCTCGGTGGTCAGCGCAGCGGCGTGCACCGTGGGTGCGACCTGGCGGGCGAGGTCGTGGATCAGCCGCGAGTCCCGAGCTCGTCGGAGGCCTCCCAGCCCGACCACAAGCCGCCCGACCTCGTTGCCCTCGTGGACGAGCGGCACATCCGTCTCGGCTCCCGTCGCCTTGCCGTGCTCGACGAGCAGTCCATCGACACCACGCACGGCGACGTACGGCAGCCGCAGCGCTTCAGCCACCCCGGTGATGGCGCTGGGCAGCGCACCGCCGGGCGCCCCCGCATCCGCGAGCTGGCGGCCGAGATCGGTGACCACCGCGTACGGCTCCTCCCAGGCGCCGTAGGTGAGCCGGTTGACCCCCCGCTGGACCGCCTCGCGCAACGGCAGGATGGCGGCGGCCACGAGCCCGGTCGCGAGCAGCGGCAGCCAGCCGCCGCCGGTCGCGTTCAACGCGGCCCCGACACCGGCGACCACGAGGACGTACATGGCAATGACCAGGCCGCTCAGGGCGAGGTATACGAGCGTGCGGTTGAGGAGCCGGGGCAGGTCGTAGAGCCGGCGTTGTGCCACTCCCACGGCGATCGCCACCGGCAGCACGGCCGCGATGGCTGTGTAGACGACGGCGCTTCCGGGCGTGAGGATGAACAGGAACAACAGCGGGACGAGCGCGAGCTGGACTGCCCCGGCGATGGCGAAGAGCCCGATCCGCTGCCGGGTCAGTGCATCGCCGCGCCGCCACCGTCGGACGATGGACACGACGCCGCCGGCTGCACATCCCAGGATGAGCAGAAGTGCTGCGATCCGCAGCAGGTCGAGCAGGAGCTGGAGACCAGCCGGGACGGCCAGGGCATTGGAGTACCGCGCGACCCGGAGGTCGGGAGGCACGGACCCGAGAGCGACGGACATACCGTGCAGGGCGGCGCCGGCGATGGCGAGGTGCAGGCCCGCTCGCCACCGCGGCGAGGGCAGCCGGCCATCCGGGAAGAGCAGCGGGAGCGCCGCGACGAGCAGCGTCCAGCCGAAGCCACGTACGGCGAAGCTCACTGCCAGCAGCGTGCCCGCCGGCGTCGATCCCGGCTCCTCCTGCACCTGGGCCACCGCAACCTCGAGCGGCAGGGAGGCAACGCCCCACAGCGTCCCGCCGGCCAGCAGCACCCGGCCCACGCCGTGACCGCTGTGCGAGCTCAGCACCAATCCGCCCACGGTCACCACCAGGGTGAGGACGACCGCGTCGAAGAACCTCGCTCCACTCTCAGCCGTGGCTGACGCGCGCGCGACGAAGGCGGCCGACCAGGCCGCCCCCGCCGCGACGGCCGCAGCCGTCCAGATCACTCCGACGCGGACGCCGGTCCTCATAGCCGTGATGGTGCCGCAAGCTCCGCCGCCCGGGTAGGCGATCCACCGACCTGTCGGCCGCGCAGCGCCCAGACCGAGGCCGCGATGATCCAGGCCAAGCCGAGAAAGGCGACGATGTCCGCCCACCCATCGACGAAGCGGGCGATACCGGCCACCAAGGTCGCGCCAATGACCAAGGCGCTGATCGACAGCCACTTGGGCAGTGACCGACCCACGAGCGCAGACACCGCCACCGCGACGAGAAAGGCGCCGAAGGCGGCGAGCGAGGCGGCGTAGCTGAAGCTGCGCAGCGAGTTCAGCGCGATGACCCCCGCTGGCACCTCGGCGTGGGTCCCGATCCACATGGCTGCTGCACCCGCCCCGAAGCCGGTGCCGATGACCGCGGCGAGGTAGACGGCTCCGAGGCCCAGCGCGGACAGGGCGGCGATGCCGTCCGGGCCCTCATGCCGCCGCAGGTGCTGAAAAAGGCAGGCAACGAACGGTACGAAGAGCAGGTAGCCGAGCAGCTCGATGTACCCGCCGGTGAAGGCTCGCATGAGCTTGTCACCGGTATAGAACGCGAGCACATCCTCGATCGGCGCCCGCGGGGTCGTGTCGGTGGGGCCCGTCAGGGCAAATCCGGCGATGACGACCACGACGTGGGACAGCCCGAAGGCGCCGCCGACGCGGAGAGTGGTGCGAGACATGAGTCCTCCTCTCGTGCCGCGCCTGATGGCGCGGCGGTACGAGAAGAGGCTCGAACCGTGGGGTGCCCTTGTCGCCGGACCGCTTCCCGATTCGACCGGGAGGATTTCCCGATCCTGGCGTCCCGGCTCGGTGTCGCGGGCCCCGACGCTTCACCAAGGCTTGGCCTGCGTTCACCCGGCCCGCAACCCGAGTGAGGGCAGGGGCAGCATGGTTAACGTGATCGTTCTCGGCGAAGGCTGCGCGGGTGGTGGGGAGGCGCTCAGGCGCCCGGAGCGCGCAGCACGACCGAGTAGCCGCGGCCACCACTCGCATCGATGGAGTTGTCGATTCCCGGGATCCGGTACGGCACGAGTCGGTTGACGGTGCCCTGGTCCCCAAGCTGGCCGAAGTCGTCCCGCCCGAACGTCCACAGCTCACCGGTGCGCGTCACGACGAGGGTGTGGTCACGGCCGCAGTCCGCGAGCTTGGCCGTGCTGATCCCACTGACCGGCCCGGCGACCAGCCGGTCCGCGGTCGAGCCGGATCCGAGCTGCCCAAAAGCGCCCTCTCCCCAGGTGACGACCCGCCCGTCGCCGAGCACCGCGATGGAATGATCCGCGCCGGCCGCGACGGCGACCGCGTTCGTGATGCCCTGCACGCGTACGGGGGTGGAACGGTTGACCCTGGTGCCGTCGCCCAGCTGCCCCGAGGCATTGAGTCCCCAGGCCCAGACGGCGCCGCTGCCGGTCACTGCTAGGGCGTGGTTGCGGCCACCGGCAATTGCGGTGACCCCCGTGAGCCCGCTCACCCGCTTGGCGGCAGGCCTGCTGACCGGCGTTGTGCCGTTGCCCAGCTCGCCCTTGGCACCGCCGCCCCACGCCTTCACGACGCCAGATGCCATCAACGCGAGGCTGAAGTCACGCCCGGCGGCGACACCCTTGGCACCGCTCACTCCGGACACCTTGACAGGAGAAACCCGGTTGACGGTCGTGCCATCGCCGAGCTGACCGAACTCGTTGAATCCCCACGTCCGCACGGTGCCGTCACCGAGAAGCGCCAGGGAGTGGTAGTGGCCGGTCTCGACCCGACGCACCCCGGACAGCCCAGGCACCTGCTTGGGGGCGAGCCCGTCCGCCATGGATCCCAGCCCGAGGGCACCGAGGTTGCCGTTGCCCCAGGTCCACACCCGGCCCGCGCCGTCCAGCGCGATGCTGTGGTCCCGGCCGCCATCGATCTCCGCGACGTCGGTAGGTCCAACCGCCTTGCCGAACGTATTGCGATCGGTCCGCGCTCCGGAGCCGAGCTGGCCTTGATCACCTTGTCCAACCGTCCACGCCGAGCCATCGACGACCGCGGCGGACGGCGTGGGCGACGCGAGCAGCGAGGCGGTGACGAGCGTGAGGACGGCGGCGCTGGACCTGCGGTGGACAAGCAGTTTCATGGGTCCCCCCGTTGACGACGCCGTAAGTGTGCGGCATGGACACGCCCAGTGGAATAGCGGAGCGCCGATTCATCGCTTGGTCACCAGCCCATCGCGTTACGTGTCCAGTTGGCGCAGCCCGCGCTCGATGATGCCCTCCGCAACTCTTGCCCGCAGCGAGGGGTCGCTCGAGAGCAGCCGACAGACTGTGGCGGCGGAGCCAGTCGGGAGCGGCACGCCGGCCGAGCGCAGCACTGCGTGCACGCGGAACTGCGGTCCCAGCGGCAGGGGTCCGGCGCCGGCAGCCCGGCGCAGCAACCCCCGACGGCTTCGGTAGACCATGACGATGTCAGGAGCGGACCGCCAGCCGGTGAGCGTCAACCGATGCCGGCGCAGATCCACGTCGAAACGCTGGTAGTTGGGCTCGGTCGCGTCCACGCAGGCCAGCTGCTCCGGGTCCAGCCAGGTAGCGACGACGGCCGCGCGTGATCCGGACCGGGGATACGGGGCTGCCGGCACGTATCCGCCCGGGCTCACGTGGGCGGAGTGGGCGACGTCCAGGTCGTCCACCGTTCCGGGCGTCATCGGGACCACCGGCGGCGCCCCGTACCACGCGAGCTTGGCGGCCAGCACCGCCGGAGCGGCGTTCGCTCCCACACCGAGCACGACCTGCCGAGCGCCCATCCCGGTCGCGCCACCCTCGGTGAGGAGCCGATCCAGCGCGAAGATGTCCTCGACCGCCACCCACCCGCCCGCGGTCAGCAGGCCGGGGCCTGGTACCCGTAGTCCGGGGTAGTGCTCGGGGTGGCGCCTCAGGTCGGTGTGCAGCGTGGGGTCGTCCAGCGGCACGGCGATTCCGGCGGCTCCCACCCCGACATCGTCCAACACTTGCCCAGGCCCCAAGACAGCGTTGTGGGGGTGGACGAGGCCGTAACCTCGCCCACCCCCACACCGGTCTCATTTCCGGTGAGTCAGCTCTTCTTGATCCTCAGGTTGGCATTCGCCAGGTTGACGACGGTGTCGTCGCTCTTGACCTTCGGTGTGCCGTTGAAGATGCGGACGATGACGCCGGTGACTTCGATGCCGGTCGGGGTCTTGTTGACCTTCCTGACCGTGAAGGTCCCGAGGCCGGCGACCTTGCGCGGCACGCCCGCCCGCGGCGTCTGGATCTCCTTGCCGTTGACCAGGATCCTGCCGACACCACTGCCCTTGGCGGTGCGGACCACGTCACCGTCGGCCTGCCGGGTGACGTTCGCCTTGGCCCGGATGGCGCGGAACTTCAGGGCCCCGCCGCCGAAGCGAGCGGCGGCCACGACACTCCTGGTGTAACCCGTGGCCGAGTTGTCCCGCTGCACGCCGTACGCGAACGAGCGGCGAGCTCCGATGAATCCGAAGTCAGGGGTGGCCTCGCCGGTGCTTGTCTCCTTGACCTGGCCACGGGTGCCGGGGCAGGGCATGGGCTGCAGGGCAGCCCTACCCAGAGCGGCACGGTCACCCACGCGGGCGTCCGAGCCCCATGCGGCCCCACCGAAAAGGCCACCCTCGATCTGGCCGTCGATGCGGGAAAAGGCACGCCCGACCTTCTCAACAGTGTTGTCGGTGCTGCTGACGAAGCGGAGGACGTTGACCGCGCCGTTGGCGCCGACGTTGCGCACGTGCTCGACCCGGCGGTTCACGATGAGTGTCCCCTGCCCGGGGACCGGCACCTCGAGCCGCTGCCCCCCGACCGGCAGCGGCACCAACTTACCCGCCACGGTCAGCGTCCCCAGGTCGGAGACCGTGTTCACGTGGTACCCGGTGGCGTTGTGGAAGCTCTTGACCCGGCCCCTCAGGTTGGTGAACCGCACTTCGCCGCCGGCGAGCCGTCCCCTGTCGATGGTGACGACCGAGTTCGCCGAGACGGTGCCGTCCTTGCGGCGGGTGAAGTTGTGGGTGTTGACCCCTCGCAAGGAGACGCCGTCTCCGTCGCCGGCCTCGGCGAGGAAGTTTCGGTCGTCCCGCGGCACCCTGCGGGTGCAGGGCAGGTGCGACAGCGCGGTCGCGTCGGAGTCGGCGGTCGGGTTGCCGGTCGTCTTCGAGCCGTAGGACGCGGCGTCGAAGCCGAAGTTGGTGATGGCGACCTCAGCGGCGGGCGCGGCGGCCGCCGGGGCGACGGCGACGAGGCCGGCGCCGGCGACCGTCGCGGTCGTCAGCGCGGCCAGGCCGCGGTGGATGGTTCGCATGAGTGGACCCCCGGTTTGTCGTTCGGTTGCGTCCTGCAGTGGGCCTACGGACGAACTCGGAGCCTATAGCCCCGCGTGGTCAGTTGGCTACAGAAAGTAAGAAGAAGGTGCGGTCCTAGAACGAACCGGCTGTTAGGCGGTGGAACTCGCCGCCGGGGTGGGGCGTCGAGACTGCACGACGCGGAACCGGCCGGCGACGAACGCGCCGTCGGTCAGCGTGGCGTTCGAGGCGGGGTTGGCGCCGGTCCCGTGGAAGTCGCTGAAGGCCGCCGACTGGTTGACGAAGACCCCACCGGTGAGGTTGACCGAAAGGGCCACACCGGCCGTCACGGCTGCCTCCTCGGCGGCCTCGAGCACCTTGTCGTCGGTCGAGTAGACGATCGCGGTCAGTGCCCCCTGCTCGCTCGCCGTGCGCCGGAAGAGCTCGAGGGACTGCTCGGTCGAGTCCGTGGCCACGAGGAACGACACCGGACCGAACCACTCGTTGGCGTACATGGACTCCTCGGCACCGTCCAGCGACACGATCAGCGGCGTCCGTACTCGGGCGTCCGGCCACACGGGGTGCGTGATTGTCCGTGACGCGAGCACCACGTTGCCGTTGTCTGCGGCCGCCTCCAAGCGGGACAGCACACCGTCGTTGACGATCGCACCGAGCACCTCGACCGCGCGGGCGTCGTCGCCCAATAGCTTGTCCACGGCGGCGGCCACGCCCTGCCCCACCTCCTCGACGCTCTTGTGACCCTGGTCGGTCTCGATGCCTCCGCGGGGGACGAACACGTTCTGCGGCGCGGTGCACATCTGCCCGGTGTACAGCGAGAGCGAGAACGCGAGGTTGCGGCACATTCCGGCGAAGTCGTCGGTGGAGTCGAGCACGACGCAGTTGACCCCGGCCTTCTCCGTGTACGGCACGGCCTGAGCTGCGTTTCGCTCCAGCCACTCGCCGAAGGCGCTGGATCCGGTGTAGTCGATGACGCGGACCTCCGGGCGCACCGCCAGCGTGGCGGCGAGCCGGTCGTCGGGGTCCTCGGCCGCCAGGCACACCAGGTCGGGCTCGAAGCCGGCCTCCGCAAGGACCGCACGGGCGACCTGGACGGTGATCGCCAGCGGCAGCACGGCCGAGGGGTGGGGCTTGACCAGCACCGCGTTGCCGGTGACCAGGCTGGCGAACAGGCCGGGCCAGGAGTTCCACGTCGGGAAGGTGTTGCACCCGATGACCAGCCCCACTCCGCGCGGCACCACGGTGTACGTCTTGTCCATCCGCAGCGGCTCGCCCTTGCCGGCCGGCTTCTCCCAGTACGCCGCCGGGGCGTGGCGGGTCATCTCGGCGTAGGAGTAGGCGATCGACTCCAGCGCACGGTCGAGCGCGTGTGCACCGCCGGCCTGGAAGGCCATCACGAAGGCCTGACCGCTGGTGTGCATCACCGCGTACCCGAGCTCGAAGATCCGGGCGTGCAGCCGGGCGAGCACCTCCAGGCACACGCCAGCGCGGACGTCCGGGCCGGCGTCACGCCAGGCCGGCATGCCCGCGCGCATCGCGGAGAAGAGCTGGTCGAGGGCCGCTTCGTCCGCCGGCAGGTGTGGATAGCGGACGGCGAGGTCGGGGCCGTACGGGCTCCGCTCGCTCGCCACGCTGCCCCGCGCACCGGGGGTGTCCAGCGGGAAGTCGTCGTGCAGCCAGCGCTCGAAGGCCGCCTGGCCCTCGCTCGCCGCGTTCTCGCCGTAGACGCGGGGGCTGGGCGACTCGGGATACGCGGAGAAGTACCGGCGGGTGGAGATGGCCTCGAGCGCGGCGTCGAGGGTCTCCCGGTGCCGGGACAGCGGGTCGCTGGTGGCGGCCTCGACGCTCATGGATCTCCCCTCCGGAGGCGACTGGCGGGCTGCTCACGGCGCGTTAGGGTGACGCGACGGAGGCCGGCGCGCCCTCATCCTGACACAGGCGAGCGAGCGTCTGAGAGGTGTCGATGCTCGACCGGACGGTGCCCGTGGGAGTGACCGGCGCCGGCGCCATGGGAGCCGGCATCGCACAGGTCGCCGTCGCCGCCGGACACCAGGTCCGCCTCTATGACGTCCGCGTCGGGGCCGCCGGAAAGGCCGTCGAGGAGGTACGCGGCCGGCTCAGCCGGCTCGCCGAGCGCGGCCGGCTGGACGCAGCGGAAGCGGCGGCGGCGGCCGGGCGGCTCACCTCCGTCGACACCCTCGACGACCTCGCGGGGTGCGGCCTGGTCGTCGAGGCGGTGGTCGAGGACCTGGAGGTCAAGCGCGAGCTGTTAGCCGCGCTGGAGCGGGTCTGCGGTCCGAGCACGGTGCTGGCCACCAACACCTCCTCGCTGTCGGTGACGGCGCTCGCCGCGCGGCTCGAGCGCCCGCAGCGGGTCCTCGGCATGCACTTCTTCAACCCGGCACCGCTGCTGCCGCTCGTCGAGGTGGTGAGCGGTGCGGCGACGGGCGACGCGGTGGCGTCCACAGTCGCGGAGCTCGCCCGCGGCTGGGGCAAGACGCCGGTCCGGTGCGCGTCGACTCCGGGCTTCATCGTCAACCGGGTGGCCCGGCCGTTCTACGGCGAAGCCATGCGGCTGCTCGAGGACCGGGTGGCCGACGCGGCAACGGTCGACGCGGTGCTGCGGGAGGCCGGTGGCTTCGCGATGGGGCCCTGCGAGCTCACCGACCTCATCGGCCAGGACGTCAACCACGAGGTCGGGCGCTCGGTGTGGGAGCAGACGTTCCACGACCCCCGCTACCAGCCCTCGCTCGTCCAGCAGCGGCTCGTCGACGCCGGCTGGCTGGGCCGCAAGAGCGGTCGCGGCTTCTACGACTACTCCGCCGGCGCCCCGCGGCCAGAACCGGCGACTGAGCCACCCCGGCCGGCACCCGAGCGGGTGACCTACTACGGCGGCTCCCCGACCATCGAGGGGCTGCTCGCCCGCGCCGCGTCGGCGGGGGTGACGGTGGAACACACGTCGTTCGGCTGGTCCGCTCACGAACCCGTCGGCCTGCGCCTGCCCAGCGGGGGACGGCTGGTGGAGTGCACCGGGAGGACGGCCCAGGCCAGCGTCAGCGGGCCCGACGAGGCGGTGGCGGTGCTGGACTGGGTCAGCGATCCCAGCACTGCCACCCGGGTGGCTCTCGCAATCTCCGATAGCGGGTCGGAGGCCCTGCGGGATGAGGCGGTCGGGCTGCTGCAGGCCGCTGGAGCGGCGGTCAGCGTGGTGGCAGACGCGGCCGGGCTCATCGTCGCGCGGACGGTCTCGATGCTGGCCAACGAGGCCATCGACGTGGTGGCGCGGGCTGAGGCGAGCGCCACCGACGTCGACGTCGCGATGCGGCTCGGCACCAGCTACCCCTTCGGGCCGTACGAGTGGGGGGTGCGGCACGCTCCCGAGGTGGTCCATGTCCTCGACCGGCTGGCCGCGGCGTACCCCAGCGGGCGGTACCGGCCTTCCCCACTCCTGCGCCGCCTCGCCGCGGACCCGCGGTGACGCGCGAGCAGCTGGCCCGGGCCTGCGCTGCGGCGATGTGGGCGCAGGACCGGGCGTCGCAGCGGCTGGGTATGGAGCTGGTCGACGTGGCGCCGGGCCGGGCGCGGCTGCGCATGCAGGTGGCCGACACCATGGTCAACGGGCATGCGATCTGCCACGGCGGTTTCGTCTTTGCGCTGGCCGACTCGGCCTTCGCGTTCGCGTGCAACTCGTACAATCGCACCACCGTGGCGCAAGCGGCCGATGTCGTGTTCGTCGCGCCCGCCCGGCTCGGAGACGAGCTGGTCGCCGAGGCGACGGAGCGGGCCCGCTACGGCCGCAACGGCATCTACGACGTTACGGTGCGCCGGTCGGACGGCGCGCTGGTGGCGGAGTTCCGCGGCCGGTCCCGCGAGATCGCCGGCAGGCTAGTCGAGGAGGCACCATGAGCGAGGCGTTCATCGTTGATGGCGTGCGCACGCCGGTCGGCCGCTACGGCGGTGCGCTGGCGGCCGTGCGCCCCGACGACATGGCCGCGTTGGTCCTGCGCGAGCTGCTCGCCCGACACGAGGACGTAGACCCTGCCGCAGTCGACGAAGTGGCGCTCGGCTGCGCGAACCAAGCTGGGGAAGACAACCGCAACGTGGCCCGGATGGCCGTGCTGCTCGCCGGCTGGCCCCATACCCTGCCGGCCACCACGATCAACCGGCTCTGCGGCTCCGGACTGGACGCCTTGACGTACGCGGCTCGCATGATCCGCACTGGCGAGGCCGACCTGGTCGTCGCCGGCGGCGTCGAGTCGATGAGCCGGGCGCCGTTCGTGATGCCCAAGGCGCGGACCGCGTACGACCGCACCGCCGAGGTGTTCGACACAACGCTGGGCTGGCGCTTCGTCAACCCGGTGCTGGAGGCCCGCTACGGCACCGACTCGATGGCAGAGACCGCCGAGAACGTCGCCGCGGAGTACGAGGTCTCCCGCGAGGACCAGGACGCCTTCGCCCTGCGCTCGCAGGAGCGCACGGCGGCGGCGACCGCGCGCGGCCGGCTGGCCCGCGAGATCGTGGCGGTGTCCGTGCCGCAGCGGCGCGGCGAGGCCGCAGTCGTTGACCGCGACGAGCACCCCCGAGAAACCTCGCTGGAGGCGCTCGCCAAGCTGCCGGCGCCCTTCCGCCCCGGCGGCAGCGTGACCGCGGGCAACGCGAGCGGCGTCAACGACGCGGCCGCAGCACTGCTCGTCGCGAGCGAGCGGGCGCTGGAGCGGTACGGGCTCAGCCCGCTCGCGCGTGTCGTCGGCACGGCGACGGCCGGAGTGGAGCCGCGCACGATGGGGATGGGCCCGGTGCCCGCGTCGACCAAGCTGTTGTCGCGGCTGGGCGTCGACGTGCGCGACATGGACGTCATCGAGCTGAACGAGGCGTTCGCCGCGCAGTCGCTGGCCGTGCTCCGTGAGCTCGGGCTCCCCGACGACGCCGAGCACGTCAACCCCAACGGTGGCGCCATCGCCCTCGGCCATCCGCTGGGGATGTCCGGCGCGCGCCTCGCGCTCACCGCGGCCATCGAGCTCGCCGACCGGCGTGCCCGACGCGCGCTGGTGACGCTGTGCATCGGCGTCGGCCAGGGCATGGCCACGATGTTGGAGGCGCCCTGAGCGGTCAGCGGTGGAGACCAGCGACCCGGTCGGGTCCGTCGTATGGCCGGGGACGGGAACCTCAGCAGTACCGCAGACGTCCCAGCGCAGTGAGCGGAGATCCGGCTCGACGCGCCGCAGCAGTGGTGCTCGCCGCGGTCGCTTGTGCGGGCTGTGCAGCGAGCTCGCCCGCACCGGTCGTCGTCCAGAACGAGAACGCGGGCTCCACCAGGTCGCCCGCCATCGTGACCAAGAGTCCGACGCCGCGGGCCACGTCCACGCCACCGCCATCAGGGCCGACTCCATCCACCCCTCCCGCCTCTCCACCGGCTAGCCCCCCGCCGCAGGACCCGCCGGGGGGAGACGCCGCCGCGCGTTACTGGGAGCGCCACGAACCGGTGGCGTACCGCTACACCCTCGACATCGACTGCTTCTGCCCGTGGGGTCGCTTTGACGTCGTCGTCCGCAACGGCGAGGTGGTGCAGGCCCGCCGAGTGGGGAGCGGTGGGGTCGGGGGGTCCGGCCAGCCACCTGGCGCGCTGACGATCGACGGCCTCTTCACGGTAGTGAGCCAAGCGCGCAGCTCGTCATCGCCGGCCGCCAATGTCACGGTGAGCTATGACGAGCGGTACGGCTACCCGCAGCGCATCAGCATCGACCGGATCGCCGACGCCGTCGACGACGAGATCAGCTACACGGTGAGCGACTTCCAGGTGCTCGAGCGCGATTCGACGTGAGGTCGAGCGGTTCCGACTGCGTCAGGCCCACAGCAGCGCGGTCGCCGGGTCCTCAAGGATCGCGGCCACGTCGGCCAGGAAGCGTGAGCCCTGGGCGCCGTCGACGATGCGGTGGTCGAAGGACACCGCCAACGTTGTCACCCAGCGCGGCACCACAGCGCCGTCGACGACCCACGGCTGCTGCCGGATGGCGCCGAAGCAGAGGATCGCGGACTCGCCTGGGTTGATGATCGGTGTGCCCGAGTCGACCCCGAACACCCCGACGTTCGTGATCGTGATCGTGCCGCCGGACATGTCGGCCGGCTGCGTCCTGCCGGCCCGGGCCGTCTCCACGAGGTCGGCGAGCGCCCGCGCCAGCTCCGGCATGGACATCGCGTCGGCGCCCTTGACGTTGGGGACGACGAGCCCACGCGGCGTCGCCGCCGCGATGCCGAGGTTGACGTAGTGCTTGAGCACGATCTCGCCGGCGGCCTCGTCCCAGGTGGCGTTGAGCTCGGGGGTACGCCGGACCGCGAGGCACAGTGCCTTCATGACCACGAGCAGCGGTGACACGCGCAGGTCGCGGAAGTCGCGGTGCGCGCGCAGCCGCTCCACCAGCTCCATGGTCGCCGACACGTCGACCGTCACCCACTCGGTCACATGCGGCGCAGAGAAGGCGCTGGACACCATCGCCTGCGCCGTCATCTTGCGGACGCCCTTGACCGGGACGCGGGTCTCCCCCCCGAGCCGCGTCGGGGCGGGGATCACGGCGGGCACCGCCGCGGCCGCAGCGTCGGTGAGCGCGTCGGGAGGCGCGGACGTCCCCGAGACGGCCGCCTGGACGTCCTCGCGGGTGATCGTGCCGCCGACTCCGGACGCGGTGACGGTCGTGAGGTCGACGCCCAGGTCCCTGGCGAGCTTGCGCACCGGAGGCTTGGCCAGCACCGTGACACCGGCGACCGGAGCCGAGGGCGTCGCAGGTCCGGCCGCAGGTTGGGCAGCGGGCGCACCAGCTGCGGCCGACTTCCGTGGGCGGCGCTTGGCCTCCGTGCTGCGTGGTCCGTACCCGACGAGCACGGAGGTGCGTCCTCCGGGCGCGGGACCACCGATGAGACCGGGTTCCACCGCCTCGTCGGCGGGCGGCGCCGTGACCTCGGGGACCATGTCCGTGACGGCCGAGTCTGCGGGCGCGGGCACGGTCTCCCCGGCCGGCGGGTCAGCGGTATCGACCTCCGCGGCCGAGGCCACAGCGGCTCCGCCGGAGACGTCGACGCTGATGATGGGCGTGTGCACCGCGATCGTGGTGCCCTCCTCGACCAGCAGCTCGCTGACGGTGCCGGCGTAGGGCGAGGGCAGCTCGACCAGCGATTTGGCGGTCTCGATCTCCACGACGATGTCGTTGACCTTGACGGTGTCGCCCGGCTTGACCTTCCACGACACGATCTCGGCCTCTGTCAGTCCCTCACCGACGTCGGGCAGCCGGAACTGCTTGATCTCGCTCATCGCCATCCTCGCCATGCTCCCGTCACGACACGCCTCAGAACGCCAGCGCCCGGTCGACGGAGTCGAGCACCCGGTCCAGGTCCGGCAGGTAGTCCTCCTCGACCCGGCTCGGCGGGTACGGGGTGTCAAACCCCGCGACCCGCAGCACCGGTGCCTCGAGGAAGTGGAAGCACTCCTCGGTGATACGTGCGGCGAGCTCGGCTCCGAGTCCGAGGGTCAGCGGCGCCTCGTGCACGACGACGGCGCGGCCCGTGCGGCGCACCGACTCGTACACCGCCGGCAGGTCGAGCGGGGAGAGCGAACGCAGGTCGATCACCTCCAGCTCGTGACCCTCCTCGGCGGCGGCCCCCGCCGCCTCCAGGCACGTCTTGACCATGGGGCCGTACGCGAGCACGGTCACGTCCTGCCCCGCCCGTACGACGCGGGCGGAGTGCAGCGGGTCGGGGTCTTCCGTCTCGTCGAGCTCGCCCTTCTCCCAGTAGCGCCGCTTGGGCTCCAGGAAAACGACGGGGTCGTCGGAGGCGATCGCCTGCTGGATCATCCAGTAGGAGTCGACCGGGTTGGCGCACGCGACGACCTTGAGGCCGGCGGTGTGGGCGAAGTACGCCTCCGGCGACTCGCTGTGGTGTTCGACCGCGCCGATCCCGCCGCCGAAGGGGATGCGGATCACGATCGGCATCGGGGAGCGGCCCTTGGACCGAGCGCGCATCTTGGCGACCTGGCTGACGATCTGGTCGTACGCGGGGTAGACGAACCCGTCGAACTGGATCTCGCAGACGGGGCGGTACCCCCGCAGCGCCAGGCCCACGGCCGTCCCGAGGATCCCCGACTCGGCCAGCGGCGTGTCGATGACGCGGTCCTCGCCGAAGTCCTTCTGCAGCCCATCGGTCACGCGGAAGACGCCACCGAGCTTGCCGATGTCCTCCCCCATGAGGATGACGGTCGGGTCCGCCTCCATCGCCTTGCGCAGGCCGAGGTTGATGCCCTTGGCGACCGTGATGTTCACCGGTGACCTCCCGCGCCACTGTCCTCGAACGACTCCAGGTAGGCGGCGAAGGACTCCCGTTGCGCCGTGAGCACCGGGGAGGGCTCGGCGTACGCGTGGTCGAAGATGCCCAGCGGGGACGGGTCGGGCAGCTCCAGGCACCCGGTACGGACGCGAGCCGCCAGCTCGTCGGCCTCGGCGTCGATCGAAGCATAGAAGTCGGCGTCGGCGAGAGTCCTCACTGGTGAGATGGGCCTTGAGCCGGTCGATCGGATCCTTGCGCCGCCAGCTCTCCAGCTCGTCGGCCAGCCGGTAGCGGGTCGGGTCGTCGGAGGTGGTGTGCGCACCCATCCGGTAGGTGAACGCCTCGATCAGCGTCGGGCCGGAGCCCTCCCGGGCCCGGTCGAGGGCGGGCGGGTCACCGCGAGGCAGGCGAGGACGTCGTTGCCGTCGACCCGTACGCCGGGAAACCCGAAGCCGCGCGCCCGCTGGTAGAGCGGGATCCGGGTCTGGCGCTCCAGCGGCTCGGAGATGGCCCACTGGTTGTTCTGGCAGAAGAACACCACCGGCGCGTTGAACACGCTCGCCCAGACGAACGCCTCGTTGACGTCGCCCTGGCTGGTCGCCCCGTCACCGAAGTAGGCGACCACCGCGGTGTCGCGGTCGGGATCGCCGGTGCCGACGAGCCCGTCGCGCTGCACGCCCATGGCGTATCCGGTGGCGTGCAGCGTCTGCGCGCCGATGACGATGGTGTAGAGCCCGAAGTTGAACTCCGCGGGGTCCCAGTCGCCGTTGTCCACGCCGCGGAAGAGGCCGAGCAGGCGCAACGGGTCGACGCCCTTGCACCAGGCGACGCCGTGCTCGCGGTAGGTCGGGAAGGCGAAGTCCTGCGGCTGCATCGCCCGCCCGGAGCCGATCTGCGCCGCCTCCTGGCCGAGTGACTGGGCCCAGATGCCCAGCTCGCCCTGGCGCTGCAGCGCGGTCGCCTCGGTGTCGATGCGCCGACTAAGTACGAGGTCGCGGTAGAGGCCGCGCAGCTCCTCGGCGGACAGCTCGACCGAGTAGTCGGGGTGCTCGACCCGCTCCCCCTCCGGGGTGAGCAGTTGGACGAGCTCGGGGCCGGCCTCGACCGTGGAGGGTGGGTCCGGCGCCCGCCCGTCGAGCGAATCGACGCTCACGTGCGCTCCTCGAGTCGTCGGCGGCAGGCTAACCGGGGCGGGCGGGTGCCTGCTCGCGCCGCGGTCCGGGGGAAACCGTACCTGGGGAAGGCCCGCCAGGTGCGGCGGGGCGTCGCAATGGGTAGCAGCCGCAGGCATGCCCGTACCCGACCACCTCGGCGATCAGGAGCCCCCTCGTGACCACTCCTCCCCCCTCTCCCGCGGCACAACGACAGATCGGCGGTGTCGAGGTGTTCGGCATCGGACTCGGCGCCATGCCGATGTCGGTGTCGAGCCACATGCCCGCCGAGGACCAGTCGCTGCGCACGATCCATGCCGCGCTGGACGCGGGGGTGCGGCTGGTCGACACGGCTGACGCCTACACCCCCGACGGCGACGACCCCGGGCACAACGAGCGGCTGGTGGCCAAGGCGCTGGCGTCCTGGGACGGGGACCGCGACGCGGTGCTGGTGGCCACTAAGGGCGGGCACACGCGCAGCCCGGACGGCGGGTGGGGCACCGACGGAAGGCCGGAGTACCTGCGGGCGGCCTGTGAGCGCTCGCTGCGGGCGCTCGGCGTGGAGGTCATCGGTCTCTACCAGCACCACCGACCCGACCCGGACGTGCCGTACGCGGAGAGCATCGGCGCGCTGCGTGACCTGCTCGACGAGGGCAAGATCCGCCTCGCCGGCATCTCGAACGCTGACCCCGAGCAGATCAGTACCGCTCAGGAGGTGCTCGGCGGCCGGCTGGCCAGCGTGCAGAACCAGTTCTCCCCGCGTTTTCGGTCCAGCACCCCCGAGCTGGAGCTGTGCGCCGAGCAGGGTGTGGCCTTTCTGCCGTGGAGTCCGCTGGGCGGCATCAGCTCCGCGCCGGAGCTGTCCGCGCAGCACGCGGCCTTCGCGGCGGTGGGCCGGCAGCGCGGCGTCTCCGCCTACCAGGTGTGCCTGGCCTGGGAGCTGGCCAAGGCCCCCGTCGTGGTGCCCATCCCGGGTGCCAGCCGCCCGGAGTCGGTGCTCGACTGCGTCGGGGCGGCTGAGCTGGAGCTCAGTGCGGACGAGCTGGCCCGGCTGGGCTGACGCTGTCTGGGAAGCTGGGAAGCCGACGACAGCGCCCGACGTTCGGGACGGTCATGACCCCTGAGCCGGCCGGGCCGCGCCCTGCCCTGGTGTGGCTGGCCTTGGCGACGGTCTACGTCGTCTGGGGCTCGACGTACCTGGCGATCCGGGTGGTCGTCGATGCCGGGATGCCCCCGCTGCTGTCCATGGGCGCGCGGTTCCTGGTCGCTGCCGCGCTGCTCGCCGTGGTGATCGGCGTGCGCAGCGGGTGGGGTGCCCTGCGCGTCACGGCGCGGGAGGCGGCCGGCGCCGGGGTCATGGGGGTGCTGCTGCTCCTCGGCGGCAACGGCCTGGTTGCGATCGCCGAGCAGACGGTCCCAAGCGGGCTGGCCGCGCTGCTGGTCGCCACCACGCCGCTGTGGCTGGCGGTGTTCCGGTACGCCACCGGCGACCGGCCGCGGCTGATCAGCGCCCTCGGCGTTCTCGTCGGTTTCGCCGGGGTGGCGCTGCTGGCGCTGCGCGGTGGCGGCATCCCCGGGG
Source organism: Jiangellales bacterium (assembly GCA_030447955.1). Classification (GTDB taxonomy): domain Bacteria; phylum Actinomycetota; class Actinomycetes; order Jiangellales; family Jiangellaceae; genus JAUJNY01. Next base: position 35,855 of record JAUJNY010000001.1, read on the forward strand.
TCGAGACGTGGGGCGTGCTCGTCGTACTGGCCGCCACCCTCTCCTGGGCGGTCGGATCCTTTGTGTCAGGCCGGCTGGGGCTGCCCGGGGACCCGCTGGTGGCGACGACCTGGGAGATGGTGCTCGGCGGGATTGCGCTGGTGCTTGCGGGTGCGGCCGCCGGCGAGGGGCTCGACCTCACCACCATTTCGGCCGACGGTTGGGTGGCGTGGGCGTATCTGGTGACGGTCGGCTCGATGCTCGGCTACACCGCCTACGTGTGGCTGCTCGCCAACGCGCCGATCTCACTCGTCGCCACCTACGCGTACGTGAACCCCGTCGTCGCGGTGGCGCTCGGCGCGCTGATCCTCGCCGAGCCGGTGACCGGGATCGTGCTGCTGGGCGGCGCCGTGGTCGTCCTCGGCGTGGCCGTCGTGGTCACTATCGAGCGTCCACGCAACGGGCCCGCCACCGAGGACGAACCGGTTCCGGCTCCGGAGGCCGTCCGCGCCCGCTGATCTCGGCCCGCCGCCATGCTCGCTCATCCCGCGGCGTGGTCGTCGCTAGCTGTCGGCGCGAAGCCAACGTCGCGGGCATGCGGGACCAGCTGCAACCGGTCGCCCAGCGACCATTCGGCAACTCGAGCGACCGTCGCGGCTGGCACCTGGGGTCCGTACTTGTCGCTGGCCGGAATGGAGTAGGTGGCGTGTGCGTCGTGAGGCAGCAGCACCGCCATCCCGCTGGCCAACGCAGCCCTGACGGTGGCGGCGACGCACATCTCCGACTGGATGCCACACACGACGAGGTGGCGGACGCGGCGAGCCGTCAGCAGGGCGCCGAGGCTGGTGCCGGCGAAGCCGTCGTCGCCGGTCTTGCGTATGACCGGCTCTGCTGCCTGGGGCTGCAGGTGCAGCTGCCAGCCCGGGTGTCCGGGCTCGTCGATCGCTCCGGGCGGTCCGTCGTTCTGCAGGTGGATCACCGGCGCACCGCTAAGCCGAGCGGCTTCCAGCAACACCTCGGCGGCGCTGACGACGACATCGGCCGCCGGAACGGCGGTCGTTCCGGTCAAGAAGCCGCGTTGGAGGTCCACCAGGAGGAGGGCGTCGGCGGTGGCCACCGGAGCAGGCACTAGCGCTCGGCCCGCCAGGAGGCGGCGACCTGGAGCACGACGTCGTTGGCCTCCGTCTCGCCGATGCTCACCCGGCACCCCTCACCGGGGAAGGGGCGCACCACCACACCGGCCTGCTCACAGCGCTCGGCGAAGGCCACCGTGTCGGCGCCGAGCGCCAGCCAGACGAAGTTGGCCTGCGTCTCGGGCACGTCCCAGCCCTGGTCGAGCAGCGCGGCGCGGACCCGTTCGCGTTCGGCGACGAGCGCCTCGACCCGCTCCAGGAGCTCGGCCTCGCGGCGCAACGACTCGATCGCGGCGTGCTGCGCGACGCCGGACACCCCGAAGGGCACGGCGGTCTTGCGCAACGCGTCAGCGACCGGCGGGTGCGCGATTGCGAAGCCGACCCGGAGCCCGGCCAGGCCGTACGCCTTGGAGAACGTGCGCAGGACGCACACGTTGGGGTGGTCGCGGTACAGCTGCAGGCCGTCCGCGGCCGCCGGGTCACGGACGAACTCGCGGTAGGCCTCGTCGACGACGACCAGGACGTCCGCGGGCACCCGCTCGCACAGCCGGGCGAGCTCCTCGGCGTAAACCACCGGCCCGGTCGGGTTGTTCGGGCTGCACACGAGCACCAGCCGGGTCCGGTCGGTCACCGCGGCCGCCATCGCGTCGATGTCGTGGCGCGCCCCCGCTCCGAGCGGGACCCGCACCGAGGTCGCGCCGGACACCTGGGCGACGATCGGGTAGGCCTCGAAGGAGCGCCACGCGTAGACGACCTCGTCGCCCTCCTGCGCGGCGACCTGGAAGGCCTGCTGCAGCACCCCGACGCTGCCCGTCCCCGTGGCCACGTGGTCGACCGGGACGCCGAAGCGCTCGGCGATCGCCGCGGTGAGCGCGGTCGCGAACATGTCGGGGTAGCGGTTCATCTCCCCGGCAGCGGCGAGTGCGGCCTCCAGCACCCCGGGCAGCGGCGGGTAGGGGTTCTCGTTGGAGGAGATCTTGTACGTCCGCAGGTCGTCGCGGGGCTGCGGCGGCCGGCCGGGCCGGTAGGTCGGGATGCCCTCGAGGGCGCGGCGCAGCCGCGGACCGGTCATGGCTGGCGACGCTACCGCTGGCTGAAGCCACCGCTACCGCTGGCTGAGGTGACCCGCCACTACCGTCGCACCGATGGCCGACGCCGCGATCCCCCTCCCCGGGGTCCCTCCCGCGCCGCGGCCATCCGTGCCGACCGGGTATGCCCTCGTCCTGCTCGGCGCGACGTTCTTCATCCTGAACGCCGGGGTGTCGCGACTGGTCCTGGACGCGGGCGTCCCACCGGACCGACTGGCGTCCATCCGCGCGGGCGGCACCGCGGCGCTGCTGCTGGTCGGCTGCCTGCTGAGCGGACGTGGGCCGGCACTGCGGCTGCGCCGCGCGGAGATCGTCCCGCTGGTCGGCTACGGCGTCTTCGGAATCGGCATGCTCCAGTGGGCCTACTTCGTGGCCATCGACCGACTGCCGATCGGTGTCGCCCTTCTGCTGGAGTACCTCGCGCCGCTGCTCATCGCGTTGTGGGCCAGGCTCGTGCAGCGTCGACCGGTACGGGCGACCGTCTGGCCCGCCCTGGGGCTGTCCTTGGTCGGCCTCGCGCTCGTCGCCCGCGTCTGGGATGGCGGGGCGCTGGACGGGCTGGGAACGGCGGCCGGCCTGCTGGCGGCTGGCTGCTTCGCTGCCTACTTCCTCATCGGCGAGCACCTGGTCGCTCGTCGCGACGTGCTCACGACCACCACCTGGGGTTTCCTGGTGGCGGCGGTGTTCTGGCTGGCGGTACGCCCCCCGTGGGCATTGCCCGCAGCGACGGTGACCACGGACGCGGCACTGCGCACCGGCGGGAGCGCCCCAACGCTGCCGGTGTGGGTGCTGCTCGGGTGGATCGTTGTGCTGGGCACGCTGCTCCCGTTCGCCGTGGAGACGGCCGCGCTGCGCCACCTGCCGGCGACGGTGGTCGGCGCGGTGGCGATGATCGAGCCGGTAGGTGCCGCGGCACTCGCCTGGCTGTGGTTCGGTGAGGTGCTCGACGCCGTCCAGGTGAGCGGCGGCCTGCTCGTCGTGGTGGGCATCCTCTTGGCGCAGACCGCCCGCCGCAGCTGACGGACGCGCGGCGGCCGACTACTCCTCGGGGCGACCGGCGCGTACCCAGGCGGCTAGCAACGGGTCGACCACCCGGTAGCCGGTCGCCGTCGTGGTGTCCTCGACGACCTCACCGCGGTCGAGTAGCTGGCGCACCGCGGCGCCCACGGCACCGCCGCGCGACCCCCCGAAGTGCCGCGTCGCGGAGTACAGCGGCGCGGCGTTGGCTGCGACGGCGGCCAATACCCGGCGCTGGCCCGACCCGAGGCCGATCCAGATCGCCCGGTGCTCGTCATGCAGCTCTCGCGCCACTCGATCGAGCACCGCCTGCCAGGTCTCCTCGGTGGCCGTCCCGGCGCCGCCGGTCTCCTCCCACAGCAGGTGCGCCAGCAGCATGGTGCGCTGCGGGTGACCGGCCGCGAGGTCCAGCAGGCCGTCCAGGGCGACACCGGGGTCGCGCCCAGTCTCGGCAAACCGGTCGGCGACGTAGGACGCCACCTCGTCCGCACGCAGGGCGGACAGCTCCAGCGGCGCGGCCTGCCCGTAGAGCGCTCGTCGCCGGTCGCCGAAAAGCTGACGCATCATGCCGACGTGAGAGCCGGCGAAGATGTAGCTCGCCACGTCCGCGTGGTGCTGGATCTCGCTGCGCACGACGGCGTCGGCCCGGGCGCTGGCACCCAGCACGTCGGGGAACTCGTCGAAGACCACGAGGGTGCGCACCCCGTGGCGCTGGTGCAGGCGCACCGGCAGTGCGAGCCGGTCCAGCAGTGGCGGCTCGGCCTGGCTGTCGAGCGCCACCTCGAGCCCGGCGGGTACCGGCCCGCCCCCGAGCCGGGCGGTCGGCTTCAGCAGCCGGCGGGCGCCGCTGAACCAGGCAGCCAGCGGGCCCTGCAGCTGGCGGGCGTACGCGCGCTCGATCCGGTCGGCCACGTCTCCCAGCGTCAGAACGCCGAAGAAGTCGACGTACACCGTCGCCCAGTCCTCGTTCTCCGCGTCGCGCAGCACCCGGCGCAGCAGCGACGTCTTGCCGAAGCGGCGCGGCGCCGAGAGCCGGCTGTTGAGCCGCTCGCGGGCGCGGTCGAGCAGGGTCTCCGCCTCCTCGTCACGGTCGATCAGGTCGGCCGGTGCGACCGGCGCTGTGTACGGGAAGGGACTCACGCTCGCCATCATAGAGCGCTCCCGCTCGCTGCTTGAGAGCAGACTCCACAGTCGCCAGCCGCGGTCCCGCACCGGCCGGGACGCCGGTAGCGTTCGCCTCCGTGATCACCGCCGCGGGCCTGCGCAAGCGTTTCGGCGCGAAGACCGCGGTGGACGGGCTGTCCTTCGAGGTCCGGCCTGGGGTGGTCACCGGGTTCCTGGGGCCGAACGGCGCGGGCAAGTCCACAACGATGCGCCTCATGCTCGACCTCGACCGCGGGGAGGGCAGCACCCGCTTCGACGGGAGGCGTTACCGCGAGATCCGTCACCCATTGCGCGAGATCGGCACGGTGCTCGAGGCCAAGGCCTTCCACCCGACGCGACGCGCCCGCGACCACCTGCGGATGCTCGCCGCGGCCAACGCGCTCCCCCGCACCCGGGTGGATGAGGTGCTCGGCCAGGTGGGCCTCGCCGACGTGGCCCGCGGCCGGCCACGGGGGTTCTCGCTCGGGATGGGCCAGCGGCTCGGCCTCGCCGCCGCCCTGCTCGGGGAGCCACACACGCTGATCCTCGACGAACCGGCGAACGGGCTGGACCCGCAGGGCATCCAGTGGCTGCGCGACTTCCTCAAGGGCTTCGCCGGCGGCGGCCGTACGGTCTTCGTGTCCAGCCACCTGCTCGCCGAGATGGCGTTGATGGCCGATGAGCTCGTTGTGGTGGGGAACGGCCGGCTGATCGACGCCGGCCCGGTGAGCGGATTTGTCGGCAGGTTCACCACCGCGCAGGTGCTGGTCCGCAGCCCGGCGGCCGACCGGCTGGACCCCTTGCTGCGCCAGTCAGGGGCGCAGGTCGAGCGGCTGCCGGACGGCGCGCTGATCGTCGCCGGCCGCGACGCTCCCGCCGTGGGTGAGCTGGCCTCCGCTCACGGCATCGCGCTGCACGAGCTGAGCACCCGTACGGCCTCGCTGGAGCAGGCCTTCCTCGAGGCCACGGCCGGGGCGCAGGAGTTCCGGGCAGCCGCGCCAGTGCCGACCCGGGAGGGACCGCGATGAGCGACGCGCTGCGGTTCGAGTGGGTCCGGCTTCGCACGGTCCGCTCGACCTACTGGCTGCTCGGCATGGCGCTGCTGCTCAACGCCCTCATCGCCCTGGCCATCGGGCTGGCCACCCGCTCGGAGGAGTCGCGGGCCTTCGAGTCGGACGGGCTGCTGCTGACCGGCGCCACGCAGTTCGTCCCGCTGCCCTTCGCCGCGGTGTTCGCCGGGATCATCGGCGTCCTCTCCGTGGGCCACGAGTACCGGCACGGCACCATCCGCCCGACGCTCACCGCGTTGCCCCGCAGGTCGGTCCTCATCGCCGCCAAGCTGGCGGTGGTGGCCGCGGTCGGCGCCCTGCTCGCCGTGGCCAGCGTCGCCCTCAACTGGCTGGTCGGCCTGCTGACGCGCGGGGAACCGCCGTCCCTCACGGGAGGCGCGACGGCGGCGGCCCTCGTGGGGTACGTCGCTTTCGTGGCGCTGTGGGCCCTGCTCGGAGCCGGGGCGACCCTGCTCGTCCGCAACGTGATCGGCGTCATCGTCGCCCTGCTCGTGCTCCCGTTGATCGTCGAGCCGCTGCTCTCGGCGCTGTCCAACGTCCCCGCACTCGACTGGCTGACGCCGATCGTGCGCTACCTGCCGTTCGGGGCCGGGTCTCGGATGGTCGCCACGGTGGACGTGAGCGACTTCGGCGGTGAGCAGCTCGGCCGCGTGGCCTCCGGTCTGGTGTTCGCCGGGCTCGTCGCGCTCGTCCTCGTCCCCGCATGGGTGCTCTTCGAGCGACGCGACGCCTGAGCGCGCTGGCGGAGTCAGTCGAGGCGGACCCGCCCGTTCGGGGTGTCGAAGACGACGGCGACCAGTCCCGGCTGCTCGGCGTCCACCCAGGCGAGCTCGGGTCCATCCGGGAGGCGGTCGGGCTCCTGCCCGGTGTGCTCGGCCAGCGCGTCGGGTGAGCCGGCGAGCTCCAGGCGGGTGATGGACGCCGCGCCACGGGCAGCGGACGAGGGGTGATCCTGCGGGTCGACCAACCATTGCACGAAGTAGGGCAGGTACGGCTTGGCGGCAAGCTCGCTCACCCCGAGCTGGCGCCAGCGCAGCTCCCTGCCGTCCGGACGACGGCGGTGCCCGGCCACCGCAGGGCGGCTCAGCCGGGCCTCGATCGGCTGCAGGTCGTCAACGCCGATCACCCAGCCGACCCACCCGCCGCCCGCCTGCTGGCGAGACCGGACAGCACGCCCGAAGGACGCCGTGTCGGCCGCCGGATGGTCGAGCACCTCGACGACCTCCAGGTAACAGCCACCGGCCAGGGGCAGCACGAAGTTACGGGTGCCGAAGCTGGGGTGCATGCCCCCGTCAGAGAACCCCGCGCCCAGTGCCGAGCCCAACCGCTGGGTGGCCGCGGCGAGGCCCGCGGGTCCGGCCGCGTAGGAGACGTGATCGAGGCGCATCGGCCCGAGTGTGCCGCAGCCTCACCGCGGGGCGGGTGGCGGCCGGCAGGACGTACCGTGCGGTGGTGGCTCTCCTGCTCCGGCTGCGCTGGCTCGCCGGCTCCCTGGTGGTCGCTGCAGTGGCCGTGGCCATGAGCTGGGCGGGCGCCTGGCAGTGGGGCCGCTCCTTCCCCGCCGAGGTCTCCGCGGCTGCGGTGCCCCTGCACACGGTGGCGCAGCCGGGCACCGCGCTCGCGCCCGAACGCGTCGCGGCTCTGGTGGAGGCGACCGGACGCTACGACGCCAGCGGCCAGCGGCTCGTCGCCGGGGTCGAGCTGGACGGCCGCCCCGGCTACCTCGTGGTGACGCCGCTCCTGCTCGGTCCCGACACCGCGGTGATCGTCGACCGGGGCTGGATGCCGGCAGCGGGCGAAACTCCCGTGCCCGGTCCTCCGCCACCAGAGGGCAGGGTGAGCGTGCAGGGCTGGCTGTTTCCCTCCGAGCCCCCGCACGCGGCGCCGTTGCCGCCAGGCCAGGTCGCTTCCATCGACACCGCGCGGCTCGGCGCGGCACTGCCGGGGCGGACGTACCAAGCCTTTGTACGGCTCGCGCGCCAGTCACCGCCGGCGGACAGCGCGCTGCGACCGGCGTTCGTGGCCCCGAGCGGGCGCGGCGTCTCGCTGCAGAACCTCGCGTACGCACTGCAGTGGTGGCTCTTTGCCGGGGCCGCGGTCGTCGGTTGGATCGCTGTGCTACGCAGCGAGGCCCGCAAGGCGGCGGTGGCGGCGGCGAAAGCCGACCGGACCGAGGCTCAGCCGGTGGCCGCGCTGCGCTGAGCGGTCGCGTCCGCGGCGACCCGGCGCTCGACGATGAACACGGCGAACGGGATGGTGCCGGCGAGGAGCACCAACACGGTGCGGGTCAGCGACCAACGCGCACGGTAGGCGAGGTCGATCGCGGCGGCGAGGTAGGCCGCGTACAGGAAGCCGTGCACCGGCCCGACGCTCTCGACGAGGGCTGGTCGGTCGGCGAGGTACTTCAGCGGCATCGCGACCAGGACGAGCAGCAGCAGCACGAGCCCGGTGACGTAGGCCATCACCCGGTAGCGGGTGATGGAGCCGGTCGTGACCGCTGCCATGACCCCATCTTGTCCCACCGCCCCCGCGGGCGAGCGCCGCAGCGAGCCGCCCCGCGTCAGGGGCGGCGCAGCGACAGCCGGTGCAGGGTCACCTGGTCCAGCCGGCGCCCGTTCGTCCGGGCGGTGAGGTAGCTGCAGGCTGGCTGCCGCCGGCGGTCGGTCGGCGATCCCGGGTTGAGCAACCGCAGCCCGCTGGCCGCGGTCGTGTCCCAGGGGATGTGGCTGTGCCCGAAGACGAGCACGTCGACGTCCGGGAAGGCCGCTGCCATGCGCTCGTCGCGGCCCCGGCTCGGCCCGGTGTCGTGGACGACGCCCAGGCGCAGCCCGTCCAGGTCCACCCGCGCCACCTCGGGCAGCCGCGCGCGCAGCGCCGGCCCGTCGTTGTTGCCGACGACGCCGATCACGCGGGCGGCCCGCTCCTCCAGCCGGTCGAGGAGGTCCAGCTCGACCCAGTCACCGGCGTGGACGACGACGTCGGCCCGGGCGACCTCGTCCCAGACCGCGCCGGGCAGGTCGCGGGCGCGCTTAGGAACGTGGGTGTCGGCGAGCAGCAGCAGGTGCACGGGTACGTCGCGCCGCGGGGTCAGCCGGCCGGTGGCTCGTCGTGCTCGTCCGCGTCGGCCTCGGCCTTGGTGCGGTGGACCGTCCCCGGCGCGTGGTCGGGCGGCCCGTACACCGTCACCAGCTGCAGCGGGCCGGCGTCGGCGGCGATCACGTTGTGGCGGACACCGGCCGGTACGACGACCGCGGCGCCACGGGCGATCCGGGTCGGCTCCCCGTCGATCACGGCGCTTCCGCTGCCCTCGAGGACGACCAGCGTCTGGTCGATGCCGTCGTGGGTCTCCTCGCCGATCTCCTCCCCCGCCTGCAACGTCATCACCACCAGCTGGGTGCGCTCGGTGGTGGCCAGTACGCGACGGAACTCGGCGCCGGTGCGCATGATCTCGGGAAGGTCGGCCACGAAGCCGTGTCGGGTCAGCTCGGTCATACGTTCATCCTGGCACCGGACCTAGGACCGGTCAGCGGGCGCTGGCCGCATCGCCGGCTCACGAGCCGCGCGCCGCTCCACCAGGGCGCGGCGGAGCAGGTCGAGCCGGGTCATGACCGGGGTCGCTGTGACGCCGTGGACCACGACGGAGAGCACGATCGCGGACGTCACCACCGTCCACAGCTGGCCCTCCGGCACACCGAACGTCGCCGCGCCCAGCGCGTACGACAGGTAGTAGACCGAGCCGATCCCGCGGATGCCGAAGAAGGAGATCACTACGCGCTCGCGCCAGCCGGTACGCCCGCCGACCAGGGAGATCACGCCGGCCAGGGGACGTACGACGAAGACGAGGCCGGCCGCGACGAGCAGCGCTGACCAGCGGAACTCACCCAGGGCGCCCGTGACCAGCGCCCCGCCGACGAGCAGCAGCAGCCAGGCGACGAGCAGCCGCTCAACCTGGTCGATGAAGCTGTGCAGGATCTGGTGGTATCCGTGGTCGCGCTCGGCGGCGCGGATGGTGCAGGCGGTGACGAAGACCGCGATGAAGCCGTAGCCGTGAGCCACCTCCGTCACTCCGTACGCCAGGAACGTCGCGGCCAGCGCCACGAACCCTTCGGCGTGCTCGGAGAGCCGCAGCGGGTCGCGCCGTACGCCGAAGAACAGCAGGCCGAGGACCCGGCCCACGACCAGCCCAGCGACCACGCCGATGGCGATCTTGGCGAGCAGCTCCTGCAGCGCCCAGTCGGCCACCCATCCGGCGCCGCCTCCGGCGACGGCCAGCGCGATGGCGGCGTAGACCAGGGGGAAGGCCAGCCCGTCGTTCAGCCCGGCCTCGGAGGTCAGCCCGAAGCGGACCTCGTCCTCGTCGGAGGCGTCGTCGGTCGGTTCGCCGACCTGGACGTCCGAGGCGAGCACCGGGTCGGTCGGCGCCAGGACCGCGCCGAGCAGCAGTGCGGCGGCCAGCGGCCAGCCCAGGGCGCCGTAGGCCAGGGCGGCGACACCGAGCACGGTGAGCGGCATCGCAATGGCGAGCAGCCGCCAGGTGGTGGCCCACCGCCGCCAGCCGATGGGCCGATTGAGCGAGAGGCCGGCGCCCATGAGCGAGACGATCACCACGCCCTCGCTGAGGTGCTCGACCCAGGGCCGGTAGGCGACCGGGTCGGGTTGCGGCAGGCCGAGCGGCAGCGCGAACAACAGCATGCCCGCACCGAGGAACACCAGCGGCATCGAGAACGCGCGGTCGGCGAGGAGGCGAGGCAGCGCGGCTGCGAGCAGCGCGCCGGCGCCGGCCGCCAGGTAGACGAGGTCGAAGAGCTCCACACCGGTCCTGTCGTCGGGGGGTTCTGGCAAGCCGAGGATGCCGCAGGGACGGCTCCGCCGCGCGGCGCGGTGGGCGGCGGCGCCTGAGGCGCCGACGGCGCACAAGATTCCACGGCTTCCGGACGCGGAACGTCCGCGATGAGGCCTACGGTGGCGCGCCATGACCAACAGCGACTACCCGTGGGAACCTCCCCTCGCCGGCACCGAGGCCGAGCACCTCGTCGGTGCGCTCGATCGCCTGCGCACGACCTTCCGCTGGAAGGCCGACGGCCTCGACGCGGCCGGGCTGCAGACCCGCGTCGGTGCGTCCTCGCTCACCCTCGGCGGCCTGCTCAAGCATCTCGCTGTCGGCGAGGACTACATGTTCACCACCAAGCTGAAGGGGGAGCCGCTCGGCGCGCCCTGGGACGCCAGCGGCTGGGACGGCAGCAACGACTGGGATTTCACCTCCGCCGCCAACGACACTCCCGACCAGCTCTACGCGCTCTGGGACGGCGCCGTCGAACGGTCCCGCGCGAAGCTCGACGCAGCCTTGGCCGACGGTGGACTCGACCAGCTCGTCCACGTCTCCGGGCCGGAGGGGCGCCATGCCAGCCTGCGCCGCCTGGTCTGCGACCTGATCGAGGAGTACGGGCGGCACACCGGGCACGCCGACCTGCTCCGCGAGGCTGTGGACGGCCTGGTCGGTGAGGACCCTCCGGCTGGATGGCACGCAGCAGCGAGTGGCGTGCGCCGCTAGGGGCCGCCGCGGCGGCCGTGTGTGCGCGGCGGGTCGTAGCCGCCCTCAGGTGGCAGCATCTCCGCCCGGACGCCGAGCAGCCGAATCGGGCGGTCGTCGTGCAGCTTGAGCAGCAGCTCGAGTGCGGTCTGCGTGATGACGGCAGCGTCGTACGTCGGCTCAGGCAGCTTGCGGATCCGGGTCACGGTGAAGAACGGCGCGAACCGCACCTTGAGGTGCACCCGTACACAGCCCCGGCCCTCTCGGCGGAGGTCTTCCACGGCCTGGTCGGCCAGCGTACGCAGCGCACTGGCGACCTCCTCGGGCGTGGTGAGGTTGCGCTGGTACGTCGTCTCACGGCCGTGAGCGCGTGCGACCCACGGGGTGTCGTCGACAGCGGCGCTGCCGCCGCCGCGGCCCAGTCGCCCGATGTGCGGTCCAGTGTTGGGGCCGAACTCCCGGATGAGCGGCTCGTCGGGTGACTCGGCCAGCTCGCGCACGGTGACGATCCCAAGGCCTGTCAACCGCTCCGCGATGCGGTTGCCGACACCCCACAGCGCCGTGGTCGGGCGGTCGCCCATCACGTCCATCCAGTTGTGCCGGGTCAGCCGGTAGACCCCACGCGGCTTGCCGAACTCGGTCGCGGTCTTGGCGCGCACCTTCGTGTCGCCGATGCCGATCGAGCAGTGCAGCCCCGTGGCCCCGAGCACCGCGGCTTGCAGCGCGCGGGCGGTGGCCTCGGGGGCGTCGCTGTCGACGCCGACGAAAGCCTCGTCCCAGCCCAGCACCTCCACGACAGTGCCGGGGAATGCCCGCAGGGAGTCCATGACCTGCGCTGAGGCCGCCTCGTAAACGGGGAAGTCGACCGGTAGGAACACTGCGTCCGGACACCGGCGTGCAGCGGTCTTGAGCGGCATCCCGGACCGGATGCCAAACTTCCGTGCCTCGTACGACGCGGTTGAGACGACCGCACGCTCAGTTGGGTCACCGCGCCCGCCGACGACCACCGGCTGTCCCGCGAGCTCCGGGCGACGCAGGATCTCGACCGCCGCAAGGAATTGGTCCATGTCGACGTGCAACACCCAGCCCGTCATGGGGACATCGTCGCGGTCACGCTGACTGCGAGGTCCCAGAATCGTGTGCACGACCGCAGCGGATGCCGGGATCCGTGTCGTACCGGCCGACGAGGCCAGCTGGGAGGACCTGCAGACCGTCTTCGGGACCCGCGGCCAGGCGTCGAGGTGTCAATGCCAGCGGTACAAGTTGGGGCCGAGAGAGTCCTTCGTCTCGTTGCCGGCCGAGGAACGCGCCCATCGGCTGCGCCGCCCCACAGAGCGACTGCAGCCACGGGAGTCGGACACGACCAGCGGCCTTGTCGAGGTCAACACCAGGGTCGCATGCTTGCTCGAGCGATACCGGCCGTTCTGGTCCGCCCAGAACGACCACAGCCCAACCACTGACGAGCGTCGGGACCCCTCACTAGGGTCAGGGGCACGACCGAAGAGCGCAGGGGGGAGATCACGTGCCGAGCATTTATGACAACTTGGCTGACTCATCACGGCTAGGCCCTGCGCTGCAGGAGGCGCTGAAGGCGTTCGACCGTGTCGACGTTGCCACCGGCTACCTCGACCTCCGAGGCTGGTCGACCATAGCCGACCTGATCACCTCGAAGGTTCCTGGCGGGGCAGCCGAAGCGCCAGTGGCGCGCGTCCTCATCGGTATGGTGATGGCCTCGGACGCCCGAGAGATGTTGACGGCACTCCAAGACGCAGTGCAGCCCCCTCCCTACGGTGCCGGAATCAACGACCGCGAGAAGGCGCTGCGGGCTCGCGACAAGCTGGTGCGGCACCTGCGGGATCAACTGATGCGTGGCCTGCCCACCAAGGACGATCAGGCCACTCTCCGGAAGCTGCGTGAACAACTGCACTCGGGTGCGGTCGAGATAAAGGTCTTCACCGACGCGCCGCTGCACGGAAAGACTTACGTCTTCCATCAGCCCGAGGCGCCGCAACTGAAGAGGTACGCATACGTGGGATCGTCCAATTTCACCGGTGCGGGGCTGATGCGCAATCTCGAGCTCAACCTCGACGTGATGGAGCAGGACGCCGCCGGTAAGCTCGCACAGTGGTTCACTGACCGATGGGATGCAAGGTTCTCGCTCCCGATGACCGCCGACCTCATTGATCTCATCGAGGAGTCGTGGGCCGGCGAAGAGCAGCCCACGCCGTTCGAGGTCTACCTCAAGGTCTGTCACAGCCTGTCCGAGGACGCTCGAGAAGGAATGGGATACGTTCTGCCGGCCTCGATGAAGAACCTGCTCCTGGACTACCAGGAGACCGCCGTGCGCACCCTGGCGCGGCGGATCGTGCGACGCGGCGGCACGATGCTCGGCGACGTGGTGGGCCTCGGGAAGACCCTGACCGCGATCGCTACCGCCCTCATGCTCGAAGCCGCTGAGGACTACACAGCCCTGGTGCTCTGCCCAAAGAACCTTGAACAGATGTGGCAGGAGCACCTCGATTTCTACGGCCTCACGGGCGCCCGCGTCGTTCCCTACTCGATGGCGGACAAGAAACTTCCTGAGCTGAAGCGGTTTCATCTTGTGATCTGCGACGAGTCGCACAACTTGCGGAACAACACCACGAAAGCATCCGAGGCAATCCGGGACTATGTCCGGCGTAACGGCTCCAAGGTTCTCCTGCTGACGGCGACGCCGTACAACCTTGCGTTTACAGACGTCGCCAACCAGATCGGCCTCTATATCGAGGACGACGAAGACTTGGGGATCCAGCCGACTGACGCAATGGCCGTGGACCCCGGCCTCGCCGACAAGGTGGACGGCAAGGTCACGACCCTCGCTGCCTTTAGAAGATCGGAAGAGGCCGGGGACTGGAAGCGGCTGATGAGCGATCACCTCGTGCGACGCACCCGCTCGTTCGTCAAGCGGACCGCCAAGAAGGAGACCGTCACCTTGCCCGACGGCACCACCGAGGAGCGCGAATACCTCCAGTTCACCAACGGCGAGCGGTTCCACTTCCCCAGACGCGTGCCCCGGCCGCTCAGTCATGACTTTGCCAACGACGACTCGGCCCTGCTGATGGAGGACAACGACACCCTGGACGCGGTACGGGATCTCACTCTGCCGCGCTACCGCCTCGCCGAGTACGATGACCCCAGGGCTCCGCACACCGACGCCGACACCAAGTACCTCGACGACATCCGTTCCGGGCGCGGGAACGTCAGCGGGTTCGTTCGAGTCGGGCTATTCAAACGACTATCGTCGTCGGGCCACTCGTTCATCCTCAGCCTCCAGCGGCAACGAGCCCGCAACGAACTCTTCATTCATGCCGTCGACAACAGGCTGCCGGTTCCACTCGGCAGTTTCAGCGACCACCAGTTCATGGTCAGCGACCGCGACCTCGAGGACGAGACCGGCCTGCACGGCACCATGGAGAGCCGCTACCACGAACTCGGGCGCAAGCTTCCCACCTCAGCCAAGTGGATCAACTCCACCGTGTTCAAGCCTCAACTGCGCGAGAACCTCCAGCACGACAACCGCATCATCACCGAACTCCTAGACCGGTTCGGGCCTTGGGACTCGACGAAGGACTCCAAGGTCAACGCACTCGTGGACATGCTGCGCGAGCAGCACCCGGACGAGAAGGTGCTGATCTTCACCGAGTACGTCGACACCGCCGACTACGTCGCCCAAGCCCTCCGAGATGCCGGAGTCGTGAACGTCGGTCTCGCCACTGGCGAGACCGAGGACCCCGCAGGCATCGCCCGGCGCTTCTCTCCCGAGAGCAACCGGCTCCCCGGCGAGGCAACACAGCGCACGGAAAAGGTTCTTGAGTCACCGATCGACGTGCTGGTGGCAACCGATGTCCTGTCCGAGGGACAGAACCTGCAGGACTCCCACATCGTTGTTAACTACGACCTGCCTTGGGCGATCATCCGGATCATCCAGCGCGCCGGTCGCGTAGACCGAGTCGGCCAGAAGTCCGACACGGTCTACGTCTATTCGATTTCGCACGACAAGGTCGACCAGCAGATCTCCGTACGCAGAAGGATTCGCGAACGTCTCGGAGCCAATGCCGCAGCCTTTGGGTCGGACGAGCAGTTCTTCGGCACAGAGGATGAAGTAAATTTGCTTGAGGGATTCTACGAAGGCAAGATGCCTGAGGGTGACGAACTCGACGTTACGGAGGGCGAGGCAGACGCGGTCAGCGAGGCCTGGCTTGTCTGGTCAAACGTCAAGGATCACCAGCCACAGCTGGCTAACAAGGTCCTGCACATGCAGGATCTCGTGCACAGCACCCGCGACCAGTACGTGCACGAGAGACACGGCGGCGTCATTTGCTACGCCTCCACCGCGTCTGGGGTCGACGCGTTCGCCATCTCGTACACCGACTCCTCCCAGACGACGCGTGAACGGCTGCTGACCCCCCTGGAGGCACTCCGAAGCTTTCAGGCTCAGGAGAGCACCCCCACCGCACCGCTGCGGGACGACCACTTCGACCGCGAGGCCTGCCTGATCCGGAGCAAGCTGACGACCGAGATAGTCGCGATCGGCAATCTGAAGGGGATCCGCAAGTGGGCCGTCGAACGGCTCGGCGGCACGATCTTCGGACAGGACGCAGCCGAGGCGGTCGCCGCCATGAATGAGCGGCCGCTGACGGAACACGCCAACGTTCGGCTCCGCCAGGCCCGGCGCAGCAGGTACAGCGAGCAGGACCTCGTCGATCTGGTCAACCAGTTGCACAGTGAGGAACGTCTGGTCATCGGCTCCACCGACAAAGACCAGATCAAGATCGTGTGCTCGATTGGAGTGACAGAGCAGTGAGCAGTGATCTCGTCTCCCAGTCAGAGAAGCGGGCCTACGGCGACCTTTTTAGGCTCGATCTCAACTGGGGAGCGCCCGACCACCCGCCGATCACCCTTGAGCTCGACGATGGCGAGACACTGACCGCCACGAATGTCTCGTCCTACAAGGGACTTCGCGTCTGGGAGTGCCCGAGCCTCCCCGGCTCCGTCCTGGAGGCGAAGCTCGAGCAGCTCATCGCCAAGACCACCACCAACCGTCTTGTCATCTTCCACGACGATGACAAGCAGATCTGGCGCTGGCCCTCCCGAACCAGCGACGGGGCAGGCGTCACGTCCCGACCGGCACGCCATGAACACCGGAACGGCTCACCCAACCCCACGTTCGCGACAAAGCTCGACGCCATTAGACTCCCCGACGACATCGTTCTCGACGTCAACGCCGTCCTCACCAAGGTGCGCGATGCGTTCGACGTCGAGACCAAAAGGGAGACCAAGCGCGCCTCGAAACTCATGGCAATGATGTACGCCGCCGTGGAGAAGGGTTATCCGGCCTCCTTCGACCCCGCCAAACGCGATCACCAGATCTCCGTCACGCTCGCCCGGGTCCTCTTCTTACTCTTCGGCGATGACACAGAGATGTGGACGGATGGCCAGGGGGAGCCACTTCCTGACCTGTTCCAAAACTTTGTCAAGGACCACACATCCCGCGACGGCTCCGACATCGGACGGCGCATCAACGAACTTTTCGAAGCACTGGACAGGCCACCGGACGCCCGCACTCGTACGCCGACCGAGCTCAAGGCGTTCCCCTACGTTAACGGCGGCATCTTCAAGGAGCCCATCCAGCTCCCCCAGCTCGACAAGGACTTCCGGGATACCCTACTCAAGGCCGCCGCCGTCGACTGGGCCACGATCAGCCCAGCGATCTTCGGTTCCATGTTCCAGTCCGTGCGTGACGCCAGGACCCGCCGCGAGCTCGGTGAGCACTACACCTCCGAAGAGAACATCCTCAAGACCCTCAACCCCCTGTTTCTGGACGAGCTCCGACTCGGACTGGCGGATGCCCTCGCTCGCGACTCCCTGCAGAAGCGAGTCAACGCCCTCAACAAGCTATGGAGCCACCTCGGCGACCTGCGGTACATGGATCCCGCCTGCGGATGCGGCAACTTCATCATCGTCGCCTACCGAGAACTCCGTGCGATCGAACTCGACATCATGAGCTCGCTGGCGGATCTCCAGCACGGCCAGGGGAGTGAGACGCTCGGCGCCGACTGGACCAGCCTGCTGAGGGTGACACTCGACCACTTCTACGGCATCGAGATCGACGAGTGGCCAGCGCGCCTCGCCGAGACAGCGATGTTCCTCGTTGACCGGCAGTGTGACCTGAAGCTGAAAGAAAGATTCGGCATGGCTCCCGAGCGCCTACCGATTCAACACGAGGCGCGCATCATTGTCGGGAATGCCCTAGAGCTGGACTGGGCTGACATTCTGAAGCCGAGCTCGAACGTGGTGGTTGCTGGTAACCCGCCATTCTTGGGAATCTCCCTGCGGTCAGCAAAGCAGACCGTGGAACTCAGGGCGGTCTGGGGGCAACGATACCACGGAACTCTCGACTACGTCACGGGATGGCACGCACGCGCGTTGGAGTACTTCGCCCGTCACGATGGCCGCTGGGCCCTGGTCTCGACGAACTCGATCACGCAGGGCGAGGCGGTCGCTCCGCTGTTCCGACCCATCTTTGGCCTGGGCTGGCAGATTAAGTTCGGGCACCGGACCTTCAAGTGGACCTCCGAGGCAACGGGCCAGGCTGCCGTCCACTGCGTGATCATCGGCTTCGAGCGCAGCCCCCTAGTCAAGCGCCTCTTCGACTACCCGAGAGCGGACGCCCAACCGGTCGAGGTTGCCGGTGTCAAGAACATCAGCCCGTACCTCACTGACAGCCCGACCGTCATCGTGGAGCCAAGCAGCAGGCCCCTCAACCCCCAACTCGGCGAGGTCTCCTACGGCAACAAGCCAACGGATGGCGGCTGGCTCATTATCGGCGCCGATGAGTACGCCGATGTCGCTTCCGACGCGATCGCAGTGACGTACATCCGGCCATACGTCGGCGCGCGCGAACTGCTGCATGGGGGCAGCCGCTACTGTCTTTGGCTCGTGGATGCGCCGGCCGGTGACCTGAGGCGTAGTGCAGTACTGCGTCAGCGCGTTGCGGGCGTGCGGGAGTTTCGCCTGCGCAGCAAGGCGTCATCGACGCGTGAGGCTACCGAGACGGCACACCTGTTCCGGCAGATCGCCCAGCCTACGACCCCCTACTTGTGCATACCTGCACATGTCTCTGAGAACAGGCCGTACTTCCTCACGGCTCGATTTGGTCCGCATGTCGTCACGAGCAATGCGAACTTCCTAACGGTAGACGCGGACGGCTTCGAGTTCGCCATCGTCTCGTCGAGCATGTTCATCACTTGGCAGAAGACAGTCGGCGGTCGGCTTGAGTCCAGGCTCCGGTTCAACAAGTTGCTGACCTGGAACACGTTCCCGCTGCCGACGATAGTTCCGGAGGTCAGACGCAAGATGATTAACGCCGGTAAGCAGGTCCTTGCCGCGCGGGAACGCGTGTCGGAGACCTCCCTTGCGGACATGTACCCATCCACCGGGGTTGCGAGCGACTTGCAGGAGGCGCATGACACCCTCGACAGGGCGGTAGATGGCGCCTTCGGTCTGGCTCGGAGGGACGTCACACAGCTGGAGCGACAGGCTGTGCTTTTCGAGCGCTACCTTGAGATGACCACCGGACTTCTCCACTCCAAACCCGCGCGCTCAAAACAGTCACGCCGTCGCGTCGCTGGCAAGTGAGGATCCTGCCTGGCCACACTCAAGGCGCGTCCCCCGACATGGACTACCGAGCGACAAACTGGCTCTACGCCACCATGCGTGGATGGGCGTAGTGCCAGATTGGGTGGGTAGGCGACGGGGCGGGCTGTGACTGCTTTGGGGTGAGTGGGTCGAGCCTACGTTGTGCTGCGCGCTGCCTGGCTACTGCGCGCGGGTGGACACGCTGTTAACCACGGGGCCGTGCATGTGGTCGACGTCGGCTAGCGCCTCGGGGCCGGGTCGATCGGCTGGTGCTGAGCGTGGAGAACCATCCCGCCGCCGGTGGGTGTCGATGCGGTGTCCTCGCGGTCGCGCTTGGCCGGCGGGTCGGCGGTTGCACGACATCCCGGCGTTCGGGCGCCGGTGGAGCTGGCGTGGCGCTCGCGTCGCTACCGCTGCGCCGAGCCGCTGTGTGGGCGGGTCGCTCACCGAGCACTCGGCGTTGGCTCACCGGGTGCGCTGCTGACGGCTCGGGCGGCGTGGTGGGCGCCGGCTGCATCCAGCGGGGACCGCCTCGGTCGCTGCGGTCGCGCGCCGGCTCGGGTGGACTGGCACACCCTGCGGGAGGCGATCAAGGCGCTGCCGGAAGAGCTGGCCCGCCGACCCGGCCAGGCGGGGGGGTGCAAGTGCTCGAGGCGGACGATCCATCCGGCACCACACACGCCGACCCGGCAAGGGCCCAAGCGGTTGACCGGGATGGTCGATCTCACCAAGCGGGGCCCCGACCCGGACGGAGCAGGCGCTGAGAACTCATCTTCAAGAGGCGTTCCTAGCACTGTTCACGCGCCCGAGGTCGAAACCAGAGCGTCGGTCGAGCCCGGTGACGCGCCGCGGTGACCTCGATCCACCATCGGCGCCTGCACTACTCAGTAGGTGTAGGACAGGGTGATCTTGGGGTCTGCCTGAAAGGCCCAGCCGAAGCTGGTCTGTGAACCGAGTTGCACGGGCGTGTTAGAGCCAGAGACCAAGTTGGCAGCCGGCTGGCCCGGCATCGGCTCGATGACGGGGGGTGCGATGGCGCCGTGGAAGTCGAGCGGGAAGACGACGGTGGCGCCCAGCCGAACGTTGCTCACCGGTGCCAGGCTGAGCTGCGGAGCATACATAGTGAAGCTGTACCGACGCGGGTCGCCGTCGACGGGAAGCAACTTTTGGCTGGCGTGGATCCGGAGTACCTGCGTGCCGGCCGGGATGACGATGTCTGCGATCTTGTAGTGCTCCGCGTGCGCCTGGAGCTGGTCCTCGACGTCGGCATTCGGGTCGAGGCTGATGCTTGCCTTGTCGAGGACCGGCTGGATAATGCCTGCTTGGGCGTGCACGATCCGCTTGAAGGTCGCGATGGCCTTGAAGTGTTCCTCGCTCGCTGAGACCACGCGTACGACGGCCGAGGTTCCAGATTCGACATCGGCAGCGAGCACGAGTCGGTAGGACTGTTCGGCCGGTGAGTTGACCGTTGCGGTGATCGTCATGTTGGCCACGTCGTAGGAGTCGCCGCCGAACTGGTGGAGCGGCGCAATCGACTCGACATCGACGTTGATGCCCTGATTGAGTACCTGCAGGTCGGTAGTGATCGGGGTCGACACGTTGGGACTCCCTTGCTGAGTGAGGAGGGTTAGGGGTTGCCGGCGGCATCTGGTCGAGTCGCTGGCGAAGCGGCTACTTCTCGTTGCGCACGCCCTTGTGCTGTTTCCGACTGCCGTTCAGGATGCGGCCGGTGGCGGTGTCGCGCTTGAACCAGGTCTTGCCGACCTTGAACTCGCTGCGGCCCTTGACGGCACCGACACGGCCGCCTCGTCCGGTGTTCTTGGCCATCTGCATCGACTCCCATCCGAGAGCCCGCGTCCGTTGCGTCGGCTCCCGGCATGTAGTCGAGGCAGGGGCCGAGAGAGTTAGTCCGCGTCAGCCGCGACACTCCTCGCAGAGCCCATCAACCAGCAGATGGGACTGGAACCGCAGGAAGCATCGGCGGCACGTCCCTTCGCTTGCCGCGCGGCGCTCACAGCGGCATCTCTGGCACTGGGGGCAGAAGGGCTCGCCGCACTCGCCGCAGGGGTAGCCGCGGACCTGACGGGTCTGACCGCAGCAGCGCACCTCCATCTGTGGCCGCCGGTCGTACTCCCGCGGGGCATCGATGTGGAGGCGCTCGGCGCCCCACAGGTCGATGTCACACAAGACGGCAATGATTCGACGCTGGTCAGCGACGGCGTCGATGTAGTAGTCCTGCCGGGCGCCCCAAGGCGTTTGCCAGAACGTCTTGCGGGTCAGCCCAATGCCGGGCTGGAGTTGTCGCAGCGGGTGCCCGGGCGGCACCGTTTGATCCGGCCACGGGAACACGGTCGGCCAACCCTCGTCGGGGTCCGGGCGGACGCTGGCGTACTCAACCCGACCCGTGTCCCGCTCGATGATCGCGATCGCTCCAAGACGAGGTATCCGCTCGGCGAGGGCGATGGCGCACGCGGGCCGGCTGGCGTTGGTGGCGGCGACGAGGCTCATCACCTGTCTTGCGCGGATCGGGCCGCCGGCCACGGCCTCCGCGACGGCACCTTCCGGCAGTAGGAGTCGCTGAGCAATCCGGTCACACATCGTCTCCAGCATCTTCGGCGAATCCGACTGCTCCCACAGCCAGTCATAGAGACCCGGTGCCTGATCCACCAGGTAGTGCCCGAGTTCATGAGCCAAGGTGAAATTCACGCGGCGATTGCCGGTTTCGCGGTACAGAACGACTCCGTCTCTGAGGTAGGAAACGCCGTCGCACACGCCACCATCATTGCGCCGCTCATCGAGTTGCGCTACGGGGTGAAGAACCAGACCTAATTCCTCGCGCAAGGTCTCAGCAGGCGCCCCTGCGAAGCGTTTGGCCACGCCAGGGTCGAGTTTGGCAATACATCGAATCACCAAGTCATCAAGGCGCGTCCCCATGTCCTTGCTCCACCTCCAAGGCCGACACCAGAGCATTGAGCGAAGCCAACATCTGATCCATATCGGGCTGGGCGCCGCGATGGACCGCCGCCGTGACCCGAGCGGCCAGAGCGGACTCTGCAAAGTCTGCGGTCGTTCGCCGCGCCTCGGCCCAACGCCGGACAAGCTGGGTGAACCTGGGATCGCTCATCACTTCCTGGATGGCGTTCGCGAAGGGGCTGGGGCCAGCATCGTCCGTCAGCTGCTCGACTGCTGTCCCGGTGACCTCAGCGATCGCCTCGATTAGGGCAGGTGGAATCTCCGCGGTTGATTTCTGCCAGTTGAAGACGTCGCGCGGCTCGATTCCCCAGCCACGAGCAGACAACCGCCGTGCCAGTTCGCTGGGCTTGAGGTCGGTGGCTCTCATGACTCTAGTCAGCGCTCGGTCATCGAGCGTGCGGGAGCTGTCTGGAACCAAACCGAGCATGGCAGCCACGGGGTCGACGTTCAGCGGCGGTGCGCCATGGGCCCGCTCCCTCAGCAGATCCGCCACCTCGAGCAGTGATTCGATCTCGGTTCGATCTCTGCTGTCGAGCGACTCCAGCGACAAGGCTCGATCCTGAGGACGGCTGTCGAGCAGCTCCTCCAGCATCCTGTCTTGCTCCTTGCTCATGACTCCACCCCCTCCTCGATGAGTGCGTCTCGCAACACTCGCAAAGCCGCGTTCCTCATCTGACTGACCCGGCCCGGCGTCACGCCCAGCTCCTCCGCGACCTCGTCGCGTGCACGTCCCAAGGCGACGAGGTCCCAGACAACCTTTCGATGCCGGCCGTCCAGGAGCGTGAGCTTGTCCCAGAGGACAGCCCCCCTGTGTTGACGGTCGACCAACTCGGCCACCTCGTCGGCCATGTCTGTCTGATCAGGAGCGTCGTGCTCTGGCTTCAGCTCCGGACCCGCGCGCCGGTGGGCAGCCGAGCGAAGGAGGTCGACTGATCGCCGCTTCACAGCGGTGACCAGGACGGCCTCCCAGTTCTTCACTCCGCTCGGTGGCGTCTGCATCAGCGAGACGATGGCAGTGGAGACGACGTCCTCTGCTTCCACCTCCCGCCCCGTGCCACGCAGCAGTCGGTAGGCGACCCTGTACATCGTGTGGCGATGCTTCTGATACAGGGCCGCCCAATCTGGTGGCACGACCTCGGCCATGTGTCCTCCTTTCGCAACCAAGTCGACGGTTCGTGCATCACATGAGGTAGTCGAGACGGGCGACATAGGAGTTAGCCGATCGAGAGCCGGAGCTTGACCGTTGCAGGCTCGGGTGTCGGGCGCGTGAGGGCTCCGCCGAACAGGAGTTCGGCGGACGCACCGGCTATTGCTGGCACAACGCGCGGCCGTCCCGCTTCCCTGACCCCTCAACGGGCCTGATCCTAGTCTCCATCATCTACCGACGTCGGGCTTGAGCGAGACGAAAACGAACACGTCTGACAACCGTCGTGATTACGTCAGTGACGGGCCTGCCCGCGAGGTGTAACGGGGTCGCCGGGTGCAACTACGGCCGGCGTGGTTCTTCGACTTCACCGCACCGGGTGATGGGCCGCGGATGCGGTGTTCCGGTGATGGAACATCGGGCGCAGCCGAGGCGCCCGGCATGTCGCCCGCCGAGTTGACCTGCAGGAGCTGCTTGTGGGCGGCGGCTAGATGATGTCCACGGACCGCCGTCAAGCCGGTGCCATGTCGACGAAGCGGCTGTAGTGGCCCTGGAAGGCGACCGTCACCGTCTTGGTCGGGCCGTTGCGGTGCTTAGCCACGATGAGGTCGGCCTCACCGGCGCGCGGGGAATCGCGCTCGTACGCGTCCTCGCGGTGCAGCAGGATCACCATGTCGGAGTCCTGCTCCAGGCTGCCCGACTCACGCAGGTCGGCCAGCAGCGGCTTCTTGTCCGCGCGCTGCTCCGGGCCGCGGTTGAGTTGCGAGATCGCGACCACCGGGACGTCAAGCTCCTTGGCCAGCAGCTTGAGCGAGCGGGAGAACTCCGAGACCTCGACCTGACGGCTCTCGACCCGCTTGCCCGACGACATCAGCTGCAGGTAGTCGACGACCACCAGCCGCAGGTCGTGACGCTGCTTGAGCCGTCGGCACTTGGCGCGGATCTCCATCATCGACATGTTGGGCGAGTCGTCCACGAACAGCGGTGCGTCGGACACCTCACCGGTACGCCGCGCGATGCGGCTCCACTCGTCGTCGCTGAGCTGGCCGGTCCGCATGTTGTGCAGCGCCACCCGCGCCTCGGCGGACAGCAGCCGCATGGTGATCTCGTTGCGGCTCATCTCCAGCGAGAAGATCACCGACGTCAGGCCGTGCTGGATGGCAGCTGAGCGCGCCAGGTCGAGGCCCAACGTGCTCTTGCCGATCGCCGGGCGCGCGGCGACGATGATCATCTGCCCGGGGTGCAGCCCGTTGGTCAGCTGGTCAAGGTCGGTGAAACCGGTCGGGACGCCGGCCAGCTGGCCGCCGCGGGAGCTGATCGCGTCGAGCTCGTCCAGCGTTCCCTCGATGATCGCGGCGAGCGGCAGGTAGTCCTCGCTCGTGTGACGGTCGACCACGCCGAACACTTCGGCCTGCGCACGGTCGACCACCGCGTCGACATCGCCGTCGGCGCGGTAGCCCATCTGGGCGATCCGCGTACCCGCCTCGACCAGGCGGCGCAGGATGGCCCGATCCCGCACGATCTGCGCGTAGAAGCCGGCATTGGCCGCGGTGGGTACCGAGGCCACCAGCGTGTGCAGGTACGGAGCGCCGCCCACTCGGCCCAGCTCGGACCGCTTCTGCAGCTCGGCGGCCACGGTGACGGGGTCGGCGGGCTCACCGCGGCCGTACAGGTCGAGAACCGCCGCATAGATGGTCTCGTGCGCCGGGCGGTAGAAGTCGTGACCCCGCACGACCTCCACCACGTCGGCGATGGCGTCCTTGCTGAGCAGCATCCCCCCGAGCACTGACTGCTCGGCCGCGACGTCCTGCGGGGGCGTCCGGTCGTACGGCGCCGCCGCGTCCGTCCCCGCGTACGAGGGGAGCTCGGTGACGCTCATGCCGTCCTCGCAGCATCAACCCGATCGATCATCCGACCCCTTTCATCCGAACGCATGTTCGACGTTATCCGAATCCTCCGACATTCCGGGCCGCTGCGAGTGGCCACCCGTGAAGGGAGCCCGCCGGACGCCTGAGCCGACCAACCGACGCGCGAGGGTAGGAGCCGCGCCGCGGCCACCGACAGCGCCGCCGCAACCCGCTTGTCCACAGCTCTGTGGACACCGTGTGGACGAATGCCGCAGCACGCCGGGCGACTGTCCACAGGAACCGCGGGTCCGTTTGTGGAGGGCGATCCCGCGCTCCCCGGTAACCCGGGGGCTGACGTGGACCAACGTCCGTCCACCGCCGAGCTCGGCCCTGCCAGTCGCGACCGGTGGATGAGAATAAGGAGCAACCTGGGCCTACACCTCTTACGTCGCCCGGCTACAGTCTGCTGGTGCGCCGGACGAGGGAGGACCGGGAGATCCTCGCGCTCGCGCTGCCGGCGCTCGGCGCGCTGATCGCCGAGCCGGTGTTCCTGCTCGCCGACTCAGCGATCGTGGGCCATCTCGGCACTCCGGCGCTCGCTGGGCTCGGCATCGCGGCGACGGTTCTCGCGACGCTGGTCAACCTCGCCGTGTTCCTGGCCTACGGCACCACCGGGGCGGTGGCCCGGCTGCTCGGTGCCGGTGACGTGCGCGGGGCGCTGCGCCAGGGGGTCGACGGCTGCTGGCTGGCCGTGATTCTCGGTGCTGCCACCGCCGCCCTCATGGTGCCGCTGACGCCGCTGGTCGTGGGCGCTTTCGGCCCGGCCGCCACGGAGGTCGCGGGCGCGGCCGAGGCGTACCTGTGGGCGAGCCTTCCCGGGCTGCCCGCGATGCTGCTCGTCCTCGCCGGAACCGGCGTGCTGCGCGGGCTCCAGGACACCCGTACCCCACTGGTCGTCGCCGCCGTCGGCGCGGTCGCCAACGTCGGGCTCAACCTCGTCCTGGTCTACGGCGTCGGCGGCTGGTCCGGACTGGGGATCGTCGGCTCCGCGCTGGGCACCGTCCTCGCCCAGCTGGGGATGGCGGTGGCGTTCGTACGCGTGATCGCGCGCGGCGCGGGTGAGCGGGGCGTAGCGCTCACACCGTCCTGGCCGGGGGTCCGACGGGCCTTTGGGGCGGGGATGCCGCTGCTGGTGCGCACGCTGGCGATGCGGGTCGCACTCGTCGCCGCCACGGTCGCGGCCACGGCGCTGGGCACAGCCGAGCTGGCCGCGCACCAGATCGCGTTCACCACGTGGACGTTCCTGGCTCTCGCGCTGGACGCGCTCGCAATAGCCGCCCAGGCGATGATCGGGCGGCGGCTGGGGGCTGGTGACGCGGCCGCCGCCCGGGAGGTGACCCGGCGCCTGGTCACGTGGGCGCTGCTGTTCGGGGTCGGCACCGGAGCCCTGCTGGCGCTCGCCCGACCGGTGTACGTCCCGCTGTTCAGCGCCGATCCGCAGGTGCGCGACCTGCTGGCCTCCGCGCTGCTGGTGGCGGCCGTCCTCCAGCCGCTCGCCGCGTGGGTGTTCGCCCTCGACGGAGTGCTCATCGGAGCGGGGGACGG
Organism: Jiangellales bacterium; assembly: GCA_030447955.1. Taxonomy (GTDB): domain Bacteria; phylum Actinomycetota; class Actinomycetes; order Jiangellales; family Jiangellaceae; genus JAUJNY01. The sequence goes on from JAUJNY010000001.1 coordinate 62,061, forward strand.
CAGGTTCCTCGCCGTCGCGTCAGCGTTGACGCTGGTGGCGTTCCTGCCCGCGCTCGCCCTGGTCTCCAGCGCCGACCTGGGCCTCACGGCGCTGTGGTGGTCGATCGGCGTCTGGATGCTGGCCCGCTGGCTGCTGCTCGCGTGGCGGGCACGCGGGCCGGCGTGGCTGGTGACCGGAGCGGTACGGGCCTGAGTGGTCGCCGGAGCCTCGGGTCCTTCGCCGGGTCAGCCGGGTACCACCTCGAGCGTCACCGTGGCGGCGACCTCGGGATGCAGCCGGACGACGACCCGGTGCTCGCCGAGGGTCTTGATCGGCTGGCGCACCTCGATGCGGCGCCGGTCGACCTCCGGTCCACCGGAGGCGACCACGGCCGCGACGACGTCGGCGGGCGTGATCGCGCCGAAGAGCCGCCCACCATGCCCGGCACGAGCCGAGAGCTGCACCGGCTGCGCCTCCAGCCTGGCCCTGACGTCGTTGGCGGAGTCGAGGTCACGGAACTCGCGTGAGTCGCGGGCCTGTCGGATGGACAGCGTCTGCTTCTCCCCACCCTTGGTCCACGCGATCGCGTATCCCTGGGGGACAAGGAAGTTGCGGCCGTAACCGTCCTTGACCTCGACGACATCGCCCGGCGCGCCGAGCCCGGGTACCTCCTGGACGAGGATGAGCTTCATGCCGCCTCCTCAGCGCGCGGTGGACGTGTACGGCAGCAGCGCCATCTCGCGCGCGTTCTTCACGGCGGTCGCCACGTCCCGCTGGTGCTGGTTGCAGTTGCCGCTCACCCGGCGGGCTCTGATCTTGCCGCGGTCGGAGATGAACTTGCGCAGCAAGGCGGTGTCCTTGTAGTCGACGTAGTCGACCTTCTCCTTGCAGAAGACGCAGACCTTCTTCTTCGGCTTGCGGAGGGGGGGTTTAGCCATCGTGGTGCTCCAGTTCGGATGTCGGTGGAGCCCGGCGGGACGCCGGGATGGGGAGGGGGAGGGCTAGAACGGCGGCTCGTCCGCCGCGCCCTGCGGCTGTGCGGCCCACGGGTCCGACCCGGCGGTCTTAGTGGCCCAGGGGTCGTCGCCCGAACTCCCCGAGCCGGAGCCCGAGCCGCCGGAGCCACCAAACCCGCTGGCCGCCCCTGAGCCGCCGGAACTCGCGGAGCCGGAGAAGCCGTCACCGCCGGAGCGGCTGGTCTTGGTCACCTTGGCGGTGGCGTAGCGCAGGCTGGGACCCACCTCGTCGACGTCGAGCTCGATGACGGTGCGCTTCTCGCCCTCACGCGTCTCGTACGAGCGTTGCTTGAGCCGCCCGGAGACGACGACACGCATGCCCCGCTGCAGCGACTCGGCGACGTTCTCAGCCGCTTGGCGCCATACCGAGCAGCCGAGGAACAGCGCCTCCCCGTCCTCCCACTGGTTGCTCTGCTTGTTGAACGAGCGGGGGGTCGAGGCGATCCTGAAGTTGGCGACCGCGGCGCCGCTGGGGGTGAAGCGCAGCTCCGGGTCGTCGACGAGATTGCCGACGACGGTGATGACGGTGTCACCTGCCATGCCTGCTCCTTGGGTGTAACGGGGTGTGGCGGGGTGCGTGGCTCAGTGGGCTTCCGGGCGGACGACCTTGGTGCGCAGCACCGTCTCGGCCAGACCGAGCTGGCGGTCCAGCTCGCTCACGGTCTCGGGCTCGCAACTGAGGTCGAGGACTGCGTAGATGCCCTCGTTCTTCTTGTCGATCTCGTAGGCGAGCTTGCGTCTCCCCCAGACGTCGACCCGCTCCACCGCGCCGCCCGCGGATCGGACGACCCCCAGAAAGGAGTCGAGGGTCGGGGCGACACTGCGTTCCTCGACCTCTGGGTCGAGGATCACCATGACCTCGTAACGACGCATGCCGGATCCACCTCCTCTGGACTCGCGGCCGCGGGCGATCCGCGGCAGGAGGGCGATACGTCCGGCGCGGGACGGGCGTTCGCAACCGCCGTACGACCTCGCGCCGGGGGTCACGCTACCAGCGCCAGCAGCCGCCCTCGCCCCTCGTCCACAGCCGCCAACGGTCCCGACAGGCCAGCATCGTCCGGATCAACCGGCTCAGCGACCGTTGCTTGCCGGCTTGCCGCGGGTACGGCGGCGCCGCGATCATCGGCGGGTGGCCCGTACCTCTCTCGTCGACCGCACGGACCTGCGGCAGGAGGCGTTCGCGGCGATGACCGCGTTCTTCGGCGCCGTCTCCCTGGTCTGCGCCGCCGCTGCGAGCTGGCACGTCCCCGGGGCCTGGGCAGGCGCCACCGCCCTGCTGCTGGGGGCCGTCGCCCAGATGGTGTCGACGACGACGGCGCAGCGGTGGGTCACCGTATTCGGCTGGGGAGCCGCGATGGTGGGGACGATGCTCAACGTCGCCCACGGCGGCTTCGGCTGACCGCGACCCAGCGACGAGGGCGCTGCCGAGGTGCCCTGCGCGCGGTTGACGTTGCGCTCAAGGGGCCCCTGGAAGCGTTGAACGCAACCAAGGGGCCCTTGAGCGGCATGAGGTCGCAACCAAGGTGCCCTTGCGCGCGATGAGGCCGCAGCCAAAGGTGTCTTGCGCTGGGGCGGTGGGGCGCTGAGGCGGTGGCGGCGCGGCGGCCAGGGCGGGTGAAGTCAGCGGACACCGGCGACGGCTCCGGGGCGAACGGCGTCCCGGACCACCCGAAGGGCAGCAAGCAGGGCGTCCAGCCCGTCGGGGCCGAGCAGGCCGGTGAACCAGCGGTCGACCAGCTCGAGGTGACCGTCCAGGGCCCCCTCCAGCTTGTCTCCTCCAGCAGCGGTGAGGACCGCCAGCAGGCCGCGCCGGTCGGTCGGACAGGCCTGGCGGTGGACCAGGTCGTGGCTCTCCAGCCGGTCCACCACCCGGGTGATGCCGCTGGTCGACAGCGACGTCTGCGCCGACAGGTCACTCATCCGCAGTTGCCGACCGGGGCTGCGCGCGAGGCGCAGCAGCACCTCGAACTCGGTCAGCGACAGGCCATGCTCGGCCAGCTGGGGGGCGAGGGCCGCCGAGAGGCCCAGACAGGCCTCGCTGAGCAGGCCCATCGCGGTGAGCCGGGGATCGTCGACGCTGGCCATGGCCGCACCTTAGCATTCCTTTGACGCGGGGAATACTTACGCGGCAACTTCGGCTGAGCCGGGGGACCACGACAGCCCAAGGAGGCGCGCCATGAGCGACAGCAGTGTCCGTACTGAGTCCGTCCTTGACACCACGGGGGAGTCCCCCACCGAGGTCGCCGTCGAGTCCCATGACCCGGCCGGCATCCCGACCGAGCCGCCCGCCCCCGCCCCGCCGCGGACCGTCGAAGGCATCGAGCTGCCCGCGCCGGGCACCTTCGTCCTCGACACCGCCCACACCCGGGTCGGCTTCGTCGCCCGGCACCTCATGGTGAGCAAGGTGCGGGGCCACTTCGCCGACTTCTCTGGGTCGGTGACGATCGCGGAGGATCCGTACGCCTCCTCGGCCGAGGCCACGATCCAGACCGCGAGCCTCACCACCGGCAGCGACGACCGCGACAAGCACATGCACTCCTCCGACTTCCTCGCCGCCCAGGAGTTCCCGACGATGACGTTCCGCTCCACCCGGGTGACGCGGATCGAGCGCGGGACGATCACCGTGGTGGGCGACCTGACCATCAAGGACGTGACCCGCGAGGTCGAGCTCGCTGTCGAGGTCGACGGCGTGGCCACCGACCCGTGGGGCGGCGAGCGGCTCGCGCTCACCGCTCGCACGTCCATCGACCGTGAGGACTTCGGCATGACGTGGAACGTCGCCCTGGAGACCGGGGGCGTGCTCGTCTCCAAGCGGGTCGACATCGAAATCGAGGCGCAGGCGGTACGCCAGGCCTGACCCGCGTCCGGCGCACGCGCAGGGGCTCGGCGCACCACCCGGGCCACCTCCCGGCCTCGACTAGCCTCGAGCGCCATGTCCCTGCGCGTGCGCCCGATCACCCGCGCGGAGCACCTCGGGTTCATCACACGGCGACACTCGTGCAGCTTTCTCCAGACCCCGGCGTGGGGCGAGGTCAAGCAGGACTGGCGCGCGGAGTCGATCGGGTGGTCGCGCCCGGACGACCCCGAGGGCGAGTTGCTCGGCGCCGGGCTGGTCCTCTACCGCCAGCTCCCCCGGCTGCGTCGCTACCTCGCGTACCTGCCGGAAGGCCCGGACATCGACTGGTCGGACCCCGACCTGGACCGGTGGCTGACGCCCCTTGTCGAGCACCTGCGGCGCCGGCGCGCCTTCGCCGTGCGCATGGGTCCACCGGTGGTGACCCGGCGCTGGTCAGCGACCACGGTCAAGGATGCGGTCGCCGCTGGCGGCGTACGGCGGCTCGCCGACCTCGCACCGGACGACGCTCCGGCGGATGGCGCACGGGTCACGGCGGCGCTGCCCCGGCTCGGCTGGCGGCCGCCGCGCGGGGACGAGGGGAGTTTCGGCACCGGTCAGCCCCGCTACGTCTTCCAGCTGCCGCTCGACGGGCGTCGCGAGGAGGACCTGCTCGCCGGGTTCAACCAGCAATGGCGGCGCAACGTCAAGAAGGCGGCCAAGTCCGGTGTGGTCGTGCAGCGCGGCGGCGCGGCCGAGCTGGCCGCCTTCCACGGGCTGTACGTCGAGACCGCCCGCCGCGACGGGTTCGCACCGCGCCCGCTGCCGTACTTCGCGACCATGTGGCAGGCGATGAGCGCGGAGGACCCCGACCGCATCCGGCTCTACCTCGCCCGGCACGAGGGCGACCTGATCGCCGCGGCGACCATGGTCCGCGTCGGCACCCACGCCTGGTACTCCTACGGCGCCTCCTCCGCGGCCAAGCGGGACGTGCGCGGCTCCAACGCCGTGCAGTGGCAGATGATGCGCGACGCCCTCGCCGCCGGGGCCAGCGTGTACGACCTGCGCGGCATCACCGACACCCTCGACGAGGCCGACCCGCACTTCGGACTCATCCGCTTCAAGCTCGGTACCGGCGGCGAGGTCGTCGAGTACGCCGGCGAGTGGGATCTGCCGCTCTCCCGGGCACTGTGGGCCGCCTTCGACCTCTACCTGCGCCGACGTTGAGGGAGGTGACGCCCTCATGCCGCTGATCCTGCGTGTCGACGCCACGCGCTGGCGGGAGCATCTGCGCCGTTACGTCGCCGCGCACCCGCAGGTCGTACCCGTCGTCAAGGGCAACGGCTACGGTCTGGGGCGGCGCCGGCTGGCCGCGGAGGTCGCCACGCTGGGCCTTCCCACCCTCGCCGTCGGCAGCTACGAGGAGCTGGGTGACGTCGGCGACGCGTTCGCCGGGGATCTGCTCGTGCTGACCCCGTGGCGCCCCAGCGCCGGCGGATCCGCTCCGGTAGTGGACGACCCCCGCGTCATTCACACCGTCTCCCGGCTCGAGGACATGCGCGACCTCGCCGGCAGCGGGGCTCGTGTCGTCCTCGAGGTGCTCACCTCGGTCCACCGGCACGGGATCGCACCGGACCGGCTGGGCGAGGCCGTCGGGCACCTCGACGGTGTGTCCTTCGAGGGCTGGGCGCTGCACCTGCCACTGGCGGGTGACCGGCACGGGGAGGCTCAGCGGCTGGTGCGGGCACTGCCCGACGCCGGCCGTACGGCGACGCCCGTCTGGGCGTCCCACCTCGATGCGGCCGGCGCGGCGCGCCTGGCCGAGACCACGGCCACTCCCGTACGCCTGCGCGTCGGGACCGCGCTGTGGCTGGGGGACCGCGGCGCGCTGCAGGTCAAGGCCAGCGTGCTGGACGTGCACCGGCTCCGCCGCGGCGAGCCGTACGGCTACCGCCAGCGCCGCTCGCGCACTGCCAGCACCCTGCTCGTGGTCTCCGGGGGAACCGCTCACGGCGTCGGGCTGGAGGCGCCGAGCGCGGCGGGCACCGCCCGGCAGCGAGCGCTCGCGCTGTCCAGGGGTGGCCTGGCGGCAAGCGGGCGGACGCTGTCGCCGTTCACCGTGGGGGGACGCCGGGCCTGGTTCGCCGAGCCGCCGCACATGCAGTGCTCCCTGCTCCGGCTGCCTGCCTCGGTCGAGCCGCCCGCGGTGGGGGACGAGGTGGACGTCGAGGTCCGCTTCACGACGACCTTGTTCGACCGCATCGACCTCACCGGTCCCGACGGGGAGCGGTCCTGACCGGCAGCAGGCGACTGCCGCGCCGGCTCGTCCAGCTTGCGGCAGGACTGGTGCTGTTCGGCGCCAGCATCGCGCTGATGCTGGCCGGCGGGCTGGGGCTCGCGCCTTGGGACGTGCTCCACCAGGGGCTGGCGCAGCGCAGCGGCCTGCGGGTCGGCTTGGTCGTCATCGCGGTCGGCGCGGCCGTGCTGCTGCTCTGGATCCCCCTCCGCCAGCGCCCGGGCGTGGGCACGGTGAGCAACGTGGTCGTGGTGGGACTTGCCGTGGACGCCACCCTGGCGCTGCTGCCGGCGACGGACACGATGGCCGGGCGGGTCGCGTACCTGCTCGCCGGCGTCGTCGCCAACGGCGCCGCTACCGGGCTGTACATCGGTGCCCGGCTCGGGCCGGGACCCCGGGACGGGCTGATGACCGGTCTGGCCGAGCGCGGCTGGTCCCTGCGGCTGGCGCGGACCGTGATCGAGCTGTCGGTGCTGGCTACCGGTTGGCTGCTCGGGGGGAGCGTCGGCGTGGGGACGCTGCTCTACGCGGTGAGCATCGGCCCGCTGGCCCACTTCTTTATCCCGCGGCTGACCGTGCCGCTCGATGCGCCGGGGTGAGCGCCCTCACCCCGCCCAGCAAGCACCTAGCTGGGGCACCGCAGCGTCACACGTCGCGAGGCAGCCGTTGCCGACAGGCTCGACGTGGAGTTCCATGCGGCAGCCTTCGAGATGGCGGTGAGGCGGATGAGGGGTGCTGGCCCAACCGCCACCCTTGGCGGTCTCGTCTTCCACCTGGGCCCGGCAGGACCCCTCCTGTGGCACAGTACGGCGACCACGACGACCGGACCGCGGTGCTCGTCAAGGTCGGGGCCTGCCTCACGAATCTCGGCATCAACTGGGCGCGAATGGAGTTTGCGGCGTTATCGCCGACCGCACGGCAAGAAGTCCTCGGTGGCGACGCTCCGCGCACTCGGCCTCCCACATCGGCAAGAAGGTCGACGTGGTGGCCGACATCCCGTAGGAGTTTCAGGGGCGTCTGTGCTGTGGGCGAGGTGATGCGCCTGCGCCCGCCCGATCCCGGCGAAATCCCGCCGGGGTACCTGGCTGCGTCCCTACGCTCCCCCCGGCGGCGAGCAGCTCCGGAGGTGCGTGCGCGGTATCACCAGCCACCTCTACCCGGTCGACGTCACACGGCATATCTGACATGCCCCTGCCCGCTCCCGCGGTCAGGCGCACAGTTCGTCGTCATGCCAGGCGGCGCATGCGGCTCGGCGGGAGTACCGCCGCCTCGTCACAGACGCAGCGCGGCTCCTAGACCACCACTTCGCGGCGCGGCTGCGGCCGTGACAGTTACAGGTCTTCCGGCAACTCTTGGTCCTCTCCGAAGTAGCCCTCGGCGATCGCGGTGCTCCAGCTTCGCTGCAGGAGGTCCGCGAACGTCCCCTCGCCGCCCAGGGCTGCTGCCGAAGACGCGTCCGAGGCCAGCCGCTCCCGTTGCTCGCGGAGCAGGCGCTTGTTCTCACCTATGCGCTCGGCGGCGAGCCACGGCAACGACAGCACCGGGGTTCCGTCCCAGCGCCGCAGGTCCAGGTCCATCTGGTCGCGTAGGTAGGAGAGGGCGGCTTCTAGGCGCCGCGTAGTGCGGCGGCGCTGTAGCCCGTCCCCTTCCGGGTGACGTAGCAGCGGATGAGCGTAGACAGCCACCGACCACAGCCGTTTGTGTTGCTCCAAGACGGCACCACTCCCGCTTTCCCCGACCGCCGCAAGCGGAGCGACGTTGCCTTGATCGTCGGTGAGCACGTCGGCGACCTTCATCCGCATGCGCGGCTCCGGCACCCACAGGACGAGGTGCCAGTTGTCCGGTAACCCCGCATAGCGCAGCGCCTTGCGCTCAAGATCGCGGCGCTTGTGCGAGCGGCCGAAGATCTTGTGGACGCGGTCGGCGAGGGCACGATCACCAGCTCCGCCGGCGACGGCCACGGGCTTGAACAGGTCCCGGTCTAGGACGCTGCGTGCGAGCGTCGCGATGGCCTGCAGCCGCTTAACGCCGGGCAGGTCGGGGTCGGGCTCGACCGCCAGGTGCTCCAGCAGGCCGTCGTCGCTGCGGGTGGTGAAGTGCCGTTCCAGGTCTGCGCGGACCTTCGCGTCTACTGCTCGCACCGAGGCGGTGGTTAGGACACCGTCGAAGCCGACCACCTCCGCGGGTTCGTGACCCGCCACCACCGCCCGCACCTTGTCGATGTCCTCGAAGATCCCGTCGGGGATCAGTCCAGCACCGAGGGCTGCCTGGGCGTGGTGGGCGAACAGGGCGTCAGCCCACATCTCCAGCATCTTGCTGATCATCGCGTCCGCCGCGACCTTGGAATGATGGTTCAATACCCGCTCGCTCAGCTCGTACCGGTAGCGAAGGTACTTAACTAGCTCCGACATCACGTCCGCCCGTCGCTGCCCATCCCGGCTGATCTGGACGACCATGCGTCGCTTGAAGTGGACGTGGGAGTCGTCCATGACGTAAAAGCCCGTGGTGAAGCGGTGGCCGAGCCCGATGGGTAGGCCGCAGTGGTAGTGGTCCCGCTGGAGGTAGTCGATCAGATCGGCGCAGATGGTGTTGCCCACGATGTCCGCCACGAACGGATAGCGGAAGGCGTGATCCTCGCGGTGCGCCCCAATGTTGCCGCAGGTCGGGCAGACGTCATAGGCGCCTGCCTTCCGGAGAATCAACCCCTCCAACTCGTGCATGAGCGCGCCGTCGGCCGCCAGCTCCACCGGCTCACGGGCGGCGGCAGGCACCTGCCGCCATAGCGCGTCGAACCGCTCCTTGTTGGCGTCATGAGGCGTTAGGACCTTCAAGTCGTCCTCGATGGTGTGCCCGAAGGGCACATGGCATATGTCATGCAGTAGGGCGCCGAGGCGGGCCGCGACGGTGGCTTCGGCGACGACGTGGCTGCGCTCCGGGTCCCCCAGGCTGCCGAAGTAGTCGCGTGCGGGCGGACGGGGGCCATTGCGAGCGTCGACGACGGCGTCGAGCAGATCCTGCGTGGCGCGCAGCGTGCCGAGCGCGTGGGCGAAGCGGGTGTGCACTGCACCCGGGTAGACGAGGTGCGCGGTGCCCAGCTGCCGGACTCGGCTCAGCCTGCGCATTGGAGGACTACTGGCCAGCATCACCTCCAGCCGAGTGAGGTAGATGTCGCCGTGCACCGGGTCGGTGATGGTCTTCGCGGGCGCGAGGAGGTCCGGCGCCAGGCCCAAGGCTGGCGATCCGGGCTGCCGGTATCGCGCTGCTCGCTAGTCAAACCCCACTTGGGCACGATGCTCTCCTAGCGGCCGGCCGCGCCGCGCCAACACGACGTTGTGCGTCTGCCACACCACGCGGCGATCATGCCGGGAGCCTAGCTACTTGGGACGGCCCAGATAGGGTTGAGCAGCGCTCTCGTCTCTGCGGCCGGTAGCCGCGGCCCGTCTAGCAACGCTGCTGCGAACGCGTCGCAGAAGTCTTCTTCGGCGGGGTTGGCGGGGAGGGACCGTCGGGGCGGACATCCCCGCCGGTAGAAGAAGACATGCCCGACCTCGTGCGCGGCCCGTATCGACCAGAGGACGCGGGGGGAGGCTCGCTGCCCGGGCGCGGGACGCGGGTCGACGACCAGGCAAAAGTCGCCGCGCGTGGAGGGGATGAGCAGGGCCTGCGTACCACCCTCCGCCGCCCGCAGCCGGGCCCGCTCGGTCCTCCAGCCGAGCACGTCGATCAGAGCTGTGACGTCGACTGGCATATCGGTCTCGCCGGTGAGGGCTCGACGGGTCAGGTGAGCGAGGCGCCGTGCGGTACCCGGCCCCGGCGCGGGGCCGAAGCGGGTACGCGGCAGGGGGGCGCGGGCAGCGCAGTCGGATGCGGCCAGCGCGGGAGACTCGTAGTCGAGAAGTGCAGCGTCCGCCATTTGCCTATTCTTGCCAACACTTGACAAGAGCCGTTGGTTGACACACCGTGGCCCCAAATGACTGGGCTAAGGGAGTCAAGAATTGCCAAGCCACGTCCCGCCGCCGACGTTCGAGCCGGGCCGGGACTACCGCGACTACGCCGTCCAGGAGCGGCGCGATGGTCGGCTGCTCACAACCGGCCAGGCCGGCGTGCGCCTCCGACTGAGCCCGGAGACGATCCGCACCCGCATCAAGCAAGGCGTCCTCCCCGCCGCGCGGGGTAGCCAGCCAGAGCGCCGACGGCACCTTGTCCCCTCGTGGGCTGTCGAGGGCTATCGGGCCCACCTGGGCCTCCCACCGGAGGGCGACATGTCCAGGTCGGTCATATCTGCATCGACAGCGACCCGCCAGAGCCCCACGGGCAAAACTGAGTCCAGCGGGCATGATCCCAACCCCGAAGACACTTGGTCACCCGAGGCTGAGGCGGAGGCGCAGGCTCTCCGAGAACGGGTCAGCCAACTCGAGGACCTAGCTGCGGGGATCGGCCCTAGCCGCGAGCGGCTGCAAAGGGCGGACGAGCTCCTCATCGAGGCCTACTTTGAGGCCCGCAGGGCGTACTACGAGTTGGACGAGTTCGTCCACAGCCTGTCGCTGTCGCAGAACGCCCGCTGGTTCCAGGACCGTCCAGGAGAATCGCCCGCCGTAGATGCTGACGGTCGCCGCGCCGATCGAGCGGATCGCTGAACCGAGCGATGTCGTTCACGCCGCAGGCCCTGCCAACTGTGCGCCTGGCACCTCCTCGGCCGGGCGGGTGCCTCCGCGCTCGGCCGGTAAGTATCCCGCCAAGCGCAAGCTTCCCGGTGGGCCTGCCCTGCGGGGCCCGCCTAGCTTGACGCAGACGCGACCGGTCGGTTGTGGGGGTCGCATCGGAGCGCCTGGTCCCGACCACCTCGTTGGCGTCCTGTCCACAACGTCGCTGCGACACTGCCGGCAGCGCGCCAACGGGGGGCCCCAGCCACAAGCCGCACGCGCAAGGTCGGACTCGGGTCGCCGCCGCGGGGTGGGGACGTCTCTCTACTTACCCTGCGCGGGTGCCCGCGCCCGCTTCCTCACCCTCGACGAGGTCGCCGAGGAGTTGGCGATCAGCGGTTCGCAGGCGTACGCCCTGGGCCGCTCCGGCGACCTGCCCGCCCTTTAAGGTCCGTGGTCGCGGCCAGTGGTGAATCGAGCGAGACCGGCTGGAGGAGTTCATCCGGCGGCTGTACGCGGAGACCGCGGCGTTCGTCCGCGAGCACCCGTGGCCTGCCGCAGGCGGCGGGGCGTCGAACCGCCGGACGGCGAGGCGGCCGACGCCGAGAAGTAGGGGAGCGTGGGCTCCCGGGGCCGAGCAGGTCCAATGGCAGCCAGTCCAGACTGCGCCGCCGTGGCCCTCCAACGTGCCCGTACACCCTTAGGTCAAGTTGATCGGCGCGCAGCTACGTCCCGGTACGACGGAGGAGGCAACTCCGCAGGCTGGGTCCCCATGAGGCGTTGTCCTGGGCCAGACGGCTCGCGCTGGTCCGTCGCGCGTGGACCGGAGGCGGGGGTTGTGCGAGGACCGGCGTGCCCGACGAAGCGGCCGGGTGAGCGCCCTCACCCCGCCCAGCGACCGGTGAGATAGGTCGCCGCCCACAAGATCATCAGCGGCCCGCACACCGCCACGTAGGCGGGCAGGACCCACCGCCGGCGCAGCGACCACACCGCCAGCCCGATCCACAGCGGCCACCACAGCAGCGTCGCACGGGGCACCGAGAAGAACCAGTACGACGTCCCGAACGCCGCGACGTGCAAGCCGACCCAGGTCGCCTCTCCCCAGTGCCGGTGAGCGATGAGCAGCACCGTGACGATGACGCCGACGGCCATGGCCACCAGCTCGGCGCGGAACATCCAGGTGAAGTTGGCGTCCTGGAGCCCGCCGGTGGCGGCTTCCCAGGTGTGCGACGCCGCCACCCACGGCGGGGTCAGCTCACGCCGCCACTCTTGCTCCTGCGCGTGCACCCAGGCGAGCCAGTCACCGGTGAGCCAGCGCAGGTACGTCATCCACCCCAGCAGCACCGCCCCCGGAGCAGCCAGCCAGGGCAGCTCTCGCCCAGCCCGGCGCCAGCGGTCCGACCAGGGGCCTCCGTCAGGCTGGACCAGCCACTGCACGACCAGAGCGGCGGCGAGGAAGACCCCGGACACCCGGACGCTCATCGCGCCGGCCGCGAGCAGGCCGGCGAGCGCCCACCGGCCCCGCCGCGCCGCCAGCCACGCGGGCAGCGCCAGGCCGAGGAAGAGCGCCTCCGTGTATGGCGCGGCGAGGAACACGGCAGTCGGCGCAAGCAACCAGATGAGAACCGAGCGGCGCCCGGCGTCCGGGCCGTGGTCGAGTGCGGCGAGCCGGGCCAGTGCGACGACGGCAACCGCTCCCCCGAGCAGGGACACGAGCAGGCCGGCCACGATGTGGGGCAGCCCCACGGCGTGCCCGAGCCAGAGTGCGGCCGGAAACGCCGGGAAGAAGGCTTCATTGGGCACCCCGGTCGGCTCCCCGCCGTAGCCGTAGAGCGCGATGCCCCAGTAGTGGTGGAAATCCCACTGCTGCCACCGCTCGAGCAGCGGGACGACTCCGCCGGCGCCCGCGGTGGCGAAGAGGTAGCCGGCGCCCATGGCGACGGTCCACATGGCGATACGGCTGAGGACCCAGAGGCCGAGCGCGTCGCGGTCGAGCACCGGGAGTCGCTGGAGAAGTGGACGCGGTGAGCTCGCCCCGGCGGGGATGCGGCCGTCACCATGGCCGGGTCGCCTGGCGATGTCTCCGGGAGCGGCATCGGCACCATGGACTGCACCGCGGACGGCACCGCGGACGTCGGTCATGCCGGTGCTCCGGCGGCCAGGTAGGGCCGCACCGGGTCGAGCCGGGGCACGGCGATGTCGCGCACCACCACGGCTACGAGCCAGAGCAGCGTGAGCATGCGCAGCGCGACGAGTGCGGCGTACACCCCGCCGTTGATGTACGCGTCGTCGGGGTAGTTGACGGCGTCGAGGTAGAGCCAGACCCCGAAGAAGTACGCGACTTCGCCCAGCTGCCAGACGAGCAGGTCACGCCAGCGTGGCCGGGCCAGCGCCGCCAGCGGCAGCAACCACAGCGCGTACTGCGGCGACCAGACCTTGTTGACGAGGACGAATGCCGCCACCACCAGCAGGGCGAGCTGCGCCAGCCGTGGTGGCTGCGGCGCAGTCCAGCCGAGGACGGCGATCGCGAGGCAGCAGCCGGCCATGAGCAGCACCGCCCAGCGGTCCAGCGTGACCGGGTCGAAGCTCACCCCGAGGCGCCCGAGGGCGAACCATGGGGAGCCGAGCTCGGCTCCCCGGTCGTCGTTGAAGGTCCAGAAGTACAGCCACTGGTCGCGCGCCAGCAAGAACACCGGGGCGTTGACAACCAGCCACGCACCCGCCGCACCCGTCAGCGTGGCACCCAGCTCCGCCAGCGTCGCTGCCGTACGCAGAGCACGACCACCGGCCCGAGCAGCAGGGCTGGGTACAGCTTCACGGCGGCGCCGACGCCGATGAGGACGCCGCTCATCCCCGGGCGCGCCCGGGTCCAGGCGAGCACGGCAAGAGCAACCAGCAGGGCGGCGACCAGGTCCCAGTTGATTGTGGCGGTCAGCGCCAGGACGGGGGCGGCGGCTATCAGGAGCCCATCCCAGGGGCGGCGGGGGACCGTTCGCGCCACCGCCGCCACGACGCCGAGCGCGCACAGCCACAGCAGCAGCGCGGTGGCGTCAAAGAAGGCGACCGAGTCGCGGACGGCGCTGTCGGGTGGGGCCGTGCCGAGCGCGGTGAACGCCGGGACCAGCCAGGCACCGACCTGCATGACGGCACCGGTGAGCACGGGGTACTCGAGCACCGGGTAATTCCCGGTGTCGAAGTACGGGACGTTGCCGTCGGCGAAGCCGCGCTCGCGGTACAGCAGGGCCACGTCGCTGTAGCACATGCCGGTCCACAGCACCCGCTCGTCCCGGTCCCAACCGACGTCGCGGCACGACGCCTTGGTGAGCAGGCCAAGACCAAAGGTCACGCAGGCCACCGCAAGCACGATCCGCAGCGGCGTCCACCAGCCGCGGCCGGTCAGCCGGTGCCGCCCTGCTGGACCGCCGAGGGGCTCGCTGGAAGCCGCGGCCACCGAATCCTCGCGGGTAGGAGTCGCGAGGGGGCCGCTCACGGTGTCGCTGGTCACCGGCCGCGCCTCCACCCACTGCCTCCCCCCACGGGACCCATGGTGGCGTACGGGCGTCACTTCGGGGCGGAGCCAGAGCGCGACCGCGCGGTACTCACTCAGCGCGAGCGAGAAATCGCGGCAGGGGCAGCGGCCGAGGTCAGCGTGGGCGTGGGAGTCCCGCTAGGCGTGTCCGTCGGCCGGGCTGTCGGCGTGGCCGGTGGTGTGTCCGTCGGCGTGGCCGAGGGCGTCGGGGACGGACTGGCACTTCTGGTTGGGGTTGGGGTTGGGGTTGGGGTGGGCGTCGGGGTCGGGGTCGGCGTCCGGGTCTTGGTCGGCGTCGGGGTCGGGGTAGGCGTGGGCGTCGGGGTCGGCGTGGGCGTCGGCGTCGGCGTCGGCGTCGGCGTGGGCGTCGGCGTCGGGGTCGGGGTGGGCGTCGGGGTCGGGGTGGGCGTCGGGGTCGGCGTCTTAGTCGGCGTCGGGGTCGGCGTGGGCGTCGCGGTCGGCGTCGGCGTGGGCGTCGGGGTCGGCGTCCGCGTCGCGGTGGGGGTCGGCGTCGGCGTCGGGGTGAGCGTCGGAGGAGTGCGCGTCACCGTCGGGGTCGGCGGAGGCGTCGGGGTCGGTGTCGGGGTGGGCGTCACCACCGGTGGCACCACGGTTGCCGTCGCACTGGGCGTGGCACTCGGCGTGGCCGTCGCCGTGGCCGCAAGGCGCACCGGCTCGGGGAACGCCA
>JAUJNY010000001.1:77145-117558 GCA_030447955.1 Jiangellales bacterium
GCACTCGGCGTGGCCGTCGCCGTGGCCGCAAGGCGCACCGGCTCGGGGAACGCCAGCACCGGCTGTCCTTCCAACGCTCCGATCATGAACGCCGTCCAGGTCCGGGCAGGGAACTCCGCGCCGAAGAAGGTGGAAAGACCGCCGACGCCATCGAGGTCGGCCTTACCTGCGTCGCCGCGCACGTACATCACGGCCGCGGCCAACTGTGGGGTGTAGCCGACGAACCAGGAGGCGGTGGTGCTGTCGGGTAGCAAGGCGGCAGTACCGGTCTTGCCGGCGGCCGGACGGTCGAGGAGGCGCGCCGCCTGCCCGGTGCCGTCGCGGACCACCTGCCGCAACGCGTATGTCACGTCGGCGGTGACGTCGGCGGTGAAGACCTGTTGCGCCTCCGGCTCGGCGCGGTACAGGGGCTCGCCGCCGGCCAAGCGTACCTCGCTCACCGAGTACCAGTCCGCCTGCGCACCCTGGGCGGCGAACGTGGCGTACGCGTCGGCCATCTGGACCGGCGATATGTCGGCTGTGCCGAGGGTGATGCGCGCGTTGGGCTTCAGCCCCGGTGTGTCCTGGGGCACACCGGCCCGCACCGCGGCGTCCAGCACGGTGTCGGGCCCGAGCTGGAGCGTGAGGTCGACGAAGGCGGTGTTGATCGACTTCTCGGTCGCCTCGACGATGCCGACGGACTCGCCGTAGTCGTCGTGGAACTCGTTCGCGACCTTGCCGCCACCCGGCAGCCGGAGCGGGGAGTTGCCAGCGAAGCGGTCGCGCAGCGAGACGCCGTTCTCCAGCCCGGCCGCGAGCGTGAAGGCCTTGAACGACGAGCCGGGCTGGCGCCCGGTCGTGGCCCAGTTGCGCTGCTCGGTGACGAAGTCGGGACCGCCGTACATCGCCACCAGCTCGCCAGTGCCGGGACGAACCGCGGCGATGGCCGGGTGCACGCCGCGGGCGTCGCGGGTCGGCGCCTCCTGCTGCACCGCGGCCACGGCGGCGGCTTGGGCCTGCCGGTCGAACGTCGTGACGACGCGCAGGCCGCCGGTGTCGATCTCGGCGTCGTCGTAGCCGAGCTCGTTGAGCTCGCTTCGGACCAGGCTGAGCAGGTAGCCGTTGGTGCCGCCGAGGCGGTCCTCCTCCCGGTACGGCTCCAGGCGCGGCACCCGCAACCGCTCCGCGCGCCGCTGGTTGATGACGTCCTGCTGGGCCATGCCGTCGAGGACGTAGTGGAAGCGGTCCTCGAGCGCGGCGCGGTTGGACCGCTCGACGGCGGGGTCGTAGCTGCCGGGAGAGCGGAGGACGGCGGCGAGGGTGGCCCCCTGCGCAACGCTGAGCTCGCTCGCGGAGGTGCCGAAGTACTCCTGAGCCGCGGTCTCGATTCCGTAGGCACCGCGCCCGAAGTAAATGGTGTTGAGGTAGTCCTCGAGAATGCGATCCTTGTCCTGCTGCTGGTCGACCTTGAGTGCGACGAAGAACTCCCGCGCCTTGCGCACCAGCGTGCGGTCTTGGGTCAGGTAGTAGTTCTTCACGTACTGCTGGGTGATCGTCGAGCCGCCCTGGAGGGGAGCCCCCGTCAGGTTGTTCCAGGCGGCGCGGATGATGCCCGTGGGGGACACGCCGCGGTTGTCGTAGAAGGAGCGGTCCTCGGCGGCGATCACCGCCTGCTCCACATGGTCGGGGATCTGCTCGAGGCTCACCGGGACGCGGTTCTCGGTGGAGAACCGGCCGAGCTCGGTCTCGCCGTCGGAGTAGTAGACGATCGTCGCCTGCGACGTGGCGAAGGCGTTGGCGTCCGGCACGGACACCATGAGGTAGCCCGCGACAAAGGCACCCAGCCCCAACACCAACGCCACCAGCGCGGTAATCCCGATCCACTTGCCCGCCCGGGCAAACCTCCGGCGCCCACGCCGGCGGGTGCGGTACGGCCGAGCCGCGGTCGGGCCCCGTCCGGTGCCGCGTGCGGTGTACGTGGCGGAGGTAGGAGCCCAGCTTGCTCGCTCGTCGCTCACGACCACGCTTCGTGTCGATGGGATGTCGAAGCGTCACAATAGTGCTGCTGCGGCGCATCCGGGGTCACTCCACCGAAGCTGCCGCTCATCAGGCTGCCGTTCACCGGTCCTCCACCGCGCTGCGCCGCCGGGAGGACGCACGACGCGGCACCCCGTCGCCGAGGACGTAGGAGAGGGTCAGATAGTTCCAGCCGCAGCCCTGGCAGACCTCCACCACGTAGACCCGAAACTGGGCGTGCTCTCGGGCCATGAGCTCGAGCTCCGCGCTGCGCCGGACCCGCCCCGAGTACTGGCCCAGCTCATCACCGAAGACGTAGGTCACATGGGTCAGCGGCTCGCGCCGGCACACCGGGCAGCTGCGGTCGCTCGCCTCGCCGTGGAACTTCGCGGCCCGCAGCAGGTACGGGTCCGCGTCGCAAACGTCGCTCGGGTGGGCGCTGCCACCGAACAGGGACCTCAACGTCGCCCGCCGCTGCAGCGAGTAGTCGACGACCGCGCGCTGGGACCACACGCCACGAGGGTACGGGGAGGCGACACGTGCCGGCCCGAGCAAGCGGCCCGGCCCGTGCATCATGAGCGGCCCGCCGAAAGGCGTCGTGGCGCAGCTGTCTTGCAGATGAACTCGAGCGCACCGTAAGGTGTCCAATCTGTCCGATGTATCGGAGTGATACATCGGCCTGATGCACCAGCCCATCGGTGGCGCCAGCCGGCGCGCCGCAGCCGTCGTCCTCGGGAGTCCCCGTCGTGAGCAGGCGCAGCGCCGTGCTCGAGCTCGCCGTCCTCGGCTTGCTGAAAGACGCCCCGATGCACGGGTACGAGCTGCGCAAGCGGCTGGTCTCGCTGCTCGGCTGGGGTCGGGCTTTCTCCTACGGCACGCTCTACCCCTGCCTCAAGGAGATGCTGCGGCAGGGGTTGATCGCGGCGGACGCCGAAACCGCGGAGGCGGGCAACGGCTCCGCGCTGCGCACCCGGACGCTCACGGCGGGGCGCCGGGCGCGGATCGTCTACCAGCTCACCCCCGCCGGCCAGGAGCGCTTCGTCGAGATGCTCGGACAGGCCGGACCGTCCTCCTGGGAGGACGAGCCGTTCGGCGTGCACTTTGCGTTCTTCGCACAAACCGACGCGCAGGTGCGGATGCGCATCCTCGAGGGCAGGCGGAGCCGGCTGGAGGAGCGGCTGGAGGCCTTCCGTTCGTCGCTGCAGCGCACCCGCGCCCGGCTCGACGCGTACACGCTGGAGCTGCAGCGCCACGGCCTGGAGTCGGTGGAGCGTGAGGTCCGCTGGCTCGACGAGCTGATCGACTCAGAGCGGCGCAGGGCCCGAAACGGTGGGCGTCAAGACCTGAGACCGCAACACACGACAGAGAGGTGAGGACCGCGATGGGTTCGGTTCGCGTGGCGATCGTCGGCGTGGGCAACTGTGCGGCGTCGCTTGTCCAGGGCGTCCACTACTACCGCGACGCCGACCCGGACCAGCGGGTTCCGGGCCTCATGCACGTCCAGCTCGGCCAGTACCACGTGCGTGACATCGAGTTCGTCGCCGCCTTCGATGTCGACGCCAAGAAGGTCGGGCGTGACCTCTCCGAGGCGATCGTCGCCAGTGAGAACAACACGATCTCGATCTGCGAGGTCCCGCCGCTTGGCGTCGCCGTGCAACGCGGCAACACCCTCGACGGCCTCGGGCGCTACTACCGCGAGACGATCACCGAGTCCGACGAGGAGGCGGTCGACGTGGCCGCGGCACTGCGCCGGGCCCGCGCGGACGTCGTGGTGTGCTACCTCCCGGTGGGCTCCCAGGAGGCGGTGGAGTTCTACGCCCAGTGCGCGCTCGACGCCGAGGTGGCCTTTGTCAACGCACTGCCCGTCTTCATCGCGGGGACGCCGGAGTGGGCGGAGAAGTTCGAGCGCGCCGGCGTACCGATCGTCGGGGACGACATCAAGAGCCAGGTCGGCGCCACGATCACCCACCGGGTGCTCGCCAAGCTGTTCGAGGATCGCGGCGTCGTCCTCGACCGCACGATGCAGCTGAACGTTGGCGGCAACATGGACTTCATGAACATGCTGGAGCGCGACCGGTTGGAGTCCAAGAAGGTCTCCAAGACGCAGGCGGTCACCTCCAACGTTAAGCACGACCTGGGCAAACGCAACGTCCACATCGGGCCCAGCGACTACGTGCCCTGGCTGGATGACCGCAAGTGGGCGTACGTCCGGCTGGAGGGGCGCGCCTTCGGTGACGTCCCGCTGTCACTGGAGTACAAGCTGGAGGTCTGGGACTCCCCCAACTCCGCCGGCGTGATCATCGACGCCGTCCGCTGCGCCAAGATCGCCCAGGATCGTGGCATCGGTGGCCCGGTCTTCTCGGCCTCCTCCTACTTCATGAAGTCCCCGCCGGAGCAGCTGCCAGACGATGAGGCCCGGGAGCGGCTCGAACAGTTCATCCGCGGCGAGAGCGACCGCTGAGCATCGCCCTACTCGCCTTACTGCCCTCCCGCCTCCCCTGACGAAGTTGTCAGACCCACGCCGCGCTCCAGCACGGTGAGGGTCTGACAACTCGCGATGGGGGCGGCTTCCCCCGCGCAGTTACGCTGCCGAGGTGGCCTCCGGGGGGCCCGCCGGCGAGGTGGGCGAGCGACCCCGCTCCTTCCTGGGGGACCTACGCGTCGTCCTTCGCGGCAAGGACTTCCGGCGGCTCTTCGCCGTCCGGTTGACCTCGCAGGGAGCCGATGGTGTCTTCCAGGTGGCGCTGGCCTCGTACGTGTTCTTCTCACCGGAGCGCCAGACCTCAGCCGCTGACGCGGCCGCCGCCTTTGCCGCCCTGCTGCTGCCTTACTCCCTCGTCGGCCCGTTCGCCGGTGTGCTGCTCGACCGCTGGCGGCGCCGGCAGGTGCTGGTGTGGGCCAACGTCACCCGCACGGTCCTCGTGCTCGGGGTAGCGGCGCTGGTTATCGGTGGCGCCACTGGTCCAGGCTTCTACGCCGCGGTGCTGAGCGTCCTCAGCGTCAACCGGTTCCTGCTCGCCGGGCTCGGCGCCGCACTGCCGCACGTAGTCCCGCGCCACGAGCTGGTCATGGCCAACGCGGTCTCGCCCACCTCGGGGACGGTCGCCGCGCTGGTCGGCGCAGCAGCCGGTTTCGGCCTGCAACGGGTCGTGGGGGGATCCTCCGCCGGCGACGTCGCCGAGCTGACGGTCCTGGTGACGGCCGCAGCGGCCTACCTGGCGGCTGGGTTGCTCGCCCTGCGGATGCATCCGGACCTGCTCGGCCCGGACGACGTAAGCGGGACGGCTGCGCTGGGGCGCGCGTTCCACCACGTCGCCCGGGGCCTGTTGGAGGGGGCCAGGCACGTGCTCGGGCGGCGGCGAGCGGCGTACGGTCTCGCCGCTATCGCCGCGCACCGCTTCGCGTACGGGATCTCGACGATCGCGACCATCCTGCTGTACCGCAACTACTTCAACGACCCCGCTGACGTCGACGCCGGACTCGCCGGCCTCGGACTGGCCTTTGCCGCCTCGGGCATTGGCTTCGCCGCCGCCGCGGTCATCACTCCGGTCGTGACCCGGCGGTTGCGCAAGGAGGCGTGGGTCACTCTGCTGCTCGGCGCCGCGGCGGTGGTCGAGGTCTTCCCCGGAGCGCTGTACACCGAAGCCAGCCTGCTCATCGCCGCGGCGTTCCTCGGGGTCGCCTCCCAGGGAATCAAGATCTGTGTGGACACCCTCGTACAGGAGGACGTCGACGACGCCTTTCGAGGGCGGGTCTTCTCCTTCTACGACGTCGTCTTCAACGTCGCGTTCGTGGCTGCCGCGGGGTTCGCCGCGGCCACCCTCCCCGCGAGCGGCAAGTCCTACCCCGTCCTGGCCGTCATCGCGCTCGGGTACGCAGTGACCGCACTGGGGTACGGCCGGGCGAGCGCGACGCTCGGGCGCACGACTCCAGAAAGGGTCGGCTGACCCTCCGCGCGCAAGGCAGGATGTTTGCGTGCCTACCCATGTCGCGCTGCTGCGCGGCATCAACGTCGGTGGGCGCAACAAGGTCACGATGGCGGACCTGCGCCAGGTCGTGACGTCGCTGGGGTGCACGGACGTCGCCACCTACATCCAGAGCGGCAACGTTGTGTTCACGAGCCCGAAGGCAGATACCGCCGAGCTTGCCGCGGCTCTCGAGCACGCGATCGCGGAGAACATCGGCGTACGCCCCCGGGTGCTGGTGTTGTCCCGCGCCGAGCTGGCGCAGGTGATCGCCGACAACCCCTTCCCTGACGAGTCCGACCCCAAGTGCCTGCACGCCGTGATCAGCATCGTCGGGTTCGGGCCGGACGAGGTCCGCAGCGTCGCCAACTCCCTGCAGCGCGCTCGACAGCGAGGCAGCCGGGAAGAGGCGCACGTGGTCGGGCGCACGCTGTACCTGCGTACCCCTGACGGGCTCGCCCGCAGCGAGCTGGCTGCGCACCTGGCCCGACCGGGAGCGAAGTCAACCGCGCGCAACTGGGCAACGGTCTCCAAGCTGATGGCCCTGCTGGACGCCTGACCCGCTGGTCGAGGTGGCGAAGGCGGAGAAGGTCAGCCCGCCTGCTCAGCCCACCAGCGCAGCAGCTCCTCGCGGGCGGCCTCGCGGCCCAGTGGGCCCCGGTCCAGGCGCAGCTCGAGCAGGTGGTGCCAGGCGCGGCCGACGTCACGACCGGGCGGGATTCCGAGCACGGCCATGATCTCGTGGCCGTCCAGGTCCGGGCGCAGCGCGGCGAGCTCCTCCTGCTCGGCCAGCCGCGCGATGTGCTCCTCCAGCTGGTCGTACGTCCGCTGCAGCGCTGCCGCCTTGCGTCGGTTGCGCGTCGTGCAGTCGGCTCGGGTCAGCACATGCAGGCGCTCGAGCAGCGGGCCGGCGTCCCGTACGTAGCGCCGCACCGCCGAGTCGGTCCACTCCCCCGAGCCGTACCCGTGGAAGCGCAGGTGCAGCTCGACCAGGCGGGCGACGTCGTCCACCACCTCGTTGGGGAAGCGCAGCGCGCGGGCGCGCCTGCGGGTGAGCTTGGCCCCGACGACCTCGTGGTGGTGGAAGGACACCCCGCCAGCCGCCTCGAAGCGCCTGGTGGCGGGCTTGCCGATGTCGTGCAACAGCGCGGCCAAGCGCAGCACGAGGTCGGGCCCGTCGCCGGGCAGCCGCTGCTCGAGGGCGATCGCCTGCTCGAGCACGGTGAGGCTGTGCTCGTAGACGTCCTTGTGTCGATGGTGCTCGTCGATCTCCAGGCGCAGCGCCGGCAGCTCCGGGAGCACGCGCTGTGCCAGGCCGCTCTCGACGAGCAGGCCGAGGCCGGCCCGCGGCCGTGGCGAGAGCACGAGCTTGGTGAGCTCGTCCCGCACCCGCTCGGCGGAGACGATGTCGATGCGCCCGGCCATGTCGCGCATGGCGGAGAACGTCTCGGTGGCGACGGTGAAGCCCAGCTGCCCGGCAAAACGCGCCACCCGCATCATCCGCAGCGGATCGTCGGCGAAGGACACCTCGGGAGCCGCGGGTGTCCGCAACATCCCGGCGGCGAGGTCGCGCAGCCCCCCGCAGGGGTCGACGAACTCGAGGCCCGGAAGCCGCAGGGCCATGGCGTTGACGGTGAGGTCCCGCCGGCCCAGGTCGGCCTCGAGGGAGTCGCCGTACGTGACCTCCGGCTTGCGGCTGGCCGGGTCGTAGCTGTCGGCCCGGTAGGTCGTGACCTCGATCTGGTACTTGCCCTTGCGCGCACCGATGGTGCCGAACGCCTGGCCGATGTCCCACACGGAGTCGGCCCAGCCGGTGAGCAGCCGCTTGGTCTTGTCGGGGCGGGCCTCGGTGGTCAGGTCGAGTTCGTCAACCGGCCGGTCGAGCAAGGCGTCGCGGACCGGACCGCCCACCAGGGCGAGCTCGTGGCCGGCCCGGGTGAACCGCGCGCCAAGCTCGTCGAGCAGTGGAGTGACCGCCAGCAGCTGGCGCACCGCGCGCTGCTGGACGGCGTCGAGGCGTCCGGGCGGGGCGGCGGTCACGGCCGACCAGGGTACGGCCCTGGGCAGTCTGACCTCCCGGCCTGCGGGTGCACCGCCGGCCCCCCGCTTACGATCGAGGGATGCCGCGTCACCCCGCCGCCGCGTCCGGGCGCCGCGGTCATCAGCCAGCGTCGGCGCGCCGGCTGCGCAAGGTGGAGGAGACCTCGGCTGGTGGTCTCGTCGTCGACCGCTCGGCCGGGGACTCCAGGGGGGCGCTCATCGCCCGGGTCAACCGCCGCGGGCACCTGGAGTGGGTGCTGCCCAAGGGCCACCTCGAGGAAGGGGAGACGGCGCAGCAGGCGGCCGTCCGGGAGGTCCGCGAGGAGACGGGCCTGCAGGCGCGCATCCTGGCACCGCTCGGCAGCATCGACTACTGGTTCGTCGCCGACGGGCGCCGCATTCACAAGGTGGTGCACCACTTCCTCCTCGAAGCCGTGGGCGGGGAGCTGTCCGACGCCGACATCGAGGTCACCGAGGTGGCCTGGGTGCCCTTCCCCGAGCTGGCATCCCGGCTTCGCTACGAGTCCGAGCGCCGGTTGCTGGACCGGGTACCCGAGCTGCTCACAGGCACCTCGTGAGGTGCGTACGCCGAGCGGGGACGGCGCTGACCAGCGCCGCGGTGGCATCCGTGCTCTCGGTCGGCGCCGTGACACTGTCGACCTCCGCCGCAGCCGGCGCCACGACCGGCGTCACAACCGGCGCCACGGCCCGCGCCGGGACTAGCGTCGCCGCCGGCGCACCGGTCAGCGGCGAGGACGTCGCGCCACTGGCCACCGTCACCCTGCAGCGTCTGACGCCCGCAGCTGCGACTCCCGGCTCGACGCTCGTGGTCAAGGGGTCGATCCGCAACGTCTCGGCGGAGCGGCTGGAGAGCGTCCAGGTGCTGCTGCGCTACTCCCGTGACCGGCTGGAGGCCAGGTCGGAGGTCGCCCAGGTCTTCACCGACCGCGAGTTCCGCAGCGGTACCCGCGACGACGACTTCTTCAAGGAGCTCGACCCGGTCCTGCGGCCGCGCGAGGTGACCCGCTACCGCCTCAAGGCCCCAGTCGACGAGCTGCTCCTCGGTGAGAGTGGTGTCTACGTCGTGGGCGTCGACGTGCGCGCCACCCTCCTCGACGGAAGCCGCGTCACCGTTGCGCGCACGCGCACGGTGCTGCCGTGGACGGTGGGGCGGCGTCTCCCGACGACCCGCGTCGCGCTGCTGTGGCCGCTGGCGGCCCGCCCGGCACTGTTGCCGGAGGGGCAGCTGGCCGATGACGTCCTCGCCGGCGAGCTGGGGCCGCAGGGGGCGCTGTCGAGCCTTGTCGACATCGCCGCCTCCACACCCGTCACCTGGGTGGTCGACCCGGACCTGCTGGTCACCGCGCGGGCGATGTCCCAGGGCTACGAGGTTCGTGACACCCAGGGGCGGGCGTCGCCGGGTACCGGCGCGCAGGCGGCCACCGGCTGGCTGCAGGAGCTGCGGGCAGCCACCGCCGACGCCGACCTGGTCGCGCTCCCGTACGCGACACCGGACCTGCGCGCGCTGGCCCGGCGGCATCCGATCTGGGCGCGGAGCATCGCCGAGCGGGCCCTCGCCGGCGCCGCCGCCGCCGGGGAGGTCCTCGACCGGACGGCGCAGGTTGGCGTGGCCTGGCCGGACGACGCCGCCGCCGGCATGCCGATGCTCCGCCGGCTCGCGGCGGGCGGGATCCGGACCGTCCTGGTCCGGGCACCGCGCCCGGTGACCGAGGAGACCCGAAGTGGCGAGCTGCCCGACGGACAGGTGGCGACCTCCGCGGGTCCCATCCGGCTCGTGGGCAGCGACCCTGGGCTGGACGCGGTCCTCGCGGCCGCCGGCGATCCCGTGCCCTCGCTGCTGGGAGTCGCCCGGCCGCTCGACGTCCGCCAGCGCCTGCTCGCCGAGACCCTGCTGGCCGCCCTCGAGGCGCCGCCCGGCGGGGACCCCCCCACGCTGCTGGCCGCGCCGCCGCTGCGCTGGCGCCCCGACGCGCGCGCGGCCCGGGCGCTGCTGCGCGGCTGGCAGAGCGCTGCGTGGATCACCCCGGTGGGGGCCGCTCCGCTGCTCGCCGCCGACCCTTCGCCCGCGGAAGGTGGACTGGAGGCAAGCCCCTCACCTCGGCCGGAGGAACGGCTGACCGCCGCGCACGTGGAGCAGGTACGAGCCCTGAGCCGGGTTGTGGAGCGCCTGGCGGCGGTCCTCACCGACCCCGAGGCGACCCGGGAGGCGTACGGGCTGTCGCTGCTGCGGGCGCTGTCCTCGGCTTGGCGCAGCGACCCCACGCAGGCGACTGAGTACGCGGTGGCCGTGGAGAGCTCGGCACGCGGCCAGCTCGATCGGGTCCAGGTCGTCGTCCCCGAGACGGTGACCCTCTCCAGCCGGACCGGCCTCTTCCCGCTGATCGTGGCCAACGGGATGGACCAGGCCGTCAACGTGCGCGTCGAGATCACGGCGGCCAACCGCAGCCGGCTCACCGTCGCGCCGCTGGAGCCCGTCCAGGTCGCCGCCGGCGAGAAGGCAACCGTCACCGTCAAGGCCGAGGCCGCCGCGAACGGCCGCCTGCCGGTGTCGGTCGCGCTGGTCACCGCGGATGATCGCAGGCTGGGTCCCCCGCAACGCCTGCTCGTGGTGGCCACCGACTACGGCACCATCGGCTGGACGGTGGTGGGCGCCGCCGCCGCACTGCTCTTCGGCGCGGTCGCGGTGCGGCTGACGCGGCGCATGTGGGCGGCCAGGCGGCGCTCCCGCCCCCAGCAGCTGCCGCACGAGGAGGAGCGGGTGGCCGAGGAGGTCCGGTGAGCTCGCTCGCCCGCTCCAGCGCGGTCATGGCCGCCGGCACAGTGGTCTCCAGGCTGACCGGTTTTGTCCGGGCCTCCGTCATCGCAGCGGTGCTTGGCCTCGGCGTCACCGCCGACGTGTTCAACGCCCCGAACGCGATCCCCAACAGCCTTTACATCCTGGTCGCTGGCGGGGTGCTCAACAGCGTCCTCGTCCCCCAGCTCGTGCGCGCGATCAAGCAGGACCCCGACGGCGGTGAGGCGTACGCCCAGCGTGTCGTCACCGCGGTGTGCCTGCTGCTGCTCGGCGCCTCCGTTCTCGGGGTCGTGGCCGCACCGTGGGTGCTGCGGCTCTACGTGAGTGACGCCTTCCTCGCCCCGGAGCTGCGCCCGCAGTTCGACGCGATGGTCGCCTTCACCCGCTTCTGTCTGCCGCAGGTCTTCTTCTACGGCGTGTACGTGCTGGTCGGACAGGTGCTCAACGCGCGCGGCAGCTTCGGGCCGATGATGTGGGCGCCGATCCTCAACAACGTGGTGGCGATCGCCGTCTTCGGCGGCTACCTCGTGTTCGTCGGCAGCAAGGACCAGCCCGTCTTCACCGAGGCGGAGGTGGCGTGGTTCGGGCTCGGCTCCACCCTCGGCATCGCCGTACAGGCACTGGTGCTGCTGCCGCTCGTCCACCGCGCCGGTGTCCGGCTGCGGCCGCGCACGGACCTGCGCGGCGTGGGCCTGGGCAAGGCGGGTCGGCTGGGCCTGTGGACGGTGGGGTTCGTGCTGCTCAACCAGCTCGCGTACGTCGTTGTGGTCCGGCTCGCCACCGGCGCCACCGCGCAGGCCGCGGTTGCCGGCAGCGACGCCGCTGTGGGGGTGACCGTCTACAGCTACGCGTTTCTGCTGCTGATGGTCCCGCACTCGATCGTCACGGTGTCGCTGGCGACCGCGCTGCTACCCCGTATGAGCGCGCACGCCGCGGAAGGCTCGCTGGCCGCAGTCCGCGACGACCTGGTCGAGGCACTGCGCACCTGCCTGGCGGTGATCGTGCCCGCGGCGCTGCTGCTCGTCGCGCTGGCCGGCCCGCTCGCCCGGCTGCTCTTCGGATTCGGCGCGGCGGCGGGGGAGGCCGGACAGGTGAGCACCGCTCTGGTTGCGTTCGCCCCGGGGCTGGTGGCCTTCACCGTCCACTACCTGGTGCTGCGCGGTTTCTACGCGCTGGAGGACACCCGGACCCCGTTCTTCCTCCAGGTGGTGGTCGCGACCGTCAACGTCGTCGCGGCGAGCGTCGTGGTGCTGCTGGTTCTCGACCGGACCGGGAACCTCGGCCTGACGCCGGCGGCGCTGGCCGCCTCGTACAGCCTCGCCTACCTGCTCGGCGCGGTGGTCAGCCTGTCCGCGCTGGGGCGTCGGCTCGACGGGCCCACCCTCGCCGGCGTGGCCGGGTACGTGCTGCGCGTCGGGTTCGCCGCCGCGCCGGGTGCGGCGCTGGCCGCGCTGCTCGGCGCCGGTGTGACCGCGCTTGCGGGACGGACCTCGGCGGCCGCACTGCTCGCGGTCACCGTGGGCGGGCTCGTCTTCCTCGCCACGTACGTACCGGCGGCCCGGTTGCTGCGGGTTCGTGAGGTCGAGAGCGTGCTCGCTCTGGTCACAGCACGGTTGCGACTTCGGGTCCGCTGACCCCGGCACCGGCCCGACGCCGCTTGGCGGCCTTAGCATGGATGGCCAACCGGCCCGCCGGATGTGCGGGCGGCGGTACGAGGACCGTGGAGAGGCGTGCAGCCGCAGACGGTAGAACCCGGTGCCCTGCTCGCCGGGCGATACCGCGTCGAGGAGCTGCTCGACGAGGTGGTCGGGGCGCAGGCCTGGCGGGCCGTCGACGAGATCCTCCGCCGACCCGTCCTCGTCCACACCATGCCGGCCACCGACCCGCGGGCTGCACCGGTCACCCGAGCGGCGCGGGCGGCGGCCGCGGCCCGTGACCCCCGCTTCCTGCGCGTCCTCGACGCCACCGTCACCGGCGACGTCGCGTACGTGATCCGCGAGTATGTCCCCGGCCGTACCCTCACCAGCCTGCTCACCGAGGGTGCGCTGCCGGTCGAGGCGGCCGGCGCTCTGGCCCGCGAGCTCGCCGAGGCGGTGGCCTCCGCCCACGCGGAGGGGCTGGCGCACCTCGAGCTGCTGCCCGGCACGGTCATCCTCGCCCCGGACGGCACCGTCAAGGTGGCCGGGCTCGCCACCGACGCCGCCTTCCACGGCACCACCGCCGACGACCCGGCGCGTGAGGACACCCGCGGGGTGGCCCGCATCCTCTACGCCGGGCTCACCGGACGCTGGCCGCACGGCGCCGCCTACGGCCTACCAGCAGCACCGCAGGTCGACGGCCGGCTCGCCGCACCGCGCCAGGTCCGGGCCGGTGTCCCGCGGGCACTGGACGACGTGGTCGTCCGCAGCCTCGACGACCACCCGCGGCACGGCCAGCCGCTAACCACCCCGGCCGAGCTGGCCGCCGCGCTCGCCGCCGCGGTACCGCCGCCGGGACGGCGCGGTGTGCCGCACCCGGTCCTGATCCGCCGACCCGTGGAGCCCGTGACCGAACCCACCGCGGCGCTGCCGCGGATGCTGCCGCCGCCGGCAACCGGCGGAGGAACTCACCGCCGGGGGACTCGCGGTGTCTGGGTGCTGGCCGGGTTGCTCCTGGTGGCGGGGGTGACACTGCTCGGTTGGCAGCTGGTCAACGCCTTCCCGGGTGGGGTGGGCGCCGACCCGCCACAGACCACGTCACCGAGCACATCCTCAACGGGCCCATCCGGGCAGCCGACACCCGGCGCGCCGATCGACATCGTGGGGGCAACCGACTACGACCCCCTCGCCGACCCGCCGCGGGAGAACCCCGGGCTCGCATCGCTCGCCGTCGACGGCGATACCGCCACGGCGTGGACCACGTCGACCTACTACGTCGAGTTCGCGGACTACAAGGACGGCGTGGGTCTCGCCGTCGACCTCGGCTCCCCGCAACCCGTCGCCGAGGTCGGTGTCGACCTGGTGGGCAGCGGTAGCGACGTCGAGGTCCGGGTGGTGCCGGGCGCGGTTGCACTGCCGGCGGACATCGACGGGTGGGAGGTCGCCGGTTCGGCCGAAGACGCGGGCGAGCGCGTCGACGTCCCCCTGACCTCCCCCGTCACGACCCGGTACGTGCTGATCTGGCTGACCGATCTCCCCGGGCCTGTCGGCGAACAACAAGGCGGGGTGGCCGAGGTCGAGGTCAGGACGTGAGTCCAGCCGGCTCGGACCCGGAGCCGCGTGGTTTCGACGCGGCCGCCGACCCAGACGACGCAACGCTGCTCGCCCGACACGTCGACGGGGACCCCGACGCGTTCGCCGAGCTCGTGCGCCGCCACCGCGACCGGTTGTGGGCGGTGGCCCTGCGCACCCTCAGCGACCGCGAGGAGGCCGCCGACGCGCTGCAGGACGCCCTGGTCGCGGCGTTCCGGAAGGCCGGGACCTTCCGCGGCGACGCAGCCGTCACGACGTGGCTGCACCGGATCGTCGTCAATGCCTGCCTCGACCGGGTCCGGCGCCGGGCCGCCCGGCCGAGCGACCCGCTTCCCGCTGACGACCGCAGCGAAACGCTGTCCCTGCCCACTGGCCCGGACCCCGCTGAGGCGCGGGAGACTCGGCTCGATGTGCTCGCGGCGCTCGCCAGCCTGCCCGCCGAACAGCGGGCCGCCCTCGTGCTCGTCGACATGGAGGGATGGAGCGTCGAGGAGACCGCCCGGCTGCTCGGCTGCGCCCCCGGCACGGTCAAGTCACGCTGCTCCCGAGGGCGCGCGCGGCTGGTGCCGCTGCTGGCGCATCTACGACCGGAGGCCGCGGCACGGAACCCTGGGCGGCTGACGGACGTCGCATCTGAAGCCGTCGCCGCAAGCGGGAGCGACGGGACCGGGTCAGGAGGAGGTGTCGAGCAGTGAGCGCGGACGCGACTGGGACGGGGCACCTCGACGCCACCGTCGTCGCCGACCTCGCCGAGGGCCTGCTCGCCCCCGCGGACGCGGCAGCGGCCGAGGGACATCTCGCCGGGTGCGCCGCGTGCCGTGACGTCCACGACCAGCTCGGCCGGGTGGTGAGCCTGCTGCGTGACGCCCGGGAGGCCGGACCCATGCCCGCGGACGTGGCGGCCCGCCTGGACGCCGCGCTGGCCGCGGAGTCGGCCAGGACCCGTACGCCGTCCCCCGCGCGCGCCGAGCGCCCGGTCGTCGAGCTGGCCACGCGCGGGCGGCGGCGCCTCCCCCAGCTGCGGTGGCCCGGCCCTGGTCTGGCGGCCGCCGCAGCAGCAGCTGGGGTGATCGCGCTGGGGTCCTGGCTCGCGATCAACGCCGACTCACCTACGGGTGCAGAACCTTCTTCGGCCGACGCAGCTATGGCCCCCGAGGCCGGGGCCGTCGCCGGCGGCCCCGCCCGCGCCGATAGCGCGACCCCCGCCGCACGAGCCGCGGAATTCTCGTCGCTGGACCGCCCCAGCTTGCAGCGGGCGGTGCGCGAGCTCGCCGCCGTCGAAGCCGCCCCGGTGCGGGGTTCCGAGGCGGCGAAGGCCCTGCCCGGCCAGGCGGCGCCACCGGGCTGTGGGGCCGACCTCGCGTCCGGTCTCGGCCGCCAGCTGCTCGGGGTCCGCGCCGCCGGCGGCGCGGGCGGCGAGTTCCTCGTCGTCACTCAAGGCATCGAGCCGGGGACCGCGGAGGGGTACGTCGTGTCCGCCTGCGACGCGGGTCCAACGGCGGCCAGCCTCCGGGCGACGGTCCCCGTGCCGCAGTCGACGCCCTGACGCGGTCGTCGGAGGTCGTCGCCCCCCCGACCAGCGGGGCGGGAATGCCTCCAGCCCTAAGATCGGTTGACGATCAGGCAGCCCCGAAGACCGGAGGAGACCACGTGACCAGCGCGACCAGCGAGATCCGCGACCTGGTCATCATCGGCTCCGGCCCCGCGGGCTACAGCGCCGCCGTCTACGCCGCCCGGGCCCGGCTGGAGCCGGTCCTGCTGGAGGGGTCGGTGACCGCCGGCGGCGCGCTGATGAACACCACGGACGTGGAGAACTACCCCGGCTTCCCGGACGGGATCATGGGACCGGAGCTCATGGACGCGATGCGCCGCCAGGCCGAGCGGTTCGGCACCCAACTGGTGACCGACGACGCCGTACAGGTGGACCTCGGCGGCGACGTCAAGGTCGTCAGGGACGGCTCCGGTCGGGAGTACCGCGCCCGCGCCGTCATCCTGGCTATGGGATCGGGCTACCGCCGGCTCGGGCTGCCGGAGGAGGACCGGCTCTCGGGGCACGGGTTGTCCTGGTGCGCGACCTGTGACGGCTTCTTCTTCCGCGAGCAGGACATTGCCGTCGTCGGTGGCGGTGACTCGGCGCTTGAGGAAGCAACCTTCCTCACCCGCTTCGCCCGTACCGTGTTCCTCATCCACCGCCGCGACTCCCTCCGTGCTTCCAAGATCATGCAGGACCGCGCCTTCGCCAACGACAAGATCCGCTTCGTGTGGAACAGCGAGGTCGCCGAGATCCTGGGCGCTGACGCCGTCGAGGGCGTACGGCTGCGTGACACCCGTACCAGCGCCGAGGCGGTGCTGCCTATCAGCGGCCTCTTCGTGGCGATCGGCCATGACCCGCGCTCGGAGCTGGTCCGGGGCCAAGTGGACCTCGACACGGCCGGCTACGTCTGTACGGACGGCCACACCACGCACACCAACCTGCCCGGGGTTTTCGCCTGCGGCGACCTCGTCGACCACATCTACCGGCAGGCCATCACCGCCGCGGGCACCGGTTGCGCCGCCGCGCTCGACGCAGAGCGCTTTCTCGCTGCGCATGCCGCCGCTGGTGCCCCTGAGCCGGCGATGGCCCAGACCACTGTCTGACCAACGAAGCAACAACCCCCGACCAACCTCGACCACCTAGGAGACCCCGTGGGCGCCGTACAGCCGGTCACCGACACCGACTTCCAGACCACCGTCCTCGACAGCGACAAGCCGGTCCTGGTCGACTTCTGGGCCGAGTGGTGTGGGCCGTGTCGCATGGTCTCGCCGGTGATCGACGAGATCGCCGCCGAGCACGGCGAGCGGATGGGCTTCGTCAAGCTGAACGTGGACGAGAACCCGCGTACGGCCGCCGCCTACCGGGTGACCTCCATACCGACGCTGAACGTCTACTCCGGGGGCAAGCTGGTCAAGCAGATCGTCGGCGCCAAGCCCAAGGCTGCGCTGCTCAGCGACCTGCGGGAGTACCTCGGCTGAAACTGGTTCGTGACGGGAGGACCGCCGCTGCGATGACCACACTGCGTTACTCGCTGGGCGACACGGGGCCTGCGGTCAACGAGCTGCGATCGAAGTTCGCCCAGCTGGGGCTACTGCGCGCCAACGACGGCGTCGAGTTCAGTGACGCGCCCTTCGACGCCCCGCTCGACCGCGCGGTGCGCCAGTTCCAGCTCGAGCGGGGAGTCACCGCGGACGGCGTGGTCGGACCGCTGACGTACCGGCTGCTCGAGGAGGCCCGCTGGCGGCTCGGGGACCGGTTGCTGTCCTATTCGGGCAGCAACCCGCTCGTCGGCGACGACGTCATGGCTCTGCAGCGCCGGTTGGCCGAGCTGGGCTTCGACGTCGGCCGTATCGACGGCGTCTTCGGCCCGGTGGCCGAGAACGCGCTGCGCGAGTTCCAGCGCAACGTCGGACTCCCCCCGGACGGCACTTGCGGGCCGGCGACCTTCAAGGCGCTGGCCCGACTGGCCCCCATCGTCACCGGCGGCCGACCGCACTGGCTGCGCGAGGGCGAGGCCCTGCGCCGGCTGGGACCCCGGCTCTCTGGCAAGGTGGTCGTCGTCGACCCCGGTCACGGCGGTAGCGACCGGGGCGCCACCGGCCACGGGCTCGAGGAAGCCACGGTCGCCGCCGACCTGGCCGCCCGCATCGAGGGACGACTGGCCGCTACGGGGGTGCACGCATTCCTCACCCGGGGGCGGGCCACGCCAGATGAGCTGGACGAGGCGAGCCGGGCACGTTTCGCCAACGACGCCGGCGCCAACCTGGTGATCTCCGTGCATGTGGACGCAACCCGCGGGACGCAGGCCAGTGGGGTCGCGACCTACTACTACGGCATCGATCGCCACGGCGCCTTCAGCGCCGTCGGTGAGCAGTTCGCCGGGCTGATCCAGCGCGAGATCGTCGCCCGCACCGACCTGCGCGACTGTCATACGCATCCGAAGACTTGGGACCTGCTGCGCTACACCCGCATGCCCGCAGTCCGCGTCGAGCTGGGCTACCTCAGCAACCCCCACGACGCCGCCCGGCTCGCCGACCCCGCCTTCCGCGACGTGGTTGCCGAGGCCATCGTCGTGGCCGTGCAGCGGGTATTCCTCTCCAAGGATGACGACGCGACGACCGGCGCCTTGCTACTTCGCGACCTCGCCTAGTTTTAGGAATGACGCCGCGTGCCCACTGGGGCCTTACTCCCCGACAGAGTATTGAGCAGGAGTGCAACCGCCGGGGACGGGACGCTGTCATTGTTGGCTGCACCGAGCTGATCGTCGGCAAGACCACCGATGCTGAGCTGCTCATGGCATTGGGCGGTCCGGGTGCAGCAAAGTTCCTCGACGGCCGCCCGCACGTCGATATGTACTGGCTGCGGGTGTGGGGAACACGAGGGCTGCTCTGGGTATGGGACGACAGCGCTTTTGACGCCGTCAACGCCGCCCTTGATGACGACGCCTGGCGAGTACGAGAGATGGCCGCAAAGGTCGTGGCGCGACATCTGCTCGGTGACGCTCTGCCGAAGGTAGCCGAACTACGAAACGACCCCGTGGCGCGAGTCCGTGCGGCCGCTGCTCGGGCCGTCGCGGTTCTGACTAAGGCAGGAGCGTGACCTTTGCCTCGCAAAAGGGCTGCAGGGGCCGCTTGACGTGGCTGCCAAACACGGCGGCCACCCGACGACTCGGTGATAAGTCTGATGAGGCACTACCCACCAGGAGACGCCGTCGAGGGCTCGGGCGGTCTGAGGCTCAGGAGACCCCTACGGCGTGTGATCGACGCGCGGAGGTGGCCGCTGAGTCCACTGCACTGCGCGACCGGGAACGCCTTGTCCGGCTGGGTTATTCGCCCGGGATCAGCGGTGGCGGGACAACATCGCCGTCGCTGCGTTGGACCCCTTCCGCGGGTATGCCTCTGCGCTGCGCACCACGCTGCCGAGCGCGCCCCGGGTGTTGGATGCCTTCCACGTCACCCGGCTCGAGGATCCGCCGCCTGGCCCGCCGCGGGCTTGAGCATCACAGCCAGCGGTCCTGGGCCCGGCCGCTGACCGGAGTCGAGGCCGGCGATCACGATCAGCAGATGGGCCGGGCCTGGATCGCTTCCATATAACGTGACCAGCCTCGGATTCGTGTTGTGCGGTGAGTGTGCCAGGCGATCCCGCAGTGCAGCAGGATGCGCAGCCGGCATCAAGCGGATCAAGCGAGTCGGCTTCGGCTTCCGAAACTTCGCCCACTAGGCATGGAACCGCCGGCGCCTGACGGGCGTCCAAAGCCTGAGCAACGGAATCGGTGCGGCTGGTGAGCCCGCCCTGCCCAAACTGCGCTAAGAAACGGAGTCCTGTAGTGAGAAAAGCGCGATTATGTGGGGGCCTGGTTGTCGCCTGCTTCATCGCTGTGCTAGCTTCCGGGTGTGCGGCGACTACCCTGAATGAGACAGACCACATCTTATCCAACGCGAGAGCCGAGACTTATCTCGTCGACTATCTGCAGAGGCGCGCACATATCGGCACGGCGGGTGCGTTCAGGCAACTCTGGGGGAAAGGCTCCCCAACACATTATTCAACCTGGAAGAGTTCGGCCCGGTACCCGCGTCTTCCGCTGTAGTGTACGGACGGGTCACTGTGGTCGAGCCAGGATATGGATTCATCGACCAGGCAGAGGCCAGTACCCGCGTCGATTTCACCGATGTTCGCGCGGACTGGCGCACCATCCACCTGACGGTGGCGGTCGATCGGCAATTTGGCGGTGGTGATGCGGTGGGGCGGACAGTACGCATAGGTTTCGTGATTGGGGCCAAAACGGACTTCAACACGGTCCGGCAGGCCTTCCTGTCAATGACGTCTAACCTCTTCATCCTGGGCGACTCCAATGGGTACGGCTACGACCCCGATCTTTACACGCTGCAAGCGAGCGGAGTCTGGCTCATCACCGTCGGAGAAGGTGGCTCCTTGTCCATGCCCGCTCTAAGCCATCATGATACGGCAAAGTTCCTGGGTGCCACCGACACGCTTGCCGAAGTCGCAGCGGCAGGACTTGAGCGCCGCACCGTTATCGAAAATCCTGTCTACGGTCCATGCGCGGGACTATCACCCATCTCTTGAGCACCTCATTGCTGGCTCTACGCAGCTAAGCGTGGTAGCCGCCCTCGGATCGGGGTGACGGGGAGTGTGCCAGTCGACGCCGCAGTACAGGAGTAGCCGGAGCCGGTAGTTGGCGAAGTTGCGGAAGCCGTGCCCGATCCGCTTGATCTTCTTGATGAGCCCGTTGATGGCCTCGGTGGGTCCGTTGGAGACCCCGCCGGTGTCGAATCGTAGGCCAGTAGTTCGCTGCGCCAGGAGTCCAGCGTTCGGGCCAGCCGCAGGAGTTCGGGGATCTCGTGTTCGGCCACTGCGGTGAACCAGGCAAGCAGGTGGCGTTCGGCCTGGGCTCGGGTTCTGCACCGGTAGATCCGCCGTAGGTCCTGGGCGGCGATCCAGGCCAGGGCGACCTGCTGGTCGTGATCGCCGGCCTCGAGCCCGGCGATCAGCCGGGCCCAGGACCGCTGGCTGTGGTGCTCGGCCCCCGCGGCGCAGCACCCGCCGGATGCGGAACAGCGGATCGTTTCGGTGCCCGCGGTGGCCCAGGGTGTGCTGCTGGACCCGGCGGCGCACTTGGTCCAGGGCGTCGAAGCCGAGCCGGGTGACGTGGAAGGCATCCAGCACCCGCCTCGCGCCCGGCAAGGTGGTGCGCAGCGCGGTGGCGTAGCCGCGAAAGGGATCCAGCGCGGCGACGCCGATGCCGTCCCGCCACCGCTGATCCTGGGCGCAAACCCAGCTGGACAAGGCGTTTCCGGACCGTCCATGGACCACGTCGAGCAGCCGCGGCCGCCCGTTGAGGGCCACGATGCCGGTCGCGTAGGTAGTGCTCCTGGTGGGGGTGGCGGCCAGGAACGCGGTCTCGTCTACTCCCAGCGCGGCTACTGCGTGAAGCCGGTGGGGGTCATCGACCAGCGGGGTGCCGTACTCGCGGACCGCGGCCATCACCGTCGCCCAGCCGACCCCGAAGTCGGCGGCCACCCCGGCCACGGTGTGCCCGTCCTGTCCGACCCGCCGGCACGCCTCCCGCCGGGCCCGCTCGGTCAGCGACGCCCGCGGCCGGATCGCCGCCGAGGTCTCCGTCCAGGTCACCTTCGGACACCACGGCTCGCGGCAGCGCCACACCCGCTTGACCCACACCAAGGTGACCGGGCGGCCGCCGGCGGGCAGGTCCCGCACCCAGCTCGGCCGCCGGTCATGCAGCTGAGCCACCACCCCACACGAGGGGCAGCCGGTCACCTCCTCGACGGTTTCCACCGCCTGCTCAACCTCGCCGGCGTACGCCGCCACGGCCAGCACCCGAAAACCGGGCAGACCGAGCATGGCCGCACTCGCGGTAGCGTCATCCCGCACCTGGGACCTCCTTGGATCGATGGCGTCAGACACCTCGATCCTGGGGTCCCAGGTCTGCTCAGGGCTCAGCCCGGCAGCCGTGTCGCGGCCGGCTCACCACGCTTCATTGAGAAGAGCCTCATTGCTTCCCACGTACACCGCGCTTCTAATGACAGGTGGCCCGCAGGAGGCTTTTTTAACGGGCTCTTGCAACATCAAGCGTGGTAGCCGCTGACGCGACACGGTCCTCAGCCCAACGCGGGAGACAGACCTGGGGCCCCAAGATCCGTAGTCGACCAAGACATGCGGATGGAGGCCCCCGGTGAGGTTGGACCCCACTGTGCTGCCCGCTGCCGGCCCGGTCAGGGAGGTTGCACGACCGGCGGCCGCGGCGGGTGCGTGACCTGTCCGCCGGTGGCCGCCCGGTCACCCTGGTGTGGCACAAGCGGGTCTGGCGCTGCGAGAGGACCGCTGCGGACAGTCCTGTGGTGCACTAACTGCAAAGCGTTCGACACGGCTTGGCAGCCAGGCGAAGCCCGTTCGCCACGCCGGCGGGGGCGTCGCCCCGTACTTGAAACCGGCCGACTACCCGCTCCAGGGCGTTGCCTTCATCCGGCATCCGCTCCCAGCGGCAGGCCAGCGGCGGTCGAGACCTCACCGGGCACGGCCCAACGGCCGCCGCCCTCCGTTATCGCGCCGGCTTCCGGCGCGATCACCGTGGCGATCCGCTCCAGGTCCTCGGCAGTGGCGAACTCGATGATGACCTTGCCCTTGGACCGTCCGAGGTCGACCCGCACCCGGGTGTCGAGGCGGTCGCTGAGGGCGCCCGCCAGTTCGCTGAACCGAGTGGCCAGCGGAGCACGTGAGCGCGAGCGCCGCGACCGGCCCTTCGTCTCACCACCAACCGCGACGATCTCCTCCACGGCCCGCACCGAGAGCCCCTCGGCCACGATCCGGTGCGCGAGCCGCTCCTGCTCTGCGGGCTGGGAGAGCGACAACAGCGCCCGGGCGTGTCCTGCGCTGAGGACGCCCGCCGCCACCCGCCGTTGCACCGGTACCGGCAGCTGGAGGAGTCGCAGCGTGTTCGTGATCTGCGGGCGGGAGCGAGCCAGCCGTACCGCCAGCTCGTCGTGCGTACAGCCGAAGTCGTCTAGCAGCTGTCGATACGCCGCCGCCTCCTCCAGCGGGTTGAGCTCACTGCGGTGCAGGTTCTCCAGCAGCGCGTCTCGGAGGAGGGCCTCGTCCTCGGTGGAGCGGACGATGGCAGGGATGGTTGCCAGCCCCGCTTGCTGCGCAGCCCGCCATCGTCGCTCCCCCATGACCAGCTCGTAGCGCCCGTCGGCCCTGGATCGCACGACAACCGGCTGGAGCAGGCCGACGGCACGGATCGAGGCAGCGAGCTCGGCCATCGGCTCCTCAGCGAAGGCCCGCCGCGGCTGTTGTGGGTTAGGCCCGATGGACCCGACCGGTATCTCGGCAAAGCTGGCTCCGGCGACCGGTGCGAGATCCGCCCCCCCGCTCGAGGTGCCGTCGCTGACATCGGTGGACGTCTCCTCAGCCGCGGGCTCTCCGGGTACGACGGATGGAAAAAAGACGTCGACCGGAGAGTCGCTCGCAACGTCCGAGCGCACCGCGGCTGTCGGGATGAGAGCTCCCAGGCCACGGCCAAGGCCGCCTCGTCGCTCGCTCACGCCGATGCCTTCCTGCTGGTGGTGTCCTGGTGGGCCAACTCGCGTGCGGCCTCCAGGTAGCACAGCGCGCCGCTGGAGCCGGGGTCGTAGGCGATGACGGTCTGCCCGTAGCTCGGCGCCTCCGAGATCCGCACCGAACGCGGGATCGTGGTCCGCAACACCGTCTCGGGGAAGTGAGCGCGCACCTCGGCGGCGACCTGCGCGGCCAACCGGGTCCGCGCGTCGTACATCGTCAGCAGGATGGCGGACACCCGTAGTCCCGGGTTCAGGTAGGAGCGAACCGACTCGATGCTGGTCAGCAGCTGGCGGAGTCCCTCCAGCGCGTAGTACTCGCACTGGACGGGGATCAGCACCTCGTCGGCACCAACCAGGCCGTTGACCGTGAGCAGCCCGAGAGACGGCGGACAGTCGATGATCAGATAGTCGAAGCGCCGTCCGCCCTCGCCTGAGGGTGCCGGTCCATCGGCGCTGTCGGCGTTGAAGGCGCTCAGTGCTCGGCGCAGCCGAGACTCGCGGGCGATGAGCGTG
Source organism: Jiangellales bacterium (assembly GCA_030447955.1). Classification (GTDB taxonomy): domain Bacteria; phylum Actinomycetota; class Actinomycetes; order Jiangellales; family Jiangellaceae; genus JAUJNY01. The sequence goes on from JAUJNY010000001.1 coordinate 100,833, forward strand.
ACCAGCTCGATCTCGGCGCCCGCCAGGTCCAGGGTTGCCGGTGCACAGCACAGCCGTTCGATACCGGCCACCGGCTGCACCACGTCGGTCAGCGGCATCCCGTCGACGAGCACGTCGTACATGTTCTTAACACCGACGCGGCGGTCGACACCCAACGCTGTGGACGCGTTGCCCTGGGGGTCGAGGTCGACGAGGAGCACCCGCATGCCCTGGGTGGCGAGGGCGGCGGCCAGGTTGACTGCCGTGGTCGTCTTGCCGACCCCGCCCTTCTGGTTGGCCACGACGATGACCCGTGTCCGACTCGGTGGCGGCAGCGTGGCCGCGGCCCCTAACGGACGCCGGCCCTCGGCTGGGACCCGCCCATCGGCTCCTTCGGCCTTGCCGTTGACGACGGCGCCGGGCCAGCCCAGCGCGGCACCGTCGGGACGAAGGGTCCGCAGGTCTACCGGCCAACCCAGGCCCTGTGCCAGGACCACCCGCGGTCACCTCCCTCTGCGCGCCCGCCCGCCTCTTACCGGTACGCCCGGGGCGCCGGCGACGACCCGAACCACCCGGGTCGCCCCGTGCTCCTCCACGCTCCATGCCGTGGCGCCGAGCCGACGTAGTTCCGCTTCGGCGGTGCGCACCTCATCCTCCGCACCCGCCCCCTTGATAGCCAGCAGCGACCCGCCGGGGACGAGCAACGGCAGCGACCAGGCCGCGAGCCGGTGAAGGGGCGCCACCGCACGGGCCGTCACGACCTCGACGCCGCGTTGACCGTGCAGGTCCTGCGCGCGCGCTCGGCGAACGGTGACTGACGCCAGCTCCAGTCGCTGGACGGCCGTTACGAGGAACCGGACACGCCGTTGCTGCGGTTCGACCAGCGTGATCCGCACGTCGGGCCGGAGCAGGGCCAGGACGATACCGGGCAGCCCCGCGCCAGAGCCCACGTCGTCCACAGTCGCGCCCGGCGGGACAGCCGCCGCGATTCCGGCGCAGTTGAGCAGGTGACGTTCCCAGAGGCGAGGAACCTCATGCGGGCCGATCAGCCCCTGCTGTACGCCGACTCCCGCGAGCAGCTCCGCATAGGCGGTCACGGCCGGGAGCGCCGCGGCGAAAACGGCCTTGGCAGCCGGCGGCGGGGGCCCTGGCTGGGACTTCTCCGGCGGTACGAGCTCGGGTGGATGGCGCTGAGCGCTCGCCGTTTCACGTGAAACGGGCGCCCGCGCAGCGCGAGAGCCCGACGGGTGGCGATCCTGAGCGCTGCTTGTTGGCTCGCTCAACGCGGACGGATGACCACCCGACGCTGCGGTTCGTCCCCCTCCGACTCGCTGACCAGACCAGCGGCCGCCGCGGCGTCATGCACCACCTTGCGTTCGAAGGCGGTCATCGGGGCCAGCCGGGCGGGTTCACCGCTGCGCTGCACGTCTTCAGCGGTGCGCCGGCCGAGCTCAGCGAGCTGGGCCCGGCGGCGAGCGCGGTGACCGGCGATGTCCAACATGAGCCGGCTGCGTTCCCCGGTCTCCCGGAGCACCGCGAGCCGGGTCAACTCCTGCAGCGCCTCCAACACCTCACCGTTCGGTCCGACGAGTCGCTGCAGGTCGCCGCCGTCGGCGGCCGCCGGCGTGCCCGCGGCCTCCTCCGGTCCGGGCAACTCGATCGAGACCGTCGTGCGGGCTCCTTCCACGCCCATGTCGATGTCCCCGTCAAGGTCGGCGATGTCGAGCAGTCGCTCGAGGTAGTCGGCGGCGGCGTCCCCCTCGACCTCCGCCGAGACGGCCCGGCTGCCGGATGCCACCTCCCCGGGATCCGCTGGAGCCACGCCCGCGTCTGCTTCGCTCACGTCCAATGCCTCTCCCTGGTGCTGACGGCCGTCGTGCTACCGAGGGGCATCGCTACTGACGGCCATTGCGACGGCGTTGCTCCCGCGTCTGCCGCTTGGGCTGTTTCCGTACGGTGCGCCCTTCCGGGCGCTGAGCGGCTGGCTCCGCGACGGTCGCTCCCGCCGCAGTGGCCGGTGGCGCGGTCACTGGCTGCGGCGTATCTCCGCGCCGTTGCGCCTTGGCCGCCAGCCGGCGCCGGTACGCCTCCTCGGCGGGTGTCCCCGGCGCCGGCATGCGTCGGATCACATAGAACTGCTGGCCCATCGACCACGCGTTCGACACACACCAGTACAGGACCACCCCGAGCGGGAAGTAGACGCCCGAGACGGCGAACATCACCGGCAGGACGTACAGCAGGATCTTCTGCTGCTGAGCGAACTGGCCCTCCATGGCCGTGGCCGGCATGTTCTTGCGCATCAGCTGACGTTGGGTGGTGTACGTCGTCAGCGTCATCAGGGCGACCAGCGCGATGGCGACGATCTGCGTCTGGGTGTTGGCCGCCCCGATGAACCGGTCGATGACCTCGACCTTGGGGATCCCGAAGAAGTCGGCCTGCTGGGCGGAGGAGAACAGGTCGGGGTGGGAGGCGAAGGCGCCGCGGCGTTCGTCGTTCGCGATGCCGTCGAGCACCCGGAACAGCGCAAAGAAGATCGGGGCCTGCAGCAGGATCGGCAGGCAGGACGAGAACGGGTTGGTGCCGGTGTCCTTGTAGAGCTTCATCAGCTCCTGGCTCATCCGCTCCCGGTCGTGGCCGTACTTCTTCTGGATCTCCTTCATCTGCGGGGAGAGCACCTGCATGGCCCTGCTTGCCTTGATTTGGCGTACGAACAGCGGGATGAGCAGGGTCCGGATGACGACGACCAGGCCGACGATGGACAGCGTCCACGTCAGCCCGCTGTCCGCGCCGAAGAGTGGGCTCAGCACCCAGTGCCAGCCGATCATGATCCACGACACGATGTCGTAGAGCCAGGAGAAGAGCGTGTCGATCACGAGGGCTCAAACTCCTTGGGGTGAGCGGTGGCCCGCGGGTACGGGGCTGTCGGGGCCAGGCTGGACAACGGGTGAGGACCACCCATCGTCCCCGCCGCCGCGCTCGGACGGCAACAGCGTGCCCGGTACCGGGTCCACACCTCCGGGCGTCCAGGGATGGCAGCGGGTCAGCCGGGCCAGGGCCAGCTGGGTCCCGCGAGCGACGCCGTGGACCTCGACCGCCTCCAGGGCGTACGCCGAGCAGGAGGGGTAGTAGCGGCAGGTCTGCCCGTACAGCGGGCTGATCACCGCGCGGTACACCCGTAGCATCCCCACCACCAGCCGGGTCGGCTGCCGGCTCAGCATGGCTGCGCCCGCCCGCTGCCCGGGCGGGCCGCTGCGATGGGCCGCGTCGCGGGGGCACTCTGGCCGAGCCGGGACAGCGCCGTGTCGAGCGCGCGGGCGAGCTGAGCGGAGGACGCCGTCGATGCCGGCGGTAGCGCCCGGACGACCAGTCGGTATCCCGGGCAGAGCTGGTCCAACCGCTCGGCGGCCAGGTGGCGCAGGCGCCGCTTCACGCGGTTGCGGGTGACGGCGTTGCCCACCGCCCGGCTAGCGACGACGCCCACCTGGGGGATGCGTTGCGCTGGACCTCCGGTTGCCGAACGGGCACCTGCGGGCTGTGCCAGGTAGAGGACGAACAGCTCAGACCCCGCGCGTCGTCCCCCGCGCACGGTGTCGGTGAAGTCGCGGGCTCGGCGCAGCCTCGCGTTGGGGGGAAGCACGCGACCCGGCCTGGCTAACCGCTCAGGCCGACAGCTCGGTACGGCCCTTGCGCCGGCGCGCCGCGATGATGGCCCGCCCTGCCCGGGTCCGCATCCGATGCCGGAAACCGTGCGTACGGGCGCGACGACGGGTGTTGGGCTGGAAGGTGCGCTTCACGAGACATGCTCCAGGGCGACGACCGGCGCTGGCGTCAGCCGTCAGGGCCGGGGCACAAACCGTGCGGCGCATCGCGGTCAACGCCGCTGCGCGAGGGCAGATGGGCGGAGCAACTACGGTACGCGGCGCCGTCACAGCCGGTCAAACGTCCCCGTGCTGCTGCCCAGGCCTCGTGGAGGCTTCCCCGTGGAGCTTTCATTGTGGACCCGTGGTTGTCCGCCCCTCGGTGAGTTGTTAGCGTCGCGCGCACTTCCCTGCGGATCGCCCGGGACCGCTGTACGTCAGCCCGCCGCCGGCCACGCCGGTCCGCTCCAGCGGGGTCCGCGACCCGGTGACCGGGTACGAGGAGGAGCAGTGATCGCAGCCGAGATCGGGTGGGAGCCACCGTCCACAGCATCCACAGCATGTGGACAACGGTGTGGACCCTCTCGGTGCAGTGGGCCCCAAAACCGGGCCGGGGTCGGAGAGGGACGTTGGTGAGCGAGGTGGTGCCCGGTGCGGCGACCGGCAGCGCTGCCCCTCCGGTCGCTGCCGGCACGGTCGCTGCCGGCACGGTCGCTGCCGGCGGCCCGGCTGTCCCCACGATGGGCGCTGCTGCAATCCCGCACAAGGAGGCCGACACGTTCGCGGGCACCTGGGCTACGGCGGTGGAGGTCATGCACCGGGACGGGCTCGGCGCCCAACAACGCGCCTTCTTGGCCCAGACCCGCCCGGTGACCCTGGTCGAGGACACCGCGGTTGTCGCGGTGTCGACCGAGTACGCCCGCATGCACCTCGAGCAGCGGCTGCGGCCGGCGCTTGCCGACGCGATCTCCAAGGTCCTCGGCCGACGGGTCGATCTGGCGGTGAGCGTCCGGCCAGACCTGGTCTCGCCGGACGCCCCAGGAGCCGCGAGCACGACCGCCGACATTGCCGACGACCCTGGCACAGCCAGCCTGCCCCCTACTCCGGCGCGCCGCGAGAGCGAACCGGCTCGGCTCAACCCCCGCTACACCTTCGAGACCTTCGTCATCGGCTCGGGCAACCGCTTCGCGCACGCCGCCGCCGTCGCCGTCGCCGAGGCGCCGGGCAAGGCCTACAACCCCTTCCTCGTCTACGGCGACTCCGGACTCGGCAAGACGCACCTGCTGCACGCCATCGGGCACTACGCGCGCACCATCTACGCCGGCACGCGCGTGCGCTACGTGTCGAGCGAGGAGTTCACCAACGACTTCATCAACTCCATCCGGGACGACAAGGCGCAGGCTTTCCAGCGGCGCTACCGCGACGTCGACATCCTGCTCATCGACGACATCCAGTTCCTCGCGGGCAAGATCCAGACGCAGGAGGAGTTCTTCCACACCTTCAACACCCTGCATAACGCCAACAAGCAGATCGTCATGACGTCGGACCGCCCGCCCAAGCAGCTCTCGGCCCTGGAGAACCGGCTGCGCAACCGGTTTGAGTGGGGCCTGATGTCCGACGTCCAGCCGCCCGACCTGGAGACGCGCATCGCGATCCTGCGCAAGAAGGCGGCGCAGGACCGTCTCGCCGTCCCACCGGAGGCACTGGAGTACATCGCCAGCCGCATCTCGACGAACATCCGCGAGCTGGAGGGCGCGCTGATCCGGGTCACCGCCTTCGCCAGCCTCAACCGGCAAGACGTCGACCTGCCCCTTACCGAGGTCGTGCTCAAAGACCTCGTCATCAGTGACGCCGGCCCCGAGATCACCGCGGCGACGATCATGGCGCAGACTGCCGCCTACTTCGGGCTATCCGTCGATGACCTGTCGGGGTCCAGCCGCAACCGGTCGCTGGTGGTGGCGCGGCAGATCGCGATGTACCTGTGCCGGGAGCTGACCGAGTTGTCCCTGCCAAAGATCGGCCAGTTGTTCGGTGGCCGTGACCACACGACGGTCATGCACGCAGAACGCAAGATCAAGACGTTGATGGCCGAGCGCCGCGCCATCTACAACCAGGTCACCGAGCTGACCAGCCGAATCAAGCAGCAGGCGCGCGCGACCTGACATGGCTGCTGTCGCGCCACACAACCTGGGGACGAGCCTGTGGACGGGTCGGTGTACCGCGGACTACCTACTGGGGAGCACCCGCCTCCACCGTGGACGTACCCCTCCGTGTCCACCGCGGGGTCCATGGAATTTCACAACGCTAGGGGTTGCCGGCAGAGCGCTGACCTCCGTGTCGAGGCCCTGTCCACAGCGTGCACAGCCCCGACGGACCCGACGAAACGATGAAGGAAGACAAGGGCGAACGGGTCCACGACAGCCTCCGCTGTGGACGGTGACGAAGCAGATCCCGACCTCGCGGCTCGGTGCCGAGGGCTGTCCTAGGCGCGTGGAAGGATGAGTGCCGGCTCAAGGGGTCGGCACGGCAGAAAGGGGCTATCAGCGGTGAAGCTGCGGGTAGAACGCGATGCGCTGGCCGAGGCCGCCGCATGGACGGCCCGGGTGCTGCCCACCCGACCGACCCTGCCGGTCCTGGCCGGGCTACGGCTGGACGCCGGCAATTCGCGGCTGTCGTTATCGGGGTTCGACTACGAGGTGTCCGGCCGAGTGGACGTCGAGGCGGAGGTGGCCGACGAGGGCAGCGCCCTGGTCTCTGGTCGGCTGCTCGCCGACATCTGCCGCAGCCTCCCCGCCGGGCGTCCGGTCGACCTGGCCGCCGACGGCGGCAAGGTCTCGCTGACCTGCGGCAGCGCTCGTTTCACCCTGCTGACACTGCCGCTGGAGGACTACCCCGAGCTCCCAGCGATGCCGGCGGCCGCGGGCACCCTCGACGGGCCGGCGCTGGCCGCCGCGGTCGCCCAGGTCGTGGTGGCTGCCGGGCGCGACGACATGCTGCCGGTACTCACCGGCGTCCGCATCGAGATCGACGGCGAGACCGTCACGCTGATGGCCACCGACCGCTACCGCCTCGCCGTACGCGAACTGCATTGGAGGCCCGGGCGGCCAGACGCCGCCGCGGTGGCCCTCATCCCGGCACGGACGATGGCCGACACCGCCAAGTCCTTCGGCTCCGGCGAGGTCAGCCTGGCGTTGGCCGCGGGTGGCCAGGACAACCTGGTGGGTTTCGCGGCGGGAGGCCGGCGTACGACGACGCGGCTGCTCGACGGTGAGTTCCCCAAGGTGCGCTCGCTGTTCCCCACCGAGGTGGCGACGCAGGCGCGGGTCGACACGACCGCGTTCATCGAGTCGGCGCGCCGGGTGGCGCTGGTGGCCGAGCGCAATACCCCTCTGCGGCTGAGCTTCCGCCCCGAGGAGGTCGTGCTGGAGGCCGGTAGCGGCGAGGACGCGCAGGCGTCTGAGGCACTCCCCGCGCGGGTCGAGGGTGAGCCCATCACGATCGGCTTCAACCCCGGCTACCTGTCGGACGGGCTGGGTGCGCTCGGTGCTCCGGTGGCGCATCTGGCGTTCACCCAGGCCACCCGCCCAGCCGTGCTGAGCGGCGCCGCCGACGAGGACGCCGACCCGTCCGCGTCCTACCGCTACCTGATCATGCCGGTCAGGCTGTCCGGCTGAGCGTTGCGGGCGCCCGTGGGCGCTCAACCGGCACATCGGCTGGCGCATCGTCACGACCAGAGGGAGCGAGATGGAGCTGGGCCTTGTCGGGCTGGGTCGCATGGGTGGCAACATGCGCGAGCGGCTGCGCCGCGCCGGGCACACGGTGTACGGCTACGCGCCCGACCCGGACAAGCGCGACGTCGAGAGCATGACCGCCATGGTCGCGGCGCTGGTCCCACCGCGGGCGGTGTGGTGCATGGTGCCGGCCGGGGAGGCGACCCGAGCGGTGCTCGGCGAGCTGGCCGGGTTGCTCGAGCCCGGCGACGTCGTGGTCGAGGGTGGCAACTCGCGGTGGACCGAGGACCGCGAGCACGCCATGCGCTTCATCGAGAGCGGTGTCGGCTACGTCGACTGCGGTGTCTCCGGCGGGGTCTGGGGACTGGACAACGGCTATGGGCTCATGGCCGGGGGCGAGCCCAAGCACATCGAGATGCTCATGCCGATCTTTGACGCACTCCGCCCGGAGGGGCCGCGCGAGCAAGGCTTCGTCCACGCCGGACCGGTGGGAGCCGGCCACTTCGCCAAGATGGTCCACAACGGCATCGAGTACGGCCTGATGCAGGCCTGGGGCGAGGGCTATGAGCTGCTGGTCGCCGCCGACGTCGTCCAGGACGTCCCCGGCGTGCTCAACGCGTGGCGACGCGGCACCGTCGTGCGCTCCTGGCTGCTCGACCTGCTGGTCGAGGCCCTCCAGGACGACCCGGCCCTCGCGCAGCTGTCCGGCTACGTCGAGGACTCCGGGGAAGGTCGCTGGACCGTGCAGGAGGCCATCGAGCACGCCGTCCCCGCACCGGTGATCTCCGGAGCGTTGTTCGCCCGCTTCGCCTCCCGCCAGGACGACAGCTCGGCCATGAAGGCGGTCGCCGCGCTGCGGCAGCAGTTCGGTGGCCACGCGGTGCGGGCGACCCGCACGCCCCCCGGCGAGTAGCACCGGCGGGCGGGAGGTTGCCGTGGAACGACCGCAGCCCCTCGACCTCGCGACGGGAGCGGCATGAAACTGGCCCGCCTGTCGCTGACCGACTTCCGGTCCTACGCGCACGTCGAGCTCGCCCTCGACTCCGGTGTCAGCGTGCTCGTCGGCCCCAACGGTCAGGGCAAGACCAACCTCGTCGAGGCGATCTGGTACGTCGCCACGCTCTCCAGTCATCGGGTGGCCACCGAGGCGCCGCTCATCCGCACCGGCGCTAGTCGCGCCGTGGTGCGTACGGTGGTCGACCGAGAAGGCCGCGACATGCTGGTCGAGCTGGAGTTGGTGCCCGGCGGTTCGAACCGGGCGCGGGTCAACCGGGCGCCGCTTCCGCGCCCCCGGGAGGTGCTGGGCCTGCTGCGCACCGTCCTGTTCGCCCCCGAGGACATCGCGCTCGTCAAGGGCGACCCCGCGGAGCGGCGACGCTTCCTCGACGAGCTCCTGGTGGCCCGCGCTCCGCGGCTGGCCGGGGTGCGTTCGGACTACGACCGAGTGCTGCGCCAGCGCTCCGCCCTGTTGCGCTCGGCGGGTTCACTCGCCCGAGGGGCCCGCGGCGGCCAGCGCGGGCGGACCTCCGGCGGCGCGGAGCGAGGGGAGCTGCCCACGCTGGACGTCTGGGACGCGCACCTTGCCCGGGCCGGGGCCGAGCTGCTCGCCGCCCGGCTGGAGCTTGTCGAGGCGCTGCGTCCGCTCGTCGCCAAGGCCTACGACGCGGTGTCCGCGGGAGCGGGCGACGCCCGCCTCGACTACCGCAGTTCGGCCGCCGCAGCCGCGCAGCCCCTACCCGGCGACCGGGCGGGGCTGACCCAGCTGCTGCTCAACGCGATGGAGGCCGCCCGGCCAGCCGAGCTCGAGCGAGGCGTGTCCTTGGTGGGTCCGCACCGCGACGAGCTGGTGCTGTCGTTGGGCACGCTGCCCGCCCGTGGGTACGCCAGTCACGGCGAGGCCTGGTCGTTCGCCCTGGCGCTGCGGCTGGCCGCCTACGACTTGCTCAGCGCAGATGACTCCACCAGCGCGGCCGGCACGCCGGTGCTCCTTCTCGACGATGTGTTCGCCGAGCTCGACACCGGACGGCGGGAGCGGCTGGCGACGCTCGTCGCCCCGGCCGAGCAGGTCCTGGTCACCGCGGCCGTCGCGGCCGACGTGCCGGAGCAGCTGCGTGGTGCCCGCTACGCCGTGGCCGCGGGCTCCGTCCGGCGGACCGGATGAGCCGCCCCACGGGCCCCAACGGTCCACAGGCCCGCCTCGACGGTCCGGGCACAGGCCCGGTCAGCGACGACGACAACCGCGACGGCGGCGGCGATGTCGACGAAGTGGACCCGGGCAGTTCGGCCGATCAAGCCGGCTCGCCACGCCCGGAGGCCGACCTGGCCCGCGCGTTCCTCGCCCGAGCCCACGAGGACGCCCGCCGGCTACCGCCGGGCGCCGGCCCATACAGGCGCCGCCCACCCGCCCGCGCCCGACCCGCGGCCGCTCCCGGCTGGAGTGGCCCGCGTGCCGACGAGCGCGATCCTCAGCCACTGCGCTCCGCCCTCGAGCGTTTGGCCGACCAGCACGGCTGGGGCAGCGACCTCGCCGTGCACGGGGTCGTCGCCCGTTGGGCGCAGGTGGTCGGCGCCGACATCGCCGCGCACTGCCACCCCGAGCGCTACGCCGCGGGTGAGCTCACCGTCCGCACCGACTCCACGGCGTGGGCGACCCAACTGCGCCTGCTGCTGCCGACGCTGCAGCGTCGGCTGGACGCCGAGCTCGGCCGAGGCACGGTGGAACGGGTGGTGGTCCTGGGCCCCGCGGCACCCTCCTGGGTGCGCGGGCCGCGTCGGGTCCGCGGCCGCGGGCCGCGGGACACGTACGGCTGACTCGCCCGCCCATCTCGACGACGGCGAGCGCCCGGCGGGATGAGGGCCGGTGAGCCGCTCGCGATCGTGGCTAGCGGAGGGCGGAGGCGGTCCCTGGAACGGCCCGAGAGCTGAGTCGGACGTGGGGGGATCCATGCCCTGTCCACAACCCGCTCGCAACCGTCCCCAGGGGCCGCAGATGGCCGGTTCTGGGCGGGTCACGGGGTAGAATTCTTACGTTCCCAGGCCGCTCCGCCGCAGACAGGCTCGTATCCGCTGTCGACTGGCGCGCAGCGGCCTGTCCCTGGCAGGAGGCCGCGTTCGGTGACAGTTCCGCAGACGGAAGCGCAGCCGGGCCCGCAGCCGCAGCTGATCCCCCCGGTCCCGGTTGGCTCCCTGGCCGGAGCGCCGGCGTACGACGCGAGCGCCATCCAGGTGCTCGAGGGCCTCGAGGCGGTCCGCAAGCGCCCCGGGATGTACATCGGCTCGACCGGCGAGCGCGGGCTCCACCACCTCGTGTACGAGGTCGTGGACAACGCCGTCGACGAGGCGCTTGCCGGGTACTGCGACCGCATCGACATCACCCTGCTCGACGGCGGCGGCGTACGGGTCAGCGACAACGGCCGCGGGATTCCCGTCGACGAGCACCTGACCGAGAAGCGACCGGCTGTCGAGGTGGTCCTCACCGTCCTGCACGCCGGCGGCAAGTTCGGCGGCGGCGGCTACAAGGTGTCCGGTGGTTTGCACGGGGTCGGTGTCTCGGTCGTCAACGCGCTCACCAGCCGGCTGGAGGTGGAGATCCGCCGCGACGGCTACCGCTGGACCCAGTCCTACGCCTACGGGGTGCCCCAGGCGCCGCTCGCCCGACAGGAGCCGAGCGTCGAGACCGGGACGACGGTGACGTTCTGGCCAGCCGCGGACATCTTCGAGACCACCGACTACTCCTTCGAGACGTTGTCCACCCGCATGCGCGAGATGGCCTTCCTCAACAAGGGGCTGACGCTGGTGCTTCGCGACGAGCGGCGCCAGGCCGCCGAGCAGGCCGCGGGCGACGAGGTCGAGGAGACCAAGCCCACCGAAGTGACCTACCGCTACGACGGCGGGCTGGTCGACTACGTCAACCACCTCAACCGGGGCAAGGACTCGGCGCACCGCACGGTCATCGCGTTCGAGGCCGACTCGATTCCCGACCACGCCACCGAAGACCGCTCCGGCGGCATGAGCCTCGACGTCGCCATGCAGTGGAACGTCGGGTTCACCGAGTCGGTGCACACGTTCGCCAACACCATCAACACCCACGAGGGCGGCACCCACGAGGAAGGTTTCCGCTCCGCGCTGACGAGCCTGGTCAACCGGTTCGCCCGCGACTGGGGCGTGCTCAAGGAAAGGGACCCCAACCTCAGCGGCGACGACGTACGCGAGGGCCTCACTGCCATCGTGAGCGTCAAGATCGCCGAGCCGCAGTTCGAGGGTCAGACCAAGACCAAGCTCGGCAACACCGAGGCCAAGAGCTTCGTGCAGCGGGTCGTCAACGACCGGCTCGGGCGGTGGTTCGAGGAGCATCCCGCCGAGGGCAAGGACATCGCCCGCAAGGCGCAGAGCGCCGCGGTGGCGCGGCTGGCCGCCCGCAAGGCTCGGGACCAGGCCCGTGCCCGCAAGGGGTTGCTCGGCGGCGGCGGGCTGCCCGGCAAGCTCGCCGACTGCCAGTCGACCAACCCAGAGGAGTGTGAGCTCTTCATTGTCGAAGGCGACTCGGCGGGCGGGCCGGCCAAGCAGGGACGCAACCCCAAGGTCCAGGCGATCCTGCCGATCCGCGGCAAGATCCTCAACGTCGAGAAGGCCCGGATCGACCGGATCCTGCAGAACCAGGAAGTGCAGGCCATCGTCTCCGCCCTGGGGACCGGCGTCCAGGACGACTTCGACCTCAACCGGCTGCGCTACCACAAGGTGGTGCTCATGGCCGACGCCGACGTCGACGGCCAGCACATCCGCACCCTGCTGCTCACGCTGCTCTTCCGGTTCATGCGCCCGGTGGTGGAGCAGGGGTTCATCTACCTCGCCCAACCACCCTTGTACAAGCTGAAGTGGACCCGCCCGCACGAGCCGGAGTACGCCTACTCCGACCTTGAGCGCGACGCGCTCATCGCCGCCGGACAAGAGGCCGGCAAGCGGCTGCCCAAGGACGGCGGCATCCAGCGCTACAAGGGGCTCGGCGAGATGAACAACGACGAGCTGTGGGAGACCACGATGGACCCCGCCCGCCGGATTCTGCTCCAGGTCACCCTCGAGGACGCCGCCCAGGCCGACGAAATGTTCATCACCCTCATGGGCGAGGACGTCGAGAGCCGACGCAAGTTCATCCAGCGCAACGCCCGGGACGTCCGCTTCCTCGACATCTAGCCGGCCCACAGCGGTACGCCCACCGCGCCCGACGGAAAGGTCATCGTGAGCGAGGACACCAGCACGGCCGCGCCGCCGCCGGGGGGCCGCATCGAGCCGGTCGAGCTCCAGGTGGAGATGCAACGCTCCTACCTCGACTACGCGATGAGCGTGATCGTGCAGCGCGCGCTGCCCGACGTCCGCGACGGCCTCAAGCCGGTGCACCGCAGGGTGCTCTACGCGATGTACGACGGGGGGTACCGCCCCGACCGCGGGTTCTCCAAGTGCTCGCGCGTGGTCGGCGACGTCATGGGCCAGTACCACCCGCACGGTGACACCGCGATCTACGACACCCTCGTCCGGCTCGGTCAGCCGTGGTCGCTGCGCTACCCGCTGGTCCAGGGACAGGGCAACTTCGGCTCTCCGGGCAACGACCGGCAGGCCGCGATGCGCTACACCGAGTGCCGGCTCGCCCCGCTCGCCATGGAGATGGTCCGTGACATCGACCAGGAGACGGTCGACTTCGGGCCCAACTACGACGGCCGTCAGCAGGAGCCGGCGATCCTGCCGGCCAGGTTCCCTAACCTGCTCGTCAACGGCTCCGGCGGCATCGCGGTCGGCATGGCGACGAACATCCCGCCGCACAACCTTCGCGAGGTCGCCGCGGGCGTCCAGTGGTACCTCGAACACCCCGACGTCTCCCGCGAGGAGCTGCTCGAGGCGCTGCTGGAGCGGATCAAGGGGCCCGACTTCCCCACCCGGGCGTTGATCGTCGGCACCTCCGGGATCGAGCAGGCGTACCGCACCGGCAGGGGCCCGGTGACCATGCGCGCGGTCGTCGACGTCGAGGAGGACGAGCGCGGCCGCACCTGCCTGGTGATCACCCAGCTGCCTTACCAGGTCAACCCCGACGCGCTCACCGCCAAGATCGCCGAGCTGGCCGACTCGGGCCGGGTCCCCGGCATCGCCGACCTGCGCGACGACTCCTCCCTGCGCACCGGCGGCATGCGCCTGGTCGTCGTGCTCAAGCGGGACGCCGTCGCCAGCGTGGTTCGCAACAACCTCTACAAGCACACCCAGCTGCAGGACAACTTCGGCTGCAACATGGTCGCCCTCGTCGACGGGGTGCCCCGGACGCTGCCCCTCGACGGGTTCGTCCGGCACTGGGTCACCCACCAGATCGAGGTCATCCAGCGCCGTACGCTCTACCGGCTGCGCAAGGCCGAGGAGGAGGCGCACGTCTACCGCGGCCTGGTCCGGGCCCTCGACGCCCTTGACGAGGTCATCGCGCTGATCCGCCGTTCCCCCGACGTCGACGCCGCGCGGACCGGTCTGATGGGGCTGCTGGAGATCGACGAGCTGCAGGCCAGGGCGATCCTGGACATGCAGCTGCGCCGGCTGGCCGCGCTGGAGCGGCAGCGCATCATCGACCGGCTGGCCGAGCTGCAAGGGATCATCGCCGAGTTGGAGGCGATCCGGGACAGCGACGAGCGCAAGCGCGAGATCGTCTCCACCGAGCTGGCTGAGGTGGTCGACCGCTACGGCGACGAGCGGCGCACCGTCATTGTGCCCGCCGAGGGCGAGTTGGCCATGGAGGACCTCATCGCCGCCGAACCGGTGGTGGTGACCATCAGCCGCGGCGGCTACGCCAAGCGGACCAAGACCGACCTCTACCGCACCCAGCTGCGCGGTGGCCGGGGCGTACGCGGCGCGCAGCTGCGCGCCGACGACGTGGTCGAGCACTTCTTCGTCACCAGCACCCACGACTGGATCTTGTTCTTCACCAACCAGGGACGGGTCTACCGGACCAAGGCGTACGCCCTGCCGGACACCGCCCGCGACGCCCGCGGCCAGCACGTGGCCAACCTGCTGGCGTTCCAGCCGGGTGAGCGAATCGCCCAGGTGCTCGCTCTGCGCGACTACCAGCAGGCGCCCTACCTCGTCCTCGCCACCCGCCGGGGCTACGTCAAGAAGACCCGCCTGCCCGAGTACGACTCCAACCGCACCGGCGGTGTCCTGGCCGTCATCCTGCGGGAGGAGGGCGACGAGCTCATCGGCGCCGAGCTGTGCTCGGCAGAGGAGGAGCTGCTGCTCATCTCGCGCAAGGGCCAGGCGCTCCGCTTCCGCGCCGACGACGCTCAGCTGCGCCCGCTGGGCCGGGTGACGTCCGGGGTCACCGGCATGCGGTTCCGTTCCGGCGACGAGCTGCTGTCCATGTCGCGGATTACGCCGGGGCGCGAGGCGTACGTGTTCACAGTGACCGACGGGGGGTTCGCCAAGCGGACCTCGACCGCCGAATACCGCCTGCAGGGTCGAGGTGGGCTGGGAATCAAGGCGATGCGGCTCACCAGTGACCGGGGCTCCCTCGTGGGCGCGGTCGTCGTCAGCGAGGGTGACGAGGTCCTCGCCGTGCGCGCCAGTGGAGCGGTGACCCGCAGCACGGCTTCCGGGGTACCGGTCAAGGGCCGTGACACCATGGGCGTCAAGTTCGTCGGGCCGGGTGAGGGCGACGCCATCGTCGCGATCGCTCGCAACCCCGAGAGCGACGCGGTGGTCGACGCCACCGAGGCGTCCACGAACGGCCCAGCGGACGCGGCCGACTTGGAGGACGAGGCGTGAGCACGAGCGGCGGAGGCTGGCCACGTACGAACCCCGCGGCTCGTGCCGGCGACGCTTCGGCGGGGCGGTGGTGGGAGGAGGAAGAGACCACCCGGGAGTTCCGCGCGGACGACTTGGACACCGGCCCGCCCGTCCCTCGTGACCCCACCCCGGCGCCGATCGACTACTCGACAGCCGACGTCACCAGGGACCCCGAGCAGCCCCATCCCCGCGGCCACGGCGGCGCCGCTGCGGCGACGACGAGTGCCGGCAGGGGGGCTGAGGTGCCGGCCGGACGGGGCCAGGTGCGCAAGGCGCGGCTACGCCTGGTGCGGGTGGACCCGTGGTCGGTGATGAAGGTGGCGTTCCTGCTGTCGATCGCGATGGGGATCGTCCTCTTCGTCGCGGTCGCCACCATCTGGTCCGTACTCGACGCCGCCGGCGTGTTCGGGATCGTCGGAGGTGTGGTGAGCGATGTGACCGCCTCTGAGACCGATGCCGGCGTCCAGGTCGAGGAGATCCTCTCGCTGTCCCGCACCCTCGGCCTGACGACGCTGCTCGCGGTGTTCAACGTCGTGCTGCTCACCGCCCTTGCCACCCTTGGTGCGTTCCTCTACAACCTGGCAGCGAGCCTGCTCGGCGGCCTTGAGCTCACCCTGGCCGAGGACGACTGAGGCATCCGGCAGCCCTCGGGGGTGGGGTACGCTCGCCGCGCGCGGGCCTATAGCTCAGTCGGTTAGAGCGCTTCCCTGATAAGGAAGAGGTCACTGGTTCAAGTCCAGTTAGGCCCACCTGGGAGCCCGCCAGTCCCGACCGCCGCCGACCCGGACGAGGAGTACCTGTCGTGAAGAGGACGACCCTGCTGGCCGCCGTGTGCGCGGTAGCCGGCTATCTCGGGTATCGGCGCGTGCAGGCCGAGCGGGCTGAGGACGACCTGTGGGCCGAGGCCACCGACCCGGTGGCGCCACGCGACCTGCGCTGACGGGCTGGGCACCAACATTGCGGCACTGCACGTAGCCTGAACCGCCTGGGGACGTAGCTCAACTGGCAGAGCATCGCCTTTGCAAGGCGGGGGTTAGGGGTTCGAGTCCCCTCGTCTCCACAGCGTCGCTCGTCGACGTCTGCCCAGGTCAGCTTCCATGCTCCGAAGCGCCGGTCGTGGGGTCGCCACGGTACGGATCTCGCGTGCGAGATCCGGGCAAGGACGTCCGCTCCACCAAGGCCATCACCGCCGCGGTCCGTGCCGAGATCGAGAACGTCGCCGCGTCACTCTGCCTTGAGGATCTTTACGCCGGTGTGCCGCAGCGGGCACGCCGTTACCGCGGACGCCTACCTCAGAACAGATGGCGCAGCTCCAGGCCGGCGCATGGTGACTGGGCAGGGAAAACCGCCGACAATGAAGAGATGGTCCTCCTCGAGGCCGCCTTGGTGGTCGGCGTGGTCTGGCTCTTTGTCTACGGGACGATCCGACTGATGACGCGCCCCCAGGAGCAGCGGCGTCCCGTCTCCCCCGCTGGCCAATGGCGGGCCGCTCACTACGACACCACGGCGGAGACGCACGTCGTGCTGCAGAAAGTCTCGCCGAGTGGCGACAACGTACTGGATGAGCAC
>JAUJNY010000001.1:117658-123108 GCA_030447955.1 Jiangellales bacterium
GCACGTCGTGCTGCAGAAAGTCTCGCCGAGTGGCGACAACGTACTGGATGAGCACTCATCGCGACGGTCCCCGTCGACGATCCCGACTACGACGCTAAGTTCCTCACCGCGATGAGCACCGCCCGGGAGAGGCGGGCACTGTTCGAAGCCGAAGAGGAATAGGACCCCGCCCCTGGCGAGGGTTTACGGCTTGAGGGCTTCTCGACCGCGCCGAGCCACTCATCGGTCGCGGCGATCTCCGCCTGCCACGCAGCGGTCGGTTCCTGATCCGCGCCAGTTCGCGCAACACCGACTCGACACACTGCGGGGGTCGGCGCCCTTCCGCAGCGGGTGAGGGAGGCCCTCGGCTCCACTGTTTGAGACTGCAGCCAGCAGGGTTAGGTTGTCGCTGTCCGCCTTGGAGGTGTCCGATGACCACACCGATTCCCCCGACGCCCGACCCGGGCGCTCCGGACCCCGGGGTCCCCCAGCCGGTCCCGCCCGACCCTGACCTGGTGCCGCCGACGCCGAGCCCCGGCCCGAGCCCTACCGGTCCCGAGCCGGGGCCGATGCGTCCGAACTTCCCCTGACCCTGAGGCCTGACTGCCGTCAGGCCAGATTGCCTACCCCAGCCCGCGAGGGCGGCCGTACCTGTCGTCGAGCCCCAGGTCGTCCTGATCCGCGCGCTGGTTTGTCGGAAGTTCCTCGAACGGCGCCTCCACCACGACCGTCTCCTCGACGATGACCGTCTCCTCCAGCGGAGCGTCCGGCGTCGAGGGCAGGTGCGGCAGGTCTTCGGCGTCGGCGACAGCCTCGTCGGGGCCCGCCCCTGCCTCGTCGTCGACGAGCACGGCTTCCTCCCCGAGGGCGGTGTCGTCGACGTCGCCGACGTACGGGTCACCCGGGTCGGTGTCCAGCCCGTCCATGGCAACCGGTGCCGCGGGGGCAGTCAAGTCCCCTAGCTCCTCGGCGTCCGGCTTATCGGTGCTGGGCGCCGTCGGTGCCCCGGCCGCCGTGGGGGGGACGGGCTCGGCCGGGGGCGTCCACGGCTCGGCCTGCTGCCAGTCATCGCTGCGCCGGCCGCGCAACACCGCTGCGCCGGCTCCCAGCGCCGCCCCAGCGCCACCCAACCCGGCCAGCCACAGCAAGCGGGTGCGGCGCTGCCGGCGCACCGGCGCGGTGGCCACAGCCTCGGCCGCATCAGAGAGCTCGGCGGCGCGCTCGGACAGCGTGCTCGCTGCCGCGGCGACCGCGGCGGCAAGCTTGGGCACGACTTCGTCGCGCAGCGTCTCCCGCGCGGACTCCAACGCGGGGTCGACCCGTACGCGGGCCGCCTCGACGGCTGGGGTGACTCGCCCCCGAGCGGCGTCAACCGCGGGGGAGACTCGAAGACGGGCGGCGTCGACGGTTGGGGAGACGCGCCCCCGGGCCGCGTAGACGGCTGGGGAGACCCGCTCCCGGGCCGCCTGCACCCGCGGGCCGTACGCGGCCGCCGCCCCTGCGGCGGCGCCAGCGGCGAACGGCTTGACTCGCTCGGACACCAGGCTGGCGACCTGCTCACGCTTGCCGATCATTGTCGACACGACTACCTCCTCGGTAAGGCTGACCCCCTGCACCATCCAGACGAACACGACGCCAGCCGACGCGGCCTTATCCTGGGTCACCCCTTCCCGCCCGGGACGATCGTTACGCGGAGTCCAGCGGGTCCGGCTGGACGGTCCCTACGACGATGCCGTACCGGCGACGCCGTGCGAGGATGCTGGATCATCGACCGGAAGGGGGACGACGTCGTGGCCGACGATCGGCTCGCCACACTTCGTACCAACCACGGGGACATCAACGTCACGCTTTTCGCCGAGCGCGCCCCGCAGACCGTCGCCAACTTCGTGGAGCTCGCCCAAGGCCAGCGCGAGTGGCTCGATCCGCGGTCGAAGCAACGCACCACGCGACACTTCTTCGACGGGCTGACCTTCCACCGCGTCATCCCCGGCTTCATGGTGCAAGGAGGGGACCCGTTGGGTACCGGCACCGGCGGGCCGGGTTACAGCTTCGCCGACGAGTTCCATCCCGACGACGCCTTCGACCGGCCGTACCTGCTCGCCATGGCCAACTCCGGTCCGAACACCAACGGCTCGCAGTTCTTCGTCACCGTGGCGCCGACGCCGTGGCTGAACGGCAAGCACACGATCTTTGGAGAGGTCGCCGATGCGAGCGGCCGCGCGGTAGTCGACAAGATCGCTGCGGTTGAGACGGGGCCGATGGACCGCCCGGTGCAGCCCGTGATCATCGAAAGCGTCGACGTCCCGGCACCCTCCGCCTGAGTTCCACAGGCGACGGAGGCGGAGCAGCCGTGACAGGTCCCGTCGGCGACGGGCCGGGAGCACAGCCGGCGACCGCGCCGTCGTGTTACCGGCACCCGGGGCGCGAGACCAACATCCGCTGCGTGCGCTGCGGGCGGCCCATCTGCGCTGACTGCATGGTCGACGCACCGGTCGGCTTCCAGTGCCCAGAGTGCGTACGCGCGGGCGCTCGCGGGACCGCCCAGCGACGCACCGTCCTCGGCGGGCGGGTCACGAACGACCCGGCCGCGGTGACCAAGGTGCTGCTCGCGCTGAACGCGGTCGTGTACGTGGCTGCCCTCGTGCTCGGCACGCTGTTCGAGCAGCTGGCCCTGGTGTCGCTCGCCGGCTCACCGAGCGGCGCCATCGGTGTGGCCGCCGGCGAGTGGTACCGGCTGCTGAGCGCACCGTTCCTGCACCTGCAGGTCTGGCACATCGCCCTCAACCTGTACGCGCTGTGGCTCGTCGGCCCCCCGCTGGAGGCGCTGCTGGGCCGCTGGCGGTACGCGGCGCTCTACCTGGTGTCTGCCGTCGCCGGCAGTGCCGCTTCGGTGCTGTTCCTCCCGCCCGGGTTGCCCTCGCTGGGTGCGTCCGGAGCGGTATTCGGGCTGCTGGGCGCGACGTTCGTAGTCGGGCGGCGACTCGACCGGGACACCTCCGTGGCCACCTCGATGATCGTCCTCTCCGCCGTACTGGGCTTCGTGCTGCCCAACATCGACTGGCGCGGCCACCTCGGTGGGCTCATCGGTGGAGCGGTGATCGGCGCAGTCATGGCCTACGCCCCGCGCAAGGGGCGTACCGCCGCCTCGATCGCTGGGTGCGCAGTCGTGCTCGCGGTCGCGCTCGTACTCGCCTGGGTGCGGACGAACCAGCTGCGCTGACGGCTGTCAGACCAGCGCACCGGATGCGCCTACGACCGACCACTTCACGCGGCGCGTCCACAGGCTTCGTCCACACTGTGGATCGAATGACAGGCGTGTAACCGGGCTAGCGCCAGCGGGTAGAAACCACGAAGCCGGCGCAGATCAGGCCCATCCCGATCAGGATGTTGTAGCCACCCAGGGCTGCCATGACCGGCACCCGTTCGACGGCGAGGTAGTAGACGACGATCCAGGCCAGGCCGAGCAGGAGCAGCGCCAGCATGGTCGGAACCACCCACCGCCCACCGGCCCCCGGCCTGCCGATGGAGGTCGAGCCGGTGCGTCGCAACCCCGGTGGGATGTAGTCCGACTTGCGGCGGATGCGCGACTTGGGCACGGCGGTGACCCCTCGAGGAAGACGCCCGGACCGGGCCGGACCGAGACGGTGACGTCGGCTAGCGTAAAGGGTCATCTCCGGCCGTGCGGCGGCGCCGCAGCGGAGCCGCGAAGGAGCCCGGTGCACGTCCTCGTCGTCGACAACTACGACAGCTTCGTCTACAACCTGGTGCAGTATCTCGGTCAGCTGGGCGCTGGCTGTGATGTGCGCCGCAACGACGAGGTGACCCTCGCGCAGGCTGAGGCGTACGACGGCGTGCTGCTCTCACCGGGACCCGGGACGCCGGAGCGCGCCGGGGTCTGCGTCGAGCTCGTCCGCCACTGCGCGGGCCGGGTGCCGGTCCTGGGCGTGTGTTTGGGACTGCAGGCGATCGCGGTCGCGTACGGCGCCCGGGTCCGCCGGGCGCCGGAGCTGGTGCACGGCAAGACCAGCCTGGTCCACCACCGGGGCACCGGCGTCCTGCGCGGTCTCCCCGACCCGTTCACCGCTACCCGCTACCACTCGCTGGCCGTCGACCCGCGGAGTGTGCCACCGCAGCTGGAGGTGAGCGCGCGGACTTCGGACCCCACCGGCGATGGCGTGGTCATGGCCCTGCGCCACCGGAACGTGGCCGTCGAAGGCGTGCAGTTCCACCCCGAGTCGGTACTGACCCAGGGCGGTCACCGGCTGGTCGCCAACTGGCTCGCGTCCTGCGGGGACGGCGCTGCGGTCCAGCGTGCCGCGGCGTTGGCGCCCCCGGTCGAAGCACGCGCCGGTACGGAAGGTGGCGCGGCGACTCGCTAGCTGCCGCTCAGCGGGCTGCGGGCGGAGTGTCGGTCGATGTGGGCGTCGGGGTGCTCGTTGGTGCGGGGGTCTCGGTCGGCGTACGGGTGCGGGTGGCGGTACGGGTGGGCGACGGAGTGGGGGTCGGCGACGCGGTGAACGTGGGAGACGGCGTGGTCGTCGGTGTGGGCGATGTCGTGAGAGTCGGGGGGGCCGTCGCCGCTGTGGTGGTCCCGGTGGTCGGCTCGACCGCGGGCGGGGGACCGGTGGAGACGGTGAGGGTGAGCGGTGTCCCCGACGCCACCGTCGTGCCCTCGATTGGGCTAACGGCGAGGACCTCGCGGGCCGGCCGGTCACTGAATTCGGGGATGACCCCGCCGAATGTCAGCTCCGCGTCTGCGATGATCGCCTTCGCTTCGGCGACGGGGCGACCGACGAGGTCCGTGGGGACCAGCACCAGCGGCGGCAGGACGAGTGTTTGGCTCGGCGGCCGTCCCGTGGACCGGCCCGACGGCAGCGGTGCGGGCGACGAGACTGACGGCAGGCTCGACGTCAGGGCGGCGCCCGGCGGCTCCGCCGCCGTCGAAGGGGGCAGCCCGCGGAAGAAAAGGAACGCGGCGAGGACTGCCAAGCCGAGCGCCAGCAGCAGGCCCATCGCGAGAGCGACGTACCCCCAGCGGTGGCGACGGCCGCCGTTCTCGTCCTCCGGCGGCAGGAGGAGCGCGTCGTCAACTGGCATTGGGCGGGCCCCCAGCTGGCTCCTCGAGCTGGAGACTGCCGTCACCGGCTGACCAGCGAGGGCGTGCTCGATATCGGCACGCATGTCCCCCGCGGTCTGGTAGCGCTCCCCGCGGTCCTTGGCGAGCGCCTTGAGCACTATCGCGTCGAGCTGCGGAGGGATGGACGGGTCGAGGGATGACGGCGCCACCGGCTGTTCGCGGACGTGCGCGACGGCGACCAACACCAGCGAGTCGCCGACGAACGGCGGCCGTCCGGTGAGCAGCTCGAAGAGCACACAGCCCACCGCGTAGAGGTCACTGCGCGCGTCGGCGGGCTCGCCGCGCGCCTGCTCCGGGGAGAGGTACTGGGCAGTCCCGAGGACGGCGGCTGTCT